>NZ_JAAOYP010000002.1:0-1512156 GCF_011759515.1 Micromonospora sp. CNZ280
CCGGGCAGCTGCGCGACACGGTCGTCGAGGTCGGCCGCCGGCACTCGGCCAGCAGCGCCATGGTGCTGCTGGCCGGCTACGCCGCGCTGCTGCACCGGCTCAGCGGCGACCCGCAGGTCCGCGTCGGGCTGCCGGTCGCCGGGCGGAACCGGCCCGAGCTGGCGCCGCTGATCGGCATGTTCGTCAACACGCTGGTGCTGCGCGTCGACCTGACCGGCGACCCGAGCTTCGGCGAGCTGATCGGCCGGGTGCGGGAGACGATGCTGTCGGCCTGGGAACACCAGGACCTGCCACTGCCCCGGCTGGTCGAGGCGCTCAACCCGCCCCGGCTGCCTGGCGTGCAGCCGCTCTACCAGCTCGGCTTCAACCACCTCGGCCAGGTGGGACTGAGCACCAGCAACGGGGTGGCCCGCGAGGAACTGCTGCTGGAGGTCAGCGACACCGCCGGGCGGCTGGAGTACCGCAGCGACCTGTTCGACGCCGCCACCGCGCGGCGGATCGTCGCGCGGTGGCTGACCCTGCTGCGCGGCGGCCTGGCCCGGCCCGACCGGCCGCTGTCCGCCCTGCCGCTGCTGCCCACCGCCGAACGCGACCTGCTCGTCACCGGCTGGGCCGCCGGCCCGCCGGCGCCACCGGCCGGCCCCGGCGTGGTCGAGCTGATCCGCGCGCACGCCACCCGCACCCCCGACGCGGTCGCCGTCCGCGACGCGGGCCGGTCGCTGACCTACCGGCAGCTGGACGAGCGCACCGGCCGGCTGGCCGCCCGACTGCGGGCCCTCGGCGCCGGCCCCGAGCAACTGGTCGGGGTGGCGCTGCCCCGCTGCGCCGACGTGGTGGTGGCGATGCTGGCGGTGCTGCGGGCCGGCGCGGCGTACGTGCCGCTGGACCCCGGCTACCCGGCGCAGCGGCTGGCCCACCTGGTCACCGACACGGCCGCCACGGTGGTGGTCACCTCCGCCGCCGTCGCCGACGCGCTGCCGGCCGGGGCGTACCGCACGATCCTGGTGGACGACCTCGACGGCGGCGCCGACCCGGACGCCGCCGCGCCCGCGCCGGTGCACCCGCACGGCCTCGCGTACGTGATCCACACCTCCGGCTCCACCGGCCGGCCCAAGGGCGCGATGATCGAGCACCACTCGCTGGTCGCGCACGCCACCTGGTTCGCCCGGCAGCACGCGCTCACCCCCGCCGACCGGCTGCTGGTGCTCGCCTCGCCCAGCTTCGACCTGTTCGGCCAGGAGGTCTACCCGGCCCTGGTGGCCGGCGCCACCCTGGTGATCGCCCCGGAGCGGGGCGCCCTCGACCCGGACGCGGTGCTCGACACCCTCCGCCGGGAACGGGTCACCCTGCTGTCCTGCGTACCGACGGTGCTGCGGCACCTGGTCGGCCACCCCGGCCTGGCCGAGGCGACCGACCTGCGGCAGGTGGTCTGCATCGGCGAGCAGCTCGACGGCGACCTGGCCGCCGACCTGGGCGCGGTGCGCGCCGTGCCGCTGCACAACCTCTACGGGCCGACCGAGACGACCATCGCGGTCTCCGCGCACACGGTGCCGCCGGGCGCCCACCCGGCCGGCGCGGTGCCGATCGGGGTGCCGATGCCGGGCGCCCGGCTGCACGTGCTCGACGAGCGGGGCGACCCGGTCCCGGTCGGCGTACCCGGGCACCTGCACATCGGCGGTGGCCCGGTCGGCCGCGGCTACCTGCGCCGCCCCGCCGACACCGCGGCCGCGTTCGTGCCCGACCCGTTCGGCCCGCCCGGCGCCCGGCTGTACCGCACCGGCGACCGCTGCCGCTGGCGCTCCGACGGCACGCTGGAGTTCCTGGAGCGCCTCGACCGGCAGGTGAAGGTCAACGGCGCGCGGGTGGAGCTCGGCGAGATCGAGACCGCGCTGCGCGCCCAGCCCGGCGTCGATCAGGCCGCGGTGGCCGTACGCCCCGACGGCCACGGCGGCCGGCGGCTGATCGGCTACCTCACCGGCGACGCCGACCCGGCACGGCTGCGCGCCGGGCTGCGGGCCGTCCTGCCGGGACACCTGGTGCCGACCGCCTTCGTCACCCTCGACGCCCTGCCGCTGATGCCCAGCGGCAAGCTCGACGTCGCCGCGCTGCCCGACCCGGCCGACGCCGACGACGCGGCACCGTCCGTCACCGCCCCGCGCACCGGCGCCGAGGAACTGGTCGCCGCGGCCTGGGCCGAGGTGCTCGGCGTCAGCTCGCTGGGCGTGCACGACAACTTCTTCGACCGGGGCGGGCACTCGCTGCTGGCCAGCCGGGCCGTCGCCCGCATCGGCGCGGTCCTGGACGTGGACGTCCCGGTCTACATGCTCTTCGCCCACCCCACGGTCGCCGAGCTGGCCGTCCAGGTCGAGCGGCTGCTGGTCGCCCGGCTCGACGAGATCTCCGACGACGAGGCCGCCGCGCTGCTCGCCACCTACGAAAGGTAACCCCGCATGTCCGCAACCCCGGAGTCGGCGGCCCGGGAGGCGCCGCTGTCCGCCACCAAGCAGGCCCTGCTGGAGCGGCTCCTGCGCCAACCCGCCGACACCGGCGCGGGCCGAGTCGGCCGCGCTCCCGCGGACGCGCCGCGGACCCTGTCGTACGCGCAGGAGCGGCTCTGGTTCGCCGACCAGTTCGCCACCGGCTCCACCGCCTACCACGTGCCGGTGGCGGTGTGGCTGGACGGCGAGGTCGACCCGGCCGCGCTGGGCGACGCCCTCGCCGACGTGGCGGCCCGGCAGGAGAGCCTGCGGATGCGCTTCCCCACCGGCGACGACGGCCAGCCGAGCGTGGTCGTCGACCCGCCCGGCCCGGTGCCGCTGTCCTGGGCCACGGTCACCGCCGACGACCCGGACGACGCCCGCCGGCAGGCCGGCGAACTGGCCCGCGAGCACGCCGCCGACCCCTTCGACCTCGGCGCCGGGCCGCTGTTCCGGGCCCTGCTCGTCGACTACGGCCCGCACCGCTGGCTGCTGTCGCTGCAGGCGCACCACATCGTCAGCGACGGCTGGTCCATCGACGTGCTGGTCGGCGACGTGCTCACCGCGTACCGGGCCCGCCGCGCCGGGACGGCCCCCACCTGGCCGGCGCTGCCGGTCGGCTACGGCGACTACGCCCACTGGCAGCGGCACCGGCCCGGCACCGACCGGGGCCTGGCGTACTGGACCGGGCAGCTGGCCGGGGTGCCCGCCCTGGACCTGCCCACCGACCGGCCGCGCCCGCCGACGCAACGCTTCGACGGCGCCACCCACCGCTTCGAGGTGGACGCCCCGCTCGCCGCCGCGGTCACCGCGCTGGCCCGCCGGCACGACGCCACCGTCTACATGACCCTGCTCGCCGCCTACCAGGTCCTCCTCGCCGCGCACAGCGACCAGCGTGACTTCGCGGTCGGCTCGCCGGTCGCCGGGCGCACCCGGCCGGAGCTGGAGCCGCTGGTCGGCATGTTCGTCAACATGCTGCCGGTGCGGGCCCGGCTGGACCCGGACGAGTCGTTCAGCGCGCTGCTCACCCGCACCCGGCAGCTGGTCCTCGACGGCCTCACCCACCAGGACGTCCAGTTCGAGCACCTGGTGTCCGAACTGGACGTGCCCCGCGACGTCAGCCGGTCCCCGCTGTTCCAGGTCACCTTCGCCTTGCAGAACTACCAGTTCCGCGACCACACCGAGCCCGGCGGCGGGCCGGCGGTCAGCTGGGAGGTGCTCGACCTGGCGACCACCCGCTTCGACCTGGAACTGCTGGCGGTGCAGACCCGTACCGGCGAGCTGTGGTGCGAGTTCACCTACAACACAGCGCTGTTCGACGCGCCGACGGTGGCCCGGTTCGGCGACCGGTTCACCCGGCTGCTGCGGACCATTGTCGACCGGGCGGACGCCCCGCTGCGCACCGTGGACCTGCTCACCGACGCCGAACGCGCCGAGGTGCTGGACGGCTGGGGCGCCCGGGCCGCCCGCTTCCCGGTCCAGCGGACCCTGCACTCGCTGTTCGAGAAGCAGGCGGCCCGCCAGCCCGACGCCGTCGCCCTCACCTTCGACGGCCAGCAGGTCAGCTACGCCGAGCTGAACCGCCGCGCGGACCGCCTCGCCGAGCGGCTGCGCCGCCTCGGGGTCGGCCCGGACACCCTGGTGGCGCTGCACCTGCGGCCCGGCCCGGGCACCGTCACGGCGATCCTCGGCGTGCTCAAGGCCGGCGGCGCGTACGTGCCGCTGAACCTGGCCTACCCGCGGGAACGGCTGGAATTCATCCTCGCCGACACCGGCGCGCCGGTGCTGGTCACCGACGCGGCCCCCGGCGACGACCTGCCCGGCCACGCCGGGCGGGTGCTGCGGCTGGACGCCCCGGACGACGACCCGCCCGCGCCGGCCGCCCCGCCGGCCGCCCGCCCGGCCGGCCCCGGCGACCTGGCCTACGTCATCTACACCTCCGGCTCCACCGGCCAACCCAAGGGCGTGCTGGTGGAGCACCGGCAGGTGGTCCGGCTGCTCACCGCCGCCGAGGCGCACTTCGACTTCGGCCCGGACGACGTCTGGGCGCTGCTGCACTCGTACGCGTTCGACTTCTCGGTCTGGGAGATGTGGGGGGCGCTGGCCTACGGCGGCCGGCTGGTCGTGGTGCCGCCGGAGGTGGTCCGGGACACCGAACGGCTGCTCGACGTGCTGGCCGAGCAGCGGGTGACGGTGCTCAACCAGACCCCGGCGGCGTTCCGCGGCCTGCGGGCCACCCTCACCGAGACCGACCGGTCCTTCGCCGACCTGTCGGTGCGCACCATCGTCTTCGGCGGCGACGCGCTCTACGTCCGGGAACTGCGGCACTGGCTGAGCCGCTACGGCGAGCAGCGCCCAGCGCTGGTCAACATGTACGGCATCACCGAGACCACGGTGCACGTCACCGCGCAGCGGCTGCGCCGCGCCGACGTACGTCGCCCGGTCGCCTCGCCGATCGGCCGGCCGCTGGCCGACCTGCGCGCCTACGTGCTGGACCGGCACCTCAACCCGGTGCCGGTCGGGGTGCCCGGTGAGCTGTTCGTCGCCGGTGAGGGGCTGGCCCGCGGCTACCTGAACCGGGCCGCGCTGACCGCGCAGCGGTTCCTGCCCGAGCCGTTCAGCGGCGAGCCGGGCGCCCGCATGTACCGCACCGGCGACCGGGTGCGCTGGTGCCCCGACGGCACCCTGGAATACCTGGGCCGGGTCGACCGGCAGGTGAAGGTCCGCGGCTACCGCATCGAGCTGGGCGAGATCGAGGCCACCCTGCAACGCCACCCCGACCTGCGCGGCTGCGCTGTGCTCGCGCAGCCCGACGGCACCGGCGACCGGCGGCTGGTCGCGTACGTGGTGCCGGCCGACGCCGCCCGCCGACCCACCGCCGGGCAGCTGCGCGAGCACCTGGCCCGCAGCCTCGCCGACTACCTGGTGCCGGCGGCGTTCGTGGTGCTCGACGCGTTGCCGCTGACCCCGAACGGCAAGCTGGACCACCGCGCGCTGCCCGACCCCGACCTGGCCGGGCAGGCCGAGCAGGAGTTCACCGCACCGAACACCCCGACCGAACGGCTGATCGCCGACGTCTGGACCGACCTGCTGCCGGTCGACCGGGTCAGCATCGACGACGACTTCTTCCTCGTCGGCGGGCACTCGCTGCTGGCCGCGCAGGCGGTCACCCGGATCCGCCGCGGCCTGGAGGCCGCCGGCGCGGCCGGCACCATCTCCCTGATGGACCTGTTCCGCTGCCGCACGGTACGGGACCTCGCCCGGCTGCTCGACGAGCCGGCCACCGGGGACCGGCCGGCCCGACTGCTGCACGAGCTGACCCGGCCGGTCCCGGACACCGAGCCCGTCCGGTCGCTGGTCTGCGTACCGTACGGCGGTGGCAGCGCCGCGGTGTACCAGGCGCTGGCCGACGCGATGCCGCCCGGGCACCGGCTCTACTCGGCCGCCATCCACGGCCAGGAGGCCGGCGGCGAGCAGGACACCCTGCCCTTCGGCGAGCTGGTCGACCGGGCCGTCACCGAGATCCTGCGCGACGTCGGCGGGCCGCTGGTGCTCTACGGCCACTGCGGCATCGGCAGCGCGCTGGTGGTGGAGGTGGCCCGCCGCCTGCAGGTCGCCGGCCGGCCGGTCGAGGCGGTGTACGTGGGCGGCATCTTCCCGTTCGCCCGGCCCCGGGGCGTGCTGAGCCGGCTGTCCCGGCTGGCCGAGCTGGAACGCTTCCGCAGCAACCGCACCTTCATCAACCGCCTCGTGGGGCGCGGCGTGGACATCGAGGAGCTGGGCCTGGACGAGGCGGACCGGGTGATCCGCAACATGCGCCACGACACCCGCAGCGCCGAGGACTACTACAGCGGTCTGTTGGACAGCCGGATCGACCGGATCGACGCGCCGGTCATCTCGGTGGTCGGCGAGCAGGACCCGGCCACCGACTACTACGCCGAACGGTTCCGGGAGTGGGACTTCCTCTCCGACACCTGCGCGCTGGTCGTCCTCGACGAGGGCGGGCACTACTTCAACCGCTACCGGGCCACCGAGCTGGCCGAGATCGTCACCCGTACCCACCTGGTGCTGGACGCCGACGGCGGCGCGCAGCTGACCCGGCCGGCCCGCGGCGCGGACAGCGACTGGTGGCTGCACGGCGTGCACCGCCGCGGCGTGGCGGGGCCGGGCGGGCCGGGTGACGGCGGCCCGCCGGCGGACGCGGGCCCGAGCCGCCGCCCGGCCGAGCCGAGCATGGGCCGGTTCCTCGGCGTGGCCGCCGGCCAGTTGATCTCGCTGATCGGTTCGGCGTTCACCCAGTGGGCCATCCCGATCTGGATCTACCTGACCACCGGTTCGGTCGCCCAGCTGGCGCTGTTCGTGACGCTGGCGCTGGTGCCCGGCCTGGTGGTCGCCCCGCTGGCCGGCGCGGTGGTGGACCGGTCCAGCCGGCGGGCGGTGCTGCTCGCCGGGGACGTCGCCGCCTGGGCGGTGCAGATCGCGCTCGGCGTGCTGCTGTGGACCGACGCCCTGCAGATCTGGCACATCTACGCGCTGCTGGTCGGGTTGTCGGTGGCCACCGCGTTCCAGCGCCTGGCGTACGTGGCGTCGGTGCCGCAACTGGTGCCCAAGCGGTACCTGCGGCACGCCATCGGCGTGGTGGAGATGGTCAACGGCGTCGGGACGCTGTTCGTGCCGCTGTTCGCCGCCGGCCTGCTGGCGACGGTCGGCCTGGACGGCATCCTGGTGATCGACATCGTCAGCTACGCGGCGGCGGTGCTGGTCGTGGCGCTGGTCCGCTGGCCGGCGCGGATGGGCTGGCACCGGCGGGAAACGCTGACCGCCGAGATCGCCAACGGCTTCCGCTACTCGTGGGGGCACCGGCACTTCCGGGCGATGCTGCTGTTCTTCCTGGTGCTCAACATCTTCCTGGCGCCGCCGCTGATCCTGGTCAGCCCGCTGGTGCTGTCCTTCGGCACGCTCGCCGACGCGGCCCAGGTGTCGTTCGTGTCCGGGCTGGGCGCGACGGTGGCCGGGCTGACCGTCGCCCTGTGGGGCGGTCCGGCCCGCCGGCCGATGCGCGGGGTGCTGCTGTCCATCCTGGCCATGGCGGTGGCCTGTGTGGTGATCGCGCTGCGTCCGGATCCGCTGCTGGTCGCGGCGGGCGCGTTCGGGCTGACCGCCGGGCTGACCCTGACCACCGGCATCTACCGGGCGATCGTGCAGGTGAAGATCCCCCAGCGCTACCACGGCCGGGCGGCCGCGCTGAACCAGATGATCTCCTGGTCCACGCTGCCGCTGGGCTTCGCGGTGGTGGCGCCCGCCGCGACCGCGCTGTTCGAGCCGATGCTGATGCCGGGCGGGCGGCTGGCCGGCAGCGTCGGGCGGCTGATCGGGGTCGGCGAGGGGCGCGGCATCGCGTTCGTCTTCCTGCTCTGCGGCCTGGTCATCGCGGTGCTGGTGGCCGCCGCCGCGCGGATCCGGGCGATCGCCCGGTTCGACACCGACGCCCCGGACGCGGTCGCCGACGACCTGGTCGGCGTGGAGTCGCTGCGTCACCGGCGGGAGCCGGCCGGCGTCCAGCCGGTGGTCCCGTCCCGGCCGCGGGCCGGGAGCGCCGCGTGAACGCGTCCGTCACGGCGGCCGCGGCGGTCGACGTGGACGTGATCATCGCCGCCGGACCGGGCCGGGTGCTGGGCCGCCGGCAGGACGGCGTGGTGCTCCTGCCCCGGCTGCGGCTGACCGCGTCGTGGCCGCCGCCGAGCAGCCAACTGCCCGGCGCCGTCGCCGCCGAGACGGGGCTGCGGGTGGCGCTGCTCGAACCGCTGGACACCACCCTGTTCGTGGCCGAGCCGGTCGACGGCGAGCCGGCCGCCGGCTACGGCTGGCACGACGCGACTGCGTTCGGCGCGGCATCGGTGCGGCACTGGCTGGACCGGTCCGCGCCGGCGGGCCGCCCGGCCTGGTACCGGCCCGGCTGGTTCGCCGCCGCCACCGGCTGGCTGGACGGGGTGCTGGCCGGGCGGGGCGCCCGCCGCACCGGCCCGGTCAGCCAGATCCGGCACTGGACGACCTCGACGGTGTTGCGCGCCCCGACCACCGACGGAGCGGTGTTCCTCAAGGCGGCCCTGCCGCACCTGGTGGCCGAACCCCGGGTGATCGCCGAACTGGCTCGGACGTGGCCGCGGGCGGTGCCCGAGGTGCTGGCCGACTCGGCCGAGCACGGCTGGTGGCTCAGCGCCGACTTCGGCGCCCAGCCGCCGGCCCGCGACGGCGCGGCCGCCCTGCGCCTGCTGGCCCGGGTGCAGGCCGCCACGGTGGGCCGGACCGGGCCGCTGGAGGCGGCGGGCTGCCCGGTGCTGACCCTGGACGACCTGGCCGACCGGGTGCCGGCGCTGACCCGCCGCGCCGAGGTGTGGGACCGCGCCGGCACCGGCCCGGGTGGGCTGACCGGCGTAGCGATGTGGTTGCAGGACCGCTGCGCCGAACTCGACGACCTCGACCTGCCGCCGACCCTGACACACGGCGACCTGCACCCGGACAACGCGGCGGACCGCCCGGACGGGCCGCTGCTGTTCGACTGGAGCTTCGCCCGGATCGCGCATCCGCTGTTCGACCTGGCCGGCTGGTTGCACCAGGTTGCCGAGCCGGAGGCGCGCCGGCAGGTCGGCGCCTATCTGGACGGTTGGCGGCAGATGGCCTCCCCCGGTGAGCTGCGGGAGGCGTGGCGGGTCGCCAAGCCGGTCGCCGCGCTGGTCGAACTGGTCAAGTTCGTCGACCTGATGGACCGCACCGGGCCCGGCTACGCCTTCGACTACCTGCCGATGGCCGCGGTGTGGGCGCGCCGGATCCTGGACGCGGTGGCCGGGCGGGACGCCCACCTGACCGGCTGGTGCGATCCCCGCCCGGCCCGGCTGGGCTGACCGGGCCGTCGGGTGGCGGACCAGCCGGGAGCGCGGCCAGCGGTTGGGACGGCGCCGGTCCGGGCGGCCGACCGGTGCGGCGGCCGGGGATGATGCCGGAGTGGGAAAGACGTACGAACGCATCGACCGCCGGCTGCGGACCTTCATCGAGGAGCAGCCGCTGTTCTTCACCGCGACCGCGCCGCTGGCCGGTGACGGCACCATCAACCTGTCCCCGAAGGGGCTGCGCGGCTCCTGGGCGGTCCTTGACGCGCACACGGTGGCCTATCTGGACTTCGCCGGTTCCAACGCCGAGACCATCGCGCACCTGCGGGAGAACGGCCGGATCACGCTGATGTGGTGCGCCTTCCAGGGGCCGCCGAACATCGTCCGGGTGCACGGGCGCGGCGAGCCGGTGTTCCGCGACGACCCGCGCTGGCGGGACCTGGCCGCGCACTTCCCGGACATCGACAGCAGCGTGCACGGCCTGCGGGCCATCATCGTGGTGCGCGCCGACCTGATCCGGGACACCTGCGGCTACGCGGTGCCGTTCATGTCCTACGACGCCGACCGGGACCTGCACGCCCGCCGTTTCGCCCGGGAGGACGACGCCTCGCTGAACGACTACTTCGCCAAGAAGGACCACGTCGCGCACAGCATCGACGGGCTGCCCGGACTGCCGCTGCCGCTGCCCCCGACGCCGGCGCCGGCGCCCTGACCCGGGGCCGACCGGCCGGGCGCTGGTTCGGCGGCCCGGGCGGGCCCGGCTTGGCGGCCCGCCGCGGCGGCGACGTCGGCGACCCGGGTCAGTGGATGCCGGCCATCAGGGCGCGGATCTGCCGGGCGAACATCACCGCGCCCAGGCCGAGCGCCACCGACGCCAGCCCGAAGGTCAGGAAGTACACCGGCTCGGACCAGGTGGCGGCGAGCCGGGCCACCTGCCCGCCGATCGCGTCGCCGACGGCGGTGGCCAGGAACCACAGCCCCATCATCTGGCTGGCGTACTTCACCGGCGCCAGCTTGGTGGTGGCGGACAGGCCGACCGGGCTCAGCGACAGCTCACCGGCGACCTGGATGGCGTACACCGCGACCAGCCACCACGGGGAGACCAGGTCGCCACCGACGGCGGCCCGCGCGGCGGCGGCCATCAGCACGAACGACAGGCCGTTGAGAACCAGGCCGACGGCGAACTTCACCGGGGTGGAGACCCGGTGTCCCAGCCGCAGCCAGAGCAGCGCGAACAGCGGCGCCCCGATGATGATCAGGATCGGGTTGACCGACTGCAGCCAGGACGCGGGGAAGGTGAACCCGGCGACGTCCCGGTCGGTGCGGTCGGCGGCGAAGAGGTTCAGCACCGACCCGGCCTGGTCGTAGATCAGCCAGAACGCCGCGGCGAAGACGAACAGCCACACGTACGCCTTCATCCGGCTGCGTTCGGTGGCGCTGAGTTCCCGGTCGAGCGTGATCCGGGCGAAGTAGCCGATGGTGACCAGCACGGTGACCGCGGCGAGCAGGTTGACCACGGTGTCGACGGTGAACAGCCCGGCCACGGCCAGCACCGCCACCACGACCAGGACAGCGGCGGTGGCGAGCCCGACCCGGGTCAGCGCGCGGCGGCGGTCCGCGCCGAGCAGCGGGTCGGCCGGCCGGGCGCCGGCCTCGCCGAGGTTGCGCCCGCCCAGCACGTACTGCAGCACGCCGAAGGTCATGCCGACCGCCGCCGCCCCGAAACCCAGGTGCCAGTTGATCTTCTCGCCGAGGAGGCCGGTGATCAGCGGAGCGATGAACGCGCCGAGGTTGATGCCCATGTAGAAGATCGAGAAGCCGGCGTCGCGGCGGGGCGAGTCCCGGTCGTACAGGTCGCCGACCATCGTGGAGATGTTGGGTTTGAGCAGCCCGGTGCCGAGCACGATCAGCGCCATCCCGGCGAACACGCTCCACCGCGCCGGCACCGCCATCACGTAGTGGCCGGCCGCGATCACCACGCCGCCCCAGAGCACGCTGCGGCGGGCGCCGATCAGCCGGTCGGCGACCCAGCCGCCGGGCAGCGCCATCAGGTAGACCATCGCGTTGTACGTGCCGTACACGGCGTTGGCGGTGGATTCGGCCAGGCCGAGCCCGTCGTCGGCCAACTCCGCGGTGAGGTAGAGCACCAGGATCGCCCGCATGCCGTAGAAGCTGAACCGCTCCCACATCTCGGTGAGGAAGAGCGTGGCCAAGGCCCGCGGATGGCCGAAGAAGCTCCGCCCGGCGGGCGGTCGGTTCGCCACCGGCGCGTCACCAGCCATCGCACCCTCCGCTCTGCTCGGGCGGCTAACATCCCCGTTGGCAGCGAAAACACTCCACCGTTTCCACCCGGCCGGGGACGACCCCGCCGGGCGGCTGTCATGGCCGGCTACCCTTGGTCAGGCTCGACCCGGGCAGCGGCAGCGCCCGGGGCGGGAATGGCCCGGCGGAGACGGACCGTTACACCTGAAGACCAGCACCACGAACGAGGGGAAGTCGATCATGGGCGAGCGTATGCTGCGCGGTAGCCGGCTGGGCGCGGTCAGCTACGAGTCCGACCGCAACACGGAGCTCGCGCCGCGGCAGACCCGCGAGTACCTCTGCGCCAAGGGCCACCAGTTCGAGGTGCCGTTCGCCGTCGACGCCGAGGTCCCCACGACCTGGGAGTGCAAGTTCGACGGCAGCGTCGCCCGGCTGGTCGACGGCAGCGAGCCGGAGCAGAAGAAGGCCAAGCCGCCGCGTACCCACTGGGACATGCTGCTGGAGCGGCGCTCCATCGCCGAGCTGGAGGACATCCTCGCCGAGCGGCTGCAGGAGGTCCGCACCCGCCGCGGCCGCGCCTGACCGCACCGACACCACGGCGCCCCGGGAGAACCCTCCCGGGGCGCCGTCGTCCATCACGGGCCGGCTCAGCGGCCCGGTTCGACGATCTCCCCCTCGATGGCGCGACCGCCGTCGACCACCGTCGGCTCCTCGGCCGGCCGCGGCGTCGGCTGCGGCGCGCCCCGGCGCACCCGCACCCGGCGGGGCCCGAACAGGTCACCGGCGACCATCGACGACACCCGCCGCTCGGCGGCACGTTGCACCCCGGCGCGGGCCAGCCGCCGCACCGGCGGCACCAGCAGCAGCAGCCCGGCCGCCCCGCTGACCAGGCCGGGGGTGGCCAGCAGCAGGGCGCCGCCCAGCCCGACCAGCCCGTCGGTCACCTGCCGCCCCGGCGGCTGCCCGGCCTGCGCGGAGGCCCGAAAGCCCCGCCACGCCCGCATCCCCTCCCGGCGCAGCAACACCAGCCCCACCAGCGACACCGCGAACACCACCAGCACCGCGCTGCCGAACCCGACGGCCCGCCCGAGCAGCACGAAAACCGCCAGCTCCAGCACCACCGCCAGCAGCAGCGCCAACGGTACGAACCTCAGTCCCCGGCGCATGTCACCCCATCCCGTCCGCACGACCCGCCCGTCCAGCATGACACGCCCCCGCTCAAGGCCACCGCACCTGACCGGTCGGGGTGCCGTACAGGCCACGCCGCACCGCCAGCCGGCGGTCCTGCACCGCCCAGCCGGTGATCCGCCACAGCGCCTCGGCCACAATCAGCGGACTCATCTTGCTGCTGCCGCGCTCCCGCTCGGCGAAGGTGATCGGCACCTCGACGATCCGCACCCCCGCCCGGTGCGCCAGCCGGGACAGCTCCACCTGGAACGAGTACCCCTGCGAACAGATCGACGCCAGGTCCAGCCGGCGCAACGCGTCGAGCCGGTACACCCGGTAGCCGCCGGTGGCGTCGGCGACCGGCATGCCCAACGCCAGCCGCGCGTACAGGTTGCCGCAGCGCGACAGCAGCATGCGCCGCAGCGGCCAGTTCACCAGCCGCGCCCCACGGGTCCACCGCGACCCGATGACCACGTCGGCGTCCCGGGCGGCCGCCAGCAGCGCGGGCAGGTCCTCGGGGGCGTGCGAACCGTCGGCGTCCATTTCCACCACCGCGTCGAAGCCACGCCGGCGGGCCCAGTCGAAGCCGGCCAGGTACGCCGCGCCGAGGCCCTGCTTGCCCTCGCGGTGCAGCACGTGCACCCGCGGATCGGCGCCGGCCAGGGCGTCGGCGATGGCGCCGGTGCCGTCGGGGCTGTTGTCGTCGGCGACGAGGACCTCCACCTCGGGCGCGGCCCGGCGTACCCGCGCCACGATCCGGGTGACGTTGTCGGCCTCGTTGAAGGTCGGGATCACCACCAGCACCCGACCCAGCCCTGGTGTGCCGGCGCCCGGCCGTCGGATGTCGGTCGCCTCGCCCACCACTGTCACCCCTTCCGCCGCCCGGGGCCGGCCGGCCGCTATCCGGCGCGCCGCCGGCGCAGCACCGCCGCGCCGGCCAGGGCTGCCACCGCGAGGGCGGTCAGTGCCACCTCCGGCCACAGCCCGACCCGGGTGGCCAGGGTCCGCCCGTCGGCGAGCGTCAGCTGCCGGACCACGACCGCGCGGGTGTTGAACCCGGTGGCGTCGCTTACCCGCCCGTGCGGCGAGACGAACCCGGACACTCCGACCGTGGAGGCCATCAACGCCGGCCGGCCGTGCTCCACGGCGCGCAGCCGTACCATGGCCAGCTGCTGGCGGGCCTCGGCGACGTCGAAGGTGGCGTTGTTGGTCTGCACCACCAGCAGCTGCGCACCGCCGGTGACGGTGTCGCGGACCACCTCGTCGTAGGCGACCTCGAAGCAGATCACGTCGCCGAGCACCGTCTGCCCGGCACGCAGCACGCCCGGTTCGCTGCCCGGCACGAAGTCGTTGCGGACCCGGTCGACCTGCTTGCTGACCATCCGGGCGAGGTCGCGCAGCGGAACGTACTCGGCGAACGGCACCGGGTGCCGCTTGGTGTACAGCTGCTCCAGGTCGGGGCCGGCGCCGGGGCGCCACAGGATGCCCGCGTTGCGGACCTGGCCGGGCTGCGGGCCGAGCAGCACCGCGCCGACCAGGATCGGCGCCCGGACCGCGTCGGCGGCCGCGGAGATCCGCGCCCCGGCGGCGGGGTTGCGCAGCGGGTCGATGTCGCTGGAGTTCTCCGGCCACACCACCAGGTCCGGCTGCGGCTGCTCGCCGCCGGCCACCCGGGCGGCCAGCTCGATGGTGGCGTCGACGTGGTTGTTCAGCACCGCCTGCCGCTGGGCGTTGAAGTCCAGCCCCAGCCGGGGCACGTTGCCCTGCACGATCGCCACCGTGACGGCGGGTCCGCCGCCGGCCGCGCCGACCGGCACCAGCAGCCCGGCGGCGACCGTGGCGACCGCGCCGGCGGTCAGCGCGGCGGCCGGCGCCCACCACCGCCGCACGTCGTAGCGCCGCCACACCGCCGTCACCAGCAGCCCACCGGCCACCGCCACCGCGAACGTCACCAGCGGCGCCCCGCCCAGCGCGGCCAGCCGCAGCAGCGGCGAGGTGTCCTGGCTGAACGCCAGCCGCCCCCACGGGAACCCGCCGAACGGGGTGCGGTCGCGCAGCGCCTCCTGCCCCACCCAGAGCAGGCCGGTCAGCGCCGGCCACGCCCACCGCCACCGGTCGGCCAGCGGGGACACCCACGCGGTGGCCGCGCCGAGCAGCGCCAGGTAGCCGGCCTGCAGCAGGGACAGCAGCACCCACGGCAGGTAGCCGGTGTGCAGGTTCGTCCAGGACAGCAGCGGCGCGAACAGCGCCACCCCGGTGAGGAAGCCCAGGCCGGCGCCGGCGCGCAGCCGCCGCCGGTGCGCCGCGGCGGCCAGCAGCGCCACCCCGACCGGCGCCAGCGGCCACACCCCGTACGGGGGGAAGGCCAGCAGCAGCGCCACCCCGGCGGCGATCGCCAGCGGCGCGGCCACCCGCAGCGGCAGCGGGCACGCCGCGGTGGCCGGCCGGGCGGCCGGCTCGGCGTGCGTGGAGTCCAGGGTCGTCACCGGCGCCTCATCTCGATCACGGTGCTGAAGGCTACCCGCCCGACCCGCGTCGCCGCCGCCGGCGACCGGGCGGGTGAGGCGGGACCCGCAGCCCCCACCCGCCTCCCGGCGCCCGGGACCGGCCCGGCGCGGCCGGTCCCGGGCGCCAGGGCGGGGCCGGCCGGGTCAGCGGCGGCGGGCGACCAGGACGGCGTCGTGGATGGTGATCTCCCGCCCCTCCGGGTTCACCACCGCCCGGGGCCGCGTCTCGGCGGCCAGCACCTGCCAGCGGGCCGGGTCCAGCGACGCCGCCACCTCCTCGGCGGTGAACATCATCTCCGGGAAGTGCATGCGGTGGGCGCTGGTACGCAGGTCCGACGGGTGGTGCCCGACGATGAGCAGGGTGCCGCCGGAGGCCACCGCGGCGGCCAGTCCGGCGAACATCTCCTGCCGCTGCTCCGGCGGCAGCTGCATGAACTGCGCCGACACCAGGTCGTAGGAGTCCGCGGCGGGCGGCTTCGCCAGCAGGTCGGCGTGCACCCAGTCGATCCGCGCGGCGACGTCCGCCCCGGCGGTGTCGGCGTGCGCGGCGGCCCGTCCCAGCGCGGTGGCGGAGATGTCCACCGCGGTCACCCGCCACCCCCGCCCGGCCAGCCAGACCGCGTCGGCGCCCTCGCCGGCGCCGACATCCAGCGCCCGGCCCGGCGGCAGCTGCGCGGCCTCGGCGACCAGCTGCGGGTTGGGCCGCCCGCTCCACACCGCCGGCCGGGACCGGTAGCGCTCCTCCCAGGCGGCCTCGGTGAACATGGTCTCCCGCCGGTCCCGGTAGCCGGCCACCGCGGCGCGGGTGTCCTCGGCGACCAGGTCGGCGTTGATCGCCGCACCGGCGGTCAGGCCGGCCCCCGCCGAGGTGATCACCTGGGCGCGTACGTCGGCCACGTTGCCGGCCACCCACACCCCCGGCACCGCGGTGGCGCCGTTGGCGTCGGCGGGGATCTGGCTGCCGAACACGTGCCCGCCCATCTCCACCTCGACCGGCTCCAGGCCCAGCGAGGCCAGCAGCCCGGCGCGGGCGGTGAACCGCGGCGCGACCACCAGCGCGTCCAGCTCGACCACCTCACCGGAGGCCAGCCGCACCCCGGTCAGCGCGTCGCCGGTCACCTCCAGCCCGGCGACCGGCCCGTCCACCACCGGGATGGCCCGCGCGGCGAGCTGCTCGGCCTCCTCGGCCCCGGGCGCCGCCGCGCCGTGCAGCAGGAGCAGCACGTGCTCGCTCCACTGCCGCCACAGCTGCGCCTGGTGCACCCCGAGCGGGCCGGTGGCCAGCACCCCGATCCGCCGGTCGCGCACCTCCCAGCCGTGGCAGTAGGGGCAGTGCAGCACGTCCCTGCCCCACCGCTGCGCCAGCCCCGGCAGCTCGGGCAGTTCGTCGACCAGCCCGGTGGTGACCAGCAGCCGCCGCGCCCGCACCGTACGCCCGCCGTCGAGGGTGACGATGAACTCGGCCCCGTCGCGGGCGGCGGAGGCCACCCGGCCGGACACGATCCGCCCGCCGTACCCGGTGACCTCCGCCCGGCCCGCCGCCAGCAGCTCACCCGGAGCGGTGCCGTCGCGGCCCAGGTAGTTGTGCATGTGCGCGGCGGGCGCGTTGCGTGGCTCACCGGCGTCGACCACCAGCACCGACCGGCGGGCCCGGCCCAGCGCCAGCGCCCCGGCCAGCCCGGCGGCGCCGCCGCCCACCACCACCACGTCGTACCTGTCGTCCATCTGCTCCCCCTCGTCACCTCGTGCGGGCTACCACGCTCCACCGGCGTCGCGGATTCGACAAGTAGTGTTGCTGCTATGGCAAACGACGAGGCGGCGGTGCTGGCGGCGGTGGGTCCCCGGCTGCGGGCCCTGCGCAAGCAGCGTGGCACGACCCTGACCGACCTGGCCGCAACCACCGGCATCTCGGTGAGCACCCTGTCCCGGCTGGAGTCGGGGCAGCGCCGGCCCACCCTGGAACTGCTGTTGCCGCTGGCCCGCGCCCACCAGGTGCCGCTGGACGAGCTGGTCGGCGCGCCGGAGACCGGCGACCCGCGGGTGCACGCCCGCCCCATCGTCCGCCACGGGGTGACGTTCCTGCCGCTGACCCGCCGCCCGGGCGGTCTGCAGGCGTTCAAGCAGATCCTGCCCCCGCACACCCCCGCCGAGCCCGAACAGCAAGCCCACGAGGGCTACGAGTGGCTGTACGTGCTCTCCGGCCGGGTGCGGCTGCTGCTCGGCGAGCACGACCTGATCCTCAACCCGGGCGAGGTCGCCGAGTTCGACACCCGGGTGCCGCACTGTGTGCTCAACCCCGGGCCCGAGCCCACCGAACTGCTCACCCTCTTCGGCCCGCAGGGCGAACGGCTGCACGTACGCGCCCGACCCACCCGCCGCTGACCGGAAACGAAATCGGGGCGCGGCGTGAGCCGCGCCCCGATGCTCCCAGGCCCTTCCCGGCCGGTGGGGCGAGGATGCGGCACGCCGACCTTCGGACCGACCGGACGCGGACTGGCTGCCCCCGCCGGGCCGTTGTCTACTGGCCGTGCACCTCACCCTGCCCGTACACCGGTAACCGCGGCCGGTTCGCGCCGCCCCGCCGACCCCCGCCCGCTGGACCTGGCCGCCGCGACCCAAGCAGGTCGCTCGGCCAGCGGACGAAGGGACGAAGCGAACAGCAGCCGCTTCCCGTGGTAGGACTCAAAGACGGTACGTGCTGCCCCCCGGGCGCTGTCAACCCACCCCCCGGCCTGTCGTGTGTCGCGCTTCGGCGTGTCGCGCCCGGCGTCCTCAGTCGACGGCCAGGTGCCGGCGCAGCAACGCCGCCGCCACCTGCGGATGGTCGCCGGCGAGCAGCCCACCGGCGGCCAGCACGTAGTCCACGTCCACCACCGGCCGCGCCGCCCGCGGCAGCGGCCACCCGCCGGCGTGATCGGTCAACGCCGCCGCGAGCACCCGCGCCGCGTCGCCGGCCGGGGCGTGCCGCAGCACCCCGCCCGAACCCACCAGCAACCGCACGTCCCGCAGGTCCCGCCCGCCGCGTTCCCCGGTGGCGCCGCCGCGGGCGTGCCGCCGCAACGCCACCGTCGCGGCCAGCGCGGCGATCCGCCGGTCGGCGGCCCACTCCCCGTCCGTCGCCGCCAGCAGGCCCGGCTCGGCGGCCCGCGCCGCCGCGGCCGCCGCCAACGTCTCCTGCTCACCGGGGTCGAGCAGCCGCTCCTCCGCGGCGGCCCGCACCACCCCCGGCGCCGACCACCGCATGCCCAGGTCCCCCTCGACGGTGCGGGCCCGCCAGAGCGTCCCGGCGACCTCCCGACCCGGCCCGCTGTCCCGCTCGTCCGGGGTGAGCACCGAGTACACGTCGGTGGTCGCCCCACCCACGTCCACCACCGCCAGGTCCCCACCGGTCGCGTCGGCGAGGACCTCCACCCCGGTCAGCACCGCGTCCGGGGTGGCCGCGCGCACCAGCCGCGCGAACCGCGACCCCCGCGACAACCGCTTGCCGCCGATGACGTGCCGCAGGAACACCTCCCGGATCGCCGCCCGGGCACCCGCCGGCGCCAGCACCCCGATCCGCGGCAGCACGTTCTCCGCCACCGTGACCGGCACCCCCGCCCCGGCCAGCACAGCCCGCAAGTCGTCGCGCACGTCGGCGTTGCCGGCCAGCACCACCGGCCGCCGCCAGCGAGCCCGAGCCAGCCGGGCCGCGTTGTGGGTCAGCGTCTCGGCGTCCCCGCCGTCGGTGCCGCCGACCAGCAGCACCACGTCCGGGCGGGCCGCCCGCAACCCGGTCAGCTCCGCCGCACCCAGCCGCCCCGCCGCCACGTGCACCACGTTCGCGCCCGCCGACAGGCCCACCCGCCGGCCCGCCTGCGCGGTCACCAGCTGCTCGTAGCCGACCACCGCCAGCCGCAACCCGCCCCCGGCCGACGAACACACGTACCACGGCGCGTCGCGCGCCCCGAGCCCGGCGGTGGCCGCGGCGACCGCCGCGTCCAGGCCGTGCAACACGTCCGTGCCGACAGTGGTCGGCGCCGACGCCGCCGCGACCAGCGCCGCCGCGTCCAGGTCCACCACCGCCACCTTCGTGTACGTGGACCCGACGTCGGCGCAGACCGCCAGGCTCACGCCGGCGGCGGGACGACCACGGTGCCGGTCGCGGTGACCGCCACGATCGGCGGATCGAGCACCTCCGCCGCGGACTCACCCCGGTCCGGCCGGCCCCGGCACACCACCCGGGCGACGAAATCGACAGTGCGGCTGCGGGTACCCACCCGGGTCACCGTCGCCGTCACCTCCAGCACGTCCCCGGCCTTCATCGGCGCCCTGAACTGCACGTCCGAATAGGACGCGAACAACCCCTCGTCGCCGTCGGCGCGGATGCACACCTCCGTGGCCACATCCCCGAACAGACCCAACGCGTACGCCCCGTCGACCAGGTTCCCCGCGTAGTGGGCGTGCGAGTACGGCACGTACCGCCGGTGCGTCACGGTCAACCCGACCCGGGAATCAGTCATGCCCTCGCCGCCTTCCTGCTCGTGACCAACGCGTGCACCAGGTAGCTGGCCACCTCGCCCGGAGTGGTGCCCCGGCCGAAGATCCGGTCCACCCCCAACTCCTCGGCCATCGTCTCGTCGAACCGCGGCCCGCCGACGATCAGCAGCGGCCGCTTCCCCGCCGGCATCGCCTCCCGGAACGCCGCGGACATCTCCCGGGTGTTGTGCAGGTGCGCGTCGCGCTGGGTGACCACCTGCGACACCAGCACCGCGTCGGCCTTCTCCACCCGCGCCGCCTCCACCAACTCCGGCACGCTGACCTGCGCGCCCAGGTTGACGACCTTCAACTCCCGGTAGTACTCCAGACCCTTCTCCCCGGCGATGCCCTTGACGTTGAGGATCGCGTCGATGCCGACGGTGTGCGCGTCGGTGCCGATGCACGCGCCCACCACCGACAACTTGCGCCGCAACTTCTGCTTCACCACCGCGTTGACCTCCTTGGCGCTCAGCAGCGGGAAGTCCCGCTCCACCACCTGCACCGCGGCCAGGTCCACCAGATGGTTCACCCGCCCGTACACCACGAAGAAGGTGAACCCGTCACCCATCTGCTTCGCGTGCACCAGCATCGCCGGATCGATGCCCATCTTGTTCGCCAACTGCACCGCCGCGCCCTCGGCCCGCTTGTCGTGCGGCACCGGCAGCGTGAACGACACCTGCACCATGCCGTCACCGGTGGTGTCCCCGTACGGCCGGACGATCCTCTTCTCGGCGGCCCCGCCGCCGGGCGCCGCCGCGCCGACCTCGACGGCGCTCACGCCGCGTCCCCTTCCAGCATCTCGGTGGCCGGGTTGTAGTAGTCCGCCTCGTGCCGGGCCACCCCGTCCAGCCCCTTGCCCCGGTCCGCCGGCCGCTTCATGATCCCGAACGTGCCCTCGGCGATCGCCGTCAGCAGCGACTGCTCACCGATGCGCTCCAGCAACTCCACCGCCTCGCCCAGCACCCGGTTCGCCCGCTGCTGGATGAACCCGCCCGGCGCCGGCACGAAGTCCTCGTGCAACCCGCCGGCCGCGCCCAGCACGTACCGCACGTTCTGCAGCGCGATGTCCCGGTCCGACAACCACGGCGTCACCACCGCCTCGGTCATCATCCCCACCAGCAGGATGCCCTGCCCGGTCATCGTGCCCACCAGGTTGAAGAACCCGTCCAGCAGGTTGCCGCGGAACACGTCACCGGTCATGTGCTTCGTCGGCGGCATCCACTTCAACGGCGCGTCCGGGAACAACTCCCGCGCCAGCAACGCGTGCGCCAACTCCAACCGGAACGACTCCGGCACATCCGGGTTGATCTCGAACGCGTGCCCCAGCCCCAACTGCCAGTCCGCCAACCCCGCCTCGTGCGCGAAGTACTCGTTGAGCAGCTGCGACACCGTCACCGTGTGCGCCTCCTCCACCGCGTCGGCGGTGGTGAGGTAGTTGTCCTCCCCGGTGTTGATGATGATGCCCGCCCGGGCGTGCACCTGCCGGGAGAACCGCTGGTCGACGAAGGTGCGGATCGGGTTGATGTCACGGAACAGGATCCCGTACATCGAGTCGTTGAGCATCATGTCGAGGCGCTCCAGACCGGCGAGGGTCGCCATCTCCGGCATGCACAGCCCCGACGCGTAGTTCGTCAGCCGCACGTACCGGCCCAGCTCCTTCGACGAGGAGTCCAACGCAGCCCGCATCAACCGGAAGTTCTCCTGCGTGGCGTACGTGCCGGCGAACCCCTCCCGGGTCGCCCCCTCCGGCACGTAGTCCAACAGGGACTGACCCGTCGACCGGATCACCGCGATCACGTCCGCGCCCGCCCGCGCCGCCGCCTGCGCCTGCGGAATGTCCTCGTAGATGTCCCCGGTCGCCACGATCAGGTAGATCCACGGCCGCCGCGGCGGATCCCCGTACCGCTTCACCAGCCGCTCCCGCTCGGCCCGGCGCCGGTCGATCCGCCGGACCCCCGCGGCGACCGCCTTGCGCGCGGCCCGCCGCGCCGCGGTGGCCGCCTTCCCGGTCGGCTGCCCGAACCGCACCGACCCGGCGGCGGCCTTCTGCGCCAGCAACGTCACGTCGCTGATCTGCTCCCGCGCCAGGGCATCGAACACCGGCACCGCCACCCCGTGGCCCAGCCCCACGTCCGCGACCACCGCGTCCACCAGGCGGTTCACCCACGGAATGCCGTCCGGGTCCGCGCCGGTCACCCCGGCCAGCCGCAGCACCGCCCGCTCCACCGACACCGTCGTGTGGCTGCGCGCCAACTCCACCACCGGCTGCCCGGCCCGACGCGCCAACTCCCGCGCCCGCGCCACCAGCGCCGGATCCAGGTCAAGCTTGCCCGTCACGCCGTCACCCCGCCACGCCCGGCGACGGCGCCACCCGCGCCGCACCGATGGTTCGCTCGCTCACGCAGACCCTTCCTCATAGATCACCTCACCGCGCAGCACCGTGCGCCGGCACACCGGCAACGGCGTCCGATCCTGCGGACCCCGCGCCTCCGGGTCGTCGGCCTGCAACACCGGCAACCCCCGGTCCACCCCCGCCGGCGTCGACCACACCGCGAACGTCGCCGGCGCGCCCAGCGCCAGCACGCCCTCGTTGTCCAGGTGCACCGCCCGCCAACCACCCCGGGTGTGCGCCGCGAACGCCGCCCGCTCACTCATCCGCTGCGCCGGGTTGTGGTGCGCCGCCGCCGCCCGCACCGACCCCCACGGGTCCAGCGGCGTCACCGGCGAATCCGACCCGAACGCCAACGCCACCCCGACCGCGTGCATCGACCCCATCGGGTTCGACGCCAACGACCGGTCCAGGCCCAACCGCGCCTCGTACATCCGGCCCGCGCCACCCCACAACCGGTCGAACGCCGGCTGCATGCTCGCCACGATCCCGAACTCCACGAACCCGGCGATCAACCGCTTGTCCATGATCTCCGCGTGCTCCACCCGGTGCCGGGCCGCCCGCAACCGATCCGTGCCCACCCGCTCGGCCGCCGCCGCGAACCCCGCCAGCACCGTGCCGATCGCCGCGTCACCGATCGCGTGGAACCCGCCCTGCAACCCGTGCGCCGCGCAGTCCACCAGATGGTCACGCACCTGCTCCGCGCTCAGGTACCCGTGCCCGCAGCCACCGTCCCCGTCCAGGTAGTCCCGCGACACGTGCGCCGTCCGCGACCCCAACGCCCCGTCGGCGAACAGGTCACCACCGGCGCCCACCGCGCCCAACTCCCGCGCCCGCGCCGCGCCGCCCAGCTCACCCCAGTAGCCGTACACCTCCGGCAACCCCGCACCGGAGATCCCCAGCAGCCCGGTGAAGTCCTCCTCGTCGGAGATCTCCGGCCCACCGCACTCGTGCACCGCCGCGATACCCAACGACGCCGCGTGCGCCAACGCCCGCCGCTGCGCGGCCACCCGCTGCGCCCGGGTCACCGACCCGAACGCCGCCGCCCGCACCACGTGGTGCGCGTCCCGGCGCAGCCACCCCGACCCGTCGTACCCGGCCGCGCCCGCCGCCTCCGGACACGCCGCCAGCAACGCCCGCGACACCAACGCCGAATGGATCGACGCCTGCGACAGGTACACCCGCCGGCCACCGGCCGCCCGGTCCAACTCCCCCGCGTCCGGCAACCGCGGCACCGGCCACGACGACTCGTCCCAACCGTGCCCCAGCACCACCGCGTCCGCCGGCAGACCCGCCGCGAACCCGGCCACCGCGTCCAGCAGCTCCCCCGCCGACCGCACCCCCGACAGGTCCAGCCCCGACAACGCCAGACCCGTGTCCGTGGCGTGCACGTGCGCGTCCACGAACGCCGGGGTCACCAACGCCCCGGCCAGGTCCACCACCCGGTCCGCGGCGGGCGCGTCCGCGTCCGTCCCCAGCCAGGTGATCTTGCCGTCCGCGACCAGCAGGGCCGTCGCGCTCGGGTCGGCCGGGCAGTACAGCAGCCCACCGCGGTACAGGGTCGAGGGGTTCGTCATGGCATTCAGTCTGCCGCCAGCCGCGACTCGAACAGCGCCCGGACCCCCGGCTCCGCACGCAGCAGACCCAACGCCAACTCCGCGTGCCCCGGCACGTAGCCGTTGCCGACCAGCATCGTCACGTCCGCCGCCAACCCCTCCGCGCCCAACGCCGCCGCCGAGAAGCTCGTCGCCATCGAAAAGAAGATCACCGTGCCGCCGTCCGCGGTCGCCAGCACCGCCCCGTGCTCACAACCCGGCACGTCCACGCAGACCACCGTCACGTCCGCCGGCACCCCCAGCGCCGACGTGACCGCCTGCGACAACGCCACCGGATCCCGGGCGTCGGCCAACGCCACCACGTCAGCCAGCCCGGCCGCCGTCAGCGCGTCCCGCTCCGCCGCCACCGGCACCACCCCGACCGTACGGGCGGCACCTGCCCGCCGCGCCGCCGCCAACGACAGCGACCCGCTCTTGCCCGCCCCGCCGATCACCGCCACGCTGACCGGCCGGGCGTCCCCCTCGCGCGCCCGGTCGGCCACATACCGCGCCACCACCCGCGCCGTCAGCGCCGGCGCCCCGCACACGTCCAGCACCGCGAGGGACAACTGCGGATCCAGATCGTCCGGCAGCACCGCCGCGATCGACCGGGCGAACAGCACCGCGTACCCGTCGCACGGCACCTGCTCGCTACGCCCGTCCCACCGGGCCAGCCCGTCGGTGATCACCAGCGGGGTCAGCGTCAACGACACCAGCGTCGCCACCCGCTGCCCCGGCTTCAGCCCCAGCGGCGAGCGCCGCCCGGCATCGTCCACCGTGCCGATCAGCATCCCGCCCGACCCGGTCACCGGGTTCTGCATCTTCCCCCGGGTCGACACGATCTCCAGCACCTCGGCGCGCACCGCGTCGCCGTCGCCGCCGTGCCTCTCCCACAACTGCCGGAAGCTCGCCGCGTCCAGGTTCAGCCGCTCCACCCGGATCCGCACCTCGTTCGGCGCGATCTCGGGGGACGCGTCCAGCCGCCACGCCGCCTGCGGCAGCACCCCCGCCGGTTCCACAACGCGGTGCAGACCCACCGGTGACGTCACGCTGACCTCCCCTGTCCAACCGCCCGAACCCCCGGGCAGGGCTCGCGTAGCGGGAAAACTTCCGGCAGACTAATTTCTTCGCCGGATATTTTCCAGTAGCCTTCGAGGCCGCCGATCATCGCACATACGAGGAGGGGCCGTGACCCAGACCCAACCGGTGGAGACCATCCCAGCGCCCCGCCCCACGCCGGCCACCGTCCCCACCGCCGGACAGCCCTACGAATACCGCCGCGCACCCCTGGTCGAACCCGACTGGACCCGCTTCCCCGGCTGGCGCCACGTCACCCGCGAGCAGTGGGAATCCGCCCAGTGGCAGCGCGTCAACTGCGTCAAGAACATCAAGCAGCTGCGCACCGTCCTCGGCGATCTCGTCGACGAGACCTTCTACGCCGACCTCGCCGCCGACCAGGCCGCCCTGGCCACCATGTCGATGCTGGTGCCGCCGCAGATGCTCAACACCATGGTCCCGTTCGCGCCGATGAGCACCGAGGCGTTCCTCGCCGACCCGGTGCGGCGCTACATGATCCCGGTCGCCTCCGACCGGCGCACCGACTGGCCCTCACACCCATACGCCAGCCGCGACTCCCTGCACGAGCACGACATGTGGGTCGCCGAGGGCCTCACCCACCGCTACCCCACCAAGGTCCTCGCCGAACTGCTCTCCACCTGCCCGCAGTACTGCGGCCACTGCACCCGGATGGACCTGGTCGGCAACTCCACCCCCGCCGTCGACAAGCTCAAGCTCACCCTCAAGCCCGTCGACCGCTACGACGCCCACATCACCTACCTCAAGGCACACCCCGGCGTCCGCGACGTCGTCGTCTCCGGCGGCGACGTGGCCAACGTGCCCTGGCGCAACCTCGAGTCCTATCTGATGCGGCTGCTCGAGATCGAGACCATCCGCGACATCCGGCTCGCCACCAAGGCCCTCATGGGCCTGCCGCAGCACTGGCTCCAGGCCGACGTCGTCGAGGGCCTCGAACGCGTCGCCCGCACCGCCGCCCGCCGCGGTGTCAACCTCGCCATCCACACCCACGTCAACCACGCCCAGTCGCTCACCCCACTGGTCGCCAAGGCCGCCCAGACCGCCCTCGACGTCGGCGTCCGCGACGTACGCAACCAGGGCGTGCTCATGCGCGGCGTCAACGCCACCAGCAAGGACCTGCTCGACCTCTGCTTCGCCCTGCAGGGCGAAGCAGGCATCCTGCCGTACTACTTCTACATGTGCGACATGATCCCCAACGCCGAACACTGGCGGGTCCCGGTCTGGCACGCCCAGCAGCTCCAGCACGACATCATGGGCTACCTGCCCGGCTACGCCACCCCGCGGATCGTCTGCGACGTCCCCTTCGTCGGCAAGCGCTGGGTGCACATGCTCACCGAGTACGACCGCGAACGCGGCATCTCGTACTGGACCAAGAACTACCGCACCAGCATCGAGTCGGCCGACCTGGAGGCGCTCAACAAGCGCTACGCCTACTACGACCCGATCGACACCCTGCCCGAGTCCGGCCAGCAGTGGTGGGCCGACCACCGCAACGACTGACCGACCCCCGCGCACCCTCGGTCGTCGCCCCGACGACGACCGAGGGTGCGGCACCCGATCCGGAAACCCGGCGCGATCCGCTGGCTACCCTGCACCCATGGCACCCGAGCGAGGCGACGCCGACACCGCGGACCGGGCCACTCCCGTCGAGATCTTCTTCGACGTCGTCTTCGTCCTCACCATCACCCAACTCGCCCACCTGCTCGAGGACCACCTCGACTGGACCGGCCTCGGCAGCACCGTCCTGATCCTCGGCCTGCTCTGGTACCTCTACAGCGGCTACGCCTGGCTCACCAACCACGTGCCACCGCGCCGACCCGCCCGCAAACTCCTCCTCTTCGCCGGGATGGCCGGCTTCCTGCTCACCGCCGTCGCCATCCCCGACGCCTTCACCGGCAGCGGCCTGCTCTTCGGCATCGGCTACCTCGTCGTGGTCACCGTTCACCTGGCCCTGTTCAGCCGAAGCACCGCCCGCGCCGGCGTCCGCCGGCTGGCCCCCTACAACCTCGGCGCCGCCCTGCTCGTCCTCGCCGCCGGCCTGCTCTCCGGACCCGCCGTGTACGCCCTCTGGGCCGCCGCCGTCTTCGTCCAGACCCTGCTGCCCTACCTGCTACCCGGTTACTCGTGGCTCGGCGTCGCCGCCAGCTTCCGCATCGCCCCGGCCCACTTCGTCGAACGGCACGGCCTGCTCGTCATCGTCGCCCTCGGCGAGACCGTGGTCACCATCGGCATGGGCGCGCCCCTGGACCACCTCACTCCCGGCACGGCGGGCGCCATCGTGCTGGCCCTCGCGCTCCCCGCCGCCCTCTGGTGGACCTACTTCACCGAGGCCGGCGCCGCCGAGGCGGCCCTCGACCGCACCGAACTCGGCCCCCGCAGCCGGCTCTCCGCCCGCGTCTACATCCTCAGCCACTTCGTCCTGCTGCTCGGAATCATCGCCACCGCCACCGGCCTGCACGCCACCGTCGCCCATCCCGACGCCCCCACCGGATGGCCGGCCGCGCTCGCCCTCTCCGGTGGAGTGGCCCTCTTCCTGGTCGGCGTCGCCGACATCCGCCGCGTCGTCCACCACGGGCACCCGGCCAGCCGCCTGGTCACCGCGGCCCTGGTCCTGGCCACCGTCCCGATCGGCGGCCACCTCAATGCCACCCTGCACCTGGTCGTCGTGATCGCCTCGGTGACCGCGATGGTGGTCATCGACGGCCACCGGCCGGACGGCCCGACGCGACCGGTCAGCCGCGCGGCGCGTACATGATCACGGCGACCCCGAGCAGGCAGATCGCCGCGCCGGTCAGGTCCCACCGGTCCGGCCCACCGACCGACGCCACATCGGCGAGCTGAAGGCGTCCACCGACCAGGTCCACCCCCGCCTGCCGACCCGGAGTCCCCTGGTGGCTGCGGCAAGCGCAGCCGACCGGCCCACCGGGACGCGGGAAGCCCCGGGGACGCGTGGCGGCCCCCGGCGTCACGCCGGGGGCCGCCACGACGGGCGAGGTCACCTGGTGAAGGCGTCCCGCACCTTTCGGCCGGCCTCCTTGGCCTGCTCACCGGCCGGACGGGCCTGGGCGTCGCGCTGCTGCGAGCCGCCCTCCCCCTTCATCCGGGGGTTCTCGGTCATGTCGCCGATCCGCTCCTTGGCGGCGCCGGTCAGCTGCTCGACCTTGTTCTTCGCCTTGTCGGTGAAGCTCATGTCGCCTCCCTCTGCTCCGGCCGATCCGGGGGCCGACAGGCCCCTCGACCCGGTGCATGCCCGTGGCCGGTGAGCGGAAACGTGGGTCACCTACCGCACACTCCCTACGGCGTCCTAGGACACTAGGTGCACGCCGGACACCGGCGGCTGGTTAACTGGACGAATGGGCGAGATCCTGCTGATCCGGCACGGCGAGACCACCTGGAGCGCGAGTCACCGACACACCTCGTACACCGATCTGTCGCTCACCCCGGACGGCGAGCGACAGGCCCGGATGGTCGGCGCGTTCCTGGCCGGTCGGCGGTTCGTCGCGGTGCTGAGCAGCCCCCGGCAGCGGGCGGTACGCACCGCCCAACTGGCCGGCCTCACCGTCACCGGGACCGACGACGACCTCGCCGAGTGGAACTACGGCGAGTACGAGGGCCGCACCAGCGCCGACATCCGCGCCGACCACCCGCACTGGAACCTGTGGACCGACGGGTGCCCGGGCGGCGAGTCACCCGATCAGGTGGGCGCCCGCCTCGACCGGGTGCTGGCCCGGGTCACCCCCTTGCTCGACCAGGGTCATGTGGCGCTGGTAGCGCACGGGCACAGCCTCCGGGTGGCCGGTGCCCGCTGGATCGGTCTGCCCCCCGCCGCCGGCGGCCGGCTGCGGCTGGACACCGCCACGGTCAGCACCCTCGGCCACGAGCACGGCCGGCAGGTCATCCGGCGTTGGAACCAGCCACCGCTCCCGGCACCCGGGACCGTGCCCGCGCCGGGAGTTCGGCACTGACCTTCGGCGGCCGCCCCTCGTACGGGGTGGAGAGCACCACCGTGGTCCGGGTGGTGACGTTCGCCGCGGTGCGGATCTCCTGGAGCACCCGTTCCAGGTCCGCCGGGCTGGCGACCCGCACCAGCAGCAGGTAGAAGTCCTCACCCGCCACCGAGTAGCAGGAATCGATCTCCGGCAGGTGGGCCAGCCGCTCCGGCGCGTCGTCCGGCTGCGACGGGTCGAACGGCCGGATCGCCACGAACGCGGTCAGCGGCAGGTCCAGTGCCTCGAAGGAGACCCGCGCGGCGTACCCCTTGATCACCCCGCGCTGCTCCAGCCGGCGCACCCGCTGGTGCACGGCGGAGACCGACAGGCCCACCTTCTCCGCCAGATCCGTGTACGACAGCCGGCCGTCAGCGGTCAGCGCTGCGACGATGGCGCGGTCGATCTCCTCCACGGCGTGCAACCTACCGGAAAACCGCCGTCCGGCGACGACGCCGCCGCCGGACGGCCGCGATGGCGCCGGCATGGTCGACCCACCGCACCGGCGCCGCCACCCACGGTCGACCGGCTCAGCCCCTGGCCAGCGCGCGGGAGATCACCAGCCGCTGGATCTGGTTGGTGCCCTCGACGATCTGCAGCACCTTCGCCTCGCGCATGTACCGCTCCACCGGGTGGTCGGCCACGTAGCCCGCGCCGCCGAGCACCTGCACCGCGTCGGTCGTCACCCGCATCGCCACGTCGGTGGCGAAGAGCTTCGCCTTGGCCGCCTCGATCGAGTAGGGTCGGCCGGCGTCCCGCAGCCGGGCCGCGGCCAGCGTCAACGCCCGGGCGGCGGAGATCTGGGTGGCCAGGTCGGCGAGGTTGAAGCCGAGCCCCTGGAATTCGATGATGGCCCGGCCGAACTGCTGCCGCTGGATGGCGTAGCCGACCGCGTAGTCCAGTGCCGCCTGGGCCAGCCCCACCGCGCACGCGGCGATGCCCAGCCGGCCGGAGTCCAGGGCGGACATCGCGATGGTGAAGCCCATGCCCTCCCCGCCGATCAGCCGGTCGGCCGGGACCCGGGCGTCGTCGAAGGCGATCTGCGCCACCGGGGAGGCGTGCAGGCCCATCGTCCGCTCGGCCGCCTGGGGGTGGATGCCGGGCGTGCCGCGGTCGGCGAGCAGGCACGAGATGCCCTTCGGGCCGGGCCCGCCGGTACGGCAGAAGATGTTGTAGAAGTCGGCCACCCGGGCGTGGGTGATCCACGCCTTGGTGCCGGAGACCAGGTACGCGTCACCGTCGCGGACCGCCCGGGTGGTCAGCGCGGCGGCGTCCGAGCCACCCTGCGGCTCGGAGAGGCAGTACGCCCCGAGCAGCTCGCCACCGATCAGGTCGGGCAGCAGCTTGCGCTGCTCGTCGGTGCCGAAGGCGGCCACCGGGTAGCAGGACAGGGTGTGCACGCTGACCGCCTCGGCGACCGCGAGCCAGCGGCTGGCCAGGATCTCCAGCACCTGGAGGTAGACCTCGTACGGCTGCGCGGCGCCGCCGTGCTCCTCCGGGTAGGGCAGGCCCAGCAGTCCGGCCCGGCCGAGGGTGCGCAGCACGTCGCGGGGGAACTCGGCGCGCTCCTCGAACCCGGCGGCCCGCGGCGCGAGCTCCCGGTCGGCGAGTTCGGTGGCGAGGTCCAGCAGGTCGTGGGCCTCGTCGGTGGGGAGGATCCGGTCGACTGTCATAGCGCGATGAGCTCCGTGGGGGTGGTGTTGAGCCGGTGGACGCCGTCCGTCGTGCAGACGACGATGTCCTCGATCCGGGCCCCGTGTCGGCCCGCGAGGTAGATGCCGGGTTCGATGGAGAACGCCATGCCGGGTTCCAGCGGTCGGGGGTTGCCGGCCACCACGTACGGCTCCTCGTGCCCGTCCAGGCCGATGCCGTGCCCGGTCCGGTGCAGGAACGCGGCACCGAACCCGGCCGCGGCGATCGGCTCGCGCGCGGCGGCGTCGACCGCCTCGGCGGTGATCCCGGGGCGCACCGCGGCCACCGCCGCGCGCTGGGCGGCGTGCAGCACCGCGTAGTAGTCGGTGAACTCCGCCGGGGCGGGACCGCCGGCGACGTAGGTGCGGGTGCAGTCGGAGCGGTAGCCCGACGGCATGGTGCCGCCGATGTCCACCACCACCGGCTCACCGGCCCCGATCGGCCGGTCCGAGGTGCCGTGGTGCGGGCTGGCGCCGTTCGGCCCGGCGGCGACGATGACGAAGTCGACGGTGACGTGACCGGCGGCGCGGATCGCCGCGGCGATGTCGGTGGCTACCTCGGCCTCGGTGCGCCCCGGGCGCAGCCACTGCCCCATCCGCCGGTGCACCGCGTCGATCGCCGCGCCGGCCTCCGCCAGCGCGGCCACCTCCGCCGCCGACTTGCGGATCCGCAGCTCGCGCAGCACCTCGCCGGCGAGGCGCTGGGCGGCGCCGGGCAGTGCGGCGCGCAGCGCGAGCACCTGCTCGGCCCACATCCGGTCGGCCAGTCCGACCGCCGCCACCGGCCCGTCGAGGGCGGCGGTCACCAGCGGGTACGGGTCGGTGCCGTCGGCGTGGCCGACGATCCGCACCCCGGTGGCCGGGGCCGGCGACGCCTCGGCGGCGGGACGCTCCAGGGTCGGCACGATCAGCGTCGGCTCGCCCTCGGCGGGCAGCACCAGGCAGGTCAGCCGCTCCCCCGCGTGCGCGTCGTAGCCGGTGAGGTAGCGCAGGTCGGAGCCGGGGGTGAGCAGCAGCGCGTCCAGGCCGGCGGCGGCGGTGGCGCGCTGCGCGGCGGCCAGCCGGTCCGGCGGGTACAGCTCGTCGATTCCCACCCGGTCAGCTTAACGCTCGTTCGGGCGGCGCCCCAGCCGCCCCGCAACCGGGAAAGCGCTCTCCCAATCATCGAGAAGCATCGTTGACGCAATCCGTTAACATTCTTTAGGATTTGGCTCCGCCGAGGATGCGCACCCTCCCTTCCGTACGCCGCGCCGGTGCCCGGCCCGCCCGGACGCCGGTACGGCGGCACGGTCGCCACCGCCCGCCCACGGGAAGGCCCGCGATGTCCTCACCACGTCCCCGTCCCCGATCGGCCCGCGCCGCCGCCGGCCTGCTCGCGCTGGTCACCGCCGGCGCCGGCCTGACCCTCGCCGCACCGGACCCGGCCGCCGCCGCGGTGCTGCCGAACAACTTCAAGAGCGTCGGTTACCTGCCGTCGTGGAGCGGCAGCGTCACCTCCGTCCAGTACGGCGAACTCACCCACATCAACTACGCGTTCGTGCTGCCCAACGCCGACGGCAGCCTGCGCCCGGTGGAGAACCCGGGCAAGCTGTCCCAACTGGTCTCGCTCGGGCACGGCAACAACGTCAAGGTGTCGATCGCCATCGGCGGCTGGAACGACGGCGACGACTCCGCGTTCGAGGCGCTCGCCGCCAACGCCGGCACGCGCACCGCGTTCGTCAACAACGTGGTCAACTTCGTCGACCAGTACAACCTGGACGGCGTCGACATGGATTGGGAATACCCCGACCCGGGCGCGTCGGCGACCAACTACGGCCTGCTGATGCAGCAGCTCAGCGGCGCCCTACGGCCCCGGGGCAAGCTGCTCACCGCGGCCGTGGTGTCCGAGGGCTACTACGTGCAGGGCGTGCCGACCGCCGTGTTCGGCCACGTCGACTGGCTGAACATCATGGCGTACGACGGGGGCAGTCCGCACGCCAACTACGACTGGTCGATCAACGCCGTCAACGGATGGAAGGCGCGCGGCCTGCCGGCCGCCAAGGCGGTGCTCGGGGTGCCGTTCTACAGCCGGCCCGGCTATCACACCTACTCGGCCCTGGTGGGCATGGACCCGGCCAACGCCAACCGGGACTGCACCAGCGTCGGCGGCGTGCAGCAGTGCTACAACGGGATCCCGACGGTCAAGCGGAAGACCCAGTGGGCGCTGGCGAACGCCGGCGGGATGATGAACTGGGAGCTGTCCCAGGACCGCACCGACTCCACCTCGCTGGTCAGCGCCATCTACGACACCGTCATGGGCGGCACCCCGCCGCCGGGCGGGCAGACCGGCCCGATCACCGGCATCGCCGGCAAGTGCGTCGACGTGGCGGCCGCCAACACCGCCAACGGCACGCCGATCCAGCTCTGGACCTGCAACGGCACCAACGCCCAGCGCTGGACGGTGGGCGCCGACGGCACGCTGCGCGCCCTCGGCAAGTGCGCCGACGTGACCAGCGGCTCCACCGCCAACGGCGCGAAGGTGCAGCTGTGGGACTGCAACGGCACCGGCGCCCAGGTCTGGCAGGCCCAGGCCAACGGCACGCTGCGCAACCCGCAGGCCAACAAGTGCCTCGACGCCACCGACAACAGCTCCGCCGACGGCACCCGGCTACAGATCTGGGACTGCTTCGGCGGCGCCAACCAGGTCTGGCGCCTGCCCGCTTGAGCCGAGCCGTGGGGTCCCGCCGAGCGGCGGGGCGCCACCCCGGCCCGCGCCCGGCGGCCGCCGGGCGGCGGGCCGACCGGTCGGCCACATCGCCCGCGGTCCCGCGTCAGCCCACCCCGGTAGCCGGCTCGCCGGCCGGGGTGGGCCCGGCGGACCGGCCGCCGCCCCCGCGCCTCCTGACGCCGGCCGACGCGTCGGGCACCGTCACCCTGCTGCGGAGCAGGTCGAGCATCCCGTCCACCGAGCCGGCCGGGTCGGTCACCGGGAACTGCACCGCGCGCACCACGGCGGCCGGATCGACCAGCAGGGTCAGTCGCTTGAACCGCTCGACCCCGCCGGCCCGGAAGGTGGGCAGCAGCAGTCCGGCCCCGAGCCGGCCGTCCTGGTCGGACAGAAGCGGAAAGGGCAGCTCGGCGTACGCCACGAAGTCGGCCAGCTGGTCCGGGCGCTGGGTGCTCACCCCGACGATCCGGGCCCCCTCGGCGTGGAACTCGGCGGCCCGGGCGGCGTACGTGGTCGACTCCAGCGTGCAGCCCGGCGCCCCCGGGATCTCGCCCCAGCCCGGCGGCAGCCCCGGCATCCCGGGCGGGAACGCGCCGGGGAAGAAGTAGAGGACGGTCCAGCGGTCGCCCCCGGCCGGGGCCACCGGCCGTCCGTCCGGACCGGGCAGCAGCACCTCGGGCAGCCGCCGCCCGACCAGCTCGTGCACCCGCCGCGCCTCGGCCGAGTCCGCGCCCGCGGTGGCGGTGAGGTCGCCGTCGCCCATCACGTGGTGGGTGCCCCAGTCCTGCAATGCGATCAGCACCGGCAGCAACGCCTCGCCCTTGGCGGTGAGCAGGTAATCGAAGCGCGGCGGGTGCTGCGAGTACGCCCGCCGCCGCAGCACCCCGTGCTCGACCAGCCCAGCCAGCCGTTCCGCCAGGGCCCGCCGGCTCACCCCGAGCGCCCGCTGCAGCGCGTCGAAGCGGGTCGTCCCGCCGGCGACGTCGCGCACGATCAGGAAGGTCCACCAGTCGCCGAGCACGCCCAGCGCCTGTGCGATGCCGCAGTCCGCGTCCGCCAGGTCGGCCCGCCGCACACCCCCACCCCTTCACCGGTAGCCGTCGCCCCGACTATAGTCCGTTTCAGTTTGGAACGGACTGGCTCGGTCGAAACGGGGGCGGACGACATGGGCGTCGGGCAGCGAGCCGGGGTGTTCTGGCGCTGGTGGACCGCCGGCACGACCAGCCAGGTCGGGTCGGCGGTCGGCGCGGTGGCGCTGCCGCTGACCGCGCTCACCGTGCTGGACGCCAGCGCGTTCGAGATGGGCCTGATCGCCGCGGCCAACTACGTGGCCTGGCTGGTGATCGGCCTACCGGCCGGCGTCATCGTGCAGCGGCTGCCGCTGCGCGGCGCGCAGGTCGGCGCCGACCTGGCCCGGGCGGCGGCCGTCGCGTCGATCCCGCTCGCCTGGTGGTGGGGCCACCTGACGGTCGCCCACCTGGTGGTCAGCGCGCTGGTGATCAGCTTCGCCAACGTGCTCTTCGACGTGGCCAACTCGACCTTCCTGCCGAGCATCGTCGAGCGGGAGCAACTGCACGCGCGCAACAGCCTCACCTCCGCGACCTACGCGGCCTCCCAGCTCAGCGGCCCCTCGCTCGGCGGCCTCGCCGTACAGGTGCTGGGGGCGGTGCCGACCCTGCTGGTCGACGCCGCCAGCTACCTGGTCTCGGCGGTGCTGCTGCGGACCCTGCCCGCCCGCCGCGCGGACGCGCCGGACCGGTGGCCGCCGATGGGCGAACTGATCCGGCAGGGCTGGCGCTTCGTCGCGCACCACCCGGTGATGGGCCCGAGCATGTGGGCCGCGACCGCGATCAACTTCGTCTGCGGCGCCCAGCACGCGCTCTACCCGCTCTACCTGGTCCGGGAGTTGCACGCCCCGGCCGGCCTGGTCGGTGTGCTGCTCGCCGTCGAGGGCGTCGGCTCGCTGCTCGGCGCCGCACTCACCCCTCGGATCACGGCCCGGCTCGGCACCGCCCGGGCACTGGTCGTCGCCGGCGTGGTCGCCGTCGGCGGCGCGTTAGTCGTCCCACTGGGCACCGGCTGGCCGGCGTACGCGGCCTTCGCGGTCGGCAACGTGGTCTTCTCCGTCGGGGTGGTCGTCCTCAGCGTGACCACCCGGACCTACCGACAGATCGCCAGCCCACCCGACCTGCTCTCCCGGGTGATGGCCACGGTCCGGTTCGTCTCCTGGGGCGCGATCCCGGTCGGCGGACTGGTCGCCGGTGCCCTGGCCGCCGCTCTCGGCGCCCGGGTCACGCTGCTGATCTTCGCCGGCGCGGTCGTGGGTGCGCCGCTGGTGCTGCTGCTCTCCCCCGTCCGCCGGCTGCGCGACCTCACCGACCACGACCGGGAGACCGACGACCAACCCGCCGTCCCGGTGCCGGCCGGTCGCTGACCCGCCGCCGGCCGGGCGGGCCGCACGGCGATGGTCACCGGTGGCGGCGGCCGCTCGCCGGGGTGCTCGCGATGACCGGGGCCGGGTCAGCTCAGCGCGCCGGCCACCCGGCGGGCCCGACGGGCTTGGGTCAGCACGTCGACGCTGTCCACGTACTGGTCGACCGCGCCGAGCGGCGGGCGGTCCCGCAGCGCCGGATCGACGATGGCGGCGCGCAGCGCGGCGGCGACCCGGCCGGCGTCCAGCACCAGGAAGGGCCGGCGGTGGAACGGCCTGGCCCGGGCGCGCACGGGGTCGGCCAGCCCGGTGGCGTCGGTCCAGCCGGCCACCGCCTCCAGGGCGCGGACCAGCCCGTCCTGGCGCCGCGGCCAGTCCCTGGGACCGAGCGCGTCGGACAGCGCCGCCACCACCGGCGCCGCGTCCGGCAGCCGGCTGAAGACCGTGCCCAGCCACTTGTCGTACGGCGGCCAGCGGCGCCGGGTCAGCAGGCCGAGCCGCATCAGGTCCCGGGCCAGCCCGGCGGTGACGGTGCGGCTGCCCAGGTCGTCGCCGACCTCGGCGCAGCGGCCCGGCAGGTGCTCCGCCTGGGCGATTCGGGTCCACCCCGCGCGGAGCACGTGCCGCCACACGTCGTCGGGGTACCACGTCAGGGCCGCCCGGCCGGCGGTGAGCGCGCCGTCGAGGCCGTCGTGGAAGACCGCGCCGCCGGTCAGCTCGGCCAGCCGCTGGGTGGGGGTGGCCAGCCAGTCCGCGGTGCTCACCCCTGCCGTCGGATCAAAGCCGAGCCGATCGTGCCACCAGCCGCCCAGCTCGTGGACGCTCACCCCGTGCCGCACGCCGGCCCGGTCCGCGACGCCCAGTCGGGCGTCCGCGCCGGCGAACCGGGTCGGCCAGCCGAGGAACTCCGCCGGCAGGCCGGCGTCCAGCGCGGCGCGTACGCCGGAGACGCGCCCGGCGTCGCGGGCGTCGACGAACAGTTGGACCCGCGGCCCCCAGTCGTGGTCGGTCGATCGGGGCGTGTCCAGGCCGAGCAGCTCGGAACCGCCGTCCAGCAGTCCGGCCGCGTACCGCAGACCCGGGCAGTGCCGGCGCAGGACCGGGACCACCACCTCGTCGTGGAACCGGCGGGCCAGGTTCAGGCCGGGAAGGAAAGCCACGCCGAGCAGTCTGCGCCAGCGAGCCGCCCGGCCGCATCCCGGTTCCGGCGTGCCGCCGCCGGACCCTCGATAGCCTGAGGTCAGGCGTCCGGCGACGGGCGCCGACGGGCGAAAGGACCGATGCCGGTGGCAGCCAACGACGCGGACCGCGCCGCGGCGCGCCGCCGCCGGCTGCTCTGGTCCGGGGTGCTCGCGCTGGTCGGCCTGCTGCTGCTCGTCGTCGGCCTGACCATCGCCGACGGCGCCACCGCGTGGATCGAGGTGACCGCCGCCATCCTGCTGCTGGTGGTCAGCTACGCCCTGCAGTACGTGGCCCGCCGGGAGACCGTCTACCGGCCGGACGACCGGAGCTGACCCGGGCGGGCCGTCCCCCCGATCGTCGGTGGGCTGTGCCAGGCTGTCGGATGTGGCACAGCAACCCCCGATCCTGCTCGTCGACTCGCCCAGCCTCTACTTCCGGGCCTACTTCGGCATTCCCGAGTCCGCCGCCCGAGCCGAGGACGGCAGCCCGGTCAACGCGGTACGCGGCTTCCTCGACATGCTGGCGACCCTGATCCGCACCCGCCGGCCCGACCGGATGGTCTGCGCGCTCGACCACGACTGGCGGCCCGACTGGCGGGTGGCGCTCCTGCCGTCGTACAAGGCGCACCGGCTCGCCCCGGAGGGCGGCGAGGTGGTGCCGGACACGCTCACCCCGCAGGTGCCGGTCATCCTCGACGTGCTCGACGCCATCGGCATCACCACCGTCGGCGCGGCCGGCTACGAGGCCGACGACGTGCTCGGCACGCTCTCGGTCACCCAGCCCGCGCCGGTCGAGGTGGTGTCCGGCGACCGCGACCTGTTCCAACTGGTCGACGACGCCCGCCCGGTGCGGCTGCTCTACGTCGGGCGCGGCGTGGCCAAGCTGGAGGACTGCGACGACGCCGCGGTGCGCGCCCGCTACGGGGTGCCCGCCGACCGGTACGCCGACTTCGCGGCGCTGCGCGGCGACCCCAGCGACGGCCTGCCCGGCGTGCCCGGTGTCGGCGAGAAGACCGCTGCCCGGCTGGTGACCCGCTACGGCGACATCGCCGGCATCCTGGCCGCCCTGGACGACCCGGATTCCGGTTTCGCTCCCGGCCTGCGCGCCAAGCTCGCCGCCGCCCGGGACTACCTGGCGGTGGCGCCGAAGGTGGTCAAGGTCGCGCTCGACGTGCCGCTGCCCGACCTGCCCACCGACCTGCCGACCGCCCCGGCCGACCCGGACCGTCTGCTGGAGCTGGCCCAGCGGTGGAACCTGGCCGGCTCCGCCCGCCGCCTGGTCGACGCCCTCGCCGCCCACCCCTGACCGGCCACCGGCCCGGCCGGAAGCCGGCCGACGGCGGCGTCAGGCGGCGGCGTGGTACGCCAGCACGCCCCGGTTGACCGCGGCGATCGCCTGCCGGGCGGTGGACCGCAGCTCGGCCGACGCGCCACCGGAGTCGGCGAGCTGGCCGAGCAGGTCGACCACCTGCCGGGCCCACCGGACGAAGTCACCGGCCGGCATCTCCCCGTCGATCTCGTGGCCGCTGGCCAGCACCTTGGCCAGCGGCTCACCCCGCGCCCAGCGGTAGATCGGCCAGGCGAAGCCCAGGTCGGGCTCGCGGGTCACCGCCAGCCCCCGGGACGCCTCGTCGGCCTCGATCTCGCTCCACAGCTTCAGCGTGGCGTCCACCGCCTCGGACACCCCGCCGCGCGGCAGCGAGGCCCGCTCGTCGACGTCGCGGCGCGCCTCGAAGACCACCACGGAGACCGCGGCGGCCAACTCGGCCGGGGAGAGGCCGTCCCACACCCCGCGCCGCAGGCACTCCGCGACCAGCAGGTCGGCCTCGGTCCAGATCCGGCCCAGCATCCGTCCGGCGTCGGTCACCGCGCCGTCCGGCGCGAGGTAGCCGCGCGCGGTGAGCAGGGCGACGATCCGGTCGAAGGTACGCGCCAGCGAGCCGGTCCGGCCGGCCACCCGCTGCCGCAGCTCCTCGGTGTCGCGTTCCAGCCGGCGCCGCCGCTCCGCCCAGCGGGCGTGCTCCTCCCGGTCCGGGCAGGCGTGGCAGGGGTGCCGGCGCAGCTCGGCGCGGAGCTGGCTGAGCCGGTGGTCCTCGCCGACGGCCTGCCGGGACCGGCCGCGCCGCCCGCCGTGCCGGTCCAGCCCGGTGCCGCTGACCTCGGCGGCGAGATCCCGCCGGGCGGCCGGGGAGCGGTGGTTGAAGTGCTTGGGCACCCGGATCCGGGCGAGCACCTCGGCCGGGGTGGTGAAGTCGCCGGCGCTGACCCGCCCGGCCCAGCGGTCCTGGGTGAGCACCAGCGGGCGGGGCTCGCCGAACCCGCCGGTCGCCGGGTCCAGCACCACCGCCAGCCCGGCCCGCCGGCCGGACGGCACGCGGATCACGTCACCCACCCGCAGCCGCTCCAGCGAGGCCACCGCGGCCGCCTTGCGCTGGCTCTGCCCCTGCCGGGCGAGCGCCCGTTCCCGGTCGGCGACGGCCACCCGCAGCGCGAAGTACTCGTCGAAGTCGCCGTGGTGGCAGACGGCCTCGGCGCCGTACGCCTCGATGGTCTCGGTGTTGCGCTGCACCTGCCGGGCCAGGCCGACCACCGACCGGTCGGCCTGGAACTGCGCGAACGACGACTCCAGCAGCGCCCGGGCCGGCTCCGCGCCGACCGTGCCGACCAGGTTCACCGCCATGTTGTACGAGGGCCGGAAGCTGGACCGCAGCGGGTACGTACGGGTCGACGCCAGGCCGGCCACGTGCCGCGGGTCGGTCTCCGGGGACCACATCACCACGGCGTGCCCCTCGACGTCGATGCCGCGCCGGCCGGCCCGGCCGGTGAGCTGGGTGTACTCCCCCGGGGTCAGGTCGACGTGCGCCTCGCCGTTGTACTTGACCAGCCGCTCCAGCACCACACAGCGGGCCGGCATGTTGATGCCCAGGGCGAGCGTCTCGGTGGCGAAGACCGCCTTGACCAGGCCGCGGACGAACAGTTCCTCGACGACCTCCTTGAACGCCGGCAGCATGCCCGCGTGGTGCGCGGCCAGCCCGCGCTCCAGCCCGTCGAGCCACTCCCAGTAGCCCAGCACCGACAGGTCCTCGCCGGGGATGGCGGTGACCCGGGACTCCACCACCCGGCGGATCTCCGCCCGCTCCTCCGGCGAGGTCAGCCGCAGCCCGGCGGCCAGGCACTGCTGCACCGCGGCGTCGCAGCCGGCGCGGCTGAAGATGAACAGGATCGCCGGCAGCAGCCCCTCCCGGTCCAGCCGGTCGACGATGTCCGGCCGCATCGGGCCGCGCCAGCGGGGACCGCGCCGCCCGCCGCCCGGGCCGGCGCTGCGCCCCTCGCCCAGTTCCAGCCGGCGCATGGTGTCCCGGGTGTAGCGCAGCAGCTCCGGGTGCACGTCGTGCTTGCGGGCCGCATCGGCGTCGTGGAACAGGTCGAACATCCGCTTGCCGACCAGCATGTGCTGCCACAGCGGCACCGGCCGGTGCTCGCTGACCACCACCGCCGTCTCGCCGCGTACGGTCACCAGCCAGTCGGCGAACTCCTCGGCGTTGGAGACGGTGGCCGACAGGGAGACCAGCGTCACCGAGGCGGGCAGGTGGATGATCACCTCTTCCCAGACACCGCCGCGGAACCGGTCGGCGAGGTAGTGCACCTCGTCCATCACCACGTACGCCAGGCCCTCCAGGGTGGCCGAGCCGGCGTAGAGCATGTTCCGCAGCACCTCGGTGGTCATCACCACCACTGGCGCGTCGCCGTTGATCGCGTTGTCGCCGGTGAGCAGGCCAACCTGCGCGGCGCCGTAGCGGTCCACCAGGTCGTGGTACTTCTGGTTGGACAGCGCCTTGATCGGCGTGGTGTAGAAGCACTTGCGCCGGGCCCCGTCGGTCGCCTGGCCGGGCGTGCCGCGCAGCGCCAGGTGCACGGCGAACTCCCCCACCACCGTCTTGCCGGCGCCCGTGGGGGCGCAGACCAGCACCCCGCTGCCCCGCTCCAACGCCTGGCACGCCTCGCGCTGGAAGTCGTCGAGATCGAACCCCAGGTCAAGGGCGAACTCGTCCAGCGCCGGGAACTGGGAGGCCTGCGCGGCCCGGCGGCGCGCCGCGGCGTACCGCTCGGCGGGGCTCGACATGGCACCAAGATTAATGCGTGCCGGCGGCCGACACCGGACAAGGCCGCCCGATCGGGGCCGTCGGGGCCGGTCGGTAGGGTGCAGCACGTGCCGGACCATCCCGAACCGCCCCAGACACCCGCCCCGGGCAGCGCCGCCGCCGGTCCGAGGGCGAACCGCCGGCCCGTGAAGGCGGTCCTGTTCGACTTCCACGGCACCCTGGCCCAGGTCGAGGAGGCGCGCGAGTGGGTGCTGGCCGCCGCCGCGACCTGCGGGGTCACCCTGGAACGGGCCCGGGCCACCGCGCTGGCCGACCGGCTGCTCACCGCCGGCCGGGCGGGCGGGCCGCTGCCGGCCCGGGTGCCGCCCCGACTGGCCGAGCTGTGGGCCGACCGCGACCTCTACCCGCACGCCCACCGCGGCGCGTACACCGGGCTCGCCGAGACCGTGGACGCCGGCATCGACGGCTTCGCCGAGGCCCTCTACGAGCGGCTGCTGGTGCCCGAGGGCTGGGTGCCCTACCCGGACGCCCGGCCCACGTTGAGCGCGCTGCGCGAGGCCGGGGTGCGGGTCGGTGTGGTCAGCAACATCGGCTTCGACATCCGGCCGCACTTCGCCGCCTGGGGGCTGGCCGACCTGGTCGACGCGTTCGTGCTGTCGTACGAGGTGGGGCGCTGCAAGCCGGACCCGGCGATCTTCTGGCGCGGCTGCGGGATGCTCGGCGTCGACCCGGAGCAGACGCTGATGGTCGGCGACACCCCGGCCGACGCGGGTGCGGTGGCGGCCGGCTGCGCCGTGCTGGTGCTCCCGGCGGCCGAGGCCGGCCGGGAGAACGGCCTGGGCGCCGTGCTCGACCTGGCCCTGCCCGGCTGACCGCCGACGGCACCCCGCCGGCAGGGGTCGGGCTGGCGGTTCAGTCGCGGACGGTGTCCCGGGCCAGCGCGACGAGGTCGGCGACGGCCGGGTGGCCGGGCGGCTCGCGCCAGGCCAGCAGCACGGTGACCGGGGGCGCGTCGTTCAGCGGCAGGTACGCCACCGCCGGGCTGGGATACATCGCCGCGGTCGCCGCGGTGGTGACCCCGACCGCCCGGCCGGCGCTGATCGCCGCCAGCCAGTCGTCGGTGTTGGCCACCGGCACCACCGTGGCCGGCGCCCGGCCGGCGGGCCACAGCTCCAGGGTGGTGGTGCCGGTCGCGGCGTTCACCGCGATCGGCTGGTCGACCAGATCGGCCAGGGTGAGCACGGCCCGGCCGGCCAGCGGGCTGTCGGCGGGCACGGTGGCCAGCCGCGGCTCGTCGAGCAGCCGCTGGGTGCGGATCCCGGGCAGGTCCACCGGCTGGCGCAGGACCGCCACGTCCACCCGGCCCCGGGCCAGCCCGGCGGTGCGTTCGTCGATGCGCAGCAGCTCCAGCGGGGTGTGCGGGTGCTGCCGCCGCCAGCGGCGCAGCAGGGTCACGGTGTGCCCGCCCAGCGCCGACCAGGCGTGCCCCAGCCGGATCGGCCGGCCGCCCAGGTGCGCCGGGTCGAGCACGTCGTCGACCGCGGCCACCGCCGCGGCGGCGCGGTCGCGCAGCGCCCGGCCGGCGGGGGTGAGCGCCAGGTGGTGGGTGGAGCGGTCGGCGAGGCGTACGCCGAGGTGGGTCTCCAGCTGCCGCAGCGTGCGGGAGAGAGCGGGCTGGGTGAGCCGCAGCCGGGCGGCGGCCCGGGTGATGCTGCCCTCCTCGGCGATGGCCAGGAAGGCCCGCAGGTGGCGCAGCTCCACGGTCATGACCGCCAAGCATAAGCGCGGGCGAACCGGCATTTCCGCACGGCGACGCCGGCTCCTAGCGTCGGAAGGGTGACCGATACGCTGCGCCCCGTCCCACCCGCCCCCGTCGCCGTGCCACCGCGCCCGCGCGGCGGCCTGCGGGCGGTGGGGCTGGTGCTCGGCGGGGCGCTGTCGGTGCAGTTCGGCTCGGCCGTGGCCGCCCTGCTCTTCCCGCGCTCCGGGGTGGCCGGGGCGGTCACGCTGCGGCTGACCATCGGCGCGGTGCTGCTGCTGGCGGTGTGCCGGCCCCGGCTGCGTGGCCACCGTCCCGGCGACTGGGCGGCCGCCGCCGCGTTCGGGGTCGCCCTGGCCGGCATGAACTCGCTGTTCTACCAGGCCATCGAGCGCATCCCGCTGGGCCCGGCGGTGACCCTGGAGGTGCTCGGCCCGCTGACCCTGTCGGTGCTGGCCGCCCGCCGGCTGGCCAGTTGGTGCTGGGCGGGGCTCGCCGCGGCCGGGGTGGCCCTGCTCGGGCAGGGCGGCTTCGACCGGCTCAACCCGGTCGGCGCCGGCCTGGCGCTGGCCGCCGGCGCGATGTGGGCGGCGTACATCGTCTTCAGCGCCCGGGTCGGTCAGCGCTTTCCGGGCGCCGACGGGCTGGCCCTGGCGCTGGCCGTCGCCGCGCTGCTCACCCTGCCGGCCGGGCTGCTCGGGTCGGGCACGGCGCTGCTGGACCCGGCGGTGCTGGCGCTGGGCGCGACCGTCGCCGTGCTCTCCTCGGTGCTGCCGTACACCCTCGAACTGCTCGCCCTGCGCCGGCTGCCCACGCACACCTTCGCCGTGTTGATGAGCCTCGGCCCGGCCATCGCCGCGCTGGCCGGCTGGCTGGTGCTGGATCAGGCGCTAACCGTGCCGGAGGTGCTGGCGATCGGGCTGGTGATCGCGGCCAGCGTCGGCGCGGTGCGGGTCAGCGCAGCAGCCGCAGCGCCGCCGGCACAGCCGTGACGGTGACCGGCAGGTCCAGCACCCGCTCCCCGTCGGCGTACGTGGTGATGCCCTCGGCGGCCAACTCCACCTCCCGCACCCGGTAGCTGCGCACCAGCGGGTGCCGCACGTGGGTGCCCTGGTAGATGCTCGGCTTGACGCGCATCAGGGTGAGCCGGTCGAACCGCCCGCCGACCACCACGTCGAGCAGCCCGTCGCTGAGGTCCGCGTCCGGGCAGATCCGCATGCCGCCGCCGTAGCTGGGCGCGTTGCCCACCGCCACCAGCACCGCGTCCACCTCCTGCGGCTCGCCGTCGAGGCGCAGCTTGTACCGGCGTGGCCGCAGCCGGGCCAGCTCCACCAGGATCGCCAGGTCGTACCGGCGGGGGCCGCGCGGCCAGCGCATCCGGTTGGCGCGCTCGTTGACGATCGCGTCGAAGCCGGCGGCCAGCACCGCCCCGTACCAGCGCCGGGTGCCGTCGGCGCCGGTCAGCCGGGCCAGGTCGACCGGGTGGGTGCGGCCGGCGCGCAGCGCGTCGGCGATCACCTCGACGGCGGCGAGGGGGTCGGCCGGGAACCCGGTGTCCATGGCGAAGTCGTTGCCGGTGCCGGCCGGCACCGCACCGAACGGGACCGGCGTCCCGGCGACCGCCTGCAACGCCCGGTGCACGGTGCCGTCGCCGCCCACCGCGACCAGGGCGGCCACCCCGTCGGCGACGGCGGCGTGGCAGGCCGCCTCGGCCTGGTCGGCGCTGTGCGCCTCGAGCAGCCGCACCGGCCGGCCGGCGGCGGAGAGCCGGTCCAGCAGCCCGGGCAGCAGTCCTCGGTGCCGACCCCGGCCGGCGGTCGGATTGGCCAGCACGGCGACGGGACCGTCGGGGGCCACGGAGGGGTGATCGTCAGCGGTCACGGCGAGCACCGTACCCCCACCGGCAACCCCGCCGACCTCGGCCGGCAGGTCGTCACCGGCTGTCCGGACGGTGTCACCGACACCACGCTTAACGGTCAGGCCACCGGGGACACGCCGGCATGCCCGACAAGCGTCCCGACCGGTTCGCGGAGCCCGCGCGGCCGGAGCCGGAGGTCGAGGAGGCCTTCGGCCGGCTCGTCGAGGAGGGCACCGTACGGCTGGCCCGGCCCTGGCCGTCCCTGGTCGTCACGGGCCTGCTCGGCGGCGTGGACATCGGCACCGGCGTGCTGGCGTACCTGCTCGTCGCGGAGGTCACCGGGGAGCCGCTGCTGGCCGGCGCGGCGTTCGGCATCGGCTTCGCCGCGCTGCTGCTGGCCCGCAGCGAACTGTTCACCGAGAACTTCCTGGTGCCGGTGACCGCGGTGGCCGCCCGGCACGGCCACCCGCGCGCCCTGCTCCGGCTCTGGTCCGTCGCCCTCGCCGGCAACCTGGTCGGCGGCTGGCTGGTCGCCTGGCTGATCACCCGCGGCTACCCGGAGCTGCGGGAGACCGCGATCAGCACCGGCACCCACTACGCGCAGCTCGGCGTCAACCTGCGCTCGTTCGCCCTGGCGGTGCTCGCCGGCATGGTGATCACCCTGATGACCCGGATGCAGCACGCCACCGAGAGCCTCGGCGTCCGGCTGGCCGCGGCACTGCTGTTCGGCGCCCTGCTCGCCGCGGGGCAGCTCTTCCACAGCGTGCTCGACTCGATCTTCATGCTCGCCGCGCTCACCGCCGGCCGGGCACCCTTCGGCTACCTGGACTGGCTCGGCGCGCTCGCCTGGTCGGTGTTCGGCAACATCGTGGGCGGGGTGGGTCTGGTCGCGTTCCTGCGGATGCCCCGGGTGTCGCACCGGTTGGCCCGGGAACGGGCCCGCCACCGCTGACCCCGGTACGAGACGACGGAAGCCGCCCACCGGGGGCGGCTTCCGTCGTGGCTGCGCCGCGGGTCAGGTCATGTCGTCGTAGCGGCGGTCGATCGGCGCCGGCGCGGCGATCGGCTCCGGGGCGGTGATCGGCGCGCTGGCGTCCACCCGCTCCCCCGCCTCCACCGGCTCCCGGTCGAACTCCAGCGGCGATACCTCGTCGTCGGCGAGGCCGGCGTAGACCTCCTTGCCGCGTCCCCGGCGCTTGTCGTTGAGGAACGCGACACCGACGGCGGCGAAGTAGAGCGCGCAGAGGCAGATCGCCAGCGCGGTCATCCCGAACGGGTCCGGGGTGGGGGTGACCACCGCGGAGAAGGCGAAGAAGACGAAGACCGCCACCCGCCACCAGCCCAGCAGCCGCTTGGCGCTGGCGATGCCGACGAAGTTGAGCATCAGCACCAGCAGTGGGAACTCGAACGCCACCCCGAAGAGCAGGATGAGGTTGGTGACGAACGAGACGTACCGGGTGATGTCCAGGGTGGTGTTGATCTCGCTGCCGGAGATCTCCAGCAGGAACTCCAGGCCCTTCGAGGTGACGAAGTAGGCCAGCACCGCGCCGGCGGCGAACAGCGGCGCCGCCAGCGCGGTGAAGACGTACGCGTAGCGCCGCTCGTGCCGGTGCAGGCCCGGCGCGATGAACGCCCAGAGCTGGTAGAGCCAGACCGGCGCGGCGAGGATCAGCCCGACCCAGAGCCCGATCTTCAGGTTGAGCAGGAACAGGTCGGCGGGCCCGAGCTGGACGAAGTCGCAGGCGCCGTTGGTCGTCTGCGCCTGCGGCAGGTCGCAGTACGGCCGCTTGAGCACGTTCAGCACCGGGCCGGCGAGCCAGATGCCGAAGCCGAAACCGACCAGGATCGCCAGCGACGCCTTGAACAGGCGGTTGCGCAGCTCGCGGACGTGCTCGATCAGGGTCATCGAGCCGTCGGCGGCCCGCTGGAAGTTGCTCGGACCGCGCTTACGGAGACCGAAGGCCACGGTTGCGGGCCTTTCGGTCAGTTGTCGCGGACGCGGTGCACCGGGTCAACGACCGGCTGCTGCTGCGGCGGGGCCTGGTAGGGCGCCTGCTGCCCGGCGTGCGGCGGCAGCGGCTGGTAGCCGGCCTGCGCGTCGGCCTTCTCGGCCAGGTCGCGGTCGTCGTCGTGCAGGCTCTTGGTCTCGGCCTTGATGATCCGCAGCGAACGGCCCAGCGAACGGGCCGCGTCGGGGAGCCGCTTCGCGCCGAAGAGCAGGATCAGCACGACCACGAGTACGGCGATGTGCCACGGCTTGAGGGCACCCATGGGAAGCTCCAGTCGCTCTGTGTGTCTGGCAAGGGGTGTGTCGCAGCCCATCGTACGTGCGCCGAAGGCCGTTGCCACCCGCCGGGCGGTGGTGGTTCGTCCCGGCCGGTGAAGTCTTGACCAACCCCGAGTGTCCCGTCAACCGCCGGCGCCCGATCGTTCCTGCGCGCAATCCGACCGGATCGCGCAGGGACGACAACGGTGGTCGATCAGTCGCCGCGCCTCGCCTTGATCAGTTCCAGCCGCTGGTGGGCGGTGTCGAGCTGGCCCTGCAGCGTCTCGGCACGCTGCTGGAGGCTCTCCGCGCTCTCCCGCAGCGCCTCCGCCTCGGTCGCCCGCCCTTGCAGGGCCAGCGCCGCGCGGCGCAGCCGGGGCAGCCGGGCCAGCACCGTCCGGACGGCCAGGGCGAACCCGACGAGCGCGACCAGCACCACCGCGAGCACGATCCACGTCACCACGGCGGTCAGCCTACTGGGCGCCCGCCGTCACCGCCGGACCGGCGGCGGGCGCCGCGGGCGTGTCGGGTCCCCCCGCCGGCTGCGCGGGCGCGGGGCCCGGCGCCGGTGCGGCGTACGCGTCCAGCGCGGCGGCCGCCGCCGCGCGCACCTGTTCGGCGAGCTCGACCGGGGCGACCACGGTGACCTCCGGCCCGAGCCCGAGCACGAACCGGCGGGCCCAGCCGAGGTCGGTTACCCGAAGCGAGACCAGCCACTGGTCGCCGTCGCCGGCCGCCACCGACTCGCACGGGTAGTACTCGGTGATCCACCGCTCGCTCCGGCCCACCCGCAGGGTGATCAGCGGCAGGTCCGGCGAGGGTCGGAACACCCCGTCGGTGAGGTCGTGCGGGCGGGCCTGCGGCGGCACCACGGCCGGCTCGTCCAGCTCGGCGACCGCGTCGATCCGGTCGGAGCGGAACAGCCGCACCGCCTCCGCCCGGCGGCACCACGCCTCCACGTACGCGCGCCCGCCGACCATCAGCATCCGCAGCGGGTCGACCACCCGTTCGGTGGTCTCGTCCCGGGCGGCCGTGTAGTAGGTGATCCGCAGCGCCCGGCCGCTCTCCACCGCGGTCCGCAGCTCGTGCACCCGGCGGGTGTCGGCGGGCAGCCGGACCTCGACCGGCGCGGCCACCAGGTCGCCGGCCGCGTTCTCGATCTTGGCGAGCGCCCGCTCCACCGCCTCCCGGTTGGCCACCCCGGGCGTCTCGGCGAGCATCCGCAGCGCCACCACCAGGGCCAGCGCCTCGTCCGGGGTGAGCCGCAGCGGCCGGTCGATGCCGGCGTCGTAGGTGATGGTGACCCGGTCGCCGTCGAAGGCCATGTCGATCAGGTCTCCGGGCCCGTAGCCGGGCAGCCCGCAGACCCAGAGCAGCTCCAGGTCCTCGCGCAGCTGCCGCTCGGTGACGCCCAGGTCGCCGGCCGCCTCGGCGATCTCGATGCCGGGGCGGGCCAGCAGGTAGGGCACCAGGTTGAGCAGCCGGGCCAGCCGGTCGGCCGAGGCCCGGGAGCCGCCCCTGGCGGCCGGGCGGGTCACCGGGCACCTCCGGCGCCGGCCAGCTCGTCGTGCCGGGCGGCGATCTCCTTGAGCCGCTGGATGACCGCCTCGCGCACCTCCGGCGGGTCGAGCACCCGCACGTCCGGGCCGTAGCCGACCAGCTGACCGGCGAGCGAGTCCGGGTCGGCGTACGGCAGCACCAGCCGGTCGGCGTCGCCGCCGGTGGTGACGCTCACCGCCCAGCGGCGCAGCCCCGCGGCGCGCCCGGGGGTGACCAGCACGGTGGCCCGGCCGGCCCGCTCCACCGGGCCCGACCAGCGGGCCACGTGGCTGATCAGGTCGACCCCGGCCGGCGGCTGGTAGCCGCCCGGCTCGCCGGTCACCCGGACCGCGCCGACCACCCGGGAGAGCCGGAAGCAGCGGGTGGCCGCCCGGTCCAGGTCGTGCCCGACCACGTACCACCGGCCACGCCAGCAGACCACGCCCCACGGCTGGAGGCGACGCCGGCTCGGCGCGTCCCGGTCGGGCACCCGGTAGTCGAAGCTGACCTCGCGACGGTCCCGCGCGGCGGCGGTGAGCGGCGCGAACGCCGGGTCGACCGTGACCATCGGCTCCAGGCCGAGGGTGGCCTGCGGGTCCACGTCGACGCCGGCGGCGCGCAGCTTGGCCAGCCCGGAGGAGGCGGCGGCGGCCAGGCCGGCGTGCTGCCACAGCCGGGCGGCGATGCCCACCGCGGCGGCCTCGTCCGGTTCGAGGGGGATGTCCGGCAGGGCGTACTCCCGGCGGGCGATCCGGTAGCCGGGCTCGGCGTCGAAGACGCTCGCCGTCCCGGTCTCCAGCGGCACGCCCAGCTCGCGCAGCTCGGCCTTGTCCCGCTCGAACTTGCGCTGGAAAGCCTCGTGGTCGCGGGCGTCGTCCGGGTCGTGCTCGTACCCGGGCACGGTCGCGGCGATCTGCGCGGCGGTCAGGAACCGTCGCGTGGACAGCAGGCAGATCACCAGGTTGACCAGGCGCTCGGTGCGGGTCCGCGACACGCGGTAACGCTAGCAGCCCGCACGCCCGCGACGCGCACCCACGCGCCGGGGAGCCTCGCCCGTCGCGGACCGCGTCGCCCGGCGACACGTCGCCGGCGGCCACCGGGTGACCCGGAGACCGCGGCGACCGCCCGGACCGAGAGCGTGGGCACGTCGTCGCCACCGGCGCCGCCAACCACGCCATCGCGGTGGCGAGGCTGGTCGCCGGGCTGGTCGCCGGTTCGGCGGCGATGCTCCCCGGCGCGGTCCACCCGGTCGCCGACACCACGGCGACGGCCGGTGGCGGACGCCCGGCCCCGGGCGCGGGGGCCGTACCCGGCGACCGCTAGCGTGCCGGGCATGGTGCGATGGCGGTCGGGAACGGTGACGGCGCTGCGGCGGCAGTGGGCCGGGGCGGTCGAGCTCGACGTCGACCTGCCGGAAGGCGCCACCATGCGGGCGCTGGCCTACCCCGACCTGGTCGGCCGGCCGGAGCCCGGCGACCGGGTGCTGCTCAACGCCGGCGCCCTGCTGATGGGGCTCGGCACCGGCGGCTACGCCCTGGTGGTGGCGCTGCCGGACCGGCTGCCGCCGGACCCGCCGCAGGCGCTGGACAGCCGCGACGCCGGTCACCTGGTCAAGGCCCGCTACACCCCGTTGCAGCCGATCCTGCTCGGCGTGGACGAGGAGGCCTCCCCGCACCGGGCGGTGCTCGCGGCCGCCGAGGACGTCGCCGGACTGCCCGTGGTCACCGCCGATCTGCACTCGGCGCTGCCGGCGATCCTGGCCGGCATCCACGCAGACGCACCCGACGCGCGGGTGGCGTACCTGCTCACCGACGGCGGGGCGCTGCCCGCCTGGTTCTCCCGCACCCTCGCCGGGCTGCGGGACACCCTGGTCGGCACGATCAGCGTCGGGCAGGCGTTCGGCGGCGACCTGGAGGCCGCCACCCTGCACAGCGGGCTGCTCGCCGCCCGGCACGTGCTCCGCGCCGACCTGGCGATCGTCGCCCAAGGGCCGGGCAACCTGGGCACCGGCACCCGCTGGGGCTTCTCCGGGGTGGCCGTCGGCGAGGCGGTCAACGCGGTCGCCGCGCTGGGCGGGCGGGCCGTCGGGTCGCTGCGGATCTCGGCCGCCGACCCGCGTCCCCGGCACCGTGGGGTGTCCCACCACAGCCTCACCGCGTACGGCCGGGTGGCCCTCGCTCCCGCCGAACTGGTGGTGCCCGACGGCCTCGAACCGGCGCTGGCCGCCGAGGTCGACGCGACCCTCGCCCCGCTGGCGGCGCGGCACCGGATCGTCCGGGTGCCCACCGACGGGCTGGATGCCGCGCTGCGCGCCACGCCGGTCGGGCTGTCCACGATGGGCCGTGGCCTGGACGCCGACCACGCCTATTTCCTGGCCGCCGCCGCGGCCGGCCGGCACGCCGCCCGCCTGGCCGGCTGACCCGATCCGCCGGACCGGGCGGAGGGCGCGGCGGCCGGGCCGCTCAGGCGAGGAAGATCAGGCCCAGCCAGGCGCCGACGATCACCACCAGCGCGACCGCGAGCACCCAGGTCGGCACGGTGTACTCGCCGCGGCGGTTGCGCTCGATCTCGGCGCGGATCTTCTCGCGGCGGCGCTCGATGAAGTTTTGCCGCTGCCGGCCGCTGTCGGGTGGTTCGGAAGTCGTCATGGCGCGGTCAGCCTACCCGGCCGCCCGCGCCCGGTGGCGGTGACCGCCGCCGGGGCGCGGGCGTGCCGTCACATGCTGGCGATCAGCCGCTCGACCCGCTCGTCGTACGCCCGGAACGGGTCCTTGCAGAGCACGGTGCGCTGCGCCTGGTCGTTGAGCTTCAGGTGCACCCAGTCGACGGTGAAGTCGCGCCGCTTCTCCTGGGCGTGCCGGATGAACTCGCCGCGCAGCCGAGCCCGGGTGGTCTGCGGCGGGGTCTCCTTGGCCTCGAAGATCTCCGGATCGGTGGCCACCCGGTCGACCTCGCCGCGCCGCTCCAGCAGCCCGTAGAGGCCCCGGCCACGGCGCAGGTCGTGGTAGGCGAGGTCCATCTGCGCGACCCGGGGGTGCGACAGCGGCAGATCGTGCTTGCGCTGATAGCGCTCGATCAGCCGCAGCTTGGTCACCCAGTCGATCTCCCGGGCCACCGGCTCCAGGTCGCCGGTCTCCACCGCGCGCAGCACCCGGCCCCACAGTTCGACGACCCGCTTGGCGGTCTGGTCGCCGCCGCGCCGCTCGACGAACTCGGTCGCCTTGGCGAGGTACTCCTGCTGGATCTCCAGCGCGCTGACCTCCTTGCCGGAGGCGAGCCGCACCTTGCGCCGGCCGGTGATGTCGTGCGACACCTCACGGATCGCCCGGATCGGGTTCTCCAGGGTGAGGTCGCGCATCACCACCCCGGCCTCGATCATCCGCAGCACGATGTCGGCGGTGCCGACCTTCAGCAGCGTCGTGACCTCGTTCATGTTGGAGTCGCCGACGATGACGTGCAGCCGGCGGTAGCGCTCGGCGTCGGCGTGCGGCTCGTCCCGGGTGTTGATGATCGGCCGGCTGCGGGTGGTCGCCGACGAGACGCCCTCCCAGATGTGCTCGGCGCGCTGGGACAGGCAGTAGACCGCGCCGCGCGGGGTCTGCAGCACCTTGCCCGCGCCGCAGATCAGCTGCCGGGTGACCAGGAACGGGATCAGCACGTCGGCCAGCCGGCCGAACTCGCCGTGCCGGGAGACCAGGTAGTTCTCGTGGCAGCCGTACGAGTTGCCGGCCGAATCGGTGTTGTTCTTGAACAGGTAGATCTCACCCGCGATGCCCTCGTCGTGCAGCCGCTTCTCCGCGTCGACGAGCAGCCCCTCCAGGATCCGCTCGCCGGCCCGGTCGTGGGCGACCAGGTCGACCACCGAGTCGCACTCCGGGGTGGCGTACTCGGGGTGCGAGCCGACGTCGAGGTAGAGCCGCGCGCCGTTGCGCAGGAACACGTTGCTCGACCGGCCCCAGGACACCACCCGGCGGAAGAGGTACCGGGCGACCTCGTCAGGGGAGAGCCGCCGCTGCCCCCGATAGGTGCAGGTGACGCCGTACTCGGTCTCGAGGCCGAAGATTCGCCGCTCCATGATGAGACATTAGCCGCCCGGAGGGCCCGTTCGTCACTGTCACACCACAGGTCGTGGTCCGCGGGGCCGTCAATTCCCGGCCGATCGCGGCAAACCGTCCGGTCCCAGGCTCGCCACGTACGACCGGCAGGTCGCGTGGTCGGGCAGCAGGCCGGTCTCGCGCGCCCGGGCCAGGCTGGGCGCGGCGGCGTCGCGGGCCGACAGCTGCGGCTCGTCGACCGGCCACTCGATGCCCAGCTCCGGGTCCAGCGGGTGCACCGCGTGCTCGCCGGCCGGGTTGTAGGTGGTGGAGCAGAGGTAGCTCAGCGTCGCGTCGTCGGTCAGCGCGCAGAACCCGTGCCCCAGCCCTTCGCCGAGGTACACCGCGCGGCGGTCCACGTCGTCCAGCCGGACGCCCTCCCAGCGGCCGAACGTGGGCGAGCCGACCCGCAGATCGACCACCACGTCGAGCACCGCGCCGCGCACGCAGGTGACGTACTTGGCCTGGCCGGGCGGCACGTCGGCGAAGTGGATGCCGCGCACCACGCCACGGGCCGAGACCGACAGGTTGCCCTGGGCCAGCCGCAGCGGATGCCCCACCGCCTCGGCGAGCCGGTCGAACCGGTACCACTCCATGAACAGCCCGCGCGGGTCGCCGTGCTGCTGCGGGGTGATCTCCCAGGCGCCCTCGATGCCCAACGGCCGGATCTTCACCGGGCCACCCCCGCCCGCCGGGCCCGCCGCCGCCCCGCGCTCACCGCGGCACCGCCTGGCCGTCGCGCTCGGCCAGCAGCCCGAGCAGGTAGTCGCCGTAGCCGCTCTTGGTCAGCGGCTCGGCCAGGGCGCGCAGCCGCGCGTCGTCGATCAGGCCGGCCCGCCAGGCCACCTCCTCGACGCAGCCGATCTTCATGCCCTGCCGCTCCTCGATCACCCGGACGAACTCGGCGGCCTGCATCATCGAGGTGAACGTGCCGGTGTCCAGCCAGGCGGTGCCCCGGTCGAGCACGGTCACCGACAGCTCGCCGGTCTCCCGGTACGCCTCGTTGACCGCGGTGATCTCCAACTCGCCGCGGGCGCTCGGGGTGAGTTTGCCGGCGATGTCGACCACCCGGTTGTCGTAGAAGTACAGCCCCGGCACCGCGTACCGGGACCTGGGCCGGGCCGGCTTCTCCTCGATCGAGAGCACCTTGCCGTCGGCGTCGAACTCGACCACCCCGTACGCCTCCGGGTTGGCCACCGGGTAGGCGAACACCCGGCCACCGACCAGGTCGCCGTGCGCGGCGAGCTGCCGGCCCAGGCCCACGCCGTGGAAGATGTTGTCGCCCAGGATCAGCGCCACCGCCTCGTCGCCGATGAAGTCCGCGCCGAGCACGAACGCCTGGGCGATGCCCTCCGGGCGGGCCTGGACGACGTACTCCAGCCGCAGCCCCCACTGGCTGCCGTCACCCAGCAGCCGCTGGAACTGGCTCTGGTCCTCGGGCGTGGTGATCACCATGATCTCCCGCACGCCGGACATCACCAGCGTGGAGAGCGGGTAGTAGATCATCGGCTTGTCGAAGACCGGCATCAGCTGCTTGGACACCGCCCGGGTGATCGGCCAGAGCCGGGATCCGGTGCCGCCGGCGAGTAGGATTCCGCGCACCGGGGGAGCCTACCGGGACCGGGCCGAACCGGACAGCCGGGTCCGCGTCCCCCGGCCCCGCCGTCACGTCGCGTACACTTCCGGACCCGTGAGGATCCTCGTCACCGGCGGAGCCGGATTCATCGGGTCGGAGTACGTCCGCATGCTGCTGGGCGTGCCCCTCGGCAGCGCCACGGGTGTGCCCGCGGTCGAGCCCGCCGCCGTGACCGTGCTCGACAAGTTGACCTACTCGGGCAACCTGGCCAACCTCGCGCCGGTACGCGACGACCCCCGGTTCCGCTTCGTGCAGGGCGACATCTGCGACCCGGCGCTGGTCGACGAGGTGGTGCCCGGTCACGACGTGGTCGTGCACTTCGCTGCCGAATCGCACGTCGACCGGTCGATCGCCGGTGCCGCGCCGTTCGTCACCACCAACGTGCTCGGCACCCAGACCCTGCTCGACGCCGCGCTGCGCCACGGCACCGGCCGGTTCGTGCACGTCTCCACCGACGAGGTGTACGGCTCGATCGACGAGGGGTCCTGGACGGAGACCTGGCCGCTGGCGCCGAACTCGCCGTACTCGGCCTCCAAGGCCGGCTCCGACCTGCTCGCCCTGGCCTACCACCGCACCCACGGCATGGACGTGGTGGTCACCCGCTGCTCCAACAACTACGGGCCGTACCAGTTCCCCGAGAAGGTCATCCCGCTGTTCGTCACCAACCTGCTCGACGGCGGGACGGTGCCGCTCTACGGCGACGGCGGCAACGTGCGGGACTGGCTGCACGTGCACGACCACTGCCGGGGCATCGCACTGGTGCAGCAGAAGGGCCGCGCCGGTGAGGTCTACAACATCGGCGGCGGCACCGAGCTGGCCAACAAGGAGCTCACCGGCCGGCTGCTGGAGGCCTGCGGGGCCGGCTGGGACCGGGTCGTCCCGGTCGCCGACCGCAAGGGCCACGACCGCCGCTACTCGCTGGACATCACCAAGATCAGCGAGGAGCTGGGGTACGCCCCGAGCATCGACCTGGACCGGGGGCTCGCCGACACCGTGCGCTGGTACCGCGAGAACCGGGCCTGGTGGGAGCCCCTGAAGTCCGCACCGGCCGCATGAGCGAGCGGCAGCGAGCGAGTCGTCAATGCCGGGCCGTGGTGCCTCAGGACGGCACGGAGCGCAGCGGAGTGCCGGCGTGAGCCGCCTGCTCGTCACCGGTGCGGGCGGGATGCTCGGCCGGGACCTGCTCGCGGTGCTCGGCACCCGGCCCGACCTGAAGGTGACCGCCGCCACCCGGGCCGACCTCGACATCACCGACGCCGCCGCGGTCCGCGCCGCCGTCGCCGGGCACGACCTGGTGGTCAACACCGCGGCGTGGACCGACGTGGACGGGGCCGAGGAGCAGGAGGCGGCCGCCACCGCGGTCAACGGCGACGCCGTCGGGCACCTCGCCGCCGCCTGCGCGGCCACCGGCGCCCGGCTGGTGCACATCTCCACCGACTACGTCTTCCCCGGCGACGGCGACACCCCGTACGCCGAGGACGCGCCGACCGCCCCGGTCAACGCGTACGGCCGCTCGAAGCTGACCGGGGAGCGGGCCGTCGCCCGATTTCTCCCCGAAACCGGCTACGTGGTACGCACCGCGTGGCTCTACGGCGCGCACGGGCCCAACTTCGTCGCCACCATGCTCCGGCTGGCCGAGCAGCGCGAGCAGCTCGACGTGGTCGACGACCAGCACGGCCAGCCCACCTGGTCGTACGCCCTCGCCGCGCAGCTGGTGGCGCTCGGCGACGCGGCCCTGGCCGGCCGGGCCCCCGCCGGCGTCTACCACGGCACCTGCTCCGGCCGGACCACCTGGTACGGGCTGGCCCGCGCGGTGTTCGCGCTGCGCGGGCTGGACCCGGACCGGATCCGACCCACCACCAGCGATCGGTTTCGTCGTCCGGCCCCCAGACCGGCGTACAGTGTGCTAGGGCACGGCCGTTGGGCCGCCGCGGGTCTGCCGCCGCTTCCGGACTGGCACGCCACCCTGGCCGACGCGTTCGCCTCCGCCGCTCCACCCGCCCCGTGGAAGGTCGCATGAAGCTCACCCTCGTCACCGGCCTGACCGGTCTGCTGCTGCTCGGCACCATCGTCGAGCTGCTGCGCCGCCGTCAGCTCCGGGAGAAGTACGGCATGCTGTGGCTCGGCGTGCTGCTGGTCGTCATCCCCCTGTCGCTCTTCCCCCGACTGCTGGACAGCGTCGCCGGGGTGCTCGGCGTCGCCTCCGGCGTCAGCCTGGTGCTCTTCCTCGGCATCGTCTTCCTGCTCCTGGTCTGTGTGCACCTGAGCTGGGAGGTCAGCGCGCTGGAGGAGGAGACCCGCACCCTGGCCGAAGACTTCGCCCTGCTGCGCGCCGAGATCGCCGCCGAGCGGGCCGCCCGAGACGAACTGGTGTCGCACGATGGTTAACGGCAAGCGCGTCCTGATCATCATCCCGGCGCTCAACGAGTCCGGTTCGATCGCCGACGTGGTCGGCGAGGTCCGCGGCGAACTGCCCGGCGTCGACGTGCTGGTCGTCGACGACGGCTCCACCGACCGGACCGCCGACGTCGCCGCCGCCGCCGGGGCCCGGGTCGCCCAGCTGCCGTACAACCTCGGCGTCGGCGGGGCCATGCGGCTCGGCTACCGGTACGCCCGCGACCACGGCTACGACGTCGCCATCCAGATCGACGCCGACGGCCAGCACGACCCCCGCTACGTGCCGAAGCTGGTCGACCTGCTCGACGACAACGACCTGGTGATCGGCGCCCGGTTCGCCGGCGAGGGCGACTACTCCGTCCGCGGCCCGCGCCGCTGGGCGATGGTCATGCTCTCCGCGGTGCTGTCCCGGGTGGCCCGCACCAAGCTCACCGACACCACCTCCGGCTTCCGCGCCGCCAACCGGCGGGTGATCGAGATGTTCGCCCGCTGGTACCCGGCCGAGTACCTCGGCGACACCGTCGAGACGCTGGTGCACACCGCCCGCCGCGGCTACAAGATCCGGCAGGTGCCGGTGGCCATGCGCAGGCGGATGGCCGGCACGCCCAGCCACTCCCCCGCCAAGGCGATGATCTACCTGGGCCGGGCGTTCGTGGTGCTCACGCTGGCGCTCATCCGCCAGTGATGCGGCGCCTGCTCGCCCTCGTCCCGCCCGGCACCATGGCCGTCGGTGCCGGGCTGGCGCTGCTCGGGCTGGCCTCCTACGTCCACCTCGCGGTCGCCGGCCACAGCCTCACCAAGGCCGACTACAGCTCGCTGTCGGTGCTCTGGTCGATCGTGTTCACCGTCGGCATCGGCGTGTTCATCCCCGTCGAGCAGGAGGTCGCCCGGGTCGTCGCCGCCCGCCGTACCCAGGGGCTGCCCCCCGGCCCGGTGCTGGCCCGGGGCGCCGCCCTCGCCGCCGCGGTGCTCGCCGTGATGGTGCTCGCCACCGTCGCCGGCTACCGCGTCCTCGCCGACCGGCTCTTCGCCGGCGACGGCGACCTGGTCCTGGTGCTGATCGGGTCACTGGTCGCCATGGCGATCGCGTACACCACCCGCGGCGTTCTCTCCGGCCTGTCGCTCTTCCCCTGGTACGGCGGCCAGCTCGGCATCGACGGCGGGCTGCGCATCGTCATGGTCGCGCTGCTCGGGCTCGCCGGCGTCAGCTCCCCGCTGTGGTACGGGGTGGTGCTGGTGATCGCCCCGCTGGCCAGCGTGCTGTTCACTCTGCCCCCGGTGGTGCGGGCCGTCGGCGGCGGCGCGCCGGTGCCCTGGGGCGCGCTGCTGCGCGGCCTCGGCCTGCTCACCGTCTCCAGCCTGCTCTCCCAGGTCGTGGTTAACGTCGGCGTGATCAACGTCCGGCTGCTCGCCCCGGACGACGTGGCCACCGCCGGCGCGCTGCTGTCCGCCCTGGTGCTGGTGCGGATCCCGCTCTTCGTGTTCGGCTCCATGCAGGCGTCGCTGCTGCCCGGCCTCGCCGCCACCGCCACCACCGGCGACCGGGCCGCCTTCCACGGCCTGCTCCGCCGGTCGCTCGGCGTGGTCACCGCGCTCGGGCTGATCGGCGCGGTCGGCGCCGTGTTGCTCGGCCCGTGGCTGGTCGGCGCCCTCTTCGACGCCCCCGACGTGCTCGACCAGGTCGATTTCGCCTGGCTCGCCGTGGGCACCCTCGCCTACCTCTGGTCGATGGTGCTCGGCCAGGCCCTGCTCGCCCTGAACCGGCACCGGGCCCAGGCCGTCGCCTGGACGCTCGGGGTGGCCGCGCTGCTCGCGGTGACCCTGGCCCCCGCGCCGGTCGCGCTCCGCGTCGAGCTGGCGTACGCGGTCGGCTCCCTCGTGGTCGCCGGCACCATGGCGCTGCTGCTGCGCGGCGGCATCCGTCCCGTCCCCACCCCGGCCCGGCCGATCGACGACGCCGTGGCGACTGGCGTATCCGGAGGCATCCGATGACCCGCCCCCAGGTCTCCGCGGTGATGCTGGCCTACGGCGCCGAGCCGTACCTGGTCGACGCCGCCCGGGCCGTGCTGGCCAGCACCGACGTCGAGATCGAGCTGATCGTCGTCGACAACGGCTGCACCGGCGACGGCATCGACGTGGTCAAGGGCTTCCCCGGCGTCCGGGTGATCCGCCCCGAGACCAACACCGGGTACGCCGGCGGCTGCCGGGTCGGCGCGGCCGAGGCCACCGGCGAATGGCTCGCCTTCGTCAACTCCGACGCGATCGTCGCCCCGGACGCGCTGGCCAAGGTCGTCGCGGTCGCCGGGGAGCCCGGCGTCGGCGCCGCCATGGCCTCCATCCGGCTCGCCGAGAACCCGGAGCTGATCAACACCTCCGGCAACCCGCTGCACTTCATCGGGCTCTCCTGGGCCGGCGGCAACGGCGAGCCGGCCACCGCCCACGCCGTCCGCACCACGGTGCCGTCGCTCAGCGGCTGCTGCTTCATCATCGGCCGGCAGCTCTGGCAGGAGCTGGACGGCTTCCCGGCCGAGTACTTCGCCTACCACGAGGACACCGAACTCAGCCTCCGCCTCTGGCAGCGCGGAATGCGCCTGGAGTACGTGCCGGACGCCGTCGTCGTGCACCACTACGAGTTCTCCCGCAACTCGCTGAAGGTCTACCTGGTGGAGCGGAACCGCCTGCTCTCCCTGCTGACCGCGTACGAGCGGCGGACGCTGGCGCTGCTAGCGCCGATGCTGCTGCTCTCCGAGGCGGCCATGCTCGCCGCCGCGCTGCTCGGCGGCTGGTCGAAGGAGAAGGTCCGCGGCTGGCGCTGGCTGTGGAGCAACCGGGCCTGGGTACGCGCCCGCCGCCAGCGACTCCAGGCGGAGCGGACCGTGCCCGACGGCGTCATCGCGGCCATGATGACCGCGAAGGTCGCCCCCTCCAACGTCGAGGCGCCGCCCGGGATGGGCATCTTCAACGTCATCGCCGCCGGCTACTGGGCGCTGGTCCGCCCGCTGCTGCGCCGCGCCTGACGGGTCCAGCCGGCAGACTCGGGCATCGCGGAAACGCGTACGCCGGGGCCCGGAAGCCCGGACCCCGGCGCACCGCGACGGGACTACTCGTCGGCCGGCTGGCCCGGCTTGTCCTCCAGGTCCGCGGACCCGGCGGAGCTGGTCGGCTTGTGTGCCTCCTCGGTCGGCGTGGTCGGCGTCGTCGGCCCACCCGCGGCGGCCGGCTCCTCCGCCTTGACCGCGCCGCCGTCCAACAGCGCGGTCAGCGCCGCGCCGGTGATCCGCCGGAACGTCCGGCCGACCCGGCGGCGGTCCAGCACCGCCACCTCCAACTGGTCGGCCGCGATGGTCCGGGCCGCGCCACCCTCGCCGCCGACGCTGCTCAACGCCCGCACCGACAGTTTCACCGCGTCGCTCAACGACATCTCCGCCGAGTGGTCGGCCTTGAGCACGTTGGTGATCGCCTCGGCCTGGCCGCCCATCGCCATCCGTCCCGGCTCGTCGTTGACCGAGCCGTCGTAGGTCAGCCGGTAGATCTCGTCGTCCTCGGCGGTGGCACCGACCTGCGCCACGCAGATCTCCACCTCGAACGGCTTGGACTGCTCGGTGAAGATCGCGCCGAGGGTCTGCGCGAACGCGTTGGCCAGGGCCCGGCCGGTGACGTCGCGCCGGTCGTAGCTCAGGCCGTTCAGATCGGCCATCCGCACGCCCGCGCGGCGCAGGTTCTCGAACTCGTTGTACCGGCCGACGGCGGCGAAGCCGATCCGGTCGTAGATCTCACTGACCTTGTGCAGGGCGCTGGAGAGGTTCTCCGCGACGAAGAGCACCCCGCCCTCGTAGCTCAGGACCACCGCGCTGCGCCCCCGGGCGATGCCCTTGCGGGCCAACTCGGAGCGGTCGCGCATGATCTGCTCGGGCGAGGCGTAGAACTGCATGGCCACGGCGGCGGTTCTCCTTACGGCGCTGTGCTGACGGCTGCTGACTGTGGGGGCGGATCAGCCGCCCGGGTTCTCCATCCGGCCGGAGACCACGCTCTCGGCGATCGCCGCCGTCTCGGCGTCGGTGAGCCGGTGGGTGCCCTCCGCCGTCGCGGTCATCACCACCGGGTAGATCCGGCGGGTCAGGTCCGGCCCACCGGTCGCGGTGTCGTCGTCGGCGGCGTCGTAGAGCGCCTCCACCGCGAGGCGGACCGCGTCGTCCATCGACAGCCCCGCCCGGTACCGCTTCTTCAGCGCGGACTTGGCGAACAGCGACCCGGAGCCGATGGCGTCGTAGCCGGTCTCCTCGTAGGGGCCGCCGGTGACGTCGAAGCTGAAGATGCGGCCGGCCCTCGCCGGGTCCGCGCAGGCCAGGTCGAAGCCGGCGAAGAGCGGGATCACGGCCAGCCCCTGCATCGCCGCGCCCAGGTTGCCCCGGATCATCGAGGCGAGCCGGTTGGCCTTACCGTCCAGCGAGAGCATCGCGCCCTCGATCTTCTCGTAGTGCTCCAGCTCCACCTGGAACAGTCGCATCAGCTCGATGCCGATGCCGGCGGTGCCCGCGATGCCGACCAGCGAGTACGCGTCGGCCGGGTGCACCTTCTCGATGTCACGCTGGGCGATCAGGTTGCCCATGGTGGCCCGTCGGTCGCCGGCCATCACCACGCCGCCGGCGGCCGAGATGGCCACGATGGTGGTGGCGTGCGGCGCCAGGTCGGCGGCCATGCCCGGCGGCAGCGGCCGACGGCCGGGCAGCATCTCGGGGGCCACCTTGCTCAGGAACGTGGTGAAGGAGGACGTCCCCGCGTTGGTGAACACATCTGGTAGACGCCCGGATGGATCAAAACCCGCTGCCACGTGGTTCCTCTCAGGTATGTGATCGCCCCGGCCAGCCGCGCCTGATCGTCACGGAACTGACCAAGACCACCGTTGCAGTTGAAGCAGAGTATCCCGCGCACCCAACCGGTGCGATGATCGTGGTCCACATGTTGCGGGTCCGCGCCGCCGCAGCCGGCGCAGACCCCGCCCTGCTCGGCCAGGAGCTCGTCGAACTCCTGCTGCCCGATGCCGTACCGCCGCCGCAGGTGGTACTCGCGACTGCCCTTTCGTCTCGCCGCAAGCAGAAATCCTCAAGTGGCTTTCCACTCGCCGCGATCACGGCAACGACGAGTGCCATCTCGGTCGTCGAGGGGTCGAGGCAGGTCTGGTTTGCCTGCCTATGCCCTATTCACCCCCTTTCTGTACGTAGCCCCGGACAAATTCCTCTGCGTTCTCCTCCAGGACGGAGTCGATCTCGTCGAGGAGGTCGTCGACGTCCTCGGTGATCTCCGCGTGCCGCTCGGCGACCTCCGGGTTGGCCTCGGTGGTGACGTCCTCGATCTCTTCGCCCTGGCGGGACTTGCCCGACTGCGACTGCCCGCCGCTGTCACGAGTGGCCATCTGGTGCCTCCTCCACGATCTCTTGCCAGAAACTTACCTCGCGGGAGCGACGAAAGGCCCGCCGCGCGCCAGGTGTACGCGCGACGGGCCAGGGTCACCGTCGCACGGCGGACGCCAGCCGGCGGCCCGACGGGACGCGCGGCTGACCGCCCGGTCCGGTCAGCCGCCGGTGAGGGTCTCCAGCAGGTCCTTGGCGCTCGGGCAGCGGTCGAAGAGCTCGCCGACGTGCTTGCGGGTGCCCCGTTCCGGCTCCATCATCGGCACCCGCACCAGCGACTCCCGGCCCACGTCGAAGATGACCGAGTCCCAGCTCGCGGCGACCACTTCGGAGGCGTACTGGGCCAGGCAGCGGCCGCGGAAGTAGGCCCGGGTGTCCTCCGGCGGCTCGGTCATCGCGGTGCGGGTCTGCTCGTCGGTCAGCAGCGTCTTCATCGCCCCGCGGGTGACCAGCCGGTGGTAGAGGCCCTTCTCCGGGCGCACGTCGGAGTACTGCAGGTCGACCAGCTGCAGCTTGTGCGAGCCCCAGCCGAGCTTCTCCCGCTCCCGGTAGCCCTCCAGCAGCCGCAGCTTGGCCACCCAGTCCAGCTCGTCGGCGCAGAGCATCACGTCCCGGCCGAGCCGGTCCAACACACCCTCCCAGCGGGCCAGCACGTCCAGGGTCTGCTCGTCGGCGTCGCTGCCGTACCGTTCGTCGACAAAGGACCGCACCCGCTCGTAGTACGCCCACTGCACGTCCAGGGCGGTCAGCCGGCGTCCGTCGCGCAGCCGCATCAGGTGGGACAGCGACGGGTCGTGGCTGACCGCGCGCAGCTCGCTGACCGGGTCGGCGATGCCCAGGTCGGAGCCGAGCGCCTTCTCCTCGATCATGGTGAGGATCAGCGCGGTGGTGCCGACCTTGAGGTACGTCGAGATCTCCGACAGGTTGGCGTCGCCGATGATGACGTGCAGCCGGCGGTACTTGTCGGCGTCGGCGTGCGGCTCGTCCCGGGTGTTGATGATCGGCCGCTTGAGGGTGGTCTCGAGGCCGACCTCGACCTCGAAGAAATCGGCCCGCTGGGAGATCTGGAAGCCGCTCTGCCCGCCGTCCTGGCCGATGCCGACCCGGCCCGCGCCGCAGACGATCTGCCGGGTGACGAAGAACGGCGTCAGGTACGCGACGATGTCCGCGAACGGCGTCTGCCGGCGCATCAGGTAGTTCTCGTGCGCGCCGTAGCTGGCGCCCTTGTTGTCGGTGTTGTTCTTGTAGAGGTGGATCGGCTGGGTGCCGGGGATGGTGGCGGCGCGGCGGGCCGCCTCGGCCATCACCCGCTCGCCGGCCTTGTCCCAGCGGACCACGTCCAGCGGGTTGGTCACCTCCGGAGTGGAGTACTCCGGGTGGGCGTGGTCGACGTACAGCCGGGCGCCGTTGGTGAGTATCACGTTGGCCAGGCCGAGGTCCTCGTCGGCCAGCGCCTCGGCGGGGTCGTACGCGGCCCCGGAGTAGGTGAAGCCCCGGGCGTCGCGCAGCGGCGATTCCTCCTCGTAGTCCCAGCGGGCCCGGCCGCCGCGGTTGAGTTCCGGTCGTGCCCCGTAGGCGTTGACCACCTGGGACGAGGTGACCATCGGGTTGGCCCCCGCCTGGCCCGGTACGGAGATGCCGTACTCGACCTCGGTGCCCATGATCCGTCTTACGCTCATCGACCTACCCGCTTCGCTCGCCCGACCGGTCCCCCGTCGAGTCGAGCGTAGTCGGCGCCACCGCGGATGGGGGCGCGGCGGTGCAGCCGGGTAGCCGGCGATGAGCAGCCGCGGCAGTTGGGTGCCGAGGAGCAGAGCGCCGACGACGACGTCGAAGAGGGCGAGGTGACGGTAGTTGTCCTCACCGCGGCCGAGCAGGGTCAGTTGGGTGGCGAGGTCCCCGGCTCGCAGCAGCCGCTGGGCGAGGTAGCCGACGAGTGCGGCGGTGCCGAGCACCGGGAACAGGTCGACCCAGCCGGGCCGGGGCAGCCGGGGGGCGGCGGCCGGTGGCCGCGGCGGCGAGCACGAGCAGGGCGGCGGCCAGCAACGCGGCGGTGCGTCGGCGGCGGGTGGCCGGGTGGGTCGGGTCGGCCCCCGGGGTGGCCGGCGGATCGACGACGGTCAGCTCGGGCGGCACGCGGTTCCTCGGCGGGTCGACGAAGCGGTGCCCGGAAGCTTACCGACGGACCCGCCGTCCCGCCCGCCGAACGCGTGCCGGCCCGGTGAGCATCAGGTGGTACGTCGACGGGGCCCCCGGCGTGCCGCGGGCCCCGTCGACTCGGGTGTTACAGGTACTGGCCGGTGTTGCTGGCGGTCTCGATGGACCGGCCGGCCTCGGCGCCCTTGCCGCCGGAGACGAGGGTGCGGATGTAGACGATCCGCTCCCCCTTCTTGCCGGAGATGCGGGCCCAGTCGTCCGGGTTGGTGGTGTTGGGCAGGTCCTCGTTCTCGCGGAACTCGTCGACGCAGGCGTCGAGCAGGTGCTGCAGGCGCAGCCCCTTGCGGCCGGAGGTGAGGAACTCCTTGATGGCCATCTTCTTGCCCCGGTCGACGATGTTCTGGATCATCGCGCCGGAGTTGAAGTCCTTGAAGTAGAGGACTTCCTTGTCGCCGTTGGCGTAGGTGACCTCGAGGAACCGGTTCTCCTCGGTCTCCGAGTACATCCGCAGCACGACCGCGTCGATCATGGCCGCGACGGTGGCCTGGGGGTCGCCGCCGTGCTCGGCCAGGTCGTCCGGGTGCAGCGGCAACCCGGAGAGGATGTACTTGGAGAAGATGTCCTTGGCCGCCTCGGCGTCCGGCCGCTCAATCTTGATCTTCACGTCGAGCCGGCCGGGGCGCAGGATCGCCGGGTCGATCATGTCTTCCCGGTTGGAGGCGCCGATGACGATGACGTTCTCCAGGCCCTCGACGCCGTCGATCTCGCTGAGCAGCTGCGGGACGATGGTGTTCTCCACGTCCGAGGAGACGCCGGAGCCGCGGGTGCGGAAGACCGAGTCCATCTCGTCGAAGAACACGATCACCGGGGTGCCCTCGCCGGCCTTCTCCCGGGCCCGCTGGAAGATCAGCCGGATGTGCCGCTCGGTCTCGCCGACGTACTTGTTGAGCAGCTCCGGGCCCTTGATGTTGAGGAAGTAGCTGGTGTGTTTCTCCTCGCCCCGGCGCTCGGCGATCTTCTTGGCCAGCGAGTTGGCCACCGCCTTGGCGATCAGCGTCTTGCCGCAGCCGGGCGGGCCGTAGAGCAGTATCCCCTTCGGCGGCCGGAGCTGGTGCTCGCGGAACAGGTCGGCGTGCAGGAAGGGCAGTTCCACCGCGTCGCGGATCTGCTCGATCTGCGCGTGGAGGCCGCCGATGTCGGTGTAGTCGACGTCCGGCACCTCCTCCAGGACGAGTTCCTCGACCTCGCTCTTGGGGATCCGCTCGTACGCGTACGCCGAGCGTGGTTCGATCATGAGCGAGTCGCCGGCCCGGATCGGCGAACCGATCAGGGAGTCGGCCAGGTGGACGATCCGCTCCTCGTCGGAGTGCGAGACCACCAGCGCCCGGTCGCCCGGAGCGCCGCCGGGGCCCTCGAGGACCTCCTTGAGCATCATCACCTCGCCGACCCGCTCGAAGCCGAACGCGTCGACGATGTTGAGCGCGTCGTTGAGCAGCACCTCCTGGCCGCGCCGCAGCTCGGCCACGTCGAGCGAGGGCGAGACGGCCACCCGGAGCTTACGGCCGCCGGTGAAGACGTCCACCGTGCCGTCGTCGTGCCGCGCCAGGAAGACGCCGTAGCCACTCGGCGGTTGCGCGAGGCGGTCGATCTCCTCCTTGAGCGTCACGATCTGCGCGCGAGCCTCCTTGAGGGTGCTCACGAGCCGGTCGTTGTTCTCGGTCAGCCGCGCCAACTGTGCCTGGGTGGCCGCCAGCCGCTCTTCGAGCTGCCGGACGTGTCGGGGGCTTTCGGTCAACTTGCGCCGCACCAGAGCGAGTTCCTCTTGCAGGAACGCGACCTGCGTGGAGAGATCGTGGGCCTCCTTCTCCCACCGTGCGGCGCGCGAGTCCGCGTCGTCGCTGCGTGCCACGTCCCACCTCCCCGGGGGGCTTGAACGTTCTGGCCTAACACTAGCCGCTATGAGGCCGATTCGGTCCCACGCAACGCCCTCGTCACCGAACCTTGATCGCCAAGGGTGGGCCGGTGGGGCGGTACGGGCGTTCGGGTACCGTCGGGGCGTGGGACGGGAGAACATGGGGGGTGCACCCGTGGCCGAGGTCGCGACCGACCAGCTGACGGTCTGGGTGGACCAGGACCTCTGCACCGGCGACGGGCTGTGCGTGCAGTACGCGCCGGAGGTCTTCGAGTTCGACGTCGACGGCCTGGCGTACGTCAAGGGCCCCGACGGCGAGCTGCGGCAGGCCCCGGGCGACCGGGTCGACGTCCCCGCCCACCTGCGCCTGGAAGTGATCGACTCGGCCCGGGAGTGCCCGGGCGAGTGCATCCACGTGGTGCGCGCCGGCGACGGCGTCGAGGTCGCCGGCCCCGGCGCCGACGACTGACCGCCACCGCACCGCCGGCCGACGACGACCCGCCACCACACCACGATCGGACCTCCGACGGCTGACCGCCGCCGGGCCGGTGCCCGGCGACGGCGGAACGGCCGGGCCGGTGCCCGGCGGCCCAACGGCCGGGCCGCTCCGCCGCCCGCTCAGAGCAGCGGACGCCCGACCACCGAGGCGACCAGCCGGGCGAACTCCTCCAGCCGGGCGATCTGCCCGGCGCCGCCGTCGTCGAGGGTCTTGCCGAAGCGCAGCGCGTCGTGCCGCGGCGCGCCCGCCATCTCCTCGCTCGGCGGAGCCTCGTCCAGCGAGGTCAGCAGCAGGTAGACGTCGATGCTGTCGACCCGGATCTCGCCGTTGTCGCCCCGGGTGAGCCGGCGCCGGCAACCCACCTCGGTGACCGAGGAGACCGGCACCACCCGCAGCGAGGAGGTCATCGACCCGGGCGGCCCCTCCCCCGGCGGGACGTCCTCTCCGTGCCAGAGGACGAGCCGGCTGCCGTCGCAGACCACGACCTCCTGCCACACCCCGTTCACCTCGTTGACGAAGCGTTCCAGGGTGAAGCCGAGCACCGACGCCCCGCGCAGCACCCCGCCGAGCGCCTCCAGCGCCACGTCCGGGTCCCGCAGGTAGGCCCGGGCCGCCGATTCGAGATCCTGGTAGGGCGACCAGTCCGGGAACACCGCCGGCAGGTCGCCGCCACCGAAGCCCGGCCGGCTCATGCCGGCACTCCGCCACGCCACGCGCCGGCAGCAGGCACCACCGCGCCGAGCCCGACGATCCGCGCGCTCATGCCGCCGCCCGAGGGTCGCACCACCGGCCCGCACCGACCGGCGGGATCCACCCGTTCACTCCCAGCCGCCCCATTCCGCCGTCACGGCCTGTCCATCTCCTCCGTCGAGTCGGGCTGCACCCCGGCGGCCCGGGCGGCCGCCGTCTGCCGGGCCGCCTCGGCCTCGCGCAGTGCCTGCCGGCGCTGTGCGTACGCCTCGGTGCCCTTGCTGGGCTTGCGTCGCCGCGGCGGCGCGGTCACGCCGGGGGCGAGCTTACGCGCGGACACCAGGAAGGCGGTGTGCGCGATCATGCGGTGATCCGGCCGGACGGCGAGCCCCTCGGCGTGCCAGTCGCGCACCAGCGACTCCCAGGCCCGCGGCTCGGTCCAGCCGCCGCGCTCGCGCAGCGCCTCGACCAGCTCGGACAGCTGCGGGGTGGTGGCCACGTAGCCGATGAACACGCCGCCGGGCAGCAGTGCCCGCTCGACCATGTCGAGGCTCTCCCACGGGGTGAGCATGTCCAGGATGATCCGGTCGAAGCCGGTCTCGGTGCACTCGGCGACATCGCCCACGTGCAGCCGCCAGGCCGGGTGCGGCCCGTTGAAGAACGCCGCCACGTTGCGCCGGGCGATCTGGGCGAAGTCGTCGCGCAGCTCGTACGAATGCAGCTCCCCCTCGGTGCCGACGGCCCGCAGCAGCGAGCAGCTCAGCGCGCCCGAGCCGGCGCCGGCCTCCAGCACCTTGGCGCCGGGGAAGATGTCGCCCATGGCGACGATCTGGGCGGAGTCCTTCGGGTAGATCACCTGCGCGCCGCGCGGCATGGACAGCACGTAGTCCGACAGCAGCGGCCGCAGCGCCAGGAACGCGGTGCCGCCGCCGGAGGTGGTCACCACGCTGCCGTCGGGCAGCCCGATCAGCGCGTCGTGCTCCAGGATGCCCCGGTGGGTGTGGAAGGCCTTGCCCGGTTCCAGGGTGACCGTGTGCATCCGCCCCTTCGGGTCGGTCAGCTGCACCCGGTCGCCGGGCCGGAACGGCCCGCGGTGCACGGGAGGCAGCGCCGGGGTGTCGGCGGGCGCCGGGGCGCCCGGGTCGGCCGGGGCGGCGGAGGGAGTTGCGGTCACGTGTTCATCTTCCGTTGAGGTTCGAGGAGCTGAGCCAGATCCGCGATGTGCAGGATGCCCACGACATCTTCGCCTGCGGTCACCACGTACTGCGCGTCCGGGTGCGCCTGCACGGCCTCCATCACCCGCTCCCCGTCGAGCCCGACCGGCAGGACCGGCAGGTCGGCCAGCGACCGGGCCACCGCGTCCACCGCCAGCCAGGGGCGACGCTCCACCGGCACCGTCTCGGCGACGGCCGGGTCGACCAGGCTCACCGGCCGGCCGGCCGAGTCGGCGACCAGCAGCGCGGCGCCCGGCGCTGCGCCGGCGGCCCGCCGCCGCTGCGCCTCGGCCAGCGGAGTGCCGGTGGGCACGGCCAGCACCGGCCGGGCCAGCCGGGACAGGTCGATCAGCGGGAACCGACGGCTGACCCGGGCCACCCGGATCGACTGGCCGGCGCCCCGCCACAGGGTGAACGCGACCAGCAGCATCAGCGGCAGCGCCAGCGGCGCCAGCAGCCGGGCCGCGGTGAGCGCGGCGACCAGCAGCGCGGTGCCGACCGCCACGATCCGCCCGACCCAGCCGGCGACCTCGGTGCCCCGGTGCCGGTCCCGGGTGAGCGCCCACACCGCGGCGCGCAGCGCCCGCCCGCCGTCCAGCGGCAGGCCGGGCAGGATGTTGAACAGCGCGACGATCACGTTGCTCACCGCGAGCTGGAAGGCGAGCTGGTTGGCCACCGTACGGTCGGGCAGGGCGAGGGTCAGCGCGACCGCGACCGCGCCGAGTACCGCGGAGACCGCCGGCCCGGCCAGCGACACCAGCAGGTCGACCCGCGGGGTGGGGGCGTCCCGGTCCATCTCGGTGTACCCGCCGAGCAGCTCCAGCGTGATGCCGCGCACACCGATGCCGTACCGGCGGGCGGTCAGCGCGTGCCCCAGCTCGTGCAGCAGCACCGAGCCGAGCAGCGAGACGACGAACCCGAGGCCGATCAGGTAGCCGCTGATCTGCGGCAGGTTCAGCTGGTGGCGGGCGAACTCGGCGTAGATCACGGTCACCAGGGCCGCCAGCAGCAGCATCGAGCCGTTGAGGTGCAGCGGCACCCCGAACACCCGCCCCACCGTCAGCGTGGTGCGCCCGCCGGGCCGGGGTCGCGGTCGCCTGCTCTGCTCCTCCACCGGGCCGATGCTACGGACCGGGCCCGTCGCGGCGCGGCGGGGCGTGGTGGTGTCACACCGGTGCCCTAACCTTCCGGGCATGACGGCGGAACCGGTGATCACCCAGCAGCCCGCGGCCCCGGCGGAGGTGCCGGCGACGGTACGGGCCTCGCTGTCACCGTCGCGGGCGGCGGATTTCAAGACCTGCCCGCTGCTCTACCGGTTCCGCAGCATCGACCGCCTGCCCGAGCGCCCCACCGTCGAGCAGGCCCGGGGCACGCTGGTGCACGCGGTGCTGGAGCGGCTGTTCGACCTGCCGGCCGGCGGCCGCACCCCGGACGCCGCCGGTGACCTGGTGGCCCCCCAGTGGGACCGGCTGGTCACCGAGCAGCCGGAGCTGGCCGGGCTGTTCGCCGAGGGTGACGACCCGGCCGTGGCCGAGTTCCTCCGCTCGGCGGCGGCACTGCTGGAGGGCTACTTCGCGGTGGAGGATCCGCGCCGGCTGGAGCCGGCCGAGCGGGAGAGCCTGATCTCCGCGGTGGTCGACGACGAGCTGCTCATCCGGGGCTACCTCGACCGGCTCGACGTCGCGCCGGACGGCGCGCTGCGGGTGGTCGACTACAAGACCGGCGGCGCGCCGCGGGAGGCGTTCGAGGCCCGCGCGCTGTTCCAGCTGAAGTTCTACGCGCTGGTGCTGTGGCGCACCCGTGGCGTGGTCCCCCGGGTGCTCCGGCTGCTCTACCTCAAGGACGCGGAGGTCTGCGACTACGCGCCGGACGCCGACGAGCTGCTCCGCTTCGAGCGCACGGTGGTGGCGCTGTGGCGGGCGATCGAGCAGGCCACCGCCCAGCAGGATTTCCGCCCGCGGCCGAGCCGGCTCTGCGACTGGTGCAGCCACCAGGCGCTCTGCCCGGCCTTCGGCGGCACCCCGCCGCCCTTTCCCACGCCTGAGCCGGCGGCGGATCCGCTGCGCGACGCCCGCTCCCGCCCCGCGCCGCCCGGCGCCGACGAGTAGCCGGCCAGCCCGACCCGCGCCGCTGAGCCGGGGAACGGTGCGCCGCCCGGCGCCGACGAGCGGGCGGCCACCCGACGCGCCGCACCACACCGCCCACACCGACACCTGGCCGGGCCGGTGCCGCGCGGCCGCCGGGTGGTTTCGCGTGCCCGCCCGGTCGCCGGGTGGGCCGGCGGACGGTTTCCCGCGCCGAGGGGCGCATCCCCCGGCGTGCCCGCCGCCCCTGAGAGCGGCCGAGGTCGTCTCCTCCTCAGGGAGGAGGCCGCCTCACCGCCGGCGACGATCTTTCCCTGGCCGTGCGGCGGCTAGCGTCGCGGTATGACGTCGGGCCCGAGGGAGTGGACGCGCCGGCACCCGCTGGCCGCCGACGCGTTGCTCGCCGTCGGCCTGATCGTGGCCGAGGCGGTCTTCACCCTGCTCACCCCGCGCGAGCTGTGGCCCCGGCCGCTGCCCTCGGCGCTGGGCTGGAGCGCGCTCTGCGCCGCCCCGGCGGCGCTGCGGCGGGTGGCGCCCTGGCCGGCGGTGGGCGTGGCGGTGGCGACCCTGGCGCTGCCCGCGCTGCTGGACTTCGCGCCGGGCACCCAGGGGCTGGCCTTCATCGTGCTCACCTACACGCTTGCCGCCCGTCGGCCGGTACGGGAGGCGCTGGCCGCCGCGGTCGTGCTGTGGCTGCCCGTGGCGCTGGTGAGCACGCTCGCGCCCCCGGCCGGCGTGCTCGAGATCGGCCCCGCCTACCTGGTGCTGAACAACCTGCTGATCGGGGCGGTGGCGTTCTCGGTGGGGCGTACCGTGCACGCCCGCCGCACCTCGACGGAGGCGCTGCGGGAGCGCGCCCGGGTGGCCGAGGAGAACCAGCGGGCGCTGGCCGAGCAGGCGGTCGCGGACGAGCGCCGGCGCATCGCCCGGGAACTGCACGACGTGGTCGCCCACCACGTCAGCGTGATGGGAGTGCTGGCCACCGGGGCGCGGCGGGTGCTGCGGCGCGACCCGGACGCGGCCGACGAGGCGGTCGCCACCATCGAGGAGACCGGCCGGGTCACGCTGCGGGAGCTGCGCCGGTTGCTGGACGTGCTGCGTACCGAGGCCGAGCCGGCCGCCGAGCTGGCCCCGCAGCCGGGGCTGGCCGGCGTCGAGGCCCTCGTCGACCAGGTGCGCGAGGCGGGCCTGCCGGTCACCCTGCGGGTCGAGGGCACCCCCGGCGGGCTGGAGCAGGGGGTGGCGTTGACCGTGTACCGGATCGCCCAGGAGGCGCTGACCAACGCGCTCAAGCACGCCGGGACGGCGACCGCGCAGGTGCGGCTGGGTTTCGGCGTCGGCGTGGTCGAGGTGGAGGTGACCGACACCGGGCGCGGGCCGCTGCCCGAGGCCGACCGGATCGGGCACGGACTGGTGGGGATGCGCGAGCGGGTCAGCCTCTACGGTGGGGTCCTGCGCATCGGGGCGCGCCCCGGCGGCGGCTTCCGGGTGTACGCGAGGATTCCGGTGGAGCCGGCGGCCGTCCGCCCGGCGTGACTGCGCACCCGACAGCAGCGACGACGGCCCGCGCCGGCGGGAACGCCCGGCGACGGGCCGCCCCGGCGGGGCGGGACAGTGACACAGCGGCAGGACGACGGACAGCAGGACAGGGAGAACGATGACCGATCCGACGGCGCCGGCGCGGCCGGTGCGGATCCTGCTCGCCGACGACCAGCCGCTGCTGCGTACCGGCTTCCGGATGGTGCTCGGCGCCGAGGACGACCTGGACATCGTCGCCGAGGCCGGCGACGGCGTGGAGGCGGTGGAGCTGTCCCGCCGGCTGCTGCCCGACGTGGTGCTGATGGACATCCGGATGCCCCGGATGGACGGCGTCGCCGCCACCCGGGCCATCGTCGACGCCCGGCTGCCGGTGCGGGTGCTGATCCTGACCACCTTCGACCTCGACGAGTACGTGGTGGGGGCGCTGCGGGCCGGGGCGAGCGGCTTCCTGGCCAAGGACGTGCCGGCCGACGACCTGGTGGCGGCGATCCGTACGGTGGCCGGCGGGGACGCGGTGGTGGCACCCCGGATCCTCAAGCGGCTGCTGGACCGCTTCGCCGACGTGCTGCCGGACCCGGCGGCGACCCCACCCCGGGCGCTCGACGCGCTCACCGAACGGGAGCGGGAAGTGCTGGTGCACGTCGCCCGGGGCCTGTCGAACGCCGAGATCGCCCGCGCGCTGTCGGTGAGCGAGACCACCATCAAGACCCACGTCGGGCACATGCTGACCAAGCTGGGGCTGCGCGACCGGGTGCAGGCGGTGGTGCTGGCGTACGAGTCGGGACTGGTCCGCCCCCGGGCGTAGCGCGCGGCCACCGGGCTACCGCCCGGGGCGTACCCGGAGAGCCGCCGGCGGGGCGACGGCCCGGTTGTCGCGGTCACCTACCGTGACGGAAGACGGCGCGGCGCGGTTGACCCTGACGCGGCGTCAATGTGCAGGATCGGTCCCGCTCGGCGGAAACCCGCCGGCCCGGCGAGGACTCAGGGGCAACCCTGACCCGGCGATGGGGGGCACCCGCAGCGCGAAATCCGCACCGCTTCCACCCGGAGTCGGACGGATCACCGCCGCGGAGCGCAGATGATGGGGACTGCCGCGCCGGACCAGCGGGGGCGGCGCGGATCAAATTCAGACGGAAGAGGTGCATGACGTGACCGCGACGGTAGGCCGGCAGGAGCAGGCCGCGGCCCGGGCGAGCGACGTGTGGAAGGTGTACGGCAGCGGCGAGGCGCAGGTCGTCGCGCTGCGGGGGGTCAGCGCGGAGTTCGAGCGGGGCCGGTTCACGGCGATCATGGGGCCCTCGGGTTCGGGCAAGTCGACGCTGATGCACTGCCTCGCGGGCCTGGACTCGGTGACCCGGGGCACGGTGTCGATCGGCGACACGAAGGTCACGGGTCTGGGCGACGCGGGCCTGACGAAGCTGCGCCGCGACAAGGTGGGCTTCATCTTCCAGCAGTTCAACCTGCTGCCGACGCTGACCGCCAAGGAGAACATCCTGCTGCCGCTGTCGATCGCCGGCCGCAAGCCCGACCCGGCCTGGTACGACACGGTGATCGCCACGGTCGGGCTGCGGGACCGGCTGGACCACCGCCCGGCCCAGCTCTCCGGCGGCCAGCAGCAGCGGGTGGCCTGCGCCCGGGCGCTGGTCTCCCGCCCCGAGGTGATCTTCGCCGACGAACCGACCGGCAACCTGGACTCGCGGTCCGGCGCCGAGGTGCTCAACTTCCTGCGCAACTCGGTACGCGAGCACGGGCAGACCATCGTCATGGTCACCCACGACCCGACCGCCGCCGCGTACGCCGACCGGGTGGTCTTCCTCGCCGACGGGCAGATCGTCTCCGAGCTGATCGAGCCGACCGCCGAGACGGTGCTGGACACCATGAAGAAGCTGGACACGCACGCCGCCGAGGTGGGGAACTGATGTTCCGGGCGACACTGAAGAGCCTGCTGGCCCGCAAGGTCCGGCTCATCCTGTCCGGCCTGGCGGTGGTGCTCGGGGTGATGTTCGTCTCCGGTGCCTTCGTGCTCACCGACACCCTCGGCCGCTCCTTCGACGCGATCTTTGCCGACGCGTACGAGGGGGTGGACGTCAACGTCGCCGCCAAGCCGAAGGTCGCGCTCGGCGAAACCGAGGGTGAGCAGGTCAGCCCGCCGTTCCCGGCGGCGACCCTCGACACGGTGAAGGCGGTGCCCGGGGTGGCCGAGGCCACCGGCGTGGTCGCCGCCGACGGGGCCCGGCTGATCGGCAGCAACGGCAAGGTGGTCACCTCCTTCGGCCCGCCGCAGCTGGGTGAGAACTGGACCGGCGAGAGCGACCTGGTGCAACTGCGCGAGGGGCGCGGGCCGCAGGCCGACGACGAGATCGTGATCAACAAGGCGCTCGCGACGGCCGGGAAGGTGAAGGTCGGCGACCGGGTCGGCGTGCTGACCCTGGAGCCGAAGCGGGAGTTCACCATCGTCGGCGTCTTCGGCTACAGCGGTGGCCGCGACTCGATCGGCGGCGCGAACGAGATCATGTTCACCACCCCGGTGGCGCAGAAGCTGATGCTCGGCGCGCCGGACACCTACAACAGCGTGTCCATCAAGGCCGCCGACGGGGTGTCCGACGAGTCGCTGCGTGACGCCGTGGCCGCCGCAGTTGGCGGCGGCTACGAGGTCAAGACGGGCGAGCAGCTCTCCGCCGACGCGGCGGCCGGGCTGAAGGAGGCGCTGACCTTCTTCAACCGGATCCTGCTCGGCTTCGCCGCGGTGGCACTGCTGGTGGGCACCTTCCTGATCCTGAACACGTTCTCGATCATCGTGGCCCAGCGCACCCGCGAGCTGGCGCTGATGCGGGCCATCGGCGCCAGCGGCAAGCAGATCATCGGCTCGGTGGTGCTGGAGGCCATCGCGGTGGGCCTGATCGCCTCGGTGCTCGGCCTGGGCGCCGGCATCGGCATCGGCGCGCTGCTGGCGTACCTGTTCAGCACCTTCGCCGGCGGGCTCACTCTGGCCGGCCTCGGCGTGCCGGCGTCGGCCGTGATCGGCGCGTTCGCCGTCGGTCTGATCATCACCGTGGTGGCGGCGCTGCTGCCGGCGCTGCGGGCGTCCCGGATCCCGCCGATCGCGGCGATGCAGGACGTGGCCACCCCGGATCGGCCACTCACCAGGATCACCATCGGCGGTGGTGTGGTCACCGCGATCGGCGCCGCGCTGCTGGCCCTGGGCCTCACCGGCAACGCCGGCGACAACACCCTGGTCACCATCCTCGGCGGCGTGCTGTTCGCCTTCATCGGCGTGGCGCTGCTGACCCCGCTGATCAGCCGGCCGGTGGTGAGCCTGCTCGGGGCGATCTTCGCCTGGTCGGTGCCGGGCAAGCTGGGCCGGCTCAACTCCGGCCGCAACCCGCGGCGTACCGCGATCACCGCCGCCGCGCTGATGGTCGGCATCGCGCTGGTCACCGGCGTGACGGTGATCCTGGACTCGGCGAAGAGCAGCATCAGCGGCCTGGCCCAGGACACCATCAAGGCCGAGCTGGTGATCGCCGGCGTGCAGAGCGGCCCGCGGCCGCCGAGCTTCGATCCGGCGGTGCTGGAAGAGGCCGCGGCGATCCCCGGCGTCCGCCTGGTCGACGGCGAGTACGGCGACATGGCGCTGGTCGGCGGCGAGCGGACCTGGGTGGCGGCGAGCAGCGAGGTGGCCTCGCTGCGGCAGATCTTCGGGGCCACCCCGACCGCCGGTGACATCGACCGGCTCGCCCCGGACCAGATGTTGGTCAGCTCGGACACCGCGAAGTCGCGCGGGCTCTCCGTCGGCTCCCAGGTGCCGGTGCAGCTGGCCCGCGGCGAGGCCCGCACTTACACGGTCAGCGGCATCTACGCCAGCTCGCAGCTGACCAACCCGGTGGTGCTGCCGCCGGCGGCGGCCCGCGACTTCAGCATCCCGCAGCCGATCCAGGGCTTCATCCAGCTGGCCCCGGGTACCTCGGTGGCCTCGGTGCAGCCGCAGGTCGAGGCGTTGCTGGCCGACTCCCCCGAGGTGTCGGTGGCCGACCGGGACGCGTTCATCGAGCAGCAGGCCGGCCAGCTGGACGGACTGCTCACGATGATCCAGATCCTGCTCGCGCTGGCCATCGTGATCGCCGTGCTCGGCATCATCAACACGCTGGCGCTGTCGGTGCTGGAGCGCACCCGGGAGCTGGGCCTGCTGCGGGCGATCGGGCTGCGCCGGGCGCAGACCATGCGAATGATCACCGTGGAGGCGGTGGTGATCTCGGTCTTCGGCGCGCTGCTCGGCGTGGCGGTCGGCAGCGGGCTCGGCGCCGCGGTGGTCGAGGCGCTGAAGGACGAGGGCATCACCGACCTGGTGCTGCCGTGGGGCCAGATGGGCATCATGCTCGGCCTGGCCGCGATCGTCGGCGTGATCGCCGCGCTGCTGCCGGCGGTGCGGGCCGCCCGGATCAACGTGCTGGGCGCCATCGCCCACGACTGAGGTCGTCGCAGCCGGAGGGGCCCGCCGGTCGGCGGGCCCCTCCGTCGCGTCATCCGGTCGGCGGTTCGCCCAGCAGGGCGGCCAGCAGCTCCAGGTCCGCGGCGGTCAGGCTCGCCACCTGGTGTACGCCGGCCGTCGCGGCGATCGGCACCTCGGCGGGTACGGCGAGCACCGCCGCCCCGGCGGCGAGCGCGCTGGCCACCCCGGTCGGCGAGTCCTCGATCGCCACGCAGCGGGCGATCGGCACGTCGAGCAGCCGCGCGGCGGTCAGGTACGGCTCCGGGTGCGGCTTGGTGGCGTCCACCTCGTCGCCGCAGACCACCGCGTCGAAGCTGTCCCGGCCCAGGGTGTCCAGCGCCACCTCGACCAGCGGCCGACCGCTGGAGGTGACCAGGGCGGTGGGGATGCCCGCCGCCCGGACCGCGCGCAGCAGGGTCAGCGCGCCGGGACGCCAGCGCAGCCCGGTGCGGAACAGCTCCAGGATCCGGGCGTCGATCCACGCCGCGCTGACCTGCGGGTCGCGTTCCGGCTGGCCCAGGTCGTCGTGCAGCAGCCGCATCGACGCCGCCATGCTGGTGCCGACCATCGCCTTGCGGGCCGCATCGGAGAGCGTGCCGCCGTACTCGGCCGCCAGTTCGTGCAGCGCGACGTCCCACAGCTTCTCGCTGTCGACCAGGGTGCCGTCCATGTCGAAGAGCACGGCGGCGGGATGGCGGCTGGGCAGCGGATCAGCGGTCACCCGGCGATCCTCTCAACTTCCCGTACGGCTGCCGGCCCGAGGTGCCGTCCGGGTGACCTGTCCGACGGTCGGCCCCGCGACCAGGCTCCGGCCGCGCCCGGGCGGCGGGCTTGCGGCCCGGTCGCAGACTGGGCGCAGCCGGCCGCCGCCGCGTCGGCCCGTCGCCTGAGGAGGTCGCCGATGCGCGTCCGATCCCTGCTCTCCCGGTGCACCGTGGTGGTCCTCGCGGCCACCGCCGCGCTCTGGCCGGCGGCCCCGGCCGCGGCGGCCAGCCTGCCGCTGGACCGCTGCTACGACCTGGCTCCGCCGCAGAACATCGACGACCAGCCCTGGTCCGCGCCGGGCAACCGGCAGACGGTGTGGCCGACTCCGGTGGGCATCCTGGACCGGGACGTGCTCCGGGTGTCCGCGCAGGGCAAGATCCGCATCGACCACTGGGGCACCCAGAAGTCCATCGCCGGCGAGTGGCCCCCGGGCGGCAGCGGTTGGCCCGCGCCGGACGCCCTCCGGTACGCGCTGATCGCCAAGGTCACCGACGGGTCCATGCTGGTGCTCAAGACGGGCCTCTTCTACGGCCCCGGGCAGTGGTTCCCGGTCGGCACGGACAGCGGCTGCATGCTCTACTACAGCGCCGGCCCGAACCCCCGGGTGATCTTCTCCTTCAACGACCCCAACCTCGGCGACAACGGCGGCGGCGCGTCGGTGCGGGTGAGCCAGTGGTGGGGCGAGGGCTGACCCGGCCGGCTCAGCCCAGGTCGCAGGCCGCCAGGGACCGTTGGTAGCCGCGGAAGAAGGACTCGGTGCGCTGCTCGGCGGTGCCGTGCGAACCCTCCGCGAACCAGGGCTGGTCGGGGTCGTCGCCGACCGCGAGCAGCCCGTCGCGGAACTCGTCCAGGTCGCCCTCGTCGAGGGTCAGCGCGCCGGCGCGCACCGAGTCCCCCAGGTACGCCCCGGCCATGCAGTCGGCCTGCAGCTCCTGCTGGATGGTGAAGCTGTAGCGGATGCCGAGGCGGACCTGGATGGCGTGCGCGTACTCGTGGCCGAGCAGGTAGAACACGAACGCGTCGCCGACCTGGCGGAACGCCCCCACCGACCAGCGCACGTCGTAGGCGATGAAGTCGCCGGCCGAGCAGTATACCGCGTTGTTGCGCGGGATCTCCTGCCCGCCGCAGGTCACCTCGCCGCCGCGCTGGTACGGGATGATCCGCCGGACCGGCCGGAACTGCTGCCCCGAGGCCCGGAACTGCTCGGCCCAGTACCGTTCGGCGATGCTCTGCGCGTCGCGGACGTCCTGCTGGAACTCGGCGACGCTGGTGGTGCCGTCCGCCCGGGTCTGCTCCGCGCCGGGCGAGGCCGACGAACCGGGCCGCCGCGGCGCCGGCTCCTCCGGTTCGGACACCCCGCCGACGAAGCACCCGGCGGTCGCCACCAGCGCCACCACGAGCCCGGCCAGCGCCCCGCGTGACCGCCGGTGCGAACGTGCCGTCACAGTGCCCTTCCGGCGTCGGCGATGCCCGTGCGGTACCCCGACGGCAACCCCCTCATGCCCTCGCCGTGACCTACGGCGCCACCGCCCCGCGGGTTCATACCGGCCCGTGCGTGTCGTTGCGCGCCGACCACTCCTGCCCCGGGGAGGCGTGCCGCTGCACCTCGGAGGCGTGCTGCCCCGCCCGCGCCTCCCGGTCGGCGCGCGTGTCGTCGGGCCCGCTGAGCCGCCGGCGGTCCCGCCAGCCGACCCAGGCGAACGCCCCGAGGATCAGCACCGCCACCCCGCCGAGCATCGTCCACATCGTCATGCGTCTACGGTAATCGAGCCGCGAACCCGTACCGCGGACGTAGGCTCCACCCCCGGTGTCCGGAACCGGCGGGCGGTGCCGACGTCTCCGGTGAGCGGCGCCGCACCGGCGCCGACGAGGAGGATGCGAGATGAAGTACATGATCCTGCTGTACGGCTCCCAGCGCGACTACGACGCGATGGCCGGCCGGCCCGCCGCCGACAGGCCACCCATGTCGGCCGAGGACGTCGCCGCGATGCACGCCCACCTGGGGAAGATCCACCAGACGTTGGCCGAGTCCGGCGAACTGGTGGACGCGCGCGGGCTGGTCGCCCCGGTGCACGCCCGCCGGGTCCAGGTCAGCGGCGGGCTGCCGGTGGTGACCGACGGGCCGTACCCGGAGACGCAGGAGGTGCTGGCCGGCTACACCATCGTCGAGTGCGACAGCTTCGACCGGGCCACCGAGATCGCCGCCGGTTTCGTCAACCCGGACGCCCCTGGCGAGTACGTGGACGTGCGGCCGGTCGCCGAGGGCATCGCCGACCTGGACGGTTGAACCGGCGATGCCCGCGGAGCGTGTCGAGGACCTGTTGCGCCGGCTGGCGCCGCAGGTCCTCGGCGCGCTCGTGCGCCGGTACGGCCACTTCGACACCGCCGAGGACGCCACCCAGGAGGCGCTGATCGCGGCGGCCACCGGCTGGCCGCGCGACGGCGTACCGGACAACCCGCGCGGCTGGCTGATCACCGTGGCGTCCCGCCGGCTGACCGACCTGCTGCGCAGCGAGCAGGCCCGGCAGCGGCGGGAGGACGCCGTGGCCCGCTGGGTGCTGCCCGAGCAGCGGCTGGCCCCGGCCGCCGACCGCCCGCCGGCCGACACCGACGACACCCTCACCCTGCTGTTCCTGTGCTGCCATCCGGCGCTGTCGCCGGCCGCCCAGATCGCGCTCACCCTGCGCGCCGTCGGCGGGCTGAGCACCGCCGAGGTGGCGCGGGCGTTCCTGGTGCCGGAGGCCACGATGACCCGCCGGATCACCCGCGGCAAGCAGCGCATCCGGGACAGCGGCCTGCCGTTCGCGATGCCCGCCGGGCCCGAGCGCGCCGCGCGCCTCGCGGCCGTCCTGCACGTGCTCTACCTGATCTTCAACGAGGGGTACGCGAGCACCGCCGGGCCGGCGCTGCTCCGCGCCGACCTGGCCGCCGAGGCGATCCGGCTGACCCGCCTGCTGCACCGGCTGCTGCCGGACGATCCGGAGGTCACCGGGCTGCTCGCGCTGATGCTGCTCACCGACGCCCGGGCACCGGCCCGCACCGGCCCGCACGGCGAACTGGTGCCGATGGCCGAGCAGGACCGCAGCCGGTGGAAGGCCGACCAGATCGCCGAGGGCGTCGCCCTGGTCACCGCCGCGCTCCCCCGTGGCCGGGTCGGGCCGTACCAGGTGCAGGCGGCGATCGCCGCGGTGCACGACGAGGCACCCAGCGCCGAGGCGACCGACTGGGCCCAGATCACCGCGCTGTACGAGGTGCTGCGGCAGGTCTCCGACAGCCCGGTGGTGGCGCTCAACCACGCGGTGGCGGTGGCGATGAGCCAGGGTGCGGTGGCGGGACTCGCGCTGGTCGACGCGCTGGCCGCCGACGGCCGGCTCGGCGCGGACGCCCGCCTGCCGGCCATCCGCGCGCATCTGTTGGAACTGCTCGGCGACCGTACCGCCGCCCGGGACGCCTACCGGGCGGCGGCCGCCCGGTCGACCAACCTGGCCCAGCAGCGCTACCTGCACACCCGGGCCGACCGCCTCGACGGCGGGTGACGCGCGGCGGCGCCGGGTCGCGTGCACTGGCGCCGGGGCCGCACGGCAGCGCCGGTCGCGGCAGCGCCGGCTCAGGGGCTGGCGGCGAGGAAGACGAACGCGGCGAGCAGCACCAGGTGCACGCCGCCCTGCAACAGGGTGGCCCGCCCCGGCACCACCGTCAGCACCCCGGTGACCACGGTGAGCGCGAGCAGGGTCATCTGGGTGCCGCCGAGGCCGAGCACCAGCGGCCCCTCCAGCCAGATCATGGCCAGCGCTATCGCCGGGATGGTCAGCCCGATGCTGGCCATCGCCGAACCGAGGGCGAGGTTGAGGCTGATCTGCACCCGGTCCCGGCGCGCCGCGCGCACCGCGGCCAGGGTCTCGGGCAGCAGCACCAGCAGGGCGATCAGCACGCCGACGAACGAGTGCGGCAGGTTGGCCCTGGCGGTCGCGGCCTCGATCGTCGGGGAGACCGACTTGGCGTCACCGACCACCGCGACCAGCGAGATCAGCAGCAGCACGAGGCTGAGCAGCGCTTTGCGGGTCGACGGCGGGGCGGCGTGCCCGTCGCTCTCGATCACCGCGCCCTCGCTGGTGACCGGCAGGAAGTAGTCCCGGTGCCGACCGGTCTGCACCAAGACGAACAACCCGTACAGCGCCAGCGAGGCCACCGCGGCGAAGGCCAGCTGCGCCGGGCTGAACTGCGGGCCGGGACGGCTCGTGGTGAAGGTCGGCACCACCAGGCTCAGCGTGGCGAGGGTGGCCACGGTGGCCAGCGCACCGCCGCTGCCCTCGGAGTTGAACACCGCCACGCCCCGACGCAGCGCGCCGAGCAGCAACGACAGGCCGAGGATCCCGTTACAGGTGATCATCACGGCGGCGAAGACGGTGTCCCGGGCCAGCGACTGGGTCTTCTCCCCGCCGCTGATCATCAGCGTGACGATCAGGGCTACCTCGATGACGGTGACCGCCACGGCGAGCACCAGCGAGCCGAACGGCTCCCCCACCCGGTGTGCGACCACCTCGGCGTGGTGCACGGCGGCCAGCACCGCGCCGGCCAGGAAGGCGGCCACCACCACGACGAGCGGGCCGGACAGCTCGCGTCCCCAGGTCAGGATCAGCAGCAGCACCGCCAGCAGCGGCACGATCACGGTCCAGTCGGTCAGACGAGCACGGAGCTGAGCGGCCATCACTCAACCCTGCCCGGGAATTGGATCATGCGACCACCACCTGAGGTCATGGCCACCGTACGAATCGTCACGCCCCACAGCCTGCCGGGCTTCCCCCGGGTCCCGCCCGGCGACGGCCGAACCCGGTCACGGGGTGACGGAAATCCGCAGTGGATCAGCCGAGCAGCGTAGGCGTGATGGCGGCGGCGATCGCGCGGTCGTCCGGCTGGTGCGCCGCCCAGTTCACCGCGCCGAGCACCGCAACCGGCGTACCCGATGCCGTCGCCGCCACGATGTCGCCCTCGGGCAGTGCCGCGAGCAGCCGGCGCACCAGGACGCCCTCACCCCACAACGCCTCCGTCGGGAACGGTAGCCGGCCCAGCCAGTTCAGCAACGCACCCGCCCGGGCCACCGGATCCGGCTCCACACTGGTCAACCGCTCGGCGAGGCCGCGTACCCGGTCCTCGGGAAGCTGCGCGGCGTCGTCGCCGGCGACGGCGACCAGGTCGTCGCGGAGCACTTCGGGCACCTCCCGGGCGGCCAGCACCCCCGAAGCCCCGGCCGGACGGAACTGTGGGCCGTCCGGCGGCTCGTCGTAGCCGAGGGCCGACACGAGCGGGCCGAGCAGGTCGACCAGCAGCCCGGTCACCCCACACTCGGCCAGGAACAGCGTCAACGCCTCAGGCTCGGCGACCTCGAGGTCGTCGGCGAACGTGGACCGCTCCCAGGAGACGCTGCCGTGCCCATGCAGGGTGGCGCTGCCGAGCAGCGTGTCCGCTGCGTCGTACAGGGCCAGGGTGGGCCCGCCGAGGCACCGACAGACGTCACCGGTGAACCGGCCGACAGTGGTGAGCCGTCGCATCCGGGCCAGCCGAGCCGGGTCGCGCGTCTCGGCCAGCACGGCGCGCTCCGCCAGCGGCCCGCCGTCCAGACCGCCGTCGAGGACGCGTACCGCCCGGGTCCGCGGCCAAACCCCGGAGAGCCAGTCGATGATCAGCACCGGGTCATCGTAGGAGCAGTCGCCGCACGCTGCCCGCCGCCGGATCGCCCGCTGCGCCAGACACCCGCCGGTCGCGGTTCGACCGATGCCGTCCGCTCGTCGGGATTCCGTCGCAGGCCGCCGCTAGCCTCCGCAGATGACCCGGACACAGTACTTCGTCGCGATGAACATCGATGGATACATCGCCGAGCGCCTACCGGTCGGCCGGCCTCGAGCAGTGCCCGAGCGACGCGAGCTGTGCGGCACCGCTTCCTGAGGCTTCGCTGTGGGATCGGGGCGTGGCCTACCACTCCACCGGCCAGCGACCGAGAATGAACACCGGTCATCGATACGCCTAGCCAGGCCGCGGGGCGTGCGGGGACAACGGCGGCAACCGACCAGAGAGGCCGAGTCATGACCACCGGGCAGTTGTACGACACCATCGGAGCCACCTACACCGTGACCCGCCGCACCGAACCGCGTATCGCTGCGCGGATCTGGGCCGCGCTCGGCGATGCCCGGACGGTGTTGAACGTCGGGGCGGGCACCGGGTCCTACGAGCCCCCGGACCGGCACGTCCTCGCGGTGGAACCGTCGGCGCTCATGCGCTCGCAGCGTCCCGCGGACTCGGCGCCGTGCCTGGCGGCATCCGCCGAGCACCTGCCGTTCCATGACGACTCCTTCGACGCAGCGATGGCGGTCGCCTCCGTCCATCACTGGCCGGACCCGATCGCCGGCCTGCGCGAGATGCGGCGCGTCGCTCGCCGCGTGGTGGTGTTCACGCACGACACCACTGACAGCGGATGGCGTCACCGGTTCTGGCTCACTCGTGACTACCTGCCCGAGGTCGCGGACCTCCTGGTCGGCCGACCTCCGCTGACCGACCTGGCCCACGCGGTCGAGGCCCGGGTCGAACCGGTGCTCATTCCGTGGGACTGCGTCGACGGGTTCTTCGAGGCGCACTGGCGCCGACCCGAGGCGTACCTGGACGAGGATGTCCGTCGCGGAGTATCGGTCTGGGCCAGAGTGGGGCCGGAGGCCGAGCAGCGGGCGGTGCGCCGCCTCCGTGACGCCCTCGCCTCGGGTCGGTGGGCCGAACGTAACCGCGACCTCGTCGATCTCGACGCGGTAGACCTCGGCCTCCGTCTGCTCATCGCCTGAACCCGGCCCGACACCGGGTACGACGCCGCCGCCCGACGCCACGGCATCGCAGGCACTCGCTCCCGATCGACGCCGCGGTTACCGCGCGAACGGAGATGCCGGCAGGTCGGGTAGCGGTGGTGCGTCCCTCGTCTGGTCGGTGATGGTGATCTGCCACCTGCCGATCGTGGGTGCCGCCAGCCGGCCGACGTGCCACGCGACCACGCCGGCGGCGATGATGAGGGACACCGCCGCAGCAGCCAGCAGCCACTGCCGCACGAGCATTCGGCGGTCGAGGCCACGGGGTCGCAGGTCTCCCGGAACGGGAATCCACGGAAACGGGGGGCCGTTCATAGCCACGACAGCACCTCCTGGGCGACGGTGGTGGCCGAGGCGACCATCGCCGTATCGGCGGCGCCGGTCGCCTCGTATTCGACCAGCACTCCGTAGGTGCCGAAGCACGCCGAGAAGTTGACGCGCCGGCCAGTTTCGCGGTCGCCCGCGACGAAGTAGACGGCGCGGTCGCCGAGCGCAACGGGATGATTCTCGTTGTTGACGACCGTCAGCAGCCCATCTCGGTCCACGCAACGCGGGCCACGGCCCTCGTGCCGCCCGTAACGCCCGAGGGACACCCACAGCTCGGCGCGTGCGCCCTCCGTCGTGGACACGCTCTCGGCCAGGCAGTAGTTCGAGCGCAGGCCGGGCCCGTTCTGCTCCCCGGTTCGCAGGGCACCGCGCGCAGGAACCAGGAGGTCGAACACCGCCGACCGGATGAGCGGGCAGACCGCCGGAGGTGCGGGTGGGTCCACCGTCGCGTTCCGCCAGCCCTGCCACCCGCCGATCTCCGCGGAGAGCAGGACGCAGACGGCCAGGGCTACGACCCGCACGCCTGTGTCCCGTCTCACACTGCCAGTCTGACCGGACGTGGCAAGTGGACCATCGGCTGACCGGCGCTGTTCGGAGCACCTCACCGTCCTGCGCCCGTGGACAGACTGTGCCTGTGGGGCAACCACCCGAAGCCGACATCGACCCAACGTCCGACCCAGCCGCTACCGTCCCCTACCTGGACCACTCAGGAAGGTAGGAACATGAGAGCTCTCCTCACATCGGCCGGGATCAAGAACAGCAGCATCCACGACGCGCTGGTTGACCTGCTGGGCAAACCGATCGCCGAGTCCAACGCCCTCTTTATCCCCACCGCCGTCTACTCCTTCCCCGGCGGGCCCGGCATGGCGTGGCGGGCGATCTGCGGCAAGGCTCCAGCGCCGTTGTGTGAATTGGGTTGGAAATCGTTGGGGGTCCTGGAGCTGACGGCGCTGCCGAGCATCGAGGAGGCTACCTGGGTGCCAACGGTCCGGGACGCCGACGCACTGTTGGTGTGGGGCGGCGACCCCCTGTTTCTCGCCAACTGGATGCGGCGCTCCGGTTTGACCGGTCTCCTGCCGACGCTGCGCTTCGAGGCGGTCTACGTGGGCGTGAGCGCCGGGAGCATCGCTGCTGCCTCCACCTTCGTCGAGACCTACGACGAACCGCCACGCGGGAACGATGGACCGCTGAAGTCGGAGGACGTCGTGTTCGCCTCGCCCCAGGGTGACCTCGACAGAATCCTGGTCACGGGACAGGGAGCGGGACTCGTTGACTTCGCGGTGATCCCGCACCTGGAGCACCCGAACCACCCCGACGCTTCCTTGGCCAACGCAGCGAGGTGGGCGGCACGGATTCCTGCGCCGACGTACGCGATCGACGATGAGACCGCCATCAGGGTGGTCGACGGCGACGCCCAGGTCGTCTCCGAGGGGCACTGGAAACTATTCCAGCCCTGACGGGACCGTCCAGCGCCCACCGCAGACCACGCCGGGACAGTTTCGCCCACGGCTCGGCCGCGCGGGTGGTCTCTCTCAGGCGGGGTGAGGCGTCACTTGGCGTTGCAATGTGAACGGTGATCGGCATACCACCGCCAACCGGACTGAAAGGCCGCTGACCTGCATCGACAGCTGCCGTCGTTCGTCGTCGTTGGTCACCGCTGGTTCCCCTCAGACGGCCTGTAGACGGCATGATCTTGGGCTCCATCATCGTCGCGAAGCCCACTTGTCCCCCAGAGATCGGCAACGGGGTGCCGTCCGCCTCGCACCGCGGGTCGAGGGTCTGGCGGTGGTCACCGTGGTTCCGCCTGGTGTCGTCGGTTGCTGCACTCCCCTGCTGCACTGGGTGACCTAGCATCGTCCGTCGGTCCGGGTAGCGAATGCAGGCCGCGACGTAGCACCACCGCGAGGACTAGCACAGTAAGTGTCGGGATAGTGACAGATAACAAGCGACTTGCTGTTGCGGTAGGGGTTTCAGCCGATAATCCACTAGTGACGCCTCAACGCCGACAGCTCGATCTGCCCGATACTGAGCAGGCACGCCTATTCAACTCCCTCGACCCTGCACCTGCGTTGGCCGTGCCGCCGGGAGGATACGCGCCGCTTGCGCGCCCCAGACCGAGCCGTTTGCCCTTTGAGGCCATGTCGCCGTATGACTTCGAGGCGCTCATTGCAGAGGTCGCCACTTTGGTGGACGGCCACCGGGAGGCCCGGCTGTACGGCAGGTCCGGCCGGGCTGACGATGGCCGGGATGTGATTGCCACCGATGACGGCATGACGTATTTCGCATACCAATGTAAGCGTGTGGCGCAATTCAACGGAGCTGCCCTGCGACGCGCGGTCACGGCGTTCGAGGTCCGGCAACCGTTCGTCGTCACTAGTTTCATCGTGGTTGTGGCATGCATCGTCGACGCGAAAGACATTGAGGCCGACCTGATTGAACTTCGGGCGGCGAGGCCCGGTCTTGATATCCAGGTTCGAGACGGCTGGGATCTGTCCAGGTCGCTACGAGAATTTCCGACCATTGTGGAAGCCGCGTTCGGGCCCGCCATCCGCCGAGACTTCTGCAATGAGGAGGCTTCATCGACAGCGCCGAGTAGCGGTCCAATGACTGCCACGGTGGCCGAGGGCGGTATTTCTATTCAGGCCGGCCGAGACATCAACGGAGCAATACATTTCGGGCAAAGCAGTGGAAGGTGACGACAACTCCGGTGCCGATGCTGGGGCAATGATCGCCGAAGCTGGCCCTAATGCAACAATCCTCCAGGCACGCCGTGATTTGAACGTCACCTACGTGCGTGCTCGAGTGCCGCGCGTAGTGATCAGTTCCAGGGACGTTCATGCCGCCGTTCATGCCTTCAGTCCACCGCAAGGCTATGAGCGGGCAGAACATATCCTTTGGCGCGGGCATGGCGCGGGCGCAGTTGTGCTGATGGGGGAGCCCCGCACCGGGCGGCAAACCTGTGCGTTGTCGCTGTTGTGTCTCGGTACTGCTCAGCCCGTTCACAGGCTGAACGTGACCTGGGGAGAGCATGATTTTCGTGATCTCCCGCGAGAAGGTAATGCTCGGTACTTGCTTGACATTACTTACGCGGAGGAGTTGTCCGACGATTTTGCCGCCAATCTGCGTGATTATGGCCACGAACTGGAGGCGGTGAACGCAAAGCTAGTCGTCATCGCAAGCACCGCAGTCTGGCAACAGTACGCCGACGAACTTGCCGACATTACGGCGCCTATTGGCCAACCTCAGGTCCTCGAAGTTGTGCGGGTCCGGTTGGATTATCAGGCGCGACGCACTGCAATGCCTGGAGGGGAGCTCCTCGATGTCCAGGCTCTAGCGGGGATCGTCGAGGCGTTGAAGGACAGCGATGCCCCGCCAGACTACGGCGTTGGCCTCGCATTTGACATAAGCGCGCATGCGGAATCGCAAGAGGAACTGCTGCGCTTTGCCGCGTCATGGAAGCGCTGGAATCGATACATTGTTGACCATCTCGCCAAAGAGGCACCGGGTAGTGCGGGCGAGCGAATTCTGCTCATAGCCGCAGCGGTTCTGGGCGGAGCAACGGTTGAAACGCTTTCGGAAGAGGCCGGCGCTCTGAGTGAGAAACTTGGTATAGCGGTTGATCCTACGAGAACACTTGAGGGTGCCGACATACGTCAACAGCTCGCCAAGGTAGGGGCGCGCCGAATCGGCGACCGGATTTATTTATCGGCCCGAGGTACGGACCACGACGAAGTTGTTGACTATATTTGGGAGCAAAGGCCCAACCTTAGAAAGGCACTCTTTTCCTGGATCACCGACATGTCAGCGCGCAAGCCTACTGACAGCGCTGAGAGCCGTCGGCTTATCGAAGTGGTCCATCGCCTAGCATCCCGCCATCGATGGGTATCCGCAATTGATGTGCTCTTCAACTTGTTGAGCGGTAATCGTGATCAGAATCGGCGGGCTTATGCGGCTCTCGCTGGACTGCTTGAGGATCCGCACGTCGGCCAGGCATTACAGAAGCGCCTTTACGATTGGGCCGGCGGCAGCCGAAATCTCGTCGAAGTAGCCCGGCTCTGTGGCGGCAAGGTTGGCGACAATTCGTTCACCGTTGCCGTCGTGCGGTTGCGTCGCGTTGCTAGTCGAGCGCAGACCGCTGCAGTCCGACTAGCTGTACAAGATGCATTGCGTTCTCATGCTGAGAGGACGAGACTGACTAGGGTGCTTTCGGTCGTTGAGCAATGGCCCCAGTATGAGAGAACCATCGCGCTGACGGGGCTTCTCGATCCCGAGTGGCTGCATAGGGCAGGCCATCTCAATACCCGTTCCGGTACTCCAGGTGAGCTAGGCCTTCTTGACCCCCTGGCTGATGCATGGCTGTGGCTCATCAACGACCCTGCTGCGGGCGAGTTCAACACGGAACTGATTCGTGGCTGGGGACAACTAGCAGATGTCCATCCGGAGACTCGCGCTCTAGCCGTGGAACTGCTTGCGACTGTCGTTGGGGCCGGTCAACCCAATCCCCCTATAGCGACAATCTTCCAACAGCTATCCCCCGACATGTCTGCGGCAGTCATTGACTGCCTGAAAGGCAGACATGACATTGAGTCCGTCGAAAGCAGCACGGATATGGCGGCTGGGATTTGACCGCGTCGTCGCAGTTGAGCTTTTTCCTAAATGAGGCTGACTGCATCCTCATGTGGTGCCTGCTTTCAGGCTTCGTCTCGCAATTAAGGTTCGCAAGGTAGAGATAGGTCAAGGTCAGCCTGGCGGCCAGTTACCGCCGAGTCCTGTTCAACGACGTCTCCATGATCTTCAACGCGGCCGTCGATGACCGGAAGGTGGTCAGCAACCCGTTCGCGGTCAAGACGATCCGGCCACCGAAGTACCAAGCGCCCAAGGTCGTCCCGTGGCCCAACGACCTACGCGCCCGCTTCCGCGCCGCCCTGGCCGACCGCTACCGGGTCACCGTCGACCTGGGCGCCGGCTGCGGCCTGCGCCAGGGTGAGATCTTCGGCGTCAGCCCGGACGACATCGACCCGGCCCGGCCCGTCCTACACGTGACTCGTCAGGTCAAGCTCGTCCGGGGACGCCTGATCTTCGCGCAGCCCAAGGGCGGCAAGGTCCGCGACGTCCCTCTGCCGGAGTCTGTGTAACGCCGACTAACCGAGCACGCCAAGCGGTACCCGCCGGTCGACGTCACCCTTCCCTGGGGCACCTCGACCGGCGAGCCGCGGACCGTGACGCTCTACCTGACGACCCCGGCCGGAACGGCGCTGAGCCGAACCGGCTTCAACTCGGGCGTCTGGAAGCCCGCCATCCGCGCCACGGGCGTCCCCGATAACCGGCACAACGGCATGCACGTGCTCCGGCACACCTACGCCTCGGTCCTGCTCGACGCCGGCGAAAGCGTGAAGGCCCTCTCGGCGTACCTGGGGCACTCCGACCCCGGCTTCACCCTCCGGATCTACACGCACCTGCTGCCAGCCAGCGAGGACCGCACCCGTCGCGCAATCGACCACGCCTTCGCGGACGACCCGCAGACCCTGGACGGCCTGGAGACGGCCTGATCATGCGAATCAGAGCCGTTCCAGGTGCTGCACTGCAGGTCAGGGCACCTGCGCTGATCACTTGGCGTTGAAGTAGCTGGCCTCCGGGTGGTGCACCACGATCGCATCGGTGGCCTGCTCCGGCATGAGCTGGAACTCCTCCGACAGCTGCACCCCGATCCGCTCGGCGCCGAGCAGCTCCACCACCTTCGCCCGGTCCTCCAGGTCGGGGCAGGCCGGGTAGCCGAACGCGTACCGGCAACCGCGGTAGTCGGTGCGCAGCAGGCCGGCCAGGTCCGCCGGGTCGTCGTCGGCGACCGTACGGCCACCCGGCAGCGCCAGCTCGGCGCGGACCCGCTTGTGCCAGTACTCGGCGAGGGCCTCGGTGAGCTGCACCGACAGCCCGTGCACCTCCAGGTAGTCGCGGTACTCGTTGCGGGCGAACAGCTTCGCCGCGTACTCGCTGACCGGCTGGCCGACGGTGACCAGTTGCAGGGCCACCACGTCCAGCTGCTCACCCCGGGGGCGGAAGAAGTCGGCCAGGCAGAGCCGCCGCTCCTGCCGCTGGCGCGGGAAGGAGAACCGGGCCCGCTCGGCGTGCCCGTTCTCGTCCAGCACCACCAGGTCGTTGCCCTCGGCGTAGGCGGGGAAGTAGCCGTAGACCACGGCCGCCTCCAGCACCTTGTCGGCGATCAGCCGGTCCAGCCAGTAGCGCAGCCGCGGCCGGCCCTCGGTCTCCACCAGCTCCTCGTAGGACGGTCCCTTGCCGCCCCGGGCGCCGCGCAGCCCCCACTGGCCGAGGAAGGTGGCCCGCTCGTCGAGCAGCGCCGCGTAGTCGGCCAGCGGCACGCCCTTGACCACCCGGGTGCCGAAGAACGGCGGCGTGGGCACCTCGACGTCGGTCGCCACGTCCGAGCGGACCGAGGCGTCGTCCAGCTCCGGCAGCGACTCGCTGACGATGGCCCGCTGCCGCTCCCGGCGCGCCCGCCGGGCCGCCAGCGCCGCCTCCCGCTCCGCGTCGATCACCGGCGCGCCGCCGCGCTTGGCGGCCATCACCCGGTCCATCAGGGACAGCCCCTCGAACGCGTCGCGGGCGTAGTGCACCTGCCCGGGGAACATCGACCGCAGGTCGTCCTCGACGTACGCCCGGGTCAGCGCCGCCCCACCGAGCAGCACCGGCCAGCGCTCCGCGACCCCGCGCGTGGCCATCTCGGCGAGGTTCTCCTTCATGATGACCGTGCTCTTGACCAGCAGCCCGGACATACCGATGGCGTCGGCCCGGTGCTCCTCGGCGGCGTCGAGGATCGCGGTGATCGGCTGCTTGATGCCGATGTTCACCACCTCGTAGCCGTTGTTGGACAGGATGATGTCCACCAGGTTCTTGCCGATGTCGTGCACGTCGCCCTTCACGGTGGCGAGCACGATGCGGCCCTTGCCGCCGTCGTCGGCCTTCTCCATGTGCGGTTCGAGGTACGCCACCGCGGTCTTCATCACCTCGGCGGACTGGAGCACGAACGGCAGCTGCATCTGCCCGGAGCCGAACAGCTCGCCGACAACCTTCATCCCGTCCAGCAGGATGTCGTTGATGATCGACAGCGGGGTCCGGCCGCCGGCCATGGCGGCGTCCAGGTCGGCCTCCAGGCCGTTGCGCTCGCCGTCGATGATCCGCCGCTTGAGCCGCTCGTCCAGCGGCAGCGCGGCCAGTTCCTCGGCCCGGCCGGCGCGCGCCGACGCGGCGTCCACGCCCTCGAAGATCTCGATGAACCGCTGCACCGGGTCGTAGCCCTCGCGCCGCCGGTCGTAGACCAGGTCGAGGGCGATCTCGCGCTGCTCGTCGGGAATCTTCGACATCGGCAGGATCTTGCTGGCGTGCACGATCGCCGAGGTCAGCCCGGCCTGCACGCACTCGTGCAGGAAGACCGAGTTGAGCACCTGCCGGGCGGCCGGGTTGAGCCCGAACGAGACGTTGGAGATGCCCAGCGTGAAGTTGACCCCCGGCCAGCGGGTGGCGATCTCCCGGATCGCCTCGATGGTCTCGATGCCGTCCCGCCGGGTCTCCTCCTGGCCGGTGGCGATCGGGAAGGTCAGCGCGTCGATCAGGATGTCGGAGCGGCGCAGGCCCCAGCGGCCGGTCAGGTCCTCGATCAGCCGGCCGGCGACGCGCACCTTCCAGTCCTTGGTGCGGGCCTGGCCCTCCTCGTCGATGAGCAGCGCGACCACCGCGGCGCCGTGCTCCGCGACCACCGGCATCACCCGGGCGTAACGGGACTCGGGCCCGTCGCCGTCCTCGAAGTTGACCGAGTTGACCACGCACCGGCCGCCGAGCATCTCCAGGCCCGCCTCGATCACCGCCGGCTCGGTGGAGTCCAGCATGATCGGCAGGGTGGACGCGGTGGCGAACCGGCCGGCCAGCTCGCGCATGTCCGTCGTGCCGTCCCGGCCGACGTAGTCGACGCAGAGGTCCAGCAGGTGCGAGCCGTCCCGGGCCTGGCTGCGGGCGATCTCCACACAGGCCTGCCAGTCCGCGGCCAGCATCGCCTCGCGGAACGCCTTGGAGCCGTTGGCGTTGGTCCGCTCCCCCACCATCAGCACGCTGGCGTCCTGGGCGAACGGCACGTGGTGGTAGATCGAGGAGACACCGGCGTCGTGCCGGGGTTCACGGGGGCCGGGCCGGGCGCCGTGCAGCCGATCCGCGACCACCCGGATGTGCTCCGGCGTGGTGCCGCAGCAGCCACCGATCAGCGACACGCCGTACTCGGCGACGAACCGCTCCAGCGCGTCGGCCAACTCGACCGGGGTGAGCGGGTAGACCGCCCCGTCGGCGGTCAGCTGCGGCAGGCCGGCGTTCGGCATCACCGACAGCTTCAGCCCGGCGTGCTGGGCGAGGTAGCGCAGGTGCTCGCTCATCTCCGCCGGCCCGGTGGCGCAGTTCAGCCCGATCAGGTCCACCCCGAGCGGCTCGATCGCGGTCAGCGCCGCGCCGATCTCGCTGCCCAGCAGCATGGTGCCGGTGGTCTCCACGGTGACGTGGCAGATGATCGGCACCCTCGACCCGATCTCGGCCATCGCCCGCTTAGCCCCGACCACCGCCGCCTTCACCTGGAGCAGGTCCTGGCAGGTTTCGATGATCAGGGCGTCCGCGCCGCCGGCGATCAGGCCCGCGGCGTTCTCCCGGTACGCGTCACGCAGGGTGGCGTAGTCGGCGTGCCCGAGGGTGGGCAGCTTGGTGCCGGGACCGATCGAGCCGAGCACGAAGCGGGGCCGCTCCGGGGTGGCGAACGCGTCGGCCGCCTCGCGGGCGATCCGGGCGCCGGCCTCGGAGAGCTCCCGGATCCGGTGGGCGATGTCGTACTCGCCGAGATTGGCGAGGTTGGCGCCGAAGGTGTTCGTCTCGACGCAGTCCGCCCCGGCGGCCAGGTACGCCTCGTGCACGCCGCGGACCACGTCCGGCCGGGTCACGTTGAGGACCTCGTTGCAGCCCTCGTGGCCCTCGAAGTCGTCCAGGGTCAGGTCGGCCGCCTGTAGCATCGTCCCCATCGCGCCGTCGGCGATCAGGATCCGCTCTGCCAGTACGTCGAGCAACGAAGTCCGCACGCCGTTCAGGTTAGTGTGCCCGCCCCGACCACGTCGCGGCCCATACCCCTGTCCCAGATACTGTCAGCGGGATCACCATGTCTGATCTGATCCGTTATGCCCGTTGCTTCCCGCCTGCCGACCGGCGCGGCCGCCGGGCCGCGCCCGGCCCCGGGACGTAGGCTGGCGGACGTGAAGGACAACAGCAGCGCCCCCGTGCCCGGCCGGCGGGACACCGGGCGCGGCCCCGGCACCGTCCGCGACCAGCAGGGAGAGGTGACGGCGTGACCGAGTTCGACGGACTGCCGGTGCTGCGGTCCCCGGTGGCCATCGCCGCGTTCGAGGGCTGGAACGACGCCGCGGACGCGTCCACCGCCGCGGTCGAACACCTGGAGCAGGTGTGGAACGCCCGGCAGGTCACCGAGCTGGATCCGGAGGACTTCTACGACTTCCAGGTCAGCCGGCCCACCATCACCATGGCCGAGGGCGAGACCCGCCGGGTGCAGTGGCCCACCACCCGGTTCATGGTGGCCAGCCCGGAGGGCACCGAGCGCGACGTGGTGCTGATCCGTGGCATCGAGCCGAGCATGCGCTGGCGCACCTTCTGCGAGCAGGTGCTGGAGATCTGCCACAGCCTGGAGGTCGAGCGGGTGGTGCTGCTCGGCGCGCTGCTGGCCGACGTGCCGTACACCCGGCCCCTGCCGATCAGCGGCAGCGCCTCGGACTCCCGGGCCGCCGAGCGCTACCAGCTCACGCCCACCCGCTACGACGGGCCGACCGGCATCGTCGGGGTGCTGCACGACGCCTGCACCCGCGCCGAGGTCGAAGCCGTCTCGTTCTGGGTGCACGTGCCGCACTACGCCAACAACCCGCCCTGCCCGAAGGCCACCCTCGCCCTGCTGCATCGGGTCGAGGAGGTGCTCGACCTGCCGGTGCCGATGGCCGACCTGGCCGAGGAGGCCGCCGAGTGGGAGCAGCGGGTCCGCAGCGCCGCCGAGCAGGACGCCGAACTCGGCGAGTACGTGCGCGAGTTGGAGGAGCGGGTCGGCGACGCGGGCATCACCCCGCTGACCGGTGACGAGATCGCCCAGGAGTTCGAGAAGTACCTGCGCCGCCGCGGCGGCTCGGCCGGCCCGACCGCGGGCTCCTGGTAGCCCGCCCGCCTGAATCTGGCTCCTTCAGATCAGTGCTGCCACGACCATCCGTGCCTGACCGTCCTGACCGGCGGTGCCATCTGAGGAGGCGTAGACGACTGTTCACCCTGTGGGCTGCGGGTCCTTTTCTGACCGCCGGCGACTCCTCCACCGGCGGAACAGCGTGGTGAGGGCACCGGCGCCGACGAGCGCTACCACGATCGCCACGAGATGGGGCGCCGACCACCTCGTCACATCCACGACCGTACGCCCGACCTGCTTTGCGGTGTAGGTGCCGGTCCGCTCGACCTTGAGGCGGATCGTCACCGTCTCCCGCGGCACGAGCTCGTGCTTGCTGTCGGCGGCCATCACGAACACGGATGCCCGGAGGACGTAGTCGCCTGGCCTGGTCGCCCGCACGTCCCATACCCACAGGCCGGCGTCGGTCGGATCGGTGAGCGGCTGGGTGCTGTCTTCCGAGTTGACCAGGTTCTTGACCTCCACTGCGCTGTCGGCCGCAGCGAGGGTTACCCCGACCCGGCCGCCGAGCCGCACGTCAGTAGCCGTGTCCGGATCGGTCGGCAGGGTCCCGACCCTGCTTGGGCTGACGCATCGCTCGTCGGTGTTCGCGGGCCCGCAGAGCAGCACACGGACGTCAAACCACTCGGTGACCTTGACTCGCCGGTCGGTCGTAGCGTGCAGTTGACCGTTGAACAGGTCGAGGCGGTCGTTATGCACGGTTGCCTGGTAAGCGAACTGCTTCGACGAGTCGTCATCGACTCCATACGCGTTCGCGTTGAGGCTGGTCGTGAAAGCCAGTGCGCTGATGACCGAGCCCAGTGCCACCCCAATTGCCATGAAGGCGCCGACAAGCATGGCGACCCGGCTCCGCTGCTCGGCAGGCTTGGCCGACGTGTCCTTCGTCCGCTCCATACGGTGCCCCTCACTACCGCGGTCGGGCTACTCGACCAGTGTGCGGCACCGGCGCCGTCCAAGCGGTGAGCGGGAGGCGACCGGAACCATCCCTGCCGCACCTCACCGGCAGCGCCCCGGCCACGCCGTTGCAGACGCTCCACGGATTTCCTCTGGCGTGTCCGGGGTGGCGCGGTCACACCCGCTAGGCCATCCTAGGAACCTAGCTGTGATCGAGGAGGCGGGCATGCAGATCAATCCGGGCGCGGCCGAGTTCCCGCACCGGCAGATCGCCGCGCAGCTCAAGGCGCAGGTGCGGCGCGGCGACTGGGGGCCGGGCGAGCGGCTGCCGTCCATCCCGGCCATCGCCGAGATGTTCGGGGTGGCGAAACAGACCGTGCAGCGCGCCGTCGACCAGCTGCGGGTCGAGGGAATCCTGATCACCAAGCCGGGCTCCGGCACGTACGTCCGGGGCACCCGGCGGCGGCTCAACCGGCTCTCCCGGGGACGGTACGGCGGCTTCCGCGGCTACCACACCGACCTGGCCGCCCGGTACAAGCAGCAGCTGGTCTCCGTCGGCCGCGCCCCCGCCCCGCCCGAGGTGGCCGACGCGTTCGGCGTACCCGACGGCACCGAACTGGTCTGCCGCCGGCACCTGGTCCGCACCGAGGACTCCCCGGTCGAGGTCGGCGCCTCCTGGTTCCTGCCCGCCGACGCCGCCGGCACCTCGCTGGAACGCGGCGAGGCGTACGGCCGGCCGCTCTACCAGGAGGCCGAGGAGGCCACCGGGCGGCGGTACGTCTCGGCCACCGACACGATCAGCGCCCGCCAGCCCAGTCGGGAGGAGGCGGAGATCCTGCAGATCCGCCCGGACACCCCGGTGCTGCACCTGCTGCACGTCGCCTACGACGGCGCGCACAAGCCGATCGAGGTCGCCCAGGCCACCTGGCCCGGCCCGGTCACCACGCTGACCGAGGAGTACAAGATCCCCGCCCCGCCCCCCGCCCCGGACCCCGACCCCGGCCTCACCCTCGCCTGACTCTCTCCCCTCCCCCTCCCCCGGAGCCGGTCCGGTCGATCATGAAGTTGTTGCCTGCCACCTCGGCGTGTCGCGGCAACAGCTTCATGCTCGACGAGCAGGGGGTGGGGTGGGTCAGAGGCGGATGCCGAGGAGGGCGTCGAGGGTGTCGGCGAACAGGGACGGGGCGGCCGCGTCGTCGGCGGTGCCGGCGAGTGCCTGCTCCGCCCAGGCGTCGGCCAGCGCCAGCACCCCGGGAGTGTCCAGGTCGTCGGCGAGGCGCGCGCGTACGCCGGCCAGGAACTCGGCGCCGGACGGCCCGGCCGGCGCGGCGGCGGCCCGCCGCCAGCGGGCCAGCCGCTCCTGGGCCGTGGTGAGCAGGTCGTCGGTCCAGGACCGGTCGGCGCGGTAGTGCCCGGACAGCAGCGCCAGCCGCACCGCCATCGGATCCACCTGGTCGGCCCGCAACCGGGAGACGAAGACCAGGTTGCCCCGAGACTTCGACATCTTCTCGCCGTCCAGGCCGATCATGCCGGCGTGCGTGTAGTGCGTCGCGAACGGCGCCTCGCCGGTGAGCCGCTCGGCGTGCGCGGCGGAACACTCGTGGTGCGGGAAGAGCAGGTCGTTGCCGCCGCCCTGCACGTCGATCCGGTCGCCGAGCAGGCCCAGCGCGATCACCGCGCACTCGATGTGCCAGCCCGGGCGGCCCGGACCCAGCTCGCCGCCCGGCCAGGACGGCTCCCCCTCGCGGGCACCCCGCCAGAGCAGCGGGTCGAGCGGGTCACGCTTGCCGGCCCGCTCCGGGTCGCCGCCGCGCTCCGGGAAGATCTCCAGCATCTGCTCGCGGGACAGGTTCGACTCGTAGCCGAACCGGGGCGCCGCGGTGATGTCGAAGTAGACGTCGCCGGTGCCGTCCTCCAGCCGGTACGCGGCACCGTCCTTGAGCAGCATCAGGACCTTCTCGACGATGTCCGGGATCGACTCGATCGCGCCCACGTAGTGCGCCGGCGGGATCATCCGCAGCGCCTCCATGTCCTCCCGGAACAGCGCGGTCTCCCGCATCGCGAGGACCTTCCAGTCCTCCCCGTCGCGGGCCGCTCGCTCCAGCAGCGGGTCGTCGATGTCGGTGACGTTCTGCACGTACTTCACGGTCAGGCCGGCGTCCCGCCACACCCGCTGGACCAGGTCGAACGTGATCATGGTGGCGGCGTGACCGAGGTGGGTGGCGTCGTACGGGGTGATGCCGCAGACGTACATGCTCGCCGTGCCGTCCGGGTCGCTCGGGTGAACCCCCTGCCGTGCCGAGTCGAACAACGCCAGCGGCCCGCCCCTGCCGGGCAGCCGCGGCACCTCATGTCCCGCCCAAGACTCCATGATTGCCAGCCTAACCAGCGGTACGACAGGGCTGGACGAGCACCGGGGTGATCATCACGACAGCGGCTCACATGGGCGGCCAGGGCACCGCCGGCCAGTCCTGGGGCGGCTGCGGGAACCGGCCGGTGTCGCGCAGCCGGTCGATCCGGGCGGCCAGTTCGGCGATCTCGGTGATCGTCAGGTGGTCGGCCAGTTCGGCGCCGAGGGCCCCGGCGACCTGCCCGGCGAGCGCGTCGAGCATCTCCACGGCGTCCGCCGGCAACTGCCGGCCGGCCCAGCCCCAGAGCACCGTGCGCAGCTTCTCATCGACGTGGAAGCTCACCCCGTGATCCACGCCGTAGATCCGGTCGTCCGGGCCGACCAGCACGTGGCCGCCCTTGCGGTCGGCGTTGTTGATCACGGCGTCGAGCACCACGAGCCGGGCCAGCCGCGGGTCGTCGGCGTGCGCCAGCGCGTACGGGGTGCCGTCGTCGTCGCGGGCGGCGGCGATCGGGAACCAGCGCGGCGGCAGCGCGGCGGCCGGCACGAAGCCGACCAGCGGCTCCGCGTCGGCCGGCTCGTCGATCCAGAGCTGGCACGAGCCCGGCCCGAACGGGCCGTCACGCAGCACGGTCGGCGGCACCAGGCCCCAGCCGGTGGCTCGGGAGACCAGGTACGCGGCCACCTCCCGACCGGCCAGCGTGCCGTCCGGGAAGTCCCAGAGCGGGCGCTCGCCCCGCACCGGCTTGTACACGCATCGGGCGGTCACCCCGTCCAGGGTGAGGATCCCCCGCAGGGTGGTGTTCGAGGCGTCCACCAGCCGGCCCTCGAGGTCGAGCGCGCCGTCGCGGAGCAGCCGGAGCGCGGCGTCGCCGTCCTGGCGGGGTTGCAGACCGGACGACGTCACCGGTGGTAACCGTTGTGCCGCGGGCAGAGGTGGCCCGCGGGATCCAGCGGCTGACCGCAGAGCGGGCAAGGCGGCCGGCCGGCGTTGACCACCCGCCGGGCCCGTTCGATGAACTGCCGCGTCGCCTCCGGGGTCAGCCGCACCCGGAGCCGGTCGAGGTCGTCGTCGGGCTCGTCGTCGTCGGAGTCCTCGTCGTCGGGCTCACCCAACTCGACCTCGGCCTCCGCCTCACCGGCGGCGATCGCCTCGATCACCACGGTGGCGGTGTCCACGTCGAAGGCCAGCCCGAGGGTGCCGACCCGGAACTCCTCGTCGACCGGCGTGTCCAGCGGGTCGTTGTCGCCGACACCGGTGGCCGGCTCGGGCAGCTCGACCCCGAACCGGCGCTGCGCCTCGGAGAGCAACTCCTCCAGCTTCTCGGCCAGCAACGACACCTGGACCTTCTCCAGCGCGACGCTGACCAGCCGGCCACCGCCGCGCGCCTGGAGGAAGAACGTGCGATCCCCCGGCGGCCCGACGGTCCCGGCGACGAACCGCTCCGGCGGCTCGAAGGCGTGCACCTGGTGGGTCATACCCACGACCCTATCCGGCCCGCAACGGCAACGCGCACCCCACCGACACCCCGAATCACCCTCGCGCCGGCGCCCCCGCCGTACCGCCGGGTCGGCCCTGGTCCGGCCGGGCTCACCGCGTCGCCCCCGCTCCCCCGCCGACCACGGCGTCCGAGTCGGCCGCCCGGGCCGCCCGCCGGCGCCGCTTGCGCGGCGGCGGCACCAGACCGGCCAGGTCGCCGCCGGTGTCGTTGAGCCGCAGCAGGAACGGGCGCACCGGCGTGTAGCGGATCGCGGTCACCGACGCCGGGTCCGCCACGATCCGCTGAAACAGATCGAGATGTACGCCCAGCGCGTCCGCCACGATCGCCTTGATCACGTCGCCGTGGCTGCACGCCAGCCAGACCGCCTCCGGGCCGTGCTCGGCGGTGACCCGGGCGTCCCAGGATCGCACCGCCGCGACCGCCCGGGCCGCCATCGCCGCCATCGCCTCCCCCTCCGGGAAGACCGCCGCGCTGGGGTGATGCTGGACCACCGGCCAGAGCGGCTCCTTGGCGAGCTTCTTCAGCGGCTGCCCCTCCCAGCTGCCGTAGCCGCACTCGATCAGGCCCTCCTCGACCATCGGGGTCGCCTCCGGCAGCGCCAGCTCGAGGGTCTGCCGGCACCGGATCAACGGGCTGGTCACCACCGCCGCCAGCGGCACCGCCCGGAGCCGCTCGCCGACCGCGGTCGCCTGGGCCCGGCCGGTGTCGTCGAGCTCGACCGGCTGGCGGCCGGCCAGCCCACCGTCCGCGTTCGCGGTCGTCCGGCCGTGTCGCAGAAGCAGAAGGGTCGCCACGGTCACCACCCTAGGGCCTGGGGTGTGGACCTCCACCGCCGTCCGCCACCCACGGGTCAGCGTTCGGCGCGACCCACTGCCCGCTCGGTCCGGCCGGTTCCGGGCCTGGCTGGTATGGCTTGGTGCGGCCGTTGCTGAGGTGGCGCATCGTTCGCTTGCGGTGGGTGGGTGGTTGCGGTCCGGGTGTGGCCTGCCGTGACTGGTTCGGGTGGTCAGGCTTGGTCCCTGCGCCGGTCCCGGCGGGCCACTCCCGCGCCGTGGTCCGGCTCTGTTCGTGTGGTCACGGTGTGCGCCACCGTTGGTGGTGGTCCGGGTCCGCTCGGTCCAGTGGGTTCGGTGGCTGGTCGGGTCGGGTGTGTCGTCGGGGGCTGGGCATGGTGTCCGGGACGGTGATACCTCTGAGTCATCGATATGCCGCTGAGGTATCACGCTCGTTTCCGCCCAGCCTCCGGGGTGGGCGTTTGCTGGGATGCGGTCGGTGGGGTGTTTGTCGGGTTTGTGGGTGTGGTTGGTGGCATCCGGGTGGTGGAATCGGGGCCTGGTCGGGGGCGTTACATCATGCGGACGATCGAGCAGGGGCACGTGGCCGGCAGGGCCGGCCCGGGGTCCTGGGTTCGCGGAATGATGGCGGGCGGCCGGTCGTTACATCACCCGGCGATCGCAGCAACGCCCCGCCCGGCACCCGGCGGATGAGGGTTTTGGCCCCGGAATGATGGCGGGCTGGCGGTCGTTACCCAGTCCGGCACCGCGTAGGGCACCCCCGCCCTACTGGTTCGGCCGGCATTTTGGCACCACGGGCGCCCCCGCCCGGTCAGAGTGCCATGTTTTCTCTCGAGTCTTTCTGAGCGCCTGATGGTGCTTGCGCCCTATCGGCCTGTCCCCCCTTGGGCTGGTGGCGTTATCCCCCGGAAGGAGCTGTGTGATGAACACGATCATGCGGAAGAGCGTTCTGGGTATTGCTGGTCTGGCTTTCGCCGGTGGCATCGCCGCTGGCCCCACCACCCACGCCGACACCGGCCCGGTCGAGGCCGTCAAGCCGGTCGCTGCGGTTGCGGTGCAGGCTGACAAGCCGGACATGGGCAAGCTGATCCCGCACGGGGTGCAGGGTGAGCCCCGGGTTCCGCAGTTTGTGGTCAAACGATCATCGGAATCTGGGCGTTGAGCAGCGAAGATTGATGCATGTCTAGAGAGAGTCGTGTGTCCACGCCCTTGGCATGTTCTTTGATCTTGGTTATGTGGGGTCGAATGTGGTGACGCGGGGCGGTGGCTGGATGGAAAGTGCCTGGTAGATGGCCTTCTGTTCGGGCTTGAGTGGGGTGGTCTGCACGACGGTGCCGGCGGGACCGGCGAGGGTTACCTGCGCGATTCGCCCGAGTTGCCGGTTGATGTTTCGCCAGGGAAGGCCGGTGGCGCGTTCCGCGACGCGGGTCAGGAGCAGGGCGAGCCAGCAGATGAGCACGTGGGCGCGGATGCGGTGTTCGAGGCGGTGGAAGACCGGGCGGAGCAGCAGGTCGGACTTCAGGTCGCGGAAGCCGCGTTCGGCTTCCAGGAGGTTCTTGTAGCCCAGGGCGACGTCCTCGGTGCTGATGTGCGGGTCCGAGGTGGCGATGAGGTACTTGCCGTCCAGGCGGGACTCGGTCTTGACCTTGGCGTTGTTGACCTTCAGGCGTCCGTTCGGCTGCTGGATCAGCCAGCGGCCCAGGCTCGGGTGGTCACGTAGGGCGCACTCGGCGCGTAGGTGCGCGGCCTCGTTGCGCTTGCGGGTCTTGTCACCGGGTGGGCGCGTGGCGTCCCGCCGGCGTTGCTCGGCTATCCGGGCGAGCTCGGCGTTGATGCGGGCGATGGCGTCGTCGCGCAGCTGCTTGTCACGTTCGGCCTGCTCGGGGTTGTGGCAGATGACGAACCGGGCGTCCTGCCCCTGCACGGTGACTTCCTTGACGCGCAGGTTGTCGCGGACCTGCTGGTAGCGGCCTTGGCGGGACAGGACCTGGTCGACGAGGGGGTTGCCGTCGCGCATGCGCATCCCGGCGATGTAGTGCCCGCCGGCTCGGCGCAGGTAGGCCAGGTTGTCCGCGGAGGAGAAGCCACGGTCGACCACGGTGATGACGCGGCCGAGCCGCCAGTCGCGCATGTCATCTTTGACCTCGGCGAGGACCTGCTGGTCGTTGGTGTTGCCGGGCCAGCACCAGACCCGCACCGGGATGCCTTCCTTCGTCACCGCCAGGCCGATGACGATCTGCGGCAGGTCACCGCGGTGGTCCTTGGAGTGCCCGAACCGGCGGAACGCGTCGTCGCCGTCGTCTTCGCCATCGCGTTCGAAGTAGGTGCTGGTGGTGTCGAAGAACAGCAGGTCCACCTCAAGGTTGAGCAGGTTGGCCACGGCGAAGAACACCGCTTCCTGCACCCGGCCGGCGGTGTCGGCATCGATGAGCAGGTCCATCGCCCGGTACGCGTGGTCCTCATCCATCGCCGGCAGGCCACTGATCAGGGCGTCCTCGCGGACCCACTCGGCGGCCGACAGCTTGCTCATCGGCGCGACCGCCCGGTTGGCGACCAGCGCGAACAGCACCCGTTCCATGTTCGTGGTGAACCGGCGCCCGTCCGTTGCGGCGCGCACCGCCGCGGCGACGTCCAGCCGCCGCCACAGCCCGTCCAGCAGCCACGTCGCCCCGATCGGTCGGGCGTCGATGACTTCGAGGGGGGCCGTGCCCGCGGCAAGCCCCGCCTCGGCGGCATCGCCGAGCACGTCGACGTCGCCGAAGTGCTTGTTGATCGACGCGGCCAGCCGGCGCAGCCCCTCGACGTCGAGGCGGTCCACGCGGCCGAGGTTCATCAACACGTCGGGCTTGGTCCGCCCGTCCACCCGCCGGTTGTGGGCCAGGGCCACGTAACGCACCACCCTGCCGTCGGCGTTGGTCCGCGACGTGAACCGCAGATACATGACCACGAGCAAACCACGACATGCCTAACCAGACAAGGGAAAGCCTTCCAGTCGTGTTACCACACTTTCGACCCCGTACACCGGATCCCGGCCAACCGCAGGCCCGTAACCAGCACAAACCCGAGACGGACCGAGCTCATGTGTCTACGAACTGCGGAACCCGGGTGAGCAGTCGCGCATCGACCTCAACGACGAGCAGGTCGCGAATGTGAAGGCGATCATCGCGGCGACGAAGAAGTCCGACATGGACGAGCGCGCCGCCGTGGTGGCCATCGCCACCAGCCTGCAGGAGTCGAAGCTGGAGAACCTGGGTCACCTGGGCGAGCGCAACGACCACGACTCGCAGGGCCTGTTCCAGCAGCGCCCGTCGAGCGGGTGGGGCACGGTGGAGCAGATCACCGACCCCGAGTACTCGACCACGGCGTTCCTGAAGGGCCTCAAGCAGGTCGACGGGTGGCAGGACATGCCCCTGACCGTCGCCGCGCAGACCGTGCAGGTGTCGGCCTACCCGGACCACTACGCCCAATGGGAACAGCAGGCCGCCGACCTCGTCGCCGAGCACTGGAACAGCTGACCCAACCGAACAAACACTTTCCTCACAGGGAAACTGCTGGCCGGCACCCGTGGGTGCCGGCCAGCAGCATTACCAACCACCGGCAGGGCCGACACCCACCACCGGGCGCCGGCCCCGCGGCATGTCCGAGCACCCGTCACGGCCGGCGCCTCTCCGCACGGGCAGCGCGAGGCACCGACCCACGACCGCGACCAGCGTCCGGGGCTCGACCGGGACGGGGGTGTGGCCCGCCGTGCCCGGCGCAGGGATCAAGCCTGACCGCCCGGAGCCGGGCCTGGCGGGCCACACCCCAAACCCCAACTTCCACGCAGCAGGCCGGCCGCTGCACCCCAGCCGACGGACCCGCAGCCCGGTCCGCACCCGCACAGCAGCCGATCGGCACCAAGCGGGAACAACCCAACCCACCACCCGGTTGAAACCAGTGTCGGTGTGACTCAGTGTCCCCGGGCCTCACCTCTATAGCCTTCGCGGAATACCGTCCGGCTGGAGCCGCGTCGCGCCACTCGCCGAGAGGCGACCTGCACACCGACACCCCAGCACCGCCCCCGCAGCCCACAAAGCCGCGGGGGCGGTGCTGTCTCCAGGACCCGCGGCACCTGGCCACGGAGAGACGCGGCGAAGATGCGACCACACGCCTGGCGGCCGGGACCGGCGCCGGATGCCCGGAGGGTGTGACGGCGACGGCCCCCGGGCACCGCTCGGTGCCGGGGGCCGTCGTGGGTAGCCCGGACGCTCAGGTGGCGCTGATGGTGCCGGTCATCAGCAGGGCGAGGACCAGGGTGCCCAGCGCGACCCGGTAGAGCACGAAGACGTACAGGGTGTGGTGGGCGACGTAGCGCAGCAGCCAGGCGATGGCCGCGTAGCCGATGGCGAACGCGATGATCGTGGCCACGATCATCTGGGCGACCGACGGTGCCGAGGTGCCCGGTGCGGCTGGCTCGAAGACGTCACCGATGCTGAAGACCCCGGACATCACCACGGCTGGGATGGCCAGCAGGAACGAGTACCGGGCCGCCGCCTCGCGGGTCAGGTTGAGCAGCAGCCCGGCGGTGAGTGTGCCGCCGGAGCGGGACACCCCGGGGATCAGCGCCATCGCCTGGGCGAAGCCCATCACCACGCCGTCGCTCATCCGGAAGTTCTGCAGGGTCCGGGTCTGCCGGCCCCAGTACTCGGCGAACGCGAGGACGAACGCGAAGACGATCAGCGTGGTGGCGACCAGCCAGAGGTTCCGGCCGGCGGTACGGATCTGGTCCTTGAACAGGAAGCCGAACAGCCCGATCGGGATCGAGCCGACGATCACGTACCAGCCCATCCGGTAGTCGAGGCTGGAGCGGACCGACTTGTCCCTGATCCCGACCAGCCACGTCCGGGTGATCCGCCAGATGTCCTTGGCGAAGTAGATCAGCACCGCCGCCTCGGTGCCCAGCTGGGTCACCGCGGTGAACGACGCTCCGGCGTCCCGGTCGAAGAAGATCGCGGAGGTGATCCGCAGGTGCCCGGACGAGCTGACCGGAAGGAACTCCGTCAATCCCTGGACGATGCCCAGGACGATGGCTTCGACCCAGGTCACTCGCCGACTCCGGCGAGGTCGAACGCTTCGGCGACGGTACGCAGGGTCTGCACCCCGCTGTCCCGGTCGGCGGCGAACAGGCTCACCGACAGGGTGGTGACGCCGGCGGCGGCGTACTCCCGCATCCGCTCGGCGATGCGATCCTTCGGTCCGAGCAGCGAGGTGCGGTCGATGAACTCCATCGGCACCGCGGCGGCCGCGTCGCGCTGCCGCTTGGCGAGGTAGAGGTCCTGCACCTCGCGGGCGGCGTCGCCGTACCCCATCCGGGTGGCCAGCTGGTTGTAGAAGTTCTGCTGCCGGCTGCCCATGCCGCCCACGTAGAGCGCGGCGTACCAGCGGACCAGTTCGGCGCAGGTGGCGATGTCGTCGCCGACGACCACCGGTACGGACGGGACCACGTCGAAGCCGGCCAGTTCCTTGCCGACCTTCGCCCGCCCGGCCCGGACGGACGCCAGCTGCTCCTCGGCGAACTCCGGCGAGTAGAAGACGGCCAGCCAGCCGTCCGCGATCTCCCCGGCCAGTTCCAGGTTCTTCGGGCCGACCGCGGCCAGGTAGATCGGGATGTGCTCGCGCGGCGGGTGGAAGCCGAGCCGGAGCGCCTTGCCGGGGCCGTCCGGCAGCGGCAGCGTGTAGAACTCGCCGTCGTAGGCGACCTCCTTGCGCGCCACGGCCAGCTTCACGATGTCCACGTACTCGCGGGTGCGGGCCAGCGGCTTGGCGAACCGTACGCCGTGCCAGCCCTCGGAGACCTGCGGGCCGGACACGCCCAGGCCGAGCCGGAACCGGCCGCCGGAGAGGGCGTCGATGGTCGCCGCGGTCATCGCGGTCATCGCCGGGGTACGGGCGGGGATCTGCATCACCGCGGCGCCCACGTCGATCCGCTCGGTCTGGCCGGCCATCCAGGCGAGCATGCTCGGCGAGTCGGAGCCGTAGGCCTCCGCCGCCCACACCACCGAGTAGCCGAGCCGGTCCGCCTCCTGGGCCAGGGCCAGGTGGTCGGCCGGCGTGCTCCACGCCGTCTGGTATCCGAGGCTGAGCCCGAGTCGCACTGGTCCTCCCCCATCCGCACCACAGGTCGCACCAGGTTACGCAATGCCGGACACGGGGCCGATCACCGGCTCACCGGAATCGCCGCGACCTCGGCGTCCGGCCGGTCGGCGGGTCGGGCGGATGGCGCGGCCCGGCCGGCCGGGGGGCCAGCCGGCACCGGGCCGAGCGGACACCGGCCCGGGGCGGCAGACTTGACGGCCAAGCGAGGATATCCGTCCGGGCCCGGTTCGAAATAAGGTTCACCCATGCAACAGCGACCGCTCGGCCGAAGCGGGCTGGCGGTTTCGCGGCTCGCTCTCGGCACCATGACCTGGGGCCGGGACACCGACGCCGACGATGCGGCCGCCCAGCTGAAGAGTTACCTCGACGCGGGCGGCAACCTGGTCGACACCGCCGACGTCTACGGCGACGGCGACGCCGAGTCGGTGATCGGTTCGCTGCTGGGCACCCTGGTCCCCCGCGACGAGTTGCTGATCGCCACCAAGGCGGGGTTGCGGCCGGGCAGCGGCCGCCGGCGGGACGGCTCGCGCGGGCACCTGCTGCGTACGCTCGACGCCTCGCTGCGCCGGCTCGGCACCGACCACGTCGACCTGTTCCAGGTGCACGGCTACGACCCGGACACCCCGCTGGAGGAAACCCTGTCGGCGTTGGACCACGCGGTGGCCAGTGGCCGGGTCCGCTACGTCGGGGTGTCGAACTTCTCCGGCTGGCAGACCGCCCGCGCCGCCACCTGGCAGGCCGCCTGGCCGGGGCGGGCCCCGGTGGTGGCCGCGCAGGTGGAGTACTCGCTGCTGGAGCGGGGCGTGGAGCGGGAGGTGCTGCCGGCCTGCGAGGCGCTCGGGCTGGGCGTGCTGCCCTGGTCGCCGCTGGGCCGCGGGGTGCTGACCGGCAAGTACCGGCACGGCCGGCCGGCCGACTCCCGGGCGGCGTCGCCGCACTTCGAGCGGTTCGTCGCCACCTACCTGGAGCCGCGCTGCTCCAGCATCGTGGAGGCGGTGGCCACCGCGGCCGGCGGGCTCGGGGTGTCGCCGCTGGAGGTGGCGCTGGCCTGGATCCGCGACCGCCCCGGGGTGGTGGCGCCGATCCTCGGCGCCCGGACCGTCGGGCAGCTGCTGGGGGCGCTGCAGGTGGAACGGATGACGTTGCCGGAGGAGATCACCACCGCGCTGGACGACGTGTCCTCGGTGCCGGTCGGCTACCCGGAGCGGGACGGCTGACCGGCGTCGCCGGTGCGGTCAGCCGGGCGGGCGCTGGCCGGGGATCTCCCGGACGGCGGCGAGGAACCGGTTCTGGTCGTCTCGGGTCGCCGGATTGACGACCCGGATCCACGACCCGTCGTCGAACACGATGGTCGACGGGAAGTGCATCAGCCGCGCACCGCCGTGATCGCAGTCGATCCGGACGATCCGGCTGCGTTCCACGCTCCACAGCAGCCGGGGCTGGCGCTTGTCCGGCCGGCCCTCGTCCGGGCGGCGGCCCATCCGCAGCAGGTGCAGGTGGGTGTCGGTCACCGCGAGCGGGGTGCCGGTGTAGCGCTCCAGGAAGAGCAGCAGGCTGCCGGCGAGGGTGGCGAGGTCGCCGCTGAAGACGTACCGCCGCCGGTAGGCGATCTCGGCGAGCTGGTCGGCCAGCGGCCGGTACCGGCTGAGCCGGAACAGCGCCCGGAACGCCTCCTGCTCCTCGGTCAGCGGCAGCGGTTCCCGGGCCGGCGCCTGCTGCGGCGGCCCGGCCGGCGGCTCCTCCTCGCCGGGCACGCCCGCCGCGAGCACGGCGGCCTTGCCGGGGAGCAGAAGCACGCCCGCGGCCAGCCGCACCGGGGTCATCACCGCGTCCACCCAGACCACCGGGTTGACGATGTTGAGCAGCCCGAACAGCGCCCGGGGGTCGAGCGCTTCGGCCATCTCGTCGCCCACCCGGTCGACGAGCTGGCTGCCCGCGCGGTGCCCCTCGGGCGCCCGGACCGGGGCCAGCCCGACGTAGCGCAGCTCCTGCCCCGGCACCAGCGGCGCGACCAGGGCGCGCTCGGGTTCGTCGCTGGTACGGAACTCTTCGCGCAGCTCGCGGGCCTTGTCCCGGGCCGCCCGGGCGCCGCCGAGCACCGCCTCGGTGAGCCGCCCGAGCCGGCCCCGCCCACCACCGCTCACGGCGCCACCTCGGTTCGCGACTGCGGGGCTCGCAGGACCGGCTCACTCCTCGCGCTCACGGCGCCACCTCGGTTCGCGACTGCGGGGCTCGCAACCCCGGCTCACTCCTCGCGCTCACGGCGCCACCTCGGTTCGCGACTGCGGGGCTCGCAACCCCGGCTCACTCCTCGCGCTCACGGCGCCACCTCCTCGATCGACAGTCACCGGCCCGCCGGCTGCTGCGCGGGCGGCTGACCGAAGACATTCTGGTCGACCCAGTCGGCGCCGTCCTGGACCGCCTGGTCGACCTTGTCCTCGACCAGGTCGGCGCCGGGCACCGAGAGGCCGGTGGTGACCGCGACGGTGCCCCAGGTGACCCCGTGCACGATCGTGTTCGGCACGTTCCACGGCAGGTTGGTTGCCCAGTCGCGGGCGATCGTCTGGGCGCCGTTGGTGATGCCCTCGTTGCGCAGCACCTTCATCCGCTCGAAGGTGCCCAGGTCGAACGGCGAGCCGGACTTGCCCAGCTTGTAGTGGCCCTTGGCCGGGTCCATGACCTTGTGATACCACTTGTCCGCCTTGCCGGCGGCGCTCCGCTTGTCGGCGTACTTCTGGCCGGTACGCAGCCACTTCTGCTTGTCGACCAGCTTGTCCAGGTGGCTGCGCAGCTTGCGCAGGTAGTAGAGCACCCGCTGGAGCAGCTTGATCACCTTCTGCAGGTGCGCGGCCAGCGGCCGGATCACCTTGAGCATCCGGGCCAGCACGATCATGCCGCGGGTGACCGTGATCGCCATGCCGGCCGCCCACGACGCCCCGGCGGTGAACGGCGCCATCAGCAGCGCGGTGACCAGCGTGACCAGCATCCAGTTCACGAACTCGACGCAGAGGTCGACCAGCACGTCGTGCACGGTCTGCAGGCCGTCGGCGACGCCCCGCAGGTATTCGGCGGTGGCGGCGAACTGCTCGCCGAGGTCGAGCAGCTGCTGCTCCACCTCGGCCATCCGGCGGCCGTACGCCTCACCGGACGGCGACCGCCACCCGGCCTGGGCGGCCTCGCGGGCGCCGCGGTGGCCCTGCGCCAGCTCGCGCACCTGCGCGGCCAGCGCGTCCCACTCGGTGGCCTTGGCGCGCAGCGCCGCCGGCTCGCCGTCGACCAGGTCGACGAGCTGGATCAGCGGCCAGGCCAGGGTGCGGCAGACGCTGTCCACCGCCTCGTGCACGCCGGAGAGCGCGTTGTCGATGCCGTTCCACAGCTGGACGGCGCTGGCGGCCGGCCCGCTCATCGGGGCATCCCGGACTGGATGGCCTTGAACCCGGCGTCGATGTCCTGCTCGTTGCGCTCGTACGCCTCCGCCGTGCCGGCCAGCGCGGTGGCCACCCGCTCGAACGCGTCGTGCGCCGACCGGAACAGCTCCATCCCGCCCTCGACCTGCTCGGCGTACTTGTCGCGGAGCATGTCGCTGGCGAACGGCAGGTGGCCGAAGGCGTCCGACGGTATGTCGCCGGCCGAGGCGATCCGGCTCTCCAGGGCGGCCAGCGAGCTGGCGACCTGCTTCGCGGCGGTCTCCAGTCGACGGACCGCGTGCACGTCGACTTCGATGTCTGGTGGCATCGCCCGTTCCTCCCCCGTAGCGTGCGGCCCACCGACGATACGATCAGCCCGCCGCCGGGCACCACCCCGGTGCCACCGTCCACGGGGGAGGAATCTCATGGCTGACCCGCTGTCCGCGTTCGACGCGCTCGCCGGGCGGATCGCCGACATCGAACGCCGCTTCGCCGGCCTGCGGGACGACCTGTCCGAGCTGTCCGGCACGGCCACCGACGAGAGCGGCCTGGTCACCGCCACCGTCGACGCCACCGGCGCGCTCACCGACCTGAGCTTCGCGCCGACCGCGTTGCGCGCCGGCACCGACGGGCTGGCGGAGATGGTGCTGGAGGCGTACGGGCGGGCCAAGGCCGCCGCGGCGGAGCAGTTCGAGGAGCGCACCGAGGGCCTGGACGCGAAGCTCGGCGCCGGGTTGACCGACCTGTTCGGCACGCCGGGCGACTTCTCCGCGCTGGGCCGGCTGGAGGAGGCCGTCGGCCGGCTCGGCCGACTGGACGGCCGGCTGCCGGGCTCGCCGGCATGACCTCGCCGAGCTGGCCGGAGATCGTCGACCGGCTGCGGGACACGCTCGCCCGCTGCGACCGGGACACCGACCTGGAGCTGGCGGCCGGTCCGCGCCGGCTGCACCTGCTGGTGCGCCGGGAGACGGTCCGGCTGCACTGCCCGGGCTACGACGAGGCACGCCTGGCCGCGCTCGGCTGGCAGCGTCCGACCGACGGCAGCGGCGGCTGGTGGTACGAGACGCCGCGTACCCCGGAGCGGCTCGACTGGCTCGGCACGTTCGTGGCGCGGACCGCGGCCGAGGTGCTCACCGCCGACCCGGGCGCGCTCTCCTGCCGCGCCCTGCCGCCGACGCCGGTCCCAGTCCCCGCCGCCCGGCAGCCGGCCCCGCCGCCGCCTCCCGCCGACCTGCCGGTCCGGACGGCGGCGGTCGGCGTCCCAGCCCCAGCGGGCGGGCGGGCGGTGGCGGCCGGGACACCGAGCGGCCCGGACCCCGCGATCGAGCCGGCCCCGACCGCCGGAGCCGGTACGGGCGGCGGACCGGACCCCTCGGGCACCGTGGAGCGGGCGGTGGTGGACCTGCTCGCCGAGGCGGCCGGTCGGCGTGACCTTCCCGGCTACCTGGGGGTGCTGGCCGGCGCCACGGTGTGCGTGCCGCTGGCGGCGGAGCCGAGCCCGGACGCCGACTTCCCGTGGACGGTGGCCAGCGATCCCGCGGGCGCGCCGCTGCTGCCGGTCTTCACCTCGCCGGAGGTGTTGACGGCCTTCGCCGGCGACGGGGTGCCGTTCGTCGCGCTGGCCTGCGCCGACCTCTTCGCGGACTGGCCGGACCGGTCCTGGGGGCTGGTGGTCGACCCGGGCACCCCGCGGTCGGTCGCGCTGGCCGCGCCGGCCCTGGCCGCCCTGCTGGCGGCGAACAGCCCGGCCGGCTGACCCACCCCGGCCGCGTGCCAGGGGCGAGTTGGCGGTCAGCCGGCGCGGGCCGGCGGAAACCGGGCGTGGGCAGCAGCGCGGGTCACCGCGCGGGGGGTGGCGGACGGCCGCCGGGCTGGGCAGCATAGTGCCCATGGACTACGAATACGCGCCGCTGCGGTTGCCGCCGAACGTCGACCGGTTGACCGCCGCGGCGCAGCTGGCGATCCAGGCGGAGTTCTCCGGATGGGAGTTGGCCCGGGTGCGGCTGTTCCGTGACGGTACGCGGCAGGTGATGCTGCGTCGCCGGCGGATCAACCAGCCGCAGCCGGGCCTGTCGTACTGAGGGCCCGGGCGCGGGGCCGGCTCCCGCCCCGACGGCGCCCCGGAGCCCGTGCCGCTGGGCGAGCCCCGGGGCCGTGCCCGGCCCGGTGCCGATGACCGACGGGATCGGCGCGACGATCGGCAGCCTGGTCGGCGGCGCCCGCGGTCGATCCACCTGGTGGCTGCCAGCGAGCGCGTCCGACCACCAGGATCGCTAGCCGAGCCGTGCCGTCGACCGCGGCTCGTCGGCGCGATTCGCGGCGACGGTCGCCGGGAAGGCGTGCCCCCGGGCCAGGACGACGACGAGCAGCGCCGGGAGGCTCAGCAGGGCCGTGGCGGTCGGCAGGGCACCGACACCTCCCACCGAGAGCAGGACGCCTCCGATGCTCCCGCCGATCGCCATGGCGGCGTTCCACAGGGTGACCAGCATCGCCTGGGCCCCCTCGGCGGCGGCGGTGCTGTGGCGACTTCCCGCCCGCGCGCCCGCCGTCTGGAGGAGGGTCGGAACCCCACCCCAGCCCAGACCCCACACGGCCGTGGCCGCATAGATGGCTGCCTGCGAGTCGACGACGGCGAACACCGCCGCGGCGCCGGCGACCAGCGCGACACTACCGATCGTGAGCTGCCGGAGGCTGCGGTCGACGCGTCGACCGACGAACCAGATGCTGGCCAGGCAGGCGAGACCGAAGACGAGAAGGGCCAGATCCGTGCGGTCGGCCATGCCGGCATCGTCGAGATAGGTGGCGATGAACGCGTAGTTGACGGTGTGCGCGAGGACGAACACCAGGGTGACGGCAAGGACGGCGGCGACGCCGGGAACGCGGGCCGCCGCCAGTATCGACGGGCCACCGGCCGCCGGCGAGGGCCTCCGGGACACTCCGGGGAAGTCCGCCAGACTGGCGACGATCCAGACGATGACGAGCACGGTGGCCACGCTCATCAGGCCGAACGCCGCTCGCCAGCTCAACACCTGGCCGATGAAGGTGCCGAGCGGAACACCCAGCGAAAGGGCGAGCGGGATCCCCGTCATGGCGACGGCGATCGCGCGACCGGCCAGGTGGGGCGGGGCGAGTCGGCGCGCGTAGCCCGCCAGCAGGGCCCAGGCCACCCCGGCCGAGACGCCGGCGAGGAACCTCCCGGTCATGCTGACGGCGTAGCTGGGAGCAAGGGCGGTGAGCGTGTTGGCTGCCAGGAAGCCCACCATGGCGGTGAGTAGGAGTCGCTTGCGCCGCCAGTGTGCGGTGGCCGCGCTCAGCGGAACGGCCGTGAGGACCGTGCCGACCGCGTAGATGGTGATGGTCTGGCCCATGGCGGAGTCGCTCACGTCGAAGCTGGCGCTCATCCCGATGAGGAGCCCGGCAGGGAGCGTCTCGGTCAGGGTGGTGATGAACACGGCCGTGCCCAGAGCGAGCAGCGGAGAGAGCGGAAGGCGGTCGGTTCTGACAGACGGAGTGTGGTCAGTGGTCACGCCGTCGATGGTGAAACCTCACATGGGTGCGAGAATCAAGTCGGCGCCCATCATGACCATCGGGCGCCGCTGTCCACCGTTCGTCAGGCAGCGGAGACCCAACATGCGGATCGGGGAACTGTCAGCACGTACCGGGGTGAGCATCCGCTCCCTGCGGTACTACGACGATCAGGGCCTCCTGCCCGCGGAGCGGACCTCAGGTGGGCACCGGGCCTATCCGGAGGCCGCGATCGACAGGGTCATCCGGATCCAGGAGTTGTTCGCCGCCGGTCTCAACAGTTCCAGGCTCAGAGAACTCCTGCCCTGCATGCGTGACTCGGACGGTGGCCCCAGCGAACAGGCGACACCCCTGCTCGTCGAGCGTCTGCAGGCCGAACGGGACCGGATCGACCGGCAGATCGCCGAGATGCGGCGCACCCGCGAGGTGCTCGAGGACGTGATCGCCGCCGCCTCACCGGCACCGCCCGGCGATTCTCCCGGCGGGCACACCGCCCGCACGTCCGCGGCGGCCTGACCGCGTCGAACGCGTCCTGGCCGGGCCCGGGTGCCGACGGATCCCGCCTGACACCGCCGCGTCGCCTCGCACATCGACCGATGCCGGACGCGGCACCGGTCGATGTGCGCACGGATCCGGTGCCGGGCGGCGCCTTCACCGGGTGACGAGACAGCCCTAGTGGGCGTGGTCGTGCTCGTCGTCGAGCTCCAGGAACGGGTGCTCGTCGAGCCGGCCGACCAGCCGGTCGTCGACGCCCGGCTGGAACGGGCCCACCGGGTCGTCGTCGTCGAACGACTCCAGGTCGACCGGGGTACCGACCTCGCTGACCATCACCACCCCGTCGAGCGGCTCCAGCTCCGGGACGTCCAGCGCGCCGAGCGAGCCGTCGCCGCTCTGCAGCAGCTCCAGCACCGCCTCGCCGACGCCCTCCACCGGCGCCGGCTCGTCGTCCTCGGGCGTGCCCTCCCGGCGAGCCACCTCGGCCACCCGGATCAGCGCCGACACGCTCGGCACCCGGTAGTCGCGGCGCTGGCGTACCGAGATCACCCGCGGGTGCGGGTCGCTGGCCTCCACGCCCTCCGCGCCGCCGCCGAAGCGCTGGTCGGCCTCATCCGGGTCGATCGACTCGACGTCCCAGGGAGTGACCTCGCCGAAGGCGTCCAGGAGTTGCTCGTCGTAGGCGTAGGACGCGTTGTTCAACGCCACGTACGCCTGCCAGACGTCGTCGTCGTCGATGCGGCCCTGCGCGGCGCGGACGGCGGCCAGGTGGTGGCGGGCCGCTTCGATCACGCGCTCGAGGGCGGCGTCCAGCTCACCGTGCTGGTCGGTCATGTGAGGCAGTCCCTTCGCGATGGGGAGGATCGGTGCGGACGGTCGGTGCGCCGGACCCGGCTAGCAGGTGCGCAGGAACCGGTCGAGAACCCGCACGCCGAACTGTAGTCCGTCGACCGGGACCCGCTCGTCGATGCCGTGGAACAGCGCGGAGAAGTTCAGGTCGGCCGGCAGCCGCAGCGGCGCGAAGCCGAAGCAGCGGATGCCGAGCTGCGAGAACGCCTTCGCGTCGGTGCCGCCGGAGAGCATGTACGGCACCGGCCGGGCGCCCGGGTCCTCGGCGCGCAGCGCCGCCGACATCGCCTCGACCAGGTCGCCGTCGAAGGTGGTCTCCAGCGCCGGCTGCCGCTGGATGTACTCGATCGCGATGTCCGGGCCGATCAGCTCGCGCAGCTGCCGCTCCAGCAGCTCGGACTGGCCGGGCAGGCTGCGGCAGTCGATGGTCGCGGTGGCCCGGCCGGGGATCACGTTGTCCTTGTAGCCGGCGGCCAGCCGGGTCGGGTTGGCGGTGTTGCGGATGGTCGCGCCGATGATGTTGGCGATCGGGCCGAGCTTGGCGATGGCGGTCTCCGGGTCGTCCGGGTCCAGCTCGATGCCGAGCAGGTCGGAGACCTCCTCCAGGAACGCCCGCACGGTGTCGGTGACCACCACCGGGAAGCGGTGCCGGCCGATCCGGGCGACCGCCTCGGCGAGCGCGGTGACCGCGTTGTCGTCATGCACCATCGAGCCGTGTCCGGGCCGGCCCTTGGCGTGCAGGCGCAGCCAGTCGATGCCCTTCTCGGCGGTCTCGATGAGGTAGAGCCGCTGGGCGTCGTTGACCGAGTACGAGAAGCCGCCGACCTCGCCGATCGCCTCGGTGCAGCCGTCGAAGAGGTCGCGGTGCCGCTGCACCAGGAAGTGCGCGCCGTAGTCGCTGCCCGCCTCCTCGTCGGCGGTGTAGGCGAGCACGATGTCGCGCGGCGGCCGGACGCCGGTGCGCTGCCAGTGCCGCACCACGGCCAGCACCATCGCGTCGAAGTCCTTCATGTCGATCGCGCCCCGGCCCCAGAGGTAGCCGTCGCGCAGCTCGCCGGAGAACGGGTGCACCGACCATTCGTCGGCGTCCGCCGGCACCACGTCGAGGTGGCCGTGCACCAGCAGCGCGTCGCGGGTCGGGTCGGTGCCGGGGATGCGGGCCACCAGGTTCGCCCGGCCGGGCGCGGACTCGTGGATCACCGGCTCGACGCCCACCTCGGCCAGCTTTTCCGCCACGTACTCGGCGGCGCGGCGTTCACCCACGCTGGTGTCGTTGTCCCCGGTGTTGGTGGTGTCGATGCGCAGCAGGTCACGGCAGAGGTCGACGACCTCGGCGGTGGGATCGGGTCGGGCGGAGGCGGCGTCGCTCGTCATCGCATCTTCATACCAGCCGGCCACGGTTTCGGCGCAGACGCCGCCGGGTACCGCCGGACCCGACCGCGCCCCACGCGGTCCGCCATCGAGGAGGGCACCATGACCGTCCCCCTGCCGCCGCTGCCGCCCGCGCCCGAGGAGGGCTACCGGCCCGGCGGGCGCAGCATCGCCGACATCGTCGCCGGCGAGCACCATCAGCTGCTGGAGCTGGTGGACCGGCTCACCGGCACGCCGGACCCGCCGGCGGACGGGCTGGCGGTGCTCACCGCCGCGCTGTCCCGGCACCTCTCGGCCGAGGAGCAGTACCTGCTGCCGGCGGTGCGGTCAGCCCGTCCGGACCTCGCGGAACGGGTGGACCACGAGCTCGACGCGGACGCCGGGCTGCTCACCGCGCTCAGGGAGACGACCGGCCTCGCCGAGCTGGCCGAGCGGGTACGCCGGCACGTGGCCGGGGTCGACGCGCTGGTCGCGGCGCTACGCGAGGTGGCCACCGCCGAGGAGCTGATCCGGCTCGGCAACCGGCTGGAGATCGCCGAGGAGGCGGCGCCGACCCGGCCCCACCCGGCCACCCCGGCCACCCCGCCGTGGAACCGGATCGTGGAGCCGGCCGTCGGGGTGGTGGACAAGGTGCGCGATGCGGTCTCCGGCCGGCCCACCTACCTCGCCGACCTGCCCGCGCCGCCCGACCGATGACCGGCATCCACCGCGCCGACCGGTCCTGGCCCGCAAATATCGGAAAGCGTTGATCCGTACGGACCCTTCCCGCCGACTGCCGGTGGACCTACCGTCATATCCATGAACCTGGAGCTGCGACACCTGAGGGTGGTCTGCGCGATCGCGGAGACGGGGAGCGTGACCAAGGCGGCCTCGACGCTCGGCCTGGCCCAGCCGGCGCTCACCGCCCAGCTCCAGCGCATCGAGCGGACTCTGGGCGGGCCGCTGTTCGAGCGGGACCGTCGCGGTGCCCGACCCACCGCCCTCGGTGAGCTGGTGCTCGCCCGGGCCCGGGTGCTGTTGCCGGCGATGAAGGGCTTGCAGGACGAGGCGGCCCGGCTGGCCGGCGCCGGGGACGCGCCCCGGCGGTACCGGTTCGGCGGGATGAACAGCCCGATCCTCGGCCGGTTGGTGCACCGGCTCGCCGCCGAGCACCCGCAGGCCCAGATCAGCACGTACGCGTCCTGGTCGGTGGACGAACTGGCGCAGTCGGTGGCCGGCGGCCGGCTGGACTACGCGCTGATCGGGGTGTGCGGCGACTCCGCGCCGTCGGCGGAGTTCGGGCTGTGCTGGCGGGAGGTGGCGGTCGACCCGGTGATGGTGCTGCTGCCGGAGATCCACCCGCTGGCCGACCGCGACGAGGTGCGCCTGGTCGACCTGCGCCACGAGCAGTGGGTGGCCGCGCCGGGCGAGGGCTGCTTCGGCGACTGCTTCGCCGCCGCCTGCGCCCGCGCCGGCTTCACCCCACGCAAGGTGTACGAGACCGACGTGCGCGGCTGCGTGGACCTGGTGGACGCGGGCGAGGCGGTGGCGCTGTGCCAGGCCACCTTCCGCCCGGTGGCCGGCCTGGTGACCCGGCGGCTGGCCGGCACCCCGCTGCGCTGGCGGCTGCTGCTGGGCTGGCACCCGGACTCCCCCGCCGCGCTCGGCGCCGACCTGGTGCTGGAGACGGCGCTGGCCGCGTACACCGACGCGCTGGCGCCGCACCCGGCATACCTGGCCTGGCTGATGCGCAACCCGGAGTTCGGGGTGCGCGGCCCGAAGGCGGCCGGGCCGGTCGTCGGGGCGCGCGGGGTGCGAACCGCCTGAGCGCGGGTATCTGCCCGGCATGACCGACCTCGACCCCGCTGCCGCCGACCGGGAGACGCTGCTCCGGGCCGCCGCCGCGCACACCGCCGCCGCCCAGGACGTGGAGGCCTTCCTGCGCCGCCTGCCGGAGGTGCCGGACGCGTCGGCCATCACCGAGTACGCCAACCTGCTCACCCGCGAGCAGCGGCAGCGCGCCGACCGCGAGGCCGCCGCCGACGCCTTCGGGCTCACCGTCGGCAGCCTCGAGTCCGACCAGGGGACCTGACCCCGGCTCACCAGGACGTCGCCGTCACCCCGCCCGGGGTGACGACGACGTCGTGCGGTGCCTCAGCGCTCGACCAGAACGTCGTGGCCGAGGTCGAGCAGGGCGTGGCGCCACTCGTCGTCGGCGTTGCCGCGCGGTGGCTTGGCCTCCAGCAGGTTCTGGATCTCGTCGATCGCGTCCTGCATCACCTTGATGTCCTCCGGCGTCAGGTCGACCTTGCGCTTGGTCAGCACCTTGAGGATCTGCCGGCCCGGCTCGGGCAGGTCGAGATCCGGGTCCGGCCCGAACGACTCCTCCCCCGAGCCGCGGGTCAGCAGCCACTGCCGCAGCTTCTCGGACGGGACGTTCACCTGGGCGTGGAAGTCGTCCCAGAGCACCTCCACCTCGGGATCGAGCCGCGCCTCACGTACCATCAGCCCTCCTCTCCGGGCGGTGGCCCGGACGAACCCGGGTCCCCCTCCTCGTCGTCGGTGCGCCGACCCAGGCCCTCCGGCGGCACCCGGACCCGGCCCGGGTTGGCCGTCGGCGGGGCCACGATCGGATCGGTGCGATCGCTCTCGTCCTGGCTCTCCTCGGGTTCGGTCATCTCCGCCCTTCGGGTCATCGCGGATGCGAGGTGGTCGCCGCGGTGTAGCCGCGCTCGCCCGCGGAGACGTCGAAGGTGAGCTGGCCGTCGCGGGCGTCCACGACGACCTTCTGGCCCGGCGAGACCGCCGACTCGAGCAGCATCCGGGACAGGTGGTTGTCCACCTCGCGCTGGATCACCCGGCGCAACGGGCGGGCGCCGAACTCCGGCTGGTAGCCGTGCTCGGCGAGCCAGTCGACGCCGGCGGTGGTGAAGTCCACCTGGATGTCCTGGGCGTGCAGCCGGCGCCGGGTCTCCTCCAGCATCAGCCCGGTGATCTGGCGCAGCTGCTCCGCCTCCAGCCGGCGGAAGATGATCACCTCGTCGATCCGGTTGAGGAACTCCGGCCGGAAGTTCTCCTGGAGCCGGCGCATCAGCCGCTCGCGCAGCTCGTCGCGCTCCTGCTCGCTGCCCTCCGCGCCGGCGCCGAAGCCGACCGCGCGCTGGGTGCCGGTGATCAGCTCGGAGCCGAGGTTGCTCGTCATGATCAGGACGGTGTTCTTGAAGTTGACCGTCCGGCCCTGGCTGTCGGTGAGCCGCCCGTCGTCGAGCACCTGGAGCAGGATGTTGAACACGTCCGGGTGGGCCTTCTCGATCTCGTCCAGCAGCACCACCGCGTACGGGCGGCGGCGCACCGCCTCGGTGAGCTGCCCGGCCTCCTCGTACCCGACGTAGCCGGGTGGAGCGCCGACCAGCCGGCTGACCGTGTGCCGCTCCTGGAACTCGCTCATGTCCACCCGGACCATCCGGTCGGCCTCGCCGAAGAGCGCCTCGGCCAGGGCCCGGGCCAGCTCGGTCTTGCCGACGCCGGTCGGGCCGAGGAAGAGGAAGCTGCCCATCGGCCGGTCCGGGTCGGCCAGCCCGGTCCGCGACCGGCGCACCGCCTCGGCCACCGCGTTGACCGCGTCGTCCTGACCGACCACCTTCTCGTGCAGGTGCCCCTCCAGGCGCAGCAGCCGGTCCCGCTCCTCCTCGGTGAGCTGGGCGACCGGGATCCCGGTGGCCCGGGAGACCACCTCGGCGATCTCCTCCGGCCCGACCGCCGGCACCTGGGAGGGTTCCTCGTCGCCCGTGGCGCGCCGGATGTGTCCCTCCAGCTCGGAGATCCGGTCGCGCAGCGCGGACGCCCGCTCGTACTGCTCGTCGGCGACCGCCTGCTCCTTGTCCCGGCGCACCTCGTCGAGCTGCTGCTCCAGCTCGCGCACGTCCTCGGCCGGGGTCCGGGTACGCAGCCGGATCCGGGCGCCGGCCTGGTCGATCAGGTCGATCGCCTTGTCCGGCAGGTAGCGGTCGGTGACGTACCGGTCGGAGAGCTCGGCGGCGGCGACCAGCGCCTCGTCGGTGAACCGCACCTGGTGGTGCGCCTCGTAGCGGTCCCGCAGGCCGCGCAGGATGGCCACGGTGTCCTCGACGCTCGGCTCGGGCACGAACACCGGCTGGAACCGGCGGGCCAGCGCGGCGTCCTTCTCGATGCTCTTGCGGTACTCGTCGAGCGTGGTCGCGCCGATCACCCGCAGCTCGCCCCGGGCCAGCGCCGGTTTGAGCATGTTGGAGGCGTCCATCCCGCCCTCGCTGCCCGCGCCGCCCGCGCCGACCAGGGTGTGGATCTCGTCCAGGAAGACGATCAACTCCTCGCGGTGCGCCCGGATCTCGTCGATCACCTTCTTCAGCCGTTCCTCGAAGTCGCCCCGGTAGCGGGTGCCGGCGACCAGGCCGGCCAGGTCGAGCTGGACGACCCGCTTGCCGAGCAGGGTCTGCGGCACGTCGCCGTCGCAGATCTTCTCCGCGAGGCCCTCGACGATCGCGGTCTTGCCGACGCCCGCCTCGCCGATCAGCACCGGGTTGTTCTTCGTCCGCCGGGAGAGGATCTCCACCGCCTGCTCGATCTCGTCGGCCCGGCCGATCACCGGGTCGATCTGGTCGTTGCGGGCCAGGTCGGTGAGGTCCTGGCCGTACTGGTCGAGGGTGGGCGTGCCGCGGTCCGGCTTCGGGCCGCCCGTCGGGCCGCGCTCGGCGCTGGCCGCCTGCAACGACTCGGGTTGGATCCGGCCGGCGGCCAGCATCCGCCCGGCCGGCGACTCCGGGTTCAGCGGCAGCGCCATCAGGATGTGCTCCGGACCGATGTAGTTGGCGCCCATCGCCCGGGACAACTGGTGGGCGTCGAGCAACGCCCGCTTGGCCGCCGGGGTCAGCGAGAGGTTCGGCGGCACCTCCCCGCCCGGCGCGCCGTCGCCCCGCCCGCCGAGGGCGTTGAGCAGCGTGTCCGGGTCGGCGCCGGCCCGGCGGACCAGGTCGCGCAGCGGCTCGCGCTGCAACGCCGCCCAGAGCAGGTGGTCGGTGTCCAGGTCGGTGCTGTGCCGCTGGGCGGCCCGCCGCGCGGCGTCGGCGAGCATCTCCCGGGCGTCGGCGGTCATCAGCCGGGTGATGTCGACCCGGTGCGCGGGTCGGCGCCCACCCTCACCCCGGCCGAAGTACCGGGCCAGGAACTCGTCCCAGGGGTCGGAGCCGAAGTCACCGGGTCCCATCATGTCTGTCCTCCGCAGTCGGGCGCGCGGCACGGTCGCCAGGGGCTACCCGGCGGCCGGCCCGACAAACGCCGCACGGGTGCCACCGCGGGGCAGCCGCCCGCCCGGCGGCGCGCCGGCGGGTGGCAGGCTGGCGGCATGGAGTCGACGCCGCTGCTGATCGTGGACGCCGCCAACGTGGTGGGCTCGCGCCCGGACGGCTGGTGGCGGGACCGGGCCGGCGCCACCGCCCGGCTGCGCGACGCGCTGGCGCCGGTGGGCGCGGCCGGGCTGCCCGGCCGGCTCCCGCCGCCGGTGGAGGTGGTGCTGGTCGTGGAGGGCGCTGCGCGCGACGTGCCGTCCGTGGCCGGGGTGCGGGTGGTCGCCGCCGACCGGTCCGGCGACGACACGATCGTCGAGGAGGTCGCGGCCGCCCCACGGCGCCGCCGCCTGGTCGTCACCGCCGACCGTGAGCTGCGGGAACGGGTCGCCGTGCTGGGCGCCGAGGTGTACGGCCCGCGGTGGCTGCGGGACTGACCGACCGGGCCGCCGGGGTCCCACCAATCGGACTTGCGGCGCTCGAAGTCGACAACCGGTCAGCGGGGCAGGAACACTGACAGGGCGGTTGTTCTCTCACCCACCGGGATAGGCTCTAATGGAGACCTCCCCGCCCCCAGGAGGTTCCGCCGTGGCGAGCGTCGCCGAGCTCAAGGCAGCCATCGATGTCGCCCTGCAACAGATCGGCGACGGCCAGAGCGCCGTACAGGCCGCCGGCGAGAAGCTGGCCGAGGCGCAGCAGACCCTGGCCGGGGCGCTGGAGGGCAGCGGGCACGAGACGGTCGAGGCGGCCCAGGCCTCGCTCACCCAGGCCACCCAGGAGCTGGAGGAGTGCCTCGCCGCCACCCTGGTCGCGGTCGAGCAGGCGCAGCTCTACGTCGCGGCCCTCTAGGGCACCGGTCATGTCCATCGTGGAGGATGTCGGCGCGCAGGTCCGGGCCGCCGCCGAGGAGCTGCCGCTGGGCCTGCTCGGGCAGGCGCTGGAGAAGTTCGGCCTGGCCGCCGAGCGGCTGCGCTGGGTGCGGCAGGAGTCGGCCAACCCGATGGGGGTGCCGGAGCTGTCCGCGGCCACCGAGCACGCCGAGACCGCCAACTACGCGCTGCGCGTGGCCCAGGAGCAGCTCACCGCGTACCTGACCGCGATCGGGCTGGCCGCCGACGGCGCGCCGCCGCCATGCGACGAGCCGGGCCGGCGGCCGCGGCACGACGCCCCCCGCGAGGCGGCTCCCGTGGCGGCCGCACGCGAGCCGGCCGGCGAGGTGACCATGCGCCGCTGGTGGGCGGTGCGGGTGGCCGAGCTGACCGGGGGCCGGGAGGGCCCGCCGGACGGGCCGGACGAGCGGGTCGGTGACTCCCGGGAACTGCTGCGCCGGGTGGTGCGCGGGGTCCGCGCCGGCGACCGCGACCGGCTGCACGCCGAGCTGCGCGGGGCGCACGCCGACGTCGGTCTCGGGCTGGCCGCGGTGGCCCCGCCGCTGCTGCGCGACCTCGCCGGCGAGCTGCTCGGCCACCCGCCCCGGGCGGACGACCTGGGCCGGCTGCGCCGCGAGGTGGACGGCCGGGTCCGGGACCTGCTGCCCGGGTTGCCCGCGCCGGTGCTGGACACCCTGCTGACCCGGGTCTGCCGGATGCCCCCGCCGCGGCGCGCGGAGCAGGACCAGCCGCACGCCGCCGATCCGGCGGTCACCGCCGGGGTACTCACCGGGGTGCTGCTGGCCCGGCTCGGCCGGGATCTGCCGGCCGAGACCGGCCGCGAGCCGGCCGGCGCCACCCCCCGATCCAGCGGCCCGGCCGCGTCCGCGCGAAGCGGGCCGGGTTCGCCCGCGCCGGGTGGGCCGCACCGGAACGGTTCGGGCGGGCCCGGCCGGGGCGGCTCGGACGCGGCGGGCGGCCGGGACCGGCGCCGGGGCGTCGATGGCTGACCGCCGCGCCCAACTGGTCACCCGGGTCCGGGGGATGCTCGCCGACGCGCTCGGCGCCACCCGCACCCGGCTGTCGGCCGCCCAGGCCGAGCTGACCGCCGACCGCGAGCGGCTGGCCCGGATCCGGCGGGCCGCCGCGGCGGTGCCGGACCGGGTGGGCGCGGAACGGGACCGCCGGCTGGCCGAGATCGACGAGCGGCACGCCACGCGGATCGCCGAGCTGGCCCGCCGGGCCGCCGCCGCCGCCGGGCGGGAATCGCCCGGCGCCGCGTCCGCCGAGTGGACCGAATGGTCGCCGACCCCGCCGGGGCGGGCCGAACCGCCTGGCGCACTGCGGATCGGCACGCTGCGCATCCCCGGCGCCGAGCCGGTGCCCGCGCTGGTGCCGCTGTTGGACGCCGGGCACGTGGAGCTGACCGGCGAGGACCGGGACGGCGGGGAGGCGGTGGTCTCCGCCCTGCTGCTGCGCGCCGTGGGCCGGGCCGACCCGGGCGGCGTCCGGCTGGTCGGCTACGACCCGGAGCACCTCGGCGGCGGCCTGGCCGGCTTCGCCCCGCTCGGCACCGCCGGGCTGCTCACCTTCGTCGGCCCCGGCGGGCTGGGCCGGCTGCTGGACGACCTGGTGGAGCAGATCCGCCGGATCAACGAGACCGTACTGGCCGGCGAGTACGGCTCGCTGCGCGAACTGGCCGCGGCGACCGGCCGCCGCCCGGAGCCGTGGCGGGTGGCCGTGCTGCTCGGCGGGGACGAGCTGTCCCGGCACGAACGCGGCCAGCTCGACCGGGTGGTGCGTACCGGTGCGGCGTGCGGCGTGCACCTGGTGGTCCGGGGCGTGTCGCTGCCGGACGACCCGACGGTGACCCGGATCCGGGCCGAGCCGGACGGCGCCCGGGTCGGCGGCCCGCCCGCCCTGCCGGTACGCCTGGACCCGCCGCCGCCGGCCGCACTGGTCACCGAGACCTGCCGGCAGGTGGCGGCGCGGGTGAACGCCGGCCCCGCGCCGACCCCGTTCACCGAGCTGCTGCCGCCGCCGGAGCGGATGTGGCGGGAGGATTCGGCGACCGGGTTGACCGCGCCCATCGGGGAGGGTCCCGACGGCCGGCCGGTGCTGCTGACCCTGGGCGACTACCCGCCGCACGCGCTGATCGGCGGACCGTCCGGCACCGGCAAGACCAACCTGATCTTCGCCTGGATCGGCGCGCTGGCCGCCCGCTACTCCCCCGCCGAGCTGGAGTTCTACCTGCTCGACTTCAAGGAGGGGGTGTCCTTCGCCCGGTTCGCCCAGGGCCGGCGGGACCCGAGCTGGCTGCCGCACATGCGGCTGGTCGGGATCAACGTCAACACCGACCGGGAGTTCGGTCTGGCGCTGCTGCGCTTCCTCGCCGAGGAGCTGCGCCGGCGCGCCGACGCGGCGAAGAAGCACGAGGTGACCAAGCTGGCCGAGCTGCGCGCGGTGGACCCGACCGGGCACTGGCCGCGGATCGTGGCCGTGGTGGACGAGTTCCAGATGCTGCTGGCCGGCCGGGACGTGGTGGCCCGGGAGGCGGCGGACCTGCTGGAGGACCTGGCCCGCCGGGGCCGGTCGCAGGGCATCCACCTGGTGCTCGCCTCGCAGGACGTGCGGGGCATCGAGGCGCTGTGGGGGCGGCCGGCGCTGGTCGCCCAGTTCACGCTGCGCATCGCGCTGCCCAAGGCGCTGCGGATCCTCGCCGAACGCAACGACGCCGCCCAGTCGCTGCCGCGGCACCACGCGGTGGTCAACGCCGAGTCGGGGATGACCGAGGGCAACCAGGTGGCCCGGATTCCCTCGGCCAGCGACTGGGAGACCTGGAGCGAGCTGCAGCACCGGCTGTGGCGGATGCGCCCGCAGGACGCCGCGCCGGCCCGGCTCTTCGACGGCGACGCGATCCCCCGGCTGGCCGACGCGCCGGACTTCCGGGCGCTGGCCGCGCCGGAGACCGGGACCCTGCGCAACCCGGTGGCGCTGCTCGGCGAGATCATCGACGTGCAGGCCCGCTCGGCGGCGCTGCGGCTGCCCCGGGCGCCGGGGCGGAACCTGGCGGTGCTCGGCACCCGGGTCGACGAGGCGTGCGCGGTGCTGGACGCCGCGGCCCGGTCGCTGGCCCGGCAGCACCGGCCGGGCAGCGCCCGGTTCTCCATCGCCTGCCTGGACCCGGACGCCGACCCGGCGGCCCGTTCGCTGTACGAGGACCTGGCCGACGACGCGGCCTGGTACGACGAGGAGACGGTGGCCGAGTTGATGGCCGAGACCGTCGACGGCCTGGCCGCGCCGGGCGGCAGCGGCAGCCCGCACTACCTGCTGCTCTTCGCCGTCGACGCGGCGGCCGGTTCGCTGGGCGCGCGGGTCGGCCGGCGGACCGGGCTGGAGCATCTGCGCCGGATCCTGCACGACGGGCCGGAGCGGCGTACCCACGTGCTGGCCTGGTGGCGGGGGGTGGCCCGGATGCGGGCCGACCTGGGCGGTCCGGCGGCGCGTACGGACCAGATCGGCGCCTGGGTCGCGCTGGACACGCACGGCGGCGAGCTGGGCTCGTCGCTGTACCCGGGCACCGGCGGGCCGGACTGGTACCCCCGCCCGTGGCGCGGGCTCTTCTTCGACCGGGCGGTGCACCGCACCGGCCAGGTGATCATCCCCTACGGACCGTCCCGATGAACCAACCGATGACCAGTGAGACGTACGCGGCGCAGGTACGGCGGCTGGCCGAGCTGACCGCGCGGGTGCAGGGCCAGCGGGCCGAGGCGCACGCCTGGTACGAGCAGCAGTGCGCGGCGGCCGATCGGGCCGTCGCCGAGGCCACCGAGCGGGTGCGGCAGGCCGAGCGGGAACTGGTGGACGCGCGGGAGGCGCAGGAGCGGGTGGATGCCGAGGCGACCCACCTGTGGCAGCAGTTGCGGGACCGGCTCGGCGCCGGCGCGCGGCGGCTCGGCGCGCCGCCAGGGCCGGCGGCCGGCGCGACCGGCGACCCGGTGCTGCTGCTCGACGGGGTGCGCGAGCTGCTCAACCGCACCCGCCGGCCGGGTGACCTGCCCGGCTCGGTGAACCCGCTGCTCGCGCTCTGCGGGGTGCTCGGCGCCGCTCTCGCGTACGGCCTCGGGGTGGCGGCCCGGGCGGTGGGCGAGCGCAACGGCGGCGACCTGGCGGTGGGCATGCCGGTGCTGGCGCTGGTGGTGACGCTGCTCGGGCCGCTGGTCGGCCTGGTGCCGGCGAAGCGGCTGGCCGACCGCCGGCACGCGGTGCTCGGCCCGCGACCGATGGCCGTGGTACTCGCCGCCGGGCTGGTGACCACCGTCCTGCTGCTGGTCGCCGGCCGCTGAACGGCGGGCGTGGCCCGCCCTGGCGGCGCGGTGTCGATCCGGCCGGCCGCCGTTCGTGTAGAGGTCGGAGGCCGGAGCACGCCGGCCGATGCGACCAGGAGGAGCGTGTGATGCGCCAGTACCTGCTGAACGTGATCCAGCCCGACGGGGACGCCCCGCCGCCACCGGAGTTCCTGGAGCCGATCACCGCCTGAGCGGCGGCCACCAGCCCTGGTACGCCGGCGGGGGCACGCCCCCGCCGGCGCCGCCTCAGGCGGGGACCAGCACCGCCTCGCGCAGCAGCCGGCGGGCGAGCACCAGCCGGTCGGCGTCGTCGTCGAGGCCGGGCAGGTCACCGACCCTGCCGACCGCGCCGGTGAGCAGGGCGCGCACCGCCGGCGCGCACTGCCCGGGCAGGGTGATGGTCCGGTCGAACAGCCGCAGCGCGACCTGGTCGCCCTGCGGGGCGAGGTGCCAGCGCAGCCCGGCGCGCGGGGCGAGCCGGCTGTCGGCGTCCAGCGCGGCGAGCGCGGCGGCCTGCGCGAGCGGGCGGATCGGCGCGGGCCGGGCGGCGGGCCAGGCCCGCTGCCGTAACCGGCCGGCCACCGCTGCCGGGTCGGCGCGCAGCAGCCAGTCGCGCAGCGCCTCCACCGTCTCGGTGAGCTCCGGCTCGATGGCGTCCGGGTCTGCCACGTCGACCCCGAACGGCAGCGTCGCGCGCAGCCGCTGGTCGTCCGCGGCGAGCGCGAGCAGCGCCTCGACCAGCGCGTACCGGGTCAGCGCCCGGACCCCGACGGTCAGGTGCAGCGAGCTGGACTCCTGCGCCTGCGCGCTGTGCAGCCAGCCGCGCGGGAGGTAGAGCGCGTCGCCGGGGGCGAGCACCACGTCCAGCGCCGCCGGTCCCCGAGCGGTGGCGGAGACCTCGTCGGCCCGGCCGCCCCAGGGCTGCTTCTCCAGCGGATCGGGCAGCACCGGCGGGTGGATCCGCCAGTGCTTGCGGCCGTCGACCTGGAGCACGAAGACGTCGTGGGTGTCGTAGTGGGTGGCGAAGCCCTGGCTGCCGGCAGGCGTCAGGTAGGCGTTGACCTGCAACGGCTGCCCGACGGCGGTGCCGAGGTCGCGGGTGAAGTCGATCAGGGCCGGCCAGGTGCGGTGCAGGCCCTGCAGCACCAGGGTGGCCCCGCCGGCGTACAGCTCGAGTACCCGCTCGTCGAGGACCTGGTCGCCGATCTCGGCGCCCGCGCCGCCGCCGCCGGTGAACCGCGCCGCCGGCACCAGCTGGCCGTCCTTGGCGACCCGCAGGAACGGCGTACGCAGGCCGCGCCGGCTGAGCAGTTCGTCGGCGTCGGCGGGGCTGAGCAGGTCGGTGAAGCCGGCCGGGTTGGGCAGCTCGTCGGCGCGGGACAGCAGCGGGGTCTGTCCCCAGTGGGCGGCGGCGAACTTGGCCGGCTCGACCGAGACGCAGCGGGCCAGCGCGGCGGCGGCCGCGGCCGGGACCGCCGGGCGGCCGTGGCCGCCCGGCGGGTCGATGTGCGTCATGGCGTACGGCTCAGGCGCTGCCGTCGGCGCCGCCGTCCTGCTGACCCGGGGTCGCGCCACCGTCGGCCGGGCCCTCCGCGCCGCCGTCGGCGCCGCCGTCCTGCTGGCCCGGGGTCGCCCCGCCGTCGGCCGGGCCCTCGGCGCCCTGGTCCGCACCCTGGTCGGCGCCCCGCTCGGCACCGCGGTCGGCACCGCCGTCGGCGCCGCCGTCCTGCTGGCCCGGGGTCGCGCCACCGTCGGCCGGGCCTTCCAGGCCGCCGCCGGAGGTGGTCTGCATGTCGTCGTCGTTGAGTGCCATGGGTGCTCCTCGGGTGTGCCGCCCCGCCGTGCGCCGGGGTCCGTCGTGCAGCGGGTGGTACCCCACGCTGGATCTTCTCTAACCACACGGTAGACGCCCGGCGGGGCCGGCACGGGCGGTTCGCCGTCAGCCCGTACGGCAGGCCGAGCCGTTGAGGGTGAAGCCGGTCGGCGTCGGGTTGCTGCCGCCGTGGGTGCCCTGGAAGCCGAAGTTGACCGTGCCGCCGGCCGGCACCGTGCCGTTCCAGCTGGCGTTGCGAGCGCTCACCTGGGAGCCGGACTGGGTGACGGTGGCGTTCCAGGCGTTGGTGACCCGCTGCCCGGCGCCGAAGGTGAAGCCGACGGTCCAGCCGTTGATCGCGCTGGCGCCGTCGTTGCGTACCCGGACCTCGGCGGTGAAGCCGGTGTTCCAGGTGTTCGGCACGTAGGTCACGGTGCAGCCGCCGCCCGGCGTCGGGGTGGTGGGCGTCGGGCTCGGCGTGGTCGGGGTGGGCGTGACGCCGCCACCGAGCGCCTCGGCCACCGCCTGGTACGCCGGCTTGGGCGCGTAGTTCTCGTCCCAGATCAGCGCGGCGCCCTGGCCGGGGAAGACGTCCGGGATCCAGGAGTAGCGGTCGGTGATGCCCCAGGTGGTGACGCCCGCGCACCGGGTCACCGCGAGGCAGGCGCTGACCACCTTGCGGTAGTCGGCGGCCTGGGTGGCCAGGTTGGCCGCGCTCGGCGGGGTGGGCATCCGGATGTCCAGCTCGGTGATCCGCACGTCCACGCCCAGGTCGGCGAAGCGCTGCAGGTTGCTCTGCAGGTCGCCGGGGACCTGCCCGACGATCAGGTGCGCCTGGAAGCCGACGCAGTCGATCGGCACACCGCGGGCCCTGAAGTCGCGGACCAGGTTGTAGATCGCTGTGCTCTTCGCGTTCACGCCGTCGGTGCTGTAGTCGTTGATGCAGAGCTTGGCGGCCGGGTCGGCGGCGCGGGCGGCGCGGAACGCCTCCTCGATCCAGCCGTCGCCGAGGCGCTGCTGGAAGATGCTGTCCCGGCGCCCGCCCGAGCCGCCGTCGGCGAACGCCTCGTTGACCACGTCCCAGGCGACCACCTTGCCGCGGTAGTGGCCGGCCACGCCGGCGATGTGGTCGAGCATGGCCTGGCGCAGCTCGGTGGCGGACAGGCCGCTGACCCAGCCGGGCAGCTGGGAGTGCCAGACCAGGGTGTGGCCGTAGAGCCGCTTGCCGCCGGCGGCGGCGTAGCTGGCCACCGCGTCGCCCTGGGCGAAGCTGAACTGCCCCCGGTTGGGCTCGGTGGCGTCCCACTTCATCGCGTTCTCGGCGACCACCAGGTTGAACTCGGCGTCGGCGAGCTGCCGGTACGCGGACTCGTTGAGCCGGTTCGGGTCGATGGCGACACCGATGTCCCGGCCCTTGGCGTCGGCCAGGGCTTTCAGGGTGGTGGCGGCGTCGGCGGGGCCGGGCCGGGCGAAGCCGAGGCCGACGGCGACCACCGTGGCCAGGGCGAGGGCACCGGCCAGCAGGGCCGGTCGGGTTCGTGAACGGTGCGGGTGCATGCGGTCCCTGTCCTTCGTCGGGCCACCCGGAGGCGGCAAGTGGCGACGTCGGTCGATGGGAGCGCTTCCACATGCTGGCATCCCGGACCCGCCCCGTCAACCGGACCCGGCCGCACAGCCGCGGCGGCGACGTCGCGCCGGACGGCGCCACACGGGCCGCGGTGGCAGGATGGGGCGGGCCCGATCCGCTCGCGGCCGCCGTACGCGGTGCGGTGCCGCGACGAACCGGAGGAGCAGGAGGTGTCGATGACCGAGCCGACCGCGGTGTCCCCGCTGGAACCGGTGACCGAGGACTGGCAGCGCGCGCTGGCGGTGGTGGCCCACCCCGACGACCTGGAGTTCGGCGGGGCGGCGGCGATCGCCCGCTGGACCGCGCAGGGCAAGCGGATCGTCTACTGCCTGGTCACCAGCGGCGAGGCGGGCATCGACGGGATGCCGCCGGAGCGCGCCCGACAGGTGCGCGAGGAGGAGCAGCGGGCCTCGGCGGCGCTGGTCGGAGTGGACACCGTCGAGTTCCTCGGGCTGCCCGACGGTATCCTGGAGTACGGCGTGCCGCTGCGCCGCGCGATCGCCGAGGTGGTCCGCCGGCACCGGCCCGAGATCGTTCTCACCAACAACTTCCGGGACACCTGGGACGGCTCGTACACGCTCAACCAGGCCGACCACATCGCCACCGGGCGGGCGGTGCTGGACGCGGTCCGCGACGCCGGCAATCGGTGGGTCTTCTCCGAGCAGCTCACCGACGGGGTCGAGCCGTGGAACGGGGTGCGCCAGGTCTGGGCCGCCGCCTCGCCCCGCTCGGCGCACGGGGTGGACGTAACCGACACGTTCGCCCAGGGGGTGGCCTCGCTGCGGGCGCACCACGCGTACCTGACCGGGCTGGGTGACGGCAGCTTCGACGCCGAGGAGTTCCTGGAGGGGCTGGCCCGGCCGACCGGCACCCGGCTCGGCGTCCGCTACGGCGTCGCGTTCGAGGTGTTCCGCTTCGACCTGTGGTAGCCGCCGGATGATCCTGCTCGGCACCTCCGGGTGGCAGTACCGCGACTGGCGGGGCCGGTTCCACCCGACCGGGCTGCCCCAACGGCTGTGGTTGGAGCACTTCGCCGCCCGGTTCGCCACCGTGGGGGTCAACAACGCCTTCTACCGGCTGCCCGAACGGGACACCTTCGCCGCCTGGCGGGACCGCACCCCGGACGACTTCTGCGTCGCGGTGAAGATGCGCCGGCTGGCCGCCACGTTCAACGACCGGGAACCGGCGTACGTCTACTTCACCAACGACCCGGGCGGCGCGGCGCTGCTCGACGCGGTCGCCTTCGCCGGCCTGGCCGGTCGGGCCGGCCGGCGGGTCAGCCAGGTGCCGACGGTGCCGGAGGCCGCCAGCCAGGTGGGCCCGCCGGGGCCGGCCGGGGCCCGAGAACAGTGAGCGGCCCGCCCCACGCGGGTGGAGCGAGCCGTCGTCGAGGCGCCGGTCAGGGAATCATCCGGGCCATGTCCTTGGGCATGGTGTCCTTCACGTCCTGCCACTCGCCCTGGGTCACGTGCCGGCGCAGGGTGTCCAGCACCACCTGCACCACCCGCTCCGGGCCACCCTCGACGTCGTACGGGAAGCGCTGCCGCACCTCCAGCAGGAAGTCGTCCCGGTTCAGCTTGACCGGCACGTCCATCGGCTTCCAGCCGTCGAAGTAGACCCCGCGCACCACCACCGGCAACTGCGCGGCGAACTCCACGCTCTCCTGCACCGGCATCCGGTCGCGCAACAGGTGCAGCACCGTCCGCAGCGCGCAGTAGGACTGGTTGCGCTGCTCCTTCGGCCAGCCGTAGGCCTGCTCGATGTCCCGCAGTATCTCGTTGGTCTTCTGCATCGAGGACTCGATTGCCGACCGGAACTGCTCAGCCATCTCTCCACCCCCGTACCTCGGTATCCCACCACCGGTCGTCGTCGCGGCGGGGCGGCCCGACCGGGCCGCGCGGCTGCCGGGTCGGGCTGACCCGGCCGGCCCGCGGCACGTGCCGGGAGTCGCCGGACGACCCGACGACGTGCAGCACGGCACCCCGTCGTCGATCCGGTACCACCCGAACCGTCATCTCCAGCACCTCCGTGGTGTCGGTTCCGCGGCCGGCTCACGAGTCGACCGCACGCACCCTCGATGCTGCTCGCCGACCGGGTGAGGCCGCGTCACCCGGTCGGGGTGAGCCTCGCCGGCCCCGTCGCGCGTCGAGCCGCTCAGCCGTCGGTGTCGAGGAGCCCGGCCAGGGTGGCCGCGTTGGTCTGGGCGTAGTCGCGGTAGCAGTTGTTCATCAGCACGTGGGTCTGCTCGGTGGAGTCGGCCAGCTCGCGCAGCTTCGGCGCCCAGTCCCTCAGCTCCCGGTCGGAGTAGCGGTAGCCGAACTTCTCGTGGATGTCCTTACTGGTCCACTTGTCGCTGTGCCCGTGGAAACGCACCACCGCCAGGTCCGCGGTGGCGGCCAGCACCGGGGGCACCGACGAGCGGTGCCCCTGCGGCATGTCCACGCAGACGTACGCCAGCCGGTGCTGGCGCAGGAAGGACAGCGTCTCGGCGGCGTTGGAGCCGTCGAACCAGGACGCGTGCCGGAACTCGAAGACCGGCAGCAGCGGGGCGCAGCGGCGCTCCACCTCGAGCAGGTACTGCTTGTTGTCCCGCTTGATGGTGAACCAGGGCGGGAACTGGAACAGCAGCGCGCCGAGCCGGCCCGCCTCGACCAGCGGGTCCAGCGCGCTGAGGAACCGCGTCCAGACCTCCTCGTACGCCTGCGGCGGCAGGTCGTCCGGGTAGAGGTTGCGCTTGTCGGTGTCCGGGCGCAGGTCCTTGTAGAGCGCGGACACCTTCGTCGGGTGTCCGGTGAGCAGGCTGAACGCCTTGACGTTGAAGGTGAAACCGGCCGGGGTGCGCTCGGCCCACAGCCGTGCCGTCCGCTCGGCCGGCGGCGAGTAGTAGGTGGCGTCCACTTCGACCAGCGGGAACTGCCGGGCGTAGTAGGCCAGCCGCTTCTCCGGCGTGTCGGCGGTCTGCGGATACCAGCCGGAGTCCAACAGGGTCCGGTCGGTCCAGGACGCGGTGCCCACCTTGATCTCACCCATGGGTGGAGTCCACCGCGTTCCGGACCGACCGGCAACCGCAGTCCGGGGTCAGGCGGCCCGCCGCTCCCGGTTCTGCTTGCACGTCACGCAGGTGGTGGCGGACGGGAAGATCTCCAGCCGCTCGACCGGGATCGGCGCGGAGCACCCCTCGCAGAAGCCGTAGGTGCCCTCCTCCAGCCGGGTCAGGGCGTGCTCGTACTGCGCACGGCGATCGAGGATGGTCCGCAGCAGGGACTGCGCGGTGTCCCGTTCGGCCGTCTTGGTGCCGCTGTCGGCCTGGTCGTCGCCGGCGGTGTCGCCGACCTCCACCAGCCGCAACACCTGGCTCTGCAGCACCGCCTGCTCGTACTCCGCGGACAGCTCGTCGTAGCGGGCCTGCAGGGAGCGCCGGATCTGGTCGATCTCCGCCTGGGATCGGCCCGTGTCGACCGTGTCGTGGACGAGCATCGCTGCCTGCCTTTCTGGGCCTCGTGGTTGCCTCGGGACGCCGGTGCGGTCCGCCCCGGCAACGGTGCTTCTCGCACGGGCGATCACCCGTGCTCTGTGAGCCGGGCGATTACCCACCCGCCGAAAGGATCAAACCGCCGATTTCCTGGGCGTTGAGGGGTGCCCGGGCCGCTTAGGCCGGCCGGGCCGGCTCCACCAGGGCCGGGTGGCGCGGATCGTCGACCCGGACCACCAGGTCGGCGAAGGTGGCCGGGGCGACCTCCTCGGCGTACCTGGCGAAGGCGGGCAGCGTCCACCGTTGGGCCGGGTCGGTGCGCCGGGCCAACGCGCCCGGGGACAGCGCCAGGTGCACGGCCACGTCGAAGGGCAACCCGCCGCCGAGCAGCAGCGCGCCGCTGACCAGCACCACCCCGCCGGGCGGCAGCTCGACGTAGTCGGCCCGGCTGGCCCGGTCGGTACGGGCGTCCCAGAGCGACGGCAGCACGCGCCCGGAGCCGCCCGGGCCGGCCGGGTCGAGCACCTCCCGGCGCAGCCCCGCCTCGTCGACCCAGCCCTCGTAGTAGGCGTCCGGATTGGTGCGGCCGTGCTCCAGCCGTACGGAGGCGGGGCGGAGGAAGTCGGCGGCGCGCACGTGCAGCACCGGCCGGCTCAGCGCGCGCAGCGGGTCGACCAGCGCCGCTGCCAGCTCGTCGGGGCCGGCGGCCGGTGCGCCGTCGACGGCCACCCGGAGCCGGCCCGGGGCGGCGGCGAACCGGTCGGCCAGTTCGGTGACGAGTCGCTCGGGTGAGATGGGACGGACGCGCACCCGACCCATCATGCCCGGGCCGGGTCAGCCGCTGCGGTCGATGGTGACCCGGGCGTCGTCGGCGAGCCGGTAGCCGACCCCGTAGACCGTGGTGACCAGCGGGACGTCCACGCCGACCTTGCCGCGCAGCCGGCGCACGTGCACGTCGACCGTGCGCACCCCGGCGTGCTCGTAGCCCCAGACCGCGTTGAGCAGTTGCAGCCGGGTGAACACCCGCCGGGGGTGGGCCACCAGGTGCAGCAGCAGGTCGAACTCCAGCCGGGTCAGCGGCAGCGGCTCGCCGTCGCGCAGCACCGACCGGGACGAGGCGAGGATGTGCAGGGCCGGGATGGTGGGGGCCAGCGGCCGGCCCGGCGAACGGTTGGCCGGCGCCGGGTCGGGGCGGCGCTCCACCGCCGGGGCGCCGGTGGAGATGATGCCCTCGCCCCGCTCGAGCAGCTCGCGGGCCGCCTCCAGCAGCCGGCGGGCCGGTGGGGTCAGCGACTCCTCGCAGGCCAGCGGGATGGACAGGGTGACGGTGAGCATCGGTGCGGCCGTGTTCGCGGGGCGGCGCTGGCCGCCGGGGGGTCGACCGGGGACCGCGGGTTGGGACGTATGCCATCCGGCGCGCGACGAGGCGGGGCTGACCGACATGGTCCTCCTTGGCTGGTCCGGGTATCTCCCCACGGCCCGGGACGCCGCTTCATCGATGCTTCCCGGCGCCCGTGCGAGGGTCAAGGGGCGACTGCGTTGCATGAATGTGACAATCGACGAACACATCGGAGTCGAATGCTCGCTCTGCGTACGAAGCCAGATGATTACAGCAGAGTCGCCATCTTGACCCGATACGGGGGGTGCCCGCCCGGTTCACATTCGCCGCGCGTCGCCACCCACCGTGGCAGTTGAGGAGTTCTCAGGTGGCCGGGCACGCTCCCAGGTGGACGGACACCGTCCCGGCGGCGGGACATGTCGCCCGAAACACACGCCGCGGCGGGCGGCGCGGGCCCGTCGGGTGCGGCCGGCGTGGTGACCGGGTCAGCGGGTCGGTCGCTGTCGATCCGGTTTCGGACCGTCGGGGCGCCGGTCAGGGCCGTCGCGGATGCCGGGTCAGCGGCGGACCGGGGGCGCGACCCGGTAGCCGGGAACCGAGGGCCAGCGGACGGTCAGCACGACCGACTCCCGCTCGGCGTACCAGGAGTGGTCCACCCCGCGGCCCCACAGGACGTAGTCGCCAGGCTCGCCGAGCACCACCGTCCGATCCGGCAACTCCACCCGGAACCGTCCACTCACCAGCACCAGCAGCGCCGTGCGCCGCTCGCCGGTGGCCCACCGCGAGCGGGCCTCACCGGCCGGGTGCACACCCCACTTCACCTCGACGTCGGTGCTGTGCCGCACGTCGCCGGGCGGCATGAAGTGGCCGAGCAGCCAACCGGCGTTGGTCGCGCCGTCGACGCCCGCGTTGCCCACGTACACCCGTTCGTCCATGTCCCTCCCCCGATCACCGGGCGAGGAACCTACCAGGCGCCGGTCCGACCAACCTGGGCCGGTGACCGAGGAACTCGACGCCGAGACGCTGGCGTTCGCGCACCGGAGGTTCGACCTGGCCCGCGACGGCGCCACCGCGGAGCTGACCGGCTACGTCGACGCCGGGCTGCCGGTCAACCTGACCAACGACAAGGGCGACACGCTGCTGGTCCTCGCTGCCTACCACGCCCACCCGGACACCGTCGCCGCACTGCTCGACCGGGGCGCCGACCACTCCCGGACCAACGACCGCGGGCAGACCGCGCTGGCCGCTGCGGTGTTCCGCCGCAGTACGGAGGCGGTGCGGGCGCTGCTCGCCGCCGGCGCCGACCCGGATCACGGCAGCCCGTCCGCGGTGGACACCGCGGGCTTCTTCGACCTGCCGCAGATGCTCGCGCTGCTGCGCCCCGAGAGCGGCCCGGCCACCGGCTGAGCCCGGGCCGTCCACCGACGGTGCCGGGGTGGGCCGAGCCCCGGCGCGATCGGGCCGGGGCCGGTATACAGAGGCGGTGGAGGATCCCCTGCCCGAACAGATGCGCGCCGCCGGCACGGCGCTGCTCGCCGCGTTGGACGAGCCGGCCCGCGAGCGTGCGACCTACCGGTTCGACGACGATGCCGCCCGGCACTGGTTGGAGTACCGGCCGCGGCCCCGGCCCGGGGTCAGCCTGGCCGACCTCGACGCGGCCGGACGCAAGGCCGCGCACCGGCTGCTCGCCACGGCCTTGAGTCCGACAGCGTACGCGCAGGCCATGACGATCGTCGCGCTGGAGGAGGTGCTGGACCGGGCCGAGGGGTGGCGCCGGGGCCGGCGCAGCGACGACTACTGGGTGGCCGTCTTCGGCGACCCGGCGCGCGACGACCGCTGGGCGTGGCGGGTCGAGGGGCACCACCTTTCGGTGAGCATGACCGTGGTGGACGACCAGGTCTCCCCCGCGCCGATCTTCTTCGGCGCCAACCCGGCGGCCGTCCGGTACGGGGGCCGCCCGGTGACCCGGCCGCTCGGCGTGGAGGAGGATCTCGCCCGGGCGCTGCTGGACGCGCTCGACCCGGCGGGGCGGGCCGCCGCGGTCATCGCCGACGAGGCCCCCGGGGACATCATCAGCGCCACCCGCCCCCGGGTGGACGCGCCGCTGGAGCCGCTCGGCGTACCGGGCGACCGGCTCGGGCCGACCTCCCGGGCGCTGCTGGACCAGCTGGTCGCGCTCTACCTGGACCGGCTCCCCCCGGAGCTGGCCGTCCGGGAGGCGCGCCGGCTGGCTGGCGGGGAGCTGCACTTCGCCTGGGCCGGCCCCACCCGTCCGGGCCAACGCCACTACTACCGGGTGCAGGGCGACGACCTGTTGATCGAGTACGACAACACCACCGACGACGGCAACCACGCGCACACCGTGCTCCGCCGCCCCGCCAGCGACTTCGGCCAGGACGTCCTGGCCGCCCACCACACCCACACCCACACCGGCCCCGGACCGCGTTGATCATGAGGTTGGCGGCACCGACGGAGATCGACATCGCCGCCAACCTCATGATCAACGGGGCGGTCCGGGGCGGTGGGCCTCGATGAGGAACCGGCGGGCGTGGGCGACGAAGGGGCCGTCGGTGCGGATGCGGTGGTGCAGCCGGGCCAGTTGGGAGCGGTAGCGGTCCACGGTGAAGCCGGGGACGGTCCAGACCACCTTGCGCAGGAACCAGACCACCGCGGCGATGTCGTGGAACACCGTGCGCAGGGTGGCCTGGCGCAGATTCACCACGGTCAGCCCGGCCGCCCGGGCGGCGGCCACCGCCTGCTCGGGATGGCGCTCGGCCGGCGGCGGCAGCGGCCCGAGGATCGCCTCGCTGAGCTCGCGGACGGTGCCCGGACCGATCTGCTGGGACAGGAACGTCCCGCCGGGGCGCAGCACCCGCGCCGTCTCGGCCCAGTCGGTGCGTACCGGGTGCCGGCTGACCACCAGGTCGAACGCGGCGTCCCGGAACGGCAGCGGGGCGTCCGGCGTGACCGCGACGACGCTCGCCCCCACCCGGCGCAGGACCCGGCGGGCCACCAGCACGTTCGGCGGCCAGCCCTCGGTGGCCACCAGCAGCCGGGGCGGGTGCGGCACCTCGGCCAGCACCTCACCGCCGCCGGTGTCCACGTCCAGGGCCGCGTCCGCGGCCACCATCCGGGCGGCGACCAGGCGGGCGTACCCCCAGGGCGGCCGTTCCTCGGTGGCCCGGCCGGCCAACCAGTCGAAGGCCCAACCCTCGACCGGGGCGGCCACCCCCTCGGCGATCAGGTCCTCGAAGCTCGGCTCGGTGGTCATCGGGCCAGCCTGGCCGGGCAGGACCCCGGCGGCAACGCAATTGCCGCGGCCGGCCGGACGCCGTCGCGGTCCCGCCGCCGGGTGAGCCTGCGCGGGTCAGGAGCGCGGCGGGACGATCTCGGCCGTCGAGCCGGTCACTCCGTTGAGTGCGTTGAACGTGGTCGCCTCGGCCCGCCGGCCGGCGTCGAACTGCCGCATCAGCCGGGCACCGAGCCGTACCCCGATCCCGCCGACGGCGAGCGCGACCACCTCGGTCAGCAGCAGCACCACCGACGCGCCGCGCTGTGGCGCGTCCGCGCGGATCAGGCAGCCGATCAGGAACAGGCCGGCCATCGCCGTGTTGACCAGGTTGAAGGTGACAGCGGTCCGGCGGGTCCGGTCGCCCGGGACGTCCCACAGGTCGATCATGCCGGCGATCGCGGTGAGCCCGGCGGCCACCAGCGCGGCGACCGCCGTCCAGTAGCCGACCTCGCCGAGGAAGGCGGGCCCGCCGAAGACGTCGGTCAGGTCGAAGACGGTCGCGCTGACGAAGAGCCCGTAGGGGAACGTCACCAGCATCGGTTGGATCGGGTGCCCCCGCACCCGCAGCCGGCTCTGCATCGGTCCTCCCCCTGGTCGTGGCTCAGTCCATCGGTCCAGGGTGCTACCCGGGCGCCAACCGGGCGAAACGACGCGCTCAGCCGTTCCGTTGCCGGGAGACCGTGCTGACCAGCCGCTCGGCCACCTCGCGCAGCGGGATGGACAGCGACGACGCGGCGGTGCGCAGCACCTCCAGCGCCTCCGGTGCCGGGCAGCCGCGCTGCGTCATGATCACCCCGATCGCCTGCCCGACCACCCCGTCGCCGAGCAGCGACGAGTCCCGCTCCCCGGCCAGCGCGGCCTGCCGGGCCCGGTCCCGGACCGCGGCCAGCAGCAGCCCGGCGTGCTCGGCCAGCAGCATCGCGGTGAGCTGGTGGCCGGTGCTGAGCGCGTCGGAGGCGCCGGCGTACAGGTTGATCGCGCCGACCACCTGCTCGTCCACGTCGACCGGAGCGGAGATCACCCCGTGCACGCCGAGGTCGCGGGCCCGGAGCGTCCAGGTCGGCCAGCGCCGCTCCCGGCCCAGATGCTCGGAGCGGATCATCTCCCGGCGCCGGATCGCCTCCATGGCCGGGGTGTCCGGGCCGTGCCGCAGGTCGTCGAGGCCGGCAAGCCGGGCGTCCGAGGCGGCCACCCCGGCCGGTTCCCCGGCCCGCAGCGCGGTGAAGCCGCACCAGGTGACCCCGTCCACGGCGTCCCGGGTGATCCGCACCAGGGCGGTGAGCGCCTCGTCGAAGTCGTCCACGGCGATCAGGCCGGCGGTCAGTTCCCGCAGCAGCGCGGCGGTCTCCAGCACCCCGAGCGTCTCGACGGCCGGCACCCGCGTGTCCAGGTTCACCGGTCCACAGCCTCCGCCGCCCCCGAACGCCCAGCCGGTGCTGTCATCACGCGTGCCATCCTCTTGATCTCCCGACGCTACGGCCCCGGCGTACTACCCCAGCGAACATGGGTCGAAACGGCCTAAAGGGGGCCCCGGCCGGGCGCGCGAACGCCCCAGCCGCCGGCCCCCGTGGCCTCAGCGGGACGCGCCGGTGAGCCGCCGCCCGACCGAGGCGATCAGCCGGTCGAGCTCGGAGCCGAACGGGTTGTCGTGCACCAGGTACGTCCAGGTGGCGCTCGGCCGGACCAGCTTCGCCGCGTCCGGCTCCCAGTCCTCGTCGAACTCGGTCTCCTCGAACGTGGCGATGGTGCGCTTCTCGATCTCCGGGACCAGGTCGTTGAACGCCGGCACCGCTGCCCGGTGGAACTCGTCCAGCGGGTCGAGGCGACCCAGCGCGCGCAGGTGCACGCCCTCACGGACCTCGGACAACTCGGCCAGGTGGTCGGCCCAGAGCCGGTCGAGGTGGTAGAGCGCGATCGACCGGGCGACGCGGGCGAGCAGGTCCTCGTCCATCTCGCCGGCCTTGTCCGGCACCTTGTCCAGCAGCATCAGCGCCGCCACGTCGGTGGTCAGCAGCCGCTCGCGCCGCTCGGCGAGCGCCTTGCGCTGCTGCTCGATGACCACGCTGTAGCGCCACGTGTTGCGGTGGATCTCGTGGTTGACGCCCTCGGCGACCCGCTGGGCGTGCTCGACGGCGTAGTCCACCAGCTCGTCGGTGACCAGGCCGTCGGCGTTCATCCGGGGCGACGGCGGGACGGTGTCCCCGGCGTGCCGGACCACCAGGTCGTCCTCCAGGCTGACGAAGAAGACCGACCCGCCCGGGTCGCCCTGCCGGCCGGCCCGGCCGCGCAGCTGGTCGTCGACGCGCCGACTGTCGTGCCGACCGCTGCCGATCACGTACAGGCCGCCGAGCTCGGCGACCCGGTCCCGGTCGGCCTGGTCGCTGCCGCCGAGCCGGATGTCCACACCCCGGCCGGCCATCTGGGTGGAGACGGTCACCGCGCCGTACGCGCCGGCCTCGGCGATGATCGCCGCCTCCTCGTCGTCGTTCTTGGCGTTGAGCACCACGCAGGGCACCCCGGCGGCGTTCAGGCCGGCGGCCAGCCCCTCGGACTCCTTGACATCCAGCGTGCCGACCAGCACCGGCCGCCCGCGCTCGTGGTTGCGCTTGATCTCGTCGATCAGCGCCTCCTCCTTCTCGGCCCGGGTGGCGTAGATCCGGTCCGGCTCGTCCTCACGGACGCACGGGGTGTTCGGCGGGATCACCGCGACCTCGAGGCCGAAGAACTCGCGTAGTTGGTCGCCGACCAGCACCGCGGTGGCGGTCATGCCGCACACCTTCGGGTAGAGCGCGATGTACGCCTGCACGGCGATGGTGCCCAGCACCTCGCCCTCGGCGGTGGCGTCCAGCCCCTCCTTGGCCTCCACGGCCGCCTGGAGCCCGTCCGGCCAGCGGCGGCGCTGGGCGACCCGGCCACGCATCTCGTCGATCAGCTCGACGGAGCCGTCCCGGACGATGTAATCCACGTCGCGGTGCAGCAGGGCGTGCGCGTGCAGCGCCACGTTCACCGCGGAGAGCTGCTCGACGTGCTCCTCGTCGTACAGGTCGATGCCGAGCTTGGCCTCGACGGCGGCGAGGCCGGCGGAGGTGAAGGCGACGCTGCGGCCGTCCTCGGCCACCGTGTAGTGCTTGCCCTTGCGCAGCCCGCGGACCAGGGCGGCAGCCGTGTGCACCGGGTCCTGCTCGCCGGGCACCGCGCCGGCCAGCACCATCGGCACCCGCGCCTCGTCGATCAGGATCGAGTCGGCCTCGTCGACGATCGCGGTGCGCAGCGCCGGCTGCACCCGGTCGGCGATGTCGGTGACCAGCTGGTCGCGCAGGTAGTCGAAGCCGGCCTCGCTGACCGAGACGTAGGTGACGTCGCAGGCGTACGCGTCGCGGCGCTCCTGCGGGGTGGAGGCCTCGTTGACCCAGCCCACGGTGAGGCCGAGCAGGGTGTAGACCGGCTCCATCCACTGGGCGTCGCGGCGGGCCAGGTAGTCGTTGACGGTGAGCACGTGCACCGGCCCGTTGCCCAGCCGGACATGCCCGTACGCGGCGATGGTGGCGGTGAGCGTCTTGCCCTCACCGGTGGCCATCTCGGCGACCTTGCCGGAGAGCAGCGACATCGCGCCGAGCAGCTGCACGTCGTACGGCCGCTGGTCGAGGCCGCGACGGGCGGCCTCGCGGCCGATCGCGCAGATCTCCTCGTAGCCCTCGGCCCGGCCGGCGGCCTCGGTCAGCTCGACGTCGTCGAGCGCCGACAGCTCCTCCTCGCGGGCCTCGATGGCCGGCAGCAGCTTCTCCAGCGGCGCCAGGTCGACCGTCGTTCCCGGGCGCTGGAGGAACCGGCGGAACCTGGTCTTCAACCGTTGCGACACACCCATGAGCGGCAACGGTACGCGACCCGACTGACCTTGGGCGGCCCGCCCGGCCGCGGGGCGCACCGCCCAATTCCCGCGATCTTGCACTCGATGCCCTGGCGAATGCCGCAAATGCCCCAGAACAGGACCGAAACTGCAAGATCGCGGCGAGGGGCGGCAACTACGCGGTGAGCACCACCTGGAGTTCCTGGCGGCGCCTCTCGGCGAGGTCGGTCAGCAGTGCGGGCGCCTCCTCGAACGGCACCACGGCCGAGACCAGATGCTTGCGGATCAGGTCCCCGTACGCACGCAGCAGGTCGATCGTGTCGGCGGAGAGCCGTTCCCGGTCCCAGGTGGGGGCGAGCCCGCGGGGCACCCGGCCGATCTGGGCGCAGCGCAGCGACAGCCCGTTGTGGTGGAACTCCTCGCCGAGCCGGACCGCGTCCGCGCCGGCCTGATAGAAAGCCAGGTCGATCACGGTGCCCTGCGAGCGAAGCAGGCGCAGCGCCAGGTGCAGCGCCCAGGCCTGACCCCGGCACTGGAACACCACGTCGGCCCCCCGGTCGCCGGCGGTGTGCGCCCAGCGGGTCTTGAGCACCACCGCCGGGTCGTCGGCCTCCGGGTCGAGGGTCTCCAGGCCGAGCGCCTCGGCGACCTCCCGCCGCTGCGGGGTCGGGTCGAGCACCACCACCGAGGCGGCACCGTGCCGGCGGGCGAACAGCGCGGTGAGCAGGGCGACCACCCCGCTGCCGACCACCGCCACCCGGTGCCCGCGCACCCCGTCGCCGAGCCCGCGCACGTCCGTGCCGTACCGGTCGGCGCCGGCGTGCAGCAGGCCGTTGGCGCAGATCGGACCCATGTGCGCGACGTAGACGCCGAGCAGCGGGTCCAGGTCGTCTGGGAGCGGGACGAACCGCTCGGCGAGCGGGTCGGCGACGTGCCCGGTGCGGTGGCCGTAGGTCATCGCGCCGACGGCGCCGACCCGGACCGCCGGGGTGGCGCTCTCCACCACCTCGGCCACCTGCATGTAGCCCAGCCGGGTCACCGGGTACGGGGTGCTCGCCGGGCCGGGCTGGAACAGCCCCAGGTCGGCGTTCCAGGTGACGTTGAGGTACGGGTTGGTGCCCTTCACGTAGCTCAGCTCGGTGCCGGCGGAGACCCCGCTGAACAGGGTGCGGACCCGAAAGGTGCCCGGGCGCAGCTCGGCGGCGTCCTGCTCGACCAGCTCCACCCGGCCGGGGCCGGGCACCGTGACCACCTTGTCACGCATCGACCGTCACCCCCGTCGACAGGGTCGCCGGGGCGGCCGGCGCGGCCAGTCGGACGGGCGCGCCGGTGCGGGCCGAGTCGGCCACCGCGACCGCCAGCCGCTGGGTGCCCAGCGCCTCGGCGTACGGGACCCGGATGTCGTCGCCGACGCCGCGCACCGCGTCGACGAACGCCCGGTCGACGGCGACCCGCGCGGCGTCCGGGTCGGCCGGGAACCGGCGTTCCCCGTCGCCGTCCCGGACGACCAGGCCGTCCTCGGTCAGCGCCAGCGCCAGCCCGTCGGCGAGGATCTCCAGCCCGGCGCGGTGCTTCCAGCCGAGCACGCACGCGGCGGTCAGCGTGCCGACCGCGCCGCTGGTGAAGCGCAGCGCGGCGGTGGTGACCGAGTCGATGTCCGCCCCGTCGACCGGGGGCGGCGTCCCGTCGGCGTACGCGGTGACCTCGCTCACCTCGCCGGCCAGCACCCGGATCAGGTCCAGCACGTGCGCCGCCTGCTCGACCACCGGGCCACCCGACCGGTCCCGCCGCGACCACCAGGCCACCGGGGGGACCTTGTCCAGCCAGGCGCCGGCGACCATCCGCGCCGGCCGGCCGGCCAGCAGGTGGCGGGCCTGCTCCACCACCGGCAGGTAGCGCCAGTGGTGCCCGACCGCGGTCCGCAGGCCGCTCCGGGCGACCAGCTCGCCGATCCGCTCGGCGGTGGTCAGGTCGACCGCGACCGGCTTCTCCACGAACATCGGCAGCCCGGCGGCGATCACCGCCTCCTCCGCCGGCCCGTGCGCGAACGGCGGGACGCAGACGTACACCGCGTCCGGCCCGGCGGCGAGCAGCTCCTCGACGTCGGCGTAGGCCCGCGTGCCGTACGCGGCGGCCAGGTCCGAGGCGGCCGCCGGCAGCACGTCGGTCACCCCGATCAGCTCGACGTCGTCGAACCCGCCCAGCACCCTGGCGTGGCGTTGCCCCACCCCACCGGCTCCTACCAGTCCCACCCGGCACGTGCGCATCCGAGCCCCTTCCGCCCGCGGTCCACACCGTCGAGGTCAGCACTCCCCGTGGGTGGGCGCAATCAAACGTTCACGACCCGGGAACCCCCCGATGTCACGTTCGTGATCAGGCTGTCGGGGATGATCCGGTTAGCGCGTGGTGGGAAGTGGGAAAACCCTCCCTGGATTTTCCGCCTCGATCAGGGGGTGCCTGTGCGGAATACGGAATCGACGGTTTCGCCGGTGGTGGAGGCGTGGGCCACCTACCGGACGACGTCAGCGGCCGACTGGCCGGCGCGGCGGCTGCTGCGCGCCAAGGGTGACACCCGGGTCAGCGTGGTGCTGCCGGCCCGTAACGAGGAGGCCACGGTCGGCGCCATCGTGTCGACCATCCGGGAGCACCTGGTCGACCGGGTGCCGCTGGTCGACGAGCTGATCGTGGTCGATTCCCGGTCGACCGACCGCACCGCCCAGGTGGCCCGGGCCGCGGGCGCCGAGGTGGTCAGCCAGGACGCGATGACCCGGGGGCTGCCCCGGCTGACCGGCAAGGGCGACGCGCTCTGGGCCGGACTCGCCGCCGCCGAGGGGGATGTGGTGGCCTTCGTCGACGCCGACCTGCGGGAGTTCCGCCCGCACTTCGTGAGCGGGCTGATCGGCCCGCTGCTGACCGACCCGTCGGTCGACTTCGTCAAGGGCTTCTACCACCGGCCGCTGGTGGGGACGGCGGGGGTGGAGGCCGACGGTGGCGGCCGGGTGACCGAGCTGATGGCCCGGCCGGTGCTCAACCTGTTCTGGCCGGAGCTGGCCGGTTTCGTGCAGCCGCTGGCCGGCGAGTACGCCGGCCGCCGGGAGGTGCTGGAGCAGGTTCCCTTCGTCTCCGGTTACGGCGTGGAGACGGCCATGCTGATCGACCTGCTGGAGCTGGTCGGGCTGGACGCGCTGGCCCAGGTGGACCTCGGCGAGCGCAAGCACCGTCACCAGGACACCGCTGCGTTGGGTCGGATGTCGGCCCAGATCATGCTCACCGCGTGGTCGCGGTTGCAGCGGCGCGGCTGGGTCAGCCCCGGCGCCATGCCGGCCGCGCTGCTCACCCAGTTCCGGCGGGGCGGCTCGGAGGCGCTGCCGAACCTGGAGCGGGAGATCGTGGTCAGCGACGTCTCCATCGAGGAGCGCCCGCCGCTGGCGCAGCTGCGGCACCGGGTGCCGCGTCGTCGGGTGGCGGCGTGAAGCCCGGGCCGGCCGGCGGCCCGCCGGCAGCGGCGAACCCGGGTCCCGGTGCGGGACGGGGGGCGGCGCGATGAGCCTCACCGTGCTGATGAACGCCGGGCCGTGGCTGTCCGTGCCGCCGCCGGGCTACGGCGGGATCGAGAACGTGATCGCCACCCTGGTGCCGGAGCTGCGCCGGCTCGGCGTACGGGTGGTGCTCGCCTCGGTCCAGACCAGCACGCTGCCGGTCGACGAGCTGGTGTCGGTCTTCCCCGACGGGCAGTTCCCGCAGCTGCAGCGGCCGTACAACCAGGTCTGCGGCGTGGCCCAGGCGCACCTGGGCGGCGTGGTCCGGGCGCTCCGCTCGCGCGACGACATCGACCTGGTGCACGACCACGTGGAGGCGGTCGGGCTGGCCACCCTCGCCGCGATGGGCCCGGACGCTCCGCCCGCGCTGCACACCCTGCACTGGGACCTGGCCAAGCACCCGGAGCTCTACGGCGCCTTCGACGGCGGCGAACGGGTCCGGGTCAACGGCGTCTCCGCCGCCCAGCTGGCCCGGGCGCCCGAGGCGCTGCGGGCGCACTCGGTCGGGCACGTGCACCTGGCCACCCCGCTGGCGGTGGGCGCCGACCGCCGGCCGGCGGTGCGCAAGGGCGACTACGCGCTCATCCTCGGCCGGATCAACCCCGGCAAGGGCCAGGATCTGGGTGCCCGGCTCGCGCAGCGGGTCGGCGTACCGCTGGTGCTGGCCGGCCCGGTCGGCCCGTACCACCGGCCGGCGGACCTGGCCGCCGCCGGCGACGAGGCCCGGCAGAACCCCGACGTCCGGTTCTTCCTGGACGAGGTGGCCCCGCACGTGGACGGCGACCTGGTCCGCTGGGTCGGCACGGTGGCCGGGCAGGAGCGCGACGACCTGCTCGCCGGGGCCCGGGCCACGCTGTTTCCGCTGCGCTGGGAGGAGCCCGGCGGCACCGCGGTGGTCGAGTCGCTCGCGCTCGGCACGCCCGTGGTGGCGACCGCCCGGGGTTGCCTGCCGGAGCTGATCGAGCACGGCCGCACCGGGTTGCTCACCACCGACGAGGAGGAACTGGGCGAGCTGCTGCTGGCGGCCAGCCTGCTCGACCCGGACGAGTGCCGGCGGGAGGCCGGCGTACGGTTCACCCCGGCGGTGATGGCGCGGGAGTACGTGCGGCTCTACGACCAGGTCCGCCAGCGGGCCGCGGCCCGCCACCTGCAAATGGCCTGACCGGCGCCGGACGCCCACCCGGCCGGGTCCCGACTCGCGGGCCCGGCCGGCGGGTTTGCCGGCACCGCGAGCGGGTAGCCGGGCCGGGCTCTGCACCGCCGCACGGAGGGAGTCCGCGGTGACCGGTCCGATGGCGCACTCGCGTGCCCGATCCAATCCGGCCGACGGCAAGGCCCCGGTACGCCGGGCCGCCGTCATCGTGTCCTGGGTCTTCATCCTGGTCGGCCTGCTGGGGTTCGTCCCCGGCATCACCACCAACTACGGCGACCTGGGGTTCGCCGGTCACCAGTCGGAAGCGATGCTGCTCGGGGTGTTCCAAGTGTCGGTGCTGCACAACCTCGTACACCTGCTGTACGGGGTGGTCGGGCTGGCCCTGGCCCGGACGATCGCCGGCGCCCGGGCCTACCTGATCGGCGGCGGCGCGATCTACCTCGTGCTCTGGCTCTACGGCCTGGTGGTCGACCACGACAGCGGGGCGAACTTCATCCCGCTGAACAACGCGGTCAACTGGCTGCACCTCTTCCTCGGCATCGGCATGATCGCGCTGGGCCTGCTGACCACCCGCGGCCCCGCCCGCCGCTGACCCGGCCCCGACCGCTGCGGCGCCGACCGCGGGCCGGGGCGGACCACCGCGACGCCGGGCCGCCGTCGACGACGACCGCGTGCCGGTCGTCGCGGCGGCGGCCCGTCCCGTTTGACCTGCCGCGCGCCGGGGTGGTTCGCAGGCCTGCGGACGAGACCCGAACGAGGGCGGAGATGTCGAGCCGGATCAGCTGCGAGGTGCGCGACGGGTCGCCGACCGTCGTCCGGCTCGCCGGCGACCTGGACCTGACCACCAGGCGCTCGGTGCATGGTGTGCTGGCAGTGGTCGACGGCAGCCGGGACGGCGCCCGTCCCGGTACGCCGGATGCGCGGGCCGAGGGCGGCCGGGGTCTGCTGCTGGTACGCGAGCTGACCCAGCGCTGGGGCAGCGTGCCGGCCGGGGAGGGATAGGTCGTCTGGGCCACCCTGCCCGCGAATTGACCGAAATTACCGCCTTCGCCTGGTTACATGGACGGAGGGGTGGGTAGCCACGCCCGTCCTTTCTGTCGTCATGGCGGGGTGAGAGTCAATGCCCGAACGGGTCACCACCACGGAACCCGGACGCGACCGCGGACCGGCCGTCCTGGCCCCGGCCCGGTTCGGCGGCTACCCGGGACCGCTGCGCAAGGCGATCCCGGGCGGCAAGCTGATCCGGTTCCTGGCCACCACCGACCACAAGCAGATCGGCCTGCTCTACCTGCTCACGTCGTTCCTCTTCTTCATCGCCGGCGGCATCGAGGCGATGCTGATCCGGGCCGAACTGGCCCGGCCCGGCCTGCAGTTCCTCTCCTCCGAGCAGTACAACCAGCTGTTCACCTCGCACGGCGCGGTGATGCTGCTGCTCTTCGCCACCCCGGCGGCGTTCGGGTTCGCCAACTACATCGTGCCGATCCAGATCGGCGCTCCCGACGTGTCGTTCCCCCGGCTGAACGCTCTCGCCTACTGGCTCTACCTCTTCGGCGGGCTGATGGTGATGGCGGGTTTTCTGACCCCGCAGGGCTCGGCCGACTTCGGCTGGACCGCGTACACCCCGCTGAGCAGCGCGGAACATTCCCCCGGCGTCGGCGCCAACATGTGGGTGATGGGCCTGGTGATCTCCGGATTGGGCACCATCCTCGGCGCGGTCAACCTGATCGCCACGATCCTGACCCTGCGCTCGCCCGGCATGACCATGTTCCGGATGCCGATCTTCACCTGGAACATGCTCTTCACCAGCGTGCTGGTCATCCTGGTGTTCCCGCTGCTCGCGGCGGCGTTGCTGGGGCTGCTGGCCGACCGGCTGCTCAACGCCCACGTCTACGACCCGGCGACCGGCGGGCCGATGATCTGGCAGCACCTGTTCTGGTTCTTCGGCCACCCCGAGGTGTACATCATCGCGCTGCCGTTCTTCGGCATCATCACCGAGATCATCCCGGTCTTCGCGCGCAAGCCGATCTTCGGCTACACGGGTCTGGTGCTCGCCACCGCCGCCATCACGGTGCTGTCGATGACGGTGTGGGCACACCACATGTTCGGCACCGGCCAGGTGCTGCTGCCCTTCTTCAGCATTCTCAGCTACCTGATCGCGGTGCCCACCGGGGTGAAGTTCTTCAACTGGATCGGCACCATGTGGAAGGGGCAGATCACCTTCGAGACGCCGATGCTCTTCGCGATCGGCTTCCTGGTCACCTTCCTCTTCGGCGGTCTCACCGGCGTGCTGCTGGCCAGCCCACCGGCGGACTGGCACACCCACGACACCTACTTCGTGGTGGGGCACTTCCACTACGTGCTCTTCGGCACCGTGGTGTTCGCGCTCTTCGGCGGCTTCTACTTCTGGTGGCCGAAGATGACCGGTCGGCTGCTCGACGAGCGGCTCGGCAAGGCCCACTTCTGGACCATGTTCCTCGGCTTCCACGGCACCTTCCTGGTGCAGCACTGGCTGGGCAACGAGGGTTTCCCCCGCCGGTACGCCGACTACCTGCCCAGCGACGGGTTCACCGCGCTGAACACCTTCTCCAGCATCTCTGCGTTCGTCCTTGGCGCCTCCACGCTCTTCTTCATCTGGAACGCCTGGAAGTCCTGGCGGTACGGCGCGAACGTGACGGTGGACGACCCGTGGGGCTTCGGCAACTCCCTCGAATGGGCCACCACCTGCCCGCCGCCGCTGCGCAACTTCGACCGGATGCCCCGGATCCGCTCCGAGCGGCCCGCCTTCGACGCCAAGTACGGCCCGCTCGTCGCCGACCTCGGCCGGGACCTGCCGCAGCGCACCACCAAGCCGCCGCAGGAATTCACCGAGGAGCTGCACCGGGAGACGCACCTGCCCGAGTCGCCGGCCGCCGAGGGCGCGCACGGTGCTCGGGAGGCGGTTGCGTACCAGCCGGCACCGCAGTCCGGGGCGCGGCCGGTCGACGTGCCGGAGCCGGAGGACGTCCGTCGACCCAGCTTCGAGGAGACCGACGCGCCGGAGGGGCCTCCACCTCCGCAGCGGTCCGAGGCGAGCAAGCGGTGGCGACACCCGCGCAGGCACGACGACAACCCGGAGGACTGACGGGCCTCGTACGCGAGCGGGGGGGCCGGCGCGGATGCGCCGGCCCCCCGCTCGTGGTTGCTTGCCTGCCGGTCAGCCGTCCCGGCCCGGGGACAGGCCGGCCGCGGTGAGCGAGCGGCGCACCGCGGGCTGCACCCGGGTCAGCCGCAGCGGCACCCCGGTGCGGGCGGCGGCCTCCCGGCCGGCCATCAGCGCGGCGATCCCGCCGGCGTCGAACCCGCCCGCGCCGACCAGGTCCACCACCACCTCGGCGGGCTGGCCGGTGACCGCCTCCAGCATGGCCCGGCGCAGTTGGTCGGCGCCGTCCCGGTCGACCTCGCCGCCGACCTCGACCACCACCCGGTCGCCGTTCTGCTTCACCGAGATCCGGGTGCGGCCCGGATCCGGCTCCGCGGCGCCGTTCTGCCAGGGCGGCGGCGCATCGGCGAGCATCGCCTGGCGCAGCCAGGTCAGCGCCCGGGACAGCAGCCGGGACACGTGCATCTGGGAGATGCCGAACCGGGCAGCGATCTCGGCCTGCGTCTGGTTGCCGTAGAAGCGCATGGCCAGGATCCGCCGTTCCCGCCAGGGCAGGCGGTGCAGCAGGCCGCTCACCGTCACCCGGTCGTCGACGGATTCCAGCGCGTTGTCCGACTCCCCCACCAGGTCGCCGAACTCGGCGGAGCTCTCCCCGCCGACCGGCGCGTTCAGCGAGGCCGGGCTGTAGCCGGCGGCCGACTCCAGCGCGGCGAGGATCTCCTCCTCCGGGGTCTCCAGCCGGGCGGCCAGCTCCGCCACCGTCGGCGCCCGGGACAGCTCGCTGGTCAGCGCCGCGGTGGCCTGCCCGACCTCGAGGATCAGGTCGCGCAGCCGGCGCGGTACGTGCACACCCCAGGTGCGGTCGCGGAAGTGCCGCTTGATCTCGCCGACGATGGTGATCGCCGCGTACGCGGTGAACGAGCCCCGTTCCGGGTCGTACCGGTCGACCGCGTTGACCAGTCCCAGCCGGGCGACCTGCTCCAGGTCCTCCAGCGGCTCGCCCCGCCCCCGGTACCGGCGGGCCAGCCGGCCGGCGAACGGCAGGGCGAACCGGACCAGGTCGTCGCGGGCCTCCTGCCGTCGCTCCGGCGGGAGTCCCTCGATCCGCGCCGCGTACGCCATCGCCGCCGCGTCGAGGTCCTCCAGACCCCGGTCGGTGGGTGGTGGTGTGGTCGTGCCGGTCTGTCCGAACATCCGCGCCTCCCTCAGGAAGGTCCCCCGCCCGGATTTTGGGAAACCGGTCGTGCGCGTGGTCGCACCACGCACCGGGCCGGAAGTGGGTTACGTGACTGGGATGCCAGCGGGCGCCGCACTACGCAGCGTGATCGGGCCGTCGCAGCCAGCGGTGTTCCCGCTCCGTAGGTACTCAATCACGGGATCCCCGGTTCGCGAGGATGTTTCGCCGGGCCGGCCTCAACAGACCAGCAGGCCGTGCACGGTGCCGCCGGCGCGGAGCGCGGCGAGCGCCGCCGGCATCGCCATCGGCGGCGGCACCGGCAGGTCGTACGGCTGGGCTCGCAGCACCTCGGTGGCCCGCCGGGTCGGTACCGCGGTGACCGGATAGCCGCGCGCGGTCGGGCGGTCCAGCGCGCGCCGACGGCGGCCGAACCCGGCGACCGCGAGCCACTGCGGCAGCCCGGCCAGCGCCGGCGAGCGGACGCCGGGCGGCTCGGGCAGCACGTCCACCGAGCTGAACGGCTCGCTGCCGGCCAGCCACCACTCCGCCCCCTCGACGCTGCGCCGGGTGGCGTTCTCGCACCAGTACGGCACCAGCCCGGCCCGGACCACCTGCCACGGGTCGAGCAGCCGACCGCACTCGACCACCAGCCGGTCGCCGGTCTTGCCGGCGGCCCGCAGCCAACCCCGGTAAAGGTCGGCGGTGGCGGCGCTGAGCGCCTCGGGCCGGGGGTACAGCACCCGGTGCAGCGGATGCCCGTGCCGGCCGGTCCACTCCCGGGTGCTCAGTTCGAAACCGGACTCCACGACATGTTCGGCGTACCCGGCCGGCGAGGTGACCTCCGGCGGCTCCCAGTGCGCGCCGTCCCCGCCCGCCGAGCGGAGCACCTGGCGCAGCGCGTGGCTGTCCGGGTGGAAGTCCACCGGGTCCAGGCCGCTGGCCGGGCAGCCGACCTGGAAGCTGTGCCCGGGTGCCGAGTCGAGCACCGGCCAGGTGCGCGCGTCGCGCAGCAGCAGCACCGGCGCGCCCGGCGCCAGCCGGTCGGCCAGGAACCGCCGGTAGGCCTCCGGCAGCGCCTGCCAGCGGGCCGCCAGCGCCACCGTCGCGCCGGCCAGCGCACCCCGGCTGGCCGGGCAGTGCACCTGGCGTACGTGCAGGTCGCCGTTGCCGGCGAGCAGCCGGGCGGCGAGCGCGGCGCCGTGGTCCAGGGCGGCCTTCGGCCGGTCCACCGCGCCCTGCGCCCAGTGCACCGTCATCTCGAACCCGGCGGGCAGCCAGGGCACGCCCAGCGCGACCGCCAGGTGCGCCGCCGCGCCGTGCGGCGATCCGATCAGCACCCCCGGGTAGCGCCGTCGCGGGTAATGGCCGACGAACCAGGCGGCCACCCGGGCCGCTTCGACCTCGGCCGTCTGCCCGCAGGTCAGCGCGACCCGGCCGGCGGCCCGGTTCGCCACCGCCCGGCGGACCGGCTCGGGGGCGCCGGTGAAGCGGGACAGCGGGCCGACGTGCCCCAGGTCGGCGCAGTCCACCCCGCGCAGGGCCCGGGCGGTGGCGCCGACCAGGATCCGCGCGGCGCTGCCCGGCGTCACGACCCGGTCGCCGGTCAGACCGGCGCCCTCGGCCGTGAGCCCCTCGTGCACCTTGCGCACCGGCCCCACCTTGCCTCGATCGCTCACCACGCGGCCCGGCTTCCCGTCCCGATGCGGTTCAAACGGGGCATCCCCCACCGGGCGGGAGCAATCCGGTGATCTTCCGGCCCATCGCCGTCCTCGCCGGTTGGCTCCGTCCCGGCCCGCGCGTCCCTGGTGGGCCCGCCGGTCCCGGGTGGCGCGGACGTCCCGGGTGGGCGCGGCGTCCCGCCGCTTCCGCACCGGGTTTCGGGGCGGCCGGTACGGGCACTTGACGCCCCATGCACGAGGACCAGGACACTCCCCCGGCCGCCACGATCACCCCGTACCAGGACGGTCCGCTGCTGGTGCGGGGCGACTTCGCCCTGGTCACCCCGGACGGGCGGACCATCGACGCCCGCCGCGGCACAGTGGCCCTGTGCCGCTGCGGCAAGTCCGCCCTCAAGCCCTTCTGCGACGGCACCCACAAAGCCGTCGGCTTCCGCGCCGGCACCGACCGCGAAACCTGAGGCCCGCCGCTTCCCCGTCGATGATGAAGTTGTTGTCACCCGGCCCGACGTGTCGGGACAACAACTTCATGATCACGGGCGCGTGCCGGGGGTGGTCAGGCTACGGCGGGGAGTGGGGATGGGGTGGGGGTGGAGAGGGTGCGGGTGGGGTTGGGGGTGCGGAGGGAGGTGCGGGCGGCGGACCAGCTGTGCAGCAGGTGCGCGGCGAAGAGTCGGTCCACCGCCAGCGCGGCGGCCGCGCCGAAGACCACGTCCGGCGCGAGCTCCGGCTCGATCCGGACCAGTCCCCCGCACAGGTCGTGCGCGGCGATCTGTTCGTGCACCGCGTCCGCCTCGACGTGCTCGTCGTAGAACCGGGTGGCCACCTCGTCGAGACCCAGCCGGCGCAGGCCGTTGCCGTAGCGGCGGTTCGGCAGCGACGAGGTCATCTCGTAGGCCGCCAGGTGCCCGAGCAGCGCCCCGCGCAGCCGGCGGTGCAGGCCGAACAGCGACATCAGGTTGTTGGTGGCCAGGGTGACCGCCGGCACCGCGTCCAGGTGAGCGGCGTACGCGGTGTCCAGGCCGAGCCGGTCCATGGTGGTGCGGAACAGCTCGGCGTGCATCCGGTCCAGCCGCCCGTTGCCGTACTCGTCCATCTGGATCTCCACCAGGGCCGCCTTGGCCGGGCCGCCGAGGCGGGGCAACGCCCAGCTGTGCGCGTCCGCCTCCCGCAGGTGGTAGATCGAGCGGTGGGTGACGAACTCGCGGAACTGCGCCAGGGTGGCCCGCCGCTGCAGGTGCGCGGCGAGCGACGGCCCGTCGTCGGCGGCGACCACGTCGGCCAGCGCCGCCGGCACCCCGGCGGGCAGCACCGCCGGCAGCGGGCCGACCAGCCGGCGCACCGCCGCCTCGAAGACCTTCTCAGCGGACGACCGCAGCGCCAGCAGCGACGGCTGCCACTCCCAGTCGTCGGCGACGCCGCGCCAGCCCCGGTAGTGCGTCTCGTAGCAGAGGAAGAGGGTGAGCTGGAGGTCCTCGTCGGTCAGCGGGTCGGCCGGGTCGAGCCGCGCGGCGAGGTCGTCCGGCAGGTCGTGCGGCGCGCGCCGTAGCGCGTCGAGCACCGCCGCCGAGACGGGTCCGCGCGGGCGCGGCAGGGGCGCGGGACCGTACCGCCGGTCAACAGGCTCGGACAAGGTGACCTCCAGCTTCGACTGACGATCACCAGTTGCCCCGGTCGGCTACCGCTAAACGAGGTCCTCCGCCTCGACGGCCACCCCGGCCGCCAGCATCTGGTCGCGGACCCGGCGGGCGGCGTCGCCGGCGGCGACGATGCCGCGCAGGTCGGCGAAGGCCGGCTCCGGTGGGGCCAGCGGCACCCCGGGATCGACCACCGCCTCCAGCACGCAGGGCCGGTCCGCGGCGAGCGCCTCGTCCCAGGCCGCGCCGACCAGCTCCGGCCGGTCCACCCGGACGCCGTGCAGGCCGAGCAGCCGGGCCCAGCCGGCGTACGGCACGTCGGGCCGGCGCTGGGACGGATCGGCTGTCGGTTCCCGGCCCCCGCCCATCCCGGACTGGTCGCGATTGTTGAGCACCAGCACCACCAGCCGGGGATCGGGCCAGCGCGACCAGTGGTGCGCGACGGTGATCAGCTCGGCCAGGCCGTTGAGCTGCATCGCGCCGTCACCGAGCAGCGCGATCACCGGCTGGTCGGGGGCGGCGAGCTTGGCCGCCACCGCGTACGGCAGGGCGCAACCCATCGAGCCGAGGGTGCCGCACAGCTGGGCGTTGACCCCCGGCGGCAGTTCCAGGTGCCGGGCGTACCAGTAGATCACCGAGCCGACGTCGACAGCGATCGCCCCGGACCGCGGTACCCGGGCGGAGAGCTCGTGCAGCACCAGCTGCGGGTTGACCGGCTCGGCCGGGCCACCCGCCCGGTCCGCCGCCTCGCCGCGCCAGCGCTCGACCGAGCGTTCCACGGTCGCCCGCCACCCCTGGTTCGGGTCGTTGCGAACCCGGGCGAGCAGGGCGCGCAGGGTCTCCGCGGCGTCGCCGACCAGCGGCACGTCCACCGGGTAGCGGGTGCCGATCCGGCGGCCGTCGAGGTCGATCTGCACGGTGCGGACCTGACCGGCCATCGGGAAGTAGTCGGTCCACGGGTCGTTGGTGCCGACCAGCAGCAGGATGTCGCAGCCGCCCATCAGTTCGGCGCTGGCCGGGGTGCCGACCTCGCCGAGCACGCCGGTGTGGAAAGGCAGCCGCTCGTCGAGCACCGGTTTGCCGAGCAGCGAGGTGGCCACCCCGGCGCCGAGCCGGTCGGCCAGCGCGATGATCTCGTCCGCCGCGCCCCGGGCGCCCTGCCCGACCAGGATGGCGGGGCGCTGCCCGCTGCCGAGCAGCTGGGCGGCGGCGTCCAGGTCCACCTCGTGCGGCAGCACCCGCGCCAGCGGCTCGCCCGGGGTGGCGGTGACCACCCCGACCGCCTGCGGTTGCAGGTCGGGCACGCTGATCTCCTGCAACTGCCGGGGCAGCACCACGCAGACCGGGCTGCGGGTCGCCGCGGCGGTGCGGAACGCCTGGTCCAGCAGACCCGGCACCTGCTGCGGCGTACGGGCGTGCCCGATGAACTGGTTGCACACGTCGCCGAAGAGCTGGCTCAGCCCGATCTCCTGGTGCGCGCCGCCGAGCGGGCCGGTGATGTCCTCCCCCACGATCGCCACCACCGGCTTGCTGTCCAGCTTCGCGTCGTAGAGCCCGTTGAGCAGTTGCACCGCGCTCGGGCCCTGGGTGGCCAGGCAGACACCGATGCCGCCGGTGAACTTGGCGTGCCCGGTGGCCATGAACGAGGCGGTCTCCTCGTGCCGGGCCGGGATGAACGCCGGGTCCCCACCGGCGGCGTCCAGCGCTTCCACCACCGGCGCGATGGCCGCACCGGGATAGCCGAAGGCGCGTGGTACCCGCCACGCCCGCAACCGTTCGACCACCAGGTCGGCGACGGTGCGCTCAGCCATTGCCCCGCCCGGGGGTGCTCGCGTCCACGTAGCGCAGCACCGCACCCACGCCGTCGGTCAGCTCCGGTGCCTCGTCCGGGCCCAGCACGGTGAGCTCGGCGTCGGTGCCGACCAGCGCGCGCACCAGCGCCGCGTCGGCGCGGACCTTCGCCGGGTCGGTCACCGACATGGCGCTCAGCTGGCGCGGGTCGGTGGCGATCTCGGTGGGCTCCGGGCCGATCCACAGCTCGCCGGTCGCCGACGGGTCGTCCACGATCAGCATGTTCTCCACCTGGTTGCGTTGCAGGGCGGAGACCACGGCGTCCAGCCCGGCGCCCACGTCCTCCTGCATGCCGAACCGGTCCAGCGCGGCGGTGATCCGCTGGTCGGCCACCTCGGCGATGGTCTGCACGGTGAGGTCGTCCAGCAGGGTCTGGTCGGCCCCGCCGGCCCGGGAGCCGGCGTCGGTACGCACCACCGCGTCCTGCCAGCGCTCCGGCATCTGGGCGGCGATCATCCCGGTCGCCCGGACGTCGCCGGCGACCACCACCACCTCGGCGCCGACCTTCTCGGCCAGCTCGACGGTGGCGGCGGTGACGTCGCCGGCGTTGTGGTGCCAGGCCTCCATCGCCGCCCGCTGGTAGCGGGACTGCGACCAGCCGCCCGGATTCACCCGGCGCAGTTGGTAGCTCTCCCGGCCCTGGACGTGGGACCGGCGCGGCACGCCGCCGGCGCTGATCGCCATCGCGTCGGCGCCGGTCCGGTCGGCCAGCACCCGCACCCAGGCGACCTGCTCGCCGCGCTGGGCGAGCAGCGGCATCACGTGCGGCAGTTCGGAGAACGCGGCCAGGTCCCGCAGCGGCGGGGCGGACAGGTACTCGGAGAGCACCACCCGGCCCCGGGTGGCGAAGACGGCCAACCCGTAGTCCCCGGCCATCGGATCGTGCCCCCGGACCACCCGTTCCACGGCGTCGATGCTCGCCACGTCGGCGCGCTGCCGCTGGAGTTCGTCGCGCAGCGCGCGCCAGCGCAGGTCGAGCGCCGGATGGGCGTCCTCGGTGTTGGCCGAGGCGTCCAGGTAGACCGAGCACCACGGCCCGGGTCGGTCGTAGAGCGGGCGCAGGAAGGACAGCTGCATGCTCGACCCCTTTCCAGCTCGGCCCTGCGCTTACCCGCGCGACTGCGATAGTCACCTGGCCCGTGAGTGGGGGCGTGACCAGGTTTCATTCACGTCGTTCAACCCAGGCGTACCGATACCATCGGTGAGCGGAACCGGACTCTGGGTGGTGGACATGGACAGCGACCTGCATATCCGGCGGATCGTCCACCCGACGGACCGGATCGTCACCGGCCGGGTCGTCCGGTTGATGGACGGCTACGCCCGGGAGCTGAAGGTGGGCCAGCCGGTGCTGGTCGCCGTGCTCGCCGCGGCCGGGGTTGCCGGGCTGCTGGTGGCGCTGGTCCGGGCGCTGCTCTCGATCGGCTCCGGCGGCAGCCGACGGGCGTTCAAGGAGCTGCGCAAGGGCCCGGAGTACCTGGTCACCCCGCTGCGGATCCGCGACACGGTGGGCCAACTCTGCGAGGTGGAGTTGCACGGGCACCTGCCGCAGAGCGCGCTGCACCCGGCGGACCACGTCCAGCTGACCCTGCGCCGGCAGCGCGACCCCGACCTGCCGCCGAAGGTGGAGCAGATCGTCAACCTCACCACCGGGCAGCTGCTCACCCCGCGTACCGCGACCCTCTGGTCGCACCTCGGCCCGCCGCTGCTGCTCCAGGCGGCGCTCGGCGCGCTGCTGATCGCCGCGCTGCTCGCCTGGTCGGCGCTGACCTGAGGGTCGGCCGCCGGGGTCGGGGCGAGGGCTGCCGGCCGGAGCCGGGGCGGTTCAGCCGACCCGGGTCGGGGTACGGGCCGGCTCGGCGGCCGTGCGCAGCATCCCCCGGCGGTGCGCCCAGCGCTCGAAGGCGATCGTGGCGAACGGCGGCACCGCGCAGGCCAGCGCCGCGAGGGTGGCCGGCCAGCTCCACCGGTGCAGCCGGGAGACGACGGCGACCAGGGCGAGGTACGCGACGAACAGCCCGCCGTGGATCGGCCCGAAGATCTGCACGCCGATCTCGTTGCCGGGCGGGCCGTACTTGACGGCCATGCCGGCCAGCAGTCCCGCCCAGGAGCACGCCTCGGCGATCGCGGCCACCACGAACAGCCGGGTCAGCCGGGTACGCAGGGCGAGGTCAGCGGTCACGGCGAGCCATCCTACCCGGCGTCCCGCCCGGCCCCGACCGGCCGTCCCGGTGCGGTCCGTGCCGGATTAACACCCGTCCGGTACGGGAAAGGACCGGGCTGGGTCTTCCCCGGCTCGTCACCTCCGTGCGAGTTTGGTGGAACCAGCGGTGACAGGGTGGTGACCATGGGCGAGGACGTCGGCGTACGCAACTTCAGCCGGGAGGATCGGGCCCGCTACCGGGAGAAGGTCCGCCGCTGTCTGGACGTCTTCGCGGAGATGCTGCGCGAGTCCCGGTTCGACGTCGACCGGCCGATGACCGGCCTGGAGATCGAGCTGAACCTGGTCGACGACGACTCGATGCCGGCGATGCGCAACGCCGACGTGCTGGCCGCGGTGGCGGACCCGAGCTTCCAGACCGAACTCGGCCAGTTCAACGTGGAGATCAACGTCGAGCCCCGTCGGCTGGGCGGCACCGGCACCGCCGAGTTCGAGCGGCACGTGCGGGCCAGCCTGAACGCGGCGGAGGAGAAGGCCCGGACGGTCGGCGCGCACATGGTGATGATCGGCATCCTGCCCACCCTGCGCCCCGAGCACCTGACCGCGGAGACGCTGTCGGCCAACCCGCGCTACCGGCTGCTCAACGAGCAGATCTTCGCCGCCCGCGGCGAGGACCTGCGGATCTCGATCAACGGGGTGGAGCGGTTGGCGGTCACCGCCGACACCATCACCCCGGAGGCGGCCTGCACCAGCACCCAGTTCCACCTCCAGGTCAGTCCGGCCCAGTTCGCCGACTACTGGAATGCCGCCCAGGCCGTCGCCGGCGTCCAGGTGGCGCTCGGCGCGAACGCGCCGCTGTTCTTCGGCCGGGAGTTGTGGCGGGAGACCCGGGTCCCGCTGTTCCAGCAGGCCACCGACACCCGCCCGGAGGAGATCAAGGCCCAGGGCGTACGGCCCCGGGTGTGGTTCGGCGAACGCTGGATCACCACGGTCTTCGACCTGTTCGAGGAGAACGTGCGCTACTTCCCGGCGCTGCTGCCGGTCTGCGAGCCGGAGGACCCGGCCGAGGCGCTCGCCGCCGGCGGGGTGCCGAAGCTGGCCGAGTTGCGGCTGCACAACGGCACCATCTACCGGTGGAACCGGCCGGTCTACGACGTGCTGCGCGGCCGCCCGCACCTGCGGGTGGAGAACCGGGTGCTGCCCGCCGGGCCCACCGTGCTCGACACCGTCGCCAACGGCGCCTTCTACTTCGGGCTGGTCCGGGCGCTGGCCGAGGCCGACCGGCCGCTGTGGTCGCAGATGTCGTTCAGCGCGGCCGAGGAGAACTTCACCAACTGCGCCCGGCACGGCATCGACGCGCAGGTGTACTGGCCCGGCCTGGGCTACCTGCCGGTGACCGAACTGGTGCTGCGCCGGCTGTTGCCGCTGGCCTACCACGGGCTGGACCGGTGGGGGCTGGACCCGGACGAGCGGGACCGGCTGCTCGGCATCATCGAGCAGCGCTGCCTGACCGGCCGCAACGGGGCCAGCTGGCAGGTGGCCACGCTGCACCGGCTGGAGTCCGCCGACCACCTGGACCGGCCCGAGGCGCTGCGCGAGGTGGTCCGGCACTACGTCGACCTGATGCACAGCAACCGCCCGGTGCACGAGTGGCCGCTGCCCTGACCGCCGGTCGGTGCCGGTGCGGCGGCCGGGCTCAGTGCCGGTGCGGCGGCCGGGCGTGCCCGTCCTCGCGGTCGATGCGCAGTTCCCGCTCCAGTTCGGCGATGACGGCCCGCAGGTCGTCCAGCCGCTGGGTGAGCGCGATCCGGTCCACCTCGTCGGGCACGCCGTCGCCGTCCTCGTCGTAGCCGGGCGCCAGCCGCTCGGTCATCTCCAGCCGGCGGGCCTCCTCCATCGAGTTCACGATGACCGCGATCAGGATGTTGAGCAGCAGGTTCACCGTGATGACCACGTAGCTGACGTAGTAGAGCAGCGTCCAAACGGCCGCGACCGGACGGCCCGGGCGCACCGGTCGGCCACGGTGGACCAACCCGGCGCGGACCCACCGGTGGCCCGCCGCTGTTCGGGCACGCGGGGACGGCTCACCGGGCGGTGAGCCCCGGCGCCGCGCCCGGGTGCCGGCCACGCCGACCGGCCGATCGCGACTGTTCGGCGAGGGCCTTCGGCACGACGAGCATGGCGACAGCCTAACGAGTGACCACGCCCCGGCGGGCCGCCGGTGGCGGCCACCTCGCCGGCGAACGTGATACCGCAGAGTCATCAATATGCCTCAGCGGTATCACGGAGCCGGGTGACACGTCCGTGCCGGCCCGGGTCAGTCCGCCTTTCCCGGCCACGGGGACGGGTCGTCGCGCAGCCGGCTGTAGAGGTAGGCGTCGCGCCACCGGCCGGCGCGGAACTCGCTGGCGCGGACCACGCCCTCCAGCTGGAAGCCGGCCTTCTCCAGCGACCGCTGCTCGGCGGCGTTCTCCGGGTGGGTGCCGGCCTGGATCCGCTGCGCCGGAGTGTGCGCGAACAGGTAGTCGCAGAGCAGCGCCTGGGCCCGCCAGCCGATGCCGCGCCCCCGCCACTCGGGCAGCAGGGCGATGCCGATCTCCCAGTAACCGGCCGGCCCGGCGTACCGCCCGGCCTGGTAGCTGACGAGGCCGACGGCGCGCTCCGGGTCGACCTCGACGACCAGCCGCCCGTCGTCGGCGCCGAGGTAGCCGTCGGTGGCGAAGCGCCGGGCCGGCGCGCCGGCGTCCCGGTAGCCGCTCCAGTCCAGCCCGATCAGGCCCGGTTCGCTGACGAACCGGCGGAACATCGCCAGGTCCGGCTCGGCCACCGGGCGCAGCCGGACGGTGAGGCCATCGGTCTCGTGCTCGATCCCCGCGAGCGTTGCGTCCATTCGCGACAGGCTAGTGGTCGGCCGGCCGCCGGGCCCGCCCGGGTCAGACCGTGAGCAGCACCTTGGTGCAGTCGTCCTGCTTCTTCTGGAAGATCTTGTATCCCTTCGGAGCGTCGGCCAGCGGCATCCGGTGGCTGATGATGAAGCTCGGGTCGATCTCGCCGCGCTGGATGCGCTCCAGCAGCGGCCGGGTGTAGCGCTGCACGTGGCACTGCCCGGTCCGCATGATCAGCGACCGGTTCATGAACGCGCCCATCGGGAACTTGTCCACGAAGCCGCCGTACGCGCCGATCACCGAGACCACACCGCCGCTGCGGCAGGACAGGATCGCCTCGCGCAGCGCGAACGGCCGCTCCGTCTCCAGCCGTACCGCCTGCTTGGCCCGGTCGTACGCGTAGATGGCGGTGTCGCCGTGGTGGCCCTCCAGGCCGACCGCGTCGATGCACGCGTCCGGGCCCCGACCGGCGGTCAACTCGTTCAGCGCGTCGAGCACGTCGGTGTCCTCGTAGTTGAGCGTCTCGGCGCCGGCGTGCTCGCGGGCCAGCCCCAGCCGGTACGGGTACCGATCGATGACGATCACCCGCTCGGCACCGAGCAGCCGGGCGCTGGCCGCGGCGAGCAGCCCGACCGGGCCGGCGCCCCAGACGGCGACCACGTCACCCGGCTTGATGTCGCACATCTCGGCGCCCATGTAGCCGGTCGGGAACACGTCGGCGAGCATCACCGCCTGCTCGTCGGGCACCTCGTCGGGCACCTTGACCGGGCCGACGTCGGCGAACGGCACCCGGGCGTACTCGGCCTGGCCGCCGGCGTAGCCGCCGAGCAGGTGGGAGTAGCCGAAGATGCCGGCCGGCGAGTGGCCCATCACCTTCTCGGCGATCCCGGCGTTGGGGTTGGAGTTCTCGCAGACCGAGTAGAGGCCGCGCTGGCAGGAGGTGCAGTGCCCGCAGGCGATCGGGAACGGCACCACCACCCGGTCGCCGGGCCGCAGGTTGCGCACCTGCGGGCCGACCTCGACCACCTCGCCCATGAACTCGTGGCCGAGGATGTCGCCCTTGCGCATCGCCGGGATGTAGCCGTGGTAGAGGTGCAGGTCGGAGCCGCAGATCGCGGTGGAGGTGATCCGTACGATCGCGTCCCGGGCGTTCATGATCTTCGGGTCGGGCACGTCGACGACCTTGACGCTGTCCCTGCCCATCCACGCGGTGGCCTTCATCGGCCCTCCTTTCCGGGTCGGTCGGTCATCGGGTGGCGGCCGGCAGCGGCTGGGCCGGGCGTTGCATGACCTGCTGGCGCACCGAGATGCCGTCCGGGCTGCCCTCGGAGCGGACCACCTCGCCGGTCTCCAGCACCTGCTTGAACCGGCGCAGGTCGTCGCGGACCTGCTGCTCCGGCTCCTCGCCGAAGAGCTTGGCCACCGTCCGGCCGAGCGCGCCGCCGGGCGGGGCGTAGCGCAGCTGGACGCGGACCTCGGTGCCCCGGTCGCCGGGGGCGGGCACGAACCGGACCCGGCCGGCGTTGGGCACCCGGGTGCCGGGCAGCGACCGCCAGGCCAGCGACCGGTTCGGCTGGTCGTCGATGATCTCCGCGTCCCACTCGACGGCCCGGCCGGCCGGGCCGCGGGCGACCCAGTGCGAGCGGCGCAGGTCCTCGGCGCGCACCGACTCCAGGTGGGACATGAACCGGGGCAGGTTCTCCACGTCCCGCCAGAACCGGTACGCCTCGGCCGGCGTGCGGTTGACGGTGACCGCCAGCTCCATCCGGATCAGTCGCTGCCGGGCCCGGCGGGCGCGGCTGGCCCGTACCGCGGTGACCAGGTCGACGGCGGCGATGCCGGCGACAACGGCGGTGGTGATGGCCACCCGCCGACGCCGCTCGTCGCAGCGGTCGGCCATCGCCCGGCCGAGCAGCGTCAGGTCCGTCGCGTCGCCGGCGACCCGGGTCCAGGCCCAGCCGGCCGGCCGGCGTCCCATGATCAGCCCGGCCGCGTGCCCCAGCTCGCGGGCGCCGACCGCGGGGATCACCGCGCGGGCCGCCGGGGAATCGTCCACTCCGGTCAGCCGCGCGAGCCGGCCGGGCGCGGCGAGTGCGCCAACGCCGAGCGCCAGGCTCAGCCAGCCCACCGCCCGGGGCAGCAGCGCGGTCGGCTCCGGCCCGTCCAGTTCGGGCAACAGCACCTCGTCGGACCTGTCCACGGTCTGCCTCCTCGGTTGACACGAGGCCGCCCGGCGCGACGGCGGGCGGCCCGGCGGTGAGTCCGCCACCGTGACGCTATGCCCCGAAAACGGGCCATGGACCCGATTCCGCCGAGGTGACGACGTCCGTTCCGGCTGATCGACTCCGCATCGGCGATCCGGGGGTGTCCGGGCGGGGTGGACACCCCCATTCCGGCGACGTGGTGTGGCAGCCTTACCGGATGGACGCGGCCCCGAGCGAACCGGAACCGGTCAGGTTCGCCATCGACGGTGCCGAGATCGCGGTCCGGCTGGCGGGCGATCGGCAGCGGCCGGCGCTGCTGCTGATCCACGGGTTTCCGGCCTCCTCGGGGTCGTTCCGGAACGTGATCGACACCCTCGCGGGGACCTGCTTCGTGATCGCTCCCGACCTTCCGGGGTTCGGTGGCTCCGAGCCGATCGACCGGCCCTCGTTCGCCCGGTTCGCGGACGTGATCGACAAGTTGCTCGCGCGGCTCGACATCCGGTCCTTCCACCTCTACCTGCACGACTACGGAGCGCCGGTGGGGCTCCATCTCGCCACCCGGGATCCCGAGCGGGTCCGCAGCCTCATCGTCCAGAACGCCAACGCCCACGACAGCGGGATCGGGCCGCAGTGGGCGGCCACCCGGGCCTACTGGGACTACCGCCACCACGTCGCGCGCTTCGGGGAGATCGCCGAGTATCTCGATCGCTGGCAGCCGCCCGCGCTGATGCTGTGGGGGCGGCACGACATCTTCTTCGACCTCGCCGAGACCCTCTCCTGGCTGAGGGCGCTGCCCAGGATGGAGGCGCACATCCTCGACGGGCCGCACTTCCTGCTGGAGACCCATCCGGTCGAGTGCGCCGCCCTGATGGACGCCTTCATCCGGCGGGTGGAGGCACAGCGCCGCCGCTGACCGGCCCTGCCGCTGCCGCGACGAGGGCAGCCCGGCGGGCGCCGAATCACCGGGCCGGGTCCACCAGCGTCGCCGCCTCCCGCAGCGTGGCGACCGCCGTCCGCACCGCCGGCGCGTGCGCGACCGCGTCGTGCACCACCGCGTGGATCGACCGGATCGGTGTCGGGCGGACGAGCCGAACGCAGCTCACGCCGGGGGGCAGCTGGGCCGCGCCGAGCGCGGGGAGCACCGTCGGGCCGATCCCGGCGGCCACGAAGGCGAGCGCGGTCGGGTAGTCGTGCGCCTCGACCCGGAAGGCCGGGCTGAACCCGGCGGCGGTGCAGGCCTCGATGAGGTTGTCGCGGCACCAGCCGCGGGCGAAGTCGTTGTCGACCCAGCCCTCGTCGGCGAGGTCGATCAGGTCCGCCTCCGCCCGCCCGGCGAGGCGGTGCCCGGCGGGCAGCACGGCCACGTACGGGTCGTCGAGGAGGTGGTGGGCGGTGAAGCCGGAACCGGGGTCGAAGCCGGAGCGGGCCACGACCACCTGGACGTCGGCTCGTTCCTCCCGGCTGTCCGGGATGTTTTCGCGCAGTTGCAGGTCGAGCCGGACGCCGGGGTGCTCGGCGAGGATGCGCCGCACCACGAGCGGCATCCACGCCGCCCCGACCGACGCGAAGTACGCGATGGACAGTGCGCCGGTGCGGCCGGCCCGCAGGTCGGCGATCAGCGACTCGGCCGCGCCGAGCCGGGCGAGCACCCGCTCGGCTTCGGCGGCCAGGGCGTGCCCGGCTGCCGTGGGCCGCAGCCCCCGCCCGGCCCGGGCGAGGAGCGTGAGGCCCGTCTCCCGCTGGAGCGCGGTGAGGTGCTGGCTGATGGCGGAGGGGGTGTAGCCGAGGTTGGCGGCGGCGGCCTGGACGGACCCGGACGCCACGACGGAACGGAAGACCCGGAGGCGGTGGACGTCGAGCATGCGACGACTATAAAGCTCGGCTGAATCGTGGTGAAGAGAGATTCACTGGTGCTGCACAGTCAGCCGCACCAGAATCGCCGTATGACCAGTGCGCGCACCGCCAACCTCGCCGCCCCGAGCAGCTCCGACGCCCAGCCCCCGGCGGTCGGGCAGGCGCCCACCCGCGCGCCGGCGCACCCGCGGCCCCGGTCCTGGCCGGCCGTGGCCGCCGCCGGGATCACGGTGTTCCTGTGGGCGTCGGCGTTCGTCGGCATCCGCTTCGCCGGGCACGACTACTCCCCCGGCGCGATGGCGCTGGGTCGGATGGCGGCGGCGTCCGTCGCGCTGAGCGCGTTCGTGGCCCTCACCGCCGGTGTCCGCCGCCGGCGAGCGGCGCACGCCGCGCCGGGGTCGGACCGTGGGGCCGGGCTGCCCCGGGGCGGCACCCTGGGGCTGATCGCGCTGTGGGGCGTGGCCTGGTTCGGCGGGTACAACGTGGCGCTCAACGCCGCCGAGCGGCTGGTCGACGCCGGCACGGCGGCGCTGCTGGTGGCGATCGCGCCCATCCTCGTCGCGGTGGCCGCGGTCGCCGTCCTGGGCGAGCGGCTCACCGGCCGGCTCGGGGTCGGGGTGGCGGTCGCCTTCGCCGGGGTCGCCCTGATCGCGGCCGGCGGCTTCACCGGGCACGCCGACAAGCTCGGCGTCGCGCTGGCGGTGCTCTCCGCCGTGCTGTACGCCTTCGGCGTACTGCTGCAGAAACGCCTGCTGGCGCGGGTGGACGCGGTGACGATGACCTGGCTCGGCGCGCTGGCCGGGACGGTGGCCCTGCTGCCGTTCGCGCCAGCGCTGCTCGCGGACCTCGCCGCGGCCCCGCTGTCGGCCACCCTGGGCATGCTCTACCTGGGCGTCTTCCCGACCGCTGTCGGCTTCCTCACCTGGGGGTACGTGCTGTCCCGCTGGACCGCCGGGCGCACCACCGCCGCCACCTACCTGTCGCCGCCGGTGACCGTGCTGCTGTCGTGGACGCTGCTGGGCGAGGTACCGGCACCGCTCGCCCTGCTCGGCGGCGCGCTCTGCCTGACCGGCGTCGTCCTCGCGACCCGCCGCTGACGCCCGTCGTGATCGTCACCCGCCGTCCGATGTAAAAGTTTCTGGACACGGTGTCAAGAACGCCTTACTCTGACCGTGTCAAGGATTCTTTACATCGGGAGGCGGTCATGACGCACGAGGAGAAACGCGCCTGGATCATGCTGGTCGTCAGCACGGTCGGGTACGCCGTCTACGCCGCCGTCGTGCTGAGCCGGGTGGACGGCGGGCCACTCACCGCCACCCCCTACGCCGGCGTTCTGCTGTGGACGATCGGCGGCGCCATCGTCGCGAGCATCGTGGCCGAGATCGCCATGGGCGTGGTGAACCCGCGGGCGTCCCGGGTCAAGGACGTCCGCGACCGGGAGATCGGGCGGCTCGGCGACCACGTCGGCCAGGCGTTCGTCGCCATCGGCGCGGTGTCGGCGCTGCTCATGGCGGTGGCCGAGTGGGACTGGTTCTGGATCGCCAACGTCATCTACCTGTGCTTCGTCCTGTCGGCGGTGGTCGGCTCCCTGGCGAAGGTGATCGTCTACCGCCGAGGTGTCCCGCAGTGGTGAAGCCGACCCGCGTCACGAACAACATCCGCGCGCTGCGCTTCGCACACGACGAGATGACCCAGGCCGAGCTGGCCGAGCGGATCGGCGTGACCCGGCAGACGGTCATCGCCATCGAGCAGGGCCGCTACTCCCCCTCGCTGGAGATGGCGTTCCGGATCGCCCGCGTGTTCGGCGCGCGGCTCGACGACGTGTTCCAGTACCCCGAGGAGGCGACACCGTGAAGGCCATCGTCCACGACAGCTACGGCCCGGCCGACGTGCTCCAGCTCCGCGACATCGACCGGCCGACCATCGGCGACGACGACGTCCTGGTCCAGGTCCGCGCGGCCGCGGTCGACCCCGGCGTGTGGATCTTCATGACCGGCCGCCCCTACCTGGCGCGGCTGGCCAGCGGGTTGCGCCGACCCCGGGTGCCGGTGCTCGGCCGGGACCTGGCCGGCGTGGTGGCCGCGGTCGGCGCCCGGGTGACCCGGTTCCGGCCGGGCGACGAGGTGTTCGGCACCTGCCTGCGCGGCGCGTACGCCGAGTTCGCGAGCGCACCGCAGCGGCGGCTGGCCCGCAAGCCGGCCAACGTGTCGTTCACGCAGGCCGCCGCGGCGCCGGTCTCCGGCATGACCGCGCTGCGCGCGGTCCGCGACAGCGGCCAGGTCCGCGCCGGGCAGCGGGTGCTGGTCATCGGCGCGTCCGGCGGGGTCGGCTCCCACGCCGTGCAGCTCGCCAAGGCGTACGGGGCGACGGTCACCGCCGTCTGCGCCCCGGCCAGGGCCGACTTCGTCCGCTCCCTCGGCGCCGACGACGTCCTCGACTACACCAGCGAGGAGGTGGACCGCGACGGCCCGGTCTACGACGTGGTCATCGACACCGGCGGCGACCGGCCGTTCTCGCTGCTGCGCCGCGCCCTCACACCGCGCGGGACGCTGGCGCTGGTCGGCGGCTCGTACACCAAGGGCCCGGTGCTCAGCGGCTACGACCGGCAGGTGGTCCGCGCGCCGCTGCTGTCCCTGTTCGTCGGTCAACGGCTGCGCAGCGTCAGCGCCGTGGAGCGCGCCGAGGACCTGGCCGAGCTGGGGAGGCTCATCGAGTCCGGCGCGGTCACCCCGGCGGTGGACCGCAGCTACCCCCTGGCCGAGGCGGCGGACGCGATCCGGCACCTCCGCGACGGCCATCCCGCCGGCAAGATCGTCGTCACCATGCCCAAATTAACCGGTCGATGATCAACCGGGCCGGCTGTTAGCGTCGGGCGGTGTTCGCCACCGAACGGGTGCGACTGCGCCCACCCACACCAGACGACGCGCCGAACCTGTTCCGCCTGAAGAACGATCCCGAGCTGCACCTGATCACCGACGGCGAGCCGTTCCTGCCGCGCCACGTCGGCCAGCTCCGAGCCTTCCTGGAGAGGCAGGTCACCGAGCCGCCGGACGGCCAGAGCCCGGTGCTGCTGCTGGCCGAGACCGTGGCCGACGGCACGTTCCTGGGCCGCGGCGTGCTGTGGGGGATCAACACGTTCAACGGGTACGGCCACCTCGGCATCGCGCTGGTCCCCGAGGCGCGCGGCCAGGGGTACGGGACCGAGGTGATCCAGCTACTCTGCCGGTACGGCTTCCGCAACCGCAACCTGCGCCGACTGGAGCTGGAGACGCTGGCCAGCAACGAGGCCATGCGGCGGACCGCCGAGGCGTGCGGCTTCACCCACGAGGGCACCCAGCGGGAGCGCGAGTACGACGGCGACGGCTTCGCCGACTTCGTGCTCTACGGCCTGCTCCGGCGCGACTGGAAGCCGTAGTCGGGCGGTCCGCCCGGTAGGGCGGGATAGCCTACCTGCGGCGCCTCGAACCGGTGACCGGAGGAGTCGATGCTGGGATGACGGCAGAGCGACCGATGCCCACACAGGACGACGTGCTCGGGTACTTCGACACGCTGTCGAACTGGGGACGGTGGGGCGACGACGACCAGCGCGGGACGCTGAACCACATCACCGACGACGTCCGGCTGGCGGCGGCGCGGGCCGTACGCCACGGCAGGAGCGTGTCGTGCGCCTGGGAGGTCGCCGCACCGGCGGAGATGGAGCGGTCGACGACGACGTGCCCGTGCGCCGCCGACATGCCGGGTGCCGAGAACATGCCGCCCGCCTTCCACGCCGACCGGCGCTGGGGCTTCTCGTCCGAGCGGCTGGGCATCATGTTCCACGGCAACACCGTCACCCACCTCGACTCGCCGTGCCACATCTTCTGGGACGGCCTGATGTACAACGGGCGGTCACACTCACTGGTCGACGCCGCCACCGGGTCGGGGTGGGCGGCCGTCACGGCGGCGGCGAACGGGATCGTCACCCGGGGGGTCCTGCTGGACATCGCGAGGGCCCGGGATGTGCCGTGGCTGGAACCGGGGCAGGGTGTGTTTCCCGACGATCTGGAGGAGGCCGAGCGTCGCCAGGGCGTGCGGGTGCGGCCCGGCGACGCGGTACTGCTGCGGACCGGCTACGGCCGCGCCCGGCACGAGGCCGGTGCGGCCAGCGGTTTCACCCAGGCCGGCTGGCACGCGTCCTGCCTGCCCTGGCTGCATGACCGGGAGGTCGCCCTGATCGGCGCCGACACCCCGCAGGACGTTCAGCCGTCGGGGTACGACGACGTGCTGATGCCGATCCACGCCGTGAGCCTCGTCGCGATGGGCCTGTGGCTGCTCGACAACTGCGACCTGGAGGCGTGCGCGACGACGGCCGCCGAGCTCGGCCAGTGGGACTTCCACCTCGCGGTCGCGCCGGTCCGCTTCGCCGGCACGTCCGGCAGCCCGGTCAACCCGATCGCCACCTTCTGACCTGGGGTACCCCGTCAGGGCCGGCCAGGGCTCGTGCCTCGGTCTCCGGTCGCCGGTCAGCGGGTGAGGCCGATCAGGGTGGCCAGGCGGGCCGCGCCGGCCGGCGCCGGGTGGCCGCGGGCGACCTCGGCGATCACCGTACGCACCTGAGGCCGGCACCGGACCTCGGCCGGCGCGACGGCGTCGGCCTCGACCAGGGCGCGGGCCGCCCCACGCAGGTCACCGACCGCCAGGTACGCCCGCGCCACGTCCACCAGGTACGCGGCCCGGTGCTCGGCCGGCAGCCGCCGCCATCCCTCCCCCAACGCCAGCCTCCCGTGCCAGCGCACCGCCGCACTCGTGTCCCCCGACTCGACCGCCACCACCACCCGGGCCAGCTCGACGGCGGCCGTACCGAAGCCGGTCCGGTGCGGGTCGTCACCGGCCCGGATTCCGGCGGCGATCCCGGCGGCCCGGTCGGTCAGCTCCCCGACCCGGCGGGCGTCGCCGCTGCCGGCGGCGGCCAGGGCGGCCTGGAGCAGCAGCGTCCCGTGCACGGCCGGCGCCTGCGCCGGCGCGAGGCGGCTCGCGGCGGCGAGCGTCGCGGCGCAGGCCAACCGGTGCCGGCCCAGCGTGCGCAGCGCCGCCCCGACCGACACGGCCGCCGCCGCGGAGAGCACCGGATCGCCGGCCGCCGCGCCCATCGCCCGGTCGACGGCCAACCAGGCCAGGTCGGCCTCGCCGAGCTTCACCAGCAGCGACGAGGTGATCCGGTACCCCTGCACGCGTAGCCCCGGCTCTGCGCTCCGCGTGGCGTCGAGCAGGCCCGGCAGCACCCGCACGAGCTGCGGGTAGTGCCCGTGCTGGTAGGTCAGCCAGGCGTGCTCGACGTGCCGGCGGACCTCGCCGGTCGGCTGCGGTGGCGTGGTGTCGTAGCGGGCGAGGGCGGCCCGGATCCCGTCCACACCGTTCAGCGCCTGCGGTGTGGTCGGTGCCGGCGGCTGACGCTGGCCGAGCAGCGCCATCGGGTCGACCCGCAGCACCTCGGCGATCTCCTGGATCACCGGGTACCGGTCCAACGCGCGGACACCCCGCTCCATCTTGTCCACCCAGCTCTTCGACCGGCCGAGCCGGTCGGCGAGCATCTGCTGGGTCATCCGCCGCCGTACCCGCCAGCGCGCCACCCGGCGACCGATCGGCAGGTCATCGCTGGTCACTGCGCCACCGCCGGTCCGGCACCGCCCGGGTGATGTCCTCCACAGGTACGCGCTCCGCCTCGGCCTGCTCCAGCAGGCGTTGCTTGGCCGCCTCCCGCTCGGCCGCCTCGACCTGGCCACCCCGACTCACCGACTCGTTTCCTGGCATCTCCACCTCCATCTACCGGCGTGCGCCGTCGAACTCAGACTTCTGATGCCCAGCCAATTGGACTGTTGATGGACGGAACAGATGGCGGCCAATGCGCGCCGTTGCGTTGTCCAGGACGTCGCGTTGCGAGGGGTTGCGCACGGTCCCCACCGCACCGCAGCACCCCCTAGGCTCATCACTGTTCGTAGCCACTCGATGCCTGGAGGCAACACCATGGCGCGGCCAGTCACAAACTCGGCCTTCGAAGCACTGTTGAAGGCCGCTGGCTACGGCAACGCCCACGCTGCCTTCGCCCGCCAGTTGAATCACGCCGGCCGAGGCCACGGGACCTGGCGGTACGACGCCGCCAGCGTCTACTGGTGGTTACGCGGACGACGACCCGCGGAGCACGTCCAGGCCACCATGACCGACGTGATCGGCCGCAAGCTGGGTCGTCCCGTCGCCGCTGCTGAGCTGGGATTCACTATCGCCCAGGTTCCCGCAACGATTTCCTATCCCACCTCCGCCGGTCATGCATTCGGTGCCGCCGAGCAGCTCTGGGCAATGCTGGCCAAGCAACTCACCCCGGCATCCAGCGAGACGTTCCAGAGCGACGTTGCCCTGCAGGCCGCGCTAGCGTGGCGGTACGACCTACCCGACGAGACGGTCAGCCGCAGCGGCCGGCAGCCGGTCACGGCCGGCGACATCCAGTCGCTGTACGCCCTCGCCGATCACTTCACCAATCTCGACCGGCGTCATGGCGGTGGCTCCCCGCGGGCTCGGGCGCTCATGGCGGACTTCCTCGTGCGCCAGCTGGCTCCCATGCTGCACGGCACCTACACCGACGCCGTTGGGCGCGAACTGATGCGCGCCGCGGCGACGCTCTCCGGCCAATTCGCCTTCATGTCCTACGACGCAGGTGACCACCGCATCGCCCAGTATCATCTGACGATCGCCCTACGGCTTGCCAAGGCCGCCGACGACCGCCTGTACGGCGCTCACCTCCTGGCCAACCTCGCCACCCAGGCCGTCTACCTCGGGCACGCCCAGGAGGCCACCCGGCTCGCCGAGGCAGCGATCGACGGGGCAGGCCGCGTCCCCGCCGGTGTTCGCGCCCGGCTCTACACAACGGCCGCCAGCGCCTACGGCCGGCTGGGCGAGGGACGCGCCTGCCAGAGCGCGCTCGCCAAGGCCGAGCGTGCCCTTGACAGCGCCACCCCCGATGCCGGCCCGCGGTGGGTCAACTACTTCAGCCCGGCCCACTTCGCGGGCACGGCGCTGAAGTGCCTGAGCGACTTGCACCTGTACCGGCGGGCCCTGCGACACGCACCCGACGCGATCACTCTCGCTGGCCAGAACGCCCGGACGCGTGCCCTGCACACCGCCCTCATCGCCACGACCCATGCCCGCGCTGGGGACATCGACACCGCCTGCGGCTGGGGTCGGGAGCTGGCACGGCATGTCGCGGACGTCCACTCTGTCCGCGTGAACCACCGCGTCCGCGAACTCACCGCCGCGCTGACCCCTCATCAAGCGATGCCCCAGGTCAACGAACTCCTCCTTGCCCTCGCGGCCACCCCACCCCCCGAGTAGCGCGAGTCGGCACTGAGACGCGTCGGCTAGCGTCACGGTGTGACCTGGACGGAGCCCGCCACCTGGTACGCCAACCTGCCCGCCTTCTACGCTGCCGCAGCCGCCTTCATTACCGACCGGGCTGGCAATGTCCTCCTCGTCAAACCCACGTACCGCGACCACTGGGCCTTCCCCGGCGGGTACGTGGAGGAGGGCGAATATCCCCATGAGGCCTGCGCCCGCGAAATCCGCGAAGAGTTGGGTGCTGCTGTAGCCGTGGGTGACCTGCTCGTCGTGGACTGGGCACCCGCCGCCGGGCAGCGGCCACGCGCCCTCGTCCATTTCACCTTCGACTGCGGGACCGTTACTGGCCTCGACAGCTTCAACCTAGCCGGACAAGAACTGGAAGACATCGCCTTCTTCTCGGCTCAGGCGGCGGAGCAGCACCTGCCGGGCAACGTCGCTTCACGTGTCCGTACAGCGATACAGGCCCGAGGCCGAAAAAGCGCGGCGTACCTTGCCGGCGGTTCGGCTGTCCCATCGAGCTGCTGATCGGTCTCATGAGGGCGGGGTTTTGGCACACCCAACAGATGTGCTCGGAAGTTCTAGAGCAGTCAGTCCCAGGCTTCAACAGAATCCGGCGTACAGGTCGACTCGTCCGTCGCCCACCAGGTCGCAGCCTCGATCAAGGCTGCGACCTCGTCGTATGTCCGGCCGACCGGCGGGGCAAGAGGGTGCCGTCTCGCGCGCTGCTCGGGTCATGCACGCGCGCAACATCATTCAGGATCATGACGTGGCCAGCGTCGACTCTCTCACGTTCCGCCGGTGGGAGCGGCTGGCTGGCACGAATCCGCCTCGGACGGCACCTTGTGCAACCTTCGGCGCCTTCTCAGACCGAGACTCCCCCGTCCTGGTAGAGACCTTGACTTCGAGAGGCTCTGACCCATGCTGAAGCAGTAATCGGGTCAGGGGGCCGCCAAGGCGACACCCAACAGCAGTGCGAGTCCGGCGGCGAAGCCGAAGGTGTGTATCGCCTTGTCGTGGGCGGCGGGTTTCGTGGTCAGTTCAGGAACCAGGTCGGCCAGGGCGATGTAGATGAAGTTTCCGGCGGCGAACGGGATCAGGACGGCTATATCGAGGTGTTCGGACAGGCCATAGGCGGCGAGGGCGCCGAGCAGCACGGTGGAGGCGGAGACCAGATTCCAGACCAGGGCGCGCGGCCGGGTCCAGCCACTGTTGATGAGGATGCCGAAGTCGCCCATCTCCTGGGGCACCTCGTGGGCGGCAGCGATCAGCCAGGTGACGATGCCCAGGCGGATGTCGGTGACAAAGGCGGCGCCGATGGCCAAGCCGCCGATGAGGTTGTGCAGTGCGTCGGCGATCAGGATCAGATAGCCCACCGGGCGGTGTGCCGACACCGGTCGATGGCAGTGGTGCCAGTGCAGGTACTGCTCAAGGATTAAAAAGGTCAACAACCCTGCGGCGAGCCAGACGTAGACGCTCAGGGTGTTCCCCAGCGCCGCCACCGACTCCGGCAGCATGTGGAACAGCGCGCCGCCGAGCAGGGAGCCGGCGGCCAGCGCCACCAGGGGCAGGACGATCCAGTTGAAGATCCGCTCGGGAAGCACGAAGGTCAGGCTGCCGGACAGGGCGAGGACGGTCATCGCCGAACCCGCCGCGATGATCCACACCAATGTCGACACAAGCCCATCTCCTGTCATCCGCCCCTCGGGCACTCGGCCCGTCCTGCCGCAGGCGACGATAGATGGCGGCCCGATGGACAACTGGCAGGCGAGGTACACCAGTCACCACGGCTGCTCGTAGGCCCCATCGGGCAATGGCACGCCGTCGCGAGCGTGACCTGCCCTCGACAGGTCACTCCGGCTGAAGAACTCCTTCACCGCTCGATGATACGAACCGTTTGATAATTCTTGTCTGCTTTGACGCAAAGATCAGGGAAGACGGGCAGCAAGACGAGCCGCCGCCCCACCGGGTGTGAGCTGCCCTCATGGACGGGGGGTAACGTTGCCGCGTCCCGCGTGCGTGGTCTCATCGATGGGGCAGCTCGACAGGGCGCGATCGGGACACGTGCGCCCATACAACGCGACGGGCCGCCGACCTCTCGGGGTCGGCGGCCCGTCGGACGCGCGGCGGCGGTCAGCGCTCGGTGAGCGGCAGGTAGTCGCGCTGCGGAGAGCCGGTGTAGATCTGCCGCGGGCGGCCGATCTTGGTCTCCGGGTCGTTGATCATCTCGCGCCACTGAGCGATCCAGCCGGGCAGCCGGCCCAGCGCGAAGAGCACCGTGAACATCTTGGTCGGGAAGCCCATGGCCTTGTAGATCAGGCCGGTGTAGAAGTCCACGTTCGGGTAGAGCTTGCGGGAGACGAAGAAGTCGTCCGCCAGGGCGATCTCCTCCAGCTCCATCGCGATGTCCAGCAGCGGGTCCGGCTTGGCCATCCGGCCGAGCACGTCCTGGGCTGCCTTCTTCACGATCGCGGCCCGCGGGTCGTAGTTCTTGTAGACCCGGTGGCCGAAGCCCATCAGCTTGACGCCGTCCTGCTTGTCCTTGACCTTCCGGACGAACGAGCGTACGTCGCCGCCCTCGGCCTGGATCTTCTCCAGCATCTCCAGCACGGCCTGGTTGGCGCCGCCGTGCAGCGGGCCGAAGAGGGCGTTCACGCCGGCGGAGACCGAGGCGAAGAGGTTGGCGTTGCTGGAGCCGACCAGCCGCACGGTCGAGGTGGAGCAGTTCTGCTCGTGGTCGGCGTGCAGGACGAACAGCATGTCCAGCACCTTGGCCATCACCGGGTCGACCTCGTACGGCTCGGCCGGCACGCCGAAGGTCATCCGCAGGAAGTTCTCCACGTAGCCCAGCGAGTTGTCCGGGTACAGCAGCGGCTGGCCGATCGACTTCTTGTACGCGTACGAGGCGATGGTGGGCACCTTCGCCATCAGCCGCACGGTGGACATCTCGACGTGCGAGGAGTCGAACGGGTCCAGGCTGTCCTGGTAGAAGGTGGAGATCGCGCTGACCGCCGAGGAGAGCACGGCCATCGGGTGCGCGTCGCGCGGGAAGCCGTCGAAGAACCGACGCATCTCCTCGTGCAGCAGCGAGTGCCGGCGGATCCGCTCGCTGAACTCGGTCAGCTGCTGCTCGGTCGGCAGCTCACCGTAGATCAGCAGGTAGGAGACCTCCAGGAAGGAGGACTTCTCGGCCAGCTGCTCGATCGGGTACCCCCGGTAACGCAGGATGCCCGCGTCGCCGTCGATGTAGGTGATCGCGGACGAACAGGCCGCGGTGTTGACGAAACCGGGGTCGTACGTCGTCAACCCGGTTTCCTTCAGCAGCTTGCCCACCCCGATACCGGCGGGGCCCTCGACAGCGGACTGCACCGGCATCGACAGCTGCCCACCGGGGTGATCGAGCTTGACTTCCGTCATGTGGTTCCTCGCTTTGCCGGCAGATCTACGTTGAATTGCCTTCGCTTCTACCGTATTCGCGGATCCCGGGACACCGCCCGCCGTGGGTCGGCGGTGAGGCATGCGTCACCCGATTCCCGACCAGCCAGCGGGGAAACCCCGCCCACCGCGTGCCCTGACCAGGCCGGACCACCGTGGGAGCGCAACCTACCGCAGCCTGGGAGCGCGACCACCGAACCGGTGGGAGCGCGACCCCGGGGCGGTGGGAGCGCGACCGTGCCCACCTTAGGAAGCGCGGTCGGGAGCCGCCCGACGCGGGTCAGGACAGGGCGAGGCGGCGCAGTGTGCCGTCGGTGGCGACCTGGTAGACGTCCAGCCGGTTCGCGCCGGCCTGGAAGAGCCGGTCGTCGGCGAGCAGGGCGGCGAAGCGCCGCCCCCCGGCGTCGCGGGCGACCACCGGGACCACCGCGCCGACCCGGCCGTTGACCGCGACCGCGAGCAGCGTGCCGTCCGGCACCTGGTCCGGCAGGTCGCCCCAGACCAGCGCCGGCAGCCGGCCGGTGTCCGGGTCGACGTCGGCGAACGCAGCCAGGTCGGGCACCCGCGCCGAGCCGCCGGTGGGCCGGTCCCCCACCACCGTGCCGATCAACGGATGCGCGGCCGGCGGCGCGAGTGGGCCGGGCACCCCGCCGGGAAGCGGGACCGGCTGGCCGGGCCGGTCGTAGAAGTGCTTCGCCGGGTCGCGCGGCGCCTGCCGGGCGGACCGGCCGTCAACCGGCCGGGGCAGCCGGATCGCCGCCTCGTCGGCGACGGTGGGCAGCAGGTCGACGTGTTCCCAGTTGCGGTCGTCGACCCGGCCGGTCCGCTGTCCGGGCGACTTGACGAAGAGCGGCACCCAGGCCACCTCGTCCGGGGCGGCCCGGATCGCGTCCATCCCGCGCCCCTGGGCGCCCTGGGTGAAACTCACCCCGTGGTCGGCGGTGACCACCAGCAGGGCCTGATCGTAGAGGCCGGTGGCGCGCAGCGTACGCAGCGTCTCGCCGATCAGCCGGTCGGTGTAGCCGAGCTGGGCGAGGTGCCGCTGCCGGGCCAGCTCCACCCAGCCGGCGCCCTCGTTCGGCAGGTCCTCGGGGGCGTCGTAGCGCGCCCCCGACGGCAGGTACGCCCACGGCGAGTGCGGCATCAGCAGATGCAGGAAGTGCAGCGCCGGCCGGGCGGTGGGTTTCAGGCCGGCCAGGAACTCGGTGAACCGGGCCGGCTGGTTGTCGTCCAGGCTGTCCCAGCGGAACTTCGGGTCGTCCGGGACCGGTTCGGCGGCGTCCAGGCCCGCCTCGGCGCGGGTGCGCTCCCGGTAGGAGTCCTCCGGGTCGATCCGGCTCTCCACCGGCGCCGCCAACTGTCCCAGCAGCTTGCCGGTCTCCCGGATCAGCACGCCGAGCCCCTGCTCCGGGCTGACCGGCCGGTCGCAGCGGCTGGGCGGGCAGAGCCGGGTGATGCTCTCCTCGGCGCGGACGTCGTACAGGCCGCCGAAGGCGGTGAAGAGGTTGTCCGGGTACTGCGAGTAGTGCGGCGCGACGCCGCGCTGTGGGTAGCGGCCGGTGAGCATCGCCGGCAGCGCGTACGGCGTCCAGCCGCTGACCCCGGTGGCGTTGCGGTACCAGGTCGAGCCGGCGGCCAGCTCGGCGAAGTGCGGGTACCGGGTGGCGTCGACCCGCCCGTCCGGGCCGAGCAGGGAGACCAGCGGCAGCTCGTCGAGGACCAGCATGACCACCGGCGGATGCCGGCCGCCCTGGGCCGCGCCGGCCGCGCCGCCCTCGCCGCGCGGCAGTACGACCGCCGACGTGGGCGAGACGAGCAGGAACAACCCGACGAAGGCCAGCGGGCCCGCCGCGGCCACCCGCAGCACCCGGCCGGGCACCCGCCACCGCCGGTGCGCCGCCGCCCCGGCCGCGCCGGCCACCGCCGCCACCAGCAGCAGCGGTACGCCCCGCAGCCCGGTGACGTGCCGGCCGGCCTGCACGGCCAGCGCGGCGAGCAGCAGCCCGACCAGCAGGGTGTGGGTGGCCGCGCGGACGGCCCGGCCGGCCAGCCGGCTGAGCGCGCCGAGCAGCCCCACGGCCAGCGTGGGTGCGACCGCGATCAGCGCCACCAGCAGCAGGATCTCGCCCCGGTCGGCGCGGTGGAACAGGAAGAAGTCCGGGCTGCGCCCGAGCACGTCGAGCAGCGGCTGGGTGACCACCAGCCCGACCAGCGCCGCCACCTCCAGCACCCGGCCCAGCTCGGCCCGCCAGCCGGCCGCCGGTCGCCGACCCGCCGACCGGACCGGAGACGCGGCCGTGGGCGCGGGCGCGAGGGCCGGTCCGGCCGGTTCCGGCGGGGTCGGGCGCGGGTGTGGCGGGACGGGTGGCTGCTCAGCCACCCACGACCACCGCGTACAGGGTCCGGGTGCCCGACGGCAGTTCCAGCCGGCGCTCGATCCGGCCACGCGCGCCGAGCAGCCGCTCGAACTCGTCGCGGCGGTAGTCGGGGAAGAGCCCGTCGGGCTTGTTGGCCAGCAGCCGGCGGGCCATCGGATCGTCCGGGTGGACGAACTCCGCCACGACCCGCGCGCCCGGCGCGCAGAGGCCGGCGAGGAAGTCCACCACCTCGGGCAGCGGCACGTTGCGACCGATCGCGAGGTGGTGCACCACGGCGAGGGCGAGCACCACGTCGGCGGCGGCCCGGCCGGCGAACCCGGCCCGCTCGACGCCCCGCCAGCCGCCGCCGGGCGACGGGTCGGCGAGGTCCATCACCAGCGGCAGGACCCGCCGCTCCCCGTCGGCGCGCAGCGCCCGGTACAGCTCGTCCACCACGGCCGGGTCCTGTTCCACGGCGACCACGTAGTCGGCGTGCCGGGCGGCGAGCCGGGCGTACCGGCCGTCGTTGGCGCCGAGGTCGAGCACCAGCCGGGCGTGCGGGGTGGCGGCCAGCGCCCCGGCCACGAACGCCTCCTTGGCGGCCCGGTCGCCGGCCGAGTAGCCGCAGGTGCGCTGGTACGCCGACCAGTGGCTGGCGGTGGCCGGCCGGTCGAGCCGGCGGACGAGTTTCTCGATGCCCCGTACGGTGGCCAACGCCAGCTCCCGCGAGTAGCCGGCGGCCCGCAGCCGGTCCCGGGTGTCGGCGGTGCTGGTGCCGGCGTACCGGCTCTGCATCGCCCCGTGCAGGTGCACGTGGGTGAGCACGCCGGGGCGCAGTCGGCGCGTACCGCCGAAGAGCCGGCGCATCTGGTCGGCGTCGATGCCGTCCACCCGGGCCCGCAGCCAGGGCTGGAAGTCCAGCCCGAGATGGGCACCGAGCAGCAGCGGGTAGAGCAGGGTCTGGCAGAACTGGCGGTAGCCGGCCCAGGGCTCGCCGTCGCGGAGTGGGGTGAACGAGCCGACGTCGATGAAGACCGGTTCGGCGCCGCGCCACTGGAGGTTGTAGGCCGAGCCGTCCTTGGTGGTGAACCCGGCGGGCAGCGCCGTACGGAGGATCTCCAGGTGCAGCAGCGCGGCGTCGCGCAGCATGCTGAAGGACCACTCGTACGGGTGGGAGACGAACGGGATCCGCTCGTGCCGCAGCGCCGCCGCCCAGCCGGCGCTCGCGGGCAACAGCGCCGGGTCGGCCGGCTCGGTGCCGCAGACCTTGCCGGCGGCGAGCAGGGCGGGGAAGAAGTCGCTGCCGGCCAGGGCCCGCCACTCCTGCGCCGCCCGCGCGTCCAGCCCGCGCAGCACGTCGTCGCCGAAGTGGAAGACCCGGTTGGCGGGGTCGCGGAACGACCCGGGCTCGGGCCGCAGGCCGGTGTGGGAGATGGCCATCGCGGGCGAATCAGCGCTGGTCGGTGGGCTGGCGGCGGAACCGGTCGACCAGCCTCCGCCAGTACAGCTTGGCGGCCACCGCCGCGCCGGCCACCCCGCCGACCACCGCCTGCACGATCAGGCTGCCGGACCCCGCGTCCAGGTAGGCCAGATGGTTCACCGACCGCTCCTTCCCCTCGCCGTCTCGACACCCGACGCCCCGAAATGACCGGAAGGCCGGACTTCTGACACGGTACGTCGGCTGTGCGCCTCGTGTGCCGACATCGCCCATCCGTCCGCCGTCCGATTCGTTCAAGACGCCGGCCCGGCCGCTCCCTACCGTGGGCGCCATGGCACCGACACTCGATCTCATCGGAATCGTCAGCGGCGACCTGCCGCGTTCGCTCGCCTTCTACCGCCGGCTCGGCCTCGACATCCCGGCCGACGCCGACGCCGCCCCGCACGTGGAGGTCACCCTGCCCGACGGGCTCCGGCTCGCCTGGGACACCGTGGAGGTGATCCGTTCCTTCGACCCGGACTGGAAGCCCGGCCAGGGCGGCGGCGCCAGCCTCGCCTTCCGTTGCGCCGACCCGGCCGAGGTGGACCGGCTCTACGCGGAGCTGGTCGCCGAGGGCTACCAGGGCCACCTGCCGCCGTGGGACGCCGAGTGGGGGCAGCGCTACGCGGTGGTGCTCGACCCGGACGGCAACGGGGTGGACCTCTTCGCCCGGCAGCCGAAGACCGCCGACTGACCGGCACGACGGAACGCGGACCCGGCCGCGCACAGCCCGAGCACCGGGTCCACCGCCCGGGCCACCGCCACCCGGAGTCGGCCGGTCAGCCGCGGGCGAGCAGCGCCGTCGGCGGCACGCCGGCCAACTCGCGTACGTCCCGGGTGAGGTGCGCCTGGTCGGCGTAGCCGCAGCCGGCCGCCACCTCGGCCAGCGGGGTGCCGGCCCGGGCCAGGGCCAGCGCCCGGCGCATGCGCAGGATCCGGGCGAGGGTCTTCGGGCCGTACCCGAACAGGTGCCGGGACCGGCGGTGCAGGGCGCGCGGATCCAGCCCGACCTCGGCGGCGGTCGCGGCCACCGGGGCGCCGGCGGCCAGCGCCGCGGCGACCCGGGCGCCCACCGGGTCGGGGCCGCCGGCGGCGCGCAGCCGCCCCCGAGCAACCTCGACCAGCACGGTGGCCGGGTCGGCCGTGGCGCGCTCGGCCAGGCCGGCGACCGCCCGGTCACCCCAGACGTCGGCGAGCGCCACCCGGCGGTCCCGCAGCTCGACGGCGGGTACGCCGAGCACCGCCGGACCGGTGCCGGGCGGCAGCCGCAGCCCGACCCACCGCTGGCCGGGTACGGCCGCGCTCAGGTGGGCGGTGCGGTCCGGCCCGGCCACCAGCAGCCCGGCGTGGCTGGACCAGAGCAGGTCGACGCAGCCGTCGGGCAGCACCCGGTTGGGCGCGGTGCCGGCCGTGGTGGCCGTCCACAGCACCGCGCCGGCGAACCCCGCGGGGCGTTCCCGGTACACGCCGACCAGCCTGCCACGGCTCCAGTCGGGGCACGACCCCGCCGGAGCCGCTGGTGCCCGGACCCTCACCCGGCGGCGAGCGGGCCCGGCAACCGGACGGTGAACACCGTGCGGCCCGGGCGGCTGTCCAGCGCCACGGTGCCGTGGTGCGCGGTCACCACCGCCGCCACGATGGCCAGGCCCAGGCCGGTGCTGCCGTGCGCCCGGGAACGGGAGCTGTCGCCCCGGGCGAAGCGCTCGAACACCTCCGGCTGCAACCGCGCCGGCACCCCGGGACCGTCGTCGGCCACGGTCAGCACGACGGCGTCCGGCCCGGCGCGCAGGGTGGTGGTGACGGTGGTGCCGGGCGGGGTGTGCACCCGCGCGTTGGCCAGCAGGTTCGCCAGCACCTGGTGCAGCCGGGCGGCGTCGCCGGGCACCCGGACCACCACGTCCGGCAGGTCGAGCCGCCAGTGGTGCTCCGGGCCGGCGACGTGCGCGTCGCTGACCGCGTCCACCACCAGCGCGGTGAGGTCGACCGGTTCGGCCGCGAGCGGCCGGCCGGTGTCCAGCCGGGCGAGCAGCAGCAGGTCGTCGACGAGGCTGGTCATCCGGGCGCTCTCCGACTCCACCCGGCGCAGCGCGTGCGCGACGTCGGGCGGCACCTGGTCCCGGCCCCGCCGGGCGACCTCGGCGTAGCCGCGGATCGCGGCCAGCGGGGTACGCAGCTCGTGGCTGGCGTCGGCGACGAACTGGCGGACCCGGGTCTCGCTGGCCTGCCGGGCGGCGAGGGCGGCGCCGACGTGCCCGAGCATCCGGTTCAGCGCTGCGCCGACCTGGCCCACCTCGGTACGCGGGTCGGTGTCGGCGGCGGGCACCCGTTCGGAGAGCGCCACCTCGCCCCGGTCCAGCGGCAGCTCGCTGACCCGCCCGGCGGTCGCCGCGACCCGGCGCAGCGGGCGCAGCGTGGCGCGGACGATCAGCGCGCCGGCCGTGCCGGCCACCAGCAGCCCGGCGGTGGCCACCCCGACCTGCGCCGCGATCATCCACCAGACGGTCTCCTGCACCCCGGCCAGCGGCAGGGCGACGACCTGGGTGCGCCCGGCGGGCAGCTGCCGGGCCACGGCCCGGTAGTCGCCGCGCTCGCCCAGGTCGACGGTGCGCGGCGCGGCGCCCACCGGCAGCCGGGCCAGCGCGGTCACCTCGGCGACCGGCACCGGCTCGCCACCGGCCCGGTTCCCGCTCTGGGTCCGCGCCTCGGTCACCGTGCCGTCGACCACGGTGGCCACGACGGAGCCGGGTGGCAGCCCGGGCGGAAGGCCCGCGCCGAACGGCGGAAACGGGCGGTCGCCCCGGGACATCGCGCCGGGCACCAGCTGCGCGTCGACCCGGTCGACCAGGAACTGCCGCAGGGCCACCGTGGTGAGCCCGCCGATCGCGACGCTGACCAGGGCCAGTAGCCCGACCAGGGTGACCACCAGCCGGGTCCGCAGCGACCAGCCGGCCGGCCAGCGTCGCGGCCGCGTCGGCGGGCCGGCGTGCTCACCCGGCCGGTTTGAGGACATACCCCGCGCCGCGCAGCGTGTGGATCATCGGCTCGCGTCCGGCGTCGATCTTTTTCCGCAGGTACGAGATGTAGAGCTCGACCACGTTGGCCTGGCCACCGAAGTCGTAGTTCCAGACCCGGTCCAGGATCTGCGCCTTGCTCAGCACCCGGCGCGGGTTGCGCATCAGGTAGCGCAGCAGCTCGAACTCGGTGGCGGTGAGCGTGATCAACTCGCCGCCCCGGCGTACCTCGTGGCTGTCCTCGTCGAGGCTGAGGTCACCGACGGTGAGCACCGCCTCCTCCCGCGCGGCGACCGCGAAGCCGGACCGGCGCAGCAGCGCCCGCAGCCGGGCGATCACCTCCTCCAGGCTGAACGGCTTGGTGACGTAGTCGTCGCCGCCGACGGTCAGCCCGGCGACCCGGTCCTGCACGGCGTCCCGGGCGGTCAGGAAGAGCACCGGGACGGTCGGGGCCCGCTCGCGCAGCCGGCGCAGCACCTGGAACCCGTCCAGGTCGGGCAGCATCACGTCGAGCACCACCGCGTCCGGCTGGAACTGCCGCGCGGTGCTCAGCGCCGCCGTCCCGTCGCCGACCGTGCGGACCTGCCAGCCCTCGTAGCGCAGCGCCATCGCCAGCAGCTCGGCCAGGGTCGGTTCGTCGTCGACCACCAGCACCCGGACCGGCTCACCGTCCGGGCGACGCAACTCCACCCGGGTCTGCCCCTCGGTTCCCATGACCCCAAGGATGGCCGGGCAGCCTACGGCCCAGGTGTGCGCCCGCTGTGTGCCAGCTGTGTGGCCCGCTCACTCGGTCACCCCGACCGGGTCGGTGCGCACGTAGGTCATCGTCCAGGTGCCCCCGCCGTCGGGACGGCCCCGCTGGTAGAGGTGGTCCGGCCCGCCCGGGGCGACCGCGCCGGCCCCGTCGGGGTGGCTGAGGATCCACCGCGCCGGTGGCGCGCCGTCGGCGTCGGCGGGCAGCTGGCGGACCAGGTCGTGGGCGGGTCCACCGACGAACCGTACGGTCACCTCGCTCATCGCCCGACCTCCTGCGCGCCGCGCGGCCGGCCCGCCCGGGCCCCGGACACCGCTCTGGCTCGCAAGCTACCCGTCCGCCGCGCCGGGCGGACCCGGTCGCGCCGGATCGGACGGCGGTTTGCCCTGATCGGGGTCCGGGTACCGCTGCCGAAGGCACCGCGCGGGCGGCGCCCCGGACCCGACGCCGGACGGGATGGCGGTCGGCACGCCCGCGTACCTGGCGCCGGAGCAGCTGGACCGGGCGCCGGCCACCCCGGCCGCCGACATGTACGCCCTCGGCGTGCTGCTCTACTACTGCCTGGCCGGCGAGCTGCCGTACCCGGCCGGCACGATGACGCAGTTGATCGGCGCGCGCCGCCGGCAACCGCCCCGGCCGTTGCCGGCGGTCGACGGGCTGCCGGCGGAGGTGGCCGAGCTCTGCGCCCGCTGCCTCGCCGACGACCCGGCGGCCCGGCCGAGCAGCCTGGTGGCCGCGCTGGTGCTCGCCGAGGCGGTGGACGCCCGGGTGTACGTGCCGATGCGGCTGCCGGCACCTCCGCGCCCCCGGCGGGCGGCGATCTCCCCGTGGACCGAACGGGCCGCCGCCGAAGCGACCGAGGTGGCCCCGGTCGCCGACCTGTCCGGCCGCGCCGGCTGACCGCCCGGACGCCTCCTGTCCTGCGGTTTCACCGGACAGGGGCCGGGTAGCCGGGCGGGGAGTGACGGGAGGAACGCGATGCCGGATCCGAGTTCCTGGTTCAACGAGACAGCCACCGCGACCGCCGAGGGCGGCCACGTACGCACCGACGACGAGGTGCTCTCCACCGCCCTGGCGTCCCCGCTGGCGCCGCACTGCACCGGGTTGACCCCGTCGCAGCTGCTCGCCGCGGCCTTCGCGTCCTGCCTGCACCACGCGGCGGTGGAGGCGGCCGGGGGGATCACCGACGAGGCGCACACCGTGCAGGTCCGGGCGGAGGCGAAGCTGGGCCGCGACGACGACGGCCGGTACCGGGCCGACGTGCACGCCTCCATCGCCTCGGCCGGGCTCAGCCGGCAGCAGCTGGCCCAGCTGGTCGAGCACGCCGACCGGCTGTGGCCGTTCTCCAGCGGTGACGGCAGCCGCCACCGGCTGACGGTCACCCCGGCGGAGAACGGCCGCCACTGACCCGACGTGCCGGGCCGGCCGCGGCCAGACCGCCCGGCCCAGGCACTGCCTGCCTGGACGGCCGAGTCCGGCCTCCACCGTTCGGTGGAGGCCATCGACGGTTCCGGCGAACTGCCCCAAGATCCACCGTGCGCCCGCTATTCGTCGGCATATCCGGCATTGACGGAAAGCCGGACAACAGAGTGATGCGAGCTAAGCGGGCGACCGCCCTCGATCGTCCGCCAGACCGGGCGAAATTGTGACGCATGCCACCAACCAGACCGGTGGCAACGGCCGAGGCAATTTCTAGCCTCGGCGGGTGCACCCCGACGACCCCTTCGACCAGAAGCTGACCAAGGAACGGCCGGACACCCCTCCGTCCGATGTCGCATCATCCGAACGGACGATCGGCCGTCACCGCGCCCCGGGGCCTCCCCGGCGCGGCGTCCGCGCCCTGCTGACCTCGGCCCCCGCCCGGGTCGCGCTGGCCACCGGCGTCTCCTGCTGCCTCGGCGTGGCCGCGGTCGCCGCCGTCCGGACCGACGACGCGCGGCGCGAGCCGATCGCCGAGGCGGTGGCCGACCGGGCCGCGACGGCCGACCAGGCGGCCTCCCGGTCGCTGGACCGGGCCGCCTCCCCCGCGCCGGTCAGCCCCAGCCCGACCCCGAAGCCCACCCCCTCGGCCACCAAGAAGAAGGCCCCGAAGAAGCCCGCCAAGCCCCGCCGCCCCCGTCCGGTCGCCGGACTGACCCAGGCGCAGATGGACAACGCCAAGATCATCGTGGACGTCGGCGTGGACATGAAGATCCCGCGCCGGGGGCTGGTGGTCGCGATCGCCACGGCTATGCAGGAGAGCAACCTGTACAACTACGCCAGCGGCGTGCTGCCCGAGTCGCAGAACTACCCGCACCAGGCCATCGGCTGGGACCACGACTCCGTCGGGCTGTTCCAGCAGCGCCCGAGCAGCGGCTGGGGCACGGTGAAGGACCTGATGCGGCCGGCGTACGCGGCCCGGGCGTTCTACGAGGCGCTGCGCGAGATCCCCGGCTGGCAGGAGATGAGCGTCACCGCGGCCGCCCAGGCGGTGCAGATCTCCGCGTTCCCCGACGCGTACGCCCAGCACGAGGAGCGGGCCACCACCGTGGTGGCGGCGCTCGTCTGAGTCGCCCGGCCCACCCGCGCGCCGCGGCCGGTGGCTGGCCCAGCCGCGGCCGGGTCACCGCCGGCCGCGAGCCGGCACGCCGGTGACGGCCGCGGCCGCGGTCGGCGTGTCCGCCGGGACCGGCTCGGTCCGCAGGCCGCCGAGGATCTCGTCGACCCTGGCCTCGCGGCGTCGGCGGTCCAGCAACGCCGCCTCGAACTCACGCCGGGCGCGCAGCGCGTCGGCGTACGCCTGCTCGCGTAGTTGCCGCGCCTCCTCACGGGCGGCGTCCAGCTCGAGGCGCGCCCGGGCGAGCAGTTCGGCCGCCTCCCGCTCCAACTCGCCGACGCCGCCGCCCCGGCCGGTGCCCACCTCGCCGGCCGCCAGCCGCCGCAGCAGCCCGCAGAGCCCGGTCGCCTCCTGCCGGATCAGGTCCCACTCCCGACCGGTGCCTCCGGCGCTCTCCGCCCGCGCCGCCAACCGGGTCAACCGGATCCCCAGCTCGTCCAGGCAGGCATCCACCTGCCGCTGGTCGTAGCCGATGTCCACGACGGAGAACCTCATACTGTCGCCCCCCAGGCAGCTGGTATTTCTTCCCCACCTGGATCCTCGGCGCTGGCAGCACCCACCGAGCGGGTTCGGGAAAAATGTTCAGCATCCGAGCGGCGACCCGCCGCCGGCGTGTCGATCGGGCCGACGGCGCGGATCATCCGTCCGCCCGGCGTCGAACCGGACGCCCGAGCGCCTCAGGGACGCTTGGGCAGCACCACGACCCGGCCGAAGAACTCGTCGATCCGGCGCACCACGTCGTTGAAGTCGTCCAGGTCGATCGGCTTGGTGACGTACGCGTTGGCCTGCAGGGTGTAGCTGCTGACGATGTCGGTGTCCGCGTTCGAGGTGGTCAGCACGACGATCGGGATGGTCCGCAGGTCCTCGTCCCGCTTGACCTCGCCCAGCACCTGCCGCCCGTCCATCCGCGGCATGTTGAGGTCGAGCAGGATCACGTCGGGCCGCCGGGCGTCGGTGTGCCGCCCCTCCCGGCGCAGGAATTCCATCGCCTCCTGGCCGTCGCCCACCACGTCAATGACCTTGTCGACGTCGGAGTCCGCGAGCGCCTCCTCGATCATGAGGACGTCGCCCGGGTCGTCGTCCACCACCAGGATGCGAACCGGACTCGGGGTGTCTGACGGCATCACTACCTGCCTCTGATCGGCGGGGACGGGACCTGGCGGTCACCGCGGCTGGCGGGGAAATGTAGCCCATCACGACGCGGTCTGTGATGCCGGGTCGGTCATGTCGGAATCGTCACCGAGGATGTCACTCAGGCCGGTCAGCTGGAGCAGCCGGGCGACCTTGCCGGTGGCGGACCAGCGGGGGGATGGCCCCCGACCCTGGGACCAGGGGTCGGGGGCCGGAGGATGGCTCAGGGCGTGGCGACCGGCTGCAATCGTGGCCCGGTCGTACCACGGCGGGGCGCCGCGGGTGGTTCCGCGTCGTCCGGTGGACCGGAGTCGGGCGTCTGGAAGAGATAGCGGACGAACTCCCCACCCGCCTCGTTGTCGTCCGCTCCGGGCCACTGCCCGATGCAGTCCACCCCGACCACCTCGCGTCCGGTGCCGTCGGCCTCCTCCAGCAACGCCCAGAGGCTCACCGGGTAGCAGCGGGTGCCCTCGGGCGAGAGCCGCCAGCGGGCGTACCAGCCGGGACGGGCGGGCACGATCTCGACGATCCTCTTCATGACGACCTTCCCTTCCGCGTACCTCGGAAGTTTCCCGGTCCGCCCCGATCGTCGGCGCCGCCCGGGTGAGCGCCCCTCACCCCGGCCGGATGAAGCTGCCAGCGGCGGTCCCGGCGCACGGGGCCCGACCCGGGGCGTCCGTTTCGGTCCCGGCGACGGCGGGAAGGCGGCCCGACGGAAGCGAGGGAACACCAGCGGAAGCGAGGTGTCACCATGCGCAAGCAGATGGAGGGCGACAACCAACGCCGCCGGGCCCTGGCCCGGCAGGCCCGCGAACGCGGGATGCAGGCCAGCGACACCGGCGCCAGCCTGAGCGCCTCCAAGCAGCTCACCAAGCTGGACCGGGGCAAGCGTGCCGGCCCGCCGGCGGCCGGCAGCCGGCACAAGCCGGACAGCAGCCGGGGCGGCCCGGCGCCGCCGCCGGCGGGCATCCCGGAGAACCCCCGACCCCGCCCGGAACCGGGCATGGGTACGCCGGCGGAGGCCGCCATCGGCTACAGCCGGCTGGTCGAGGACGTCGCCCGCCGCACCGGCGCGGACTTCCGCACCGCGAAGGTCGGCGCGGAGGCGACCGTGCTGGTCCTGGCCCGGGCGTTGGACGAGGCGGAACGGCAGCGGCTGCTCACGGCCGTACCGCCGAAGCTGCACGACGTCGTCCCGGTCGACGGCATCCGCCACCCCCAGGACCTGTCCGGCTTCCTGGCCGAGGTGAGCCGGATCAGCGGCAACACCCCGGAGCAGGCCCGCTACCAGGCGGAGGCGACCCTGGCCGCGCTGGGCGACCAGGACGGCGAGCTGGTCGCGTCGCTGCACGTGCCGGAGAGCCTGCGGGACCTGCTGGCCCCGCCCGAGCCCGGCGGCGGCGTGGTGGGCGCCACCACCAGCACCCCGACGCTCGGCGACGCCGAGGTACGCGCGGCGCTGGGCGACCTGCCGTACTGGTCGGGTGACACCGGCTCGCTGTCGCGCACCATCGCGCTGCCCCCGGACAATCTGGACCGGGTGCTGGCCCGGCTGGACCAGCTCCGGGACGAGACCGGACGCGGGCCGCAGATCGGCCGGGTGGACCCGACCACCGCGGTGGTGACCGTCCGCTCCCGGCAGGCCCGTGCGGTCACCGCGCGGGATGTCGACCTCGCGCACGCCGTCGACGCCGCGATCGACGAGGTGGGCGCAGGGATGAACAGCGGCTGACCGGCCGCGGGGCGACCGGCCCCGGGTGGCCGCGCCGGCGTCCCGGGCCGGCCGGGTCCGGCGGGCGCACCGCCGGCCCGCCCGCCAGGCCGTGGGCGGGCGTCGACTAGCGTGCCCGCCATGGACCGCGCCGCCGACCGGTTGGAGCTGGTCGCCGACCCGGCCCGCCCCGGCGGGCGTACGCTGCTGGCCGCCGGCGTCGAGCAGTCGTACGTGGATGTCACCGACCCGCGCCACCTGCACTTCGAGTACGTGCGGCGGATGGCGGCGGTGGCGGACCTGGCGGCGCCGGCCGGCCGCCCGCTGGAGGTGCTGCACCTCGGGGGCGGGGCGCTGACCCTCCCGCGCTACCTGGCCGCCACCCGGCCCGGCTCGGCGCAGCTGGTCGTCGAGCGGGATCCCGCGGTGGTCGAGCTGGTGACCCGGGAGCTGCCGGCGCTCCCGCCGCAGGTGCGGATCGAGGTCGCCGACGCCCGGGCCGCGCTGGCCGACGCCCCGACCGGGCGGTACGACCTGGTGCTGGCCGACATCTACCGGGCGGCCCGGATGCCCGGGCACGTGACCACCGTCGAGTTCGCCGCCGAGGCGGCCCGCGTCCTGCGACCCGAGGGCATCTACCTGGTCAACGTGACCGACCTGCCGCCGCTGGGCTTCGCCCGGGTCCAGGTGGCCACCCTGCGGGCCGCCTTCGCCGACGTCTGTCTGGTCGCCGACCGGCGGATGCTGCGCGGCCGGCGCTACGGCAACCTGGTGCTGGCCGCCGCCCGGCGACCCGGCCGGCTGCCGGTTGGGCGGCTGGCGGTGGGCGCCCTCCGGGACCCGGTGCCCGGCGGCGTGCTGCACGGCCCGGCCCTGGACACGTTCGTGGCCGGCGCCCGCCCAGCCACCGACGCCGCCCTCGCCTGAGCGCTGACCGTGTTGGACCGCGCCTCACCGCGCCGTCGTCGCAGGATGCTCAGCGGTCGGGGCCGCGCCCCCGCCGGCACGGCCGGACGGCGACCTCGTCCCGGGGCGCTCAGCGGGCCCGGACGGCGATCTCGGGTGAGGAGCTCTCCAGCGGCACCGCGTTCGCCGGGACCAGGCCGAGCTGCACCCCCGGCCGGGGCAGCGTCGCGTCGAGCACCCAGTCGGCGCCGACCCGGGCCCGGTTGCCGGGCATGGCCAGCAGGTGGTAGCCGCGGGTGACCGCCTTGGCGGGCAGTCCGCCCAGGTTCAGCTTCAACGGGTTCGCCGCCGCGTCCCTGCCACCCAGGTCGACCACCCAGCCCAGGTCGTGGTGCCGGTACGGCCGGCGGCGCCCCTGCCCGTACGAGGCCGCGATGTTGTGCGCGGCCAGCTTGCCCTGGCGTTGGGCGTGCTGCGCGGTCATCGCGCACATCTGCCCGGGATGGGTCAGGTCGGGCACGGCGGCGGCGTCGCCGCAGGCGTACACCTCGGGGAAGCCGGGGACGGTGAGGTACTCGTCGACGACCAGCCGGCCCCGCTCGGTGCGCAGGCCCAACTCGGCCACGAACGGGTCGGGGCGCACCCCGACGCACCAGACCAGCGTGCAGGTGGGCACGTACTCGCCGTCGGTGAGCTTGACCCCGTCCGGGGTCGCCTCGGCGACCGAGGTGCCCATCCGCACGTCCACGCCCCGCCGGTCGAGCACCCGGTGCGCGGTGTCCGACATCCGCTTGTCCAGCTCGGGCAGCACCCGGGGGGCGATGTCGAGCAGCATCCACCGCGGGCGGGTCTTCAGCCGGGGCCGCTGGGCCATCAGCGCGTCGGTGAAGAGCTGACCGTGCGCGGCCACCTCGGTGCCGGTGTAACCGGCGCCGACCACCACGAAGGTGGACCGGGCCCGCTGCTCGGCCGGGTCCTCGGCCTGCTCGGCCAGTTCGATCTGGCGGACCACGTGGTCGTGCAGGTAGAGCGCCTCGGGCAGGCCGCGGAAGCCGTGCGCGTACTCGGTCACCCCGGGGATGGGCAACAGCTTGTTGACGCTGCCCACGGCGAGCACCAGGCGGTCGTACGCGATCCGGTTGCGGTCCCCCTCCGGCTGGGTGAATCCGACCCACCGGTTCTGCAGGTCGACGTGGTCGGCCTCGCCGATGATCACCCGCACTCCGTTCAGCGTGCCGGTCAGCGGCACGGCGATCCGGGTCGGCTCCACCACCCCGGCGGCCACCTCGGGCAGCAGCGGCAGGTAGAGGAAGTAGTCGGTGGAGTTCAGCACCACGATCTCGGCCTTGTTCCGGGCCAGCCGGCTCAGGGTCTTCGCCGCGTGGTAACCGGCGAACCCGGCCCCCACGATCACCACACGAGGTTTCGTCATTGCGGCCCCGTTCCCACCGACCGGAGGGGCAAACGTGAACTCAGCCGGAAAGCCGGACGTACCCGGCGTCGCCCACCGCCTCCACGTCCCAGGAGTGGCCGAAGGCCCGGACCCGGTCCACCCTGATCCGGCCGACCTCGGGCGGGATGTGCGGGTCGAGGGTCAGCCGGCCGTCCACCGGCTCCACGCGAGCATCGCCCGGGTCAGCGCGAGCGGCGCGCCGGTCGCCCACGCCTGCGGGCTGCACGCCGTCGGGTACATCAACTGCCGCACCACCGCCTCGGCCCGCTCCGCCGGCACGATCCCGCTCCACAGCAGGTGTCCCATGTTGGACGTCATCGCGTCGACCCGGTTCTTGTCGCCGTCCAGGGCGACCGCGTAGTAGCCGCCCCGCTCGTCGATCCAGTAGTCCCGGTTGAACCGGTCGAACAGCCGGGCCGCGTCGGCGCGCAACCGTTCGGCGAGGGCCGGATCGGCGAGCGGTCCGTCGGCCAGCTCGGCCAGCCGCAGCTTCGCGTCGTAGGTGTAGCCCTGCAGGTCGGAGGTGGCCAGCGGCAGCACCGGGATCCGGCCGTCGGCGAAACAGACCCCGTCCGGCGAGTCCCGCCAGCACTGGTTGCCGAGCCCTTCCGGCGAGCGGGTGGCGTACTCGACGTAGCCGTCGCCGTCCCGGTCGCCGTAGTCGTCGATCCAGTGCAGCGCGGCGATCGCGTTGTCCCGGAGCAACCGCACGGTCTCGTCGTCGCGGCTCCACCGCCAGTACTCCGACAGCAGGATCAGCCAGAGCTGGGTGGCGTCCGCGGTGCCGTAGTTGGGGGTGTACGGCTTCACCCCGGTGCGGGTCAGCTCGCCGCTACGAACCTCGTGCAGGATCTTGCCGGGCTCCTCGTCGGTGAAGTCGTCGCAGCGCCGCCCCTGCAACCGGGCCAGCGCGAGCAGCGCCCCCTGGGCCAGCATCGGCCCGGCCCCCAGCGTCTGGTACGCGGTGATCAGGGTGTCCCGGCCGAAGACGGTGAGAAACCAGGGCAGACCCGCCCCGGGCAGCACGATCCGCTGCCCCTTGACCTCGAGTTCGAGTCGCAGCGCCGCGAGGTCGTCGCGCGACTGGCGCACCGTCCGCGTCAGAGTCTCGTTGTCGCTGGTCAGCAGCGCCCGGCTGGTGGTCCACCGGCGCACCGGGTCGTCGACCCGCTGGTGGACGACGTCGGCGATGTCGCCCCGGACCGGCTCCACCACCCCCATCCCGGGCGGCAGCGGCACGTGCAGGTCCACCTCCCACTCCTCGCGCGGGGCGAGGGCGACCGCCCAGACCAGCTCGTCTCCCTCGATCCGGGCCGGCATCGAGCTGCTGACCCGGGTCTCCGCGGCGAACCCGTCCACCGCGTACGAGAAGCACAGCTCCGACCGGTCCGGCTGGTGGTCGCGGACGATCTGCGCCGAGCGGTCCCGGACGCCCGACTTCACCTCGAACAGGTCGGCGAAGTCGGCGGCCACGGCCAGCCGCAGCTCGAACCGGACGGGCTCCGGTCGGAACGACGCGATGGTGATCCGCTCGTGGAACCCGTCACCCACGTAGCGCAGCCGGCGGACGCCCAGGCTGTTCGGGGGCAGGTCGGGCAGTTCCTGGTTGGTGAGCACGTACTGGGCCGAGTAGTGCTGGAACGTCTGCGAGCGCAACGCCAGCAGCCGGCTCCCGTTGACCGACAGCACCCACCCGCAGACCAGCCGGGTGTCCAGGTGCACCAGGCCGCCGATGCTGCCCGGCGGCACGTCCCCGCACTGGTCGGCGTACATGAAGGTCGGGCCGCTGAGCACCGCGAGCGAGCCCGGGCCGAGCTCGGGCGGCAGGGCCCGTTGGTCGCCGCCCTCCCAGGCGGTGGCGACCAGGCCGGGGGTCGGATCGGCGGGCGTCGCACGCACGGCAGCCATACGTCTCACCGTAGGAACGCCGGTCACCGTCCGTCATCACCCGCTCCGGGTGAAACCCGGACACATCCATGCCCGGCGATATGGACAACCACCGTCGTCGATGGCGAGGATGCGGTGATGGGATCCCACGACACCGCCGGCGACCGACCCACGAGGTCCGCCCGGCGCACCTTCCTGTCCGCCTCCGCCGCCGCCACCGTCGCCACCGTCGCCGTGCCCCTGCTGGCCGAGCCCGCCGCCGCGCACGACACGCCGCCCACCGGGCCGGGCCGTCCGGTCCGACCGCAGGCCCCCGACCGGGACCTGCGTGACCTGCTCCGGCAGGTCGACCAGCGGCGGATCGAGGCCGTCGTCCGCCGGTTGGCGGCGTTCGGCACCCGACACACTCTCTCCAGCCAGGACGACCCGGAGCGCGGCATCGGCGCCGCCCGGGACTGGATCCACGAGCGGATGCGCGAGTACGCCGCCGCCTCCGGCGGCCGGATGACCGTCGAGCTCCAGTCGTACGTACAGCAGCCGGCCTCCCGGATCCCGGTGCCCACCCGCATCACCAACGTGGTGGCGACGCTGCGCGGGGAGACGTCGCCGAACCGGACGTACGTGATCACCGGGCACTACGACTGGACGGCCGGCAGTTCGGCGACCTGCCGGAGTTCTGCGACTTCGCGTACGTCACCCGGGTGGCCCGGGTCAACGGCGCCGCGCTCTGGTCGCTGGCCCGCGCCCCCGGCACCCCGAGGGGCGCGGTCATCGTCACCAGCAACCTCACCAACGACACCACCCTGCGCTGGCAGCGCGGCGACGAGCCGGACCTCGCCGGCTACGAGGTGCTGTGGCGGGAGACCACCGCGCCGGAGTGGCAGCGGGTGATCCCGGTCGGCGACGTCACCGAGGTGACCATCGACCTGTCCAAGGACAACGTCTTCTTCGGCGTACGGGCGGTGGGCCGCGACGGGCACCGCAGCCCGGTGGCGTTCCCCCGGCCGGGCAGCTGAGCCCGGTTCACCCGGTTCGGGCGGGGTGCGCTCACCCGGCGGCGGCGGAGCATGGTCGTCGGTCCCATCCGAGCGGGAGGCAACCGATGAGCACCCCGATGTCCAACGACCAGCGGCAGCCGATCTACCTGCGGCAGAGCGGGCGCAAGCAGCTCACCGCGCGGCAGCGGCGGCGGGTCGAGCACAAGCAGGGCCGCATCGAGCGGCTGGGCATGCAGCGCGGCGACGCGCGACGGCCCGGACGCTGAGCCGTCATCCGGTGCCGGTCGCCCGCAGGCGGCCGGCACCGGCCGGTCCGGCCGCCGGAGCGGTGATCGCCCAGCGTTCGTGGTCCCGCCAGGCCCCGTCGATGAAGAGGTACTCCGGCGAGTAGCCCTCCAACCGGAAGCCCAGCTTGCGGGCCACCCGGCGGGACGGCTCGTTGCCCGGCTGGATGCTCGCCTCCAGCCGGTGCAGGCCCAACGTGGTGAAGGCGTGCTCGATCACCAGGCCGATGCCCGCCGAGGCGTGCCCGGTGCCGCTGTACGGCAGGAAGGCGGCGTAGCCGAGGTAGCCGCCGCGCAGCGCGCCGAGCAGGATCCCGCTGATGTTCACGTACCCGGCGATCTCCCCGCTGGCCCGGTCGCAGATCAGGTAGCCGGAGTGGTCCCGCCGGCGGATCCTGGCCAGGTACGCGGCGTACGCCGCCGGGTCGGTGGGGGCGGCGAGCCAGGGGTGGTGCAGCTCGCGGCTGCGCCGGGCGGCCGCGATGAACTCGGCCTCGTCGGCCGGTCGGGGGCGGCGGATACCGGCCGGGCCGGCGGTGCGCAGATATCTCACGGCGGACAACTCTGGCCCCCGGTCCGGTGGACGTCCAGCGGGTTACCCGCCGCGGCGCCCGGGGTGTGCCGGGCGTCACCCGCACCGGCGCCGCCTGCCCCGGGTCACCGGCGCCGCACTCCCACCCGCCGTCCCGCGCCCCCCGAAGGCGGCGGCGGGGTGGTAGGCGGGATAGCAGGGTTGGGTGGGTGGGAGGTGGGGCCAGCGGCGACGGAGGTGCTCGTCGGTCGCAGCCAGCCAGGCGGTGAGGGCTGGCAGCGGTCCGCCGGCGGCGCCAGCGGCGACGGCCACCCGGAGGGTGTCCAGCAACTGCCCCCGGCGGGAGAAGCCCATCGGGTGCGGCGGGTCGGCGGCGAGCAGCTTCGGCAGCCGGGCCAGCCGGACCACTGCCCAGGCGGCGGTCGCGGCGGCCATCCCCGCCGCCCAGGCTCCGTCGTCGCGCTGGCCGGCGGCCGCCCGGTAGGCGCGCTCCACCCGGCGGCCCACCTCGACCGGCACCCGGGACCAGCACGGCGCGCCGGCCAGGACGCTGCGCCCGGGGCGCGGCGGCCGGCGGCGGCGAGCCGCTCGCGGAAGGCGTCCTGGCGCCCCCCGGGTGGCCGCGTGCAGCCGGCCGGCGGCCTCGGCCAGCGCGACGAAACCCCGGGTCGCCCGGTCCGGGTCGGTCCCGACCAGCAGGTCCTCCAATCCGGGGCCGACGCCGAGGTCCTCCAGCACCAGCAGGCCGAGCCGATCGTCGTGCGCAAGCACCAGCGGGCCCACCGCGCAGCCCACCTCGGCCAGGAACTCCAGCGCCACCCGCTCCCGCACCGGGTCGCCCGGCCGGCCCCGGTCCGGCCGCCGGGTCTTCACCACCACGGACCGCACCGGCCATCCCGGCGGGCCGTGCACCGGCACCCGCGAAAGCCAGGGGTACGCCGCCCGGTCGGCCGACCAACCGGCCGCCGCCGGGGTGGCCGCGCCGATCCGCACCGGTCCCCCGGCGACGCGGGCGAGCAGGTCGGCGAGCACGGAGGTGGGCGGCGCCGGCATCCGTCGAACCTACCGGCCGCGCCGACTTCGGGCGGGCCCGCGATTCGTGGCGGACAGGCCCTGCCGGCCCCGGCTGAGCCCGCCGGACCGACCCTGCTCGCCGTGCTGGACGGACCGGCCCCGCCGGCCCCGCCGAGCGCGCCGGCCCCGCCGAGCGCGCCGGCCCTGCTGGGCGGACCGGCCATGCTCGGCGGGCTGGGTGTGCCCGCCAGCCTGGTGGGCCGGCGGCGGGGCGGTCGGTCAGAGCGGGCCGGGGTGCGGCTGGTCGAGCGGCATCGGCACCTGGAGGTAGGTGCTGCCGCGCAGGTCCAGCCAGGCCCGGTCCGGCGAGCGGACCAGGCGCAGCATCACCCCGGAACAGTTCGGGCAGCGCCCGACCAGGCCCGGGGCGTGCGAGTAGACCCGCAGCCCGGCCATCGGGCCGAGCATGCCGCAGTTCTCGCAGCGGCCGCTGGCGGTGCTCAGGTCGACGGCGAACAACTCGCGGAGCGGGCCGTCGAGCATGTTGCCGTCCAGGTAGGACATGTCGGTCATGGTGCCTCCTCGACGCTCAGCCGGTGGGGCCGAACCGTTCGGTCTTCACCCGCGGGCTCTGGTGGCCCAGCCCGACCAGCAGGTCCGCCACGGTCTCCACGAAGCCGGTCGGGCCGCAGACGTAGCAGAGCGGTTCCAGGTCCGGTGGCCAGCCGTGGCTGTTCACGTCGGCCAGCCCGATCCGGTGCGGCTCGCCCCGCCACCCCTGCGGCGCCTGCCGGGTGTAGACGTACGCCACGTCGAGGCCGAAGTCGTCCCGGGCCCGACGGCGCAGCTCGTCGGCGTAGATCACGTCGTCCGGGGTGCGCACCGAGTAGAGCAGCCGGAACGGCGCCCGGTTGCCGGCCGCCCGGCGGGCCCGGATCATCGCCATCAGCGGCACCACGCCCGAGCCGCCGCCGACCAGCAGCACCGGCGCGGTCTCCGCCGACCGCCAGACGAACCAGCCGCCGACCGGGCCGCGCACCTCGACCGGGTCACCCTCGGCATACGTGTCGATCAGATACGGCGACACCTCGCCGTCCGGCACCCGCTGGACGGTCACCTCGATCCGCGGCCCGCCGGGCCCGTCGGCCACCGGCCCGGCCACCGAGTACGACCGCGCCGCCTGGTAGCCGTCCTCGGCGGTGAGCCGCAGGTCGACGTGCTGCCCGGGCAGGTGCCCCGGCCAGTCGGGCACCTCCAGCACCAGGGTCTGCGCGCTCGGCGTCTCGACCCGGCGCTCCACGAGCCGGGCCACCCGCCAGCGCAGCGGCGCGGTCAATCGCCCTGGTACCGCTGCTCACGCCACGGGTCCCCGTAGTCGTGGTAGCCGGCGGTCTCCCAGAATCCGGGCTCGTCGGTGGGGGTCAGCCGGATGCCGCGCACCCACTTGGCCGACTTCCAGAAGTACAGGTGCGGCACCAGCAGCCGGGCCGGACCGCCGTGCTCGGCGGGCAGTGGGCGCCCCTCGAAGGTGTGCGCCACCCAGGCCCGTCCGCCGCGCAGGTCGTCCAGCGGCAGGTTGGTGGTGTAGCCGCCGTACGAGTGGGCCTGCACGTAGTGCGCACCGGTGTCGACGCCGTCGAGCAGCGTGTCCAGCGAGACGCCCTGCCAGGTGGTGTCCCGCTTGGACCAGCGGGTCACGCAGTGGATGTCCACCGTCGGCGTCTCCTGGGGCAATGCCATCAGCTCGTCCCAGCTCCACCGGTACTCGGCGCCGGTCTCGGCGGTGATGACGAACTCCCAGGTGTCCAGCGGCACCTTCGGGGTCGGACCCGCGGAGAGCACCGGGAAGTCCTGGGTCAGGTACTGCCCCGGCGGCAGGGCCGGCTCCGCGGAGCGGGGCCGGCCCTGGAAGCCTGGTGACACGATTCCCACCCGTCAGTGGTACCACCCCGGGCGGCGCCGCAGGGGGCGGTCGGACGGAGCCGACCGGGCCGGGTGACCCGTTCAGCGCCGCTCCGCGACGACCTCCCGCTCGCCGCCGACGGTGGTGCGGGTGGCCCGCAGGCTGGTGATGGTGACGACCACCAGCACCCCGATGATCACGCCGAGCGAGGCCAGGGTGGGGATCTCCGGCACGCCCTTCCAGATGCCGTGCGCCCAGTGCAGGCCGAGTTTGACGCCGATGAAGGCCAGGATGGCGGCCAGCCCGTAGCTGAGGTGGACCAGCCGGCTCAGCGCGGCGTGCAGCACGAAGTAGAGCGCCCGCAGGCCGAGCAGGGCGAACGCGTTGGTGGCGAAGACCAGGTACGGGTCCTCGGTGATGCCGTAGACCGCCGGCACCGAGTCGACCGCGAAGACCACGTCGGTGGCGAGCACCGCGACCACCACGAGGGCGAGCGGGGTCAGCGTCCGCCGGCCGTGCTCCCGGATGGTCATCCGGGTGCCGTGGTACTCGTCGGTCACCGGCATGAACCGGCGCAACAGCCGCACCGACCGCATCTTGTTGATGTCCACCTCCTGCTGGTGCCCGGAGAGGGCGTCACGCAGCAGCTTGACCGCGGTGACGAGCAGGATCGCGGCGAAGAGCAGGAAGGCGAAGTCCAGGGTCTGCAGGGCGGCGGCGCCGAGCGCGATGAAGACCGCCCGGAGCACCAGCGCGCCGGCGATGCCGTAGAGCAGGACCCGCTGGGCGAGGACCGCGGGCACCGCGAACGCGGCCAGCAGCAGCATGAAGACGAAGAGATTGTCGACCGAGAGCGACTTCTCCACCAGGTAACCGGTGAGGTACTCGACACCCTGCTGGGAGCCGTACCGGGACCAGACCCAGCCGCCGAAGGCGAGCGGCAGGGCGATGTAGAAGGCCGACCAGCCCAGCGCCTCGCGCAACGACACCTCGTGCGGGCGGCGGGTGACCAGGAAGTCGAGCACCAGCAGCGCGAGCACGCCGGCGATCGTGACGCCCCACAGCGTGGGGGTGCCGACCGACTGGATCTCGGTCGCAGCAAGGTATGACGAACCGGACATGGAGCCTCCTCGAACACCGTGACATGTTCGAGGTCTCCTTCACCCACCTTTCGTGGGCAACCACCCGAGGCGCGCTCCGGGGCCCGCCGTACTGACCGGAATGGTTCGTGGGAAGTACTCCCCTCGTGGCGACAAGGTTAGGCCAGGCTGATTCCGCGCGCCAAACGGCATCCCGGGGGAATCAGCGGGCGACGACCGCGGCGAGGACGCGGTCGACGTCCAGCGCGGCCATGCAGGCCGGGCCGGCGCCGGATTCCCGGCCCCTTACGGCGCAAACCCCCCAGCGCCTATCGTGGCCCGATGACCGAGGACGTCCCGGCCGGCCCGCTCGCCGGCGTACGGGTGGTGGAACTGGCCGGCATCGGGCCGGGTCCGTTCGCCGCGATGATGCTCGCCGACCTGGGTGCCGACGTGGTCCGGGTGGACCGGGTCTCCGACGTGGACCCGGCCGCCTTCGGCACCCCGCATCCGGACCTGCTCAACCGGGGCCGCCGCTCGATCGCCGTCGACCTGAAGTCGGCGGGTGGCCGGGAGGTGGTGCTCGCCCTGGTGGCCGGCGCGGACGCGCTCATCGAGGGCTTCCGGCCGGGGGTGACCGAGCGGCTGGGTGTCGGGCCGGCGCACTGCCTCGCGGCGAACCCCCGGCTGGTCTACGGGCGGATGACCGGCTGGGGGCAGGACGGGCCGGTCGCCCCGTACGCCGGGCACGACATCGACTACCTGGCGCTGAGCGGGGCGCTGCACGGCATCGGCCGGGCCGGTGAGCGCCCGGTGCCGCCGATGAACCTGCTCGGCGACTTCGGCGGCGGCGGGATGATGCTGGCCCTCGGCCTGGTCGCCGCCCTGTACGCGGTGCGCGGCGGCGCCACCGGCCAGGTGGTCGACGCGGCCATCGTGGACGGCGTGGCGGTGCTCAGCACGCAGATCCACGCGCTGCGGCGGCTCGGTATGTGGCAGGACCCGCGCGGGGTGAACCTGCTCGACGGCGGCGCGCCCTTCTACGACACGTACGAGTGCGCCGACGGCCGCTACCTGGCGGTCGGCGCGCTGGAGCCGAAGTTCTACGACGAGCTGGTGCGCCGGACGGGCTTCCCGCTGCACCCGGACGAGGCGCTGGACCGTACCGACCCGGCGCACTGGCCGGCGCTGCGGGCGGCCTGGGCACGGCTGTTCCGCACCCGCAGCCGGGACGAGTGGACCGCGCTGCTCACCGCCTGCGACGCCTGCGTGGCGCCGGTGCTGGACTGGCGGGAGGCCCCGGAGCATCCGCACCTGGCCGCGCGGGGCACGTTCGTGGAGCGGGACGGGGTGACCCAGCCGGCACCGGCCCCCCGGTTCTCCGGCACGCCGACGGCGCTGCGCCGGCCGCCACCGCAACCCGGCGAGCACACCGACGAGGTGCTGGTCGAGGCGGGCTTCGACGCACTCCGGATCGCCGACCTGCGGGCGGCCGGCTCGATCGCCTGACCGCCGGCCGGCGTCGGGTCACCGGGCGGCAGTGGTCGACGCACACCCGGTCAGGAATGGCGCAGCGTCGCACCGGGGGCCATCGCAGGCTCGACCAGGTCGCGGTAGTCGCGCGGCAGTTGGGCCGCCACGTCGTCGAACTCGCCGCCGCTGATCGCCTCGCGGAGGGTGACGAAGACCGCCCGTGCGCCGTCCCGGGCGGCCGGCTCGTCGACGCCGGCGCGCAGCGCGACCCGGGCGACGAACTCGGCGCCGCCGAACCGGTCGGCAGACTCGGTACGCGGGCTGGGCTTGAGCACCAGTTGGAGCGGTTTGGGCAGTTGGACGGCCAGGTCCAGCACCTCCCCACCGGTCAGCCGCTCGGCGAGCGTCTCCAGGGTGGCCCGGGTCACCGCGACAGCCCGCTCGGACGGGGTCCGGGTGCGCTGGGCGACCTGGTCGATGAAGGTGTCGTAGTTCATCGGGTGCTCCCTCGGTCGGTGGAAGCGCGTACCCGCCGACCGGGTCGGGAAACGGCGGCGGATTTCCGGCCGGGCGGCGCGTGCCGGCCGGCTGGGCGGGTAACCGCCGCCGGTCGTGACCGGATCGATGCCCGAGGAGCCGACACCATGGCGAGTTACGCCGACGTCCTGCAGTACCTGTCGAGCCTGGACTATCCGGCCGGCAAGGACGACGTGGTCCGCGAGGCCGAACGGGAGGGCGCCCCGCCGGAGGTGTTGAAGGCGCTGCGCGCGCTGCCGCCGGTGGACTACGCCAACGGCAACGAGGTGGCCCGTTCCGCGGCGATCGACGCCGCGCCCGAGGTGAGCGCGTCCCAGCGGGCGGCGCAGGCCCGCGACAAGCACCAGCGCGTCTCGCAGCACCTGCGCGGCATCTGACCCCGCCGGTACCCGCACCCGGGCCGCCTCCGGTCGCGCCACCGCGAGTCCGGGACTCCGTCCGTGCGCCGCCCCGGCGCTCGTCGCCGTCGGCTCGGCACCCGATCACCGGTTCCGGTTCCGGTTTCGCTCCGACTCCGAGGTGCACTGCGGACCCTGCGAGCAGGCATCGGTGGATGGCTGCGCAGACAGGCGGGCGCCCCGGGTCGCGAACCGCGACCGGGGGCGCCCCACAAAACACCTGACCTGGGCGGACCGCGCCCGAACCGGATCGCGGCCGCCAGGCGGTGACGTACGCCCGAACCGGGCGGGCATCACTGCCGCGATCATCATACGATAGGGATCGTCCTAACGGTCAGAAAATGCGGAACTGTGGGCCAGTCCACTCCGCCGGATCAGCCGGTGACCTCCGCGTACCGGTGTTCCAGGTCGACCCGGGCCAGCGCCCCGACCAGCCAGGCGAGCCGTTCCGACTCGCCGCTGCCGGCCAGCCCGGCCAGGTCGTCGGCGGAGCGCCCGAGCCCGAGCTTGCGGGCCGCCACGAGGGCCCGCCGGTCGGCCACCGGCGCCACCTCCCGCCACAGCGCCTGCGCCTCCCGCAGGAACAGCTCGACCACCTGGTCGTCCACCCCGGGCAGGTCGGTGAGCAGCTTCCGCTCCCGGGCCGGATCGTGGTGGGCCAACGCGCGCAGCCGGCGCAGGTCGCCCCGGTATCGGTCCACCACCGTCTGGGCTAGGTCGCCGAGGACGGTGGCCAGCGCGTCCACGTCGCCGCGCTGGCCGGCCTCGCGCAGCACCCGGACCCGGTCGGCGTGCAGCGAACGGGCCAGCCGGGCGGCGCTGTCCCACCCGTTCCCGGGCAGCGCGTGGGCACTGTCCACGGCCCGCCGGAAGTCACCCCGGCGGGCCAGCAGGACGGACAGACAGAGCAGCTGGAACAGGTTCGACGGGTTGTTGATCACCCGGAAGCCGTACTGCTCGGCGAACCCGCGCCCGCTGCCGGCGAGCCGGCGTACCAGGCGCTTCTTGTCCTCGATGCTGGAAATGGCACTGGTCGGCATGCCCGCGACTACCCGCGTCGCCGCCGGCCACGCCTGCCGAGCGGGTCAACCGTGCACGCCGCCGCTGCGGTCACGGGCCTTGAGCCGGGTGGTGGGCAGCGCGGGAGCGGGCAGCGGCGGCGCCGGGTCGTCGGCGACGACGCCGAACCGGCGCCCGGCCATCCAGTCTTCCCGGGCGGCGGCGACCTCGTCGTGCGAGCGCCCGACGAAGTTCCACCACATCACCAGCGGCTCGTCGAACGGCGTCCCGCCGAGCAGCAGCAGCTGGCTGCCGGGCTCGCCGCGTAGGGTCAGCCGGTCCCGCCCGGTGCCGAGGTAGAGCAGCGCGCCGGGAGCAAACGACACCCCGTCCACCTCGGCGGAGCCCGACATGGCCAGCAGGCCGTACTCGAAGTCCGGGCGCAGCGGCAGCGTGGCCGGCGCCGGACCGCGCGGCTCCAGCTGCGCGCCGAGCAGCGGGGTGTGCACCACCGCCGGGGAGCGTTCCCCGGCCAGCTCGCCCACCAGCAGGGTGACGTCCAGCTCGCCGTCGGCCCAGCGGGGCAGCTCGGCGTGGTGGGCGAAGTCGGGGTCACCGGCACGCGCCGGGTCGGGCAGCGCCACCCAGAGCTGCACGCCGTGCATCAGCGGCGGATGGTCCGCGGGCGAGCGCTCGGAGTGCGCGATGCCGTGCCCGGAGGTCATCACGTTCAGCTGGCCGGGCCGGATCGGCTGCACGTTGCCCAGGCTGTCGCGGTGCAGGATCTCGCCGTCCAGCAGCCAGGTGACCGTCTGCAACCCGGTGTGCGGGTGCGGCGGGACCTCCATGCCCGGCCGCTCGGCGACGTCGTCCGGGCCGAAGTGGTCGACGAAGCACCACGCCCCGACCATTCGCCGCTGCCGCTGCGGCAGCAGGCGACGCACCGTGGTGTAGCGGCCCAGCGGGACGTCGTGGCCGGGCAGCAGCACGCTGCCGGGGTCGACAGTGGCCACGCCGGGCGGTCGGGTCTGCGCCGGCATCGATTCGGTACGCTCCACCGCCCCGACTGTACGCGCACCACCCCCGACGCGGGCCCGGACCTCGCCGGCGTACCGGCCGGCGCGACCACCTCCCAGCCCGGCGGCGACCGGGGCGAGCGCCCCTCGGTCGGCCCGGTGAACCGGACCACGGTGACCGTCCGTATTCCGGGACGGTTGGCGGGTACGCCGACGCGGGTGGTAGCAACGGGGCTGCCAGGAAGCGAAGGGACGTGTCGGTATGCCGGAGACCGTCGAGACGGTGTTCGGTACGACACCGGCGTGCTGACCGGCAAGGGTCAGCTCGGTCGAAGGCTCCCTCCCCGATGTGGGGAGGGAGCCTTCAACAGTCTTCATGTTCGGTTGGGTCAGCTGTTCCAGTGCTCGGCGACCAGGTCGGCGGCCTGCTGTTCCCACTGGGCGTAGTGGTCCGGGTAGGCCGACACCTGCACGGTCTGCGCCGCCTCGGTCAGGGGCATGTCCTGCCACCCGTCGACCTGCTTGAGGCCCTTCAGAAACGCCGTTCGAGTACTCGGGGGCCAGCCCTGCCGGCGGCGTGCCCCTGCTCGATCGTCCGCATGATGTAACGCCCCCGACCAGGCCCCGATTCCACCACCCGGATGCCACCGATCACACCCACAAACCCGACAAACACCCCACCGACCGCATCCAACAAACGCCCACCCCGGAGGCTGGGCAGGGTGATCAACTCCGGGGTAAGCGAAACGACGCGGGGCCCGAACCACCCCTGCGGCCCGATACGTGGAATGTCCGGGCAGATCGACCCGCGGCGGGCCATCACTCACCCGAAAAGAGCGGCCGACCCGAGCGGGAGGTGGGCCACCGAGGAACGAGCGTGATACCTCAGCGGCATATTGATGACTTAGAGGTATCGACCTCTCAAGCAACATGCTCAGCCTCCGACGACACGCCCGACCCGACCAGCCGGGGGCAACCGCCGAAGCACCCCCGACGGGACGACCGGAACGGGCCTCGGCGTTCGCAGCCACGAAACGGACCCGGGACAACGACATGAATGCGGCCACCACGACCACGCGAGCGGACCCGACCACCAAGGCTGCGCCCACCTCGACGCGGGCGGACGTGGACCAGCGACAAAGGTGGGGCCACCGTGACCGAACGAGCGTCCGGTTGGCGCCCGAGGAAAGCGAACCGGCCGGCCCCCGTGCGGGGACCGGCCGGTTCGTCATGCTGGTTGTCACCAGAGCTGCGCGACGATGTCCGCCGCCTGCTCCTCCCACTGCGCGTACGCGAACGGGTAGGCCGAGACCTGCACCGTCTGCGCCGCGGTGGTCAGCGGCAGGTCCTGCCAGCCGCCGACGTTCTTGAGCGCGTTGAAGAACGCCGTCGAGGCGTACTCCGGGTCGGTGATCTGCTCCGGCGAACCCCAACCCGACGACGGGCGCTGCTGGAACAGGCCCTGCGAGTCGTGGTCGTTGTACATGCCGAGGTGGCCAAGGTTGTACAGCTTCGACTCCTGCAGCGACGTCGCGATGCCGATCACCGCGCCCCGCTCCCCCACGCCGGTCTTCTTGGCCACGTCGATGATGGCCCGGGCGTTGGCGAGCTGAGCGTCGTCCAGCGGGATACGCGACTGAGCACCCTGCACGCCGTGCGGGATCAGCTCCTCGCGGGTGGGCTTCTCCTCGGCCGGCTTGACCGTGGTGCCGCCGGTGGTCAGTGCGGACTCATCGGTCCGGTCGGTCTTGGCCCGCCCGGTGGCCTTGTCGATCGCCGCCACGGCGCCCTCGTGCGGGCCGGTGGTGATCGGCGCCGCCGCGGCCGTCGGCGCCAGGGCCAGGCCACCCAGGGCGGCCACGCCTGCCACGCTGAGTGCGGTCTTGCGGTACGAGTCCTTCGCGATGGCGGGGAGCCATCGAGTGAAGTCGACCTTCACGATGGTTGCCCTTTCGATCGTGAAGCGCTCCGGTTGAGCACCTCTCGGGGGATCTCCGGTGCCGGAAAAGAGGTTTGCGCTCCGGCGGTACGGGGGACACAACCAGCTTCACGTGTCGGTCATTCCGGATATGCGGCCGAGCCGGGACGGCTGCGACCCAGGTCACCGGACAGCCGGGTGGCGCGACGCGCTGACTGTGCGCCACGGCCCAGCCGGGGCCGAGCCGGCACGGAAGCCCCGACGGGGCTCAGTCGGCGTACGGGACCCCGAACCGGACCAGGACGTGCCAGAGCTGCTTGAGATGCTGCAGGGTCACCTCGGTGGGCCCGCGGTCCGCCCAGCGCGCCGGATCGGTCACCACGGAGACCGCCGCGCGGCCGATCAGCGCGGCGTCGACCAGTTCGCCCGGCCGGGCGAACTCGGCGTGCACCCGGGCCGCCAGCGGCGGGATGGCCGGCCCCCGGAACTCCGGGTCGATCTCGTCCACCGGCAGGACGAAGCCCCGGTGCCAGCGGAGGGCGAAGCCGTGCCGCCGGGCGATCCCGGCGAGCGTCGCACCGGCCTCGGTGCCGCGGAACGACGGGTCGACCACCACCGCCTCCACGTCCCGGCCGAGGTCGAGATCCCCGTGGACCTGAGCCTCGATGTAGTCGTCCAGGGCGCGGCCGGCGGCGCCGGGCGACCACGCCGCGTCCTCCCGGCGGCGCAGCAACTCCCGCACCAGGGCCACGGTGTCCATTCCGGGCCGGCCGAGGCTGGTCCCGGTGCCCTCGGTCGCCGCGACCAGGGCGGCCAGCACCGGCTCGAACACGTCGACGGTGCCGAGGTCCCGGGGGCCGAGGTGGCTGTCGCCGAAGCAGAAGGTGGCCCGGGCCAGCACCTCCGGGCGCAACCGCAGGTGGCACGAGCCGAACCGGGGGCAGGCGCCGTCCGGGTGGTCGAGCAGGTTCAGCCCGCCGTACTTGGGCCGGTCGGCAAGGGGTACGCCGGACGCCTGGTAGGCGCCGCCGAACAGTGACTCCTCCCAGCGGTCCCGGTCGCCGCCCGGGTACGCGGTCAACCCGCCGTTGGAGATCCGGGTCTCGAACTGGCTGCGGTAGATGCCCTCGTCGGCCAGCGCCCCGGCGACCGTACGGCCGTCGGCGAGCAGCCGGTCGGGGTGGAAGTTGAGGGTGAGCCGCCCGTGCCGGCCGATCGCGGTGATCAGCTCCTCCGGCTGGTGGGTGACACCTGATCCGGCCAGCGCCCGGGCGATGGCGGCCAGGGCGGCGGGGCGGTCCCGCAGCGCGGTCCGCCGGACGTGGTCGAGCGCCGCACGCTGCGCCGGAGTGAGGGGCACGGGGGCGGTTGCCGGGGCTCCGACGGGCTGCACGCCGACGATCATCTCCGCGCCCGCCGGCTCGGCGCATCCCGTTTTCCCGACCGGCTCCCGGCCGGGGTAGGCGGTGACCGGTGCCGGGGTCGTGGCGGGGGTGGCCGGGCCGACCGGCCGGGGCCGGTCCGCGCGGCGACCGCTCACCGTCCGGTCACTCACTCCTCACGCGGGCGGTCGGTGCCGAAGCCGTCGAGGGTCGCCCGCTCGTCGGCGTCGAGGAGTTCCTGGAAGAGGGTGATCTGCAGGCCGGCCGGGGCGTCGAGGCGGGAGTTGAGCGACTGCCACGGCGTCACGGTGGGCGGCGCGATCTCGGTGGCGCCCGCGGCGACCAGCCGGTCGGTCGCCGCCCGGCTGTCGTCCACCTCGAACGCCACCCGGAGCTTCGGGGCCACCTGCCGCCCCACCTCCACCTCGTCGATCATCCGCTTCTGCGCCGGGTTGGCGATCTCCAGCGTGGCCCGGCCGGCATCCAGGATCACCACCCGCGCGTCGCCCTCGCCGGTGAACGCCGCCTGCTCCGGCAGGCCCAGCGCGTCGCGGAAGAACGCCACCGCCGCGGCGTAGTCCTCGGCCTCCACCACCAGGCGGAGTTGACGTACGGCGGGCGGACGGGTGTGATCATCGGCCATGACCGGGGAGCCTACCCACTACGACGACAGGTCGGTCGTCAGGTCGGCTCCCGGGCGGGGCTACAGTGAGGGGCTCCGACCGGAAGGCGATGAGGTGACTGCTGCCGACGTGGCGGACCAGATGGTTCACGACCACCTGGGGCGGTACGGCCGGTTCGCGCGGATCGGTGCCGCCGGCCGGCCCGCGCCGGGCACGACGGTGGCGGGCTCCGCCGGCGAAGCGCCGGGCGGGCCGGGGCGGCCGCGGACCGGGTGGCGGACCCGCAGATCGCGGTCACCGAACTGGCGACCAACAGCGTCGCGCACGGTGGCGGCGGCGGGATGCTGCACGTGTGGCGGACGGCCGCGCACCTGGTCTGTGAGATCCTTGACCACGTGGCTGGCCGACCCGATGGCTGGGCGGCTGACCCCGGCGGCGGACGGCGTCGGCGGGCGGGGACTGGTCATCGTGCACGCGCTCTGCGACCTGGTGCGGCTGCACACCTCCCCGGCCGGCACGACGGTTCGGCTGCACATGCGGAGGACGTGATGACCGACGACACCTTTTCACTGCGGCCGGTCGGGCGGGTCACCTCGCCGCTGACCGACCCGGCGACCGCGCCCCGGCAGGGCGACGAGGGCGCGCCGGAGGCGTACCTGGACTTCACGCCGGAGGTCGCCACCGCCCTGCGCGACCTGCGGGTCGGCACCGAGGTGCTGGTGCTGACCTGGCTCGACCGGGCCCGTCGGGACGTGCTGACGGTGCACCCGCGCGGCGACGCGTCCCGGCCGGAGACCGGGGTGTTCAGCACCCGGTCGCCGCACCGGCCGAACCCGATCGGCCTGCACCGGGTACGGGTGCTGGCGGTGGACGGGCTGCGGGTGCGGGTTGCCGACCTGGAGGCGCTGGACGGTACCCCGGTGCTGGACGTCAAGCCGGTGCTCGGCCCACCCGACGAACGCTGACCCGGCGCTCAGTGGCCCCGGGCCAGCCACTCGTCGAGGTGCGGCGCCTCCGCGCCGACGGTGGTGCTCTCGCCGTGGCCGGTGTGCACGACGGTCTCCGGGGGCAGGGTGAGCAGCCGGTTCCGGATCGACTCGATGATCGTGCCGAAGTCGCTGTACGAGCGACCGGTGGCGCCCGGCCCGCCGGCGAAGAGGGTGTCCCCGGTGAAGACGACACCGAGCGCCGGCTCGTGGAAGCTGCACGCGCCCGGGCTGTGCCCGGGGGTGTGCAGCACGGTCAGCGCGGCCCCGGCCACCTCGACGGTGTCGCCGTCGCGCAGCTCGCCGCCGGGTGGCTCGTCCGGGTGCACCTGGTCCCAGAGCACCCGGTCGGCGGGGTGCAGCAGCACCGGCGCGCCGGTGGCCCGGGCCAGCGCGGGCGCCACCCGGACGTGGTCGTCGTGGGCGTGGGTGGCGAGGATCGCCCGGACCCGCCGGCCGCCGACGACCGCCAGGATCGCGTCGACGTCGTGCGGCGCGTCGACGACGACGCACTCGGTGTCGTCACCGACCACCCAGACGTTGTTGTCCACGTCGAAGGTCTGGCCGTCCAGGGAGAAGGTGCCGGCGGTGACGGTGTGGTCGATCCGGGCGGCCATCAGAAGACCACCACCGAGCGGAGCACGTCGCCGCGGTGCATCCGCGCGAACGCCTCCTCCACCTGGTCGAGCGCGATCTCCTCGGTGACGAAGGCGTCGAGGTCGAGGCGGCCCTGCAGGTAGAGCGCGGTGAGCATGGGGAAGTCGCGGCTGGGCAGGCAGTCGCCGTACCAGCTGGACTTGAGGGCGCCGCCGCGGCCGAAGACGTCCAGCAGCGGCACCTCGACGGTCATCTCGGGCGTCGGCACGCCGACCAGCACGACGGTGCCGGCCAGGTCGCGCGCGTAGAACGCCTGCTTCCAGGTCTCCGGCCGGCCGACCGCGTCGATCACCACGTCGGCACCGAAGCCGCCGGTGGCGGCGCGGATCGCCTCGACCGGATCCTCGGCGGAGGCGTTCACGGTGTGGGTGGCGCCGAACCGGCGGGCCCACTCCAGCTTCCGCGCGTCGGTGTCCACCGCGATGATCGTGGTCGCCCCGGCCAGCGTCGCGCCGGCGACCGCCGCGTCGCCGACCCCGCCGCAGCCGATCACCGCCACCGAGTCGCCACGGGTCACTCCGCCGGTGTTCATCGCCGCGCCGAGGCCGGCCATCACCCCGCAGCCGAGCAGCCCCACCGCGGCGGGCCGGGCGGCCGGGTCGACCTTGGTGCACTGGCCGGCGTGGACCAGGGTCTTCTCGGCGAACGCGCCGATGCCGAGCGCGGGGGCCAGTTCGGTGCCGTCGGTGAGGGTCATCTTCCGCGCCGCGTTGTGGGTGGCGAAGCAGTACCAGGGCCGGCCCCGCCGGCAGGCCCGGCAGACGCCGCAGACGGCCCGCCAGTTGAGCACCACGAAGTCGCCCGGGGCGACGGAGTCGACGCCCGCCCCGACCTCCTCCACGATGCCGGCCGCCTCGTGGCCGAGCAGGAACGGATAGTCGTCGGTGATGCCGCCCTCGCGGTAGTGCAGGTCGGTGTGGCAGACCCCGCAGGACAGCACCCGCACCACCGCCTCGCCGGGCCCCGGGTCGGGCACCACGATGGTGGTCACCTCGACGGGCGCGCCCTTGCTGCGGGAGATGACTCCCCGGACCTGCTGGCTCACGGTCTCCTCCTGCTCCGCGGCGCGGCGCGCCGCCGTCCGTCGGGATCCGGCGCCGCCGGGGGTACGGCGACCCGATGGATCAGGGTTCTCGGGCGAAACTACCGCCGATCACCACCGGCGGCCCAGCGCCGCGCGGCGGTTATCCCGGCCCGGTCCGGGTAGGCGGGGGCACGGTTCTGCCGTCGGACGGGAGTGCGCGATGAAGGTGAGCCATCTGCCGCTGCGCGTGAGCATCGGCGCGTTCGTCCTCAATTCCGGGCTGAGCAAGCGGACGCTGGAGGGCGAGGCGGCACAGGGCATGCACGGGATGGCCGCCAACGCCATCCCGCAACTCAACCAGTTTCCACCGGACCGGTTCGCCCGGCTGCTGTCGGGGGCCGAGATCGCGCTCGGCGCCGCGCTGCTCGCGCCGTTCATCCCGTCCGCGCTGGTCGGCCTGGGGCTGACCGCGTTCGCCGCCGGCCTGACCCAGTTGTATCTCAAGACGCCCGGGATGCGGGAGCAGGGCAGCCTGCGGCCCACCCAGCAGGGTATCGGCCTGGCCAAGGACGTCTGGATGCTCGGCGCCGGCCTGACCCTGGTGCTGGACGACCTCACCCACCGCCGCCGTCGCGCCTGACGGCGGCACCTCGGCCCGACCCCCGCGGCGCCTCGCGCCAGGGCGCCAGCGCGCCGGGCAGAGCGGCCATCGGTGTGCCGGGTCAGAGCGGCCATCGGCGCGCCGGTCAGGGGGCCGCCGGCGCGGGGGTGGCGGCGAGCGCCTGCTCGGCGACCTGCCGGCGGGCCGCGTTGCGGTAGCGGAGCACCTGCACCGCGCCGAGCGCCCAGAGCAGGTACTGCGCGGCGAAGGCCCACCGGAAGGCGGACAGGTCGGGGGTGGCCCGGCCGGCCGGGGTGGTCAGGTCGAGCACCACGCCGACCACCAGCACCAGGGTGATCGAGGCGACGAAACCGCCGACGTTCACCACGCCGGTGGCGCTGCCGATCCGGCTGACCGGGTTGAAGGAGCGCGCGTAGTCGAACCCGATCAGCGAGCCGGGGCCGTTCACCGCGAGCACCAGCACCAGCGCGACCAGCAGCCAGCGCGGCGCCGGGCCGGGCCAGAGCAACACCACCGCCCAGACCGCCGCGCTGCTGCCGGCGATCGCGAAGACCAGCACCGACCGGTGGAACGGATGCCGGGCGCAGAAGTGCGCGATCGCCGGCCCGGACACCAGCATGGCGACGGTCATCAGGGTCAGTAGCGACGCGGCCCCGGTCGGTGTGAGCCCCTGGCCCTGCACCAGGAAGGGGTAGCCCCAGAGCAGGGCGAACACCGAGCCGGAGAACTGCGTGACGAAGTGCGTCCAGAGCCCCAGGCGGGTGCCCGGCTGCGCCCAGGCGGCGGCGAGTTCCCGGCGCACCGTGGCCAGGTCCGGCGGCGGGCCGGCGACGACCTCGCGGTCCGGGGTGTCCCGGACCGCGACCACGACCATCAGCAGCAACGTCGCGCCGAGCGCGGCCGCGACCAGGAAGGCCGGGGTCCAGCCGGCCCGGTGCAGCAGCGCCACCAGCGGTACGGCGCCGAGGATGGCGCCGAACTGGCCCAGCGTGCCGGTCAGCTGGGTCAGCATCGGGTAGCGCCGGCCGGAGAACCAGAGCGCCACGATCCGCAGCACGCTGATGAAGGTCATCGCGTCGCCCAGCCCGATCAGCACCCGGCCGGTGACCGCCAGCCACACCTCGGTGGCGAGGGCGAAGCAGAGCTGCCCGGCGACCATCAGGGCGCCCCCGGCGATCAGCAGCCGGCGCGAGCCGTACCGGTCGAGCAGCACGCCGACCGGCACCTGCATGGCCGCGTACACGGCGAGTTGGGCGACGGAGAAGGTGGCCAGCGTGCTGGCGTTGATGTCGAAGCGGTGCGCGGCGTCGACCCCGGCGACGCCGAGCGTGCTGCGGTGGAACACCGCCCCGATGTACGCGCCCAGCGCGACGCCCCAGACCAGCCAGCCGGAGCGGTGGCGGGTTGCCGACGCGGCGGTCACCGCAGCGTCCGCAGCACGGTGGCGGCGTTGTCGATGTGCGCCGCGACCGTGGCGAGCCAGCGTTGCGGGTCGTCGCCGTTGAGGGCGGCGAGCTGGGCGGCGTGCTCGGTCAGCGCCACCTCGGCCCAGCCGGGCGAGAGCCGGAAGCTCGCCTCCCCCATCCGCAGCTGGCGGTCCCGCAGCCGCTGGTACAGCTCGGCCAGGATCTCGTTGCCGGCGGCGTCGACCACGGTGGCGTGGAAGGCGCGGTCGGCGGCCATCAGCGCGGTCAGGTCACCGGCGGCGTGCGCCGCGCGCATCTCGGCCAGCCGCGCGGCGAGGTCTGCCCGCAGCGCCGCCCGGCGGGGCCAGACCCGCTCGGCGGCATGCAGCTCGACCAGCCGGCGGGCCTCGATGACGTCGGTGATCTCCCGGGCGGAGACCGGCCGGATCAGCGCGCCCCGCTTCGGGTAGAGCCGGACCAGCCCTTCGGCCTCCAGGCGCAGCAGCGCCTCGCGTACCGGGGTGCGGGAGACCCCGGTGGCCTCGGCGATCTCCCCCTCGCTGACCAGCTGCCCGCCCGGGTAGAGCTGTTCCAGGATGGACCGCTTCAGGTGCCGGTAGGCCCGCTCGGCCGCCGAGGGGACGGTGGTCGGGGCCGAGGGATGCGTCATGTATCTATGATCGGCCCGGCCGCGGCCGGCGGCACGTCGGCTGCCCGGGACGTGGCCCAGGCCACCCGGTCAGCGCGCGTCGGGGTGCAGGGTGAGCAGCCCGTCGGCGTCGACGTCGAACCGGGGGCCGAGCCGGCCCAGCAGGTTGGCGAGCCAGGCCGTCTCGTCGGCGGCGGCCGGCGCCAGCCGCATCCGCCGGATCCGCACCGGGGCCGCCCGCAGGCCCCGCAGCCGGCCGCTGCCCGGGTCGAGCGCCGGCAGCCAGAGCAGCCGCAGCTCCGGCCGGTACGCCTGCTGCCCGCCGATCCCCTCGTAGTCGTCGACCAGGTCCCCGCAGCCGTAGAGGATCAGCCGGTCCCGGTACACCTCCACCGGCCGCACGTGGTGCGAGGAGTGCCCGTGCAGCAGGTCGACCCCGGCGTCGACCAGGCGGTGGGCGAATTCGACGTGCTCGGGTGGCACCTCGTACCCCCAGTTGCCGCCCCAGTGCACGGAGACCAGCACCCGGTCCCCCGGCCCGGCCACGGCGGCGATCCGCTCCGCCAGCAGGTCGGCGGTGGCCACCGAGATCTCCGGCAGGTAGGCCACCCCGGGCCGGTCGGCGGTAGCCGCCCAGGGCGGCGGCACGCCGCTGGACGGCGCGGCCACCGAGAAGACCAGCAGCCGGCGGCCCGCGCCGAGGTCCACCCGGGCGGGTGCCCAGGCCGCCGCCGCGTCCCGGCCGGCGCCGGCCGTGGCGATCCCGGCCCCGGCCAGCGCGTCGAGGGTGTCGGCGAGCCCGACCGGCCCGAAGTCGAGCACGTGGTTGTTGGCCAGCGCGCAGACGTCGAGCCGGGCGGCGGTCAGGCACGGCACGTTGTCCGGGTGCATCCGGTAGTGCACGGCCTTGCCCGGGGCGTGCTCGCCCCGGGCGGTCACCGCGGTTTCCAGGTTCACGAGCCGGGCGGCCGGCCACAGGTCCTCCAGCAGCGGCAGGGCGACGCCCCAGGGCCACTCCGGCGGCACCGGCCGGGGAATCGGGCCGCTGACCCGCTCGGCCAGCCCGACGTACTCGTCGGCGTCGCGGACCGCCCGCTCCCGCAGCTCGGGCGGGCCGGGCCGGGGCAGGATCCGGTCCACGCCCCGGCCGGTCATCACGTCCCCGGCCAGGAACAGGGTCAGCGGGTCGGGTGGCATCCGTCCGCTTCCCCGCCCCGCGCCGGCTCGAAACAGCGACGGCCACCCCGCCCGACCGCTGCCACCGAGCTGACCGGCGGGTGGCGGACCCCGGCCCCGCGCCGATCCGCCCGGCCCGGTGCCGGCCCGGGTCGGGCGCATCGCCGGCTGCGCGGAACCCGGCTCGCGGCGCCGTTGAGCTGCCTAGGGTGGAAGTGACCGGCGGTACGGCGGCGAGGAGTACCCGGGTGACCGGTGGGCTGCGGCCGTGGTACCGGCCGATGACCGCGCGCGACCGCGGCGAGGAGCACCGCGCCGCCACGCCGCTGGAGCTCTTCTTCGACCTCTGTTTCGTGGTGGCGGTGGCACAGGCGGCCACGAACCTGCACCACGACCTGGCCGAGGACCACGTCGGGCACGCGGTGCGCAGCTACCTGATGGTGTTCTTCGCGATCTGGTGGGCGTGGATGAACTTCACCTGGTTCGCCTCCGCCTACGACACCGACGACGACGTCTACCGGGTCACCACCCTGGTGCAGATCGCCGGCGCGCTGATCCTGGCCGCCGGGGTTCCGCGCGCCTTCACCGAGGGTGACTTCGCCACCATCACCTACGGGTACGTGGTGATGCGGCTGGCCCTGGTGACGCAGTGGTTGCGGGCGGCCGCCGGCGATCCCGGCCACCGGGCCGCGGACGTCCGGTACGCGGTAGGCGTGACAGTGGTGCAGGTCGGGTGGCTGGTCCGGCTGCTGCTGCCGGACGGCTGGCGGGTCGGCTCGTTCCTGGTGCTGGCCCTGGCCGACCTGCTGGTGCCGGCGTTGGCCGAGCGACCGGGGATGACCACCTGGCATCCGCGGCACATCGCCGAACGGTACGGGCTGTTCACCCTGATCGTGCTCGGCGAGGTGGTGCTCGCGACGTCGGTGGCGATCCAGACCGGCATCGACACGGGGCAGGCCGACCTGCGCCCGCTGGCCACGGCGGCCTGCGTGATCGTGTTCGCGCTCTGGTGGCTCTACTTCGACCGGGACGTGGAGGTGCCGGCGCGGCTGCCCGCCTCGCTGGTCTGGGGGTACGGCCACTACCTGGTGTTCGCGGCGGTCGCGGCGGTCGGTGCCGGGCTGTGGGTGGCGGTCGACCAGCACCGGCACCTGGCCCACGTCGGCAGCGTGGTGGTCGGCCACACCGTGGCGGTGCCGACGGCCGTCTACCTGCTCACCGTCTGGGTGCTGCGGGTGCTGCCCCGGCAGCACGGGGTGGTGCTGGTGGCCTTCCCGGCGACCGCGCTGCTGGTGCTGGCCACCCCCTGGGTGGCCGGGTCGGTCTATCTCATCGCGGCGCTGCTGTCCGCCCTGGTGGCGGTGACGGTGCTGGCTCGGCAGCGGGAGCTGCGGTCCAGAAGTCGACCAGCAGCCGGCTGAACTCCTCGGCGCACTCGATCTGCGGCAGGTGCCCGCAGTTGGTGAACAGGTGGGTGCGGGCGTGGGGCAGCCGGGTGCGGGCGGCCTCCAGGTGGGCCGCGGGCAGGATGAGGTCCCGGTCGCCCCAGACGACCAGCGTGGGTACGTCGAGCCGGGCCAGCTCGGTGAGCAGTTCCTCCCGCCACTGCGGGCTGACCCCGCGGAAGGTGCCCAGGTTGTGCGCCGTCTCCAGCAGCACCCGAGCGGCGTACGGCTGGCGGGCCACCTCGAGGGCGTACGCGACCCGCTCGGCGGTGGCGAACGCGCCGTCGTGGAAGAGGGCCCGCTCGGTGCGCCGGGCGGCAGCCCGGCTGGGACGCAGCAGCAGCCGGCCCAACGGACGCAGGGCGAGCAGCCGCAGCATCATGGTCACCTCGCGGCCGAAGCCGGCGCTGTTGACCAGCGCGAGGCTGGCCACCCGGGCCGGCTCGGCGACGGCCAGTCGCATGGCTATCGCGCCGCCGAGGGAGTTGCCGACCAGGTGCGCGGGCGCCTCGACGCCGACCACGTCGAGGTAGCGGCCGACGAACCGGGCCAGCGCCGGCAGGGTGTACGGCTCGGCCATCGGCAGCGAGCCGCCGTAGCCGGGCAGGTCGACGCTGTGCACCCGGTACCGGTCGGCGAGCAGCTCGTGCTGCTCGGTGAAGTCGCGCAGGCTGCGGCCGATGCCGTGCAGCAGCACCACCGGCGGGCCGTCGCCGTCGACCCGGTGGCGCACCCGCCGCCCGTCGACGGTGACGTGCCGGGGGCCGGCCGGCGCGCTCACGCCGGACCCCCCGCCCGCTCGGCGGGCCGGTCGCCCGGCGCGGCAGGATCCGGGTCGTCCGGTCTCCGCTGGGCGGGGACGGCGGTGGCCCGACGCGCCGGCTCGGCGGCGGCCCGGCCCGGCCCGAGGGCGAACACCCGGCCGTACGAGGCGGGAGCGATCCGGGCCAGCACGTCGGGCAGCTTGGCCGACCAGCCGACCAGCACCCGGCCGCGGCGGCGGCGCACCCCGCGCAGGATGATCTCGGCCGCCTTCGCCGGGTCCATCGAGAGCAGCTTCTCGAACCGCTCGCGGCCGGCCTCGTACTCCTCGACGGAGACGCCGCTGCCGATCCGGGCGCTCTGCGCGATCCGGGTGCGGATGCCGCCGGGGTGCACCGAGGTGACGCCGATGCCGTCGTCGACCAGTTCGTGGCGCAGCGCCTCGGTGAAGCCGCGCACGGCGTACTTGCTGGCGGCGTAGGCGGCCTGGCCGGGCGGGGCGATCAGGCCGAACAGGCTGGAGACGTTGACCAGGTGCGCGCCGGGCTCGGCCTTGAGCGCCGGCAGCAGCGCGTGGGTCAGCTGCACCACGGCCCGGAAGTTGATCTCGATGACCCAGTTGAACTCCGCCAGGGTCACCTGGTCGAACCGGCCGCCGAGCGCGACGCCGGCGTTGTTGACCAGCAGCCGGATCACGGGATGCCGCTGCCGGATCTCCTCGACGACCCGGGCGGTGGCCGCGGCGTCGGCGAGGTCGACCAGGTAGCTGGTCAGCTGCCGGTCGGGGTGGGCCGCGCGGATCGCGGCGACCACGGCGGCGAGCCGCTCGGCGTCCCGGTCGAGCAGCACGAGGTCGCTGCCGCGGCGGGCGAGGCCGTGTGCCAGGGCCTCGCCGATCCCGCTGGCCGCGCCGGTCACCACGGCGGTGCCCGAGGTGAAGTCGAAGCTACGCATCGGCGGTGCTCCTCTCCGGGGTGCTGGACCGGTTCGCGGCGGCGCGGGAGAAGCGCACCCCGATGTCGGTCAGCCGGCCGTGCCGCATCAGCAGCACGTCGCGGGGGTAGTTCTGGTGCAGCCGCCACGGCGCCGAGGCGCCCTGCTTGGGCAGCGCGTCGACGCTGCGCAGCACGTAGCCGGACTTGAGGTCGATGATCGGTTCCAGCGCACCGTCGCGGGGCGCGAGCGGGGTGACGATCTGCTGGCCGGTGCGGTCGAGGTGGCGCAGCAGCCGGCAGACGTACGTGGCGACCAGGTCCGCCTTCAGCGTCCAGGACGCGTTGGTGTAGCCGATGGTCATCGCGAAGTTCGGCACCCCGGAGAGCATCATCCCCTTGTAGGCGACCGTGCCGGCCAGGTCGACCTCGGTGCCGTCGACGGTCAGCGTCATCCCGCCGAGGGCGAGCAGGTTCAGCCCGGTGGCGGTGACCACGATGTCGGCCGGCACCTCCTCGCCGGAGCTGAGCCGGATGCCGCCCGGGGTGAACGTGTCGATGGTGTCGGTGACCACCGAGGCCCGGCCCTTCCGCAGGGCGGTGAACAGGTCGCCGTCCGGCACCACGCAGAGCCGCTGGTCCCACGGGTCGTACCGGGGCGAGAAGTGCCGGTCGACGTCGTAGCCGGCCGGCAGCCGGCCCTTGGCGGCGCGCCGGAGCAGTTTGCGGACCAGGTTGGGGGCACGCCGGCTGGCCTGGAAGTTGGCCGTGGCTAGCAGGACGTTCTTCCAGCGCACGACCGGATACACGGCCTTCGCCGGCAGGAAGCGGCGCAGCGTCTCGGCGAGCACGTCGCGCGAGGGCAGCGCGATGACGTACGTGGGTGAGCGTTGCAGCATGGTGACGTGCCCGGCCCGCTCGGCCATCGCCGGCACCAGCGTGACCGCCGTCGCGCCGCTGCCGATCACCACCACCCGCTTGCCGGTGTGGTCGAGGTCGGCGGGCCAGTGCTGCGGATGCACGATCCGCCCGGTGAACGTCTGCACGCCGGGCAGGTCCGGGGTGTACCCGGTGTCGTAGCGGTAGTAGCCGGAGCAGGTGTACAGGAACGAGCAGGTGAGCACGACGTCCTCGGCGGTGTCGTCGCGCCGGGCGTGCACCGTCCAGTGGGCGGTCGTGCTGTCCCAGTCGGCCCGCACCACCCGGTGGTGGAAGCGGATGTGCTCGGTGACGCCGTACTCGTCGGCGGTCTCCCGGACGTACCCGCGGATGGCGTCGCCGTCGGCGATCGCCTTCGGGTCGGTCCACGGCCGGAACGAGTAGCCGAGGGTGAACATGTCGGAGTCGGACCGCACACCCGGGTAGCGGAACAGGTCCCAGGTGCCGCCGATCGCGCCCCGGGCCTCCAGCACCGCGTACGTCTTGTCCGGGCAGTTGAGCCGCAGGTGGCAGGCGGCACCGATGCCGGAGAGGCCGGCACCCACGATGAGCACGTCGACGTGGTCGGAGGCCATGTCATCTCCCGATCCGAGGCGGTGGCCCCGGACACTATCCACCGCCGTCGACGCCCGTCAACACCCTGTCGAGTTCAATCGACACAGTGTCGATCCGGTGTAGAGTCTCCGGTCATGACGCCCGCCCGTACGCCCACCAGGACCGCGGCCCCGCGCGGACGCCGCGCGGCCCGCTCCTCCGGGGACGAGCGCGAATCGGCCATCCTGGCCACCGCCGAGCGGCTGCTGCACGACCGGGCCTTCGCCGACATCTCCATCGACGACCTGGCCCGCGGCGCCGGCATCTCCCGGCCCACCTTCTACTTCTACTTCCCGTCCAAGGACGCGGTGCTGCTCACGCTGCTGGACCGGGTCACCGAGGAGGCCGAGGCTACCTGCGGTGACGTGCTGGTCCGGCTGGCCGAGGACCCGCCGGCCCGGTGGCGGGAACTGATCGCCCGGTTCCACGAGACGTTCGGCGGGCACCGCGCGGTGGTGCTGGCCTGCGCCCAGGTACGCGGCACCAACGTCGAGGTGCGCCGGCTCTGGGCGAGCGTGATGGAGCGCTGGGTGCAGGCCATCGAGACCGCGATCGAGGCGGAACGGCGGCGCGGCGCCGCCCCCGACGGGCTGCCCGCCCGCGACCTCGCCATCGCGCTGAACTCGATGAACGAGCGGGTCTGGTACGCCACCTTCGCCGGCGACGGCCCGGCGGTGGCCGAGCGCGACGTGGTCGACGTCCTCCTCGACGTCTGGCTGTCCGCCATCTACCGCACCCCCCGACCGTGATCGTCTGACGCGGGGCAGGGCGGAAGGGCCTGGAGCACCTGCTGAACGGCAGACGATCACCTGACCGGCTGCCGGAGGATGGTGCGGAGCTTCTCGGGGGCGGTCCGGCGGGCGTCACTGAGGTAGATCTCGTGGTGCCTGCCGACCATCCGGAGCCCGTTGGCCGGGATGAACTCGTGGTGCATCCGTGCCAGCACCTCGGTCTCGTCGTCGTAGGCGCCGACGTGCAGGGTCTGCACACAGCGGCCCTCGGACAGCGAGTCCAGGCGCACGTCGTCGAGGCGCCGCGGCCGGCCCGTGGCCGCCACCTGCCCGACGGCGTCGGCGAACATGTCCTCGTCGACCCAGTCGGGGACCATGATCATCAGCGTCCAGTCCCACCGGGACTTGTCCCGCGACGCGGTGAAGGTGTCCATGTCGTCGGCCCACCACAGCCCTTCCAGGGGCATCACCACGTAGTCACGCCCGAGGGTCCGCTTGCTGGCGAACTTCAGCTTGTAGGCCACCGGGTAGAGCGCCTCGGTCGCGTCGGTGAAGGCCGTGGTGTTCGGGTCGCCGTGCCCGTCGATCATGAGGTACCGCAGATCGGGCACGTCCACCACGTCGAACCGGCCCTGGCTGGCGCGATAGCTGTGGATCTCCCGCTTGAAGTCAGTCTTGTCGGTCATCGCGCACCTGGGCCCGCGTCGCGAGCCACGACCTTTCCGCCTCCAGGAGGCTCAGTGAGCAGGAGAAGACCTCGCGCGCCGGCAGGGTGAGGGGGGCCTGCGCCGACTCGGCCGCCCGGACGGCGGCGATCCGCGCGTCGACCTGGGCGAGTCGCTCGCGCAGGGCCTGCACGTACTGCCGTTCGGAGAGCAGGGCCAGGTTCGCCACGCCCACGAGAAGGGGATGCGGGACGGGACGCGGCTCCGCGATGAGTGCGAGCGCGCTGCGGGTGGCGGCCTCCACCCCCGCGCCGGTGGCGTGGAAGACGCGCCGGGACTTCGCCGCCGCCGGCGCGTCGGGGGCGTGGACGAGCCCGCGTTTCTCCAGCTTGGCGAGCAGGTAGTAGATCGAGGAGAACCCGATCTCGGTCCACTGGCGGATCCCGCGACGCTCGATGACCTGCTCCAGGTCGTAGCCGTGCCGCGGCCGCTCGATGATCAGCCCGAGGACGACGAGTTCGGACGGCGTGAGTTCCACGCATCTATTCTAGCACTAGAATAGGTCCAGTTCGCCGCCGGCCCTAGACGAGTAGTTCCGAAATCCGGTCAGTGGTCGTAGGCGATCAGGGATCGGGTGACGGGTGCGCCGGTCTTGTTGTTGTGCCAGATCGCTGCGGCCATGGCCAGGAGACGTTGAGCCACCCGCGCGGCGACGCCGGCGAGGGTTCGTCCGCCGTGTTCTTCCAGGTCAAGCTGGCCTTTGAGGGTGTCGTTGACCGACTCGATCAACTGTCGGACCTTCTTGAGCATCGGCTCGCCGTAGCGGGCCTTCTCCGGCTTACGCGACGGGCGGAGCAGCTCGATGCCTTGCTCGGCCAGTTGCCGCTCGAACGGCTTGGACGCGAAGCCCTTGTCCGAGATCAGCAGGATCCCGTCGTGCTCGGCGACCACACCGGCCTCGACCTGAAGCATCGCGGCGAGGACTTCCCGTTCGCCGATCTTCGGGTTGGCCAGGGCCCACAGGATCGGCATTCCGGTCGGGGTGCAGACCAGGTACAGCCGCAGGCCCCAGAAGAACCGGGAGTGGGAGGCGCAGTAGCCGTAACCGGCCCAGCCGGCAAGGTCCGAGCGTTGCACCGTCGGGCGGGACATGCCACACGGGACCGGGGTGGAGTCGACGATCCAGTGGTTGTCGAACCAGAAGTCACTGTCACGGGCCAGATCCCGGATCACCTTCTTGATGAACGGCAGCGCCGCGCGGAGCCGCTTGTTGTACCCGGGGCGCTGGGGCAGGTACGGGAACATGCCGGCCAGGTGGACACGGGCGTAGCGGATCCAGTGGGCCTCCGAACGGGCGCCGAGCAGAACCTGCGCCACGGCCAGGCAGACCAGTTCGGAGTCGGTCAACAGCGGCGGCCGGCCCCGCCACCGGGGCGTGCGGATGCTGTCGTCGATCTTCACGTACAGTGCGGTCAAGAGGGTATCCAGGTCTTGCGTCACAACATGATCATGGATGCCCTCTCTTCATGCCCAGACATCGACCCCTGACTTCGGAACTACTCGTCTAGCATCGCCGGCATGGCAACGCGGCTCGTTCAAATCAACATGAAGGCTCGGGACGACTCCGCGCTGGGCGGCTTCTGAACGGAGGCGCTCGGCTGGGGAGTCTCCAGCGAGGAACCCGGCGTGACCAACCTCGAACCCGAGGGCTTCGTCTACCCCGACCCCGTCGCTGTCTGCATCGACCTCATCGCCTCCCCGGAACCGAAGACGGTGAAGAACCGCGTGCACGTCGACCTCGCCACCACCTCGGCGGCCCAGCAGGCGGAGCTGGTCACGCGCCTGAGGGAGCTCGGCGCAACACCCGCCGACGTGGGCCAGGGCGACGTCCCGTGGACGGTCCTCGCCGACCCGGAGGGCAACGAGTTCTGCCTCCTCGCCCCGAGCTGACCCAACCCTCGCCAGCCGCCCGCTACGGCCACCAGCCCGGACTGCGCGACGCGCCTAGCCGCCCCGCCGCCACCAGCGCCGTTTCGCGGCCGGCGCGGGCGCAGGCTCCGGAGCCGGCGGCGGCGCCGGTTCCTCGTCCTCGTCGTCGTACGCGGCACGCTCCAGCACCGCCGTCGCCAGCGCCCGGTCGTCGGCACCGCAACCGGGCGTGACGAGCATCAGCCGCGCCAGCGATTCCTCGATGGTGACCAGCCGCTTCGCCGCGACCGCCGCGTCGAGCCGGGCCCGGACGAGCTGACGTACCTCCGGTCGCAGGTCCGGTTCCCGGTACGCGGCGGTGACGAGCGCGAACAACGCCGCGTCGGCGACCCAGTCCTCGACGCCGAAGGCGAGGTCCACCAGCACCTCGCGGCGGGTCGAGGTCGGCCACGGCTCGTCCTTCGCGTGATGCAGGATGCCGAGGCAGACCCACGGCTGCATGAGCCGGTACCAGTAGGTCGGCGTCGACGTCGCCAGGTGGCGCCAGCGCGGGGTGTCCGGCGGGCCGGGCAGGTGCGCGAGCAGCCCGAGCAGGTCGGCCAGCGGCAGCTCGCCGAGCGGGGCCGCCTTCGCGTACCCCGACAGCGGGGACGGCCACGGCTCCCCCGCGACCTCCTGCAACAGCCGGACTGCGGCGGCCGACGGTGCCGGTCCGGCCGGCAGCGGCTCGGTGCCGTCGTACCGCCACACCGCGTACCGGCCGTGGCGTACGGGCTGCCGGATGTCGGGGGGCGGGAACTCGGCGATGCCGATGTCGACCGGGCCGGCGACCCGGCGGCAGGCCGTCATGGCGCTGGCCGGCTCCGCCGCTGACAGCCCAAGGCCGCTGACCTCGAGCTGTTCACCCCGCGCCCGGCGGCCACCAATGTCGTTGGCGACGTTGGTGATCGCCTCGCTCGGCATCGGTACCCAGTTGAGCCAGGGCCGCTTCGCTGCCGCCAGGGCGAACACGACGTCCGTCATCCGGCACGGGTGCGGGTCGTCGTGTACGGCGACCAGGTCCGCCACGTCGCCGGAGGCCCGGAACCGCATCGCGTGCCGCGCGGCGTCGCGGTGCGGAAAGCTCGGATCGTCCGCCATCTGCCGAAGGTCAGCATCCGCATCGCCGGAAAACATGGCGCGGAGCCTAACAATCCGAACGGTCGGGCAGGGGGCGGCGTCGGCCGCACAGGCCGCGGGCCCGCGTCCGACGCCAGCGGTCGAACGCGATGTCCGATCGCCGCCAGCAACCGGCGGCCGGCCTGGCGCAGAGTCGACGGCGGTGGCGCGACGCCCGGTCGCGCTCGCGACGGAAGGCGTACGGATGCACGTGGTTCCCGGTCTGAAGGTGCTCTACTTCGGCACGCCGGTGGTTCTGGTCAGCTCGCGCAACCCGGACGGCACGGCCAACCTGGCGCCGATGTCGTCGGCCTGGTGGCTGGGTCAGCACGCCATGCTCGGGCTCGGCGACAGCGGCCAGACCACCGCCAACCTGCGGCGCGAGCGGGAGTGCGTGCTCAACCTGCCGTCCGCGACGATGGTGGACGCGGTCGACCGGATAGCGCTCACCACCGGTCGCTCGGACGTGCCGGACCACAAGGTACGCCAGGGCTACCGCTACGAGCCGGACAAGTTCGCCCTGGCCGGGCTGACCGCCCAGCCGTCCGAACTGGTCCGGGCACCCCGGGTGGCGGAGTGCCCGGTCCAGCTCGAATGCCGGGTCGTCGCGACGCACCGCTTCGGCGGCACCTCCGCGCACGCCACCGCGTTCGAGGTGCAGGTGCTCCGCGCGTACGTCGAGGAGGACCTGGTGATCCCCGGGACGAGTTACGTCGACCCGCTGCGCTGGGACCCGCTGATCATGAAGTTCTGCGAGTTCTTCGGCGGCGGGCAGAACGTGCACCCGTCCCGGCTGGCCGAGGGCTGGGAGATGCCGCACCGACTGCGCCCGGACGCGACGCCGGTGGCCGGCTGAGCGGTAACTCAGGAGGCCGGCGTGCGGGTGAACTCCATGATCCAGTTGGTTTCCCAGGTGCGTTCGCCGTCGGTGGAGAACGCCTGCTCCCAGCGGCAGGAGGTCGGGGTGATCGCCGACCAGACGAACCGGCAGCGGACCGGCCGGCCCTCGTCGACGTCGTCGGCGAAGAAGGTGCCCACCCCGTCGACGAACCGGCCGACCACCGGCGGCAGCTCCAGCACGCCGCGGTTGCTGTTCATCCAGTAGATCGACCAGGTGCCGGCCGCCGGGTCGAAGATCCGCACCGTGGCGCCGGAGAAGCCCTTGGTCGGAAAGGTGATCTCGTCGAAGCTGCCCGCACCGCCGAAGAAGCTGCCCGCCACCGACCGCCCGGGGAACTCGTCCCACTCGTCGCTGCCGACGTGCCGCTTCACCAGCCGCCGGTTGACCACGTCCCAGGTGCCGACGAAGAAGTCGAAGTCGCCCATCAGCGGCCCACCGGCCCCTCAACCCGGGTGTCGGCGCGCCAGCCGGCCAGGTCCGGGCGCTCCGGCGCCAGCACGTGCCGGACCCACGCGGCCCGCTCGTGCTCCAGCACGCCGAGTTCCCAGACGCAGCCGACCCAGGGCCGGTGCTGCTCGACGAAGTGGGTCGGGTCGTCGTCCGGGCAGTCCAGGGCGGGCTGGCCGGCGGCGGCGACCCGCACCTGCACCACGTTGTCCCACACCCAGGTGTACGCCAGCAGGTAGGCGCCGGTGTCGGCGCCCCGGTGCAGCACCACCCAGCCCGCCGCCGGGGTGCTGTCGTCCGTGCCGGCCGGCAGCAGCCGGGGCAGCAGGTCGTACCCGGCCTTCTCCACCTCCGGTTCGATCCGCCGGTGCGGCTGGTCGATGTGGTAGCGCTTCAGCTCGCGGCCGGCGACCGTGACCGGTCCCGGCACCCAGAGATCCTTGTCGCGAAATGCCATGCCGGGACGGTAGGACCACTCCCCTGACAACTACTGTCAGGGGAGTGCGGGCCAGTCGACTTCTTTCCCTCCTGCTGCTGCTGCAGGGCCACGGCCGGATGACCGCGGCGCAACTCGCGCAGCGGCTGGAGGTCTCCGTCCGCACCGTCTACCGCGACGTCGAGTCGCTGCACTCGGCGGGCATCCCGCTCTACGGCGAGGCCGGGCACGCCGGCGGCTACCAGCTGGTCGAGGGCTGGCGGACCCGGCTCACCGGGCTGACCGCCGAGGAGGCCGAGCGCCTCTTCCTCGCCGGGCTGCCCGGGCCGGCCGCCGAGCTGGGCTACGGCGCGGTGGTGGCCGCGCTCCAGCTCAAGCTCCAGGCCGCGCTGCCGCCCGCGCTGGCCGACCGGGCGCAGCGGCTCCAGCAGCGATTCCACCTGGACACCCCCGGCTGGTACGCCGACGGCGACGCCTCGCCCCACCTGGCCGCGGTGGCCGACGCGGTGTGGCGCGAGCGCCGGATCCGGGTCCGCTACCGCAGCTGGACCGGCGAGGTGGACCGGGCGCTGGAGCCGTACGGGCTGGTGCTCAAGGGCGGTCGGTGGTACGCGGTGGCCAACCGGCCGGGCCGGGACGCCCCGGCGACCTACCGGATCAACCAGATCCTGACGCTGACCACCCTGGACGAGGGATTCGACCGGCCCGCGGAGTTCGACCTGCCGGCCTGGTGGCAGGGGCACGTGGTGCGCTTCCGCGCCCAACTGCACAGCGACGACGCGAGGATCCGGCTCTCCCCCCGCGGCCGGCAGCGGCTGCGGGAGGTCGCCAGCGACGTGGTGGCCGGGGCGGCAGAGCGCAACGCCGGCCCACCGGACGCCACCGGTTGGGTGACCACGGTGGTGCCGATCGAATCGCTCACCCACGCCCACGGCGATCTGCTGCGGCTCGGCGCCGAGGTGGAGGTGCTGGCGCCGGCCGAGCTGCGGGCCATGCTCACGGACACCGCCGTCGCGCTGGCCGCGCTCTACCGTCCCGAGCCGCCGGGCTGACCGCCCGTCCTCAGCCGAGGGAGACCTGGACGGCGACGTCCCGCCTCGGGTAGTGCTCGTCCACGTACCGGCGGCCGTACTTCGCGCGGAACATCTCCAGCACGTGGTCGACCCGGTCGGCGTCGGTGATCGGAGTGGCGGGCGCGCTCACCGCGGTGCCGTTCGCCGCGACCTCGATCAGCGGGGTCTGCCGCAGGTTCTTGTACCAGTCGCTGTCCGACCCGGTGATCGGCACCAGGAACATGCTCTGCTCGTCCTGCACGAACCACACCGGGTGCGAGATCTGCCGGCCGGTCCGCCGGCCGGTCACGGTGATCTCCACTTCCTCGGCACCGGCAAAGGCGTCCCTGGCGTCCTCGATGCTCACCGCTGACCTCCGTCGACGATCGCGTGGTGCTCCTCAGCGCCAGGCTAGGTGCCGCCTGGCCGGCCCGGTGCCGGTTCCGGCCGATGTCGCGCCGACGGGTGAGGGCCGCCCGCCGCCTCCACAAGGGAGGGTGCGGGGCGTGTTCGTCGTCCGGATGTGCCACCCTGGGGGCGACGATTCGGGTCACCGGAGGTGATGGCCACGTTACGACTCTGCGAACTCGTCGCGCTGCCCGCCGACGCGCCGGTGACCCTCGACGTGCCCGCCGGCGCCACCGTGGCGCTGGCCGCCCCGCCCCGGGTCGGCACCGCGCTCGCCCGGGTGGTGGTCGGGCTGGCCGCGCCGGCGGCCGGCGCCGTGCTGGTCGGCGGCCGGGACGTCACCGACCTGCCGCCGCTGCGCCGCCGCATCGGGTACGTCCCGGCCGGCGGCGCCCTGCTGCCCCACCTGACCGTGCGCCGCAACATCGCCTACGGCCAGCGCAAGCGGGAACGGGTACGCGAGGTGGCCGACAGCTGGGCGGCGACGGTGGTCGAGCGGCTGGAGCTGGCGCCGACCCTCGACCTGCGGCCGCACCTGCTCTCCGAGGGCCAACGCTTCCGGGTTGCGCTGGCCCGGGCAATGGCCTGCCTGCCGGAGGTCCTGGTCATCGACCTGCCGGCCGGTGCCCCCGACGGCGGGCGGCTCACCGACCTGGTCGGGCGGCTCTCCCCGCCCGACGCGCCGGGTCTCGCGGTGCTGGTCTGCACCGCCGACGAGGCCGTGCTGGCCGAACTCGGCGACCAGGTCCGGGCAGCGCCGGCCGACGCCGACGCGGAGGTGGGCCGGTGAGGCTGCGCCGCCGTACGCTGCTGCGGGCCGCCGCCGCGGCGAGCACCGCGACCGCCGCCGCCTCCTGTTCCCGGGGCGAGCGGTCGCTGCAGGTGGCGGTGGTGTGGAGCGGCACCGAGCTGACCCGGTTCCGGCAGGTGGTGGCCGGCTACGGCACGCCGGTACGGGTGGTCAGCGCGGGCAACGACATCGACGCGTTCCTGCGCGCCCGGCACCTCGCCGGCACCAGCCCCGACGTGGCGATCCTGCCCCGCTCCGGGCTGGTCGTCGAGTACGCCCGCCGGGGCTGGCTGCGCGAACTCGCCCCCGCCGCGAGCTACGCCGTCCCGCCCGGGATGGCCGACCTGCTCGCCACCGACGGGCGCCGCTACGGGGTCTGGGTGAAGGCGGCCCACAAGTCGCTGTTCTGGTACTTCCGGTCGATGCTCTCCGAGCCGCCCGCCACCTGGGACCAACTGGTGGCGATCACCCGCCGGCAGGGCGCCCGGGCCCGGGCCGGCATCGCCCCGGCGCCGCTGGCGATCGGCGCCGCCGACGGCTGGGTGCTCACCGACTGGTTCGAGAACGTGCTCGCCGACGTCGCCGCGCCCGACTTCTACGAGGCGCTGGCCCGCGGCGAGGCCGACTGGCGCAGCCGGTCGGTGCGGATCGCCCTGGAGCGCCTCGCCGAGCTGTGGAGCATCGACGGCGCCTTCCCCGGCGGCCCCCGCCGCGCCCTGCTCACCCAGTACGAGGAGTCGGTGATCCAGGTGGTGCACCACCGCCGGGCGACGATGGTGTTCGAGGCCGACTTCGTCGCCGACGTCAGCAGCCGGTTCCAGCGCGGTCCGGAGCAGCCGGTCACCTTCCGGTTCCCGGGGTCACGGGCGGCGGACCGTCCGCTGATCCTGGGCGGCGACGCGGCGGTGGCGTTCGCCGGGTCGGCCCGCGGGGCGGAGCTGGTGCGCTGGCTCAGCGACGGGTCGGCATTCCGGCCGTGGTTGCGGGCCGGCGGCTACCTCTCCCCCAACGTCACGGTCCCGCTGGAGAGCTACCACGACCCGATGCGCCGGGCGCTCGCCGCCGAGCTGCGCGACGCGGAGTCGGTCCGCTTCGACCTCTCCGACCGGCTGCCCGGCCCGTTCACCGGCTCCGACGGGGTGGGCATCTGGCGGATCATGCAGGACTTCTTCGCCGACGTCACCGACGGGGTGCGCGCCGCCGAGGCGGTGCGCCGGGCCACCGGACAGCTGGCCGCGGCGGCCCGGGCGGCCGGGGGTGGGCGATGACCCGGCCGGTGCTCGGCGAACTGGCGGTTCTCGACGACGTCGGGCCGCCGCGGCGCGGCCGAGCCTACCCGGCGGCGGGCGCCACCTCCGCGCTGCTGCTGCCGGCGCTGCTGCTGCTCGGCGGGCTGGTGGCCTGGCCGGTGCTACGGACGCTGCACGCCAGCGTGGTCACCGACGGCCGCTGGGTCGGCGCGGCGAACTTCCGCGCCGCGTTCGCCGCGCCGGGCACCGCGGCGGTGGTGGGCCGTACGGTGCTCTGGGCGCTGCTGGTGCCCGCGGTGGTCACCGTGCTCGGCTACCTGCTGGCCGCCGCGTCCCGCCGCTCGCAGGAGGGCGGGCTGGTCCGGCTCATCCTGGTGGTGCCGACCGCGCTGCCGCTGGTGGTCACCGGGGTCACCTTCCGGCTGCTCTACGACCCCGATCCGCAGCGTGGGCCGGCCACCCTGCTGCTGGCCCGGCTCACCGGGCGCTCGGCGGAACAGGTGCCGCAGCTGCTCGGCCCGGGCCTGGTCACCGTGGCCCTGATGTCGGCGTTCGTCTGGGCCTGGGTCGGGCTGGCCGTGCTGGTGTTCCGGGCCGCGCTGGACGCGGTGCCGCCGAGCCTCGGCGACGCGGTCCGCGCCTTCGGCGGCAACCGGCGGGACGTGCTCTGGGACGCGCAGTGGCGCCCGCTGCTGCTGCGTACGGTCGCGGTGGTGTTCGCCCTGGTGGCGCTCGGCACCAGCCGTACCTTCGACCTGATCCTGGTGATGACCCCCGGCTCGGTGCGCGACGAGGCGTCGGTGCTGGCGCTGCGGGTCTGGCAGACCTCCGGCGGCACCACCACCGGCGAGGGCGCTGCGCTCGGGGTGATCTGGCTGGCGGCCGTGGCGGCCGGCATGCTGGTGGCGGCGCTCTTCGTCCGCCAGGCGTGGCCGCCGCCGCGCGATCCCGCGCCGGTCGACCCCGAACCGGCGCCGCCGCGTCGGTGGATCCGGCTGCTCGCCGCCGGCGCCGCGCTCGCCTGGCTGGTGCCGCTGGGCGTGCTGCTGGCCACCTCGCTGCACCGGCCGGTCGACGCGGCCGCCCGGGCGTGGTGGTCGAGCGCGCCCAGCCTCGACTCGTACCGCCAGCTGACCAGCGGTCCGGAGCTGTGGCGCACGCTCGGGTTCACCCTGGTGCTGGCCACCGTGGTCACCGCGGCCGTGCTCGGCATCGCGCTGCTGGCGGCGTACCCGCTGGCCTGGCTGACCGGGCCGCCCGCGCAGGCCACCGGGCTGCTGCTGATGGCGGCCAGCGTGGTGCCGGTCCAGGTGATCGCCGGCCCGGTCAACGAGGTGCTCGGCGCCGTGCTCTCCTCCGGCACGACGCGCGGGCTGGCGCTGGTGCACGTCGCGCTGGGCATCCCGTTCGCCGTGCTGGTGCTGCGCAACGCCTTCGCCGACCTGCCCGCCGAGCAGGTGCGCGCGGTGCGACTCGGCGGCCGGCACTGGTGGAGCACGCTGCGGCTGCTGGCCCGGCACAACCGGCCGGCGGTGGTCGCGGTCGCCGTGCTGGAGTTCGTCCAGGTGTGGAACGACCTGGTGGTCGGCCTGCTGTTCAGCGGGCCGGGCGCGGCACCGCTGGGGCTGTTCCTCGCCGGCCAGACCCGCGGGTTCGTGGCCAACAGCGGGGTGCTCGCCGCCGGGTCGGTGGTCGCGTCGATCCTGCCGGTGCTGCTGGTGGTGCTGGCCCGCCGCCAGCTCGTCGCCGGGCTGGTCGCCGGGGGCGTCCGGTGAGCCGGCCGGCCGGGCGGTCGCGCGGGCCGGGCCGGCTGAGCGTGCTGCTCGCCCTCGGCGGGGTGCTCGGCGGCGGGGTCAGCGCGCTGCTCGGCAACATCGCCGGCAACCTGCTCTCCGAGCTGTCCGTGCAGGTGCTGGGCTCGGCGAGCGTCGGCGTGGTGCTGCTCGGCCTGCTCGCCTCCTTCGTGGTCGAGTGGCGCCGGCGCCGGCGCGACCAGCTCGCCGAGCCGGACGCCGAGACGCCGGCCGCCGCCGGCACGCCGACGCTGCCCTACCAGGGCACCTTCACCGGGCGCAGCGACGATGTGGACGCCATCGTGGACGCGCTGAAGCGGGAGCACGCGGTGGCGGTCGTGGGCCGCCGGGCCGTCGGCACCTCCTGGTACGCCATCGAGGCGGCCAACCGGTGCCGGGCCGACTTCCCGGACGGCCAGTACCACCTGGACCTGCGCCGGGGCGGCCGGCGCCACCCGCCCCGGCAGGTGCTGGCCGCGCTGGCCCGGGTCCTGGGCACCCGACCGCCGGCCTCCGGTCGCCCGGACGACCTCACCGAGGCCGCCGACGAGCTGCGCGGCCAACTCGACGGCCGGCGGATCCTGCTGGTGCTGGACAACGTCGACGACGCCGCCCAGGTCCGGCCGCTCCTGCCGCCGACCGCCCACGCCTGCCGGCTGCTGCTGGCCGGCACCGGGGCGCTCGCCGCGCTGGACGCGGTCGGGGTGGTGGCGCACTGGATCGGGGAGCCGGACACCGACGACGCGGTCGAACTGTTCGCCGCGGCCGGCGCGGCGGCGCCGGCGGCCCGCCCGCACCGCCCGGAACCGCGCACCGACCCGGCGGTCCGCACCATCGTCGAGCTGTGCGGGCGGCAGCCGCGTACGGTGGCGGAGCTGGGTCGGCGCACCGCGCAGCACGGCTGGCGGCACGCCGACGTGCTCGACGCGCTGCGCCGGGCCGTCGAGACTCCCCCGCACCAGGAGCTCGACGCGTCCCCGGCGACCCTGCTGGTGACCGCGCGGGACGCCGCGTATCACGCGCTCTCGGCGGAGGCCCGGCGGCTGTGGCGGCTGATGTCGCTCACCCCGGCGCCGGTGGACCGGCCGACCATCGCCGCGCTCGCCGACCGGCGGCCGGACCGGGTCGCCGCCCTGCTGGACGAGCTGGCCGCCGGGGCGTTCGTGGTCGGCGCGCCCGGCGACCGGTACGAGGTGCGGCCGCTGCTCGGCCCGTACGCCCGGCTGCACCTGCGGGACGACGAGCCGGTGCGCCGGCGGGTGGCGGCGCAGGCCCGGCTCACCCGGCACCTGGCCCGGCGGGCCGAACGGCACGCCGCGAGCCTGGCGGTGGCCGCGTCCACCCTGGACCGGGACCGGCCGTTGCCGCTCGACGACGACCCGTACGGCTGGTTCGACCTGCACCAGGAGCTGCTGCTCGCGGTGGTCAAGGTGCCGGCCGGCGCAGCCGAGACGCTGCCCCGCCGGGTCCGCCGCTGGTGGTTCCGGCTGGCGGTGGCGCTGTGCGGCTGGCTCGCCCACGTCGAGCGGCTGGACGAGTGGGACGAGGTGTGCCGCACCGTGCTGGCCACGCCGACCGCCGACGACCGGCCGGAGATCGCCGGCTGGGCGCACAACGAGCTGGGGGTGCTGCGTCGGCGCCGGCACGACCCGCAGGGCGCGGCCACCGCGCTGACCCTGGCCGTCGCCGAGCGGGGCCGCCGGGGCACCGCCCAGGCCCGGATGAACCTCGGCCTGGTGCTGCTCGACCTCGGTCAGCTCGACGACGCGGTGGAACACCTGGAGCTGTCCCGCCGGCACCGCTCCGGCGCCGACCGGGCCGGGCACGCGCTGACCCAGCTCGGACTCGGCGCCGCCCAGCTCGCCCGCGGCGAGTTCGAGATCGCGCACCACCATCTGGTCCGGGCGGCGAACACGTTCCGCTCGCTCGGCGACGCCCGGGGCTACGCGGCGGCGCTGACCAACCTGGTGCTGGTGCACGCCGACCTGGGCGAGCACCTGGACGCGGCACAGTCGTGGCGGGCGGCGCTGCGCGAGTACGAGTCGGTGGCCGACCCGACGAATCGGGCCGCCGCGCTGCTCAACGCCGGTGCCACGCTGCTGAGCACCGCGCCCCGGCAGGCGCGGCAGGCGTACGAGATGCTGGCCGAGAGCCGGCGGTTGCGCGAGGGCGGGCCGGCCACCCCGGGGCTGGGCCGGACCCTGCTGTACCTGGGCGACGCGGCGGACGCGCTCGGCGATGTGGACGAGGCGCGGCGGCACTGGGTGGACGCGGCAGCGGTGTGCGAGGCGGCCCGGGACGCCGAGGGGCAGGCCGAGGCGGACGCCCGCCTGGCTGGGGTGGACGCCCCGGCCGACGAACCCGCCTGAGCGGGGCCGGCCGGGGCCACCTCACATGAGGTCAGCCGTCGAGGCGGCGGACCATGTTCATGATCGTCTCGACCTGAGCGCCGCCCTTGATCGGGTAGTTGGTGGCGCCGAGGTAGCCCCACCAGTCCCAGCAGCCGTTGGGGTTGGTGCCCGCGGTGGCGGCCTGGGGGTAGAGCACGATCAGGTTGTTGGTGTCGGCGTACTGGTTGAGGTTGGCCCGATCCACGAACGCGGTGCCGACCGAGCCGTACGCCTGCAGGCAACCGTGCAGTGCGACCAGCAGCCGGCAGGACTGGCCGGCGGCGCACGACGACGGCACGTACGCGAAGCCGTTGGCGTCCATGCTCAGGCCGGGGGCCCAGCCGTTGACCGCGTGGGTGTTCTGGCTGAACCGGATGAGCGTGCCGCCGAGCGCACCGGTGTTCGGCGCCTTGACGCTGCCCAGCAGCTTGCGCAGCAGGGCGTTCTGCGGGTCGGTGCCGCAGTTGTTGAGGAACGGCGAGGCGGTCGCGGTGCAGCCGCGGGTGCCGTACGGGGTGACCCAGGCGTGCCCCGCCGAGGAGCCGCTGTCGTACTGCACACTGGCGCCGAAGTGCTGGTAGTAGCGGACCAGGTCGTCGGTGACCGACTTCTTGACGGTGCTGTCGTTGGCGCCGTGGAAGACGTACACCGGGTCGCCGGAGAGGTTGCCCACCGGATCGACCCAGCCGTACGTGGCCCAGGTGCGGGTGTACGTCTGCAGGGCGGACAGGTAGGTCGGGTACAGGTTGTCGCCGCAGCCGTAGAGTGCCTGGGCGACGTTGTTCTGGGCGCAGTAGTAGGGCCCGGCGGCGAAGACGGCCGCGCCGCGGATCCGGGACGAGTAGGCGACGTGCAGCTGGGTGGCCAGGTAGGCACCGGAGGAGACTCCGGCGACGTACACGCCGGAGACGTTGTAGGCGCGCAACGAGCCGGCGACCGGGGTCTTGGTGGACGGGTCGGCGGCCTGGACGGGGGACGCGGTGGTCAGGGTCAGCAGCAGGGCGGTGACCAGGGCGGCGGTGGCCTTCAGCGGTGTCTTCATGGACGCTCTCCCGGAATCGGCGAGCGCCGGCGGTGGTGTCGGCGTGGCCAGACGCTAACGTGACATCGAGCACACCCGATATGAGCCTGACCGACACGTCCAGCGGAACCGGTGTGTCGGGAACCGACAGTCGGCACCGCTTATGCTGCTGGTCGCCGAGAACCGCCGGCCGCCAGGAGGTGGAGCGTGTCCAACACGGAGGTGGTGCGGGCGCTGCTGGCGGCGTACCGGAAACAGGACCTGGCCGCCGCCGACCGGCTGCTCGCCCCGGATTTGGTCTTCACCAGCCCGCAGGACGACCACATCGACAAGGCGGCCTACCTCGACCGGTGCTTCCCGACGGCGGACCGCTTCTTGTCGCAGGAGGTCCTGCGGCTGGCCGACGTCGGCGACGACGAGGTCCTCCTGCTGTACGAGTACGAGCTGCACAACGGTGAGCGGTACCGCAACGCCGAGCACATCACGGTGCGGGACGGCCGGGTGGCCGAGGTCTGGGTCTTCTTCGGCGGCCGGGTCTAGGCTCCGACGGCGAGGAGCCGGCGGATGGCGTCGGCGATCACCCGGTCCACGGTGAATCGTTCCTCCAGCCAGGTCAGCGTGACCGCCGCCGCCTGCCGGTTGTGCTGGTAGCCGGGCACCATAGCGGCCAGCGGCAGCACCTGAGGAGGGTACGCCTGCTCCACCCGCCGGCTGGCGTCGAACGGGTCGCGGCGGTGCCCGGCCCCGGGGTGCGTCAGGTTCAGCAGCCCGATCACCCGGTCGACGGCGTACGACTGGATGAACCGCGCGGCGGTCAGCCGCTCACCGCGCAGGTCGCGGAGCAGGCCGACGTAGAGGTTGGTCAGCGCCTCGTTGAGGTGGAACTCGACGGTGTCGAACGGGACCCCGGCCGGCGGTGGTCCACAATCGGCCAGCCCGGCGGGCGCGTCGTCACGCTGCCACACGATCCGGGCGCCGGTGAACGGCAGCCGGGCGAGTTCGTCGAGGGTGAAGACGGCGTACTCGACGAAAACGCCGTCGGCGTAGAGCGCCTTCCGCCCGTTGCGGTCGTTGGCGAAGCTGTACGCCACCGGGCAGGGTGCGCGCAGCCAGTCGAGGGATTCCAGGTAGCGGGGCTTGGCGTGCGCGTCGACCACGACGAAGAAGTCCAGGTCGGAGTAGTCGTCGAGGCGGTCGTGCTCGGCGCCGGCGGAGCCGAGCCCGAGGAGCGCGACCACGTCCGGGCGGGTGGCGAGGTGGGCGGCGAGGTCGTCCAGCCGTCGCAGCATCGGGTGCATCACGTCGTCCCTTCGCGAAGAGTCGACGTTTCAGCCCGTACGGCCCTGCTGGCCGCCGAGGTCGCGACACCGGCGCCCCCGATGCTGGCCAGCGGGAGCCGACGATGTCAAGGGCGATGCTCCTCGGCTGCGGCGGCGACGATCAGGATCGGCGGATCCCGGCACGTCCCAACACGCCTGATACTTAGGTCTTGACCTAAGCTTTCGCCGCGCCCATACTTAGGTGCATGCCTAAGCGATCTGGCGACGGGGACAGGCCGGTGGACCCGGCGCTGGACGGCGTGTTCCACGCGTTGTCCGACCCCACCCGCCGCCGGATCGTGGAACGCCTCGGCCGAGGGCCGGCGACGACCAGCGAGCTGGCCCGTCCGTTCGACATGGCACTGCCGTCGTTCACCCAGCACCTGGGCGTCCTCGAGCGCTCCGGCCTGGTGACGTCGGAGAAGAAGGGTCGGGTGCGCACCTACCGCCTCACCCCCGAGCCGCTGGAACGGGTCGACACCTGGCTCACCGGGCAGCGCGCGCTGTGGACCCGACGGCTGGATCAACTCGACGCACTTCTCTACGACCTGAAGGAGCAGCAGAAATGACCACCTGGAGCGCGGACCCCAATCTCGACCTCGTCCTGGAGCGCACCGTCGACGTCGCGCCCGAGCTGGTCTGGAAGGCCTGGACGACGCCCGAGCTGATCGTGCAGTGGTTCACCCCGAAGCCCTGGTCGACCACGTCCTGCGAACTCGACCTGCGGCCCGGCGGCAAGTTCAACACGGTGATGCGCTCGCCGGAGGGCCAGGAGTTCCCGAACGTCGGCTGCGTGCTGCTGGTGAAGGAGAACTCCACGCTGGCCTTCACCTCGGCCCTCGGCCCCGGTTTCCGCCCGCAGGTCTCCGCGGACGGCTTCCCGTTCACCGCCGTCGTCCAGATCGAGCCCGCCGGCACCGGCACGAAGTACACCGCCACCGCGATCCACGCCGACGACGCGGCGAAGAAGGCGCACGCGGAGATGGGCTTCATCGAGGGCTGGGGCGCGGCCCTGGACCAGCTGGTCGAGGTCGCGAAGCGCCTCTGACGTACGCCTGCCCCGGCGTACCTACGACGGCCGCCACCATCGGCGGGGTCGAGCGACCCCGCCGATGGTGGCGGCCGTCGACCCGTTTCCAGAGCCGGTGACCCCGAACGGCGCCTCAGGCTTCGACGCGGATCGCCGCGGCCTGCTGCCGGGCCAGGGCGCGCATCCGGCCGAACAGGTCGATGAGCATCCGCAGTTGGGCGTCGTCGTAGTCGGCGAGCGCCGCCGACCAGCCGGCGGCCATGCCGGCGAAGAGCGGCTCGATCTCCGCCAGCCGCTCCGGCACCGGTTCCACGATCACCCGGCGACGGTCCACCGTGTCGTGGCGGCGCCGGACCCATCCGGCACGCTCCAGGCGGTCGATCATCCGGGTCACCGCGCCGCTGGTCAGGCCGGTGCGGTGGGCGATCTCCCCGGCCGTCGCCGAGCCCTCCTCGGTGAGGGCGGTGAGGCACTTGAAGTCGGCCAGCCCGAGGCCGAGCCGGTCGGCCGCCGCCTGTTGCACCAGGATCGCGTCGGCCACCGCCTGGGTCAGCGTGGCCTGCAGCTCGAGCAGCAGTTCCTGCCGCGCTCTTGACATGGCCCGACTCTACCGCCGCATAATCTGCATCATCATTTATCTGCGTCATGCAGATTATGTTTGGAGAAGACATGTCGTCACGCAAACTCCTCTGGGCCGGGGCCGCGGGTCCGCTGGTGTTCGCCACCGTCGCGCTGGCCGAGGGCGCCGCCCGGCCACACTACGACCCGATGCGCAACTGGATCAGCGAGCTGGCCCTCACCGGACGCGGCTGGATCCAGATCGCCAACTTCCTGCTCACCGGCGTACTGCTGGTCGTCTTCGCGGTCGGGCTGCGCCGGACCATCCACTCCGGCCCGGCGGCGGTCTGGGGACCCCGCTGGGTCGCCACCGCCGGGGTCGCGCTCGTCGCCGCGGGCGTCTTCGTCACCGATCCCGGCCTGGACTACCCGCCGGGCACCGCGGCGACCGCCTCCTGGCACGGGGCGCTGCACGACGTCGCCGGCCCGGCCGTCTTCCTCGCCCTGGCGCTGATCGCCTTCACGTACGCGCGCCGGTTCGCCCGGGCGTACGGCATCGCGGTGGGGGTCGCCGTCATCGTGCTGTTCCTCGGCGCCGGCACGCTCGTCGGGCTGGACTACGCCGGCGTGTGGACCCCGGCGCCCGCCGGCCTGCTTCAGCGCCTGTCGATCCTCACCGGGTTGGGTTGGCTCGTCGTACTGGCCCGGCACGCCCTGACCGCCGAGCCCGGGGCCCGGCCCGTGCCCGACGCGCCGGCTGGCAGCGGCCCCCGTTAGCCGCGTAGCACGGCGGCGACGGTGGCGATCCCCTCCTCGATGGTCGAGGCCGGGTTCGCCGCGTACCCGAGGACCAGCCCGGGCCGGTGTGCCCGCTGGCAGTGCCAGGACAGCGGTTGCACCTTCACCCCGCGCTCCAGCGCACCGGCGGCCACCTCGGTGTCCGGCAGGTCACCTGGCAGCGTGACCATCAGGTGCAGCCCGGCCGCCGCCCCGTGCACGGTCGCGCCGGGCAGGTGCCGGGCCAGCGCGGCGATCATCGCGTCCCGCCGGCGGACGTGCCGCCGGCGCAGCATCCGGAGCTGCCGCTCCAACGCGCCGGAGGTCATCAGCTCGGCGAGCACGAGTTGTGGCAGCACCGCGTTGCCCAGGTCGGCGTTGCGCCGGGCCTCCACCACCGCCTCCCGGTAGCGCGCCGGCACCAGCAGCCAGCCGACCCGTAACGCCGGCGCCAGCAGCTTCGACACGCTGGCGGCGTAACAGATCTGGTCGGGCAGCAACGCCCGCAGCGCCGGCACCGGCGGGCGGTCGTACCGGTGCTCGGCGTCGTAGTCGTCCTCGACGATCAGCCCGCCGGCCCGCGCCCAGGCGACGAGCTGGCGGCGGCGCTCGCCGTCCAGCACCACGCCGGTCGGGAACTGGTGGGCGGGGGTGAGCATCACCGCGGCCACGCCGCTGGCGGCCAGTTCGTCGACCCGCAGGCCGGCGTCGTCGACCGCGACCGGTGGGGTGTCGACCTGCCAGTTGTTCAGGTGCTGGCGCACCCCGAGCGAGCCCGGGTCCTCGACCGCGATCCGGGTGATGCCGTACGGCCGCAACGCCTGGGCGAGCAGGCCGAGCGCCTGCGAGACACCGGTCGTGACGATCACCTCGGCGGGGTCGGCCGCGACACCGCGGCTGCGGGCCAGCCACGCCGCGACGGCGGCGCGCAACGCGGGCGCACCGCGCGGGTCGCCGTAGCCGAAGTCGGACGCGGCCAGCTGCCGCAGCACGGTCCGTTCGGCGCGTAGCCAGGCCGCGCGCGGAAAGGCGGCCAGGTCGGGTACGCCGGGCGTCAGGTCGATCCGCGCCGGGATCGCGCGTACGGCGTCGAGGACGTCGGTGCCGGGAGCGCGCGGGAAGAGCGTGACCGGGGCAGGCGCCGCGGCCGGCGGCGGCGCCGGCGGCGCGGCCGGAGCGGCGACCACCACCGTGCCGGCGCGTCCCCGCCCGGCGACCTGGCCGTCCTCGACCAGCCGCTGGTACGCCTCGGTGACCACGCCCCGGGAGACACCGAGATCGGCGGCGAGCACCCGGGTGGCGGGCAGCCGGCCGCCGATCGGGAGCCGCCCGTCGGCGATTGCCTGGCGCAGCCGGGCGGCCAGCCAGTCGGCGCGGCCGCCGGGCGGCGCCTCGGCGATGTCAAGGTGCAGGAAATCCGACCCGGCGGATATGGACCTCTCGGGCGAGCGTGGTTTGGCTCTGCTCATCGGGCCATGATGGCAGCAGAGTGGGCAGTGAGGCACCACCCACCCACTCGTCGGAAGGACGATGATGACCGTCGCGTTCCTGGTCACCTCGCTCGTCGTGATCGCCACCCCGGGCACCGGGGCCCTCTACACGCTCGCCGCCGGGCTCGGCCGGGGGCCCCGGGCGGGCGTGCTCGCCGCCGCCGGCTCCACCCTGGGCGTCGCCCCGCACCTGGCCGCGGCGGTCACCGGGATGGCCGCGTTGCTGCACTCCAGCGCGGCGGCCTTCCAGGTGCTCAAGTACGCCGGCGTGGCGTACCTGCTCTACCTGGCCTGGGCCACCTTGCGGGACCGCAGCGGGTTCGCCGTCGACCCGGCGGAGCCGGCCCCGTCGGCCGCCCGCGTGATCTCGGTGGCGGTGCTGTCCAACCTGCTCAACCCGAAGTTGACCATCTTCTTCTTCGCGTTCCTGCCGCAGTTCGTCCGGGCCGGCGAGCCGAACCAGTTCACCCGGATGCTCGGTCTGGGTGCGGTGTTCATGGCGCTCACCTTCGCAGTGTTCGCCGCCTACGGGGTGCTGGCCGGCGCGGTACGCGACCGGGTGCTGGCCCGGCCGGCGGTGACCCGCTGGCTGCGCCGGGGTTTCGCCGGCTCGTTCGTCGCGCTCGGGCTGCTGCTGGCCCGCGCCGAGGCGTGAGGGGGGCCGAGATGTTCTTCCAGCACTCCCCCGAGGTCTGGGCTGCGCACCCCGGGCTGGTCGCCGGCCTGCTGTACGCGGAGGGCGTGGCCGGCAAGCCGCGCGCCGACCTGCCGCTGGCCGACCTGCACGCGGTGGCCCGGGACCGGCTGGCCGGCGGCACCGAGGCGAGCTTCCCGGAGATCCAGGCGTGGCGGCGGGCGTTCGCCCGGATGGGACTCGCCCCGACGAGATACCGGTGCGCGTCGGAGTCGCTGCTGCGCCGGCTGCGCACCGAGGGCGCCCTGCCCGAGGTGCACCCGCTGGTCGACCTCGGCAACGCCGTCTCCGCCGCGTACGCCATCCCGGTCGGGATCCTCGACGTGGCGCGGATCGGCGGCGGCATCGAGGTGCGGCCGGCCCGCGGCGACGAGCGCTACCTGACCTTCGCCGGCGCCGAGGAGCACCCGGACCCGGGTGAGGTGATCTTCGCCGACCCGGACGGGCGGGCGCACGCCCGGCGCTGGACCAACCGGCAGAGCGGCTGGTCGGCGGTCCGCGACGACACCGCGACGATCCTGGTGGTGGTCGAGGCGATGCACGACGGCGCCGCGCCGGACGTGCCGCGGGTACTCGATGCCATCGCCGGTGAGCTGCGCCGCGGCTGGTCTGCGCCAGCCCGGACGGCCCTGCTGACCCCGGCCGCGCCGCGCTTCGAGTTCTGAGCCTCCCGCCCCGGCTGGCCGCGCGCCCGGGCGGGTGAGGGCGTTCATCGGGCTGCCGTGCCCGAAGAAGGCCGCGGGCATCACCGTGGGCACGGTCTCGCTGCTCATGCTGCTCCCTGCCGGGGAGGGTGGGGCGAGCGTGACCGAGCCGCCGCCCCGCGGCCGCGTGAACGACGGAGGGCTCAGGCGGCTTCGCCGGGGGCGAGGTAGCGGTAGCCGGGCACCGTCTCGCCGAACCAGCCGTTGACGCTGGCCAGCCCCCGCTCGTTGAGCTGGGCGTCGTGGATCGGGAACACCCGCTCGGCGCCGACGGCGCGGGCGAAGTCGATCGCCTCGGTGAGCTTCAGCCAGGACCCCTGCGCCGGCGCCAGCAGCGTCGGCACCGGCCGCTCGGGGCGGTGCAGCGAGTCGCCCGGGTGGTAGACGCTCTCCTCGACCAGGTAGCCGAGGTTGGCGCAGTCGGGCTGTCCGTCGTGGATGGCGGCGTGTCGCCCGCCGTACGCGGTCACATTGAGGCCGGCGGCGGTGAACCGCTGGCCGGCGCGGACCCGGGTGACCGGCAGCGGGGCCAGGTCGGGCAGCACCGCCTGCTCGGGCGCGAAGACCGGGACGCCGAGGCCGGCCAGCCGCAGCACGTCGACGTGGTCGGTGTGCTCGTGGGTGACCAGCACGGCGTCCGCGCCGGCCAGGGCCCGCGGCTCGCTCCAGGTGCCCGGGTCGATCACCAGGACCGCCCCGTCGTGCTCGATCCGGACACAGGCGTGGGTGAACTTGATGATCCGCACCGGCCGACCGTACGCCCTACCCTCCGCCGCCGCCGTCCCGCCGGGCACCAGCGTCGGCGGCCGTACGCCTCGGCCGGTGGCCGCACGAGCGGCCGTCAGTCGTGGCCGGTGTGGTCGCCCGATCGCGGCGGGCGACCGGCCCGCTGGCCCGGTTCGACCACCACGAACTGGCCCATCATGCCGGCGTCCTCGTGGTACAGCAGGTGGCAGTGGTACATGTACGGCGTGTCCGGGTCACTGTGGTCGGTGAAGCGCATGATCAGCCGTACCGGCCGGTTGGGCGCCAGGTAGACGGTGTCCTTCCAGCCGCTCCACGCGGGCGGCGGAGCGGACCCGCCGACCGAGAGCACCTGGAACTGCACGTCGTGCACGTGAAAGTTGTGCGGGGCGCCGTCCCGGTTGGTCACCTCCCACACCTCGGTGCTGCCTCGGGTGACCGTCTCGTCGATCCGGTCCAGCTCCATCGAGCGGCCGTTGATGCTGCGGCCCGTGAGGGTGAACCGCCGGGTCTGCGCGGCGTCGGCCGGGTCCAGCCGCTCGGTGGGCGCCAGCGTCTCCGGCACCGGCGGCGACGCGGCGAGGGTGCCGGCGGCGCGCAGTTGCAGCACGTCGAACCGGTCCGCCCCGCCCGCGAAGCGGTCGGCCAGCGCGCCCGCGCCCAGCTCGGGCGGGTTGCTGCGCAGGGTCACCCGCTCCCCCGGGCGAACGTCCACCACGATCTCGGCGCGCTCGCCCGGAGACAGCCGCACCCGGTCGACCCGGGCGGTGCGCGGCAACAGGCCGCCGTCGCTGCCGATCAGCGCGAACGGCCGGTCGTCGGAGAGGCCGAAGTCGTACGTGCGGGCGGTCGAGCCGTTGAGCAGGCGCAGCCGCACCCGTTCGGTCCGCACGTCCAGGTACGGCCCCACGGTGCCGTTGACCAGCAGGGTGTCGCCGAGCACCCCGATCCCGGCGATCAGGTTGCGGGTCTTCTTGAACTGGCCGCCGCGGGAGAAGTTGCGGTCCTGCACGATCACCGGGATGTCGTCCACGCCGTAGTCGCGCGGTAGCGGCAGCGCGGCCTCCCGGTCGTCGTCCAGGATGAACATCCCGGCCAACCCCCGGTAGACGTGTTCCTCGGTCTGGCCGTGCGGGTGCGGGTGGTACCAGAGGGTGGCGGCCGGCTGGTTCACCGTCCAGGTCGGCGACCAGGTGGCACCGGGCCGGACCATCTGGTGCGGGCCGCCGTCCATCCGGGCCGGCAGGTGCATGCCGTGCCAGTGCACGCTGGTCTCCTCGGCGAGCCGGTTGACCACGTTGACCACGACCTGCTCGCCCCGCCTCGCGCGCAGCGTCGGGCCGAGGAAGTCGCCGTCGAAGCCGGCGGTGCGGGTCAGCCGCCCGTCGCCGTGGAAGTCGCGCTGGCCGTCCCGGGCGAGCAGGTCGAACACCCGCCGCCCGCGCTCATCGACGCGGGACTCGGCCAGCGGCGGCACGGCCAGCGGGCGGACGAAGTCCACCTGGCCGACGGTGTCCGTACCGCCGCGGGCGAGGGCCCAGCCGCCGACGGCCACGCCGCCGCAGCAGAGTACGAGCACGACGGCGAGCACGCCGATGGTCACCCGGGCCAGGGATCGTCGTCCGGCCACCACGTTGGCACCTCCTGTAGATTCGGTACCTGTAGCGTGCCTGCATATCCGCCGGGTGCCCAGCGGATCCGGCCGGTTTCCGGGACCGCTCCGGGTTCCCCCGGACCGGCTTCCGGGACGGCTCCCGACAACCGCCCGCCCGGCCCGGGCGCGGGGCGGATGATCGGGGCATGGAGCGACCAGCGGAACGGGGACACCGGTGCGTGCCGCACACCGCCGACGTACGGATCGAGGCGTGGGCGCCCACCCGGGAGGCGTGCGTGGCCGAGGCGGTCACCGCACTGGTCGACACGTTCACCGACGCCGACGGGGTTCGGCCGGCGGCCGAGCGGGAGTTCCGGGCGCCCGCCGCTGACGACGCGGACCTGCTGGTCAGCGTCCTCGACGAGGTGATCTTCCGGATGGAGACCGAGGGCGAGCTGCCGCTGAGCACCGAGGTGACCGACGACGGGACGGGCGGCCTGCTGGTGCGCTGGCGCACCACCGACACCGACGCGGTCGAACTCGTCGGCGCGGTGCCGAAGGCGGTCGCCCTGCACGAGCTGCGCTTCGGCCGCGACGGCGCCGGCTGGTCCTGCGCGGTGACCCTGGACGTCTGACGCGCCGGTCAGCGCCCGGCGAGGTCGAAGCGCCCGGTCAGCCCTTCACCACGCCGATCGGTGCCAGCCGGGCGACCTTGCGGCACAGCCCGGCTCCCTCAGCCGACTCGATCACGGCCGAGATGTCCTTGTACGCCGCCGGCATCTCCTCGGCCAGCCCGCGCCGGGACGCGCCGCGTACCACGATGTCCTGGGCCTCCAGTTGGGCGCGCGGGTCCATCCCCCGCTCGGCCTTGACCGCCTGCTTGCGGCTCTGCACCCGGCCGGCCCCGTGGCAGGTGGAGGCGAACGCCGGTGCTCCGGGCACTCCGGTGAGCACGTACGAGCCGGTGCCCATCGAGCCGGGGATCAGCACCGGCTGCCCCACGTCGCGCAGGTCGTCGGGGAGATCCTGGTGGCCCGGCGGCAGCGCCCGGGTGGCCCCCTTGCGGTGGACGCAGAGGCTGCGCTGCCCGCCGTCCACCCCGTGCGCCTCGATCTTGGCGAGGTTGTGCGAGATGTCGTAGACCAGGTCGAGATTCCGGCCGGTCTCCCGCTTGAACACCTTGCGGGCCGCGTCGGCCAGCAGTTGCCGGTTGGCCCGGGCGTAGTTCGCGGCGGCCGCCATCGCACCCAGGTAGGCGCGACCCTCGTGCGAGTCCACCGGCGCGCAGGCCAGCTGGCGGTCCGGAACGTCGATGCCGTACCGGGCCATCACCTTCTCCATCCGGCGCACGTAGTCGGTGCAGATCTGGTGGCCCAGCCCGCGCGAGCCGCAGTGGATCATCACGCAGACCTGGCCGGGGCGCAGCCCGAACGCGGCGGCGACCCGGTCGTCGTACACCTCCTCGACGGTCTGCACCTCCAGGAAGTGGTTGCCGGAACCGAGGCTGCCGACCTGCCGGGCGCCGCGTTCCACCGCCCGCTCGCTCACCTGCGCCGGGTTGGCGTCGTCGACCGCCCCGTAGTCCTCGCAGCGGGCCAGGTCCCGCTCGACGCCGTACCCCCGCTCCACCGCGTACCGGGAGCCGCCGCGCAGCACCGCGTCCAGCTCCGACTGCTTCGACAGGTGCCACACCGCGCCCCTGCCCATGCCGCGCGGGGTCACCGCGCCGAGCCCGTCCATCAGCGGCTCCAGCCGGGTGCCCAGCTCGGCGCGATCGAGGTCGGCGGCGAGCAGCCGGACGCCGCAGGAGATGTCGAAACCCACCCCGCCCGGGGAGACCACCCCGCCGGCCTCGACGTCGGTGGCGGCGACGCCGCCGATCGGGAAGCCGTAGCCCAGGTGCACGTCCGGCATGGCGTACGAGGCGCCGACGATGCCCGGCAGTGTGGCCACGTTCGCCACCTGCTCCAGCGACCTGTCCGCCCCGGCGTCCGGCAGCAGCGACCGGGACGCGAAGACCACCCCCGGTACCCGCATCGGGTCGTGCCGGTCGATCCGGAACCGGTACGGCGACTCCTCCACCAGCTCCATCCGCGCGTCCTACCCGGTCCGGCGGGCGTTACACGCCGAGGGCGGCACGGCGCATCGCCCGCACCCGCGGCCCACCGCCGGCACGGTGACCTCCCGGGATCGCCGCCGGTCCCCGTCGTGGTCAGGCCGGGTCGGCCCGCGTGACTGCGACGGTCTGCGCGATGTCCCGGTCGCCGCAGGCGGCCGGACGGGGCGCCACGTTGCCCCGCACGGTCACCCGCGCGCCGGGACGCAGCGCCGCCGCCACCTCACCGGTCAACGCCCAGCGCCGCTCGCCCACCAGCAGCATGGTGCAGTCCCCGGCGCGCTCCACCGTGCCGGTGAGGGTGCGGGCGCCGAACGGCAGCGGCCCGGGTACCTCGCCGCTGCCGGACGGCGACGGCCCCGGCACCTCGCCGCTGCCGGACGGCGACGGCCGGGGCGGCTTGCCGCTGCCGGACGGCAGTGGTGTCGGCGCGCCGCTCACCTCGGGCAGGTCCGGGGAGGCCGAACACGCGGTCAGCCAGCACAGCAGGCCGACCTCGGCCAGCAGGACCGATGCTCTGCGCATGAGACCAACCTCCGTCACGTGGGACGCGGTGGCAACCGGTCCGGTTCCTCGTCAGAGCCGGTAGAAGGCACGGTAGCGGCGGACCAGCCGCCACTGCACCAACACCGCCGCCACGGTCAGCAGGATCATCACCAGGGTCGCCGCGGCCGCGTAGCCGTAGCGCAGGTACTCGAACCCGGTGCGATAGACGAACAGCGACAGGTAGGTGGTGGCGTACGGCGGCGGGCCGCCGTCGGTGACCACGAACGCCGGCACGAAGGAGAAGTGCAGGCTCTGGATGAGGTCACGCACCATGAGCAGGGCCAGCACCGGCGCCATCAGCGGCAGGGTGATCCGACGGAACACGTCCCAGCCGGTGGCGTCCTCGAGAGCGGCCATCTCGTACACGTCGCGGGGCAGCGCCCGCCGCGCGGCCAGCAGCACCACGAAGGTCTCCCCCATGGTGAACAGGCTCATCAGGATGATCGCCGCACGGGCGTCGGTCGGGTCGGTGAGCCACTGCGGCGGGGTGCGCCCGAGCGCGGTGAGCCCGTTCGCCCCGCCGGTGCGCAGCACCTGGTTGATCGGCCCGTACAGCGGGTTGAGCAGCCAGAGCCAGAGCAGGCCGTAGGCGATCTCCGGCACCGCGGTGGGCAGCACCGCCGCGGTGCGGGCGCCGCCGACGCCGAGCGCGCGGCGGTGCAGCAGCAGCGCCAGGCCGAGCGCGAGCAGCACCCGCAGTGGTACGGCCACCAGCCCGAACACCAGCGAGTTGGCCAGCGACACCCGGAAGACCGGGTCGTCGACGAGGGCGGTGAAGTTGTCCAGCCCGACCCAGGTCGGTGGGCGCAGCAGGTCGTACTCGGTGAAGGCCAGCGCCAGGGTCACCAGGGCGGGCAGCAGCACCAGCCCGACCAGGCCGATCAGGTACGGCGCCAGCATCAGCGCCAACTGCCGGCGGGAGCGGGTGTCCGGCCGGGTCACGGGGCGTACCGTCGGCCGGAGCCGGCGTGGAACAGGTGCACGTCTGGCCAGCGCACGCTCAGGCGTACCGCCGCTCCCCGGTCGGGGCGGCGGGCGGCCGGCACCCGGGCGACCACCGGCTCCCCGCCGGCCAGCCGCAGGTACGCGTAGGCGTCCTCACCGACCACGTCCACCCGCTCCACGGTGGCCGGCGTGCCCTCGGCGTCGGCCCCGGCCAGGGTGACCGCCTCGGGCCGGAAGCCGAGGTCGAGCCGGCCGGTCTCGGTGACCGGCGCACCGGGCGGAGAGTCGCCGGCCGGTCGCACCGGGCCGTCCGCCGGCAGCAGGTTCATCGCCGGGGAGCCGACGAACCGGGCCACGAACGTGCTCGCCGGGGTGCGCCAGATCTCGTCCGGGGTGCCGACCTGCTCGATCCTGCCGTCGCGCAGCACGGCGATCCGGTCGGCGAGCACCAGCGCCTCGGTCTGGTCGTGGGTGACGTGCACCATGGTGGCGCTCACCCGGTCGTGCAGGGCGCGCAGTTCGGCGCGCATCTCCACCCGCAGCGCCAGGTCGAGGTTGGACAGCGGCTCGTCGAGCACGAACACGTCCGGCTCCCGCACCAGCGCCCGGGCCAGCGCCACCCGCTGCCGCTCGCCACCGGAGAGCTGCCCGGGACGGCGGTCGAGCAGCGCCGCGCAGCCGACCGACTCGGCCGCGGCCCGGGCCCGTTCCCGGGCGACCGCCCGGGGCGTGTCCCGCACCTCCAGCCCGAACGCGATGTTCTCGGCCACGCTCAGGTGCGGGAAGAGCGCGTACGACTGGAAGACCATGGACACGTTGCGCCGGCCGGGGCGATCGCCGGTGACGTCCCGCCCGGCGATCCGGATCCGGCCGCCGGTGACCGGCTCCAGCCCGGCCACCACCCGCAGCACCGTCGACTTGCCGGCCCCCGAGGGCCCCAGCACCACGAGCAGTTCCCCGCGGTCCACCGCCAGGTCGACCTCGTGCAGCACGGTCGCGGACCGGTACGCGGCGCTGACGCCGTCCAGGACGAGCCCCGGTTCGCTCACCCGCGCTCCCCGCGGGCGAACAACGGCCGGGTCTGCTGGTCCAGGTCGCGGATCACGTCGTCGAGCCGGTCGCCCCGGTGCATGGCGTTCTCCAGGATCCCGTACGTGACGTCCTCGATCTCCGGCCAGGTGGAGACGGTGGGCAGCGCCCGGACGGTGGGGATGGCGTCCAGGAAGACCTTGGCGCTGCGCGGCGGCTGGGCCGGGCCGAGGAACGCCGGGGACTGCGACACCCCGACGTGCGACGGCACGGTGCGGCCGGTGGCCGCGATGATCCGCTGCCCCTCCTCGGCGATGGCGAACTCCAGGAACCGCCAGGCGGCGTCCTTGCGCTTGGCGCCCCGGGTCATGCAGTACGCGTCGGAGTGCAGCACCCCGGCCTGCTCGCGGTAGACCGGCAGCGACGCGACGTCCCACTCGAAGTCGCTGATCGAGCGGAACGTGGTGGTGGACCGGCGGGAACTCATCAGCATGGCCAGTCGACCGTTGGCGAACCGCGACTCGTCGTCCTCCGCCTCCACCTCCTCGTCGGTGGGCACCACCCCGTACGCCAGCCGCAGGTCGACGAGGTTCTTCAGCGCCTCCCGGGCGGCGGGACCGTCCAGCGTCAACCGGGTCGGTTTCGCCGGGTCGTCGACGATCTCGCCACCGTTGGACCAGACGAACGGGGCGAGCCGGATGATCGACGGTTCGACGCCGAGCCCGTGCACGGCCGGCCGCAGCGCGGCGCCCTCGCTCTCGGTCGCCCTGACCACCACGCCCCGGGCGTCGCGGGTCATCGCGGTGGCGGTGCCGACCAGGTCGTTCCAGGTCCAGCCGGGCTTCGGCTCCGGCACGCCGTACCTGGCGAAGAGCGTGCGGTTGTAGTAGACGGCCAGGCTGGAGACGTTCTGCGGCAGGCAGAGCTGCCTGCCGTTCCACTTGAACGCGTCCATCGCCACCGGGTAGTAGTCGGCCGGGTCGACGGCGTCCGAGGCGGCGATCCGGTCGTCCAGCGGCTCGACGACGTCCTTGGCCGCGAACTGGCCGTAGAACCGGTAGTTCATCAGGAACAGGTCCGGCGGCGCGCCGCCGGCCACCGAGGTGGCCAGCCGGGCCAGCAGGTCCTTGCGGTCGCTGGCCTCGATGAGCTGCACGTCGCCGCCGGGCCGGGCCTTCTCGTACGCCTCGATCAGGGTGCGGTAGGCGGCCAGTTCCTCCGGGGCGCCGAAGACCAGCAGGCGTACCGGGCCGTCGGCGGGCGAACCCGACCCGGACCCGCAACCGGTGGTCAGGAGCACGGCGGAGAGCAGCAGTGCCAGCAGGGCCTTCGGTCTCATCGGTTCCGTCCCGTCGGGTCGTCGTGGTGGAGGAAGCGCCGTTGGGCCAGCACGAACACGGCCAGCGCGGGCGCCGTGGCGAGGACCGCCCCGGCCAGGAACACCGGGAAGTTCGTCGGGTCCAGCACCGACAGCGAGCGCAGCGCCAGCGGCAGGGTGAACAGGTCGCGGTCGTAGACGTAGACCAGCGGGTCCAGGAAGTTCGACCAGGTGAGCACGAAGGTGAGCGCGGTGAGCGCGGCGGTGACCGGGCGGACCAGCGGGAGGGCGACCCGCCACCAGATGCGCATCGGGGAGAGGTCCGCCACCAGGCAGGCGTCGTACAGGTCGGCCGGCAACGCCCGGAAGGCCAGGTAGTAGACCAGGACGTAGAGCGGTGACGTGCCCACCAGCGCCGGCGCGATCAACGGCACCAGGGTGTCGGTCAGCCCGAGCGTCCGGAAGATCGCGAAGCGGGGCACCAGCAGCGCCGTGGCCGGCACCATCAACGCGACCAGCGAGGCCGCGACCACGGTGGCGGTGGTGCGCGGGGCGACCCGGGCCAGCGCGAACCCGGCCAGCGCGGCGACCAGTACGCTCAGCGGCACGGCCACCACTGCCACCAGCACCGAGTTCAGCGACGCGCGCAGCAGGCCGCCGAGCTGGACGGCCTGCTGGTAACCGGTGGTGGAGACCGGATCCGGCACCAGCTGCGGCGTCGGCGACGGCGGCAGGCCGGGTTCGGTGAACGAACCGGAGACCAGCAGCAGCAGCGGCGGGACGAAGACGAGGAGCACGAACGCCGCGCCGAGGGTCCGCCAGACGCGCGTGGCCCGCTCGGGCAGCGGTGAGGGGCCGCTCGCGCGGCCCCTCACCCGGTTGGTGCCGATGTTCGCCTACCTCAGGGGGAGCTGCCAGGCGCCGAGCCCGTGCGAGGCGGCGTAGAGGATCCGCTTGCCCGGCACGATGGTGAGCCCGGCGATCTCCACGTTCGGCATCCCGCCGGCCGCCTTGACCCAGCTCGTCGTCCCCTTGGCCAGTCGCAGCACACCGAAGTCGGTGGCCGCGTACAGGTCGCCGGTGACGTCGTCGCGGACCAGGTCGGTGATCGGCTGATCGCCGAAGTCGTACGAGCGGTCGGCCCAGGTCGCCCCGGCGCCGGCCAGCCGCACCTCGAACGCGTGCCCGACGGTGGCCGGGGTGTTCGAGTTGAACCCGCTGTAGGAGATCCACGCCCGGGCCGGGTCGGCCGGGTCGACGTGGATGCTGGTGACGAAGCGGTTCGGCGTGCTGGCGGTGTCGATCCGGGTCCAGGTCACCGCGGCGGCCGGCTCGGCGTCGGCGTTGCGGGTGACGAAGACCCGGCCGGTGCTGGTGGCCGCGTACGCCGTCGAGGAGTCGCTGGCGACCCGCTGGACCACCGAGACGGCGCCGCCGGCCCGGTCGCCCCAGGCGGCGTCGGTCAGCCCGACGCTGCCCAGCTGCTCCCAGTCGCCGCACCGGGCCTCGAAGGTGCCGGTCCAGCTGTTGCAGATCCGGTTGGCCTCCTCCATCGTCCGGTCACCGAGGCCGAAGGTCTTGGTGCGGTACACCGAGCGGGCGGTGCCGGCGAACATCGTCCCGCTGACCTTCGGGTCGCTGATCACGGGCGCGTAGAAGAGCGTGCCGGCCTGGCCGAAGACGCCGTCGTAGATGGAGATCCAGCTGCCGATGTCGCCGTTGTTGAAGTTCACCTCCGGGGTGGCGTCGTAGTAGGTGTGGAACCGGAACTCCGGCCGGCCGACGTCGAAGCCGGACGCCCCGCCGTCACCGATCATCGTGTTCACCCAGCGGGTGCGCTGGCCCTTGTTCTCCCAGGTGCCGTTGTCCTGGGTGCCGCCCTGCAGCATCCGGTGGTCGTGCGGGCTGACCGAGAGGCTGATGAACTGCAGGGTGGTCATGCCCTTGTTGATGCCGTCCAGCTTCGACGGGATCCGCGAGAGCAGCTGCCGGCAGCGGTCCTTCTGCGCCTGGGTGGTCAGGTTTCGGGCCGGGTTGTCGCACCAGGCCGAGCGGTCCACGAACTGGCCGCTGGAGCGCATCACGCCACCGTCGTTGGCCTCGAAGAACTGGTACGGGTTGCGCGGGTTGGTGACCAGCGCGTGCTGGTCGGGGTGCAGGCCGTTGGGGTGCAGCTCGTCGGTGCCGTCGTAGGTCATGTCGGTGCCGCTGACCCCGGCATCGGTGGAGAGCACCACGGCCCGCTTGTGCGCCACCGTCTCGCCGTAGACGTAGGAGCCGCCGGTGTAGACGATGTCCGGGTGCCCGGCCGGGGTGTGCACGAACACGTCGTACCAGCACTGGCCGGTGCACTGGTTGTAGGTGGCGAAGCCCGGGTCGGCCGGGTTGGCGCTGGTCAGGTCGGTGAACGTGGGCGTCCCGGCGGCCACGTCGTCGCTGCGGAACAGCCGCGAGTAGGGGTTGCCGAAGTTGCCCTCGTAGACGTACATCCGGGTCTTACCGTTCGGCAGGGCGGTCACGTCGATCGCGGCGCGGGTCTGGAAGAGCGCGGCGTTGAGCGAGGGCTTGATCTGCGTCCAGGTGGCGCCGCCGTCCGGCGAGCGCCACACCCCGCGGGCGTACGAGGAGGCGTAGACGATGTTCGAGTCGCGCGGGTCGAGCTTGACGTAGCGCACCCCGCGCGGCGAGCAGGCGGCGGTGTTGTTGTACTCGGCGGCGCTGCCGGTGCACTGGGTCGCGTCGGCCGAGCCGTTGTGGATGAACCGCCAGCTCTTGCCGCCGTCGGTGGACTTGTACAGGCCCCACTTGGCGGCGTCCGGCACCGGCCGGGTGACGCCGGTGCAGCAGGAGCTGGACATGCCGCGCAACGCGATGGTGGTGGCGACGTAGAGCGTCTTCGGTTGACCCGGGACGATGGTGATCTCGGCGAGGCCCTTGCCGGCGAGCACGTCCTTGCCGAGCGGGCCCTGCCAGGTCAGGCCGCCGTTGGTCGACTTGTACAGGCCGACGCCGGCGACGCAGCCGGAGCCGCAGGTGTTCGCCTCGCCGGTGCCGACGTAGATGGTCAGGCCCGTCTTGTCGTTACGGTCGATCTTCACCGAGCCGGCGGCGTTGATGCCCAGCGGCCCGCCGAGGTAGAACCACTTCGGCTCGGGCGCGAGCACGTTCAGGGTGCCCCAGACGCCGCCGCCGGCCGGGGTCACGTAGGCCCGGCAGAGCAGCGCGTTGCAGTCCGGGGCGATGTCGATGGAGGTGACCCGCCCGCCGGCGACGTACTCGTCCGGCACGTAGTTGTAGGCGTTGCGGTACTCGGTGAACGGGTAGAGCGCCTCGCTCGGCCCGACGTTGGTCCACTTCTGGCCGCCGCGCAGGCGCCGCTCGGCGGCGGCGTACGCGGCCTTGGAGCGGTCGACCTGCGCGATGCTGATCGAGTCGGCCGGGTAGGCGCGCTCCAGGAACTCCTGCTGGGCGGCGTTGCCCGGCCCCTCGGGCGACATCCCGTCGCTGCCGGGCACCGCCTGGCGCAGCCGGTCGAGGTGGGCGCCGGTGGCGCCCGGCATCTCGCCGTCGCCCACCGCCGCGGCGGCCGGCACCTCGGCGCCGGTGAAGTGGATGCCGGCGGCACCCGTCGACGCCACCAGGGCGGCGACCGCTAGTCCTGCGAAGAGATGGCGACGTCTGCGCTTCACGAGGGTCCCTCCGGCACGAGTCGGGGTCGCCGCAGCGCGGCGCGGGATTGGCGACCGTCACTGGCAGCGTCCACGCTGGAGGATGTCAGAGCGATCGGCCGCCGACAATCCCCTGGCTGGACCGACCTCGACGGATGGTTGTATCCGCATGCGGCGGGGTAATGCGCGGGGCATGCGGCCGGGTGACGCCCGCGAGGTGGCCGCGGTGGTCGCGCTGCTGGCTTCCCCCGCCGCCGCGTACGTCACCGGAGCCTCCTGGCCGGTGGACGGTGGCATGCTGACGATGGGCCCGCAGGCCAACGCGCTGCGGTCGGACGACTGGCGGCAGGTCAAGCCCTCGTAACAGTTGGTGATGATTCCGGTTCACAGTGTCCACCTAGCGTGGTCGGCGGCCCGGTCACACGACGGCCGGGCCGACCGCCGGCCCCTACCCGGGGCCTCGACCGGAAGGACACACCATGCCCTTCGTCCAGCGGGTCGCCGCCCTGTTCGCGCTGACCGTCCTGGCCACCGGCGCGCTCACCGCCGCGACCACCCCCCGCGCCGCGCACGCCGCTCCCGACCGGCCCATTTCGGTGCTGCTGCTGACCGTCCTGCCGCACGTGCACGGCGAACCGCGGGCCGCCGCACTGCGTTGCGACCCGGCCGGCGGGACGCACCCCGCGGCGACGACCGCCTGCCAGGCGGTGGCGGCCGTGGACGGCGACCTCGGCGCGATGACCCCCGAACCGGGGCCGTGCACCCTGGAGTACGCGCCGGTGACCGCCCGCGCGCTCGGCTTCTGGCAGGACCAGCCGGTGTCCTGGGTGAAGACCTTCGGCAACCGCTGCGCGCTGCTGCGCGAGACCGGATCGCTGTTCGCGTTCTGACCCGTACGTCGCGCGGCGTCCGCCCCCGCGGCGGGCGCCGCACCGCCTCGCCGGACCCGGCCAGCGACGCGGGTGCCCGGTGGAGCGAGCGGACCGGTCGTGAACGGGACAGCGCGCGCGGATCCCGGCAACGTATCCTCCGCTTTCCGGGTGATCACGCAGGCCGGCACGACCGGCGCGACGCCGAGGGGGCCGGATGGCGGGGGCGGGCGGGCGGCGTCGCTGGGGCGGGCGCACCGGCCGGCAGCGGCGGGCGTTCGTCGGCGGCGGCGGGCTGCTGGTCGTCGCCACGGTCATGCTGCTGGCCGCCTGGCGCAGCACCGGCTTCGCCAGTGACCTGCTGCTCAACCTCGGGGCCAGCGTGGTGCTCGCGGCGATCTCGTACGTCATCTTCGACCCGCTGTTCGAGGAGGCCCGCAGAGCCCGGGTGCAGGAGCACCTCAGCTTCGACCAGAAGGCGTTCGTCGACCGGCTGTGCCGCACCGGCCGCCGGGTGCGGATCCTGGACACCTGGACGATCCTGCTGGAGGACCAGCACCGGGCGGAGACCCTGCGGGCGGTCGAGGCGGCCCTGGAGTCCGGCGCCGAGGTGCAGCTGCTGCTGCTCGACCCGGACTGCACCGCCGCGCAGCAGCGCTCGGAGGAGCTGGAACGGCAGCGGGTGGACGTGCCCCGGCAGATCCGGGCCAACCTGCGCCACCTCGCCGCGTTCCAGGAGTCGCTACGGCTGCGGCCGAAGCTGGCCCGCCGGTTCCAGGTACGGATCTACGACGCCTCCCCCTCGATCCAGCTCTACCAGTGGGACGGGCACGCGCTGATCTCGTTCTTCCCGATCGGCAAGCTGTCGTTCAACGTCCCGCAGCTGGAGGTGGACATGGACAGCCCATGGGGCGGGTTCGTGCACGCCCGGTTCGAGGAGCTGTGGGAGCACGAGCAGGCCACCTCGTCGCTGGAGCGCTACTGGACCACCACGGTCACCCTCCAGGACAAGGACTCCGACCTGGTCGAGATGCAGGTGCCGTACGTGACGGTGGACGGGCAGCACTACCTGGACTGCCAGGCGTTCAAGCTGGTCCGGCCGCTGACCGTGCGGGCCCGGCCGCCGGCGCGTACCCCGGGGGTGTTCGGGCTGGCGGAGCCGGCCGACGGCGACCCGATCCCGCCCCCGGTGGTGGCCCGGCTCTTCGATCAGAAGTACGGCCGGGCCGACGGCACCCGCACCGTGCTGCGGCTGGTGCCACATCGCCGGGCGAACGACCGCACCCCGGCGCCCCGCGCCGCCCACGCGGCGGAGCCGCCCGAGGGCTGACCGGCGGGGCTGGGACAATGGGTGGGTCCGCCCGCGCCGCCGCCGGGCGGGAAGGTCCCGGATCGGCAGGAGAACGGTCAGCGTGTCGGAAACCGCCCAGGCCCCGTCGTCGGCCGGTGAGCTGCGCGCCGACTGCGCCCGCTGTTTCGGGCTCTGCTGCGTCGCGCCGGCCTTCGCCGCATCCGCCGACTTCGCCGTCGACAAGCCCGCCGGCCAGCCCTGCCGGCACCTCCGGTCGGACTTCCGCTGCGGCATCCACACCCAGCTGCGCGACCGGGGCTTCCCGGGCTGCACGGTCTTCGACTGCTTCGGGGCCGGCCAGCAGGTGGCCCAGGTGACCTTCGGCGGGCGGGACTGGCGGCAGGCCCCGGAGACGGCCGCCCGGATGTTCGACACGTTCGCCGTGATGCGGCCGCTGCACGAGTTGCTCTGGTACCTGACCCAGGCGGTCGCGCTGCGCCCGCCGCGGCCGCTGCCCGACGAGCTGGCGGCCGCCCTGACCGAGACCACCCGGCTGACCAACGCCGACCCGGAGACGCTGCTCGGGCTGGACGTCGACGCGTACCGGGGGCGGGTGAACGCGTTGCTGTCGCGCACCGGCGACCTGGTGCGGGCCCGCGCCGGCCGGCCCGGCCCCGACCACCGGGGCGGTCGGCTGTTCGGGGCCGACCTGCGTCGCGCCGACCTGCGCGCGGCCAACCTGCGCGGCGCGCTGCTGATCGGGGCGGATCTGCGCGGGGTGGACCTGCGCCTGGCCGACCTGACCGGCACCGACCTGCGCGGGGCCGACCTGCGTGGGGCCGACCTGTCCGGCAGCCTCTTCCTGCACCAGTCCCAGCTCGACGCGGCCCGTGGCGACCGGCACACCGGGCTGCCGGCGACGCTCGTCCGGCCGGCGCACTGGTCGGCGCTGCCACTCACCCCGGTACGACGGGCGTCCGGCGGCCGTCCGGCCCGCACCGCCCGGCGGCGCTGAGGCGCGGTCGCGGCCCGGCCGGCCCACCGGTGCCGAGCCCGACGTTTCGCTGCCGGGCGGTCGGGTAGCCGGCTGACCGACGGCACGAACGGGGAGGCGACGGTGGGATATCGGGCACGCCAGGGCGTACAGCCGGTCGACCCGGAGCACGCCGAGGACGAGGCCGGCCAGGCCCGGCTGGTCCAGGTCGGGGCGGACACCGACGTTCCGGCCCCGGACGACACCGAGATCAAGCCGGACATCGTCACCGAGGACGACGGTTCCGGTGTGGCGGGCGGGGCGTCGGGCACCAGCAGCGGCGGCTCGACCATGCCCGGCCACCCGGACGCGACCCGCTGACCACCCCGCCGGCCGGCGGCGTCGCGGTGGTTCGGGGCGCGGCGGTCCGCTCCGGACCGCCGCGCCGGCCCAACCACCATCGGGGTGTCGCGGCCGCTCATGGCGGGTCGCGGCCGTCAGCGGCCGGCGGGCACCGCCGCGGCGCGGGCCTCGGTCATCCCCCGGTTGGCCAGCGCGTCCGCCCGCTCGTTCTCCGGGTGTCCGTTGTGTCCCTTCACCCACAGCCAGGTGACCTGGTGCCGGACGCAGGCCGCCTCCAGCCGCTGCCACAGGTCGGCGTTCTTCACCGGCTGCCTGGCAGCGGTCAGCCAGCCGTTGCGTTTCCACGAGGCGAGCCAGCTGGTGATGCCGTTGCGCACGTACGTGCTGTCGGTGTGCAGCTCGACGGTGACCGGGCGGGTCAGGCTCTCCAGCGCCTGGATGGCGGCCATCAGCTCCATCCGGTTGTTGGTGGTCGGCGTCGCCTCGCCGCCGTGCAGCTCCCGCTCGTGGCTGCCGTAGCGCAGCAGCACGCCCCAGCCGCCCGGGCCGGGGTTGCCGCTGCACGCGCCGTCGGTCCAGATCTGCACGACCCTGCCGGTCGTCCCGTCCACCATGCCGGCAACCTACCCGGTGCCGACGCCGAACCGGCTGCGCGGGCCTGCGCCACGCGGCGTCAGCTAGGGTCGGCCGGTGGAGCGGCACATCACCTTTCAGCGCCTGCACAACTTCCGGGACCTGGGCGGCTACCGGACCGGCGACGGCCGCACCGTACGGTGGGGTCAGCTCTACCGGTCCGACTCGCTGGGCAAGCTGGCCGGCGCCGACCTGGCCCGGTTCCGCGAGCTCGGCGTGCGTACCGTGATCGACCTGCGCTACCCGTGGGAGATCGAGGCCCGGGGCCGGGTGCCGCACCACGACGGTCTGGCCTGGCGCAACCTGAGCATCGAGCACCGCCCGTACGACCAGGCCACCATCGACCCGGCCGTCGACCCATGGCGCTACCTCGCCGACCGCTACGCCGAGGTGGCCGAGGACGGCGCGGCCGAGCTGCGGGAGGCGCTGGAGGTGGTCGCCGACGCCGACGGTCCACTGGTCTTCCACTGTGCCTCCGGCAAGGACCGCACCGGCCTGCTGGCCGCCCTGCTGCTCACCCTGCTCGGTGTCGACGACGAGCAGATCGCCACGGACTTCGCGCTGACCGAACTGGCCACCGAGCGGTTGGTGGCCGACTGGCGGGCCGCCCATCCGGGCCGCACCCTGCTCTGGCCCGGCTACGGCCGGGCTCCGGCCGAGATCATCGAACTCGTGCTGGCCGACCTGCGGGCAGCGCACGGCTCGGTGCACGGCTACGTCACCGACCGGCTCGGCGTGTCCGAGAAGACGATCACCCAGCTACGGGAGCGGCTGCTCACCGACTGACCGGCGGCGGCGGAACCGCCACCGTCCCGCCAGGCGAAAAGCCCGCGCCCCGCGCGGCGGCATTCTGGCAGGCTGGGTAACCGTGACGGTGATCGGGGACGGCCTGCGGGCCGAGGCACGCACGACCTTCGACGAGGTGGGGCGCGCCGGGCGCACGGTGATCCGGCCGGCCGAGCCGGGCGACGCCGACACGCTGCACCGGTTCATCGTGGAGCTGGCCGAGGCGGAGAACTTCCCGGGCGAGGTCCGTGCCGAGCCGGCGGACGTGGCCCGGGCGCTGTTCGGTCCGCGTCCGGTGGCGGAGGCGGTGGTGGCCACCGTCGACGACGAGCCGGTCGGGTTCGCGCTGTTCTACCCCACCTACAGCACGGTGCTGGGCCGCCCCGGCATCCACCTGGAGGACCTGTACGTCCGGCCCGAGCAGCGCGGCGGCGGGGTCGGCCGGGCGCTGCTCGCCCATCTGGCCGCGCTGGCCGTGGCGCGGGGCTGCGGCCGGCTGGAGTGGTGGGTGCTGCGTACCAACGATCCGGCGCTGCGCTTCTACCGCCGGCTGCGCGCGCGATCCCTGGACGAGATCGACGTGCTGCGACTCGACGGTGAGCGGCTGCGCGAGCTGGCCGACGGCAGCCAGCTCGGCGGCGGACAGGCCCCGGCCGGCCTCGCACCCGGCGCCTGATCCGCCGCCTGCCCGGGACGTCCGGGTCGCTGGCCTAACGGCTCCGCTGGTTACGGGCGAGCCGGGCGCGCAGCCGGTCGGCGGCGTCGCCCGCCGTGGCGGCCACCATCGGTGGCAGGCGGGTGGAGCTCATCACCGCCAACTCCTCGACCGGGCTGGTGGCGCCGTCGAGGAAGCGCAGCACCCGCTCGGCGGGATTGCGCTCGAAGAGCCGGTCGAAGAAGTCCGGGCCGCTCACCCCGCCCCGGTCCAGCGCGCGCAGCGCGACCGCGTCCATCCACCGATGCCGTCGGGGGTACGCGGGTGCCGGCACCGGTGGCCGCCCGGCCGCCAGGGCCCGGGCCACCTGATCGGCCTGCCGGCGCATGGCGGAGAAGGTGAAGCCGGTGGAGGGGCGGGTCGCGCCGCCGGCCGTGCCGAGACGGACCACCCGGGGTGACGGGCGGGCGTCGAACGGCGCGTCGGTCATCGGGATCACCCCGTCCTCCACCTCCCGCACGGTCAGCCGGGCCGGATCGAGGCCGAGCAGGTCCCGGTAGCCGACCAGGGCCGCGTCGTAGCCGGCGCCGGTGAGCGGCGCGGGCGAGAACTCGGTGTACTCCACCAGGGCGTAGCGGTCGCTCACCGGCAGCACGTATCCGAACGAGACGCCCCGGGCCGGCTGCGGGGTGCGGAAGTCCATCAGCACCGCGCGGTCGGCGTCGAACACCGGGGTGTCCGACGCCAGCCACCAGCCCCGGAAGTGCTGGAGCCAGTTGGTGCGCCCGGGCCGGCGCGGCGGGCGGGGCCGGGAGTCCAGCACCCAGGACGCCCGGACCACGGGGGCGTCACCGGCGCGGACCAGCACCCGCTCGCCGTCGTCGTCGAGGGCGTCGGCGGCGGCCACGACCCGGGTCACCCCGAGGCGCCGCTCGGCCTCGGCGGCCCGGTCGTAGACCGGGCCGGAGCGGAGCATGGCGTACCGCAGCGGGGCGAGGTCGAGCACCCGGCGGCGCTGCGCGGTGACCACCTCGACCTGCCGCCAGCTCGCGCTCAGCGCCGGGTCGAGATCGGTGCCCGGGCGATCCCAGAACGCCCAGGTGCGATCCTGGCCGCGCCTGTGCACCGGGTCGACCACGGCGACCCGCAGGTCCCGCACCCCGTGCCGATCGAGCGCGGCGAGCACCAGGGACGCGGCGCCGCCACCGCCGACGAGGGCGAGGTCGACGTCGACCGGTGCGGAGTTCACCCGGTCACGGTGTCACACCGTTCCCCGGGCCCGTTCGGTGGTGGCTGTGACACGTTGGATCCGGGCCCGCAGCGCCCGCTGGAGCAGGATCGGGTAGCCGTGCAGCGGCACGGTCAGCCCGGCCAACCAACCGGCGGCCGGGCCCGCCCCGAGCAGGGCCGCCGCCCCGGCCAGCCCGAGGGCGGCGACGGCGAGCACCGAGTGCCCGAACTCCGACCGCCGGGTACGCAGGTCGAGCGCCGGCAGGGCGGCGCGGGTACCGGCGAAGGAGTGCCCCATCAGCCGCTCCCAGCCGACCCGGCGCAGCAGCCGCCGGTACGCCCCGACCCCCAGCCGTCGGTACAGCCCCGGCTCCCACCGGCGGATCCGCCAGTGGTCGCCGCCCAGCCCCGGCCGCGCGGCGTCCACCCAGGTGGCGATCCAGGCCATCAGCCCGAAGTGCACCACCCAGGCGAACGCGAAGCCGTACCCGAGCAGCGCGCCGGTGGCGGCACCCGCGGCGGCCACCACGACCGGGCCGAACAGCAGGATCAGCGTCGCCCGGGTCATCCGGGCAGCCTAGGTCGCGTGCCCAGCCGGGTAACGGCCCGCCCCACGCCGACGGGGCCGAGCCGCGGCGGACCAGGCCTGGCGGGACCGCGGGACGGCGGTGGCTCGGTTACGGTGGCCGACATGGTTGAGCGGTCCCGGTCGCTGGGGCGCCCGTTCTGGACCTTCTGGGGCGCCGCCGCGTTGGCCAACCTGGGTGACGGCATCCGGGTGGCGGCGTTCCCCCTGCTGGCCGCCGCGCTGAGCGACGACCCGGTGGCGGTGGCCGGGGTCGCCGCGGCGCAGTTCCTGCCCTGGCTGGTCGCTGGCCTGCTCGCCGGCGCGCTGGCCGACCGGCGCGGCGCGCGTACCGTCATCGCCGCCGCCGACGCCGGCCGGGTGGTGGTGCTGGCGGTGCTGACCGCGGCCGTGGCGACCGGCGGGGCCTCGATCCCGCTGGTGATCGCCGCCGCGTTCCTGCTCGGCGTGGGCGAGACCGTGCGCGACACCGCCGCCCAGACGGCGGTGCCCCGCCTGGTGACCGGCGCGCAGTTGGAGAAGGCGAACGGCCGCCTGGTCGCCGGCGAGATCGTGGGCAACGAGTTCCTCGGCCCGCCGGTGGGCGCGCTGCTCTTCGTGGTCGGCGCCGCGCTGCCGTTCGCGGTCAACGGCGCGGCGCTCGCCCTGGCGGTCATGCTGGTGCTTTCCCTGCCGCTGAGCCTGGCCCGCCCCGGGCGGGGCCCAGGTGCCGCGGACGCGGCTGTGAGCACCGCCGGACCGGCGGCGGCCCGGGGTGGTGCGTTGGCCGGGCTGCGTTGGCTGGTGCGGCAACCCCTGCTGCGGACGCTCGTCGTGGTGGGCGCGGCCGTCGCCGCCGCGGACAGCGCCTGGTTCGCGATCTTCGTGCTGTACGCGCGGGAGAGCCTCGGCCTCGGCGCGCTCGGCTTCGGCCTGCTGTTGGCGACCGGCGCGGCCGGCGGGCTCGCGGGATCGTTCGCCGCCGACCGGTTGATCGCCCGGTTCCGGCACCGACACGTGCTGACCTGGTCCCTGGCGACGACGGCCGGCGTGCCGCTGCTGCTGGTGGTGGCCCCGCACCGGGTCGCCGCCGTGGCCGTCGTCGTCACCACCAGCGCGTCGTTCGCGGTGCTCAACGTCGCCGCGCTGTCGATCCGGCACCGGCTCGTACCCGAGGGCCTGCTCGGTCGGGTGGTCGCCGCCTCGCGGATGCTCACCTTCGGCTGCACGGCGCTGGGCGCGCTGGCCGGCGGCGCGCTCGCCGCCCGGGCGGGCGTCGAGGCGCCGTTCCTGTTCAGCGGTGCGGTCGCCGTCATCGCCACGCTGGCCTGGTGGCGTTCCTCGCACCTCGCCGCGCCGGCCGACCCGGCCTGAGCCGCCCGCTCGTCAGGCGACCGGGCCGGCCGCGGCGCGCTCGTCGGCGGGCCGGTCGGTCGCGGCCGGCTGGTCGGGCGCGGGCGCGGCGTACGCCCGGGCGACGGTGGCCCGGTCGAAGACCCGCCAGGTCGCGGCGGACACGCCGACCGCCACCACGAACCCGATCCAGTACGGCACCGTCAGCCCGAAGGTCGCCGCGACCGCCCCGCCGAGCAGCGCGCCGAGGCAGTTGCCGCCGGCGGCGACGAACAGGATGGTGCTCCCCACCCGGCCCTGCAAAGCGGTCGGGGTGAGCCGCTGGCGCAGCGAGTTGGCGACGATGTTCCACAGCGAACTGTGCGCGCCGAAGGCGAACAGCGCGAACCCGACCACCGCCGCGCTGCGCGAGGCGGCCAGGGCCAGGTGCAGCCCCGCCTCGACCAGCAGGCCGACCCGGATGGTCCAGGTGGCGCCGATCCGGGCGATCAGGCGGTCGCCGACCGCGGCGCCGAGCACACCGCCGACGGCCATGCAGGTGAACAGGGCGCCGTAGCCGACCGACCCGAGGTGCAGCCGCTCGGCGGCGAGCAGCACCAGCACCGCGATCGCGGCGGTCAGGGTGAGGTTGAGCAGTCCGATCAGGACGGTCATGGTACGCAGCAGGCGTTGCCCGGCCAGCCACCGGAAGCCCTCGACGATGTCGGCGCGAACGGAGCGGACCGTCGCGCCGCCGACGCTCGCCGGGCCGGGCCGGTAGCTGCCGGCGATCAGGGCGAGCAGCACCGCGCTCACCGCGTACGTGACGGCGTTGGCCAGGAACGGGCTGCTCGCGGCCAGCACGAACAGGAACCCGCCGAGCGGGCCGGCGAGCATCCCGTGCATCAGCGTGCTGCCGCCGCTGAGCCAGCCGTTGGCCCGCTCCAGCAGATCGCGGGGCACCACGGCGGGCACCATCGCCTGGCTGGCCGCGCGGAACACGATCTCGCCGGTGTTGATCACGAAGAGGACGGCGTAGAGCAGGGCCACCCCGGCCCGGTCGGTCATGATGGCCACCGCCAGCACAGCCAGCGCGGCGACCCGTACCCAGTCGATGACGATCATCAGCCGACGGCGGTCGACCCGGTCGACCAGCACGCCGCCGGGTAGCGCGAAGAGCAGCCAGGGCAGCCAGGCCACCCCGGACGCGGCGGCGACGACCAGCGGGTCGTCGGTGCGCGAGGCGACGAACAGCGGCGCGGCGACCGTGGCCAGGCCGCTGCCGAGTGCGGACATGGTGCTCGCCGCCCAGAGCTTGGCGAACCGCGCCCCCAGGCTCTCCCCCGCGTTCCTGGTCACGGCGGGCCAACCTACCAGCGGCGAGCAGGCGCGGCCTCCGCATTTCCCTGGGGCCGCTGACGGCGCTGCTTTGATCAAAGGAAGGTCGTCCAGTCCTGGTGAGCGCGACGATGCGACCGACAGCCCCGGCTCGTCGCCGGGCCTGCTCGCCACGGCCGCGGCTTGGCCGTGTCGCTCTCGTGGCCGGTCTCCGGGAACCCGCAGGCTGATGCGCTGGGTGCGCCCTGTCGAGCTGCCCCGTCCATGGGACCGCTGGGCTGCAACGGCCGGCCGTCGTGCTCACGCACGACACCGCACGCCCTGTCGAGCTGCCCCGTGCATAGAACCACTGGGCCAGCGACGACCGCCGTCCTGCGCACGCACGACACCGCGCGCCCTGTCGAGCTGCCCCGTGCATAGGACCACTGGGCCAGCGACCACCGGCCGTCCTGCGCACGCACCACCGCGCGCCCCTACAGACGGGGCAGCTCTGAAGCGCCTGCGGGAGTAGTGGGCGCCGGCTGCCCCCGCCCATGGCAGACACGATGACGGCGCGACCCTGCCTGCCCCGCCGGACGCGGCACCACAACGCGGTGACGGCGCGGCCCGGCGGCGCACCGCACCGGACCGCCGACGCGACGCGGCGCGACGCGGCGCGACGCGATGGCGCGCATACCCGGGGCGGGCGGGTGTGCGACGGTCTGGCGGTGAACGACCATCGGACGGTCAACCGGGCCAGCTGGGACGAGCGCGCCCCCGCCCACGCCGCGTCGCCGGACTACGGCGTCGAACGCTTCGTCGCCGATCCCGAGCACCTCAGCGAGGTGGTGCGGTTCGACCTGCCCCGGCTCGGCGACGTGTCCGGGCTGCGCGGGGTGCACCTGCAGTGCCACATCGGCGCCGACACCGTCTCGCTGCACCGCCTCGGCGCCCGGATGACCGGCCTGGACTTCTCCGGCGCGGCGCTGGTGCAGGCCCGCCGGCTGGCCGAGCGCACCGGCGCGGCGGTCGACTTCGTGCAGGCGGACGTGTACGACGCCGTGCAGGCGCTCGGCGAGGCCGAGTTCGACTTGGTCTACACCGGCGTCGGCGCGCTGTGCTGGCTGCCGGAGATCCGCCGCTGGGCCGAGGTGGTCGCGGCGCTGCTGCGCCCCGGCGGGCGGCTGTTCCTGCGGGAGGGCCACCCGATGCTCTGGGCGCTGGCCGATCCCCGGCCGGACGGCCTGCTGGCGGTCGAGCACCCGTACTTCGAGCGGCCGGAGCCGACGGTGTGGGACGAGCCCGGCACGTACGTCGAGACCGACGTGACGTTCACCCACACCCGGTCGTACGAGTGGAACCACGGGCTGGGTGAGGTCGTGACCGCGCTGCTCGACGCCGGTCTCGACCTGACCATGCTGACCGAGCACGACAGCGCGCCGTGGGACGCCCTGCCGGGCCAGACGGTCCGCGACGGGCACGGCGAGCACCGGCTCCGGGACCGGCCGTGGCGGCTGCCGCAGACCTACACCCTCCAGGCCCGCAAACGGGGCTGAGCCGGGACGACGATCAGCGGTCGGGGCGCTTGCGGTAGAGCACGCTGCGGCGCAGCGGGCCGGCCGGGACGCTCGGGTCGTCGAAGTCGTCGGCCGGGTCGGTGGTCATCCCGAGGCGGCGCATCACCGCCTGCGAGCGCAGGTTGGTGGCGGTGGTGACGGCGAGGATCTCGGCCAGCCCGACGGTGTCGAAGCCGTACGCCAGCACGGCGCTGGCCGCCTCGGTGGCGTAGCCGTGCCCCCAGGCGGCGCGGGCCAGCCGCCAGCCCGCCTCGACCCCGGTGAACGGCATGCCGGGGTCGACCCGGTCGAGCCCGGCGAAGGCGATGAACTCGCCGGTGTCGCGGACCTCCACCGCCCAGAAGCCGAAGCCGTCGCGCGCCAGGTCGGCCTGGAACCTCCGGGCGGAGGCGGTGGCCTGCTCCGGGGTGAGCAGCGGACCCAGGTGCTCGCGGACCTCGGGGTCGGCGTTCATCGCGGCCCAGGGCGCGAGGTCGGACTCCTGCCAGTCGCGCAGCAACAGCCGCCGGGTTCTGATCTCTGTCACCGGCCGACCCTAGCGGGCCCGTGTGGCGACCTCCGAACGCTTTTCGGGCTGGTCCCGCGGGATCGCCTCGATCGTCGCCATGTGCCGCTCACCCCACTCGCCGAGCGGGATCAGCGCCTCGTTCAGCGACGCGCCGAAGGCGGTCAGCGAGTATTCCACCTTGGGCGGCACCTGCCGGTAGACCTCGCGGTGCACGAGGCCGTACGCCTCCATCTCGCGCAGCTGCTGGATCAGCATCTTCTCGCTGATGCCGGAGACCCCGCGCCGCACCTCGGCGAAGCGGCGCGGCCCGTGGTGCAGCTCCCAGAGGATCAGCGCCTTCCACTTGCCACCCACCACGTCCACGGCGGCGTCCAGGCCGCACGAGTAGGTCCGCTTCTTCACCTCGCCCCTTCCCTACTTACCAAAAGGTAGGTACCTGAGAAAATAGTAGGTACTTGCCGGTCCGCGCGTACCGCACCCAGGATGGGACTGCCCGGCGGGACGCGCAAGAGCCCAGCTCCGGGCGCCTCCACCTTTCCCTGATCCCGGTGAGGAGCAGATCCATGACCGAACACGACCCTGCCCCGGTGACCGTGCTGGGCCTCGGGCCGATGGGCCGCGCGCTGGCCGGCGCGCTGCTCGCGGCGGGCCATCCCACCACCGTCTGGAACCGGACGGCCGCCCGGGCCGACCGGCTGGTCGAACGCGGCGCTCGGCGCGCCGGCACCGTCGAGGAGGCGGTCCGGGCCAGCCCGCTGGTGCTCGCCTGCGTCGTCGACTACCCCGCCGTGCGCGGCATCGTCGAGCCGGCCGCCGACGCGCTGCGCGGCCGCACCCTGGTGAACCTCACCGCGGACACCCCGCAGCGCGCCCGGGCGATGGCCGACTGGGCCGCCGGGCACGGCATCGACTACCTGGACGGGGCGATCATGACCCCCGCGCCGACCATCGGCGGGCCGGCCGCACTGGTGCTCTACAGCGGACCGGAGAAGACCTGGCACGCCCACCGGGCGACCCTGGCCCGGCTGGGCGGCGACGCCCACTGGCTCGGCGCGGACCCGGCCCGGGCCGCCGGTTACGACGTTGCCCTGCTCGACGTCTTCTGGACGGCGATGAGCGGGATCGCGCACGCATTCGCGCTGGCCCGGGCCGAGAAGATCCGGGCGGCCGACCTCGCCCCGTACGCCCGGGGCATCGGCGGCCTGTTGCCCGACCTGATCGACGACCTGGCCCGGCGGTTGGACGCCGACGACCACGTCGCGGACGTCTCCAGCATCGCCTCCGCGGCCGCGGGCATGGCGCACATCATCGACGCCGCCGAGGGGCACGGCATCGACGCCAGCGTGCTCCGGGCCGCCCACGCCGTCGCCGGACGGGCGGTCGGTGCCGGGCACGGCGACGACGACTTCTCCCGGCTGACCCGGATGTACGAGCAGGTGGCCGCGTGAGCGCCCCGGCACGTCGTCCGGTGACCGTGCTCGGGCTCGGCGCGATGGGCCGGGCGTTGGCCGGCGCGCTGGTCGCCGCTGGCCATCCCACCACCGTGTGGAACCGCTCGCCGGGCCGGGCGGCGGCGCTGACCGCGGCCGGCGCCACCGAGGCGGGTACGGCGGCCGAGGCGGTCGCCGCCGGCGACCTGGTGGTGGTCTGCCTGCTCGACGACGCGGTCACCCGGCAGGTGCTCGCACCGGTGGCCCCGGTGCTCGCCGGCCGCACCCTGGTCAACCTCACCAACGGCACGCCGGAGCAGGCGCGGCAGCTGGCCGAGTGGGCGACCTCGCACGGTGCGGACCACCTCGACGGCGGGATCATGGCGATGCCGGCGATGATCGGCCAACCCGGCGCGCTGATCCTCTACAGCGGCCCGGAGGAGGCCTTCCGGGCCGGCCGGGAGACGCTGGCCGCGTTCGGCGCGGCCCACTGGCTCGGCGCCGACCCCGGCTCCGCCTCCCTGCACGACCTGGCCCTGCTCGCCGCCATGTACGGGATGTTCGGCGGCTATCTGCACGCGGTCGCGATGATCCGCGCGGCGGGCGTGCCGGCCACCGGGTTCACCCCGTTGGCGACCGACTGGCTGACCGCGATGCTGGGCGCGCTGCCGGCGCTGGCCCGGGGCGTCGACTCGGGCGACCACGCCGCCGACGGATCCGCCGTGGGCATGCAGGCCGCGGCGTTCGGGAACCTGCTCGCGGCGAGCCGCGAGGTCGGCGTCAGCACCTCGCTCCTGGAGCCGGTACGCCGGCTGCTCGACGACGCGGTGCGCGCCGGGCACGGCGAGGACGGCCTCTCCGCGCTGGTGGACCTGCTCCGGCAGGCCTGACCCCGAGAGCGGGTCGCCCCACACCCGGTTGGACATGCAGCCGTCTGGTTGCCTATAGTGACAGGCAACCAAACGGCTGCATATGTGGGGTGCGGGGTGGACGAGGTGTTCCGGGCGCTGGCTGACGCCAGCCGCCGCCGGCTGCTCGACGACCTGAACCTGCGCAACGGGCAGAGCCTGCGCGAGCTGTGCGCCGGGCTGGCGATGACCCGGCAGTCGGTCAGCAAGCACCTGGCAGTGTTGGCGGCGGCCAACCTGGTGACCACCGTGCGCCGCGGCCGGGAGAAGTTGCACTACCTCAACCCGGCACCGATCAACGCCATCGCCGACCGCTGGATCAACCGGTACGACCGGCAGCGGGTCCACGCGCTCGCCGACCTGCAGACAGCATTGGAGCGGGAGTCCATGCAGAGTCCGACGTTCGTCTACACGACCTACATCAACACCACCCCGGAGCGGCTCTGGGCCGCGCTCATCGAGCCGGCGTTCACCCGCCGCTACTGGGGTGGCGTGGCGCTGAAGTCCGACTGGCAGGTGGGCTCCCCCGTGCTGTGGCAGGACGCCCCGGACGGCGAGTACCGCGACCTCGGCCAGCGGGTGCTGGCCGCCGAGCCGTACCGGCTGCTCAGCTACAGCTGGCACGGCTTCCAACCGGAGCACGCCGCGTACTTCGGCTGGTCGCAGGAGGAGCTCGCCGCCCGGCTGGGCGAGCGCCGCTCCAAGGTGACCTTCGAGATCACGCCGCACGGCGAGGCGGTCCGGCTGACCGTGGTGCACGACGACTTCTCCCCTGACAGCGAGATGCACCGGGCGATCAGTGGGCAGCTGGCCGGCAGCGGCGGCTGGCCGGAGCTGCTGGCCAGCCTGAAGACGCTGCTGGAGACGGGTGAGCCGCTGCCCGAGCCGGTGGCCGAGCCCGCCGCACCCGCCTCCTGACCCGCCGGCCCGGCTCGGGGTCGTGGCGCCCCGGCCGGCCCGCTGCGCGCCGGCTCGGCGGAGCCAGACCGCCGGGAGGAGATGCCGGGTGGCGGTGCCGGGTGGCACCGCCTCCCGGCGTCGCCGTCAGCGGTGTTCGAGGGCGAGCCGGGGCAGCCGCCGGGCCAGCCAGCCGGGCAGCCACCAGGCGCGCCGGCCGAACAGCTGCATCACGGCCGGCACGATCAGGCACCGGATGACCAGCGCGTCGACCAGCACCGCCACGGCCAGCCCGAGGCCGAACTGCTTGAGCATCCGGCCCGGGTCGAACAGGAACGAGCCGAACACCATCACCATGATCGCGGCGGCGGCCGTGATGATCCGGCCGGTGGTCGCCATGCCGTGCCGGACGGCGCCCGGGGCGTCGTGGTGCTGCTCCCAGTGCTCGTGCATCCGGGCGAGCAGGAAGATCTCGTAGTCCATCGACAACCCGAACGCGATCGCGAAGATCAGCACCGGCACGAACGCCTCGACCGGGCCCGGCTGGACGCCGAGCGCGTCGGCGAGCACGCCGTGTTGGAAGACCAGCGTGATCGCGCCCAGCGACGCGGCGACGCTGAGCAGGTTGAGCAGCGCGGCCTTGAGCGGGATCAGCAGCGAGCGGAACACCAGGACCAGCAGCAGGGTGGAGAGTCCCACCACCACCAGCACGAACAGCGGCAGCCGGTCGGCCACGGCGGTCGAGAAGTCCACCGTCGCCGCGGTGGTCCCGCCGACCAGGAAACTCACCCCCGGACCACCCAGCCCGGGCAGCACGTCGGTGCGCAGCCGGTCCACCAGCTGCTGGGTGCGGGCGTCCTGCGGCTTGGCGTCCGGCACGACGATCATGGTGGCGACTCGGTCGTCAGCGGTGGGTACCGGCGGCACGACGGTGGCGACGCCGGCCGTGGCGGCCAGCGCCGGACGGGCCGCCTCGGCCGCCGCCCGCGCGTTCCCGCCCGGCGCGGGGGTGGCGTCGACCACCACCACCAGCGGCCCGTTGAAGCCGGGGCCGAACCCCTCGGCCAGCAGGTCGTACGCCTGCCGGCTGGTGCGCTCCGGCGCGCCGTTGCCCGGGTCGGCGATGCCCAGCCGCATGTCGAGCACCGGCACGGCCAGGGCCAGCAGGGCACCGACCGCGACCACGGTGGCCGTCCACGGATGCCGCTGCACCAGGGACGACCAGGCCGCCCAGCGCGACCCGTCGCCGCGGCGGCGGGTGGCTCGCCGGCGTACCGTCCGCTCGATCCGGCCGCCCATGATGCCGAGCAGCGCGGGCAGCAGGACCAGCGCGGCGGCCATGGTGGCCGCCACCGTCACCGCCACGGCGACGGCCACGCCCTGCAACGAGCCCAGGCCGAGCACCACCAGGCCGAGCAGGGCCAGGATCACCGTGGTGCCGGCGAACAGCACGGTCCGACCGGCGGTGTCCACCGCCCGCCGTCCGGCCTGCTCGGGGTTCGCGCCGGCGAGCAGTTCCGCGCGGTAGCGGGAGAAGAGCAGCAGCGCGTAGTCGATGCCGACGCCGAGGCCGACCAGGGCCATCAGCGGGGTGGTGTAGTCGGCGACCGTCGCGACGTGTGAGGCGAGCAGGACCAGCCCCATCGCGGTGCCGACGGCGAAGACCGCGATGATGATCGGCAGGCTGGCCGCGAGCACCGAGCCGAAGAGGACGACGAGGATCACCAGCGCCGCGAGCAGGCCGATGCCCTCCGCCGGTCCGCCGCCGCCCTCCTCCACGGCCACCACCGGGTCGCCGCCGACCTCCACCCGCAGCCCGTCGCCGGCGCCCGCCCGGGCGGTGTCGACCAGCCGCCGGACGTCCTCGTCCGGCACGTCACCGGCCTGCCCGGCGAGGGTCACGGTGGCGTAGCCGACCGTCCGGTCGGCGGAGAGGGCGCCGGGGTCGGCGTACGGGTCGCGGGCCTCGGCGACCGAGGGCAACGCGCGTACCCGGTCGAGCAGCTGTCCAACCCGGTCCCGGGTCGCCGGCCGCTCCAGCCCGGCCGGGTCGGCCAGCACGAGCTGCACGCTGGTGTTCGCCGCGACCGGCGCCCGCTCGCGCAGCGTGTCCAGCGCCCGCTGCGACTCGGTGCCGGGCAGCGAGACGTCGTTGCGGTAGTTCGCGCCGACGAGTTGTGCGCCGACGCTGACCGCGATCAGCGTCACCAACCAGGCGAGCAGGGCCTGCCACCGGCGCCGGTGGGCCCAGCCGGCCAATCGCTCGAACCGGCTGGCGGGTGGGGTTGTCGGGGGCGCGCTCGGCGCCGGACTGGACTGGACCATCGCGGGGACGACCTCCTGACGTGCACGGGTGCCGCCGACGCTAGGAGCGCCGGGCCGCACCCGGCGACGCCCCGGGTGGTGATCTCCGCGTACCCCCGGGGAGGGAGGACGGATGCTCCCGCCGGATGATCCGGGGGCCGCCGCACCCCCGCTAACCTCGGTGTCGTGACCCGTCGTGACCAGTTGGTGGACGCCGGCGTGACGGTGTCGGTGCTCGCCGCGTCGCTGCTGGTGCTCGGGCTCGACGGGATCGGCACGCCGTCGCCGGACGCGACCGCCCTGGACGCCACCGGCGTGGCGCTGGTCGCCGCGGCCTGCCTGCCGCTGCTGGTCCGGCGCCGGGCGCCGCTGGCGGCGTACCTCGGCACCGCCGTCGGCACCGCCGCCCTGCTCGTGCTGCGCTACCCGCTGGACTTCCCGTTCAGCTGCGTCGTCGCGATCTACACGCTGGCCGCGGTGCACGGCGGCGACCCGCGGCCCAGCCGGCGTTGGACCGCCCGCCTCGCCGTCGGAGCGTTCGTCCCGGTAGCCGCCGGCGCGTACGCGGCGGGTGGCTTCCGTGGTCACGAAGTGGTCTCCGGGATGGGCGCCTGGGCGCTGACGTTCGCGGGCGCCTGGGTGGCCGGCGAGCTGTTCCGGGTACGCCGGGAGCGGATCGACGAGCTGGAGGAGCGGGCCGCCCGGGCCGCCCGGGAGATCGAACGCGAGCGCCGGCTGGCGGTGGCCGAGGAACGCACCCGCATCGCCCGGGAGCTGCACGACTCCGCCGGCCACGCGGTCAACGTGATCCTGGTGCAGGCCGGCGCGGCCCGGCTGACGCACGGCCGGGACCCGCAGCGGTCGCTGCGCGCCATCGCCACCGTGGAGGAGGTGGCCCGCAGCACCATCGTCGAGATGGAGCGGCTGGTGCGGGCGCTGCGCGACGACGACGCGGAGCCCGTACCGGCCGACCCGGGCGCGCTGGAGGAGCTGCTGGACCGGCACCGGGTCGACGGCCTGCGCATCGACGCCGAGCTGAACGGCCCGGACCGGCCGTTGCCCCGCAGCGTCTCCTGGGCCGCCTACCGGATCCTGCAGGAGTCGCTGACCAACGCCGCCCGGCACGGCTGCGGCACGGCGCGGGTCGCGGTGGACTTCCGGGCGGACGCGGTGGAGATCGCGGTGAGCAATCCCGCGCCGGCGACGCCCGCCGACACCGGGGTGCGGGGGCGGCGGCACGGCATCGTGGGGATGCGGGAGCGGGCGACCCTGCTGGGCGGGACCCTGGAGACCGCGTCCGGGCAGGGCGAGTTCCGGCTGCGGGCGCGCCTGCCGTACGACGAGGTCGGCCGGTGAGCGCGCTGCGGCTGCTGCTGGTCGACGACGACGACCTGATGCGCGCCGGCCTGCGCGCGGTGCTGTCGGTCGACGACGGCATCGAGGTGGTCGGCGAGGCCGCCGACGGGCGGCAGGCGGTCGAGCGGAGCCGGGCGCTCGACCCGGACGTGGTGCTGATGGACGTGCGGATGCCCCGGATGGACGGGGTGAGCGCGACCCGGGAGATCGTGGCGGCGGGCGGCCGGGCCCGGGTGCTGGTGCTGACCACGTTCGAGGACGAGGACTACGTCTTCGGCGCGCTGCGCGCCGGGGCGTCCGGTTTCGTGCTCAAACGCACCCGGCCGGAGCACCTGATCGCCGGGATCCACACCGTGGCCGGCGGCGAGGCGCTGCTCTCCCCCGCGGTGACCCGCACGGTGATCAGCCGGATGGTCGACCACGACGAGCCGGTCGATCCGGCGCTGCGCCGGCGGCTGGCGGAGCTGACCCCGCGCGAGCGGGACGTGCTGGAACGGGTGGCCCGCGGGCTGTCCAACGCCGAGATCGCCGCCGAACTGGTGATCGAGGAGTCGACGGTGAAGACCCACGTCAAGCGGATCCTGGCGAAGCTGGGGCTGCGCGACCGGGTGCAGGCCGTGGTGCTCTGCTACGAGACCGGCATCGTCCGCCCCGGGCGGCGTACCGGCTGAGGCGGGCGTACGCCGCGGCGAGGGCGCAACGGCGGCTTTCCTCGCGGGGCTCGCGTCCCACGTATCGCCTCCCACCCGCGGCTTCGGCCGCCGCCGGGTGGACACGTGACGGCAACGAAGATTTCTCATTTTCACCGGATCGAGGGGCCAACCCTCCTAGTGTTGGGCACACCGGTGCTAGTCACGGAGTTGGCCACCCGAACGACGTCCCACGCAGTCAGCGGACGAAATGTGAGGGAAGACGCGTATGAAGGCTAAGACAGTTCTCGTATCGGCGGCGGTGGGCGTGGGTCTCGGCACGCTGCTGCTCCCGGGCGCCGCGCTGGCCGAGACCATCGTGTCACCGGCCAGCACCCCGGTCGGCGGGACGGTCGTGCTCACCGCGACGACCTGCAATCCGAAGTCCGGCGACGCGATCTTCCGCGTCACCGGCCCCAACCGCGACATCAACGTCCGGTCCACCACCGCCGCGGCCGGCGGCGGCCTGAGCGCCGAACTCTTCACCGCCGGGTTCACCCTGGGGACCTACACGGTCACCGCCACCTGCGGCGACGGCAGCTCGGCCGGCAGCGCCACCTTCACCGTCACGCCGATCGGCGGGGCACCCGCCGGAGGCGGCGACGGAACGGACGGCACCGGCTCACTCGCCGCCGGCGCGACGCTGCTCGGCACCGCCGTGGGCGGCGCTCTCATCCTGGCCCGCCGCCGGCGCCACCCCGCCGGCGTCGCCTGAGGCGACACCCGTCCCTGAAACGGGTGCCCGCGCCGACCCCGGCGCGGGCACCCCGGATCGAGCGTGCCCGGAGGTGCTGACGTGTGGTGGCGCAGGCCGGGTACGGCCGTCGCGGCGGTGGGCCTGCTCGGCACGGCCGGGCTCGGGCTGATCGCGTCCGGGCTGACCGCCGCGCCGACCCGACCGCCGCAGCCGGACGCCGCCGACGCGCCGGTCAGCACCCGGCCCGTGCCCAGCCTGCCGCCGCTGCCCCGCGCCGACCCCGTCCGGGTCGAGGTCCCGGCCATCGGCGTACGCGCGGAGGTGGTGCCCGTCGCGGCCGACGCGGCCGGGGTACTGGAGGTGCCGCCCCTGGACCGGCCCGGCCTGGCCGGCTGGTACTCCCTCGGCGTCAGCCCCGGCGAGACCGGCAACGCGGTGATCGTCGGGCACGTGGACTCCCCCACCGGCCCGGCCGTCTTCTTCGACCTGGGCCGGCTGCGCCGCGGCCACGCGGTACGCGTCACCCGCGCCGACGCCGGCGTGGTGACGTTCACCGTGGACGGTGTGGCGGCGTACCCGAAGGACCGGTTCCCCGCCGAACTCGTCTACGGCCCGAACCCGGCTGCCGGGCTGCGCCTGGTCACCTGCGGCGGTCGGTTCGACGAGGGCAGCGGGAACTACATCGACAACGTCGTCGTATTCGCCACCCGGACCGGGTGAAATAGAGCGCCGGGGGCGCCCGTGCGGCGGGCCAGCTCGGCGGCCCCGCCGGCGTGGTCGGGGTGGGCTGGAGTACGCGAACCTGGCCGTCCGGGGCCGCACCGCCGCCCGGATCCGGGCCGAGCAGCTGCCGGTCGCGCTCGATCTGGCGCCGGACCTGGCCACCGTGGTGGCCGGCATGAACGACGTGCTGCGCCCGTCCTTCGACGCCGCCCGGGTGGCCCCGCCATCCCCGACGTCGTGTCGTCAACCGCCTGGCGCGCCGCACCCCTTGCCGGCTCGCCGGTGTCACCGGCGAGTGCCGCCTGGTTCCGGCGGTGATACCTGAGAGTCATCATGATGACTCTCAGGTATCAGACCTCTCGGGGATACCCGCCCCGGTCGCCGGACCCGCGAGCGGCGCCCCGGCCGGGTGGGTCAGCGCTCGATCGGCGGACGGGTACGGGCCCGCTTGAGCTCGAAGAACCCGTCGGTGTTGGCGCACGCGAGAACCCCGTCCCAGAGCCGGCCGGCCGCCTCGTTCCGCGGAATCGGCGCGACCACCGGGCCGAAGAAGGCGGTCCGCCGGCCCTCGGCGGTGACGTGGATGGTCGGGGTGCCGAGGTCCTCACCGACCGGCTCCAGACCGGCGTGGTGGCTGGCCAGCAGCGCCTCGTCGTGGTCGGTGGACTCCGCCGCGTCGGCGAGGTCGACGGCCAGCCCCACCTCCGCCAGCGCCGCCCGGTACAGCTCCGGCCCGATCGGCGCGCGCTCGTGGTGGATCCGGTTACCCAGCGCCGTGTAGAGGTCGCGCAGCACCTCGTTGCCGTACTTCTGCTCGGCGGCGACGGCGACCCGCACCGGGCCCATCCCCGGCTTGAGCCACTCCTGGTACCACTCCTCCAGCCCGTCGCGGCCCTCGTTGAGCACGGACAGGCTCAGCACGTGGAACCGGACGGTGACCGCCCGGACCCGCTCCACCTCCAGCAGCCAGCGGGAGGCATTCCAGGCCCACGGGCAGCGCGGGTCGAACCACATGTCGGCGGTCGTCGTCATGATGGGTGTTCCGGTCCTTCCGGTCGGGTCGACGGTCATCCCCCACCCTGTCGGCCGGATTGGCTCTCCGGCAGAGCCGATCCGTGTCCCGTTTCCTGGTCCAATCGGGCCCGGCCGCCAGCCACGATGCGGGAACGTAGGCGCCGATCACTGTCGGTGGAAGGTCCGGGCGTACCGTCCTGGTGGGCCGGACGCCCGAGCGCCGGACGGCGTTTGGCGGCCGGGGCCTCGGGAAGACCGTCGCGCCGGGCGGGCCGTCGGCCCGCGCCGGCCGGTCAGCACCCGTCCCGCCATCGACGGCGGGCAGGGCGGATCCGCGAGGAGGGACGATGGCGGCCAGATCCACCGGTGGTACCAGCAGGGCGACCGGCGGGCCCCACGGGGGCCCGCTGAACCGGAAGGCGACGGCGAAGAAGGTCGCGGCGGCCACGAAGCGGGCGACCGGGACGAGCGCGGCCAAGACACCGGGCGGGAAACCCACGCCGACCACGGCCCGCGCCGCACAGAAGAAGGACACCTCGGCCACGGCCGCCCCCACCCGGCGGCCGCGGGTGTCGGCGACGGCCACCAGGGCGCCCGGCACGACGGCGCCGGCGAAGGCGCCCGGCACCAAGGCGGCGGCGAAGAAGGCGCCGGCGAAGAAGGCCGCGGCGAGCCGGTCCCGCGCGACGACGACGGCGCCGGCGAAGAAGACGGCGACCCGGAAGGCGACGATGGAGTCGTACGGCACCCGGCGCGGCGCCCGCCGGACGACCGGCTGACCCGGTCGCCGCACCGGACCGGCCGCCGGGCCGGCCGATGCCGCTTCCGGGAGTTGGTGCCGCCCGGCCGGAGGCCGGCCCGGCGGTGAGCCAGAAAGGGGTCTACCTCGACGCGCTGCCCGACTGACGCGGGCGGGTCACTCGGCGAGCCGGGGCAGGCCGAGCTTGCCGACCGCCGCCTCGACCAGTTCCTCCGGCGTCAGCGACACGTCGAGCACCAGCACCGACTCGTCCGGGTCCGGCTGCTCCAGGGTGGCCAGCTGCGACTCCAGCAGGCTGGCCGGCATGTAGTGCCCGGCCCGCTGGGACAGCCGTTCCCGGATCACCTCGGCCGGCCCGTCCAGGTGCACGAACTCCACCTGCGGCGGGCCCTGCCGGAGCACGTCGCGGTAGGACCGCCGCAGCGCCGAGCAGGCCAGCACCGTGGACACGCCCTCGGCGGCGCGGGCGGCCATCCAGGCGGCCAGCTCGCGCAGCCAGGGCTGGCGCGCGGCGTCGTCCAGCGGCACGCCGGCCCGCATCCGCTCCACGTTGGCCGGCGGGTGGAATTCGTCGGCCTCGGCGAAGGTCAGCCCGGTGCGCGCGGCGATGCCCCGGGCCACCGTGGTCTTGCCGGCCCCGGACACCCCCATCACGACCACGTGTCGGGTGGCGCCGGCCGGGGCCGGCCGCCGCTCACCAGTCATGGACCGTGCCGTCCTTGAGCCGGTTGAACGGCAGGTAGGCCGGCTGGTACGGGAACTTCGCGGCGACCGTCTCGTCGAGCTCCACGCCGATGCCCGGCTGCTCGCCCGGGTGCAGGTAGCCGTCGGTGAAGGTGAACGACTGCCGGAACACCTCGTTGGTGAGCGGGCCGTGCCGCATGTACTCCTGGATGCCGAAGTTGTGGATGGCCAGGTCCAGGTGCAGGGCTGCGGCCATGCCGACCGGCGAGATGTCGGTGGGGCCGTGGATGCCGGACTTGATCTGGTACTGCGCGGCGAAGTCGAGCAGCTTGCGCATCGCGGTGATGCCGCCGGTGTGGGTGACCGCCGAGCGGACGTAGTCGATGAGCTGCTCGCGGATCAGGGTCTGGTAGTCCCAGACGGTGTTGAAGACCTCGCCGATGGCCAGCGGGGTGGTGGTGTGCTGGCGGACCAGCCGCAGCGCCTCCTGGTTCTCCGCCGGGGTGCAGTCCTCCAGCCAGAACAGGTCGTACGGCTCCAGCGCCTTGCCGAGCTTGGCGGCCTGGATCGGGGTCATCCGGTGGTGGCCGTCGTGCAGCAGCGGCAGTTCCGGGCCGAACTCGTTGCGCACCGCCTCGAAGACGCCGGGCAGGTGGCGCAGGTAGGCCCGGGTGTCCCAGTCCTCCTCGGCCGGCAGCGGGATGCGCTGCGCCGGCTCGTAGTCGTAGCGCTTGCCGTCGGCGCTGGGCTGGGCGGCCACCCCGTAGACGGCGTTGATGCCCGGCACCGAGGTCTGCACCCGGATGGACCGGTAGCCGTCGTCGAGGTGCCGGCGGATCGAGTCGAACAGCTCCGGCAGGTCCCGGCCGGACGCGTGCCCGTACGCCATGATGCCGGTGCGCGACGCGCCGCCGAGCAGCTGGTAGAGCGGCATGCCGGCGGCCTTGGCCTTGATGTCCCACAGGGCCACGTCGACCGCGGCGATGGCCGCCATGGTGACCGGCCCGCGCCGCCAGTACGCCGAGCGGTACAGGAACTGCCAGGTGTCCTCGATACGGTGCGGGTCCCGGCCGATCAGCAGCGGGACGACGTGGTCGCGCAGGTACGAGGCGACGGACAGTTCCCGCCCGTTGAGCGTGCCGTCGCCCAGGCCGACGATCCCCTCGTCGGTGGTGATCTTGAGGGTGACGAAGTTGCGGTCCGGGCTGGTGACGATGACGTCCGCTGCGGTGATCTTCACGGGGTGGTGCCTTTCTGCACGGGGTGTGGCGGCGGCGACTAACGGAGGACGCTTCCGGTCTCGTGGCCCTCGAGAAGGGACAGTTCGGCGCGGCGGGGCAGCCCCTCGCAGTCGCCCCTGGTGGAGACGGCGAAGGCGCCGAGGGTGGCCGCGCGGCGGAGTCGACCGGCCAGGTCGAGCCCGTCGAACCAGCCGGACAGGTAGCCCGCGGTGAACGCGTCCCCGGCGCCGACGGGGTCGACGGCGGTCACGGTGAGCGTCCCGACGTGCTGGACCCCGTCGGGGGTGTGCGCCCGGGCGCCGTCCGCGCCCAGCTTGACCAGGACGGTGTGCACGCCCCGGCGGAACAGCTCGGCGGCCACGGTGGACTCGTCCGCGCCCGGTTCGCCGACGAGGTCCAGCTCGTCGGCGGAGGCGATGACGATGGCGGCGTGGCCGGCCAGCGGGGCGAGCACCGCGCGGGCGCCCTCCCGGGACCAGAGCCGGGCCCGGTAGTTGACGTCCAGGCAGACCGGGATGCCCGCCTCGGCGGCGGCCTCGGCCGCCCACCGGGTGGCCTCCCGGGCGGTGTCGGACAGCGCCGGGGTGATCCCGGTCAGGTGCAGCATCCGCGCGCCGGCGGCCAGTGGGGCCCGCAGGTCGTCGACGCGCAGCGCGGAGCCCGCCGATCCGGCGCGGTGGTACTGCACCCGGGTCAGGTCGGCGGTGCGCTGCTCCAGGAACATCAGCCCGGTCGGCCGGTCCGCGTCCCGGCTCACGCCGGCCACCTCGACGCCCTCGGCGCGCAACTGCCGCAGCGTGTACTCGCCGAACTCGTCGCCGCTGACCCGGCCGACCCAGGCGGCCCGGTGGCCCAGCCGGGCCACCCCCACGGCCACGTTGGACTCGGCGCCGGCCAGGTGCATGGTCAGCGACCCCCCGGCGGCGAGCGGGCCGGCCGAGCGCAGCGACACCATGGCCTCGCCGAAGGTGAGCAGGTCGGGCGCGGTCATCGGCGGGCCGTCTCCCGGACCGCGGCGAGGTAGGTGCGGGCCCGCTCGCGCAGGGCGGCCAGGTCGCCGCCGGAGGCGGCGTCGCCGACCAGCGGCCCGCCGACGCCCACCGCGATCGCGCCGGCGGCCAGGTAGCCGGGCACGTCGTCGAAGCCCACGCCGCCGACCGCGACGAACGGGATGTCCGGGAACGGGTCACGCACCGCCTTGAGGTACGCCGGTCCGCCCACCGAGGCCGGGAACAGCTTGATCGCCGAGGCGCCCATCCGCATCGCGGTGTACGCCTCGGTCGGGGTGAACGCCCCGGCGGCGACCGGGACGCCCCGGCGGGCCGCCTCGGCGATCGACTCGACCACCGCCGGCGTGACCACGAACTGCGCGCCCGCGGCGACCACGTCGGCGACGTCGGCGGTGGTGAGCACCGTGCCGGCGCCGACCAGGGAGCCGGCGGGCGCCGCCGCGCGCAGTGCCTCGACGGCGCGCGGGGCGTCCGGCGTGGTGAGCGCCACCTCGACGAGGCGTACGCCCTCTTCGAGCAGGGCGGTGCCGGCGGCGATCGCGCCGGCGGTGTCGGTGCCGCGGATGACCGCGAGGATGCGGGCGTCGGCGAGTTCGGCGGTGAGGTTGACGGTCATGTGATCACCATTCCGCGTAGGAGCCGTCGCGGTGCCGCCAGGTGGGGCTGCGCCAGGCGTGGCCGCGCTTGTCGGCCGTCCGCACCGCGTGTTCGTCGATCTCGATGCCGAGGCCGGGCGCCGTGAGCCGCTCGACGTACCCGTCGACGAAGGTCAGCGGGGTCTTGTCGAGGCAGTAGTCGAGCACCTCGGCGCCGAGGTTGTAGTGGATGCCGATGCTCTGTTCCTGGATCAGGTAGTTCGGGGTGGCGAAGCCGACCTGGAGGCAGGCGGCCAGGGCGATCGGACCGAGCGGGCAGTGCGGGGCGAGCTGCACGTCGTACACCTCGGCCAGCGCGGCGATCTTGCGGACCTCGGTGATGCCGCCGGCGTGCGACAGGTCCGGCTGGGCCACGGCGATGCCGGCCTGGAGCACCGGCAGGAACTCCTGCCGGTTGTAGAGCCGCTCCCCGGTGGACACCGGGGTGGTGGTGGAGCGGACGAACTCGCCGATCAGGTGCGAGTTCTCCGGCACCACCGGCTCCTCCAGGAAGAACGGCCGGAACTCCTCCAGCAGCGGGGCGACCCGGCGGGCGCTGGCCAGGCTGAACCGGCCGTGGAAGTCGACCGCCACGTCCCGCTCGTCGCCGAGCACCTCGCGGGCGGCGGCCACCCGCCGGACCACGCCGTCCAGCTCGGCGACCGAGGCCACCGGGCTCATCTTCCCGGACGCGTTCATCTTCACAGCGGTCAGGCCGCTCTCGACGGCGGCGCTGATCTGGTCGCGGACCTCGGCGGGCTCGTCGCCGCCGACCCAGCCGTAGACCCGGATCCGGTCCCGGACCGGGCCGCCGAACAGCTGGTGCACCGGCGCGCCGAAGTGCTTTCCGGCGATGTCCCAGAGCGCCTGGTCGAGCCCGGCGACCGCGCTGGCCAGGATCGGCCCGCCGCGGTAGAACGAGCCCTTGGTCATCACCTGCCAGTGGTCCTCGATGCGCAGCGCGTCCTGACCGATCAGCAGCTCGCTGAGCTGCTCGACGGCGGTGCGGACGGTCTCCGCGCGGCCCTCGCAGGTGGCCTCGCCCCAGCCGACGATCCCGTCGGTGGTCTCGACCCGGACGAAGAGCCAGCGGGGCGCAACGAGGAAGGTCTCCACCCGTGCGATCGTCGTCATGGCCTCAGCCCTTCGTGGCGCCGGCGGTAAGGCCGGAGACGATGTACTTCTGCACGAACAGCGCGATCACCATGATCGGCACGGTGACCACCGTGGCCGCCGCCATCAGACCGCCCCAGTCGATGCTGGCGTAGCCGACGAAGTCGAAGATCGCCACCGGCAGCGTCTTGGTGTCGGCGCCGGAGAGCACCAGGGCGAACATGAAGTTGTTCCAGGAGAAGATGAACGACAGGATGCCCGCGGTGGCGACGCCGGGCACCGACAGCGGCAGGGTGATCCGCCGGAACGCGCCGATGTGGGTCAGCCCGTCGACCAGGGCCGCCTCTTCGAGCTCGGCGGGCAGGCCGTCGAAGTAGCCCATCATGATGTAGACGATCAGCGGCAGCGAGACGAACATGTGGCTGAGGATCAGCACGGTGTAGCCGCCGACCATCTGCAGGTTCGAGAAGACGTAGTACCAGGGCACCAGCAGCGAGACGCCGGGGATCACCCGGGCCATCAGCACGACGAGCGCGGACTTCTTCATGTTGAACCGGCTCATCGAGTACGCGGCGGGCACGCCGAGGATCAGCGACAGCACGGTCGCCGCGAACGCCACCCAGAGGCTGTTGCCGATGAACTGGACGTAGTTCGCCTGCTCCAGCACCGTGCCGTAGTTGTCCAGGGTGGGCGAGAAGGAGAACGCCTTCTCGGTGTCGTAGATGTCGACGTTGGTCTTCAGCGACGCCAGGATCATCCAGAGCAGCGGCGCGATCAGCGAGAACACCACGACGACCAGCGCCACCGCCCGGAACACCTTGAACGGCCTGCTCGGCTTCATCGCTCCAGCCCCTTCTTGCGGTAGGTCAGGGCCCACATCACCCCGATGATGATCAGGAAGAAGATGATGAGGACCGTCGACGAGACGCCGTAGTCGTTGTAGTCGAAGCTCAGCCCGTAGGCGTATACGTTGAGCGTCTCCACCTCGTGGAACGACCCGCCGCCGCGACCCTTGGTCGCGTAGAGGATGTCGAAGGTCTTCAGCGCGTCGATGCCGCGCAGCAGGACCGCGACGATCACCGTCGGCATCAGCAGCGGCAGGGTGACGTGCCGGAACCGCTGCCAGGTGCTGGCGCCGTCGATCAGCGCCGCCTCCTGGGGCTCGTCGGAGAGCGAGGTCAGGCCGGCGAGCAGGATCAGCACGACCATCGGGGTCCACTGCCAGATGTCGATGAACATCGTCGTCGGCAGGGCGGAGTTCTGCCCGGAGAGCCAGGGCTGCGGGCCGATCCCGACCCAGCTCAGCAACTGGTTCGCCATGCCGATGTTGGGGTCGAAGATCAGTCGCCACATCATGCCGACCGCGACCGGGGTGGCCACCAGCGGCAGCAGGATGGCGACCCGGACCCACTTCTCACCGCGGAACGGCCGCCACAGCAGCAGGGCGATCGCCATGCCGAGGACGACCTCGACCAGGAGCACGACGCCGGTGAACAGGACGGTGCGCCACACCGCCGGCCAGAACCGGTCGGTGTCGGAGAGCACGTCCAGGTAGTTCTGGAAGCCGATGAACTCGCTCTCGGCGCGGACCGAACCCTCGGCGTCGGTGAGGCTCAGGTACCCGGTCCACGCCACCGGGAAGACGATCAGCACGGCGACGAACGCCATCGCGGGTGCCGCGAAGAGCCACTTGCGGTGCGCGTTGGCCCAGCGCGACCAGGCCGATTCGGACGGCCCGGACGGGGCCGAGGGCGATCTGGTGGCCGGGGTGGTGACGACTGACATGGGGTCTCCGGGGTTCTCAGGGCCAGGGTCCCGGTGCGGGGTGGCGGAGCCGGTCGGCCCCGCCACCCCGCGGTGGGACTACTTCGCCTCGTCGTCGAGGAACTTCTGGAACGCCTCGTTCGCCGCGTCCGCCGAGGCGGCCGCGTCCTTGCCGGTGATCGCGTCGACGATCGGCTGACCGACGATCTCCCGCGCCTCGGCGACCTTCACGACCAGCGGACGGTCGTGGCCGACGCCGTTGGTGGTGCTGACCGCGGTGGCCTCGGCGAGGTCCTTCGGGTAGGTCGAGGTGCCCTCCGGGTTCGCCCAGACGGAGGCGCGGGCGCCGGGGACGCCGGCCTTCTGCTGCGCCAGCGACTGGTCCTTGCCGGCCGCCCACTGGATGAACTTCCAGGCGTTGTCCTTGTTCTTCGACTCGTCGTTGATACCGAGCGCCCAGGACGGCACGTTGTACGGCTTCGAGCCGGCCGGGCCGGCCGGGAAGGTGGCGAAGCCGACGGTGTCGGAGACCTTCGACTTGGCCGGGTCGGTGGCGTTCTTGTACAGCGAGTTGGCCTCGGTGTAGAAGGCCGCCTTGCCCTGGGTGAAGATCGCCATCGCCTCGGACCAGCTCATGTCGGTGCTGATGTTCTCCGGGCCGTGGTCGCGCAGCAGCCCGCCGTAGTAGGCGTACGCCTGCTTGGCCTGCGCGGTGTTGACCGACGCCTTGCCGCTGGCGTCGACGAAGTCGCCGCCGAAGCTGTAGAGGAAGCTGGAGAACTGGGTGACCGCCGCCGACTTGCCGGTACGGGCCACGAAGCCGGCCACGCCCGGGTTGTCCGCCTCGACCTTGGCCGCCTGCGCCTTGAGCTCGTCAAGGGTCTTCGGCGGGGCGGTGAAGCCGGACTTCTCCAGCAGGTCCTTGCGGTAGTAGAGGACCTCCTGCTCGGTGATGATCGGCACGCCGACCAGCTTGTCCTCGTACGAGGTGGCCTGCACCGGGCCGGCCTGGAAGTCGCTGAACTCGAAGGCGCTGTCCGACTTGGCCTTGTCGGTCAGGTCGGCGAGGTACTTGTTCTTGGCGAACAGCTTCCCCTCCTGCAGCGGCCGGTACATCATCACGTCCAGGTCGGTGGACCCGGCGTTCAGCTTGACGTTGTACTGGTCCGACAGCTGGTCCTCGCCGAGCTGGGTCACCTCGACCTTGAGGCCGGTCTGCTTCTCGAACTCCGGCAGCGACTTCTTGATGTTCTCCGTCCAGACGTGGTTCACCAGCGTCACGCGGAGGGTGTTCGAGCCGCTGCCGCCGTCGTCCCCGCCGCCACAGGCGGACAGGCCCATGGCGGCGACCACGGCCAGAGACGTGCCGATTATCGATCGACGTCGCACGCTTGTCTCTCCTTCTGTCCCCGGTCGCTGCCCTGACTAGGGCGCTACCTCGGTGTTTACATCCGCTTAACGTCGGGATGCTAGGCCGAAAAAGCGGACTTATTCAAGAGGTTGATCTAACTGATATGATCCGTGGCGTGGAACGGTACTCCTCCGGGGGCGCAGCCGCCCAGAACGCCCCTGCCGAGGCCGGGCTGCACGCACGCGTCCTCGACCACCTCGGCACGGCCATCTGCGGCGGCGACCCGGCCCCCGGGGCGATCCTCAACATCGACGAGCTGGTCGACCGGTACGCGGTGTCCCGCTCGGTGATCCGCGAGGTGCTGCGCGTCCTCGCCTCCATCGGGTTCATCGAGACCCGCCGCCGGGTCGGAGTGATGATCCGGCCGGCGGACGACTGGAACGTCTTCGACCCGCAGGTGATCCGCTGGCGGCTCGCCTCGGCCGGGCGGATCACCCAGCTCCGGTCGATCACCGAGCTGCGTACCGCGGTCGAGCCGCACGCCGCCTGGCTGGCCGCCACCCGGGCCGACCACGACGAGGCGAGCGACCTGGTCGGGCTCGCGGCGAAGATGTGGGCCGCCGGCAAGGCCGGCGACGAGGAACGCTTCCTGAGCCTCGACATCGAATTCCACCGGCGGGTGCTGGTCGCGTCCGGTAACGAGATGTTCGTCCGGTTGCAGGACCTGATCGCCGAGGTGCTCACCGGCCGGCACAAGCACCACCTGATGCCGCACCACCCGAGCGACGAGGCCCTCCAACTGCACGCCGATGTCGCCCAGGCGATCCAGCGGCACGACGGCGAACGCGCCCGCCGGGCGATGGTGCAGCTCATGGAGCAGGCGTTCGACGAGATGAAGTCGATCTGGGAGCAGAGCGCCGAGCCGGACGGCTCCTGACCAAACCCCCTTTCCGCGCGTCCCTCCCGAAGCTCCGCCCGCCCGGCGTATGCTGGTGGCGGCGCCGTCCCGCGCCTCACCTCCTTTCCGGTGCTCACGCCGCCGGCCGCGCGGAGGCAAAGGGAACCTGGTGTTCTCGGGATGCCGTGCCACATGCCTTCTCCGGCGCGGTCGACGGGAGCGTGAGTCCCTGCGGCCGTGCCGTTGACAGGGAGCATGTGATGACACGCCAGCACACCTTCAAGGCCCGGGTCCGCAGCCGGATGGCCAAGACCGGCGAGAGCTACACCACCGCCCGCCGCCAGCTGCTCGCCCGCGCCCAGACCAACCCGGCCGAGCCCGCCGCAGCCGCGACCGCCCCGGCAGAGGCGACGACCCTGCTCTCGGCAGACCCGGCCGAGCCGACGACCCCGGCCTCAGCAGCCCCGGCGGCCCCGATCTCCGCGGCGACGGGCCCGGCGGCCGCGTCGGTGCCCGACCAGGCCGGGCCGGCGGCGGCCGTCGCCGGACCGGCGGAGCAGACCGAACGGATCTCCGACGCGCTGCTCAGCGAACGCACCGGGCGCCCCTGGGCGCAGTGGTTCGCCCTGCTCGACGATTGGGGCGGCACCGGGCGGACGCACACCGAGATCGCCCGCTGGCTGGTCACCACCCACGAGGTGCCCGGCTGGTGGGCGCAGACGGTCACCGTCGGCTACGAGCAGGCGCGCGGCCTGCGGGCACCCGGACAGCGCCGCGGCGGCGGATTCTCCGCCAACGGCTCCCGCACCGTCGCGGTGCCGGTGCGGCGGCTCTTCGACGCGTTCGCCGACGACGCGCTGCGCCGGCGGTGGCTGCCCGAGGACGTCCGGGTCCGTACGGCCACCGCGCCGAAGTCGTTCCGCGCCGACTGGGCCGACGGGTCGACCCGGATCGTGGTCGGCTTCGCGCCCGCCGGCGAGTCGAAGTCCCGGGTGGCGGTGCAGCACGAGAAGCTCGCGGACGCGGAGCAGGCGGCGCGACTGAAGGCGTACTGGCGGGAGCGGCTGGCCGCGCTCAAGCAGCTCCTCGAGTCGGACGGAGACCCGCGATGACGGCGACCTTCATCAACCTGCCGGTACGCGACCTGACCACCTCCACCGAGTTCTTCCGGATCCTCGGGTTCCACGCCGGCGACCTGTCGCCGGACGGCACCAGTGTCCAGCTCACCCTCACCGACACGACCCACCTGATGCTGCACACCACCAGCTCGTTCGCCGGCTACACCGGCGTCGACGTGCCGGACACGGCGACCGGTCGGGAGGTGATCGTCGGGCTCGGCCTGGACAGCCGGGAGCAGGTCGACGACCTGATCGGCCGGGCCGTGGCAGCCGGGGCCGAGAGCCTCGGCGAACCGCGGGAGCAGGGCGGCCTCTACATGGGCGGCTTCCGCGATCTCGACGGCCACCAGTGGTCCTTCCTGCACGTCGGCGGCTGACCGCCGGATCCGGTGGCGGTCGGCCGACCGCCACCGGACCGGCAGCCCCGGCCGGCGCCGCACCGCCCAGCGGTCGCGCCACCGCCTCCCGCCCGCGCGCCCAGCTGCGCTGGACGGGCCGGGCGGGCACGAGGGCGTGGTGATCGACCAGAATGGCGCCATGGCGCGGAGGATGACCGACGAACAGTGGCGGGCGTTCGTCAGCCACGGCACGCGGACCGGCAAGCTCGCCACCGTACGGGCCGACGGCTCGCCGCACGTGGTGCCGGTCTGGTTCGTGCTCGACGGCGACGACCTGGTCTTCAACACCGGGCGGAGCAGCGTGAAGGGACGCAACCTGCGGCGCGACCCGCGGGCCGCGCTGACCGTCGACGAGGAGCACCCGCCGTACGCGTTCGTCGCGGTGCGCGGCCGGGTCACCGTCAGCGAGGACCTCGACGAGATGCTGGCCTGGGCGACCCGGATCGCCGCCCGTTACGTCGGCGACGACCACGCCGAGCGGTACGGCCGGCGCAACGCGGTGCCGGGCGAACTGCTGGTGCGGCTGCGGGTGGAGCAGGTGGTGGCCTTCACCGGCATCGCCGACTGACAGCGAAGGCCACCGCCGGCTAACGACCGGCTGCCGCCCGCCGCCCGCCGCGACCGGCCGCCGGCGCCCCTCGCCGCCGCCCGCCGACCGCCAGCAGCACGGCGACCAGCGGGTACGCCGCCGCGGCCACCGCGAAGGCCACCCCGTTGCCGGCCGCCGTGGCGACCAGCCCGTACCCGGCGTAGACCACGATGATGGTCAGGTCGGTGCCCACCCCGGCCAGCGAGGTGACGGTGGCCCGCCCGGGACCGGTGATCCGAGCCTGCAACCGCGCCTCGGCCAGCACGCTGGCCAGTTGGAAGCCGCAGAAGGCCAGACCCACCAGCACGAAGCCGACCGGCCGGCCGAGCAGCGCCCCGGCGGCCAGGGCCAGGCCGGCGAGCGCCAGCAGCGCCGCCTGCCCGCGCCGGCCCAGCCGCTCCCCGGCCGGGGCGAGCAGCCCGCCGACGCTCACCCCGACCCAGATCAGCAGGAGCAGCAACGGCACGGTTTCGTCGGCGACGCCGGTGTCGCGGGCCAGCAGCGGGGTGTACTCCTCCAGCGCGCCCCACACCGCGGTGACCGCGGCGACCAGCAGCACCGCCGAGCGGACCGCCGGGTCGGCGCGCACCTCGGCCAGGCCGGCCCGCAGGCTGGCCCACCAACCGAGGTCGTCCTCCGCCGGCTCCGACCCGCCGGCCGCGCCGGTAGCGGCGGGGTTGGTCTGGGCGGCGCCGCTCGGGGCGGGGCTGGTCGGGGCGGGCGTGCGGTGTTCCGGGAACCGGGTGGCGACGGCGGCGGCGAGCAGGCAGGCCAGCACGCTGGCCGCGCCGACCGCCGGGTATCCGCCGACGGCGAGCACCGGGGCGGCCAGCACGATCGAGGCGAGCACGGCGAGCGTCTCGGCGGTCCGGGCCCGACCGATGATCCGGGCGTACCGGCCGGCCGCGCCGAGGCGGTCCAGTTCGGTGAAGACCAGCGCCTCCAGCGCGCCGGAGGCGAGCGCCCCGCCGGCGCCCCACAGCACGAAGCCGACGGCGAACGCCGGATAGGACGGGACGATCACCCAGAGCGCGAACGCGGCGGCGCTGACGAGCGGAGCGAGGCGGAGCAGCAGTCGCCGGGAGACCGCGTCGGCCCAGGCGCCGGAGGGCACTTCCAGCAGGATGCTGCTGGCCGACCAGATCACGAACAGCGAGCTGATCTGCCACACGGACAGGCCGGTGTCGCTGAACAGCAGCGCGTACACCGGATAGAGCAGGACGAGTTCACCGAGGAACGCGTACCCGTAGAGGGTGGCCGCCAGCCGGCGGACACGCGGATCGGGCACGCGCGCGGAGATGGGAGTCATGAGGCCTTCCCGGAGGGACGAAACGGACGCCGGACGTACGGCGACCGCGGCGGCCCACGGCAGTGGCCTCTAGCGGAGCATCAACATCGCCAGGTCATGCGGCGATGGTAGTCGGACCGGGCCGCGCCGGCCACGCCCATTCCCGGACACGCACCGGGGTGGGACCCGACGGGTCCCACCCCGGTGCGGTCGGCGACGGGTCAGCGCCGGTCGCGGTCCACCGCCGGAATGACCACGGTGGCCTCGGCGTCGTCACCGGTCGGCTGCGCCGGGATGGTGGCGCCCCGCGGCGTGGGCTGGGTGGCGTCCGGGTCGGTCGGCGCCGCAGCGGCCGCTCCGGTGTGGCCGGGCGCGGCGGCCACCACCTGGGTGGCCTCCGGGTCGCCACCGGCCGCGCCCGCGCCGGGCGCCGACTCGGCCAGCCGGGCCGCGGTGTCCCGACGGCCCGCCTGGTACGCCCGGGCGTGCGTCGCGATCGCCTGGGACTCCTGCTCGGCCCGGGTGAGCCAGGACTCCCACCGGCTCTGCATCGGCCGGACCAGCCCGCCGCCGACTCCGACGACCAGGATGCCGCCGACGGTGGCCAGCACGGCGATCAGCACCGGGGTGGTCACCGCGGTGGCCACGCCGATCTGGTTGAGCGCGGCGATGATGCCCAGGCCGAGGATGAACACCGAGGCGATGGTGGCCAGGATCCGGCCGTACGACAGCCCGCCGAGGGCGCCGCTGATGATGTCCTTGACCGCGTTGGCGATCGCCGCGGCGACCACCACGATGACGATCGCGACGAAGGCGCGCGGCAGCCAGGCGATCACCCCGGCGATCAGGTCCGAGATGGGGTTCGGCCCCCAGATACCGAACGCGAGTTGCAGGGTCACCAGCAGCACGCCGTAGTAGACGAGCTTGGCGACGATGTCGCTGGCGTCGTACCGGGAGCGGGCCAGTGCCCGGCGGATGCCGCCGCGCTCGACGGCCCGGTCGAAGCCGACCCGCTCCAGCACCTTGTCCACGATCTTGCGCAGCGCCTTCGCGGCGAGCCAGCCGACCACCAGGATGGCCACGAAGCCGACGGCCTTGGGCAGGAAGAGCAGCACCGAGCGGACGGCGTCCCCCACGGCGTCACCGAAGTTGTCTCGCATCGAAATCCTCCACAGCACCGGTTCGTCCGGGCCGACCTACCCCGTGGGGATCCGCCGGAAACCCCGGGCGCGGCGCCGGGAGGTCACGGCCGGCAGTCGTACGCGACCTCGGTCTGCGCCTGCATCGGCGCCGGCGAGGTGATGTTGACGGTGGCCGTCTGCCGGGTGCTCCCGACGCCGGTGAACGTCCACTCCAGCGTCAGGTCGACGCTGCGCTGCCCCCGGCCGACCCGCTCGGTCAGCACGTTGCTCGGCGGGCTGCCGGAGCGCAGCCACTGGTACTCGATGACCCCGCCGCGGCCGTTGGTGCGTACGGTCGCGACGACGTCGACGGTGACGTCACACCGGTCACCGGCCGGCTCGGGAACCGCCACGGTCACCCCGGTGATCTCCAGCGGGCTGATCCGCTGCCACAGGTAGATTCCGACGGCGGCGAGCAGCGCCAGGGTGACCAGAGTGGACAGCACCGAGGTGACCGTCCGCCAGATCGACCGTGGGCGTCGCGGCGGCGGCGCCGGCCAGCCGGGCGCGGCCGGCGGCGTGGTCGGGACGCCCGGCCCGAACCGGACCTCGCCGCCGGCCGGTACGGCAGCCGCACCGGGCGTGGTCGCGCCGGTTCTTCCCGGCATCGTCGCGCCGGCCACACCGGTGCTGCCGGGCGTGGCCGCGGCGGTACGCGGGCCGTAGAGCGTGCCGGTCCCGGCGGCGGTGGTGGCCCCGCCGGGCGGCTGGGTCGGATCCACCGTGCCCGGCCAGGCAGCCGTACCGGGGCCACCGGTCACGCCCACCGTCGGCCCGGCCCCGCCCATGTCGACCGTCGCCTCCCCCGCCGGCGGCGGAACCCATCCACCCGCTCGGTGACCGGTCGACTCGGCCCGACGCACCGTCGGCTCCGCAGCGCCCAGATGCACCGTCGACTCCCCCACACCCAGGTGCATCGTCGGCTCCGCAGCGCCCAGATGCACCGTCGACTCCCCCACACCCAGGTGGACCGTCGGCTCCGCACCGCCCGGCTTCCTCGGCGGCGGGCCGAGGTGGACGGTCGGCTCGACCGGCTCCGGGCGCTGGGCGGACTCGGGGGTGAGCCGCACGGTGGGCTCGGCGGGGCGCGCCGGCGCGGCGGGCGGGCCGGGCGGGTCGTCGTACCCGGCACGGGTGGGCAGCGCCTCGGTCGGGTCGTTCGGCTGGGTCACGGCGGCCCGTCCTGTCTCGTCGTGGTCGGCTTGGCGTCGAGGGGCGGTCAGCCCGGAGTGCAGTACGTGTCGAGGGTGACGTACACCGGTCCGCCCTCGGCGGTGTTGCCGGCCTGGTCGGTGGCGAGCACCCGGACCGGGATCCGGGTGGCGCTCGCGGGCCGCGGCAGGTCGCCGAAGGCACCCCGGAACGTCCCGTCGCGGCCCGGGGACATGGCGACGTCGGTGGACCGGCCGTCGAGGGTGTAACGGAGCCGCACCCGCAGCGAGCCGACCGGGGTACGGTCGTCGGCGACGACCGCGGCGACGGTGCTCGACGTCGGCCCGTACGGGCAGCCCTGCGGATCGAGCCTGGTCGGGTTGGCCGCCACCCGCCCCACTTTCGGGGCGACGGTGTCCGGCGGCGGCGGTGGGCTGGTGCTGGTCGACGCGCTCGGGCTCGGGCTCCGGGTGGGCGGGCGGGTCGTCGCACCGGGGGTGGCGGGCTCTGGCGCCGCCGTCGTGGTGGCCGGTTCGCCCGACGGGGTGGCGGTCGCGCTCGGCGTCGGGGTGGGCGATCCGGTGCCGGGCGTGGCCGCCACGCCGCCGGTCACGGTGGTCGATCCCGAGGTGCCCGCCCCGGCCGCGGGCAGCGGCTCGTCCCGGGCGGCGTAGCTGAGCCCGGCACCGCCGACCAGCAGGGTGGCCACCACCCCGGCGCCGACCAGCGACCTACGGGCCCGGCCGGGGCGCAGCCAGGTCCACCGGCCGGTGCTCGCGCCGAGGGCGGTGCTGGCCAGGCTGGTGGCGCCGCCGGTGCCGTCCGGGAAGGGGAAGAGGGCGGCCAGCAACGCCGCCCGGCGGGCCAGCTCGCGCAGCCCGCGCTCCTCCCACTCCGTGCCGTACGCCCGGCCCGCCACCTCTTCGAGCAGGGCGAGGAACGCCTGGGCGGGTTGCGGCCGGTCGGCCGGCTGCTTGGCCATGCCGTGGCGCAGCAGGTCGTGCACCGGCGCGGGGGCCGGGTCGGTGGGGATCGGCGCGGTGGCGTGCTGCTGGCGCAGGGTGAGCAGGTCCCGCCCGTCGTACGGTGGACGCCCGGTGAGGCATTCGTAGAAGGTCGCGGTCGCCGCGTAGATGTCGCAGGCCGGGCTGGCCGGGGCACCGGTCCACTGCTCCGGGGCCATGTAGCGGGGCGTGCCGGTGACCGAGACGCCGGAGGCGGCGCCGATCGGCATCGCGATGCCGAAGTCGGCCAGCTTGCTGGCGCCCTCGGCGGTCACCAGCACGTTCTCCGGCTTGTAGTCGCGGTGCACCACACCGCGGGCGTGCGCCGCCCCGAGCCCGGCCAGCGATCCCTTGAGGACGCAGAGCGCCGCCTCCGGCCCGGTCGGGCCGTGCGCGCGCAGCATCTGCCGCAGCGACACGCCGTTGACCAGCTCCATCACGATCGCCGCGCCGTCGGGCGACTCGACGTATTCGTAGAGGCGGGAGACGTGCGGGTCGTCGATCTCGGCGAGCAACCGGGCCTCGTCGCGGAAGGCGGTCCGGAACGGCGGGTCGTCGCCGACGCCACCGGTGAGGTACTTGATCGCCACCGGGGTGCCGGTCGCGTCGTGCACGGCCAGGTCCACCCGGCCCGACGCGCCCGCGCCGAGCTGCCGCACCGGCGTGTAGCCGGACACCTGCCAGCCGGTCACGCGATCACCTCCCCGCTCGGCGGGTCGTCACGGGCGCCACGCTGGTCATTGTGGCCGGCACTCCGGGTCGGGCCATCGGCGCAACGGGTGCTTCCGCCGCCCCGGACGTCGGCCGGCGCGCGGCCGGCCGGTCCGGGCCGGGCCCGCCCGCCCGCCCGCCGGTCACCGCGGGGCGGCCGGGCGACGGCGTCGCGGCCCGGTGCCGGCATGGTCGATCGCGGACACACGTCCACACAGGTAGCAGCCCTCGGCAAGCCGGCGCGGTGGCCGTCCGCCCTCCGCGCCGGCTTGCCGGCTCGGTTAATGTGCAGGCCGTGAGCGACAGCGGAACGGTCCCGGCGACGGACAGCCGCCGGAAGACGACCCGGTGGTGGCTCAGTGTCATGTTGCTGACCATGGCCGCCGTCGTCGTGCTCGGCGGTGGTCTGGGCGCCGCCGCCCTCACGCACACCGCGGCGGTGTCCGACCGGTTGGCCGACCGGATCGCCCCGGCCCGGACGGCCGTCGGGGAACTCGACAACGAGCTGGTGAGCCAGCGTGCGGCCGTGTTCGCGTACGCCCTCAGCGGGGAGGACCGGTACCTCGCCGCGTACCGGCAGAACCTCGAGGCCGAGCCCGTCACGGTGGCCCGGCTGCGCGACCTGCTGGCCGACGAGCCGGCGGCGCTGCGCGACCTGGAACGCGCCGAGGCGCTCGCCGTCCGGTGGCACGACGACGTCGCCGAGCCGCTGGTCCGGGGCCGGCAGGCCGGCACCGACCCGGCCGAGCTGGCGGCGGTGGCGACCCGCGGCCTGGACACCTTCGAGGCGCTGCGGGCGGAGTTCAGCGGGCTGGTGGCGCGGCTGGACCAGATCCGGGACGCCGGCCGGGCGGACCTCGACCGGGCCCGCGGGCTGCGGGACCTCACCTTCGTGGCGATCCTCGCCGCGCTGCTGCTGACCAGCGTGGTCAGCTCCGTGCTGGTACGGCTGACGGTGCTGCGCCCGTTGGAGCGGCTCGGCGAGTCGGTGCGGCAGGTGGCCGGCGGGAACTTCCGCCACCGGCTGCGCCCGCAGGGGCCGGCCGACATCGCCCGGCTCGCCGACGACGTGGAGACGATGCGGCAGCGGATGGTGGACGCGCTGGAGCGCGGCCAGCACGACCGGGACGCCCTCGAACAGCAGGCCGCCGAGCTGCGCCGGTCCAACGAGGACCTGGAGCAGTTCGCCTACGTCGCCTCGCACGACCTGCAGGAGCCGCTGCGCAAGGTGGCCTCGTTCTGCCAGATGCTGCAACGACGCTACGGCGACCAGCTCGACGACCGGGCCCGGCAGTACATCGGCTTCGCGGTCGACGGGGCCACTCGGATGCAGGAGCTGATCAACGACCTGCTGGCGTTCTCCCGGATCGGCCGGGTCTACAGCGACCTGCGCGAGGTAAACCTGGCCGAGGTGTTCGAACAGGCGGCGGCGAACCTGTCCGGGGTGGTGGAGGAGGCCGGCGCGGAGATCACCCGCGATCCGCTGCCGACCGTGCGGGGCGACCCGACGCTGCTGACCATGCTGTGGCAGAACCTGCTCGGCAACGCTGTCAAGTTCCGCAGCCCGGAGCGGGACCCCCGGGTCCGGGTGACCGTGGCCGACACGCCGGACGGCTGGTCGTTCACGGTCGAGGACAACGGCATCGGCATCGACCCCCGGTACGCCGAGAAGATCTTCGTGATCTTCCAGCGGCTGCACCCGCGTGGCTCGTACCCGGGCACCGGCATCGGCCTGGCGATCTGCAAGAAGATCGTGGAGTACCACGGCGGCACCCTGAGCCTGGACGAGACGTACAGCGGCGGGGCGCGGTTCCGGTTCACGCTGCCCCGCCCCGCGCCGCCCGCCGTACCGGAACAGCCGGGCGAGCCGGCGGCCGAGTCGGCGGCCCCGGCCTGAGCCGGGACCGCCGAGCAGGTCAGCCGGCTGGCTGGGCGCGGTCGGCGGCGCGCCCGAGGGCCAGCATCCGCAGCCGTTCCTCCCGGCGGCGGACGAGCAGCACGCCGGCGAGGAAGGCCACCGGCGGGGCCAGGGCGAGCGCCGCCCACTGCGCCGGCACCAGCGGGATCGGGTGCCCCATGTGCGCGGTGGAGGTGGCCCAGCCGGTGAGGGTGCCGTCGACCACCGCGACGAGCGCGAGCACCGGCGCGGCGTAGACCGCGATCCGCCGGCGGACCGGCGGCGGCAGGGTGGCGACCGCGACCAGCAGGGCGATGCCGGCGACGGCCAGGCCGGCCTGGTAGAGCAGGATCACCGCCTCGGACCGGGCCGTCAGCCCGTAGCTGCCGTACACCGTCATCGGGCTGTCGGTGGCGAAGCCGGGGTCGGTCATCCGGTTGATCCGCAGCACCGTCTCGACCAGGACCAGCGCGGCCCCGACGAGCAGCAGCCGGCGTACGCCGAGCAGCCCGGCGGCCCGCCGGCGCGGCACCGGCACGCTGAGCGCGACCGCCACGGTCAGCGCCAGCGCGACCTGCCAGAGGTTGTCGGCCACGTAGCCGGGTTCGTCCCGGAAGCGCGGCAGGAGCAGCACCGCCGCGGCGACGACGGCCGCCCAGGCCAGTCCGGCGGCCAGCCGCCGGAACCCAAGCAGCATCGCGGCGCACACCGCCGCCCAGCCGGCGACGCGCAGCCAGTCGACGGCGTCGACGCGCGGAGCCGAGCCACCGGGCATCATCGGAAGCCCGCTGGTCGGGCCGAACTGGTCGAGCAGCACGTGCGCGCTCATCCCGAACAGCGCCAGCGCGGTCAGCAGGCCGGTGACCGCCGCGCCGTCCGCCCAGGCCGGGTCGGTCATCCCGCGCGCGGTCACCCGGAGTCGGGCGCGCAGGCCCGCGACGAGGACGTCGGCCACGTCGCGCAGACCGGGCCGCCGCTGCCCGGGCCGGGAACCGGCCAACAGCACGGCGAGCATCTCGTCCTCGTACGCCCGGCGGTGTTCCCACGGGTAGACGCGGAGCAACCGGCGGTAGCGGCCCTCCAGCGGGGTGATCCGCTCGCTCACGCGGCACCACCCTCGGCGAGCAGACCGGCACGGCGCAGCCGGGCACCGGCGGCGTCGGCGTTACGGCGCAGCCGGGCGGCCTCCTCGGCGAGCCGGCGGGCACCGAGACCGGTCAGCCGGTAGTAGCGGCGCAGCCGGGACTGCACCACCTCCTCGCGGTCCACCTCGATCAGACCGTCGGCGCGCAGCCGGTCGAGCACCGCGTAGAGGGTGCCGGCGCGCAGCCGCACCCGGCCGTCGGAGATGCGTAGCACGTCCTCGATCACGCCGTAGCCGTGCTGGGGTGTCTCGGCGAGCGCGGTCAGGATCAGGAAGGTCGGTTCCCGTAACGGGCTCTCACTCATGCCGGCAGCATATACACGTTGCCGGTATATGACTGTCCCGTCAGGTCGCCGGTGAGCCGCCGTCGGGCTCGGCGGTCGCCGCGACCGTCCCGGTGACCGGCCCGAGATCCGGCACGCCCGACGCACCCTGCTCCGGAGTGGTACGGCTGAACCGGTCGAAGAAGCGCAGCAGCTCCACCGGGAACGGCATCACCAGGGTGCTGTTCTTCTCCGCCGCCACGTCCACCACGGTCTGCAACAGGCGCAGCTGGTACGCCCCCGGTGTGGCCGCCATCGCCCGGGAGGCGTCGGCGAGCCGGCGGGACGCCTGGTACTCGCCGTCGGCGGCGATCACCCGGGCCCGGCGTTCCCGCTCCGCCTCGGCCTGGCGGGACATCGACCGCTTCATCCCCTCCGGCAGCGCCACGTCCTTGACCTCGACCCGCTCGATCAGCAGTCCCCAGGGCTTCTCGGTCGGCGCGTCGATGACCGCCTTCAGCTCGGCGTTGACCCGTTCCCGGTCGCCGAGCACGGTGTCCAGGTCGGCCTTACCGATCACCGAGCGCAGCGCGGTCTGCGCCACCTGGAGCACCGCCGACGGGTAGTCGTGCACGTTGACCAGCGCCTTCACCGGATCCACCACCCGGTAGTAGACGACCGCGTCGACGGTGAGCGTCACGTTGTCCCGGGTGATGGCGCCCTGCGGAGGCACACCCATCACCACGGTCTGCATGCTCACCCGCACCATCCGGTCGGCGACCGGCACGATGAACTGCAGGCCCGGCTGCCGGACGCGGTCGAGCACCCGGCCGAACCGGAAGACGATGCCGCGCTGGTACTGCTGCACCAGCCGCACGCTGAGCGCCCCGAGCAGCGCCAGCAGCGCGAGGACGATCACCACGCCGATCACCGTGGCCTCCACGGCACCCCCGATCCGGGCGGCCAGGGCCGCCGCCCGGACGCCGGGTACCCGTTACGACGCCGGCCACGCCTGCCGGCCGTCACGGGGCGGCACGGATCGACCTCGATTGGTAACGTGACCCGGGGCTCGCACCGGTGGGACGGGGAGGCTCCGAGGTGTGGACGGACGAGGCGGCGCTGGACGCCGCACGACGACGGGTCGACGACTGGGAGGCCACGCTCGCCGAGCGGGCGACGCGGACCACCGCACTGACCCGCGAACTGGCGGCACTCACCGCGACGGTCCGCAGCCCCGACGGCGCGGTCGAGGCGACCGTCGACGCCACCGGGGCCCTGATCGACCTGCGGCTCGACGAGCGGGTGCGCGGGCAGTCCGCGGCGCGCACCGCCGACCAGGTGCTGGCCACCGCGCGGGCGGCGCAGGCGGAACTGGTCCGCCGGGCGGTGGCGACGACCGAGGCGGCACTCGGCGCGGACGACCCGGCTGCGCGGGCCGTCGTCGAGTCGTACGCCCGCCGGCTGCGCCGGCCCGACGAGGGTGGCGCCGGTGCCGCCCGCTGACGGCGTCCGGGTCCGCCCGGAGGATCTCGACGCGCACGCCGGTCACCTCGACGCCGTCGCCGACGCGTTGCACCTCGCCACCGCGGCCGGGCGGTCCGTGCGGCTCGGCGGCGACGCGTACGGGCAGCTCTGCGCGCTGGTGCCGGTCCTGGTGGACCAGGTGCAACGGGTGCTGGTCGACGGCATCGACGGCGCCACCGACTCGGTGCGGGACACCGCCGGTCGGCTCCGCACCGCCGCCGGCCGCTACCGGGGTGCTGACACCCGCGCGCAGGCCGCCCTGGACGGGCTGCGCGGCCGGCGGTGAGCGGCAACCCGCTGGTCGCCGCCCCCGCCGACACCACCGGCCCGTGGACCGGGGTGTGGATCGCCGAGGACATCGAGCTGATCGGCCGGGGCATCCGCGACGGCAGCTGGATCGACGGCAGCCTCGGCGTGGTCGGCGCCGGGCTCGACGCGCTGGCCCTCGTCTCCGATCCGGTCGGCTCCCTGCTCCAGTACGGCATCGCCTGGCTCATCGAGCACGTCCGGCCGCTGACCGAGGCGCTCGACTGGCTGGCCGGCGACCCGGCGCAGATCGCCGCCCACGCCCAGACCTGGCGCAACGTCGCCGGCACCCTGCGTACCGAGGCGGCGACGCTCGCCCGGGCGGCCCGGCTGGACCTCGCCGAGTGGAGCGGTGCGGCCGCCACCGCGTACCGGTCGTGGGCGGCCGAGCAGCAGGGGGCGCTGGTCGGCCTGGGCCGGGCCGCCGACACGATGGCCGCGCTCACCGAGGGTGCCGGCTGCCTGATCGCGGCCGTCCGGCTCATGGTCCGCGACACCATCGCGCTCTGCGTCTCCCGCCTCATCGTGTACGCGGCCGAGGAGGCGCTCAGCTTCGGCCTGGCCACTCCTCTGGTGGTGGAACAGGTCGTCACCACGGTCGCCGCGTTCGCGGCGAAGATCGCCCGGTGGCTGCGCGGGCTGCTGGCCAGCCTCCGGCGGCTGATCCCGGAGGCACGCCGCCTCACCGAACTGATCGACCTCCTCAAGCGACATCTCGACAGACTGCGACCGGGCGGGCGGCCCGGTGGGCCCGTTGCGCCGGGGCCGCCGCCTCACAAGCCGGATCCCATGGAGGAGGCACGAGTTCGTGAGCTCGGCATGGACCCGGCCACTGGCCGTTTCCGGCCGGGCGAAGCGGAGACAGCGGTCCGCATCGAAAACGAGCTCGGTGTCCGGTTGCGCAGAGCCCCGACGGACTCGTCGGCGGACTGGGTGGATGAGTCGGGCCGCACCTATGATGCTGTCGGCAACTTCCCGGCGCAGTTCTTCGACCGGCAGTGGCCGCAACTCCAATACCAGATCGAGCGACACCTGGACAAAGCTGATCTGGTGCCGGTTGACGTGTCGCCTTTCTCGCCGGGGCAGGTCGCGAGGATCGAGCAATTCATCGTGGATCGGCAACTCAGTCCGCGCGTCTTCGTTGTGGGGAAGTGATGGCCGCTCTCATCGTGTTCAAGCCGGGCGTCGACTGGACAACGACGGGTGGGCTGTTCGACTGGACCTTGGAATTCCTGATGCGACGCGTGCCGCATCAGGAGGTAGTCGACCATTTGCGGGAGATCGTCGACAACAACCTCGGATCGTTCTGGCTCGACGACGTACCGGCGCGGTACCGGGCCGAGATTCTCACGCGGTTGCGGCAGGAGTTGCTTGCCGCGGCGGAGCGGGAACTGCCCGACACGGACCAGAAGCCGGCAGCACTCGGGCACCTGCGCGAGCTGGTCGATGCGGCGTGCCGGGTCGACAGTTCAGGCTGAGTGACGACGTGGGTCACGCTTGGCACTGTGTGGGCGCGGGTTGAGTGGGGCGGGAGCACGTGGCAGGGTCGTGCCTCATGATCGATGACTTCGCGAAGACGTACCTGCACGACGATCTACGGCAGATTCGTGAGGTGGTCGTCTGGAAGCTCGACGGGCTCGGCGAGTACGACATCCGCCGTCCCCTGACCGCGACCGGCACCAACCTGCTCGGTCTGGTCAAGCACCTGTCGGTCTGCGAGGCCAGGTACTTCGGCGAGGTCTTCGGGCGGCCGTTCCCCGAACCACTGGCACGCTGGGACGACGCCGAGGCGGGCGAGACCGAGATGTGGGCGGCCGAGCACGAAACGCGCGACGAGATCATCGACCGCTACCGCCGCGTGTGGGAGCACTCGGACGCGACGATCCTCGCCCTGGCCATCGACGCGCCCGGCTACGTGCCCTGGTGGCCGCGTCCACAGGTCATGCTGTTCAACATCCTGGTCCACGTGCTCACCGAGACGAACCGCCACGCCGGGCATGCCGACATCCTGCGCGAGCAACTCGACGGGTCGACGGGGTTCGCAGCCCGGTACGCCGACGGGCAGCGCGACGCGGCCTTCTGGGCAGCCCGGCGCGCGGAGATCGAGCGGGCCGCCAGGGCAGGCGATCCAACCCTTGCCTGACGGCGTCGCATGCCGGTGATCCTGCCCCGCTCGCGGGCGGTGATCGACGATGGGCGCCCGGGCCGGTCAGCGTCATTCGCCGGCTGGGTGTGGAGTTCCCCGAGCCCGCCCTCGCCGCCGTGGATCTGCACGTGGTGGTGTGTTGTGCGCGGTGCGCTGTCACCTGTCCTCTGTGCTGGGCGGCCCTGTGAGTCGAGGAGTCGAACCTCCGCGCTGCCCGTCGCGCGCCAGAGAAAGGAGTCCGGTTTACAGCCGGATCTGTGCTGTGCACGCCTCCACGACGGCTACCTGCTCCACACCTGACTAGTCCAGCAGGTCCGCCTCCCAGTTGGTGCGCTGGATCAGCACGTCCAGCTCGCGCAGTTCGCGGGCCAACGCGTCGGCCTGGCCGCGCAGCTCGGCCACCGGGAGCGCGGTGAGCATCTTCAGCTCCGAGCGCAGTTGCCGGACCGCGTGCCGCCCACCGGCGGCCGCGTCGGCCGCCGCGGTGAGCACGGAGTGCCGCAGCCGCAGTACGTCCCGACGCGCCAGCACGTCGGTGAGCCTGCCGTGGTCGCCGGCCGGCACCGAGGCGTTGGTCCGGTTGATCCGGCGGATCAGCGACTCCAGCTGGTCGAGCGTCTCGGCCAGCTCGCCGAGCAGGGCGTTGGCGTCCTCCGGCGGCGCCTCGCCCTCCTGGTACCGGGCGCTGCCCACAATCCGTGCGCGCAGCTGTTCCACCCGCCGGACCGCGTCGGCCCGATCCGCCAGCGCCTCACCGAGCTTCACCGGCCCACCTCCCGTGTCGAGCCCGGCAAGGATAGTTGATCTCGGTCGCTGGAGAGGATCGGTTTTCCGGGCGTACGCGGGCCAGGCGATCCGGATTGGACCTGGCTGCCGTGCCGGTCGGCGTCCCTACGATGGCGACCCACGATCCACAGCCGCCCGGAGGACGTCATGGTGGAGCATCTCGCCGACCTGCCCACGCCGCTACTGGCCGACGCCTGCGTACGACTGGACGTGCCGTTGCGGGTGGCGCCCGCCGGCGTCCGGCCGGTCGTGTCCGGCCAGCGGGTGGCCGGCCGGGTGCTGCCGGTACGGCACCACGGCAGCGTGGACGTGTTCCTGGAGGCGTACGGTTCGGCGGCGCCCGGGGACGTGCTGGTGATCGACAACGGCGGGCGGACGGACGAGGCGTGCGTGGGTGACCTGGCGGTGCTGGAGGCCGCCGCGGCCGGGGTCGCCGGCCTGGTGGTGTGGGGGCTGCACCGCGACACCGCCGAGCTGGTGGAGATCAGCCTGCCGGTGTTCAGTTACGGCAGTTGCCCGCTCGGACCGACCCGGCTGGACGATCGGGAGGCGCAGACAATGCTCAGCGCCCGGGTCGGCGAGCACCTGGTCACCGCCGACGACCTGGTCTGCGCCGACGACGACGGCGTGCTCTTTCTGCCCGCGGCCGCGCCGAGGAGGTGCTGGCGACGGCGGAGCGGATCCGGCGTACCGAGCGGATCCAGGCGGCCCGGATCCGCGCCGGTGAGACGTTGCGCCAGCAGACCGCGTTCGACGACTACCTGGCCCGGCGCGCGGCGGAGCCCGACTACACCTTCCGCCAGCACCTGCGCCGGGTCGGTGGTGCGATCGAGGAGTGAGCGGTCAGGGCGGCGCGGCCCCGTACACCCGCAGGATGCTGGTGCGCAGCGCGGCGGCGGCCTGGTCGGCGGCCATCCGCCCGGCGGCGACCTCGGCCCCGGCGGCGTGCCCCAGGGCGATGGTGGTGGCGACCAGCCAGGTGGGCGGCAGCGCCGGGTCGAACTCGCCGGCGGCCTGACCGCGGGCGACCAGCCGCAACAGCCGGTCGACGACCGGTTGGTGCAGTTCGTCGTCGGCGTCGCCGGCCGGCACGCTGTCCAGCACCGGGTAGCGCAGGGCCGTCCGCCAGCCGGCGTCGAGCAGGCGCAGCAGCGCGTCCGGGGCCGGCCCCTCGTCGATGGCGGCGGCGTCGATGGCGGCCATCGCCTCCTCGGTGATCCGCCCGACCACCGCCGTGAGCAGCGCGTCCCGGGACGGGAAGTGCGCGTAGACGGTCTGCCGGGAGAGCCCGGCGGCCGCCGCCACGTCGTCGACGGTGGCGTTGGGCCGGTCGCCGAGCAACCGGACGGCCGCGTCGAGGATCGCGGCCGCGTTGCGCCGGGCCTCGGCGCGTACCCGTCGGCGCCGTTCCGGTGACGTCAGCTCGGACATGGTTGTCAAGGCTACCGCCGATGCTTATCCTTGACACTCACGTCAAGAGTAAGCATCGGAGGACAGCGATGACCTACCCGGTTCCGCGCGACGACATCGCCGGCTACCTGCGCGCGTACGTGGCCGAGATGGCGTTCGGCGACGCGGATCCCGCCGTCGTGCTGGACCGCTACCACACGCCGGACGTGGTCTGGCACAACGACGGGATCCGGCTGGATCGGGAGCGGCTGATCGCGCACGCCCGACCGGTACGCCGCAAGGCGACCCGGTGCGACCTCGACATCCACGACACCCTCACCAGCGGCGACCGGGTGGCGGTGCGCTACACGATGGACTCGACACTGCGCGACAGGTCGATCGTCACCGAGATCTACATGTTCGGGGAACTCGCACCGGACGGCCGGCTGCGCCGGATCGACCAGATCACCCGCACTCCCTGAGGAACACCCCGCGCCGGTCCGACCGGGGACCGGGATCCGGGTGGACGGTCCAGCTCGGACGGGGACGACCGGAGCTTCCAGCCGGCGCCGACCCCTAGCGCCGGCCGGAGGGATGGCAATATCCTCCACTGCACGCGCGACCTCTGGAGCTACTTTTCACAGCTCCGCTCATCCCCCGTCGTCGCCGCAGAGGAGATGCCATGCACGTCGACCATTCCGAACTGGACCGTCGCACCCTGCTGCGGGCCGGCCTCGGCGCCGCCACGGTGGCGGTCGTCGGGAGCGAACTCGCCTTCCCGGCGGCCGCGCAGGCGGACCCGGGCGCGGACCTGGACTGGATCTACAGCTGCGACGAGTGGGGCGCCCGCCCGCCCGCCGACCCGCTGTCGGTCAGCGCCATCCCCACCAACAAGATCATCGTGCACCACATGGCGTTCCCGAACGTCACCGACTACTCGGAGGCGCAGGCGATCAAGCTCGCCCGCGACTGCCAGGACCTGCACATGGACGGCAACGGCTGGTCCGACACCGGCCAGCACTTCACCATCAGCCGGGGCGGCTACGTGCTGGAGGGCCGGCGCGGCAGCCTGGAGCGCCTCCAGGCCGGCGACCGGCAGATGATCTCGGCACACTGCCCGGGCGAGAACGGGCGCGCCATCGGCATCGAGAACGAGGGCACCTACGTCACCGAGACGCCGCCGGAGGCCCTGCTCGACTCGCTGGTCAGGCTCTGCACCACGATCTGCCGGCAGTACGGCCTCTCCGCCCACGACATCTTCGGCCACTGGGACTTCCGCACCACCCAGTGCCCGGGCGCCGCGTTCTACCGGCAGTTCCCGATGCTGCGCCGGCGGGTCTTCCGCGAGCTCGGCACCGACCTCGCGGACGTGCCGGCGCGCCGCTGGCCCGACCTGTGGCGGTTCGTCGGCTCGCCGTCGGTCCGGGTGGTGCAGTACCTGCTCGCCCACCGCGGCTACACCGTGCCGGTGAACAGCGTCTTCGACGCGGCGACCGTGGCGGCCGTGCAGGACTGGCAGGCCCGCAACGGCATCCCGGTCGACGTGGACGCCACCCTCACCACCCCGACCTGGGAGACCCTGGTGCCGGAACTGGACAAGGACGCCAGCGGCATCCCGGTCAGCGCCGTGCAGTTCATGCTCAACTTCAAGGGGTGGACCGAGGTCACCGTCACCGGCGAGTACGACTACGCCACGAAGAAGGCGGTCCAGGACCTCCAGGCCCTGCACAACCTGCCCGAGGACGGCAAGCTCACCACCAGCACCTGGTGCGTGCTCGTCGGCGGGGTGGTCCGGCAGTCCTTCCGGCACCGCTGACGGCCCGCGCCGTGGCGGAGGTGGTGAGCCGGCACCTCCGCCACGGCCGGCGGCGCCCGTCCGGCGATTCACGCGCCACGGCACCCGTCCTCTGCGACGATGACCCCTGGTCAGGACCAAGGAGGGTGCCATGACGTCGCGACTCAACCCGTACCTCAGCTTCGACGGGAACGCCCGGGAGGCGATGGAGTTCTACCGGCAGGTGTTCGGCGGCGACCTGACATTGAGCACGTTCGGGGAGTTCGGCACCGACGACCCGACGCTGGCCGACAAGGTCATGCACGGCATGCTGGAGACACCGTCCGGCTACACGCTGATGGCCTCGGACACCGCCCCGGGCATGCAGCACGTGCCCGGCAACAACGTCTCGGTGAGCGTCAGCGGCGTCGACGGCAACGAGCTGCGCGGGTACTGGGACAAGCTCACCGTCGGCGGCACGGTGAGCGTCCCGCTGGAGAAGCAGATGTGGGGCGACGAGTTCGGCATGTGCGTCGACCGGTTCGGCATCGGCTGGCTGGTGAACATCAGCCAGCCCCAGCGCTGACCGTCCGCGCCGGCCACGGCAGGTGTAGTGGGGGCGGCACCGGGTAGGAACCGCCGTGAGCGCCGTCCGGAACCTGCGCGTACGCCCGGATCTGCTCTACCTGGCGAGTGGCTGGAGCACGCTGGTCACCGACGTGCGCGGGCGGATCCGGGGCACCGGAGCACAGGGGTTCTTCGCCCGCAACACCCGGGTGCTCAGTCTGGAACGGATCACCGTCGACGGCCGCGAGCCGGTGCCGTTCAGCACCGCCAACGTCGGCGGCCACGCCCAGCTCTCGTACGCCGAACTCGGCGACCGCGAAACCCTGCCCGCACGGACCGCCTACCTGCTGGTCGAGCGGTTCGTCGGCGAGGGGCTGCGCACCCGGCTGACCGTGGCCAGCTACGCCGGCCAGCCGCTGGACCTGCGCCTGCGGATCCACCTCGCGGCCGACTTCGCGGACACCTCCGAGGCCGAGACCGGCCGGCGGGTGCAGGTCGGCGAGGTCGACACCCACTGGGACGCCGCTGGCCAGGAACTGTGCCTCCGCTACCGCTGCGCCGGGCTGGACCGGGCGGTGGCGATCCGGGCCACCGCCGACGCCCCGGTCCGCTACGCCGACGGAGCGTTCGAGGTCGACCTCGCGGTGCCGCCCCGCGAGCGCCGCCGGGTGGACCTGCTCGTCGAGCCCGTCTTCGAGGGTCGGCGCCTGGCCGCGCCACCGCCGACGTTCGCCGAACCGGGCGACGCCGCGGCCCGCGCCCGCACCCGGCTCACCGCCGAACTCACCCGGCTGACCAGCCCGAACTTCGACGTCACAGCGGCCTGGCGGTGCGCGGTCGGTGACCTCGCCGTGCTGCCGCTCGGTGAACCGGACGGTCCGACGGCCCCGATCGCCGGCCTGCCGATCTACCAGGAGATCTTCGGGCGGGACACGATGACCGCGTCCTGGCAGGCGCTGCTCGCCGGGCCGAGCATGCTCGCGGACAGCCTCCGGCTCAACGCCCGCCACCTGGGGCAGCGGATCGACGACTGGCGGGACGAGGAGCCCGGCAAGCCGCTGCACGAGTCCCGGCGCGGCCCGGTCTCCGTGCTCGGCCTCGACCCGTTCACCCACTACCACGGCGACTGGTCGACCGCGCCGGACTTCCTGGCCTTCCTCGGCCAGTACTACGCCTGGACCGGCGACCTCGACACCGTCCGCGACCTGCTGCCGACGGCCCGGCGCGTGCTGGCCTGGATCGACCGGTTCGGCGACCTCGACCGGGACGGCTTCCTGGAGTACCACCGCCGGTCCCGGGCCGGCCTGAAGAACCAGGGGTGGAAGGACTCGGACACCGCCGTCGTCGACGAGCACGGGCAGGTGGTGCCGAACCCGATCGCCACCAGCGAGTTGCAGGCGTACTGGTACGCCGCGCTGCGGCACGCCGCCGTGGCGTTCACCGCGACCGGTCATCCCGGACTCGGCGCCAGCCTGGTCCGGCGGGCGGCCGCGTTGCGTCGGCGCTTCCACCGCGCGTACTGGCTGCCCGACCGGGGCTGTTACGCGATGGCGCTCGGCCCGGACGGCCGACCGGTGCGGTCGGTCAACTCCAACGACGGTCACCTGCTGGCCACCGGGATCGTGCCGGCCCGGATCGCCCGGACCGTCGCCGACCGGCTGCTCGCCCCCGACATGTTCAGCGGCTGGGGAGTCCGCACGCTCTCCTCCGGCCACCCGGCGTACAACCCGTTCAGCTACCACCGGGGCAGCGTCTGGCCGGTCGAGGCGGGCACCATCGGCCTCGGCCTGGCCCGGTACGGCTGCTGGCAGCACCTGCACCGGCTGGCCGAGGGGATGTTCGCCGCGGCGGCGCTGTTCGACGAGCACCGCCTGCCCGAGGTGCTCTCCGGGTTGCCCCGCGACGACGCCCACCCGTACCCCGGGGTCTATCCCGACTCCTGCTCGCCGCAGGCCTGGTCGGCCAGTTCGGTGGTGGCGCTGATCCAGGCGCTGCTCGCGCTGCGGCCGGCCGCGCCGCTACGGACCATCTTCGTCGACCCGCACCTGCCCGAGTGGCTGCCCCAGCTCACCCTGGAGGGCGTACAGGTCGGGGGGCGCACCGTCGACCTGACCGTCCGCCGCCGGCGCGGTGGCCGTACCTCGCTGCGCGCCCGCGGCGACCGGATCGCGGTGATCCGCCGCCCCCCGCTGCGGGCGGTCGCCGCCCGCCGCGGCTGACCCCGCGGTCCGTCGCACCGCCGCTGACCCGCGGTTTCCGTCGCCCACCGGTCCGGAAACCGGCCGATCGGGCGTATCCGGAAGGGCCGTCGCGGCGCTACCGTACGGCAGGCTTCCGCGACGCGGATCTCCTTCGAGGAGAGGACCGGGGAGATGGACGGCAGGGCGCTCCCGTACCGACTGACCCGACTGTTCACCGCCGCCGCCCTGGTGGCGGCCGGCCTGGGGCTGGTCGCCCCGCCCGCGCAGGCCCAGCCCGGCGCCAAGATCACGGTGATGACCCGCAACCTCTACCTCGGCGGCGACCTCACCCCGTCGATGACGGCGCCGGACCTGCCCGCGTTCCTCGCGGCGAACGCTGCCCTGCTCAGTCACGTGGACCTGGTCGACTTCCCCGCCCGGGCGAAGCTGGTCGCGGCGGAGATCCGGGAGCACAAGCCGGACGTGGTGGGCCTGCAGGAGGTGGCGCTGTGGCGCACCGGGCCGCTCGGCGACCCGGCTCCGGCCACCACGGTCCGCTACGACTACCTGGCCCTGCTGATGACGGAGCTGGCGGTCGCCGGCCACCGCTACGACGTGGCCGTGGTGCAGGACGAGGCGGACCTCGAGGCTCCGGCCGGGCCGCCGCACCTGGTCGACGCCCGGCTCACCATGCGCGACGTCCTCCTGGTCCGGCACGGCGGTCGGGTCAAGGTCACCGGCACCTCGTCCGGGAACTTCGTCACCAACATGGTCACCCCGCTGCCGGCCACCGGCAGCTCGGTGACCAGCACGCGCGGCTGGACCGCGGTGGACGTGGTACACGGCCGGCGCGCGTTCCGGGTGGTCAACACCCACCTGGAGGCGTTCCACCCGGGCGTACGGGTGCGGCAGGCCGAGGAGCTGCTGGCCGGGCCGCTGGACGTCCCCGGCCGGGTGATCCTCGTCGGCGACCTCAACACCGGGCCGGAGCTGCCGGAGCCGGCCAACCGCCTGGCCTACGTCACGCTGGTCGCCGGCGGGATGGTGGACACCTGGCCGATCCTGCACCCCGGCGACCCGGGGTACACCGCCGGCCTCGGCGACGACCTGACCGAACCGGCCGACGACGTCGAACACCGGATCGACATGGTGCTGGTCCGCGGCACGGTGGTGCCGGTGACCAGCGAGGTCTTCGGCACCGAACGGCGTACGCCGGACGGCCGCTGGGCCTCCGACCACCTGGGCCACGTCGCGGTGCTCGCCCTGCCCTAGCGGGCGTGGCCCGACTCCACCGCCGCAGGTCAGACATCTCCCCGCGGCGCAGCGCGACTAGGATCCTTGCGTGGTCGACACAGGGCTCATCCAGGACGACGAGCGGCTGCGCCGCATCGAGGCGGTGACGGACGCGACCCTGTCCCGCCTCGATGTCGCCGACCTCTTCGACGAACTGCTGGAGCGGGTCCGGGATCTGCTGGACGTCGACACCGCCGCGATCCTGCTGCTCGACGCGCACGCGCGGCAGTTGGTGGCGACCGCGGCGAAGGGGTTGGAGGAGGAGGTCCGGCAGGGTTTCCGGGTCACGCTCGGCCGCGGATTCGCCGGCCGGATCGCGCTCACCCAGCGGCCCGTGCTGATCGAGGACGTCCGCGCGGGCGACGTGGTCAACCCGGTCCTGGTGGAGATGGGGCTGCGCGCCCTGCTCGGCGTGCCGATGTTCGCCCGCGGCCAGCTCATCGGCGTGCTGCACGTCGGGACGCTGCGCCCGCGCACCTTCACCCCCGACGACATACGCCTGCTCGAACTGGTCGCCGACCGGGCCGGCCTGGCCAGTCTGGCCCGCTCCGACAATCTCGATCACAACGCCGCCCTGGCCCTGCAACGCAGCCTGCTGCCCACCCGGCTGCCCGAGGTGCCGGGGTTGGAGATGGCGGCCCGGTACGTGCCGGGCCACGTCGCGGGCATCGGCGGCGACTGGTACGACGTGTTCACCCTGCCGTCGGGCTGGCTCGGTCTGGTCATCGGCGACGTGTCCGGTCACGGGCTGCAGTCCGCGGTGGTGATGGGCCGGGTGCGCAGCGCGCTGCGCGCGTACGCGCTGGTCTGCGACGAACCGGCGGACGCGCTGACCCTCCTCGACCGGAAGGTCGCCCACTTCGAGGCGGGCAGCCTGACCACCGCGCTCTACGCGATGATCTCGCCGGACCGGGAGACCGTCCACATCTCGGTGGCCGGGCACCTGCTCCCCGTGCTCGCCGCTCCCGGCGAGCCGGTCACCGTGGTGCCCGCGCACGTCGACCCGCCGCTGGGCACCGGCCCGCGGCCGCCGCACCGGCAGCAGACCGCGGCCCGGCTGCCGCCCGGCGCCGTGCTGGTCTGCTACACCGATGGGCTGATCGAGCGGCGCGACGAGGTGATCGACGTCGGGATCGGGCAACTGCTCGGCGCGGTCCGGCCGGGGCCGGCCGAGGAGGTGTGTGCCACCGTCATGGCCGCCTTCGGCGCCGAGCGCCCCACCGACGACATCGCCCTGCTGGCCGTCCGCCGTCGCCCGACCGGCCACTGACCCGCCCGCCGCCACATCTCCACCGACGCCGTCGAGGTGCTCGACGGGCGCACCTCGTCCACCCCGCTGCGCGAGGTGTCCGGGTACCGGCCGGAGTGGGGCCTGCCGTCACCGGCCGACCGGGCGGAGATCCTCCGGCTGATGGCTGCCGAGGCGCCGCAGGGCGGCTCCGCCCCGCCCTCCCCCACCGCGGTCGGCTGACCCGGTCCGCGCGGCGGCGGGCAGGTGCCGGCCGCGCCGGCCGGCCCGGGCCGGGAAACGCCGTCGCGCCCGGCAGGCCGGGCGTCCTATGGTGGCGCGATGTTGATCAGACGTGAGACCGCCGACGACGTGGCGGCCGTCCGGGCGGTGCACACCGCCGCGTTCGCCAAGGCGGACCAGCCCGGTGTCGTACCCGTGGAGGCGACCCTGGTCGACGCGCTGCGGGCCGACGGCGGCTGGCTGCCGGCGCTGTCCCTGGTCGCGGCGGATCCGGACGGGCAGGTCGTCGGGCACGTGGTGTGCACCCGCGGCCGGGTGGCCGGCGAGCCGGTGGCGCTCGGGCTCGGACCGCTCGGGGTGCTGCCGGGCTGGCAGCGACGCGGGGTGGGCAGCGCGTTGATGCACGCCGCGCTCGGCGCGGCGGACGCGCTCGACGAGCCGCTCGTGGTGCTGCTCGGCCACCCCGACTACTACCCCCGGTTCGGCTTCCGGCCGGCGGTCGACCTCGGCGTCACGCCGCCCGAACCGTGGGGGCCGCGCTACTTCATGGCCCGCCCGCTGAGCGCCTGGCGACCGTCGATCCGCGGCGAGTTCCGGTACGCGGCGCCGTTCGAGGATCTCTGACCTTTCGCGGAATCACCGATTGTTGCATTCTGGTTGCCATGGGAGAGGTGCTGCCGATGCCCGGGTTCGGCGACCTGTTCGCCGACATCCGGGGCGACGACCGGACGATGCGGGTCAGCTACCACCCCGACCGGGGCGCCGTGGTGCTGTCCCTGTGGTGCGGCACGGTGTGCCGGGGGTCCTTCCGGATGGCCGTCGGCGACGCACCCCGGCTGCTGTCGCTGCTCGCCCAGATCGGCGCCGCCGCGGCGCCCGGGGCACCGCCGGACGACCCGACCACCACGCAGGGCACCCGCGCGACGGCGGCGGTGCCCGCACCGGCCCCCGATCCGGTCGAGCAGACCGGTCAGATCGCCGGCCCGGCGCACCGCGCCGCGCTGCCGATCGTGCCGGCGCCGCGGGTCGCCTGACCCCCGAGCCGGCACCAGGCAACGGCCGGGGCGTCCCGCCGGCGCCGGTCCGGCGTCCGTGCCCGGCCGGCGTTCGACCCGCTGCCACGGTGGCCGTGCGCGCGCGCGTCCGGGCAGGTCAGTGCCGCAATCGCGGCAACCGTGCGAACATATGTTCGTGTCGCGCGAGGCCAGCATCCTGCACGCCGACCTGGACGCGTTCTACGCGTCGGTCGAGCAGCGGGACGACCCGCGCCTGCGCGGCCGGCCGGTGATCGTCGGCGGCGGGGTGGTCCTCGCCGCCAGCTACGAGGCGAAGGCCCGGGGCGTACGCAGCGCGATGGGCGGCCGGCAGGCCCGCCGGTTGTGCCCGGAGGCGATCGTGGTGCCGCCCCGGATGTCGGCGTACACGGCGGCCAGCCGAGCGGTGTTCGAGATCTTCCGGCAGACCACCCCGCTGGTCGAGGGACTCTCGGTCGACGAGGCGTTCCTGGACGTGGGTGGCCTGCGCCGGCTGGCGGGCCCGCCGGCCGACATCGCCGCGCGGCTGCGGCACGAGGTGCGCCACCGCGTGGGCCTGCCGATCACGGTAGGCGTGGCCCGGACGAAGTTCCTGGCCAAGGTGGCCAGCGGGGTGGCCAAACCGGACGGCTTGCTGGTCGTCCCGCCCGACGGCGAGCTCGCCTTCCTGCATCCGCTGCCGGTGGAGCGGCTGTGGGGCGTCGGGCCGGTCACCGCGACGAAGCTGCGCGAGCGCGGCATCCGCACCGTCGGCCAGGTCGCCGGCCTCGGCGAGGCGACCCTGGTCTCGCTGCTCGGCGCGGGTGCCGGCCGGCACCTGCACGCGCTGGCGCACAACCGCGACCCCCGGCCGGTGCAGGTGGGCCGGCGCCGCGCGTCGATGGGGGCCCAGCACGCTCTCGGCGGCCCGGCACACTCGCCGGCCGAGCTGGACGCCGTCCTGGCCGGGCTGGTCGACCGGGTGACCCGGCGGATGCGCGGCGCCACCCGCACCGGCCGGACCGTGACGCTGCGGCTGCGCTTCGCCGACTACACCCGGGCGACCCGGTCACACACCCTGCCGAAGGCGACCGCGGACACCCAACCGCTGCTCGCCGCCGCCCGGGCGCTGCTGCGCGCCGCCCGGCCGGAGATCGACCGGCGCGGCATCACCCTGCTCGGCGTCTCGGTGGCAAACCTGGACGGTGGCCACGTGCAGTTGCCGTTGCCGTTCGAGCGGGACCCGGGCGCCGACCTCGACGCCGCGGTCGACGCGGTGCGCGACCGGTTCGGATCCGCAGCGCTCACCCGCGCGGTGCTGCTCGGCCGGGACACCGGCCCGGAGATGCCCCGACTGCCGGACTGACCGGTGGCCGCGCCGGAACCGCGCCGGCCCGAAGCAGCAGCCGCCGGACGGGGCGTACCGTCATCGGGCCGCCGCCGTGTTCAGCAGGGCACCTCGCGCCAGGTCGACCGGCCACCGCGCCACGCGTTGGCGAGGATGACGGCGGCGGCGCGACTCGGGCAACCCTGCACCTGCGACCGGCCGGAGGCTCCGCCGATCTGGGCCTGCACCTCCCAGCGCTGCCCGTCGGTGCGGATGTAGACGTCCCGACGGCCGCGGGTGGTGGAGTCGCCGTTCCACCAATGCTGCTCAACTGTCACAAGCCCGACGGTAGAGCACCGGAAACCGGAGCAGTAGTGGGTGGGGCCGGGTTTCCACAGGTCACAGCCGGCCGACGCGACGCAAGGTGCACAGTCGACCACTCAGGGTCGCCGAGCACGCCCCGTACGGCATGCGCGAGGTGGCCCGCGAGCAGGTGGCGGGCCGGTCGCGGCCGGGCACTTCCTGCCCGAGGAGGCGCCCGACGAGACGAGCCGGCACCTGCCGGCGTTCCTCGGTCAGCCGTCGCCTGCGGCCCCGCGGGACGGCACGGCGGGCTCGGCGGACGGCTGGGCGAGTTCGGCGAACCAGCGCCCGCCCGCCTCGAACGTGTCCCGGACCGCGAGGCCGGACGTCCGGGCCACGCCGTGCACCGCGACCGTGTCCAGTCGAGCCCACCGGAACGGTCCGCCGCGGCGCAGCATGCCGTCGGTCGACCGGGACGCCAGCCGGGCGTGCCCGCGCCACAGGCCTGGCCCGGGCGGTTCCAGCTCGACGACGACCGTCCCGGTGGGATGGACCAGGCGCCGGCACCGCCGCAGCAGCGCGACCGGGTCGCCCCCGATGCCGATGTTGCCGTCCATCAGCAGGACGTGCCGCCAGCGGCCCTCGGCGGGAAGGGCGGTGAAGACGTCACGTCGGATGGCGACCGCGCCGCGCGCCCGGGTCAGCCGTACCGCCTGGGTGGAGACGTCCACGCCGAGGGCGGCGCGGCCGGCCCGGGTCAGGGCGAGGGTGAACCGGCCCGGCCCGCACCCGACGTCCAGCGTCGGACCGGCGCACCGGGCGACGACCGCCGCCGTCGCCGGCTCGGGCGGGCCGTGCCACCGGCGTACCGGCAGCGGGGCGCGGCGGCCGTCGCTCTGCTCCAGCCAGTGGCTGCCCCGGTGCGGGCGCAGGGCGGCGGCGAACGCGGCGACGTCAGGGACGTCCGGGGCGCTGCCGGGATCCAGGTCGCGGCCGGCCGGCCCGACGGCGTGCACCGTCACCGGCGGCCACCGGCGGGCGCTGGCCGCACCGTCGCCACCTGGCGGGCGAACCGGCCTCCGCTGGCCTCGGCGGCCACCGCGAGCGCGTCCGGCCACTCGTCCACGTCGCGCAGCACGGGCAGCGGCGCTGGCCGCAGCCCCCGCTCGCCGAGCGCCACCCGGGTGTGCCAGGCGGTCCGCGCGGTGGACATCGGCACGGTACGCAGGGCGTCGGCGTGCCGCGGGTCGCGCAGCCCGAGCGCCCACCAGCCCCCGTCGACGGCCCGGCCGAGCGCCGCGTCGGCGGCGGCGAGCCGGCGGATCGCGGCGCCCAACCGGGCGGGGGTCAGCTGCGGGGTGTCCATGCCGATCTGCACCACGGCACGTCCCGGGAAGGCGGCCGCGACGTCCGCGTGGGCGTTGGCGAGCCGCTCACCGAGTCCCGCGCCGCGTTGGGCGAACACGGTCCAGCCGGCGAGCGCCCCGGCCAGCTCGGCGCCGTGCTCGGCGTCGTCGAGCCGGCCGGACAGCGCCAGCACCGGAACCGCGCCGGGCACGGCGCGGACCGCGTCCAGGGTGTCCAGCAGGGCGGCCGCGGCGATCCGGGCCGCCTGGGCCGGGGTGGCCGGCGGGGCCAGCCGGGTCTTCACCGCACCCGGCACCGGCGCCTTGGCCATCACCAGCAGGACGCTCACCGCGGCCGGCCCACGGTACGCAGCACGCCGGCGAAGTCGCGGGTGGCACGGAGGGTGCCGCGTACCGAGCCGGAGACCTTGGACCGGGTGCCGGCGGCGCGCGGGGCGTAGCTGACGTCCAGCTCGTGAATGCGCCAGCCGGCGGCGGCGGCGCGGATCAGCAGTTCCAGCGGGTAGCCGAAGGCCCGGTCGGCGACACCGAGGGCGAGCAGCGCGTCGCGGCGGGCGGCGCGGATCGGGCTGAGGTCGCGCAGCGGTACGCCCCGCTGCCGCAGCAGCGCCGCGATCAGCGCGGTGCCGGCGCGGGCGTGCCACGGCCACGCCCCGGCCGAGACCGGCCGGCGCCGTCCGACGCTCAGGTCGGCGACCCCGTCGGCCACCGGCGCGACCAGGGCGGGCAGCTCGCCGGGGTCGAAGGAGCCGTCGGCGTCGAGCACGCAGACCAGCTCCGCCTCGGCCGCCTCCAGCCCGGCGTGCACGGCGGCGCCGTAGCCGCGGCGCGGCTCGTGCACCACCCGGGCGCCGTGCCGGGCCGCCACCTGCGGTGAACCGTCCCGGGATCCGTTGTCCACCACGATCGCCCGGTAGCCGGGCGGCAGCGCGGTGAGCAGGCCGGGCAGGGCAGCCGCCTCGTCCAGGCAGGGCAGCACCACGTCGATCTGGATCGGCATACCGCTGACGCTAGGACGCCAGCCGGGCGCCGGAGGGCAGATCGGGCCTTACGGATCTGTTACCGACGGATCGGTTCTTACCGGACGGTGACGTTCCGGCCGTTCGCCTGTCGTGGACGGGGTCGAGGACGTACCGTCCGGTCGGCATGAGAACGACCACGAGGCCACCCGACGCACCCGGGCAGGCACCGACCCGCCGGCGGCGGGCGGACCTGACCGTACTCGGCGTCGAGGCGGCGCTGCTGGCCCTCGCCGTGGCCGTCGGTGCGGTGCTCAACGCCCGTGACGCCGGCCTGTACGCGGACGCCGCCCCGCTCTACGCGACCTGGCGGCCGCATCTCGGCTGGGGCACCCCGGCGGCGGTGCTGGTGGCGGTCGTGGTGGTCGGGGCGGGGGTGCGGTGGGCGTCGACCGCCCGCTGGGGTCCGCTGCTCGGCACGGCCTGGCTGGCGTCGGCGGCGTGGACGCTGTCCCTGGCGCTGGTGGACGGCTGGTCGGCCGGGTTCACCGAGCGGCTCACCCCGCAGGCCGAGTACCTGCACGAGGTCCCCGGGGTCACGGACGTCCCCGCCATGCTGGCCGGGTTCACCGGCCGGATCCTGGACTTCCAGCCGGACTCGTGGTCCACCCACACCGCCGGGCACCCACCCGGCGCGCTGCTGTTCTTCGTCGGGCTGGACCGGATGGGCCTCGGCGGCGGCACCGCCGCCGCGCTGGCGTGCGTGCTGCTGGGCACCAGCGTCACGGTGTCCGTGCCGGTCGCGCTGCGGGCGCTCGGCGCCGAGCCGGCCGCCCGCGCGGTGCTGCCGTTCCTGGTCCTGCTGCCGGGCGGGGTGTGGGTGGGCGCGTCGGCCGACGGCGTCTTCACCGGCGTGGTCGCCGCCGGGCTGGCCCTGCTCGCGGTACCCGGACGGCTGGCGCCCGCCGCCGGCGGACTGCTGCTCGGCGGCGCGCTGCACCTGTCGTACGGTTTCGTGCTGGTCGGCCTGCTGGCGGTGGCGGTGCTGGCGGTGCGACCGGCGGGCCGGCTCGCCGCCCTGGCCGCCGGGCTCGCCGGAGTCGGCACCGTGGTGGTCGCGTTCACCGTGGCCGGCTTCTGGTGGTGGGACGGCTACCGGCTGGTGGTGGAGCGGTACTACCAGGGGTGGGCGGCCGACCGGCCGTACGGCTACTGGGTGTGGGCCAACCTGGCGGCGCTGCTGCTCTGCGCCGGTCCCGCGGTCGGGCCGGCGCTGCGCCGGACGGTCGCGGCCGGCGTGGTGGCGGTCCGGTCCGCGTGGCGCGGCGCCGCGCTCCGGCTCGCCGCGCCGGCCGCCGGGCCGACCGTGGTGCTACCGGTGGCCGCGGCGGTCGCGGTGCTCGCCGCTGACCTGTCCGGGCTGAGCAAGGCGGAGGTGGAGCGGATCTGGCTGCCCTTCGCGGTCTGGCTGCTGGTTGCCACCGCGCATCTGCCGGCGGCGTCCCGCCGCTGGTGGCTGGCCGGTCAGGCGGTGACCGCGCTCGCGGTCAACCACCTGCTGTGGACGGTCTCCTGACCGAGTCGCGGCAGCGTGCTGGCCGGTCAGGCGGGCAGGGCCGCCGGCTCGCGCAGCGGGTCGGTGGCGAAGGCCGCCACCCCGTCGGCGAAGCTGACCCGGGCGGTGAAGCCGAGCAGGTCGGCCGCGCGGGCGGGATCGGCGACCACGTGCCGGACGTCGGCCGGGCGGGCCCCGCCGACCACCACCGGGGCCGGGCCGCCCATCGCGGTGGCCAGGGTGGCGGCCAGCTCGCCGACGCTGCGCGGCTGTCCGGAGCAGACGTTGACGGCCGACAGGGGCTCCGGCGGCGCCGTGGCCAGCGCCAGCAGGTTGGCCCGCGCCACGTCGGTGACGTGCACGAAGTCGCGGCGCTGCCGGCCGTCCTCGAGCACGGTGGGGGGCCGGCCGTCGGCCAGCGCGGACCGGAAGATCGAGGCCACCCCGGCGTACGGGGTGTCGCGCGGCATGCGTGGGCCGTAGACGTTGTGGTACCGCAGCGCCCACACCTGCCCGCCGGTCTGCCGCGCCCAGGCGCCGGCCAGGTGCTCCTGCGCGAGTTTGCTGGCCGCGTACGTGCTGCGCGGCTCCAGCGGCGCGTCCTCGGGCACCAGCAGCGACGTCAGCGTGCCGGCGCAGCGCGGGCACGTCGGGTCGTAGCGACCGGCGGCCAGGTCGGCGGGGCGGCGCGGGGCGGGACGGACGACACCGTGCCGGGGGCACTCGTAGCGGCCCTCGCCGTAGACCACCATCGAACTGGCCAGCACCAGGCGGCGCACGCCGGCCCGGTGCATGGCGGCGAGCAGCACCGCCGTGCCGTAGTCGTTGTGGCTCGCGTACGCGGGCGCGTCCGACGGGTCCAGCCCGTGCCCGACCATGGCCGCCTGGTGACAGACCGCGTCGACCCCGGCCAGCAGCCGGTCGAGCAGGTCGGGGTCACGGACGTCACCGACCACCGGGGCGTGCGGGCGGCTCCACTCGGGCAGCTCGGCGCCGTGCGCCTGGGGCAGCAGCGCGTCCAGCGCCACCACCTCGTGTCCCGCGCCGGTGAGCAGGTCGACGACCTGGGACCCGATGAACCCGGCCGCGCCGGTGACCAGTACCCGCATCCGGTCAGGGTAGGTCGGCCGGGGCCGCCGTCAGGGCGGATCGCCGGTCCCGTAAGCACCTCGAAACATCAGCCACCCGCAGGTGGCCACGGACGTGGCGGTGGCCGAGGTGGTGGCGATGGCCTGGCGGTGGCGGGGCCGAGGCGGTGGCCACGGCGGTGGCGGTTGCCGGCGCCAGCGCAGGCGGTAAGGATCCGGTAATCGCGCAACCCGGGCCCGGGCGGGGGCGCCGGCTCTAGCCTGCGGGAGTGAGCACCGACAGCAGCTACCCGCCCGGAGGCGCCCCGGTCCCGCCGGAGCCGGACCGGGCGGCGTACGGCTATCCCCGGCGGTGGTGGCGGTTCCTGGCGCGGCATCCCCCGCCGGGCGCCGCGACGGTGGCCGGCCGCTGGCGCAGCCCGCTGCGCGGCCCCTGGCTGACCAGCGTGTTCGGGGCGGTGCTGCTGGTCACCCTGCCGCTGGTGATCGTCACCGGGCTGCTCGACTACCTGGCCTACGGTCCGCAGTTCGGCCAGGCGTTTCCCCGCGACGTCGGCTGGCTGCGGCTGCCGCCGTTCGACTGGCCGACCCGCCCGTCCTGGCTGTTCCGGGTCACCCAGGGGCTGCACGTGACGCTCGGCATCATGCTGGTCCCGGTGGTGCTGGCGAAGCTCTGGTCGGTCATCCCGAAGCTGTTCGACTGGCCGCCGGCCCGCTCGGCCGCGCAGATGCTGGAGCGGCTGTCGCTGCTCCTGCTGGTCGGCGGCATCCTGTTCCAGGTCGCCACCGGGCTGCTGAACATCCAGTACGCGTACCTGTTCGGGTTCGACTTCTACACCGCGCACTACTTCGGCGCCTGGGTGTTCACCGCGGCACTGGTCGCGCACGTGGGGTTGAAGCTGCCGCGGCTGGTCTCCGCGCTGCGCTCCCGCCCGCCCGGCCGCGAGTTCGCCACCTCGCGGGCCGGCACCCGTCCCGAGCCGCCGGACCCGGACGGGCTGGTGCCCGTGCGTCCCGGGGCGCCGACGGTCAGCCGGCGCGGCGCGCTCACCCTGGTCGGCGGCCTGTCCCTGCTGCTGGGGGCGCTCACCGTCGGGCAGAGCCTGGATGGCGCGTGGCGCCGCACCGCCCTGCTGCTGCCCCGCGGGCGGGAGCCCGGTGGCGGGCCGAACGGGTTCCCGGTCAACCGCACGGCCGTCGCCGCCGGCGTGCGGGACGACGACACCGGCGAACGGTGGCGGGTGACGGTGCGCGCCGGCGGACGGACGGTCGCCCTGGACCGTGCGGCGTTGCTGGCCCTGCCCCAGCACACCGCCCGGCTGCCGATCGCCTGCGTGGAGGGCTGGTCGACCCTGCAGACCTGGACCGGCGTCCGGCTGCGTGACCTCGCCGCGCTCGCCGGGGCGGGCGACGTCGGCTCGGCGCACGTCCGCTCGCTGGAGCGGGCCGGGCTGTTCAACCAGGCGACCCTGCAGGCCAACCAGGTCCTCGACGCCGATTCGCTGCTCGCGTTGACCGTCAACGGGGCGGACCTCTCCCCCGACCACGGCTTCCCGGCGCGGATCATCGTCCCCGCGCTGCCCGGCGTGCACTGCACGAAGTGGGTCAGCGAGATCGAGTTCCGGACGCGTACCGATGGCTGAGGTGGGCTCCCGGTTCCGCGCGGCGTACGGCGCCGGGGTGCGGCACCTGCTGCTGATGGCGATCGCCCTCGCGGTGACCGGGTGGGTGGTGCTCCGGCTGGCCGGCGAGCCGACCGCCGGGGCCATGCTGGTCTGGTTCGTCGGCGCGGCGATCGCCCACGACCTGGTGCTCTTCCCGGTCTACGCGCTGGCCGACCGGGTCCTGCGAGGAGCCGTCCGCCCTCCGGCGGCCGGGCCGTCGTTGGTGAACCACGTCCGGGTACCGGCCCTGGCCGCCGGGCTGCTGTTCCTCGTCTACCTGCCCGGAATCCTCCGGCAGGGCGGGCCGACCTACCTCGCCGCGACCGGCCAGGACCAGCAGCCCTTCCTGGGCCGTTGGCTGCTGGCCACCGGCCTGCTGTTCCTGGCCAGCGCCACCCTGTACGCGCTGCGCCGGCTCCGCGGCCGGCGCCGCTGACGCCGGCCGTCGGCGCTGCCGGCGGTTGCTGATGCCGGTCGCCCCGGTGACGCCGAGGCGGGCCGTGCGGCCGGGCACGGTCCGATGTGGCCTGAGCGCGCCTCCGACGGAAAGCGTCGGATGGTGCTGCCATGATGCCGGCCACACTGAGACGAGGAGTTGCACGGATGGCCACGGTGACGGTCCGGGACGAGACCGCGACAGGAAGAGCGATCGACTGCTGGCCCTTGCCGGGCCTGCCCGACCGGATCACCGCGCGGGATCTGGTCCGGTTGCGGGTCCGCGAGGAGGTGGCCCGGTTCAACGCGAACCGTCCCGAGCACTTCCGTGGGCTGGTGCAGCCGACCGACACGGAGGCGACGTTGAACGGCTACCGGGTCGCCCGCGACCGGCGGCTGGACTGGGCACAGCAGGCGGACGCGGCCTGCGCGGCGTTCGCCCGCAACGGCTTCGTGCTGCTGGTCGGTAACCACCAGGTCGACGACCTGGACGAGGAGATCGACCTCCGCGCCGACCCGGACGTCGCGTTCGTGCGGCTGGTGCCGCTGGTGGGCGGCTGAGGTGGGCGGCTGGCAGTCCCTGTTGCCCGACCTGACGCCGTCGGAGCGGGAGCAGGTGGAGGCCGTGCTGGCCGAGGCGGACGCGCGGATCCGGGAGGTGCTCCGCCGGGCGTCCAGCTACTACTGGGGACCAGTCACCCGGATCCCGGAGTGGGCGTCGGTGGTCGCCTGGCCGGCGCCGGAGCGTCGACTCGCCGCCCTCGCCCTGCACCGCGCGGTCACGACCGCGTCGACCCCGCTCGCGCTGGGCTCCGCCATGCGCTCTCTCGCCGACGGTGACCTGCCCTGGCGGCGGTCGGACCTGCTCTGGTGCCTCCACGCGATCGCCGACGGCGAGGCCTGGGACGACGGAGCCCACCTGGAACTGCCGACAGTGATCACCACCGGCCTGCCCCCGGCGGACCTGGTCGACCTGGCACCTGCGCTGTCCGGGCTACTCACGGAGCTCGCGAACGACCACTTCGTGGCTCGGGAGCCGCGGCGTCGGGCGATCCAGCTGATCGGCGGGGTGGTCGACCGCGCGGTCGGGCGGCGGGTGCCGTACTGGCTGCTGCACGACGGCGACGCGTTCGGCCCGCGGGTCCGCGCGGAACTGGGCCACGCCCTCGCCGCGCCGGGTGTGGCGGAGTTGCTGGTGCACTGCGCCGCGCTGACCCGGCCGAGTCCGTCGGCGACCTGGCAGCGCCGGCTCGACGAGCATCTCGCGATCGCACCGGACGGCCCCGGTGTGGTCCGCGCGATCCTGGCGCTATTCGTCGCGCATGGACGGTCCGTGCACGACGACACCGACCCGCTGCTCCGCGGGCTGGTGTGGGCACTGTCTCGGGCCGAGGACGACGCCGCGACCGACCTCTTGGCGCGGGTGACCGCCGTCGCGGCGGCGGCGCCCCGGGACGCGGCAGGCTTCCCGCACGCACAGCGCACGGCGATCGCGGCGGTGCGGTTGCTGGCCGGGCGCGCCGGCGAGGCACCGGTGCGGACCCTGGCCAGGCTGGCCGTGACGGTGAAGAACAAGGCGGTGCGGACCCGGGTCCACGCGGCGCTGGCCGAACTGGGCGCGCTGCGGGGATGGACGCTCAGCGAGGTGCTGGAGCTGACGGTCGACGACCACGGGCTCGACCGGGACGGGCGCCTGCGCACCCGGCTGGGGGCATACGACGCGACGGTCGAGGTGGTGGGCGAGAGGGCACGCCTGACGTTCGCCCGGGGCGGCCAGCTGCTGAAGAGCGTCCCGGCCACGGTCAAGCAGGAGCACGGCGACCAGCTCGCCCGGTTACGGGAGCTGGTCAAGGCGGTCGGCGCGACGGTGACGGCCGAGCGGCAGCGGGTGGAGGGGCTGTTGTCCGAGGATCGCACCTGGGCCTACCCGGACTGGGTATTGCGATTCCTCGATCACCCGGTCACCGGGGCGTACGGACGGCGGCTGCTCTGGGAGACGAGCACCGACGGGCGCCGGTGGACGGCCGGCCTGCCGCGGCGCGACGCCGACGGGTGGACGCTGGTGGGCCTCGACGGCCGGCTCGTGCGGAGCGACCGGGTCCGGCTGTGGCATCCAATCCGGGCGGTGGTGCCCGAGGTCGCCGCGTGGCGCGAACACGTCCTCGCCACCGGGCTGCGGCAGCCGTTCAAGCAGGCGTTCCGGGAGGTCTACCTGCTCACTCCAGCCGAGGAAGAAACCCACGGCTACTCCAATCGGTTCGCCGCCCACATCCTGAGCTACCGCCAGGCGAACGCGCTGATGCGGGTGCGCGGTTGGCAGGCCAGCTACCTCGGCCCCTGGGACGGCGGGTACGCCAGCGAGGCGACCAAGGAGTTCGGCGGCGGGCAGTGGCAGGCGTCCTTCCACCACGCCCTGGTCGACGAGCTGAACGACAGCCACGACGCCCAGTACTGCGCGACCGACCAGGTCCGCTTCGCCTGGCGCGACGGGACGACCTGGCAGCCGGTGCCGGTGGCCGACGTCCCGCCGCTGGTGTTCACCGAGGCGATGCGGGACGTCGACCTGTTCGTCGGGGTCACCTCGATCGCCGCTGATCCGCAGTGGGCCGACCGTGGCGAGGACCGGTTCCGCGACTACTGGCAGCGCAGCGTCGTGGCGGAGCTGACGCCGTCGGCGGACATCCGCCGGGACGCGCTGGCCCGGCTGCTGCCCCGGATGAAGATCGCCGACCGGGTGGAGCTGTCGGAGCGCTATCTCCACGTCCGGGGAAACCTCGGCAGCTACCGGATCCACCTCGGCTCCGGCAACATCCTGATGGACCCCAACGACGCCTACCTCTGCGTAGTCGCGGCGCGGGACCGGGCCGGCCGGCTGCATCTGCCGTTCGATGACGATCCGATGCTGTCCGTGATCCTGTCCAAGGCGATCATGCTGGCCGCGGACGACACCATCACCGATCCCACCGTGCTACGGCAGCTCGGCGCGCTGGCGGGCGACTGAGGAGGCACGCGTGGAATTGGGCGACGGCTTCACCCCGGTGTTCGTGTCGTACCACCAGTTTCAGGTCGGCGACGGCGCGGAGCGCGGCGACGACCTCGGGCTCTACACGGTCGGCGACGATCTGCTCCAGGTCACCGGCCGGAGTCGGCTCACCGTGCTCACCGGGCCGCACACCGCTCACGTCGGGGTGCGGCTCGCCGTCCTCGGGTCGCCGCCGATCGAGGACGACCACGGCTGGGAGGCCGTCGCCGAGGCGACCGTGTGGCTGCCGGACGGCCGGGTCAGCGTGTGCGGGCTGATGGGCGACTGCCCGGCGCCGTTCCGCAGGGTGGCGGCGGGCCGGCCGGGCCTGTACCGGGTGCGGGTCCGGGCGCGTGACCGGAGGCCGGAGGGCAGCCCCGCCGCACCCGACGCGCCGGAGCGGTACGCGGTCACCGTGTGGCCGGTGGACGAGGACCGCGGCTTCCGGACGCTGCGCCGTGACGGCCTGCGGCCCTCGTCCTGGGCACCGAGGCCGGCGCGGGCCGCCGGCTGGGCGATGGTGCGGCTGGTCAACCTGGCCGATCCCGACCCTCGGGAGGTGGCGCTGCGCCGGGCCGCCGCCGGGAACGACGGGACGCCGGTCCACCGGCCCGCCGCCCGGGTGGCGGTACGACGGCACCGCACGATCGCCCTCGGCCGGGCCACCGACCTGCTGCGCCGCCCGGCCGACCTGCTCGGCGCGACCGTCCAGGGCGACGAGTTGGTGCTGCCCGCCGGCGGGCTGGAGATCAGGCTGCGTCCCGTTTCCACGGACGGCGGACTGATCGCCCAGTGGCGGTGGGCGCCGAAGCCGGGCACAGCGAGCCAGGTGCCCGACGCCCGGATCAGCACGGTCGAGGTCGGCGTGACACCGGCTTCCGGTGACGGCACCGCGGACCTCGCCGTCGTTCACCGCGCCGTCCCGGCGTCGGACGCCGTCCTGCTCGGGCTGGTCTGGGACCACCTGCTCGACCGCCTGCCCGGCGGTCCGGCCGAGGGTGGGTCGCCGCATCCGTGGGAGCCGTTGCTCGCCGAGCTGGCAGCCAAGGCCGCGGCGCGGGCCGCCGTCGACCGCCGCCGCCAGCGGGAGTTCGAGGCCCGCCGGTGGGGCGGCGCGCCGCCGTCCGACCGCCTCCGCCGGGTGCCCGCCAACACGATCGGTCTGGCACGCCTGGACCGCCCGTTCCTCGACGCGCTGGCGGACGCGACGCCCGACGTCCAGCGGGCCGTCGCCCGGTGGGGCGCCCGCCAGGCGTGCACCCTCGCCGGCCTGGCCGGCGTCGACTGGATCGCCCGGGCGCTGACGGCCCTCGATCAGGGCGAGCCGCTGCCGCCACCGTTCGACGACGACCAGCAGGCGTGGGCGCGCCTGTGGGCCGACGACCGCGTCCCGTCCACCACGGTCACGACGCCGGACGGCACCCCCAACTGCTCGCAGCAGGCGATCGCGCTGCCGGCGGTCCGGGCCGCGGCCCGCGAGGACCCGCTGGCCGGCGCCGTCGACACCGTCTACTTCGCCGCGCTCGCCGCCGGCCCCGACCACCAGGCGGTGCTCGCCGCCGCGAACGTCACCCTCGCCGACCGGTCCGCTGGACGGTAGAACGCCGCTCTTCGACGGCGCCGGGCGACGACCATCGGGGGCGCGGCAGTGGTGTTGAATGTAGACACCCGTACGGAGGTGTGCTGTGACCGAGCTCCTGCTGTCGATCCAACCGCGACCGTCGACCCCCGCCGAACGGGTGGACGAGTTCGCCCGCCAACTGGCGGACGACCTGCGTACGGTGCCGGGGTTGCGGATCGCGCACGCCCGGTCGGCGGCCGACGGGCACGGCAAGTCGCAGCAGGCGTGGGAGCTGGGGATGCTGGCGGTGGGCGGCCTCTTCTCGGCCGCGAGCCTGCGCGCCCTCGCGTACGTCGCCGTCGCCTACGCCGACCGGGTCAAGGCCCGGTCGATCACGTTGCGCAGCGGCGACAACGAGCTGGTGATCACCGGGTCGACCCGGGTCGACGCACGACTGGTCACCGAGCTGACGCAGCTCATCGGCGGCACGCCGGCGGCCACCGCCGAGCTTCCGGCCCAGCCGGAGCGGCGGCCGGTGGCCGGTCAGCACGGTGGCGGCGCCGCCGGGAGCTGACCCGTGGGAGAGCGCCGTGCCCTGCTGATCGCCAACGACCGTTACATCGACGAGTCGCTGACCGACCTCTACGCACCGCGGGAAGAGGCACGCGACCTGCTGAGCCTGCTGGCCGACGCGGACGTCGGCGCCTTCGACCAGACCATGCTGCTGGAGAACGAGTCGAAGAGTTCGATCGAGCGGGCGATCGAGTCGATGCTCCGGGCGGCCGGGCCGGAGGACCTGGTCCTGCTCTACTTCTCCGGCCACGGGGTGCGCAGCAGCAAGCGCGGCCGGCTCTACCTCGCGGTCGCCAACACCGAGGTGGACCACCTCTCCTCGACGGCGGTGTCCGCCTCCTTCGTCCGGGAACTGCTCGACGAGTCGGACGCCGCCAGCTCGGTGATCCTGCTGGACTGCTGTTACAGCGGCGCCTTCGAGGGGCACGGCCTGAAGACGACCGACGACCTGGCCATCGACGGCGAGCTGCGCACCGGCTACGGCCGCTACGTCATCACCGCTACCAACTCCGTGGAGCGGGCCGACGACGGCCGGCCGGCCTCCGAGACCACGTCACGGCTCCGTTCGGCCTTCACCGAGACCATCATCCAGGGGCTGAGCACCGGCGCGGCCGACATCACCGGGCAGGGCCGGATCACCCCGGACGACCTGTGGCGGTACGTGCGGCTGGAACTGCCGAAGCGGACCTCCTCCCAGTCGCCGTGCCAGTTCGGGCAGGCCAGCGACGAGGTACACATCGCGCTGTCCCGGGAGGGGCACCACCGCCAGCGGCGCCGGCGGGACCACCGCGAGCCGCGACTCGGCGACCTGCTGGGCCCGCTGGAGCCCGGTGGCGACGTGAAGCTGTGCGCCACCGACTGGCGGCGACGGGGGCTGTTGAAGGTTCCGATCGGTCAGGCGCAGCGGATCGACCAGCCGGCCGGTGAGCTGGTCTGGCTCGACCTGGCCGCCTCGGAAGGTCACCTGCTCCTCGTCGGCCGGACCGGCACCGGCAAGACCACGCTGTTGTGCTCCCTCATCGCCGGGCTGGCGCTCACCCACTCCGACCGGGAGGTCGCCTTCTACTGCCTGGAGTCGGGTGGGAACCTGCTCGGGCCGATGCGGCGGCTGCCGCACGTCCGCGCGGTCGTCGGCGACGACGAGGTCGGTGAGGTCCGCGCGCTGCTCGACCTGCTGGAACAGGAGGTCCTCGACCGCAAGCAGCTGTTCCGGCGGCACGAGCTGGAATCGCCGGCGAGCCTGCGGGCCTGGCGGGCCGGCGTCGAGGCCAAGCCGTATCCGGACGTGTTCCTGGTCGTCGACCGGTGGCAGGACTTCGCGACGCTGCTGCCCGACTTCTCCCCGCGGGTGGTGGACCTCGCGAACAAGGGGCTGGGCTACGGGTTCCACGTCGTGGTGCTCGAACGCAGCTGGCGGGTCATCCCGGAGGAGTTGCTGGAGCTGCCCCAGGCCCGGATCGAAACCCGGCTGTCGCAGCCGCACGAGTCGCGGGTCAACCCGGACCAGGCCGCCCGTCTGCCGATGAACGTGCCGGGCTGGGCCATCTACGGCCGGCGCACCTTCCGGGTGGCGCTGCCCGACCTCACGGTCAGCGGGACCGATCCGGAGACGGAGATCGAGGCCGAGGGTCGGCCGACGGGCGGGGCCCGGGCGATGGTGTCGGTGATCGCGGAGGCCTGGGGCCTGCCCCGGGTCGACGCCGGGCGGGTCGCCACTCGCCCGGACACGACCAGGGCGCCGGACGAGCCGTTGACTGTGCTCGACATCCCGGACTACGCCGCGTTGTGGAGCTTCGCGGGGCACCGGACCCCGCTCGGACCGGACTACCTGCGGGTGCCGATCGGCGTCGACGAGGGCGGGGCGCCGGTGCTGCTCGATCTGAAGGAGTCGGCGCAGGACGGGATGGGCCCGCACGGGCTGCTCGTCGGCGCGACCGGTTCCGGCAAGAGCGAGCTGCTCCGTACGATCGTCGTGGCGCTCGCGGCGCGGCACTCGTCAGCCGACCTCAACCTCGTCCTGATCGACTTCAAGGGCGGCGCCACCTTCAGCTCGCTGGAGGGACTGCCGCACACCAGCGCGGTCATCACCAACCTCGCCGATGAGCTGCCCCTGGTCGAGCGGACGCGCGAGGCGCTCGCCGGCGAGCTGGTCCGGCGGCAGGAGCTGCTGCGGACGGCCGGCAACTACGTCTCCCGGCTCGACTACGAGCGGGCACGGGACGCCGGCGAGCCGCTGGCGCCGCTGCCCAGCCTGCTGATCATCTGTGACGAGTTCAGCGAGCTGCTCGCCGCGCAACCCGACTTCATCGATCTCTTCGTGATGATCGGCCGGCTGGGCCGGTCGCTCGGCGTGCACCTGCTGCTGGCCACCCAGCGGCTGGAGGAGGGGCGGCTGCGCGGGCTGGACACCCACCTGTCGTACCGGATCGGTCTGCGTACCTTCTCCGCGTTCGAGAGCCGCACCGTGCTCGGCGTGCCGGACGCGTACGAGCTGCCCAACGCCCCCGGCCACGGCTACCTGAAGACGGGTGCCGCGATGACCCGGTTCCGGGCCACGTACGTCTCCGGCCCGCCGGCCCTCACCGGCGTCGACGCCGGCGCGACCGTGCCCCCGGAACTCGCCGGTCGCAGCCTGCTCCACGTCGTGGTGCACCAGTTGCGCGACGGCGGGCCGCCCGCGCACCAGATCTGGCTGCCGCCGCTGGCCGAGCCGCCCACCCTGGACGAGCTGCTGCCGCTGACCCGGGAGCCCAAGCGCGGCCTCACGTCGGCCGTCGCCGCCGGGTCGCTGACCGCGCCGGTCGGCGTCGTCGACCGGCCGTACGAGCAGCGCCGCGACCCGTTGCTGGTCGACCTCGCCGGGGCCGGCGGCAACGTGGCCGTCGTCGGCGCCTCGCTCAGCGGCAAGAGCACCATGCTGCGGTCCCTGATCGCCTCGCTGGCGCTCACCCACACGCCGCGCGAGGTGCAGTTCTTCTGTCTCGACTTCGGCGGCGGCGCGCTGCGCAGCCTCGCCGCGCTGCCGCACGTGTCCGGGGTGGCCGGCCGCCGCGACACCGAGGCGGTCCGGCGCACGGTCGCCGAGGTGGTGGCGCTGCTCGACGCGCGGGAGGCCCGCTTCGCCGAGCAGGGTGTCGAGTCCATGGCCAGCTACCGCCAGCGGCGCGCGGCCGGCGAGTTCGCCGACGACCCGTTCGGCGACGTGTTCCTCGTCGTGGACGGCTGGAACATCCTGCGCCTGGAGTACGCCGAGCTCGAGGAGACCGTCACGCTCCTCGCCCAGCGCGGGCTCCAGTACGGCGTACACGTGGTGCTCACCGCCATCCGCTGGTCGGAGCTGCGGCTCAGCATGCGCGACCTGCTCGGCACCAAGCTGGAGCTGCGGCTCGGTGATCCCAACGAGTCGGAGTTCAACCGGCGGACCGCGGCGAACGTCCCGGAGGCGGCGCCGGGCCGCGGCCTGACCCGGGACCGGCTGCACTTCCTCACCGCCCTGTCCCGCCTCGACGGCAAGCACAGCGTCGACGACCTGGCCGAGGCGACGGCCGCGCTGGCGGACCAGGTCGTCGCGGCCTGGCCGGGCCGGGCCGCACCGCCGGTGCGGATGCTGCCGCGCCGGCTCACCCGGGCGGAGTTGAACGAGGTGAGCGACCCGTCCGCCGCCGGCCTGCCGATCGGCGTCGACGAGGCCTCGCTCGCGCCGGTCTACCTCGACCTGGACAGCGACCCGCACCTGACCGTGTTCGGCGACGCGGAGTGCGGCAAGAGCAACCTGCTCCGGCTGGTCGCCCAACAGCTCGTGGCCCGCCGCACGCCGGCCCAGGCACGGCTGGTGGTCGCCGACTACCGCCGGAGCCTGCTCGGGGCCGTGCCGGCCGAGCACCTCCTCGAGTACGCGCCGTCCAACCAGGGCTTCGCCCAGGCGCTCGCCTCGATCCGGGAGGCCATGACGAACCGGCTGCCCGGCCCGGACGTCACCACGGAGCAGCTACGGACCCGCGGCTGGTGGCATGGGCCGGAACTGTTCATCCTGGTGGACGACTACGACCTGGTCGCGTCGGCGGGCAACAACCCGCTCAGCGTGCTGCACGACCTGCTGCCCCAGGCCCGCGACATCGGCCTGCACCTGATCCTCGCCCGCCGGGTCGGCGGCCTCGCCCGGGCGCTCTACGAGCCGGTGCTCCAGCGGCTGCGGGAGCTGGATTCACCCGGGCTGCTGATGTCGGGCAACCGCGAGGAGGGGCAGGTGCTGGGCAACCTCCGGCCGCAGCCGATGCCGCCCGGTCGCGGCACGCTGGTGCGCCGCCGCGACGGTGCCCGGCTCATCCAGACCGCCCTCGCCGAGTCCTGATCTCCTGACGGGTCCGCCGGGGTCAGCGGGACGCGAGCGAGGCGAGAACGTCGGCCGCGCGGGCCCGCGCCGCTTCGGCGTGGGCCGTCGCCTCGGCGAGGGTGGCGGAGAGCCGCCGGGCGAGCGCCCGCACCGCCATCGGCGCGGCGCCGGCGGCCGGCGGAACGACCTCGCCGTCCGGCGTGACGACGAGCCCCACCTGGTGGGCCTCGGCCACCGTCCGGCTGATCAGCTGCCCGGCCCGGGCCAACTCCCGGTCCCGGATCGCCAGCGCTTCGGCGACGGCCCGGTAGGTGTCGTGGGCGTCCTCCAGCCGCCGGACGAGGCGGCGCAGCGTCTCATCGACGTTGTCGAGCCCGACCCCGGTCCGCCAGTGCGCGGGCAGGTCACGGTGCACCCGGTGGAGCTCGTCCGCGGCCTGCCCGGCGGCCCGGGCCGCGTCCGCCCACCGGTCGGCCGCGTCGGTGGCGGCTCCGGCCAGCCGCCGGTGGAGGTCACCGGCCATCGGAGACGTCCCGGAGCAGGCGGGTCAGCTGGGCCGCCATCTCCTCGTCCACCGTTCGCACCGAACCCGCGACCTGTCGGACGATGCCGGCGAGTTCCCGCAGCTCGCCGGCGGCGCGGGGCAGCTCGTCCAGCCAGCGCGTCGCCGTCTCGCGCAGCGGCCGACCGTCCGGGCCCGCCGTCGCGGGCAACTCGCCGCTGTCGGGCCACTCGACCGCCGCCAGGCGCTCCGCGACATCGGTCATCCGGTCCGCCAGGCTCGCCAGGCCCGCCGGATCCACGTCGAGCCAGCTCTCCCTGCCCACGGTCGCCTCCCGCCACCGTCGCCGTGGGGAGAGCCTAGTCGAGCCGGCGGCGACAGTCCGCGTCCCGCTGGGCCTCGGTGCGGGCGCCGGCAACGGTCAGACGGCGGTGGCCCGGGTCACCTTCCAGTCACCGTCGACCCGCTCCAGGGTGAGCACGACCCGGTTCTGGTCCACCTTCTCCCCCGCCGTGGTGACGTTGCGCCGGTACTGGTTGAGGTAGACGAGCAGTTCCACCCGGTCGGCGGTGGCGGTGACCACGCCGGTCGAGGTGACCTCCGCCAGCACCACCGCCTGCTGCTTGGTGGCGGTCTGTTTCAACGCCGCCGTGGTCTGCGCGTACTCGTCGGCGAAGGCGCCGGTGGTGAAGGTCCGGGCGTTCGCCACGCTGTCGTCGAAGGTCCGGTAGTCGTACGAGAAGATGGCCTTGGCGGCCGCCGGAGCGGTGGCCAGTGCCTGCCGTACGGCGGCGTCGCGGCGGTCGGCAGCGCGGTCGGCGTACCAGCCGGCGACGGCGACGCCCGCCGCCAGCACGATCGCCGCGACCAGCGCGGGCACCGGCCGGACCCGGACTGGCCGCAGCCTGGGGCGCGGGATGCGGGTGAGGAAACGCATCGGTCCTCCTTGGAGACGTCGCGCCGGGGTCATCCGACGAACTGGAGTCGGGACACGAGCCATTCGCCGGAGTCCCGGTCGCGGACCATGTCCAGTTGGATCCGGTAGTGCGACGGCCGGCCCTCGGGCGCCTTGGCGTTCTTGACGGTGGCGTCGACGGCCACGATGACGACCGCCCGGTTCCGGTCGCCGGAGACCAGGCCGGCCCGCAGCACCGATCCCCGCGAGTCGACCTTGTTCTCCACCACCGCGGCGCGGACCTGCGCCTGGCCGCGGGTGAACTCGTCCTTGAACTCGCCGGTCGCCCCCGCGGAGATCCGCTGCAGGTCCCGATCGACGCTGGCCGCGCTGACCGAGACGAAGTCGACGCTGGCCTGCCGGGCCGCGGCCACCGCCGCCTGGCGGGCCTCCTCGACGGCGCGCACGGTGTACCAGCGGTGCCCGTAGAACCCGGCCCCGGCCAGGGCCGCGGCGAGCAGCACCACGAGCAGGCCCACGAGAGCCTTGCGGCGGGTCGCGGCCCGGTCCGCCGCCGCGCCGTCGGCGGCGGTCCCGTCGGCCGCCCCGGGGTCGCCGGTGCCGGCCGGGTCGTCCTCGGCGGGTGGGTCGTCGGCCCGCGCCGGGTCGCCCAGCGCGGTCAACTCGTCGACCTCGTCCGGGTCCGCCACCGGCGCCTGGTCGAGCCGCTCCAGCACGGCCTCGATCGACGGCTCCGGACGCGGCACGGGACGGCTGACCAGCCGGCGCTGGGTGGGCCGGCCGGGTGCGCCGGCCTTGGCGCCCTTGATCACCTTCAGCCTGCGGTCCCTGCGGGTCTGCACGGGCTCCTCCTCGGGTCTGCCGGTCACGGGGTCACCCCGGCGAGCAGCAACTGCTTCCACGACTGGTCACCGGCGGTCCGGTACTGGCCGCCGGTCCCGCCGAACTGCAACGGCCGTCCGTCGGAGCCGAGCACCAGGCCGGTTGCCGGGTCGTAACCGACGGCGGTGCCGGCGGGCGGGGTGCTGGTCGCGGGCGCCGGGTCGGCGCCGCCCGGGCGCGGCGCGTTCGGGGCGCCGCGCACCCCGGCGCCGGCCGCCCGGTCCTGCTGGCCGCACTGCCGGCTGCCGCCCCGGTACACACAGGACGGCGGGTTGTTGACGTTGAGCACCAGGCCGAGATGGGCGGTGCCGTCGCCCGGGGTGACGGTGAAGCCGCCGGCGACGGCGATCGGGTACGCCACGAGCAACTGCTCGATGCCGGGCAGCCGCCGGGCGGCGATGCCGTTGACGGTCACCAGGTTGCCGAGCAGGGTGCCGATGGTCGGCTCCAGACCGCGCAGCAGCGCGATCGTCTCGGTCGCGGCGGGCGGGCCGGCGGTGAGGACGCGCCGCAGGTCGGGGTCCGCTTCCCGGACGGTGGCGGCCAGCTCGGCCAGGCCGCGCGCCCAGCGCCGCAGCGCCTCCGCCGACTCGGCCTGGGTGGTCAGCACGGTGCGCCCGTCGTGGATCAGGGCGAGGGTCTCGGGCAGGGCCGCCGTCGCGTCGGTGAGCAGCGCGTCCCCGGCGTCGAGGATCCGGGCGAGCGCCGCCTCGTTGCCCTGGAACGCGGTGCCCAGCTCGGTGATCAGCACGGCCAGGTCCTCCGGGCCGACCGAGCGGACCAGCGCGTCCAGGTTGGACAACAGCACCTCGGGGGCGAGCGGGACCCCGGTGCGCTCGGCGGGGATCACCGAACCGTCGCGCAGGTACGGGCCGTCGTCACGGTCCGGCCGCAGGTCGAGGTACTGCTCGCCGACGGCGGACCGGTGCGCCACCACCGCGCGCAGCTCGGCGGGCACCCGGACGTCCCGGTCGATCCGCAGGTCGGCGCGGACGCCGCCGCCGCGCAGGTTGACCGCGGTGACCCGGCCGACGGGCACCCCGCGGTAGGTGACCGGGGCGTTGGCGAACAGGCCGCCGGCGCGGGCGAGGTCGACGTGCACCACGTACCCGCCGCCGAGCAGCCGGTCGCCGAGGCCGACGTAGCGCACCCCGACGTAGCCGACGCCGAGCAGGCTCACCAGTACGAAGGCGATGACCTGGAGTTTCGCGGTCCGTCCGATCATGGCAGCAGCCCGCCTCCGAGGATGTCGGTCAGGCCGCCGACCGTGCCGGTGATGGCGCCGGTCACCGGCAGGATGCAGTCGGCGGAGAGGATCGTGCCGGCGGGCAGTTCCGTGCCGGCGGGGAAGGCGGTGCCCGGCGGCACGATCCCCTTGGGCAGGATCAGCCCGCCGACCGGCACCTTGGAGCCGGGCTTGAGCAGCAGGCAGCCCTCCGGCAGCTGGCACTCCTTCGGTGGCGTCCAGGTCGCCGGGAACCTGGTCAGATCCGGCAGGCACTTCAGCAGCGGCAGGTCCGGCAGGGACCCGCCGGGGCGGGTTCCGGGACGCGACCCGCCGGCCGTGGGCGGCGGTGCGGCGCCGGGCGTCCGCCCGCCGGTGGCCGACCCGGCGGGCGCCGGCGCGGCGGCGACCAGGTTGGCCAGGATCGAGGCGGCGTCCAGGTCGGCGGTGATCGAGAGGTTGACGAAGTCGCCGACGATCGCGCCGGTCACGTTCGGCGGGAACGGGTACGACAACATGAAGTCCAGTGACTTCGGCAGGTCGTCCCCGGCGCGGACCAGCTGTTCGAGGATCGGTTTCAGCGACCGCAGGCTGGCCAGGGTGTCGTCGCGGCTGCGGTTGACCACGCGGGTGCCGACCCGCCCGAGTTCGCCGAGGGCGGTCAGCGCGCTGGTCAGCTGGGCGCGCTGGCGGGCCAGCGTGGTCATCCCGGGGGCGAGCGCGTCGACGGCCTCGCCGACGACCTGCCGCTGCCGGGCGAGCCGGCCGGTCAGCCGGTCCAGCGCCTCGACGGCCCGGACGATGTCCGCCTTCTGCCGTTCCAGCCCGCCGACGAACTCGTCGAGCCGGCGCAGCGCGTCGCGGGCCGCGGGCTCGCGGCCGTCGAGCGCCCGGCCGAGTTCCTGGTTGATGGTGCGCAGCTGGGCCAGGCCGCCGCCGTTGAGCAGCAGGCCGAGCGCGGCGAGCACCTCCTCCACCTCGGCGCCGCGGGTGGTGCGGGCCAGCGGGATGACGTCGCCGTCGGCGAGCCGGCCGCGGCGCCGCTCGGTGGTCGGGGCGGTCACCGTCACGTACTTCTCGCCGAGCAGGCTGCTCTGCCGGACCGCCGCGGTGGCGTTGGCGGGCAGGTCGACCTCGCGGTCGATCCGCAGGGTGACCCGGGCGGTCCAGCCGGCGAGGGAGATCTTCTCGACGCTGCCCACGGTGACGTCGTCGACCTTGACGGCCGCCTGCGGCACCAGGTCGAGCACGTCGGTGAACTCGGCGGTGACCCGGTACCCGGGGCCGGACGGCGCGCCGCCGGGCAGCGGCAGGTCGGTCAGCTCCGGCAGGCCGCAGCCGGCCGGCAGCAGCGCCACGACCAGGGCCGCGGCCAGCAGCCGGCGGGCCCGGGCGGTCATGCCGGACCTCGCAGGATGCCGCCGAGGGTACGGTCCAGGGTGTCGACGGGGCCGCCCGGCACCGGGTCGAGGGCCGGCCCACCGGGCGGGGTGGACGGAGGTTCGCCCGGCGGGACCGGGCCGGCCGTCGGGGCGCCGGGCGGCAGCTTGAGCAGCTCGCGCAGCTGGTCGGTCATCGGCAGCCCACGCGCGTGCAGCGTCCGGGCGAGCGCGTGACAGGTGGCCGGGACCTGCTTCGCGGGCAGCTGGTCGACGATCAGCGAGCAGGCGAAGCCGGCCGGGTCGTACGGGCCGGTGGCGTTGTCGCGGGTGTCCAGGGTGCCCGACCGGGGGTTGTACGCCAACGCGAGGTTGTTCAGCGCCAGCGGCGCCACGTCGAGGATCTCGATGACCGCCTCCTGCTGGCGGACCAGCACCCCGGTGATGTCGGCGAGCGCGGCGACGTCGGCGGTGAGCAGTTGGCGGTTCTTCTTCACGAAGGCGGTGACGTCGGCCAGCGCGACGGCCAGGTTGTGCAGCGCGGCGGAGAGTTCGTCGCGCTCGCCGGAGAGCTGTTCGGCCACGTCGGCCAGCCGCCGCTGGAAGGCGCGCACCTGCTGGTCGCTCTCGGCCAGGGTGGTGGTGAACCGTTGCAGGTTGGCCACCGAGCCGAACAGGTCCTGCCGGCCGTCGGCGAGCGTGGTCAGCGACTGGGACAGCGCGTCGAGGGTTTCCCGCAGCTGCTCGCCGTTGCCCTCCAGGTTGGCCCGGCCGGTGGCGACGAGGTCGGACAGCGCGCCGTCGGCGTTGGCGCCCTCCGGGCCGAGCGCCCGGTTGAAGTCGTCCAGCGCCCGGTAGATGTCGTCGATCTCCATCGGCGCCGCGGTGCGGCTCACCGGAATGTCGGCGCCGTCGGCGAGCGTGGCGCCGCCGGCGTACGCGGGGGTGAGCTGGACGTACCGGTCGCTGACCACGCTGGGCGGGACGATCACCGCCTGCGCGTCGGACGGGATCGGCACCGCCGGGTCGTAGCGCATGGCGACCTCGACGGTGCGCCCGCGCGGGGTCACCGCCACCACCTCGCCGACCCGTACGCCGAGGACCCGCACGTCGGAGCCGGGATGCACGCCGACCGCGCGGGTGAAGTGGGCGGTCAGCCGCCGCTGGGGCGGCTCGTGCCGGGCGACCACCGCGGCGGCGGCCAGCGCGGTGAGCAGGACGGTGGCGGCGGCGACCGGCCGGCGCCAGCGGTGGGCGGCCATCACCGGCCACCCGTGGGCACGTACGGCTGCACCAGCCCGTGCACGTACGAGTCGAACCAGCGGCCGTTGCCGACCACGTTGGCGAACGCGGTGACGAACGGCGCCATCCGGGCGATGCTCCGTTCCAGGTTGTCCCGGTTGCGTTGCAGCACGGCGATCACCTCCCGCAGCTCCCGCAGTGCCGGGTCGAGTTCGGTCCGGTTGTCGGCGACCAGTCCGGACAGCTGGGTGGCCAGGTCGTTGGTGCCGACCAGCAGCTTGTGGATGGCGTCCCGGCGGCGGGTCACCTCGGCCAGCAGCGCCTCGCCGTCGGTCACCAGCTTGCGGAACTCCTCGTCGCGGGTGGCCAGCACGCCGGTGACCTCGCGGGCCCGGGTGAGCAGCGAGCGCAGTTCGGCGTCCCGGTCGGCGACGGTGCGGGAGAGCCGGGCCAGCCCGCCCAGCGCGGAGTCGACGCTGGCCGGGGTGTCGGCGAAGGTCTCCGACAGGGTGGTGAAGGCGGCGGCGAGCTGGTCGGTGTCGACCTTGTCGAGGGTGTCGGCGAGCCCGGTGACCGCCTGGACCACGTCGAACGGGGCGGCGGTGCGGTCCAGCGGGATCTGCCCACCCTCCGGCAGCCGGCCCGCCCCGGCCGGCGCCAGGGCCAGGTACTTCTGGCCGAGCACCGTCTTGATCCGGATCGTCGCGCCGGTGCGGTCGCCCAGGCGTACGGCGTCGTCGTCGACCCGGAACCGGACCCGCACGTACGACCGGGTGTCGCGGGCGAGCTCGACGGCGGTGACCTTGCCGACGCGGACCCCGGCGACCCGCACCTCGTTGCCGACGGCGAGGCCGCTGGCGTCGGTGAAGGCCGCCTGGTAGGCCCGGCCGGTGAGCGCGGCGAGCCGGTCGAGCTGGAAGGCACCGAGCAGCGCGGCGACGATCAGGGTCAACCCGACGGCGCCGGTGACCACGGGGTTGCGTTCGCGGAACGGTTTCATCGGCTGCCTCCGGTGGCGCACCGCGCGGCCGGCGCGCTGAAGGTGACGGGGTTGAGGGTCTGGCCGGCGGCCGACACCCGGCCGTCGAAGTCGCAGAGGTAGAAGTTGAACCAGGAGCCGTACGAGGCGACCCGGGTCAGCGACTCGTAGCGCTGCGGCAGCCGGCCGAGCGTGCTGTCGATGACAGCGGAGTTGCGGTTGAGCGTGCCGGCGAGTTCGTCGAGGGCGCGGATGTCGGCGGCGAGCGGTGGGCGGGCCTCGCCCACCAGCGACGAGGTCGCCTCGGTGAGGTCGCCGAGGTTGACCAGCGCCTCGCCGATGGCGGTCCGGTCGGCGGCCAGCCCGGAGACGAACTCCTGCAGTTGGGTGATGGTCCGGTCGAGGTCCCGGTCCCGGGTGGCGAGGGTGGTCAGCACGGTGTTCAGGTTGGTGACCACGCGGCCGATGACGGCGTCCCGGTCGGCGAGGGTGTTGGTCAGCGAGGCGGTGCGGCTCAGCAGGCTCGCCACGGTGCCGCCCTCGCCCTGGAGCACCTGGATGATCTCGTAGGCGAGCTTGTTGACGTCCTCCGGGCGCAGCGCGGTGAACAGCGGGCGGAAGCCGTTGAACAGCACGGTCAGGTCCAGCGCCGGGGTGGTCTGCCCGACCGGGATGAGGCCGTCCGGGCGCAGCGGCCGCCGGTCCCCCGGCCCTTCGGTGAGCGCGAGGTAGCGCTGCCCGACCAGGTTGCGGTAGCGGATGGCGGCGCGGACGCCGGTGGCCAGCGGGACGTCCTCGGTGAGGGTGAACTCCACCTCCGCCACCGTGTCGTCGACGACCCGGATGTCCGCGACCCGGCCGACCCGCACGCCGGCGATCCGCACGTCGTCGCCGGGCAGCAGGCCGGTGACGTCGGTGAACCGGGCCCGGTAGGTGACGCCGCCGGCCGGGAAGGCGCCCAGGGTCTGGGCGAGCATCCCGGTCAGCAGCAGGGTCACCGCGGCGAAGACCAGCAGCTTCACCAGCGGACGGATGGTGCCGGTCATCGGGCGTTCACCACCGCTCCGCGCAGCAGCGGCCCCCACAGCAGCACCGCGATGTCGGGCACCTCCGCCGGCGGGGTGCCGGTGACCGCGCCGAGCAGCGGTTTCACCAGGGCGCGTTCCTCGCCGGTGGCGGCCTGCCCCATCGCCGGGGAGGCGCCGGCGGCCGGGGCGGGCAGGCCGACCGGCAGGGTGACCGGCGGTCGCGGGCCGGAGTAGTCGTAGCCGTCGTCGATCGGCTTTTCCGGCGCGGGGCTGGCCGGGCGGGGCAGGCCGTGGCACTGCGGGCCGTCGTCGGCGCGGTAGACCGGCTCGTCGCGGCCACGCTCGTACTTGCCGCCGTCGCGGGTGACCTCCAGGGTGATCCGCATCCGGCCGCCCGCGAACACCTCCTCCACCCGCGGTTGCAGGGCCACCAGCCCGCTCATCAGGCACGGGTACTCGGGGGCGTAGGTGGCGAGCAGTTCGAGCACCGGCCGGCTCACCGCGCCGAGCCGGATGAGCTGGTCGCCGTGCCGGTCGAGGAAGCCGTGCGCGACGTCGGCGGCGTCGGTGGCCTCGGCGAGGAACGCGGCCAGCTGGGTGCGCTGGTCGGTGACCGTCCGGGCGGTGACGCTGACGTCGCGCAGCAGCGCCAGCAGGTCCGGCAGCGCGGCGTCGTAGCTGTCCAGCACCGCGGCCAGGGCGCGCACGTCCGCCGCGATGGCCGGCATGGCCGGGTTGAGCCGTTCGAGGTACGCCTCCAGCCGGGCCAGGTTCGCGCCGAGCTGCTCGCCGCGGCCCTCCAGCGCGGTGGCCAACGCGCCGAGCGTGGCGGCCAACTGGTCGGGGCGGATCGCCTGCAGCAGCGGCAGCGCCTCGTCGAGCACCCGTTCCAGTTCCACGGCGGTGCGGCTGCGGTCCTGGGTGATGACCGCGCCGTCACGGATCGGTCCGGCGGTGCTGCCCGGTGGCGGGACGAGTTCGACGTACCGTTCGCCGAAGAGCGTCTTGGGCAGCAGGCGCGCGGTCACGTCGGCCGGGATCCGGGCGGTGGTCGCCGGGTCGAGGGCCAGCCGCAGGGTGGCCCCGTCGCCGTCGCCGCGTACCGAGCGGACGTCGCCGACCAGCACGCCGCGCACCTTGACGTCGGCGCCGTCGGTGAGCTGCAGGCCGGCGCGGTCGACGTGCAGGGTGACCCAGGCGACCGGGGTGAACGCCTTGCGGTACTGCAGGACCGAGCCGGTCAGCGCCGCGGCCAGGACGGCGACGAAGACGATGCCGAGGATGCGATGTCTCATGGTCACCCCGCGATCCGGACGGTGGTGGTGGCGCCCCAGATGGCCAGGGACAGGAAGAAGTCGACGATGTTGACGGCGACGATGGCCAGCCGCACGGCGCGGCCCACCGCGACGCCCACGCCGGCCGGTCCGCCGCTGGCGGTGTAGCCGTACCAGCAGTGCACGAGCACCACGATCACGCTGAAGACCAGCACCTTGCCGAACGACCAGAGCACGTCGCCGGGCGGCAGGAACAGGTGGAAGTAGTAGTCGTAGGTGCCCGCCGACTGTCCGAAGTAGAAGACCGCGATGGCGCGGGTGGCCAGGTAGCTGGAGAGCAGCCCGATCACGTACAGCGGGATCACCGCGATGAAGCCGGCGATCATGCGGGTGGTGACCAGGAACGGCAGCGACGGCACGCCCATCACCTCGAGCGCGTCGACCTCCTCGGAGATCCGCATGGCGCCGAGCTGGGCGGTGAAGCCGCAGCCCACGGTGGCCGACAGCGCCAGCGCGGCCACCAGCGGGGAGATCTCCCGGGTGTTGAAGTACGCCGAGATGAAGCCGGTGAAGGCGCTGCTGCCGATCTGGTTCAACGCCTGGTAGCCCTGCAGGCCCACCTCGGTGCCGGTGAAGAAGGTCAGGAAGCAGATGACGCCGACGGTGCCGCCGAGCACCGCGAGCGCCCCGGTGCCGAAGCTGACCTCGGCGAGCAGCCGTACCACCTCCCGCCGGTAGCGGCGCAGGGTGCGCGGCGCCCAGCCGAAGGCCCGCAGGTAGAAGGCGAGCTGTCCGCCCAGGTCGTCGAGCTGTCGCAGCACCGGCACGTCAGCTTCCCTTCTGCGGTACGACCTGGAAGTACACGGCCGTGACGAGGAAGTTCAGCGCGAACAGCAGCATGAACGTGAACACGACGCTCTGGTTGACCGCGTCGCCCACGCCCTTCGGGCCGCCTCGCGCGTTCATTCCCTGGTAGGAGGCGACCAGGGCGGCGGTGGCGCCGAACAGCAGCGCCTTGACCTCGCCCACCAGCAGGTCGGGCAGCTGCCCGAGGGCCTGGAAGCTGGCCAGGTACGCGCCGGGCGTGCCGCCCTGCATGACCACGTTGAACAGGTAGCCGCCGGTGACGCCGACGACGCTGACCACGCCGTTGAGCAGGACGGCGACCAGCATCGCGGCGAGCACCCGGGGTACCACGAGCCGGTGGATCGGGTCGATGCCCAGCACCCGCATCGCATCGAGTTCCTCGCGGATCTTGCGGGAGCCGAGGTCGGCGCAGATCGCCGAGCCGCCGGCGCCGGCGATGACCAGCGCGGTGACGATCGGCCCGGCCTCGCGGACCACGGCGAGCACCGAGGCGGCGCCGGTGAACGACTGCGCCCCGAGCTGCCGCACCAGCGAGCCGAGTTGCAGCGCGATGACCGCGCCGAACGGGATCGAGACGAGCGCGGCCGGCAGGATCGACACCGAGCTGATGAACCAGGCCTGCTGGACGAACTCGCGCACCTGCACCGGCCGGCGGGGCAGCGCCCGCAGCGTGTCGAGGCAGAAGCCGAAGAAGTCGCCGGAACGGCGGACGGCGGCCAGCGGGACGCTGAGCCGGGTTCGCGCCTCGCGTTCGGTCATTCGGCCAGCTCCTCGTGCCGGGCGCCGACCGGGAGTTCCACCGTCGGGCGGTCGGCGGCCGGCCGGTCGGCGAAGGAGCCCGGCGGCGGGGTGACGCCGTGCTCGCGGCACCACGCGCCAGGTGGGCGCTCGGCCCGTCGGGGCCGGCCGTCGGAGGGCTGCAACTGGGTCGGGATGGGCGGCAGCGGCGGCAGCTCAGCGCCGGCCTGGGCCTCGGCCCGCAGCTCCTCGGCGTCCTTCTCCTCGGCCATCCCGATCGGCCCGATCCGCTGGGCGTTGAGGAACTGCCGGACCACCGGTTCGGTGCTGGACAGCAGCATCTCCCGGGGCCCGAACATGGCCAGGTGCCCGTGGTAGATCAGCCCGATGTTGTCCGGCACGGTGCGGGCGGTGTTGATGTCGTGGGTGACGATCAGGAACGTCGCCTCGGTGCGCTGGTTGAGGTCGATGATCAGCTGGTTGAGGTAGGCGGTGCGCACCGGGTCGAGCCCGGAGTCCGGCTCGTCGAAGAGGATGATCTGCGGGTCCAGCACGAGCGCGCGGGCCAGCCCGGCCCGCTTGCGCATCCCGCCGGAAATCTCCCCGGGCAGCTTCCGCTCGGCGCCGGTCAGGCCGACCATCTCCAGCTTCTCGCCGACCACCGCCCGGATCTGCGCCTCGCTCTTGCGGGTGTGCTCGCGCAGCGGGAAGGCCACGTTGTCGTAGATGGTCATCGAGCCGAACAGCGCGCCGTCCTGGAACAGCACGCCGAACAGCTTGCGGACCTCGTACAACGCGCGCTCGGAGAGCCGGGGCAGGTTGTGGCCGGCGATCCAGATGTCGCCGCGGTCGGGCCGGAGCAGCCCCACCAGGGTCTTGAGGAACACCGACTTGCCGGTGCCCGACGGGCCCAGCAGCACCGAGATCTCGCCGGCCGGCAGCGTCAGGCTGACGTCCGACCAGACCGGCTGCCCGCCGAAGGACTTGGTCAGCCCCTGCACGGCCACCTCGACGCCCACGCGGTCCCCTTCCCTCGGTGCTGCTACTTCGGACATCGCTGCGGCACGGCGCGGTGCAACAGATTTCTCGCGATTTCTTTGCGGTACGCCAGGGCTACTCGCGGTGAGCTAGGCAAATGCCGGTCGGCTCGATAGCGTGCGCGTTAACCGGCCGGTAACGAAGGTGCTCCGCGACGCGATGACCACAACGATCGAGCCCGAACTCATCCGGCGGGCCGCAGAGGGCGATTCCAGGGCCATGGCGGCCCTGCTCACCGACGTGCGCCCGGGGCTGGTGCGGTACTGCCGGGCCCGGTTGGGGCGGATCGGCGGGGCGTACACCACGGCGGACGACGTCGCGCAGGAGATCTGTCTCGCCGTGCTGCGGGCGCTGCCCCGCTACCGCGAGCAGGGCACTCCGTTCTCGGCGTTCGTCTACGCCATCGCCGGGCACAAGGTGGCCGACGCGCAGCGCGCCGCGGCGCGGGCCGCCGCCGTCACCGCTACCGCCGACGCCCCGCTCGACACCCCGGACGCGGAGCCCGGGCCGGAGCAGCAGGCGGTCGCCACCGACCTCGCCCGCCGCCTGTCGGCGCTGCTCGACCGCCTGCCGGACGCGCAGCGGGAGATCGTCCTGCTCCGGGTGGCGGTCGGCCTCTCCGCCGAGGAGGTCGGGGCGATCGTCGGCATGTCCGCCGCCGCGGTGCGGGTGGCCCAGTCCCGCGCCCTGGCCCGCCTCCGTACCCTGGCAGGCGACACACTCGACGAGGTGGCGGCGTGACCGAGCAGCGGCCCCAGGGGGGCGACGAGCTGGACCTGGCGACCATCGCCCGGGACGACCAGCTGCTCGACACGCTCGGCCGGGGCGAGCCGGCGCCGGCCGGTGACGACGTGGCCGCGCTGCTCGCCGCCTGGCGGGCCGATCTCGACAGCGACGACGAGCCGGTCCTCCGACCCGCCGTGCAGCCACCGGCCGCGACGCCCACGCCCCGGTCGGCGACGTTCGGGCAGCGCGTGCTGCGCCTCGCGGCAGCGGTGGTCGTCCTGGTGGCCGTCGCGACCGCGCTCGGCGTCGGCAGCCGCAACGCCGGGCCGAGCAGCCCGCTCTGGTCGCTGACGAAGGTGCTCCACCCGCAGCAGGCTCAGGTACGCACCGTCGAGGACACCATCGACCGCGCCCGGGCCGCACTGTCGACCGGCCGGCTGACGGAGGCCGCTCAGCTCATCGAGCAGGGACGCGACGACCTCGCCGGGATCGACGACCCGACGCTGGCCACCCGGCTGCGCGCGGAACTCGACGCCCTGCACCGCGACCTGCTCGCCGCGCTGTCGCCGCCATCCGCACCCGCCACCGCGGGCCCGACGCCCGAATCCACCGCCGGTGGCGGGTCCGCCCCACCGGCCGAGCCCGGCCCGGTCGGCTCGCCGCCACCGCCGTCACCGTCGGCCGCCGGGGAGCCGGGCCTGCCCGGGATCCTCCCGTTGCCGTCGCTGCCCACCCTGCTGCCCAGCGGAGGGCTGCCGCCGCTGCTCCCGTCGCTGCCCGGGCTGCCGCTTCCCACCGCGAACCCGCTGGGCTGAACGCGGCCTTCTCGGCGGCGCTGCCCGGCTTCTCGGCGGCGCTGCCCGGAGTGACGGCGGCGACCAGCGCCCCGGTCAGTCCGGCGGTCCGCAGCTCGGCCGCCGCGCCCGGTGGGCGGACCGCGGTGTCGGCGTGGCCGCGCTCGGCCGGCCCGCGTTCCTTCGGCCGATGTCGATTTGTCGTGTGTCGGACCGTGTGCCCCCGGTCACCATTCGGCACAATCGAAGCTGCCCGGAAGGAGCTGCCCGGAAGAGGACCCCCGGAGGTGCGCGTGGTGCGGCGTCGCGGCCGGCTGGCTCGGACGATGCTGCGTGGGCTGCTGCTGGTCGGGGGCGCCTTCGGCGCCTGGAGCGCGTACGGCGCGGTCGCCGACGAGCCCGCGTACGCCGCCGGTGCCAGCGGGCAGTGCCTGCTCGGCGAGCTGGTCGACGGCGTGGGGAGGTTGCTCGGCGCTCCGCTCTCCTGCGCTCCGTCCGCCGTGCCGAACGGCGACGAGGCGGCTGACGGAACGCGGCACTCCGGCAATGGCCAGCCGTCGGCGGGTGTCCTCCTCCCGGCCGCCCCGGCGCCCCCCGGCGACCAGCGGGCGGCGGGCGCACCGCCGGCGCCGGCCCGGGACGTGCCGCCGGCCGACGAGGCGGCCGTGCCCCCGCGCCGAGACGCCGGGAAGCCTGACGAGCGGGCGCCGGCCACGGCGGGTCCGGGCAGCCCGGCGAGCGCCTCCCGCCCGCCGACCCGGCAACCCGCGGCACCCCCGGCACCCCCGCCCGCCAATCCGGCACCGGACGCGCCGACTCCGGCACCCGGCCCGGCGAAGCCGATCCCGCAGTCACCGGCGCCGGCGCTCGGCCCCGCGAAGCCGATCCTGAAGGGACTGGGACCAGCCCTCGGCCCGGCCAGCCCGATCGGGCAGGTGCTCGATCCGGTGCTCGACCTGGCGAAGCCGGTTGTGGGAGCCCTCGAACCGGTGCTGGACCTGGCCGCTCCGGTGGTGGATGTGCTCGCCCCGGTGCTCGACGTGGCCCAACCCGCCCCCGGCGCGCCCGCCGGTCCCCGAACTCCACCCGGCAGCGGCGCCGGCGTCCGGTCACCGCTGACCGCACCGCCTCCGGCCACCAGCGCGCCGGCCGGCACCACCCACGCCACGGCACTGGTCGCCCCGGACACGCGATGGCACGCCTCGATCTCCCGGCCGTCGGCTGGTGACCAGCCGGCCGACGGCGACGCCGACCCGGGCCGGCACCGTCCGGAGGGCGATCCCGGCCACGCCGCCCCGGGGACGCCCGGCGGCTGCGGCAGCACGGCCGGTTCGGCCACCGCGGGCGGCCCGTCCGGCGCCGCCGAGGGTGCCCTGCCCTGGGCCTGGCACCCCGAGCTGTGGCCGCTGGGCGGTCACCCGGCCCGGAGTGACGAGCTGAGCCACCGGGCGAGCCGGCCGGACACCAGACCGGCCTGACGGCCACCGGTCGGGCCGCGACGGCTCCGCCAGGGCGATCGGTACTCGTGCCGGGCACCCAGCCACCCGGCGATCGTCGCTGTCCGGCCCCCCGCGCAACACAGGGGGAGCCGTCCCGACGCCCGCCCAGACGGGCCGGTCGGTCCGATCGGCCCCGCCCCGACAGCTAGGCCCGGCGGGCCATCTGCGGCTCGGACGGCCGCGGCACCGCGAACCGGGCGCCGAGGCTCCGGCCCGTGCCCGACCCGAGAGACCTGCTCCACCGCAACTCCGTCGCGCGGGCTCAGCCCCCGCGCACCTGGGAAGGAGAGCTCGTGAAGAAGACCCTGCCGATCGGACGCGCACGCTGGTGCGACATCGCCGACATCGTCGACCTGGTCGCCGGGGCACTGGCCCGCACCGGCACCGGTGCCTGGCTCGTGCCCGACGTCCACCGCCGGCGTCGGGTACTCGGCGCCGTCACCCAAATCTGGACGGAGCACGCACTGCTGTTCGGCGAGGCGTACCTGGCCAGCGACCGGACGGCCACCGCCGTCTGGTTCCACCGGTACGGCCCGATCCCGCCGCCGCCCGGGTACGGCGAGCGGCTCGCGGTCGCCTGCGGCGACTACCTCGACCGGTTCCTGCGCCTCGACGAGGTGCTCGCCGCCCGGCGGCCCACCGGGCCGCACAACCACCTGGCGTTCTTCGCGGCCGTACCCGAGCCGCGGCGCGGCGACCAGTCCGGCACGCTGCTCGCCACCAGTCACGCCCGGATGGACGCCAGCCTGCTGCCCTCGTACACCGAGGCGACGACGCCCGCCGAACGGGACCTGTACGCCCGGCACGGCTACGTCGCCCACGGGTCGTTCACGCTGCCCGACGGCACCACCGCGTACCCGATGTGGCGCAGGCCGTGACGGCCGCCGGTGGGTCCTGCCGGACCCACCGGCGGCCGGCCGGCGGTCACCGCGGCGGCCCGCCCGCGGCTTCCAGGCCGGCGAGGGCCCGCCGCAGCGCCCCGGCCCGCGCCGCCGGGGTGCGCGCCTTGAGCAGCGGCAGGAACACCGCGTACCGGTCGCTGCGGCCGAGCGCCTGGTAGGCCGCGCGGGCGCGGTCGTTCGCCGCGAGCGCCGCGGCGAGGTCGTCGGGTACGGCGGCGGTGCGCTGCGGCGCGTACGCCGCCGCCCAACGGCCGTCGGCCTGTGCGGCCTCGACCTGGGCCCGGCCGGCGGGGCGCAGCCGACCGGCCGCTTCCAGCGCGGCGACCCGCTCGACGTTGACCCGGGACCAGGGGCTGCCCGGCCGGCGCGGCGAGTAGCGCTGGAGGAAGTGCGTGGCGTCCAGGCGGCGGCGGTGGCTGTCGATCCAGCCGTGGCAGATGGCCACGTCCCCGGCCTCGGTCGCGGTCACGGTGGCCGCGCCGGCGCCCTTGCGGGCGATGGCGAGCCAGACGTCGGGTCGGGTGGCGCCGTGCGCGGCGAGCCACCGGTCCCACTCGTCGGCGTCGGCGCAGCGGAGGATCTCCACGTCGTCCACGAGGGTCACTCCTTCCCGTCGACGATCTCGACGTAGTGCGGGTTGTACATGACGCCGAGCAGGTTGCCGAACGGGTCGACCACGGTGGCGGTGACGAAGCCCGTGCCCCGGTCCTGCGGCGGCTCGTGCTCGGTGGCGCCCATGGCGAGCAGCCGCGCGACCATGCCGGGCACGTCGTCGACGTGCCAGTAGAGGACCACCCCGCCGGGTCCGGCGGCCGCGCCCGGCGGCCGGTGGCGGCTGTCGATCAGGCCCAACTCGTCCTGGTGGTCGCCGAGGCGCCATTCCGCGTAGCCGTCCCGCAGGAAGTACGGCTCGAAGCCGACCAGTTCGCTGTACCAGGCCTTGGCAGCCGGCCAGTCCGCGGCCCAGTAGCTGACGGTGGCCATGCCTCGCAACGTCGGTGTCTTCGTCATGACCCTCACGCTAGGAGGTGTTGAGGAAGGTTTGGTTCCTCGATCTGATGCAGAATCGGGGAATGTTGGAAACCTCGGCCCGACTGCTGCGGCTGCTCTCGTTGTTGCAGCAGCGGCGGGACTGGTCCGGTGCGGAGCTGGCGCACCGGCTGCGGGTCACCACCCGCACGGTGCGCAACGACGTCGACCGGCTGCGGCAGCTCGGCTACCAGGTGGACTCGACCACCGGCCCGGCCGGCGGCTACCGGCTGGGCGCGGGCAACGCGCTGCCGCCGCTGCTGCTCGACGACGACGAGGCGGTCGCGGTCGCGGTGGGGCTGCGCGCCGCGGCGGCGGGCACGGTCACCGGCATGGCGGACGTGTCACTGCGGGCGCTGACCAAGCTGGAGCGGACGCTGCCGGCCCGGCTGCGACCGCGGGTCGACGCCCTGCGCGGGACGACGGTGTCGGCGGCCGGCGGCGGGCCGACGGTCGACGCCGACACGCTGACCACGATCGCGGCGGCCGCGCACAACCACGAACGGCTCCGGTTCCGCTACGTGGGCCACGACGGGCAGGGCACCGAGCGCGACGTCGAGCCGCACACCCTCGTCTACACCGGCCGGCGCTGGTACCTGCTGGCCTGGGACACCGACCGGCGGGACTGGCGTACCTTCCGGGCCGACCGGGTGCGGCCGTTGCCGCCGGCCGGGCCGCGGTTCGTGCCGCGCGAGCCGCCCGGTGGCGACGCCGCCGCGCATGTGCTGCGTGGTGTCCGCTCGGAGGTCTGGAGGTACCGGGCGCGAATCCGGATGCACGCGCCGGCCGCGGTGGTGGCCGAACGCAGCACCACCACCTCGGGGCAGGTCGTCCCGCTCGACGACGGGACGTGCGAGCTGGTCACCGGCACCGACTCGCTCACCGACCTGGCCACCTACCTGGCCAAGTTCGAGGTGCCGTTCACCGTGCTGGAACCGCCCGAGCTCCGCGAGGCGCTGCGCGAGCTGGCCGCCCGCTACCTCGCGGCAGCCGGATCGCCGGTCGCCCCGGAGTAGCGTCCCGACCGGCCGGTGGCCGGCCGATCCGGGGCGAGGCGTACGGGCGCGGCTGTTTGCCGGGCGGGCACGCGGGTAGACGCCGCTGTCCACGCAGAGAAAGGCCCGGCAGGTGGAGAACAGCGAGTTCATCGACTCGGTGGCGCAACGCTTGCGCACCTCACCCGAGCAGGCGACTGCCATCACCCGCGCCACGCTCACGACCCTCGCCGAGCGGATCGACGGGGGCGAGGCGCGGGACCTGTCCGCCCGGCTCCCGGAAGGGCTACGGGCGTACGCGTTCGCACCTCGGGACAAGGCCCAGCGGTTCGGGCTGGACGTCTTCGTGCAGCAGGTCAGCGGCCGGGCGGAGGTGGACAGCGACCTGGCGAAGGCGGGCATGCGCGCGGTGTTCGACACCCTCCGCGAGGCCATCCCACCGGGCGAGTACGACGACGTCATCACCCACCTGCCGGCGGAGTTCTGGGACCTCACCGACTCGGCGGCCCGGTACGACGGGGAGACCCGCCGCGGCTGACAAGCCGCCTCAGCGGAGCTTGGGGTCGAGGGCCTCGCGGACCGCCTCGCCGAGCATCACGAAGCTCAGCACGGCGGTGACGAGGAACGCGGCGGGGAAGAACAGCAGGAACGGCGAGACACGGATGTAGTTCTGCGCCTCACTGATCATGATGCCCCAGGACACCACCGGAGTCTTCAGGCCGACGCCCAGGAACGACAGCGTCGCCTCGGCGCCGATGAACGAACCCACCATGATCGTGCCGTACACCAGCAGCGGCGCCAGGCAGTTCGGCAGCAGGTGCTTCAGGATGATCCGGCCGGTGCCGGCACCCAGCGCCCGCGCGGCCACGATGTAGTCCGCCTCCTTGGTGGCCAGCACCGAGGAGCGCATCAGCCGCATCACCACCGGCCACATGAGGATGGTCAACGACAACATGACCAGACCCATGATCTCGGCGGTGCTGTTGTCGGACCCGGAGCCGTTGAACGTGGTCAGGATGACGATCGCGCCGAGGATGAACGGCAGGCCGAAAAAGACGTCGGCGATCCGGGACAGCAGGCCGTCCACCCAGCCACCGCGGTAGCCGGCGATGATGCCCATCGTGCCGCCGATCAGCAGCGTGCCGGCCACCGAGAGCACCGCCACCACGATCGAGGCGCGGGCGCCGTAGATCACCCGGGCGAACACGTCACGGCCCTGCACGTCGTAGCCGAACCAGCCGTTGGCCCCCGGCTCCACCCGGCTGTTCGACAGCGAGCCGTTGACCGGGTCGCCGTTGGTGAACAGCGACGGGAACGCCGCCATCACCAGGAACAGCACGATGAACGTGGCCGAGATCCAGAACAGCGGCTTACGGCGCAGATCCTGCCAGGCGTCGCCGAGCAGACCCCGCGGCTTGTCGGCCCGGGCGCCGCCCGGAAGCCCCGGGTCGACCGGGGCGCCGCTCTGGCTCGGCTGCTCGGAAAGGGGCGCGGACGCGACCGACGCGGTGCTCGGATCACTCATGACGGCTCCTCCGGTCGGGGCGGCGTGGAGCAGATCCACCAGCAGGTCTACCAGGAACGTGAGGGCACCACAACAGACGGTCCGCCAGAACGCGCTCAGCCCTCCCGGTACGCGGGCAGGCCGAGCGCGGCCCGGACCTTGCCGGCCTCCTCGGCGCCGCTGTGCGCCGCCGCCGCCCGGATCTCCCGCATGAGCGCCTCGGCGTCGGCCGCCTCCCCGGCGCGGCGCCAGTGCCGCAGTGCGATGTCGTTCTCGGCCAACAAAGCGGCCATCGGTGCCCGGGCCTTCGCCGGCCAGGTCGTCTCGCGCAGCGCCACCGCGTGCTCGGCGTTCGTCCGGGCCACCTCGGCGGCCAACTTCCGCACCGTCCGCCACGGTTTCCCCGCGTTGGCCGCCGTCTCGAGCTTCTCCAGCGCGGTGTTGTACGGCTCGACGATCGCCAGGTAGCGGCGCTTCGCCTCCTCGGGGGTCAACGCGGCCGGCGTGGTGGGGCCGGCCGACGCGCCGCCCTGCCAGGCCGGCTGCTGGGCCAGGGTCTCGGTCTGTTCACCGCCGCCGCAACCGGCGAGCAGCACGGTCATGGCCAGCGCGGCCGTCCAGCGACGCACGTCATTCCCCTCCGTCGAGCTGCGGAACAGCCGGAGTCTAGGTGGCACCCGACGTCCCCGCGGCCCCGCTCACCGGCCCCTCGCCCGCGACAGCGGTGGACCGCGCGCGGGATCTTGACCGGCCAAAATCGCAGGCCATAGGCTTCGATCAATGTGAGCCGGTTCCCGGGAAGGGAAACACGCCATGGCCCCAGCGACGCGTCCGGTCCGGACGGTTCCATCACGACGGTTGGCGAGCGCCACGGCGGTCGCGCTCGTGCTCGGCATGACGCCCCTGCTGGGCGGCGCGCCGGCCGCGGCCACCCCGCGACCCGCCCCCTGCAGCAACGACCCGAACGCCCGGCTGGCCGCCGTGCCCAGCCCGGAACAGGCCCTCGGCTTCCCCCTCGGCCTCGGCCAGGAACGGGTGGTCAGCACCGACGAGATCCGCCGGTACCTCGGCGCCGTCGACGCCGCCTCCGACCGGGTCGTCACCGGCGTCCTGGGCACCAGCGTGCTGGGCCAGCCGCTGCCGTACGCGGTGGTGTCCACCGAGCGGAACGTCCGGCCGGCCACCCTGCGGAAGATCGCCGAGGACGTCCGCGACCTGCGGGACCCGCGCCGCACTTCGGCGCGGAAGGCCGCCGCGACCGCGGCCGGCGACCCGGCCATCGTCTGGGTCACCGGGAACGTGCACGGCGGCGAGAAGAGCGGCGCCGACGCCGCGCTGAAGACGCTCTACGAGCTGGCGTCGGGGCTCTCCTGCGAGGTCGCCCGACGCAACGACAACCTGGTCACCGTCATCGTGCCGACGCAGAACCCGGACGGCCGGGACGCCAGCCGGCGGCAGAACGAGTTCGGCTTCGACCTGAACCGCGACTGGTTCGCCCGGACCCAACGGGAGACCGACAGCAAGCTGGAGCTGATGCGCCGGTACCCGCCGCAGGTGTTCATCGACGCGCACGAGATGGGTGGCCGACAGTACTTCTTCCCGCCCAACGCCGACCCGATCCACCACGAGATCGCCGGCGAGGCGGTCGACTGGATCAACCGGATCGGCGAGGCCAACAAGGCCGGCTTCGGCTACAACGGGGCCTGCGGCGGCGCGGTCACCACCGAGTGCTACTTCAACTACTCCACCTACGACCTGTTCTTCATGGGGTACGGCGACACTGTCCCGGCCGCCGGCTTCGGCGCCGCTGGGATGACCTTCGAGAAGGGCAGCGCCTCGGCGGTGGCCGACCGGGTCCAGCAGCAGTTCCACACCCAGTGGTCCACGCTCGGCTGGGCGGCGGCGCACAAGCGCGAGCTGCTGAGCGGCTACTTCCGGATCTGGACCGACGCGCTGGCCCAGGGCCGGGCCGGCGCGTTGGAGCCGAACGAGGTGGTCCAACCCACCAACACGGTGCGCTTCCCGGTGCCGGACATCCGGATCCGCTCGTACTTCCTGCTGCCCGACCGGCAGCTCGCCGACGTACGCCAACTGGTCGAGCGGCTGCGGCGGATGGACGTCGAGGTGTACGAGGTGCAACGGCCGACCCGGTTGCCGACCGCGCGGATCTTCGGCGGGCGCAGCGCCACGAACCTGACCGTGCCGAAGGGCGCGTACTGGATCCCGATGGACCAGCCGCAGAAGCACTGGATCCAGGCGGTCATGGGCGAGGACCCGTACACTCCGTTCCCGTACTTCTACGACGTGTCGTCTTGGAGCAACCCGCTGCTGATGGGCGTGTCCACTGTCTACACCGGCGACGACGTACGGCCCCGGGCCCGGCTGGTCCGGGAGATCACCGGTGGCCGCGGCGCCCCGGCCAGGCTTACCGGCTCGTACGCGTACCCGCTGGACTCCGCCGCCGCCGCGGAGTTCACCTTCGCGCTGCTGGGTCGGGGCGTACCGCTGGTGCGGGAGCTGGACAGCGGCGTGGTCGGGCTGCCGGCGACCAGCCTGACCCGCGAGGTGGACCGGCTCGCCAGGTCGCTCGGGGTGACCCTGACCGCGCGGCGCGGACCGGCCGCGGGCACCCGGCTCGACCTGCCGGACGTGGGGCTGTTCCAGGGCACCGGCATCTCCACCACCGCCGGCTCGCACGGCGAGGCCCGCTACGTGCTCGGCAAGCGGTGGGGGCTGGAGCTCACCCCGGTCACCACGGCCGACATCAACGACAACACCGAGGCGTTCACCGGACGCACGGTGCTGCTGGTACCGGACGGCAGCAGCCCGACCGGCGGTCTCACCGCCGCCGGGCAGGCCAACCTGCGGAACTGGATCGCGCAGGGCCACACCTACCTCGGGCTGCGCAACGAGGGCACCCGGATGGCCCGGGCCGCCGGGCTCACCTCCACCACCGAGCAGCCGAAACCGACCGGCTACACGGTGATCGGCTCACACCTGCGGGTGGACGTCGACCGGGACAGCCCGGTCGCGCTGGGCCGGCCGGCGGAGGACTTCGAGTTCAACAACAACGACCCGATCCTGGCCCCGAGCACCACCGGGACCAACGTGCTGCGCTACCCGAGCGGCGACACCTTCTGGGCCAACGGCTACACCGTCGGCGCGGACGCGCTGAAGGGGACGGTCGCGCTGGTCGACGAGCCGACCGGGGCCGGCCGGGCGGTGCTGTTCGCGTTCAACCCGCTGTTCCGGGCGTACAACGAGAACGGGCTGCACCTGGTGGCCAACGCGCTGCTGCTGCCCGGCGGCGCGGCCGGCCGCGCCGCGACGCCGCCCGCCGTCGGCCCGGCCCGCGCGGCCGCCGCGGCGGCGCCGGTGCCGGCGGATCTCGGCGGCGGCTGGCGGCCGATCACCATCGAGGTGGCGCCCGCCGACCTGGCCCGCACCCGGGCGGTCGTCGCCGGGTTCACCGGTGACAGCCGGGCGTCCGAGGCGAACGGCTCGGCCTACCTGGTGATCCCGAACCCGGCCGGTCGCCAGGCCGACGAGCACCCGTTCCTCGGTGACCTGGTCCGGGCGCTGCGGGACGCCCGGGTGCCGCTCCGGTCCGTGGTGGCCTGAGGCACCCGGTGGTCCGGCCGGCCCACGACGGCCGGCCGGACCGCCGGCGCCCCGATGGCCTGGTGCGGCGCGGGGTCGAGACGACGTCAGGCGGGCCGGGCGGTGAGCAGGTAGTCGTCCGCCTCCGGGCTCCATCGCAGATCGACGACACCGCTGGTGGCCGCCGCCTTGCAGAACTGCAGGAAGCTGCGGTAGCCGAGCTTCTTCTCGCTGAAGTCGGGCCGGGCCCGGCGGAGCTGGTTCTTCAGGCCGGACAGCGCCACCGCGCCGTCCCCGGCGGCCAGGTCGAGCACGACGGAGTGGAGCAGCCCGAACGCCACCTCGCGGTCGCCGTGTTCGGGCAGCGAGACCTCGGGGTCGCCCTTGGCCGGGCCCTCGGCCAGCTCGACCACGTTGTGCTGCGCCAGGTGGCGCAGGAGTTCCCCGAAGGTGCGGTAGCCGTAGTCGGACTCGCTGAAGGTCGGATCCTTGCGCAGCAGGGTGCGCTTCAACCGGGACGCGGTGACCTCGCCGCCGGAGCTGCCCTGCAGGCCGGCCACCGTCTGGGCCACCAGGACGGAGAGCGTGTCGACGCCTGCCGGCTCCTCGGCCGCCGGCGGCGCCTCGGGCTCCTGCTCCACCGGCTCCGCCTGCTCGATCTGCTCCACCTGCTGCGGCTCCCGGCTGGGCCGGGCCGGCCGCCCGCGCCGGCCCCGGGTGGTCGGGATGTCGACGCCCTCGAGCCGGTCGTAGTAGAGGAACTCGTCGCAGGCGGGCGGCAGCAGCGCCGAGGTGGACTTCTCGACCCCGACGCCGATCACCTGCTTGTTGAGTTCGCGCAGCTTGTGCACCAGCGGGGTGAAGTCGCTGTCGCCGGTGCAGATGACGAACGTCGAGATGTAGTCGCGCTCGAAGGCCAGCTCCACGGCGTCGACGGCCATCTTGATGTCGGCGGCGTTCTTCCGGGTGGCGCCCATCCGCTGCGGGATCTCGATGAGTTCGACGTGGGACCGGGTGAGCATCCGGCGGTCCTCGTCGAAGTACGACCAGTCCGCGTACGCCCGGCGCACCACCACCCGACCCCGCTCGGCGAGCGCGTCGGCGATCGGGCGGAAGTCGAACGGAGTGCCGTGATGGTCGCGCGCCCCCAGGGCGAGGTTCTCGTAGTCGAGGAACAGGGCGATCCGGTCTTCTTGATCCACGGCAGCCAGCCTACGCCCGGCGCCCGCTCCGGGCCGGCAACCGTGCGGGCTTGCCGCGCCAGCCGCCGGCGGCCGTCACGCACCGCCCACGCAACCAACTGGCAACAGTCTTGACAAAAGAGACGAGCATCGACAAGCATCACTAGAGAGCGCTCTCTCATCGGTCCGGCAGGGCTCAGCGGCGTGTGCCACCACCGGATCGCAGCGGAACTTCCCCCCGGGACGGCCCGCCCGCCCCACCGACCACCCGTGCCCGGAGCACGAGCACCGCCCCGATCCCCCGACCCGTCCACAGGAGAGACCCATGTCCACCGCACTACGCCGACCACGCGCGCTCGTCCTCGCCGCGGTCGCGATCGTCGGCCTCACCGCCGCCCTCGTCCTGCCCAGCCGCTCCGACACCGCCGAGGCCGCCATCGGCGGCATCACCTGGCAGGACGAGTTCAACGCACCCGCCGGCACCCCCGTCGACCAGGGCAAGTGGCGCTTCGACATCGGCGGCCACGGCTGGGGCAACAACGAACGGCAGTACTACACCAACAGCACCAGCAACGCGGTGCACGACGGCCAGGGCAACCTGGTCATCACCGCCCGGCGCGAGAACCCGGCCAACTACCAGTGCCACTACGGCCGGTGCGAGTACACCTCCGCCCGGCTGCTGACCGCGGCCACCTTCACCCAGGCGTACGGGCGGTTCGAGGCACGGATCAAGATCCCGCGCGGGCAGGGCATCTGGCCGGCGTTCTGGATGCTCGGCAACGACATGGGCACCGTCGGCTGGCCGGCCGCCGGCGAGATCGACATCATGGAGAACATCGGCCGGGAGCCGAACACCGTCTACGGCACGATCCACGGCCCGGGCTACTCCGGTGGCGGCGGGATCACCGGCAGCCGCACAATCGGCCAGCCGCTGGCGGACGCCTTCCACACCTACCGGGTGGACTGGGAGCCGAACTCGATCATCTGGTACCTGGACGGCGTCGAGTACCACCGGGTCGACCCGAGCCGGCTCGGCGGCAACCGCTGGGTGTTCGACCACCCCTTCTTCATGATCCTCAACGTGGCGGTCGGCGGTAACTGGCCCGGCTACCCGGACGGCTCGACGCAGTTCCCCCAGCAGATGCTGGTGGACTACGTCCGGGTCTCCGGCTACACCTCGGGCGGCACCCCGCCGCCGTCCGACACCACCCGGCTCCGGGGCGCGCACAGCGGCCGGTGCATCGACATCCCCGGCGCCAACCCCGTCGACGGCGCGAAGCTGCAGATCTGGGACTGCAACACCACCGCGGCGCAGGCGTGGACCTTCGCCGCCGACGGCACCGTGCGGGCGATGGGCAAGTGCATGGACCCGGCCTGGGCCGGCACGACCAACGGCACCGAGGTCAACCTCGTCACGTGCAACGGCAACCCGGCCCAACGGTTCACCCTCAACGCCGCCGGCGACCTGGTGAACCTGAGCAGCAACCGGTGCGTCGACGTGCGGGACTGGGTCGCCACCAACGGCGGCAAGCTGCAACTGTGGGACTGCACCGGCGGCGCCAACCAGAAGTGGTCGCGCGCCTGAGCCGTACGCCGGGAAGGGCCGGCACGCCGCGAGCGGCGGACCGGCACGCGAGGTCGTCAGGGCCGTACGCCGACCGGCGTGCGGCCCTCTCCCGCGCCGCCGCCACCCGCAATGCCGCCATGGGAGTGAAGCGGCGCCCGCGCGGGGCGTAAGTTCGGTGCCATCGGAGCCGGGCGGTCCGGCGGTACGCGACGGGGGTGACATGGCGGGGAAGACGCTGCTGCGGGTGGGTCTGCTGGGCTACGGGATCGCCGGCCGGGTGTTCCACGCCCCGCTGATCGCCACGACGCCCGGACTGCGGCTGGCGGCGGTGCTGACCCGCGACCCGCAGCGACGCGAGCAGGTGCGCGAGGAGCACCCGGACGCCCGGATCGTCGACGACGCCGACCAGCTGTGGCGCTCACCGGACGAGCTGGACCTGGTCGTGGTGGCGACCCCGAACCGCCTGCACGTGCCGCTGGCCCGGGCGGCGCTGGCCGCCGGGCTGCCGGTGGTGGTCGACAAGCCGCTCGCCGCCACCGCGGCGCAGGCCCGCGACCTGGTCGACGAGGCGGCCCGCCGCGGAGTGCCGCTGACGGTGTTCCAGAACCGGCGCTGGGACGGCGACTTCCTGACCGCCCGCCGGCTGGTCGAGGAGGGCGCGCTCGGGCGGGTGGTCCGCTTCGAGTCCCGCTTCGAACGCTGGCGGCCGGCGATCAAGCCCGGCTGGCGGGAAAGCGCAACCACCGACGAGGCCGGCGGCACCCTCTACGACCTGGGCGCGCACCTCGTCGACCAGGCGGTGCAGCTGTTCGGGCCGGTCCGCGACGTCTACGCCGAGGTGGACCGGCGGCGGCCGGGCGCCCAGGTCGACGACGACGCCTTCGTCGCGCTGACCCACACCGACGGCGTCCGCTCCCACCTCTGGATGACCACGCTGGCCGCGCAGCTCGGACCGCGCCTGCGGATCCTCGGCGACCGCGGCGCGTACACCAGTTACGGGCTCGACGTGCAGGAGGCCGCGCTGCGCGCCGGAGGGCGGCCCGGCACGCCGGGCTGGGGCGAGGTCACCGCCGAGCGGTACGGCCAGCTCGGCGTCGACGGCGACCTGCGCCCGGTGCCCACCGAGCCCGGCCGGTACCAGAGCTTCTACCAGCAGCTGGTGGCGGCGCTGCGGGACGGCAGGCCACTGCCGGTCGACCCGTACGACGCGGTCGACACCGTCGCGTTGCTCGAGCTGGCCCACCGCTCCGCCGCGGAGGGCCGGGTGCTGACCGTGGCGCCGACGGACCCGTCCATCCACGCCTGATCAGGAGAGTTCCATGCCGGACAGCGAACGCGAAGCCGAGTTGCTCGACGCCGAGCGCCGCCTCCAGGCCGCCCAGCGCGCCGGGGACGTGGCCGCGCTCGACGAGCTGCTCGACGACCACCTGATCGCCATCGGCCCGGACGGCCAGCGGTACGGCAAGCGGGACGACCTGGCCGCCCACCGCAGCCGGACGTCGATCGTCGACGAACTGGTCGAGGAGCAGCTGGACCTCATCGTCCAGGGCACCACCGGGGTGACCATCTTCGTCGGGCGGGTGACGGGGTTGTTCGGCGGGGAGCCGTTCGCGGCCCGGCTGCGCTACACCCGCACCTGGGTGTACGACGACAACCGCGGCTGGCGGATCCTCGCGGCACACATCAGCCCGGCCTGAGCCGGACCGCCGCGGCGGCTACGTGGGTCGTGGCCGCCCTCGGTGCGGGTCGCCCGACCCCCTTCGGCGGGCCGGGCGGACGGGCCGTCGGTCGGCTGGCCGATCCTGGTCGGGGTGGGCGGTGTCGCGGTGGGGCCGACGCGACGGCGGGGTCAGAGGCCGGCGCAGGGGTTGCCGTTCACCGTGCACTCCTCGGGCGCCTTGCGGATACCGGCGTCACGGACGTCGAACTCGACCGTCTGCGACCCGCCGGCCGGCACGGGTTGGCCGGTGACGGTGACGACCTGCCCGTCCTGGCGCCACTCCACCTTCTTGGCGCTGGTGACCGTGCTGCCCTCAGGCAGCGTGAGCACCAGGGTCCAGCCGGTCGCCGCGTCGCCCGGGTTGTTGAGCACCACCTCGCCGGTGTAGCCGAACAGCCGGGTCGACACCGACTCGTAGCGCGCGGTCAACGGGGGCGCCGACGGCCGGGCCGAGGCGGACGTGCGGGTGGGCTTCGCCGTGGGGGTCCGGCTCGACCGGTCGGCGCCGGGCGTGGCGCTGCGGCTGGGGCGCGCGGAGGGTGCCGACCGGGACCCCTCGGCGGCGGCGGTGGCAGCCGTCGGCAGCGCCAGCGGGTCGGGGCCGGCGGATCCGTCCGACTCGCCCGGCAGCACGGCCCAGGCCACCACCCCGGCGGCGACCAGCACGACACCGACCACCGCCCCGACCAGCACCGGACGAAGGCGGCGGTCGGCCGGCGCCGGATCCTCTCCGAGCACCCCGATCACCGGCATCTCGGCCGTCATCGCGGCGTCGCCGCGGCGCAGGTCGATCTGCTGGAAGGCGAGCCAGTCCAGGATGGCCGGCAACTGCACGGTGAGGATCTGCTGGTAGTACTCCTCGCGGCGGGCGCGCTGGTCGTCCGGCCACCTGCCGTGCTCCAGACTCTCGGTGACCGACAGCCGGCAGCCCTCGGCGGTGGGGACGACGGCACAGGTCAGCCGGGTGCGCCGGCCCGCCTCCTGGCAGCGCAGCGCGAGCAGTTCCGGCGCCCGCCGGTCGACCACCTCGGCGTCCACGGCGGCGTCGAAACCCGGCAGCCCGGCGGTGTGCAGCAGCAGCCGCTGGTCCGCCCCGGCCACCGGCTCGACCTCGGTGAACCACCGGGCGAGCGCCGTACGATCCGTCAGCGCGTGCCACACCCGGGCGGCCGGGTGGAACAAGTTGACCTGCGCACCGATCTCAGTCACGGCGAGACTCTACGACTCGCATCGCCGCCCGGCCCTACCGGACGGCTCCGGCGCTCCCGGTCCGAGGTTGACGACCACCGCGCAGTGGCCGGACGGGTACGGATCGTCGATGTGGTGGCCGTCGGCGAGGAAGGGGGCGCCGAGGTGGGTTGGGCCGGGCGGGACGCCGAGGGTGGGGACGTCCCGCCCGACAGCGGCCAGCCATCGCACCCGACTGTCCACTGTGTTGCGTCGCCGATCATGCCTCACCTCTACATCGCTGTAAAGCCCTTCATCTCCACGGTTCTTGGCGGACATCCCCACCGCTTGCCGACCGTCAGGGCTTGGCGACGGACGCAAGCGGCGCCGGTGAACGTGGAAACAATCGAGCCGCCGCACGCGCGGCAACTCCCGGTCAACCAGCAAGATAAGCCGTTCGGGTGGGCTCGGCGAGCACCGCCCGAGCTGCCGGCACGTCAGCCAGCCGGGCGGCCAGTGTCGCGACCGCAAGCCGTTCGGGCAGAGCGGCGCTGAACTTGAGCCTGGCGAGGGCTTTCTCCGACACCTCTGGAAGGCAGAGCCGGTCCGCCGCGTCCGCCGTGGCGGCCTGCAGCGTCTGCCGGTCCAGGTCCGGACGCAGCCGGATCGAGGCGTCGTCGTAGCGCTGCGTCGGGTCGGCCAGATCACCCAGCGTGGCGATCAGGGTCGCGTTAGCCCGGTAGCCGGCCCATGTCCACCACCGCACCTCGCCGTCGCCGTCGCGAGCAACGACGGTGCCGCCCGGGTGCACGAGAGGCGTGGCGTCCTCACGCAGGTCGGCAAGCCGCGCCCGGGCCCGCCCGGTGAGGGCGACCGGTGGCTCGGCGCCGAGCAACACGTCCCGCATCGCGCGGACCATCCGGTACGACAGTCCCTGCGGTGCGCCGCCGCTCATCCAGAGAGCCTTGCCACCTCCCTCGGCCGGCTCCACGAAGCAGCGGCGGCGTTTCCAGTCGATGTAGGTGACCCGCCAGCTCCGCCCGGCGAGCAGCAGCAGTCGAGGACCCTGCACCCGTGCCGTCAGCAGCGCGGGGTCGGTCCGGCCGATCTCGGTCCGACCGGACAGCACGGTGAACTGCGGCGGGGCGGTGAACACCGCGAGCATGTCCATGAAGTGGCGGCGGCCGAATCGCAGCTCCGCCTCCGGACCGATGAACAGCATCCCGGAGTCCGCGTCGAGGTAACCGTGCTCGACGAGGTGCCGGACGATCACCTCGGCCGTCCGGTCGAAGGGCGCCAGCCCGTTCCACTCCTCCGACCAGAGCCGGTCACCGACCCGGTGCCGCTGCAGGCAGAGCGCCAACATCTGCTGGGCGACGATGTGCCGGGGCTCGGGCGGTGGGACCACGGCTTCGACCCAGCCCTGCGCCCAGAGGTGCAGCAGCCCGGCGGCGTGCAGCAGACCGTCCCCGTCCAGGGCGAGGAAGAGACAGTTCCGGCTACTTCCCGGCCGCCGGCCGGTGCGGCCGATCCGCTGCAGGAAGGCGGCGACGGTCCGCGGCGCGTCGATCTGGATGACCCGGTCGAGGTCGCCGACGTCGATGCCGAGCTCGAGCGTGCTGGTCGCGACGATGACGCAGTCCCGTTCCTGCGCGAACGCCTCCTCCGCGCGCCGGCGTTCGTCGACGGAGAGGGACGCGTGGGAGAGGAACGTGGTCACGTTCAGCGCACGCAGCCGCTGGCCGAGGTCCTCGACCAAGGCCCGCGAGTCGCAGAAGACCAGGCGCTTCTGTCCCTGGTGCATCGCGGCGATGACCTTGGCCGCGTTGTGTACCGAGCCGACGTGGTCGAGTTCTACGTCTCCAGCCGGACGGGCGGCCGGTACCACCGTGGCCGGCGGCACGCCGGGCGCGACAACACGTGCCGGTCGCTCGCCCCGGCCTGAGCCCTGCAACCAGCCCAGCAGCTCGTCCGGGTTTCCGACGGTCGCGGACAGGCCGACCCGCTGCACCGGCCGACCGGTCACCCGTCCGAGCCGTTCCAGTACGGCCAGCAGGTGCCAGCCCCGGTCGTCGCCGGCGAACGCGTGCACCTCGTCCACGATCACCGCTCGCACGTGTCCGAGGAACTCGTCGTGGTCGACGGCGGCGCTGACCAGCATCGATTCTAGGGACTCCGGCGTGGTGAGCAGGACATCGGGGCGCTCGCGCAGGATGGTCCGACGCCGGCCCATCGTCACGTCGCCGTGCCACAGCGCCGCCCGCCGACCCAGCCAGCCGGTGTACGTCTCGAGGCGCGGCAGGAGATTGTTGAGCAGCGCCTTGAGCGGGCAGAGGTAGAGGATGGAGGTACCTGTCCAGTTCTCCTGCGCCATCCGGGACAGAAGCGGGAACATCGCCGCCTCGGTCTTGCCGCCAGCGGTGGGCGCGAGGAGCAGGGCGTCCTCGCCGTCCAGCAGTGGCCGCACGGCGGCGTCCTGCAGAGGCCGTAGAGCCGGCCACTGCAATGAGTTCACCACGTGGTGCAGCACCACCGGGTGCAGCAGATCCGCACCGCTCGTCATGGCCGCCCCTACAGCTCGAGCGCGATGTCGTCGGCGCTGCTCGCGTTACGCTCGACGTCGGTCATTTCGGCGGCCCTGAGGGTGAGGGCGTAGTGCTGCCGGGGATCGAATGCGGGGAACTGGTCGACCCGGTCGAGCACCTCCCCCACCAGCTTCTTCAGGAAGAGCCGTGGCGCCACCCCGACCTTGCCGCCCAACCCGCCGGCCACCGCCCGGGCCAGCCGGTCCAGGTAGGCGTCGTCAACCAGGGCGGCGACCCGCGCCGGCGCTGAAGATCCGTCCGCGTACAGGTCGCGGACCCGGCCGCCGAGTTCGACCAGCGACTCGACGGTGAATCCCGGTAGCCGGATCTGCACCGCGCGCGGGTTGTCGAACCGGGCATCGGTGGTGAAGTCCACGGCGAGCCGCTGCGCCAACGGCGCGAGCCGCTGCACCCCCTGCGGGCCGTCATAGAAGGCCGGCGTTCCGGTGATGATCAGGTAGAGGCCGGGAAACCGACCCGAGTGCACCTCGTCGATGAGCTGCCGCAGCGCGTTGAGTGCCTTGTCCCGGGCGTCGGACCGGACGCGTTGCAGGGTCTCCACCTCGTCGAGCACCAGCAGCAGGCCGGGGTGCCCGCTGTCGCGCAGCACTGCCAGCAGGCCCTGCAGGAAGCTGAGCGCGGCGAAGTGGTCAAGATCGCCCCGGACGCCGGCCACCCGACGGGCGGCAGCGGCGACGTGGGGTTGTCCGCCGAGCCAGGCGAGAACGGCGTCGGCGGTGGCCGCGTCGCCGGAGAGGCTGGCGGTGCGGTACCCGCGCAACGCCGCCGCGAAGGCCGGGGCGCTGCGGCTGACCGTGGCGAGTCGCTGGTCGAGCAACACGCCGACAGCCCGGTCCAGGGCAACGGCGTCGTCGGGCGCGATGTCTCCGGCCGCGAGGACGTCCTCCTCCAGGGCATAGAACCAACCGTCGACGATCGCGCGCAACGCGCTGGGTGAGAACGTCGAGGTGGTGAGCCGCTCGGTGAGCCGGCGGTAGACCGTCTCCAGCTTGTGCAGCGGTGTCTCGTTCTCCGAGATCTGCACCTCGGCGGTGGCGAGGTTGGCCCGCTTGGCGCGTTCGGCGATCCACCGGGTGAAGAACGTCTTGCCGGAGCCGTACTCACCCCGCACCGCCTTGAACACGGATCCACCGGCGGAAACGGTGTCCAGGTCCGCGCCAATGGCGGTGACGAACCGGTCCAGCCCGACCGCGAAGAGGTCGAGCCCGGCCGAGGGTACCGCGCCCCGGCGCAGCGCGTCGATGACCTCCCGCCGGCGAGCCGGGCTGACGGTGGTCACGATGTCGCTCCGGGCAGCCCGAACTGCTCCCGCAACAGCGCCAGGTCCAGCCGGACGGTCCGGTTGTCGTCGATCAGCGACAGGACCGGGTAGTTGTCCACGTTGAAGATGCGCTGCAGCGTGGTGGCGAACCCGGTGGCGCGTACCGGCGCCTCGCCGGCACGTTGGGCGAGCACCGCGACCGGCAGCATGCCCTTCGCGTCCACCAGCGCCCGCATCGCCGCCTCGATCTTCCCGCGGTCCACCCGACGCGGAGTGAGCGCGTGCTGCGCCTCGAAGAGTTCGGTGGCGAACAGCGCGGCTACCAGATCACCCGCGCCGGCCGCCGGCGTGACCGCTACCGGTGCTGCTTCCGGCACGTCGAAGAGCGCCTCCCCGGTCTGGACTGGCGGCTTCCGCCGCTGCTTGGGCGTGGCCGCAGCCGCGGCCGGCGCAGGCGTGACGACAGGAGCCGCCGGCGTCGCTTCCCACCAGTCCGGTTGACCTCCCTCCACGGGTGCCCAACCGGCCGGCACGTCGGCCACGTTCGGCAACAGGAAGGCGAGCAGCGGGATGGTCACCTCGGCCAGCGAGGCGCCGCCGTGGTAGCCGGCCTTACTCGGCCGGTAGCGCAGCATCGGGTCCCAGAGCGCGATGATCCGGTTGTCCGGCGCGACCACTCGTGGCCCGCTCAGCTCCACCTCGCCCGGGCCGGCAGGGCCCGGTCCGGTGCGGTGCCGGGCGGACGCGGCGTCGGCGGCTCTGACGTGTTCGCCGCCGCGTTCCAGCACGTGCCCGTGGTCGCTGGTGATGATCACCGCGCGCCCGGAGGAACGGGCGAGGCCGAGGAGGCTGCGCAGGAACCCGACGTCGTCGAGCTGCCAGCCCGGCTCGTCGCCCTCCCGGCCGTAGGCCAGCGAGTCGTCGACGGTGTTGATGACCACGGCGACCAGGTGCGACCGGTCGGCCATGGCGGCTTCGAGTTCCTGGGCGACCACCTCACCGGCTCCACCCCGGGCCGGCCCCTTGTGGAAGATCCGCGCCCCCTTGCCCCAGCGACCCTCGTCGAACATCCGCTTCTCGTTGGCCTGGGTGCCGCTGCGCAGCGCGCCGGCGAAGAGCGAGGTCCGGGAGACGGCGGTCAGGGTCGGCAGGGCGGCGGCCATCCCGCGGCGCCGCCCCGGGTCGGAGCCGGCCAGCGGGTCGTACTCGACCCAGTGCTGGGAGAGCTGATCGGCCAGTTCCACGGCGACGGCGGCGCTCATGCCGTCGAGGACGACGAGCAGGACAGGCCGCTCGTTGCGGATCAGCGGGTCGATGACCTTGGGCAGCAGGTTCTCGACGGCGAGCAGGGAACCGTCGTTGCCGGGACCGGCGGCGGACCAGGCTGCCAGCCGGCTGGCGAAGGCGCCGTCGAGGTCACGACGGCGCCGCTGCACCCGGTCGTGGATGTCCCGGAAGGCCCGCTGCAGCTCGGGGTGGACGTCCTCGCCGGCCCAGACGTGGTTGAGCGCCAGGTCCACCCACCCCCACTCGGCAATCTGCCGGTCCACCCCGTCCGCGACGCTGGCCGGAGGTTCGACCTCGGTGTCCAGCCACCGGACGAGCCGCTGCGCCATCCGGATCCGGCGGATTCGCTCGGACTCCGCGTCGGCGAGACGGTGGGCCGCGAGAGCCTCGACCGCAGCGTCGAGGGCCGGGTCGGTGGCGTCACCCATCCCGGCGAGGAGCGCGCGAGCCGCCTCCTCGACCCGGTGGGCGAAGCCGACCCGCAGGATGGAGCTGTGGCCGGCGCTGCCCCTCGCGTTGAACTGGACGAGCAGCTCCTCAGCCCGGTCCAGGACACCGTTGGCCTGCAGGCGCGTCTCCCGATCCCGTGCTGCCAGCATCCCGGCCACCACCTGCACGGCGGCCACGGCGAAGCCGCGTACGGTCGCGTCGTCGTGGAGGTCGCCGAAGTACTGGTCGATGCGGCCCTGGGCGCGTACCGCATCGGGGGTGTCGCTGCTCCAGAGCGCGTCGCAGACCAGGCCGAGCGGGAGCGCGTCGGTGCCGTGCCCGGCCTCGACCAGCGCGAAGAGCGCCCGCGCGGGCCGGCCGAACTGCTCGGTCAGCCAGCCGGCCAGGCCGTCGCGTTCGGCCTCGCGGAGCAGGCCGAACGCCTCGATCGCACCGGGCTCGGCGCTCCAGCGCAGCAGGGCCGCCACGTCCAGGTCGTCGGCGCTCTCGCCCCGGCGCTCCAGACCCAGCCGTACGGCGGCAAGGTGTCGTAGTGCGACGTCCCGGGTGAGGACCGTGCTGGTGAGCTTCGGCCAGCCGGCGGGCGGCATCGCGTCGAGCAGGGCTTCGCCGGCCCAGGACTCCCGTTCCAGGGCGCTGTCCGGCACCTGCGCGCCGAACGCCTCGACGACCAGGTCCCAGGGCTCGACCGTGATCACCCGCTGCCGGAACACCCGGCTGCGCACGCCGTGCCCGAGCTTGGGCTCGGGGATGTCGGTGAGCAGGACCAACACCTCGTCGCCACGGTCGGCGACGAGGTTGTCCCAGATGGCCAGCGGCGACACACACGGCACCACCCGGGCCTGACGTCCGCCGGGCAGCGGCATCGCCGGATCGTGCGGCCACGCCGGCTCGGCCCGCACGATGATCACCGGGTACGCGTCACCGTTGCGGTGCCGGTCGAGCTGCTGCGCCACCTTCTGCCGCAGCGCCACCGGACTGATCCGCAGCGCCTGGGACGGCGCGGCTGCCTGAGTCACGGCACGATTCTCCAGCTCACCTCGATCGTGGCGTTGGGGTGGTCAGCCGCGAACCTTTGCAACTCGGTCACGGCGTCGTCAATGGCACTGGCCGGGACGAGGTGCTCTCCGGCAGGCCTTGGCTCTGGCGGCTTCTGGGGCAACAAGGGCGGGGGTGGAGGCGGCACGACCTTCGTGGCACGTCGGATCAGGTCGGTCGCGTCGGTCTGGGCGCGGCGCAGGGCCGGGGCGAGCGGAGCGGTCAACTCGTCGGCCTGGGCGACCCGCCGCAGCTCGGCGAGGAGCGCCGCCGCCTCGGCCGCGTGGGGTTCCGGGAGGCCGGCAACGATCTCGAAGGTGTCCCAGGGGGCGGACGCGAGGGCAGCCGACACCTGTGCGGCGCTGCTGATGCTCTTGCCGGTCCGGTCGGCCGGCCCGGCGAGTTCCGCGCGGGCGAGTCGCTCGACGGCCTCCTTGGCCGAGGAAGCGTCGACCAGCCCGGCCAGCAGTTCGGCGGCCGCGCGTGCGGTGGCGAGCCGCCCGGACTCCTGGTTCAGCCGCAGCCATGCCGCGTGCTGCTCGAGCCGGGCAAGCAGATCGGTGGCGGGCTGCCGGCGGCGGTCCGCCTGGTTCATCAGCTCCCGCCCGAACATCGCCACGAGGCGACCGCGGCGCAACGCGAGCGGCTGGAAGCCGAAGATGGCGACCGCCCGAGCGCGGGCGATGTCCCAGTCCGCTTCGCTGGGCAGCCGCTCCTCGCGCAGCGTGTGGTCCGCGCTGACCTTCCCCAGTTCAGGGGCCGGGATGACCTGGCTGCCGTGCAGGTAGAAGGCTCGGTCGGTCTGCTCGGCGAAGGTCGCCACGACCAACTGCGCCACGACCGGGTCGAGCCCGCGCGGTTTCGGGTCGTCGATCCACCGCAGCAGATCGGCCACCCGCAGCTCGCCCGCGATGCCCTCGGCCGCCGCCCTGTGCTGGAAGTGCTGCACCCACTCCCCGCCGATGACGAAGGCCGCCTCGTGCATGGTGCCCAGGCCGAGCGGGTTGGCGATCCGCCGCAGGGTCTGCCGGTGGGTCCGCTCCACCTCGACGCGTCCCTCGGGCGACTCGACGGCCCGGCGGACGTGATCGAGGACGACCCGTACGTCCTGCAGACGGACCGGGTCGCCCTTGCGGTCAGGGTCGAAGTCCGGGTGCGCCGGATACTGCTGGCTGAGCATCTGGTCGCCGAGGGTGCGCAGGGCGTCGTTGAACGCGGCGCCCATGGGCAGCTTCGGCTCCAGCGCCCGGGTGAGCGACTGCAGGTGGTCGTCGAAGCCGAGCACCACGTCGGTCGCCTGCTTGGCGGCGAGCCCGTACGCCTGGCGCAGGACGGCCTGCATCTTTGCCAGCAGCGCGCTGCGCTGGTTGGTCAGCGCCGCGTGCGCGCGCCGCCGGTCGTCGGGGTTGAGGTGCTCCGCGTGGGTGTCGAAGCGCTGTCCCTCGAGCAGCTTGTCGATGATGACGAGCTTGCCCAGCTCGGTGAGGCGCTCCACGGTCAGCGCGGCCGGGATCCAGCAGACAGCCCGCGACGTCGTACGACTGATCAGGTCCTGCACGCGCTGCCGGTCGTCGGCCGGCCCGTGGCTGCCGTCGTCGAACGGGTAGTCGATGATGAGCCGCCAGCCGGCCGGGTCGTTCGGGTGGAACGCGTCGTCGCGGATGTCATTGGCGTCGCGGACGTTGCCGTAGACCAGCTCGATGGTCCGGCGACTCCCCCGCCAGTTCAGGCCCGCCTCGGCGAAGAACGAGTCGCTCCACGGCACGCCAAGCTGCTGCCAGAGCAGCCGCTGGACCATGTGCTTGCGGGCGCCCTCGTTGTCGTAGTGCTTGGCCGTGGCGAGGACGCTGTCGACGTCCACGCCGACCAGCTCCAGCGACACCACCGGGTCGTCGCCCTCCCCGATGCGGATCTCCGCGAACTGCCCGGCCCAGTCGGCGAGCTTCCGCGCGACCTGGGCGACCTCACCGCCGGGGATCGGGCTGGTGATGCTGCCGTGGTTGAGCGCCGACAGCCGCCGCGCGGTGAGGTTCCGCAGCGCCGGCACGCTGGGCGCCAGGGCGGCGAGCAGCAGCGTCTTGACGAGCCGGTCGTCGCCGGTGAAGGCCCGGATCCGCCCGGCCGTTTCGGCGGGCAGCGGATCGCCGCGGCGGGCAACGTCCAGGTCGTCCTCGGTGAGGCCGGACTGGCCGAGGAGATGGGGGCGCAGCTTCAGGTCGTAGAGCTTCTGGGCCATCTCGAACTCGGCCTTGAGCTTCTCGGTGAAGGGTTGGTCGCCGCCGCTGCTGATCACGTCGTAGAGGTCGCCGAGCGGCACGAGCTGGCCGAGGCGCAGGGTGTCGCGGCGGTCGACCAGCAGCTGCCGCATCAGCTTCAGCGCCGTCCGGGAGCGCTGCAGCGCGCTGGACACGTGCACCAGCGTCGAGAGGAACGCCGGGCTGAACGGGTACGTCGACCGGAAGGCGTCGATGTCGGCGCCGCTGCCGGCGTCGGTGCCGAGCAGGGTGTCGAAGACTTCCCGGCGTACCTTCGTGGTGGCGTCGAAGGCCCGGGCGATCGCCTCGGCGGCCGTGGTGTCGCGGGGTTTGAGCAGCCGGCGGCGGGCGATCTCCGGGAGGTTCCGGTCCTCCAGCTTGATGACGTCGAACCGGCCGCTGGCCAGGTTGAGGGTGTCCTGGTAGCTCAGCTCGTTGGCGCCGGTGACCTCTTCGCCGACGAGTTCGCGCAGGTCACGCTGCCGAGCGATGAAGCTGATCACCGGGATCGGCCGGCGGGTGTCGCCGCCCTCGACGAAGTTGGTGATCTTCTGGATCTCCCGGGAGACGAACTGCTGGTCGCCGATGGAGTTGGCCAGCCAGAGGATCAGTTCGTCGAGGAAGAGGATCAGGCCGTGGTAGCCGAGTTCCTTGGCGTGCCGGCTGATCTCGGTCAGGCCCCGGTCGAGGGAGACGAAGGCTTCGGCGTCCTCCCGGGCGTTGCTGAAGAAGCCCTTGTTCCAGCTGGTCAGCAGGTCGTTGACCAGCTTGCGACGCAGCTCGTCGGAGTACGCGCCGGCGAACGCCTGGTCGAGCCGCTCGGTCGTCCAGAAGGTCTCGCTCTCGCCCCACTCGTCCTCGACGTCCCCGCCGGGCAGGCCGTCGATGAACTGCTTGTCGCCGATCTTCTCGCGCAGCGAGGCGGCCTGGTCGAGCAGGGCGTCGGTGCGGTGCACCGCCGGGATCTGCGCGTCGGGGTGCAGGGCGCGGACCCGGTCGACGTAGCCGCCGAGCACTCGCTGCTCCAGCGAGCGGGCGTCGAGCAGGTGGTACGGCACCAGCAGGAACTTGCGCCCGTCCAGCCAGACGCTGTGCTTGGCGACCAGCGGCGCGAACTCGTCCCGCCCCCGCGCGGCGGACTCGCCCCGCAGCAGGGCGTGCAGCACGGCCATGAAGTGCGACTTACCCGAACCGAACGAGCCGTGCAGGTAGGCGGCCTTGGAGGCGTGCCCCTCGACCGCGGAGCGGATCAGCCCGAGCGCCTCGTCGAAATTACCGAGCAGCCGGTCCGTGACAACGTAGTCGCGGAGGGTGGCGTCGGCATCGGCGACACTGTCGGCGAGCTTGAGCACGAAGTCGCTCACGCTCGTGCGCTCCGGGATGTCGATGAACTCCCGGAGCAGCGGCGCGGGGCTGGGCGAAGACATGCTGCATACCGTACCGATGGGGGCATGAATCGCACCGCCCCACGTCGCGCCTTGACGTGTCGGTGGGGATGTTCCGCTCACCCGCCCTTCGGATGTCCGGCTAGATGACGCCACCGAAGCGTCTGCGCTCCATCACGTCGATCACAAGATGAACTACCTCGTCGACGTCCGTGGTCCATGCGAAAAGCCGCGGGTCGACGCCATCGGTAGGGTCGAAAGCCGCCGCGAAAAGCACGACGGGGGTCGCACTGGCCACCCCAGAGATCTCGTCCAGCAATTTCAGCCCGGCACGGTCGTCGGCGCCTCGCCGCATGTCAGTGATGATCAAATCATGGCCACGCCTGCGCAGAAGGTCCAACGCCTCACTGGTGGATACCGCGATATCAACCGACATGCCAACCCGCTCCAGCAACCGCACGACGGCCCGGTTGTGCTCCGGATGATCGTCGACCCATAGTAGGCGCCCGCCTTTCAGCGAGTCTGCGGCGTGGTCAAGCCGGGTGACGACGGCCCTTCGCTCTTGCGCGGTCGGCGGCGACTTGCCCTGTAACTCGTCTGCAGCACGCTCCAGCAGGGCGAGGTTTACCTCGAAGTCAGCTTCACCGAACGGCGTCCGCAGCGACCGCATTCGCCTCAGTTGAGCGATGAGGCCCGACCGGAGAACCAGAAATACGACGACACCGAAGACCGCCCAGACCAGGGCGGGCGCCACTTCAATGATTTTGATCCACAATGCTTCGGACACCGGTCAACGCCTCCTCTGACGGTTTCCGCGATCACGGCCTTCGGTTCCTTCGCTCAACATCTCCAGCGCCACATTGAGGGTCACTCGGGCAAGTGGCGTCAGCTCGCTTGCAACTTCGGATGCAATCTGCCCGGCGGCGCCCGGCCCAAGACGCTGAGCAAGTAACATCACGACGGTGATCACGTCTACGTCAACTACATCAACAGGAGCAGCGCCGTTTCTCCACAGCCTGGAGTTGACCATCCCCCCTGCCATAGCACTCTCATACGCGATGGACATCTGATGTAGAAACCGGAACGCCGACTCGAGAAGAACCCCATCGCCGGTCTCGGCGAGCATTGCCACGGCGAGGTCCCAGTAGACGCGGATTGGCGTGCTTAGCGCACCCATCGGTAGGACACCTCGACGGTGCGGTGATCGATGCGCCATGCGGAGGAGGCGATCCCGGGGCAGGTCGATGCCGTCAGCGACAGCCGCGGCGGCAAGCATCAGGTACGCCTGCTGCTGCGGATAGCGAAGTGCAGGTGGGTAGTCGGCCGATGCTGGCTGTTGCCTGCCGCCGGTCTCCTCCTTTACCAGCATCTCGACGCGTTGGTGAAGACTCTCGGGCGGAGCCTCGCCGAAGGCGGCGAGCACGAAGACTCCGAAGCCGAATCCAAGGCTGTCGAAGATCGCGCCGGACCGTGCGAACAACTCCTGTGCTCGACCAGTATCGAACAGAGCGGCCCACTGACCACCCAGACGAAATGCGGATGCCTGGTCTACCAAGGCCGCAAAGCGGTCTTCGTAGACGTCGAACCTTCTCGACTCATCCTGCCCATCCGAAAACAGGTAGCCGACGGCTGATTCTCCGTAAGCCTGGAAGAAGTCTGCGCTTGTTCTGGCGCGGTCCATCGTGAGGCCGAGTGCTTCCAGTTCACCCGCTCCCACGTCAGATCAACCCTCGAACATTCGACAACTGCGTGGGGTGCGTGAACCGCGGATTCAGGTAAAACGACTCGGGCCGAAGGTGCTTTCGAGACGTGTTCCAAGTCCACCGCTCATAACCCCAGAGCTGGTTGTCCGGCACGTGAATCTTTGCGACGATCTCGCCTTCGGTCTGGTATGGCGAAAATCGACGATAGGTGTTCAAGTCACGGATCTCCTCGGCCACACTTTCGACACCGACTGCAGATCGAGGCCCGACCACGACCCAGCACCGAAACAGGTAGGCGGTGTCGCGCCTACCGAACTCGGTGCCGAAATACAAGGCTGTCGAGTAGGCACTGTGGGCGAAATTGGTGCGAACAACGGTGTCACGCTCGATCGTACCGGCTGACAGCGACACAAAGGGCGTGCCGGCGCTAAAGGGCTTACGGGTGCGATGGTCGAGCTCATCGAAGTGATTGACGTGCATGTCAAGATTGGTATCAGTGAGCTTGTCCCGAATCTGCGGGGCAGTGATGCTCCGTCCGCGCCACCAGTTGCACTGTAGGCCTGCACGTGAGTCGATGATCTCCCTGGCCTGGTCCTCTTCGTCGAAGTACATCCCCTTGAGGCACCACTGGACGATCATGGCCTGCTCCCGAAAGATCCATGGGCTCTGATCACCTTACCGGCACCCCGCCGGTCAGGTAGCCCTCAGACCGTCGGGTAACCAGGTGACTACGTGGCGAGAAGTCGCTCGACGTTGATGCGTTGGGTGGCTTCGCGTTCGGTGGCGTTGGCCCAGCGGATCGCTTGACCGGCCAGACGTATCGTCATGAGTCGAATCATCGCTACCTTGATCATGGCCTCGGAGTTGGCGGTCAACCGCTCGTAGTCCCGGGCCAGGCGCCGGTTACGCACCAGCCATCCCCGGGTCCTCTCCACCACCCACCTGCGTGGAAGGACCTGGAAGCCCTTGACGTCGTCGGTGCGCTTGACGATCTCCAGCATGATGCCGAGCTTGTCTTTCGCCCAGCTCAACAGGCTGGAGTCGATGCTGTTGGCGTACCCGCCGTCGGCCCAGACAAGGGCGATGGTGGTGAATGTCTCGGCCAGCCGTTGCAGGATCCGCCGGCCGCCGGGACGGTCGTTGACGGAGGCGGAGGTGACCATGACCACCAGGATCAGCCCCATCGTGTCCACGACCAGGTGCCGTTTGCGGCCGGTGGTCTTCTTGCCCATGTCGAACCCACGGCATTCGCCGCCCTCACTGGATTTGATCGACTGGGCGTCCAGGACCGCCGCGGTCGGCTCCGGATCACGACCGGCCGCCACCCGCACCTGCCGGCGAAGCTCGTCGTGGATCACGTCCCACGTTCCGTTCTTCCGCCACGTCGTGAACCAGCGATGCGCCGCGTCCGGTGGCGCCAGATCCCGCGGCAACATCCGCCACGGGCAGCCCGACCGCAGCACATAGAAGATCGAATCCAGGATCAACCGATCTCCCCACTTACGAGGCCGACCGCCTTTACGCAGGTCACGCACCGGCATCAAGGGCGCGAGGATCGCCCACATCGCATCGGTCAAGCTCGACGGACAGCATGAACGGGCGTCATCCCCGCCACAGTTGCAGTTGCGCACACAACGCGATCATGGCGGGGATGATCTATTTGTCGAGCACTCAACATCGACGTGTCTCGCCGTAACACAACGCCCCGAACCGGTTACCCGACGGTCTCTCAGACGTGACCAACTCGACAAGGCACCGTCTACAGTGATCCGTCAGTAGATCCACAACTGGTTGCGCCCGAACTCGTGTGCGACTGGTCGGCTGAGCTTGGAACTTTCAATGCGGGTTTCGGGCTTCTGATGACCAGCAGCGATCTGCCTCCTCTATGCCTTGGCCTTGCGGCCACGGATAGCCTTCGGCGGGCGCCACGAGGTGAGCGCCTCGTCGGTGAGGTGGAGGCGGTTGGTGGTTTCGGCGAGGAAGCCGGCGTAGATGTCCGCCGGCGAGGCGCCCCAGAGCGGATCGAACTCGCCGTGCCACTGGCGTACCCAGGGAAGGATCTCGCGCAGCCCCGCGACCAGCGGCAGCAGCCGGTCGGCGGCCCAGCCGTCCTCCTGCTCGCGGGCCACGATCAGGGTGGCCAGGGCCTGGGCCTGCTCGCGGTGGTCCCAGCCGGCCCAGCCGACCAGCAGCGACGGGTCACCGTCGCGGCTGGCACCGGGGTACGAGACGAACCGCTCCTTGGGTACGTCGAGCTTGCCCCGGTGCTTCCAGTAGCTGCCCTTGAGGAAGTCCGCCGAGGTGTACTTCGGCGGCACCGGGATCTGCTTGCGGAACTCCCGCTTCGCCGCCTCGTCGGGCAGCGCGTCCTCCTGTCGCTGCAGGTCCCACACGTGCTCCCAGTCGGCCCGCTTGGCCAGCCCGGAGTCCTTGTAGCGCAGCGCGGCCAGGTGCGGCACGTGCTCGTCGGCGACCAGGTCGGCGATCACCTTGCCGAGATCCTGACCGGGCGCGTAGATGCCGGCGACGGTGAGCACGTCGGCGTCGCGGCGCAGCTCGTCGGCGAGCTGGGCGGTGGTCAGCGGGCGCGGCTGTTCGAGGCCGTCGACGTGGTGGTACCACAGCTCACGCGCCTCGCACCGGTCCAGCAGCCAGTCGCGCAGCGCCTTCGCCTGCATCGCGTCCCAGCCGTCGGTCGCCCAGCGCCGCTTGCACTCCGGCCGCTCGATCAGCCCGATGTTGCGGTTGCCCTCGATGACCGCGATCCGCCGCTCCACGACTGCCCGATACTCATCCGACCAGTGCGCCGGCAGCTCAGTGATCGGCGTCGACCCGTGCCGGGCGAACCACTGCGTCTCCAGGCCCTCGTCGCGCATCTTGCGGGCGAGCACGATCTCGAACGCCCGCTCCCCCAGCTTCAACTCCGGCACCGAGCCGGCCGGGGCGGTCAACTCCTCGTCCAGCAGCCCGTAGAGCGAGTAGACCTGCCAGTCCAACTCCTCCTGCAAGGCGATCATCCGCGCCCGGATCGAGTGCCACTCGTCGCGGGCGGCAGCCAGCCGCTCGCGGGTCGGCACGCCAGAGGCCGCGACCGCCGCCGGGCTCACCGTGGCGAGCCGCTGCGCCAGCCCGTCAATCTCCCGACTCAGTTCAAGGGGGTACGCCGACGGCAGCGGGAGCCTTTCGACGTTGGCTCCGTTGAAGGCGAAGCGCTCCATCCAGTCCTCAGGCTGAATGCCGCGTCCGATCCCACTGCCTCCCTTAGGAAAGCATGACTGTTTGAGCCAGAAGCAGGCGGTCGAACTGTTGAGTACCCCGAGGAGCCTCAGGTGCTCATCCTCCGATGCCCCCTGCCGCAGCTTGATCACTGGTGCAGTCTGCTTGAAGACATTCCCGCCCCGGTCAAGCACAAAGTGGTTATGCGTCGTCACCTCGCCAAACGCGATCGACAGCGGCGTCCGATACCGCTCGGGAACCCAGCGGTACCAGGTCCACCACGGATCGTCCGACTCTGTGCGCGTCTGTCCGCCAAACCCGGTGATGGACCCAAGAACGCGACGCAACGACCACAAGTGCCTACACCAAGCGGCGGTGAGATCGAAGGGCGCAGGCGTGAGATCGGCCCGGTAGGGCACTAGTGCATGGTCTTCGATAGCACTCTCCCAGTCACGAACGACCTCACCGATCACGAGCGGGCGATGAAACAAGTCGATACCTGTGCGACGGAACCAGGCGGGTGGCGCGAAAAAAGCATCGTCCTGACCGGGAAAGCTGGCGAACCCGACCGCGCCGCTGATGCTGCGCCGTAGTGGCGTGCGGTCGCCTCCCTCAACCGCCGCCATCAGCCCAACTGCTCCGCCTCCGCTCAGGCTCCATGGGAAGGTTGCGAGTTCGGCGCGCGGCCTGTCGGCGACGCTGACCCACTCGCTCTCGGAGCCAGGTCTGCGCACCTGAGCGAGGATGGCCTGCCAGACGAGGCCGCGGCTGGGGTTAATGGGCGCGCTGGCCTCACCGCGGATGCCCATCACCGTGCGAATGGTGCCCGCCCGGCCGCGGTTGGTGTTGCGACCGATCAGGATGACGGTCGGGGTGCCATGCCCGGGGATGTAGGCACCGGAAGTGTCGATGACGTGGGTCAGGTTAACGTCGATCGCAAACAACTTCTCGATCATCTTCTTGCCGAACTCGCGCTTCATGAACGAGTTGGCGGTGATCTGACCGACGTAGCCGGCACCCTTGCCGTCCCCACCGCCAGTCTTGGCGAGTTGGAAGAACCGCTGCGCGAACGGCACGGACAGGGCGTACTTGCCGGAGCAGGCAGGGTACATCTCGCGGTAGGCGTCGTTGAGGCCCTTGTCCTTCGGAGTGATGTAGGGCGGGTTGCCTACCACGGCGTGGTATCGGCCGGGGCTGAGGATGTCTGGGTGGTCCGCCAGGTCCTCGGTCGCGTAGGCGAACTCCGCGATCGCTTCCCCGTCGGGATCCGTGCCGGGAAGAATCTCCTGCCGTCGCTTGATCAGAGAATCGCCGACAGCGAGGTGCATCGGGAAGGTATAGGCGGCCGATTCGGCAAGGGCCTTCACGTCGCTGGCGCGGAGAGCTGCGACCAGTGAGGTGATCTCAGCAAGGTTGGGGCTGACGGTCGTATAGCAATGTGGTGAGCACGAGGGCACTGCGGGCGATCTCTCCGATGGTCGTCGGGCTGGCGGTGACGTGTTGCAGCGCTTTCCAGCCGCGTTTGAGCAGGGCGAATCCGCGTTCTCCGGGTGCGCGTTGGGCGCGCAGCAGGGTGTTGTAGGCGCGGTTGTCGGCCGCGAGCGCCCGGCCGTCTGCGGGCTGCTTGTATGGCGTGTGGATTCCCTGGCCAGCGCCTTCGTAGCCGGAGTCGGCCAGGGTCGGCAGGTGCAGTTGGGAGGCGGCCCAGCAGGCCGCGGCGAGGATCTGTTGCTGCTCGGCGCAGGTGAGGTCGTGCAGATGGCCGGGCATCACGTCGGAGACCCAGATCGGTGCCCCGTCGGGGCGCATGAATGCCTGGATGTTGCCTCCCGGCCGGCGGTGTTTACCGGAGTACCAGGCGTCGATCTGTTTGCCCTTGACGCTGGTGGTCGTCTCGGCGCACCGGTCGGTGCCGATCAGCGAGCCGTCCAGGATCACGTACGCCCAGCCGGCCTCGGCGACTTGCTGGAGTGCTTCGTGTAGGTCGGGTGCCTGGGCGGCGAGCACCCGCCGTCCCTCAGCGACGTAGCGGTAGCCGGTGGCCCGCGAGACGCCGAACCCGGCCGCCAGCAGTTCGATGTTCTCGTTCTTGCGGAACCAGACCAAGACCAGCAGCGCCTGCTTTCCGCAGCTCAACGCCCGGGTGCCGCGACGGGTTCCCAGCGCCCGCCGCTCGGCGGCCAACAGCCGGGACAGGTGGGCCACCAGTTCCTGGGGCACGTCGACCATGGCACGATAGGCAATCACGTGGAGTCCTCGGGTTGATGGATCTTGTGGTGAGAACTCATCTACCGTGGGCTCCACGCCCGTTTCCAGCAGCACCCGTATCGTCCGGCCTCGTCCGTGTCGCACCAATCAACACATTCGCGTTGCTGAGATCACCTCAGTAGGCGAAAACGGGCGATGGCGACCGCGAAGGGGTTGATGTCGACGCCGTGGACGGCGTCGAGGGCGAGGCGTACTCGCTCGTGGGGGTCGCGGTTGGGGGCCTGGTGCTCCCACTCCTTCAGCAGACGGTGAAAGGCGCCGAGGACGAAGTGGCCTGAGCCGCAGGTCGGGTCGATCATCTTGACGACGTCGTGGCCGAACTCGGCGATCGCCGGGGTCAGCGTCAGGTCGAGGATGAACTCCTCGACGAACTCCGGCGTCTGGAGCAGGGCGTACGTCTTGCGGGCCGCCTCGGAGAGGTCCTGGTAGAGGTCGCCGAGAAAGCGGGTGTCCCACAGTTCGTCGCGGAACTTGTGCACCAGGTCGCCCTGCTCGGTGCGTCGGCGCCAGAAGGCGATCAGTTCCTTGGCCGCGTCGTGCGACAGCGGGATCTGATAGAGCGGGTTGTGCCGCTTGTCGAAGAGCGACTTGCCGGCCTGGGTGCTGGCGATGGCGTCGAAGCCCTGGTGCAGCCAGTCGCGAAGGGTCTGGTCGGGGTGGTCGCGGAAGAACTGCGCCTCGGCCTCCTCGGCCAGCACCAGCCGGTCCCCCGGCCCGGCCAGGTAGGGGTCGGGTAGCAGCCCGTTGTCCTCGCAGAAGCGTACGAAAACGGCGCCGAGCACCCAGGCGACGGCAACCTGGGTGACCCGCTCGTCCCGCCAGGCCGCCCACGTGGCGGCAGTACGCCCGACCTTGAAGGCGTGGTCGTACTCGCCACGCAGGCGGAGGCGCACCTCCTCGACCGACTCGGCCTGCTCCCGCAGGTCCACTTCCAGGTTCTTGACCTGCTTCTGCAGGTCGGACAGGAGCAGCTTCCGGTCGATCACGCGACGACTCTAGTCGTACTGCCGAAGGGACGGTGTTACCCGAGTGGGTGAAAAGCGACAGGTTGTGGTTACAGCAGGCGGTACTTCCTGGCGTACTCGGGGAACCCGGCGCCCGCCCGCAGTTCCTCGATGACGACCTGCGTCGTCCTGCAGTCCGCGTCAATCAGCAGATCCTGGAGGACGTCCAACCGGTCGGCGAGGGTGAAGTGGCTGAGCACCATCGTGTCCAGGACCAGGAGCGGCACCGGCGGACCCGACAGGCTCACGGCTCCATCTCCAGGTCGTCGTTCACCGGCAGGTCCGCATCGACAATCTGGCCGTGCATCAGCTCCAGCGCCCGGGACCGGGTGATCCGGTTTGCCCGCCAGGCCTCCATCACGGCATGCGCGTACGTCGGCGGCACCCGCACCGAGTCAAGGTCAGGCTGTGGAGTCCACCCCAACGCCTCCATGAATTCCGCCCGGGTGGGCCGTGGCTCACTCCAGGATCGTCGGGTCGCACCGTCGATCACGCCGGCCCGCTCGGCCTGACGCAACGCCAACAGCCAGGAGGTCCGGTACCGCGCGGCGAACTCCACCAGCCGGTCCCGGGTCACTGGACCAGCCCCGCACCCGGCGACAACTGCCTGCACGGGCAGCAGCAGCTCGGCGGCGAAGGCGTCGATCACAGCTTCCCGATCGGCTCGGGAGCTACTGACGCCGAGGTCGCTCGAATACTCGTCGCCGATGATGAGGTGGCCCAGCTCGTGGGCGGCGGTTGCCCTGCGGCGACCGGGGTCACCCATGGTGCTTACCACTGCGACGGCGATGTCTCCGTCGACGAGTGACGCTCCGTCGCCGGGCAGGTCGGTGACCAGCACCCACTGGCCGGCCCCTTCACAGACGTCCATCATGCTGCCGATCGGCCCGTCGCCGAGCCCCGCCTGTTGCCGTACCCAGGATGCCGCGCGCCGGGCGTCATCCTCGGACGTGACCAGCTGCGGATACCGCAGGAGCGGACGGGTCTGCAGCAGGCCGAGAGCCATGAGCTGCTGCACGTTCCGTAGCCACTCGGTCAGCGCGATTTCCAGACGCTCGGACGATCGGGCCGCCGCTGTGTCCGTCTCCTCGGTCAACGGTGCGGCCCGCCGGGAGAGCACGGCCGGCCGCGGCTCGATCAGGTACTCCATCGACACCCGCAGCGCCCGTGCCACCCGGGCGAGTTCCAGGCCGTCCAAGCGCCGGTTGCCAGCCTCGACCTTCGCCAGCATCGTGCGTTCGAGACCCACCACGCTGGCGAGTTCCTGCTGCGACATGCCCACCGACAGGCGAGCCTGTCGCACCTGCTCACCGACAAGCTGCCAGTTCAGGTCTTCCGCCATGGTGCGATAATCGCACACCTAACTGGCGCTGCGGAGCATTTGAGTCTCAGGAACTTCGGTCAGGGTTCGCGCATCCAGGTTTTCGGGTCGGTGACGAAGACGCCCTTGCCCTGCTGTCGGCGGATCACCCGCAGCGCTTCGAGGCGGACGTAGGCCAACTGCACGGTCCCGTAGCTGACGCCGTAGTCGGCGCGCGTCTCAGTGATCGACGGCAACCGGTCACCGGGCTTCAGCTTCCCCGACCTGACGTCGGCCATTACGTCGTCGGCAATGCGCAAATATTCGGCTGATTCGGGCATGTCACTCCTCGCGTGGCAACCCGAATTCGATCACAACTCGAATGTCTAAACAACGCTCTTTGACTTCCCTGTGTTCCCTAGTTATGTTTGTCCCCGAGCCGCTCCTCGCGTGGCAACGAGTTCGGCTCATCCCCCTGGTCGGGGCGGGTGTGGGTGCCCGTCCCGACCCACCGGACTGCTCTGCTGTCGTACCGCTGAATCGAGCTGCGGCGGCGGAGCGGGCGGGTCGTCCGCGGCCCCCGCGCGGACGGCCCGCCCTTCCAGACCCACCGCAGGGACCTTCCGCGCTCCCGCCTGCTCAGGAAAGGATCGCCGTGGCTCAGGTGTATCGAGGTGGCCAGCCCTACCCAGCCGGTTATCCGGGCCGGTTGACGCCGCACGAGGTGCGGACCCGCGAGTTCGCCGCGCGCCGGCGCGGCTTCGACCCCGATGAGGTACGCGAGTTCCAGGCCCGGGTGGCCGACGAGCTGGCCGCCCTCAACGAGGCGGTACGGCTGCTCAGCCAGGAGAACGACCGGATCAAGCGGGCGCTGCGCGACTGGCAGACCATGCACGCGCGGGAGTGCCGGCCGCCGCAGGAGTACCACCACAACTCCGGTCACTGGTGACCGCGCGCCCCTCCCCCGGCGACCTGCTGATCGTCGACGGCCGCGCCTCGGTGCAGTTCGCCGGGGACCGCGCCCTGACCTTCCGCGTCGTCGCTGTCTCCGACCAGCCGACCTACCCCGGCTGGATCTGGCTGACCGGCTACGTCCTCAACCGCCGTGGCGAGGCGACCGCCAAACGCGAGATCTACGTCCAACTCGCCGGCCTCCACCCCGCGCCCAGCACCCCCGACCCGAGGCTGCCCCGTGTAACCCACCCCTATGCTTCGCGGAATGACCAAGGCGACGGCGGAGCAGCTCGCAAGGGCGCGGGCTGCGTGCTCGGGCTGATGCTCGGTGACGCGATCGGCGCGACGGCCGGCAACATACCGGTCAGCGGAACCCTGCGGGCCACCAGTGGCGGCCACCTCGGTGGCGGCGTTGCAGCGGCAGACGATGGGCACCATCGACAAGCCCGGTGGCACGAGCACCGGGGCGCACGCCCTCACGCGGACTCTGCCGGTCGGCCTGTACCCGTCCTGCAACCCGGTGGAGGTCGCCGCGCTCACGCACTCGGGTGAGGCGCTGGGGGCGGCCTGGCTGGGTGCCACGGTGGTTCGCCTCCTCGCCGCAGGGAATCGCCTCAGCGAGGCTTTCGAGAGCAGCCGAGCAGGTCGCCCTGGTAGGGCTCCGGGAAGCCGTCCCGGTGACCTGTCCGGGGCCGACGCCGGCAAGCGAGGCGAACCACTCCGGCAGTGGCGGCGGCATCGGGTCCTCGCCCTTGAGCCAGGATTCGATGTGGGCGTCTCAGAAGGCCGCGACACGCTGCCGCGCGGAGGTCGTCATGACGAAAAGTTGTCGATGCTTCACTGGTCAAGCCAGTACGCAACGCAGAGAATCAGCCCCGTGACCGAGAATTTGCACCAGTTGGCGGCACTGCTGCAGGCTCGCGACGACCTGGATGCCCGGATCGCGGCGCTCACCGGGCGATCAGCTCGGCCGGGTGACATCGGCGAGTTCATCGCCGCTCAGGTGTTCGACATCGAGCTGGCCCGTACGGCGATCCAGGCCGGCTACGACGGCATCTTCCGATCCGGTCCGCTCGCCGGTCGCACCGTGAACGTCAAGACCTACGGCGACGCGTTCACCGGCATCGACATCAGCCCACATCCCTGCGACTTCTACCTGGTGTTCAGCGGCCCGCCGCAGCCTGTGGGCGTGCAACACCATCGGTGGCAGATCTCGGCGGCGTACCTCTTCGACACCCGTGTTCTGATGGAGACCTTGACCGGCCGGGGCGTCAAGATCGGCATCGCGACCAGCATGCGCCGGGGTGACCTCGAGGCGGCTCAGATCTTCCCCGGCACCAACCCAAACGCGCCCCTGCGCCTGTCGTCCGAGCAGGCCGCCCTGTTGTCCCTGTTCGCCGAGGGACACGCAGCCGTGTCTCGAACGGCCCTCGACGTTGACGATCACCGGGAAAGGCGACACGAGTTCGCGGACTGGCTCAAGACTGGTGGACTTCCCGACCTGACCGGTGGCACAGGCGCGGCGTGAGCCGCGTGTTCATCTGCCACAGCGGCCTTGATCGCTGGCAGCTCCGCTGGCTTGTCGTCGGCGTGTCGACTCGGTGAGCTATCAACGATGCGACGGCGGGACGGGAAGCGGCGCCCGCAGACCGGCACTACCGCGGTCGCTGCAGGGCCGCGGTCACCGCCTTCGCGTCGAAACGGGCCGGGTCGAAGCCGGTCGGACCGTCCAAGTCCAGCCAGTCCAGCCGGTCCTGGTGCTCGGGATGGGTGGGGTCAGCGAGGATCTCCACCAGTTCGGCGTACCCCCACACCCCGCCGCAGTCCTCCGGCGGCGCGGCACGGCGCCCGCCGACACAACGCGGGTACGCCACGGACGCGTCCCGGTCGAGTGCCTTCTCCACGAGGATGTCGTGTTCCCAGTTGTCGCCGAAGTCGTACGTGTAACGCAGCTTGTCCCCGACGGCGCGGGCGACCTGCTCCAGCGTGACCCGCGATGCGGCGCGGTGGCCGAGGTCGGCGTCGGGACGGCCGAAGCTGCCGTACGGCGTCTCGAAGACGTGCAGGTGGCTGTCGTTCCAGCCGAAGGCGACCTGGATCAGCTCGTGCAGCCGGGCGAGGGTGACGTCGGCGGGCACCTCGATACGCCGCCAGATCGGTGGGCGGGCGCCCCGCAGGCTCACCTTGATCTGGTATATCGGCGCCGGGCCGTCGGACTTCTTGCGCTTCGCGGGCAGGTTGGTGGGGCGACGCTGGGCCGGTACGGCACCGCCCCGCCGCCCCGAGGCCAGGAGGTCAAGCAGCGCGGAGATCGAGGCGACGTCCAGTTCGCCGTCCTGCAGATAACGACCCCTCCTGCGCCGGGCCACGGGAAGCGTCCGGATCCGGCTGCGGAGCAGCAGGGCAAGCACGCGGTAGCCGGGGCCGTCTTCGTCGACGAGTTCGTCCAACGCCTCCGGGTCGGAGCGGTCGTGGTCGGCGCGGGCGTTCAGGGCGTCCTCCACCGCACGGCGGAAGTCCGCCGGTCGGAGCTTCTCCTCCGTCACGTCGACACCACCGGCGTGCAGGTCCGACAGGAGCGCCTCGCGCGCCTCGCCCCACCGGTCCGCGTCGATCAACAGGATCTGACCGGCGGCACCACAGTCGCAGTCGTCCAGTGTGACGGCGACAACGTGGCACCGACCGGCCCGCTGGAACCGGCCGGCCAGCAGGAACGTCTCGCCCGCCGGATCGGCGAAGCGGATGCACTCCTCGACCGTGACCGGGGCGTCCAGTTCGGCGAGCCAGGGTGGTGCGTCGACGCCGGCATCGGCCAGCCGCCGGGCCGCCTCCGCCCCAGCCCGGCGGACCTCGCCGTCCGCGACCGAGGCGATTCCCGCCAGCATTGCCCGCGCCGCCGGGGTGGCCTGCGCCTCGAACGTCGGAACGAACAGGTCCTGCAACGCCCGGTCGAAGTCGTCGCCGAGGGCGGCCCCGATCGCCAGCAGCATCGAGGCGGCGATCTCCACCTCCATCGGATCCTGCATGGCGTCGATGTCGACCGACTGCGGGAGCAGGTCGCCGATCTGCTCCGGCGTAGGCTGCGCTCCGGCGCAGTTCGGGCAGTCGCACTCCTCCGGCGCGCCCACCACGACGAGCGGCGCACCGCCGCGTACTGATCGCTTCTTTCCGTTGCGGCGTCGACCACGGCTCACTGGACTCACGCGGCACAGTCTGCGCACCCGACCGGACCGACCGCAAACCGGGACACGCCGAAAACGAGGACGCTCCGCACCGCCGCCACCCGTTGGGCGCCGAGTAGGGCCAGGGGTTTCAGGCGGTGAGCGCGCTGCGATGGGCGTTGACGACCCACGCGTCCGGTAGGGCGATCCACTCGTTGTCGCCCACCCGCACCACCGCACCGTCCAGCTTGGGCAGCAGGGCCGGGTCCTCCATCGGGCAGAGCAGCCACACGTCCCCCGCCCCACCGCGGGCCGCGTCGGCCAGCTCGTAGAGCCGGTCCACCGCCCGGTACCGCGCCAGCACCGCCGCGTCGTACAGCAGCACCGGACCATCGCCAGCGCGCAACTCTGCACGCAGCGAGGGCACGGCCAGGTCCCAGGCCTGCTCGACGTACTCCCCCAGCTTGATCGCCGCCCGCGAACCCGGCTCGGCCACGTCCGCGCCCAGCACCGTCTCCCAGGTCGGCTTGGGACGGGCGTCCACCTTGGCGTGCAGGTGCTGCAGGAAGCGGGCGGCCACGTTGACCGGCCGGGCCTCGAAGCGCCGGACCAGTTCCTCCCGCGCCAGACCGTACCGGGACAGTCGTACCGTCAGGGCCCGGAACCCACCGGCGGACCGCGCGCCGGTCAGCCGCTCCTCGGCCCGCATCGCCGCCGCCAGCTCCGGTGACTCGGCCGTCCAGCGGCTCGGCGCGCTGGTCGCCGACGGGCGGCGCTGCATGATGGACACCGACGACGAGCCGGCCCGGGTCGCCGGCGGAACGTACCGGTCGCGCTCCCAGCGCAGCTCGAAGCCGGCCTCGGCGAGCAGCCGGTCCAGCGCGGGACGCTCCGGCAGGGGCGCAAGATCCGGGAACCGCGCCTCGACCCGCTTCTTGACCTGATCCGGGGTGAGGCCGCGCCGCCCCTCCGGCGTGCTGGCCGGCGGCACCACGCCAGCCTGGGCCAGCCGCAGCGCCCGCACCGGATCCAGGTCGTAGGGGTAGACCTCCAGTCGCGCGGTCGCCGCGGCCCGCTCCGAGGCCACCGCGGCGAGCAGCACCCGCCGCCGCTCGTCGACCGCGTCGCCGGCCCCGCCGGGCGCGGTCACCGCCGCGAGGGTACGCAGCACGGTCGCCGCGCTGGGCAGCACCTCGCTGGCCGCGAGCCTGTCGGCGGCCTTGCCGAGCGCGTCGGCGTAGTCGAGCAGCGCCGGCGCGGCCGGGGTGTCCGGGGCGTCGTCCTCGCCGGCTTCGAGGGCGACCAGCAACCGGTCGCCGCGCGGGTTCGGCTTGCCGTCGACGTCCTGACGGGCGTGCCGGCGCAGCAGTAGGCGTGGCTCGTCCTCGAGCGCGTCGACCTCGACCGCGGCCCGCACGGCGGCAACCGCGACCGCGAGGCGCAGCGCGTCGCCGGTGCGCACCGATCCGCGGCTGGTGAGCAGCGCGGTGGCCAGTTCGGCGACGCCCATCACCCGGCCACCGTCGCGCAGCAGCTCGATGATCTGGGTACGCAGGCTGCCGACGACCGGGATGCCGTGCCAGCGCTTGCGCTGCTTGCCGAGGATCTGCGCGACCCGGCCGGGGGTGACCCCGACGGCAGCGGCGACCTGCGGCTGCTGCGGCCAGAGCGGCAGCGCGGGCAGGGCTCCGGATTCGTCGGGCAGGTTCAGCAGCAGCCGGGTCGCCTCGACCTCGGCGACGTTGCGGGCGTTCTTGACCGGCACGAGCAGGGTGGCGATCGCGTCGAGGCCGACGCGTACCAGGTCGGCGTCGCCCGCCCCGGCGGTGGTCTCCGTGGCGACCTCGGCGGTGGCGGCCTTGCGGGCGGCGGCCGAGGTGGGGATGGTCTCCCGCTCGCCCAGCCGGGTGCGCCACTCCTTGACCCGGCGCTGCAGTTCCTTGCGGGTCTTGGCGCCGAGGCCGGGGAGGGTGGCGAACTTGTTCGCCACGGCGAGTAGGTCGCCGACGGTGTTGGCGTTCAGGCGGTGGGCGGCGGAGACCGCGCGCGGGGTCAAGCCCGCCGCCTCCAGGGCGGTGGCGCGGGTGGCCCTGCCGGCGGCCTCGTCGCGGGCTGCCTCGGCGGCCTTCTCGTCCGGCTCGTCGGCGGAGATCTCCGGGTGATCGCTGCCGACCGGGGTGCTCGCGTCGGAGCGGCGGAACACCTGCTGCCACTCATCGCGCATGTCCTTCAGCGACGGGAACCGCTCCCTGTGGTCCCGGTGCAGGGCCCGCTGGAAGAACTCCACCAGGCCGTCGCGGATCGCTGTGTCGAAAGCCTCGACCGCCAGCACGGGTGGGCCGTCGGTCAGCTGCGGTTCGGTGCCGCCGTCGCCCCAGACGGGCAGTTCGCCGGAGGCCATCTCGTGCAGCGTGACCGCCAGGGCGTACCACTCGGCGTGCTTGTCGTAGACCTGCCGGTGTGCGCTGCCGAGGAACGGGTCCAGGTAGCGCGGGGTGCCGGCGGCGATCTCCTTGACCGAGACGGCGGCCAGCGAGAAGTCGAAGAGCACGAGCTGCCGGGTGCGGTTCGGGCGGATCCGGATGGCGATGTTGTCCGGCTTGATGTCGCGGTGGTAGACGCCCTCCCCCTCCAGGTAGTCGAGGGCGCCGAAGAGGTAGTCGCTGTAGGTCTCCAGCTCGTCGACGGTGAGCCGGCCGTCGTCGCGCAGCTTGCGGGCCAGGGTCAGCTCGCCGGCGTGCTCGAGTACCACGACGGTGCGGTTGGCGATCTGCAACGGCTCGGGGCGGGCCAGGCGGATCACCCGGGAGTCGGTGAGCGGGCCGAGCACCCTGGCCTCGTGGGCCAGCCGGGCGCCCTTCTCGTCGGAGAGGCCGACCTTGAGTACCTCGTCCTTGCCGGTGCGCTCGTTGTGGGCGAGGAAGGCCCGGCAGGTGGAGCCGGTGCCGAGTCGCTTCTTGATGGTCCACTCGCCGACGGTGTCACCGCCCCTGGCTTCCAGCGGGTCGACCGGCTCCGGCTCCTCCGGATGCACCGATTTCTCCGGCGGGCTGGTCAGCTCCTCCTCGACCACCTCCAGCATCTCGACGAAGTCGGCGACCGTGGTGAGGCGCTGGGCCGGGACCGGCGCGGTGGCGGCCTGGATCAGCTCGTCGGCGAACTCGGTGATGCCGTCGGCGACCGAGGAGGGGCGCAGACCGTTGTCCCGGGCGATCCGGGAGAGCAGCTCCTGACGCTTCGCGGCTGGCGGCTGGTTGGTGAGGATCAGGTACGCGAGCGCACCGAGACCGAAGACGTCCATGGCGACCGGGTCCGGCCGCGGCGCGGTCAGCTCCGGAGCGAGGTACGCCTCGGCGGAGCGCTCGATGTGCGAGGCGGTGTGCGAGGAGAGCGTCAACGGGTCGGCGCTGCTGGCCCCGGTGGTGTCCGCGGCGCGGGTCGCCGTCTGCCAGTCACTGATTTGCAACTGAGGCGTCAGCCACGCCTCATCCTCGCTGCCACCTCGACGCATGCGACCCGGGCTGACGAGGACGCTGCGCGCGGAGAGCGCGCGGTGATGCAGCCGCCGGCGGTGCGCGTAGGCGACCGCCTCGGAGAGCTGACGGATCATGGCCAGCCGGCTGAGGGCGTCGAGGCGGGCGCCGTACTGGGCCACGTAGTGGTCCAGCCGCATCGAGCGGGGATCGTGGCGGAAGATCAGGGCCGGTCCGGCCTCGTGCGACTCCATCGAGTCGACCCGCACGATGCCCGGGTGGTTGATGTTGTGCAGGGCGACCATCTCGCGCTTGGCGGCGCGTTCGATGCTCGCCCGCTCGGCCTGCACCGCGTTGCGCTCGACGAGGTAGATCCGGATGCGCCGGTGCTCGCGCTCCAGCTTCTTGTGGCGGGCGTGGTGGTCCTGCCAGGTCGGGCCGAGGTCGAACGGACGGCTCTCCAGCTGCCACATGCCGATCTCGTAGTGCTTACGGCTGCGGGCGATACCCACGGCCTCGAGCAGGTCCGGGAGTGCCGCCGACAGTTCCTTCGTGACCCGGTGCTTCTCGTCCTGCGGAGGCCGCTGCAGCAGCGAGCCGATGGTCGGCAGCGCCCCCGGCTGGTGGCCGGGGGCCGGCTCGGGGCCGTAGATCCCGTGCAGGTGGTGCTCCGACAGGCCGATGTGCAGGCCCGGCTTGGAGAGGAACACCGCCGCCTGCACGAACGGGATCTTGATCGGCGGTCCCTTGCGCTGCGAAGCGGCGACCTGCAGCAGGGACTTGAGCTTCTTCGCCTTGCCGTCAGCCAGGTGCAGCGGGTTGTCGAAGGTGCGGGTGCCGTTCGGGCTGTGCAGGATCCAGTTCGAGCCGCTGGAGGTCAGCCGCCCGGTGAGGCTCTTGATCTCGATGAGGTAGAGCCCGCCGGGCGCGGCGACCAGCAGATCGACCTCGTAGGGATGGCCGGTCTGGGCGGTGAAGGTGAAGTTCGACCAGGCGCGGTAGGGCTCGGTGTCCGGCAGCAGCGCCTGGACGTGCGCCAGCGCCTCCCGCTCGTGCGTGAACTGCGACGGGGTGATCGTCGTCCACCGGCCCTCCTGCATGCCGTGATCCTAGGACCAGGTCATCAGGCAGTGACCACCTGCCACCTCGCTCAGGCCGCGATGACGAGCAGATGCGATCAACTCGTCGATCGGCGGCATCCGAGAGGCTGATGCCGATCACGTCTGCCTACTGATCTCAGCTGCAGGAGTCGCAGGCGCCGTGTACCGGGAGTTGGATGCCGCAGGTTGGACATGTTGGCCGGCGAGGCTCCGGAGCACGGGCACGTTGACGCCTCACCGTCGCAGCGAGCTTGGGCGCCAGGGCAGGCCTTCCTCCGTCCGGCGGCAACCCCGCCGCCTTGAAGGCGCGGTCAGGCCTCCTCCGCGCCCACGCCTCCCCCGGATTCCCTCCAGTACCCGCGCCGCTGCTCCATGCTCCCCCTGCCGTCGAACACCGCCTCAGCTGACGTACGAAGCGTAAAGGCCTGGTACGACGTGGTCCTGAGACGAAAGTCCCGGATGTTCAGCGCTTGACGCCTTGCGATCAGTCAGGTGGTGAACGGCCTATTCGGGTCGGTGGTCAGCGCCGCGGGCGAGCGCGGCGACCATGAGTTCGCGCAGTTCCGGCCGCGCCAGGTCGTCGGCCTGGCGAATCTTCACGTGCCGGTGCACCTTGCCGGTGCCGGCCATGAGGCCAGCTGGGTCGGGAAGCGTCGCGCCCCCGGCGATGCCGAGGTTGACGTGCCGGCTGTGCGGCGTCACCACGAAGACCAGCCCGGTGTATCCGGTGCCGCTGCCGAACCCGATGTCGCCGCCGTCCACCGACGACGGCATCCGGGTAGACCGCCAGGATCAGCGCGGACAGGCTCCGGGCCAGCTCGGCGACCCGCGGCTCCCGCGCGGCGAGCAGTCGCTCCGCGTCCTCGTTCACGATCGTCATGCTATCGAGAATGATCTCCGTAGCGAGGGCAACGGCCGGCTACGAGCCGAGCAGGTCGAGGGTGAAGCCGGCGACGAAGAACCCGACCCCGAGCCAGCGCAGCAGGTGCCCGGGGTTTGCGTTTGTCCAGCACCGCCGCGACCGGCGCCTCGGACCTTCAGGGAAGGTGTGGCCTCGGAAGGCCGAGGCGGGGACAACTTCCCTGAAGGTGCGACAGCGAGCGCGTCAGGAGGGGACGTCGCGGTGGCGGAAGGCGGCCGTGCCGGCGGCGAGCAGGGCCACCGCCACGGCGGTCAGCACCACCAGGGGCAGCGCCGTCGCCTCGACCGCCGGCACGGACGGGACGTGCGTGTACGGGGAGAGGTTCAGCGCGGCCTGCGGCAGTTCGAGCACCGCGCCGAGCTGGCCGAGCAGCAGGAAGACCAGCAACGCCGTCCAGGACAGCGCCACCGACCAGCGGGGCAGCAGGCCGACCAGCGCGGTCACCACGCCGACCACCACGAGCAGGGCCGGCAGGCGTACGAGGGCGGCGCCACCCAGGTCGACGGCGCGCCCGACCGGGTCGCCGGCGACCAGGCCGTGCCCCAGGCCGGTGGTGAGGCCGGCGAGCAGCACCAGGGCCAGCGCGCCGAGCGCCGCGGCGGCCACCTGGGTGCCCAGCCAGCGGCCCCGGCTCACCCCGGTGGCGAGGACCGCCTCCAGCACGCCGTCGGACTCGTCGCCGCGCACCCGCAGCATGGCCTGCACGACGTACGCCCCGATGGTCAGCGCGAACAGGGCGAGCATGGCGGCCAGGTACGCGTCGACCAGGTCGGCCCCGCCGCCCATCGCGGCGATCGCCTCGGCGGCGGCCGGGTTCTCCTCGATCATGGCGTTGAACTCGTCGGCGGCGATGCCCATCGAGAACCCGAGCACGGCCACCCCGACCGCCCAGCCGAGCAGCGCGCCGCGCTGCAGCCGCCAGGCCAGCCCGGCGGGGCTGAGCAGCCCGGCCGGGGCGTTCGCCGGCCCGCGCCGGGGCGCGACCAGGCCGGCGCCGATGTCCCGCCGCTCGGCCAGCGCGTAGGCGGCCGCCACCGCGGCGAGCAGCAGCGCGACGGGCAGATCTTCGCCGACGTGTCGGACGAGGTGCTGCGGGCGGACATGCTCGACGGCGTACGCCGGTTGCTGGCCGCGCCCGGCCCCGAAGCCGCCGGCGCCGGGACGTCCGGCCCGGCGGCGCGGCGGCGCCGGCCGGGTCGGCCCCGGGCGCTGGGCCACGAACAGGTCGAGATCGCGCGCCGGATGCACGCCGCGGGCACCCACTCGGTGGACGACATCGCCGCGGCGCTGGGGGTCTCCCGGGCCACCGTCTACCGCCACCTGGACCGGGCCGCCGGCCAGAATAATGAGACGGTTTAGCGACGGTTTCGAGACGGTTGTGGGACGGCTCCGCGGGCCGCGGCCGCGCGGTCGAGCAGCGCCTGTTCCAGTAGCGCGGACTGCGCCACCGAGCCACCCCGGACGGCGAGACTGCGCCGGGCCGCGCGGTAGAAGCCGTCCCGTGCCTCGTTGGCCCGGGAGAGCACCGTGGCCATGTCGGGTTCCGGGTCGGCGATGCCTCGAGCGAGCCGCTCAAGCTGCCACACCGCGTCCCGCCAGACCCTGGCGGCGGCGACCGTCGCCTCGTCGCCGAGCAACAACATGTTCTCCCAGGCGATGGTGCGCCGGGCGTCCGTCTCGGCAAGCTTCGCCAGGCCGGCCTCCCGGTCGATCGGGTGGCTGTGGGACTCCGGCCGGCGGTCGGCGGTCATCCGCAGCGCGACGGCGTGGCTCTCCTTGACTGCGTGCGCGTACTCGACGTACGCGTCGAGCCGCCGTTCGTCCCACCGGATGCTCTGGTTGCGCCGCCAGCGGGCCCGGTCCGCCAGCGACGTGGCGAGAATCGTGCCCAGCGTTCCGACCAGTACGCCCAACAGCGCCGGGAGCTGCGCCAGCAAGGTGCTCACGCCGCCGAGGCTGTCATGCGCCGGCAAGCCCACGCCAGGCCGGCACGACGACGGGTCAGGCGGCCAGGGCGGCGTAGCGACCGAGCAGGGCGTTTGACCACGCCGACGATCGCGGCGAGTCTGCCGGGCGGGCCACTCGACAACGAGGGTGATACCTCACAGTCATCAAAATGACTCTGAGGTATCACCCTCGCGTGGCACACCTCGATCCGCCACGACCCCCGGTCGGATGGCGCGCCGGCGGGCCGGAGTGCAGGCAGCTCAGGCCCGCGGGACGCCATCGGGCGCCCGCCGGCGTGTGCAGCCGCGCCACCCGGTTGATCGCCGCGAGGCCCGGGCGGAGTTTGATCGCGGCGCCGGCGGGTAGCCGGACCGCCCGTCCTGCGGACGGGGCCCGGACCCCGGACGGGCGGTTCGGCACAGGGATCGGCGGGACGGGAGTGGTGGCGGTGGGTCCGGTGCCCCGGGCGAGCGGTGGCCGCTGAGCATGTGCGGGATCAGCGGCGAGGCGAGGTTCGACGGCTCGACGCCGGACGCCGGGGCGGTCACCCGGATGACCGAGGCGATGCGGTCGCGCGGTCCGGACGGCGAGGGGCTGTGGCGCGACGGCTGGGTGACCCTCGGGCACCGCCGGCTGACCATCATCGACCTCTCGGACGCCGGCGCCCAGCCGATGGTCCGCGAGGACCTCGGCCTCGGCCTGGTCTTCAACGGCTGCGTCTACAACTACCCGGAGCTGCGCGCGGAGCTGATCGCCGCCGGGCACGCGTTCCGCTCCACCAGCGACACCGAGGTGATCCTGGTGGCGTACGCCCACTGGGGGGAACGCTTCGTCGACCACCTGGTCGGCATGTTCGCCATCGGCCTGGTCGACCGGCGGCGGCGCCGGCTGCTGCTGGCCCGCGACCGGCTCGGCATCAAGCCGCTCTACCTCGCCGAGACGCCCGGCCGGCTGCGGTTCGCCAGCACCCTGCCGGCGCTGCTGCGCGCCGGCGACGTCGACACCGGGATCGACCCGGTGGCCCTGCACCACTACCTGTCCTGGCACTCGATCGTCCCGGCGCCGCGGACCGTGCTGCGCGGGGTGCGCAAGCTCCCCCCGGCCACCCTGCGGATCGTCGAGGCGGACGGGCGCAGCCGGGACCACGTCTACTGGCGGCCGCACTACGTGCGGGACCCGGCGCACGCCGGTCTGGCCGCGGCGGACTGGCGGGCCCTGGTCGGCGACGCGCTGCGCACCGCGGTACGCCGGCGGCTGGTCGCCGACGTGCCGGTCGGCGTGCTCCTCTCCGGCGGCCTTGACTCCAGCATGATCGTGGCGCTGCTCGCCGAGGCCGGCCAGCACCACCTCCAGACGTTCAGCATCGGCTTCGACAGCCGCGACGAGGAGACCGGCGACGAGTTCCACTACTCCGACCTGGTGGCCCGCGCCTTCGACACCGACCACCACCGGATCCGGCTCGCCGACGACGACCTGGTCCCGGCGGTACGCCGTACCGTGCTGGCGATGACCGAGCCGATGGGCAGCCACGACGTGGTCGCCTTCCACCTGCTCTCCGAGCAGGTGGCCCGGCACGTCAAGGTGGCCCAGTCGGGGCAGGGCGCGGACGAGGTGTTCGCCGGGTACGGCTACCACCAGCCGCTGGCCGGGGTGCCCCGGGACGGGGCGGCGGAGGCGTTCGCCGCCGCCTTCTTCGACCGGGACCACGCGGAGCTGCGCCGGGTGGTCAGCCCGGCGTACGCCTGCGACCACGACGCCAGCCGCGAGCTGCTCGCCGCCGAGCTGGCCGCGCCCGGCGCGGACACCGCGCTGGACGCGGTGCTGCGGCTGGACACCCACCTGATGCTGCCCGACGACCCGGTCAAGCGGGTGGACAGCATGAGCATGGCCTGGGGGCTGGAGGTGCGCACCCCGTTCCTCGACCAGGACCTGGTCGCGCTGGCAGCGGCCTGCCCGCCCGAGCACAAGGTGGCCCAGGGCGGCAAGGCGGTGCTCAAGGAGGTGGCCCGCGAGGTGCTGCCCGTCGAGGTGGTCGACCGGCCCAAGGGCTACTTCCCGGTGCCCGCGCTGCGCAACGTGGACGGCCCGGTGCGTCAGCTGGTCACCGAGGCGCTGCACGCGCCGGCCGCCCGCGAGCGCGGGCTGTTCCGTCCCGAGTACGTCGCCGAGCTGCTGGCCGAGCCGGACCGGGCCGAGGCGACCGCCGGCAGCAACAAGCTGTGGCAGCTCGGCCTGCTGGAACTCTGGCTCCAGACGCACGACATCCGGTGAGCCACCGGGGGTGCGGGCCGCGGCGGGCGCTGCCGACGTCCGCCCAGTCAGCCGGCGGTGGTCAGCCAGCGGTGGTCTGGGTGGCGAGGTGGTCGAGCACGGCGCGGATGTCGCCGTCGGTGTCGGCCATGATGCGCCGCTGACGGGTGGCGCCGGTGCCCTCGCCGCGCAGCCGGATCAGCTGCGCGACGGCGTAGTCCAGGTCGCCGTGCCGCACCAGCGCCGGAGTCACGGCGGCGAACAGCTCGTCGACCAGGTCCCAGGCCGGCCGGGCGCCGCCCCCGTGCAGGTCGATCAGGTCACCGTCGAGGCCGTCGTGGGCGGCCCGCCAGTGCGCGGCCGAGACCAGGCAGCTGCGGATCCGGGGAGCGGCCACCCCGGATCGGACGTCGTCGACGGCCGTGGCCACCAGCGCCCGGACCAGGGCGGCGACCAGCACGGTGTCGTCCACGGTCGGGCAGACGTCGCCGACCCGGACCTCCACCGTCGGGTACGCCGCCGACGGCCGGGCGTACCAGTAGACCATCGCCGCGTCGAGCATGATGCCGGCGGCGATCAGGTCGTCCACCGTGCGGTCGTAGTCGGCGACGGAGTCGAAGTGCGGCGTCGGCCCGATGCTCGGCCAGCGCTCCAACTGCATCGACCGCCAGCTGGCGTGCCCGGTGTCCCGGCCGTCGTGCAGCGGGGAGTTGGTGGTGATCGCCTGCACCACCGGCAGCCACGGCCGCAGGTGGTTGCAGACCTGCACGGCCAGTTCCCGGTCGGGCACCCCGACGTGCACGTGGCACCCGCAGACCGCCGGGTCGTGCGCCACCGGGCCGAAGCGGCGGGACATGGCGTGGTAGCGCGGCTTGTCCGGCACCGTCCGGTGCGGTTCGTGCACCGGCGTGGCGCCGACCGCCACCAGCCGGGCGCCGGCCGCCTCGGCCGCCGCCGCCGCGGAACGCCGCAACCCGACCAGGTGCCCCCGCAACTCCCCCAGGTCGGCGCAGACCGGGCTGACCATCTCCACCATGCTGTGCCGGAACTCCTGGCGGCTCTGGTCCCGGACGGTGCCGTGCAGGGCGGTGAGCACCCGGTCGGCGACCGGCAGGCTCTCTCCGGTGGCCGGATCGAGCAGCAGGTACTCCTCCTCCACCCCCAGAGTGAGGACGGTCAGGTCGGGGACGCTGGTGGCAACTGCCGGACGGTACGTCATCGGTGGTCGGCGTCCGTTTCGTCGGGCGGCGCGCGCCGCACGGCCGGGCGACCCCGCGTTCCCGGCAGCTGGCCTGGGCAAACGTCCCCGACCGGCCCGGTCCGCGACCACCGGCACAGGCGTGGGCCGCGCGTCCGCTATCCGCCGGCCCGAGCCGGGCACCAGGGAGCGCGCTCACCGGTCGGCGCGGCCGCGCCCGAAGACGTCGGCCCGGCCCCAGCGGCCGGGAAACGTCGAGCAGTTCGATCCGCCCGACCTTGACCGGCGCGCCGGCCGGGCCACCAGGTGGTCGCCGGGCGGGTCCATCCCGAGCACCGGCGCCGCACCGGGCGGCACCCAGGGTCCGTCCGGGTGGTCGCCGCGGATGCGGCACCGGCCCGGCCCCGACGGCGGTAGCTTGCCCTCGTGGCCGCGGCGGAGCGGGACCCGGCGGGCGGCTCCAGCCTGGCCGAGATCGACCGGATGAAGGCGTTCAGCGACGGCGTCTTCGCGATCGTCATCACCCTCCTCGTGCTGGAACTGCGCGTCCCGTCGTACGAGCCGGGCGAACTGCTGACCGCACTGCTGCACGAGGGCTCCGCCTACCTCGCCTTCGTGATCTCCTTCGGCTACGTCGGCGTTCTCTGGCTCAACCACCACGCGCTGCTGCGGCTGCTGCGCGGCACCAATCTGGCCCTGAACTGGATCAACCTGGCGATCCTGTTCGGCGTGGTGATCATCCCGTTTCCGACCGCGGTGCTCGCCTCGGCGTTCACCGACCACGGCGACCGGCACGACCGGCAGGCGGCGGTCGCTCTCTACGCGCTCGCCGCGGCGCTGATGTCGCTGCCGTGGCTGGTGGTCTTCGGCTACCTGCGGCGGCGGCCGGAGATGCGCGCGGCGGGTGTCGATCACACCTACATGCGGGCACAGCAACGGCGGCCGATCACGGGCCTGGTCCTCTACGGTCTGGCCGGGCTGCTCGGCTGGTTCGTGGACCCGATGGTCGGGCTGGTCGCCATCATCGTCATGATCGCCTACCACGCGGTCACCAGTGAGGGGATCCGTCGCCGCCGGCCGGCCGCCGGCCGGCCACGCTGACCTGCCGGCGCCCCGCCCGCGGCGGCGGCCGCACAACCTTGGGGCGGCGGGCCCCGGGAACCGCGCGACGCCCGTCCTGAGGGCCCGTGCCCCGGCCGGTAACGTGCTGCGGCATGAGTGGCGTGCCGTACTCCCACTGCTCCTACTGCGGGGCCGCCTACCCGGCGGGGGCCGAGTGGCCGCGGAGCTGCGCGGTCTGCGGGCAGACGGTCTGGCGCAACCCGGTGCCCGTCGCGGTGGCGGTGCTGCCGGTCCGCACGGCCGCCGGTCTCGGCGTGGTCGTCGTCCGCCGGGACATCGAGCCGGCCCGCGGGCTGCTCGCGCTGCCGGGTGGCTTCGTCGAGTACGGCGAGGAGTGGAACGACGCGCTGGTGCGGGAACTGCGCGAGGAGACCGGCCTGCTCGCCGACGCCGCCGACGCGCGGCTCTTCGCCGTGCACAGCGCCCCGGCCGGCGGCACCATGATGCTCTTCGGCGAACTGCCCGAGCGGCCCGTCGAGGAGCTGCCGCCCTCGGCACCGACCGAGGAGGCCACCGAGTGGCTGGTGCTCACCGAGCCCACCGAGCTGGCGTTCTCCACGCACACCCGGGTGCTGGCCGACTTCCTCGCCCGCCATACCGGCTGAGGGCCGGCGCCGCCGGCCGGCAACGGCACGGCCGGTCCGGCCGGCGGAACGGTCACTCGGTGCCGGTCAGGTAGCGGGCGGGCACCGCGTCGGTGAGCCAGACGCCGTTGGCGCTGCGGTAGAAGACATGCCCGTCGCGGGCCATGGCCGCCGCGTCGACGGTGAGCACCACGACGGACCCGGGCCGCCGGGCGCCCACCCGGCGGGCGGTCTCGACGTCCGGCGACAGGTGGACGTGGTGTCGCCCGCCGCGGTGCAGGCCGGTGGCCCGGATCGACGCCACCGCCGCCGCGCCGGTGCCGTGGTAGAGCCGGTCCGGCGGCGGGACCGGCAGCAGCCCGAGGTCGACCGGGATCGAGTGCCCCTGGCTGGCCCGGATCCGCTCCGCCCCGTCCGGGCCCCGCTCCACCGCGAACCGCTGCTTGTCGTTGCCGGCCACCACCGCGTCGAGGTCGGCCCGGTCGATCCGCAGCGCGGCCAGGAACTCCGCGACCGGCACCCAGCCCGCCCGGTCGGGCGCGAGGCCGAACCGGCCGGGCTCGTGTCGGAGCGCGAGCGACATCCGCTTGCTCAACCTGACCAGATCCGCGTGATCCACCCCGGCATTGTCACCCGAGCGCGCCTCCCCGATCACGACCCGTCCCGGCGCAGGTCCTGCGAACGGCTCTCCTACCGGACGCTGACCGTGTCGCTCTTGACGAAGGCCAGGTCGATGGCGGGATCGGTGAGGGTGACCGCACCGGGCGACATGATCGGGACGCCGGCGGGCAACGGCAGGTCGGGAGCCAGCGTGATCGTGAAGCCGGGGAGCCGCCCGACGAAGCGGGTGGCGTAGAGCGCGACGCTACCGCGGGCCGTCACCGCGGCGAGCCGAATGGTCCGGTCCGGCGGGCCCGGCGGCCGCAGCACGACATCCTCGGTGACCGCCTCGTGCATACTGAACTTCAACGTCGTGAGGGTGCCGTCGGCGGTGGGCAGTCGGACGATCCCTTCCAGCCGGAGCCCGCTCATGGTCACCGTGGAGCCGGTCAGCTTCGCGGGGATCGCCGCGACCAGCGGCTGCCCCGGATCGGCGCTGATCCACGGCAACGCCGTACCGGCGTCGACGCCGCCGGTCGCGCCCGGGAACGACTTCGGTCGGTCGCAGTCAGCCGGACGGATGCCGCGCGGGCCGGACGACGCGGGCGTACTCCCCTGCGGCACGCCCGGTCCCGGCGGGCTCGGGCAGGTAGGTCCGTCCCGCACCGTGGCCGGCACCGCGGACGCCCGCGCCGGGCTGAGCGCGGCGGGCGCCACGGCGGCCACGAGGCCGAGCAGTCCGAGCAGCACCGCGACGGTCCGGCGGTCGGGCTTGCGAGGCAGGACGTCACCGGTTCGCTGGGCCGTCCCCGGCCCGCAGGGGTGCTCGTCGGCGAGCGCCCGCGCGACGACGCGCGGACCGCTGCCGTCCCGGCCCGACATCAGCTCGTCGACGACGGCCGGCTGCTTCCGCTCGGCGCCGGTCCTGCACCGGGGGCCGGTCGGTCAGGGCCCGGCCCGGCCGCCGGATCGCGTCGCGTCGTCGCCTCGTCCGGTGACTCGTCCCGCGCGGCGTCGGGCGACCCACCCCGCCCCTCCCCGGTCGACACGCGTGTCGTCGCGTCGTCTTCGGGCTCCCCGCGTCCGACCACGGCGGCGGGCTCCGGCGTCCACGCGTAGCCCAGGGCACTGCCCACGATGCCGAGGATCAGACCGAAGAAGAAGCCGCCGAGGTTCACCCCGATCAGCGAGAAGAGCGCGGTGACCGCGGCGACCACGGCGTAGAGGACCCGGTGTTGCGGCTTGAACCACATCAGCAACCCGCAGGTCACCAGGATTGCGGGGATCAGCCAGGAGAGGAAACCCGTCGGCCCCGTCTGGAAGGAGAGACCAGCCAGCGACATCTGGGTGGTGCCGAAGATTTCGAGGCCGGCCAGGCCGGTGAGCAGGCCGCCCCAGAAGGGCCGGGTCCGCCGCCAGCGGCGGAGGCCACCCCGTGCCAGGCGGCGCCGGCCAGGCTGGGCCTGCTGGGGTTCGGCGTCTGTCACGCATCCTCCTGCCGAATGAGGAGTGGAGGGTGTGGGGAGGGCACGCGGAGCGCGCCGCCCTGGAGGCCCGGGTGGCCGGATCAGAAGCATTCCTTGGCGGCTTGGCCGACGTTGACCTTCAGCCGCAGCCCGGTGAGGTTGAACGTCCCGGCCTGGGTGGAGCGGGCCACCTGGCGCAGGTTCTTGATGTTCACCGCGTCGGCCTGCTGGCCGAAGGCGCCCCTGGGACCCTTGGCGCCGTCCGGGCCGCCCTCGAGGGTCGACGCGTCCTGCCCGATGTTGATGTTGGTGAACCTGACGTCGCCCTCGAGCGACTCGACATCGAGCAGCAGGTCGCTCGCCGTGGCGGGCCTGCCCCCACCGCCGGCGGTGATGGTGAGCACCACCGGAGCGCCCGGTGCCCGCACGGACTGGCACAGGTCGAAGAGCCTTGCCTCGCGGATGCCGGTGACGGCCACCGGGTGCTCCGTACCGTCGACCTCCTCGGCGACCCCGCCGTACTGGACGAAGCCCTCCCCCTGCAGCTCCGAGGCCGATACCTTGAACGTCTGCCCGGACACGGCGAACGAGGCCGCGATCGCGCCGTTGGCCATGCCGAAGACGATCCCGGCGGCAACCGCGCTCGCCGGCACCAGCATCGCGGCGAACCTTCGCCACCGCGTGTGTCCCACGGGGTCACCGATCCGTTGCTGCACGATTGCTCCTCGGGTGGATGTCGCGCGGTCTTCCGGACGGATGTGATGGTCGCGCGTGGCGCCTGACCACCTGTTGTCGGCAGGGCGATGAGATCCCGTGTGATGGCGTGGAACGTGCCGCACAGCACGGGGCCCGCCTCCCCGACGCTAACACAGCGTGGACTTCTCGGGGCCGGTTCCTCACTGAGCGTGAGATGGCCGTGTTCCGCCGGGTAACGCCTTTCGGACCGGACAGCCCGGACCGTGGCGGAAGGAACCGTCGAATCGCCACCAGCGGCCATTCGGGGGACGAGCGGGGCTTGCCGGTCGGCCTGCGTGGCCGGTCGACGTCCACGAACCATCTCCGCTATCACCGGCGACACCTTCGCCCCGCGAGCCACGACTTCCGGCGATGTCCTGCGCCATCACCCAGGTGACATCGATGATGCCCCTAGCGGTTCCTCCTGCTCGGGCGGTGAGCTCGCCTGCGGTCGAGGGACGCCGGGCAGGACAGCGCGGGCGGCAGGCCCGGGAGACAAGACAGGGAGATGCATTCCGGCTACGGAGCCTCGCGATGGTCAGCGAGAACGCTCCACTCCGGACCGATCTCGAAAGGTCACTCCATGTTCGGACGCAGGGCGCACCTTCTCATTCCCGCGCTGGCGCTGGCGCTGGGTATGTCCGCCGTGGCCGTAGCACCCGTCGCGCATACGGTCGCTGCGCCCGCCGAGGCCTGTACGAAGAATCCGAGAAGCAAGAGCGGCCGGGAGGACGACGCGGTCGTCGAGAAGTTCATGGTGGCCGCCGCCCATCCGCTCGCGGCTGAGGCCGGTTGCAAGATCATTGCCAGGGGCGGCAGCGCCGCGGACGCCGCGGTATCCGTTCAGGCCGTCCTCGCTGTCGTGGAGCCGCACGCCTCCGGGCTCGCTGGCGGCACACTCATCAACCACTGGGACAAGGACAAGCGCGACATCCGGTTCTTCGACGGCATGGCCAGAGCGCCGCAGCACGTGACGGAGAATCTCCGCACACCCACCGCACAGGAGGCCAAGGACCTCGGCAGGGACCGCTTCCCGAACGACGCCTCGGCAACCGGACGTGCGTTCGGCGTTCCGGGCACGCTTCGGGTGCTCGCGAACGTGCACGGGTTGTACGGCACCCTTCCGTGGAACCAACTCTTCGACGACGCCATCAGGTTGGCCGCGGACGGCTTCCCGATGTCCCCGAACCTGCACGATGGTTTCGAGCAGCGCTTCAACGGGCGGAAACGCTGCAACTATCCCGACCTGCGCCCCCGCTACTGTGACGGCGACGAGCCGAAGCCGGTGGGAACAACGCTGTACAACCCGGAGATCGCCGAGGTGCTGCGGGAGGTGCGGGACAAGGGCGCGCAGGCGTTCTACGACCCCAACGGCAAGATCGCCCCGGCCATCGTCCAGCATGCGGCCAAGGGACCGATCAAGCTCAAGGGCAACACGGCGGGTCCGGTGGTGATTCCCTCCCTGATGACCCCGCAGGACTTCGCCGACTACAACACAGTGGAGCGCACCGAGGTCTGCCGGAAGCCGTTCGGCGTCTCGGTGTGCACCTCGCCGCCGGCCGCGTTCGGCGGAGTGGCGGTCCTGGAAATGCTGGGGTTGCTCGAACGCGGCGACGTGAAGAAGACGGAGCCCGGCTCGCCCGCCCGGGTCCATCTCTCGGTGGAGGCCAGCCGGTTGGCGAACCTCGACCGGCGCGCCTACGTCGGTGACCCGGAGTTTCACGGCGTGCCCGTGGACGGGCTACTCGACGACCGGTATCTCGACCAGCGCTTCTCCCTCTTCTCTCCCGACCGGGCGATCCGACCGGTCGAGCCGGGCGACCCGCCGGGCATTCCACGGCCGGCACCCCAGGTGGGCGATGAACCCGCCACGGTGGATGTCGGCGACCCGACGAGCAACGTGAGCATCGTCGATGCCGACGGCAACGCCGTCTCCATGACGACCACCATCAACAGTCACTTCGGGTCGCACCTGGAAGCGCAGGGGATGATCCTCAACAACGCGTTGAACAACTTCACCGACACGTCGTCCGTCTCGCCGGGTAAGCCCGTCAACGTCATGCAGCCGGGGAAGCGACCCACGGCCTCGATGGCGCCGACGCTCGTACTGGACGGTACGGGCAAGGAATTGAGGCTGGTGGTAGGGGCTGCCGGAGGCTCCCACATCCCTGACTACGTGGTGCAAACCATCGTAGGGGTGATCGTCGACGGGATGACCCCGGCACGGGCGATCAGCCAGGGCCATTACAGCGGGCAGGACATCACCCGCGACTGTGACGGGGAGCGGGACGCACCCTCGGAGATCGAGGCGAACAGACGAATCGCACTGCGCATGCCCAGCCTCGTCGATCGGCGGCACCCTTGTCCCAGACTCATCGCACTGGACAGCGGTCTCACGGCGATCGAGGTTCGCGGCAGTCAGCTTTTCGGCGCGGCGGACCCACGTCGGGACGGTACGGCCACCGGGGGCTGACGACCCGCCGGCCAACCGGCCCCGACGGCGGCGGCTGACGGAGGAGTGCGCCGGGCGCTCCCCCGCGGCCGTCGACGGCCTGCCGGTTCCGCTGAGCCAGTTCCGCGACAGCGCTCGAGAAGAGCTTCCCCCTCGGGTTCATCTCGGCAGGGTGAGGCCGCCTCACCCTGCCGAATCCCATGATCGGGTCATACCGCCCCATCCAGCGCTTGGCGGGGTCCGGCAGAGGTTCGAGGCATGCCCAGGTTCGTCCCGGTGAGGTGATGCTGGCTCACCCCGTCGAGTCCGATGATCGATTCGACCGTGCAACTTCCGGTGATCACGGAAGGGAAGGGGTCGCCATGAACAGAAGGAGCGAAGGCGAACAGCCTGCGGCTGACCGGGACACAGAACAGCAGAGCTTCCGTGGCCAGGCTCCCGTGACAGGGAAGCCGGCCGAGCTGCCGCCGGAGGAGATGGTCGCCTGGCGGCGACGCGCCCTGGAGCAGCAGCTACCGGCTGCCGGGTTTCCAGCGGGTTCCGGGACACCCTCGCTGGTGTATCTCTGGGTGACGATGTGCCTGGCGGCGGCCATCGTGCTGGGGTTCGCCGTCAACCATCAGCGGGGCGTGCCCCCCGCCGTGGTGGATTCGCAGCGGGACAACGTGTCGAAGGTCGCGACCAGCACGCGAATGACCATCCAGCACTCGGTCGAGGAGCTCGACCAGCGGGTCTCCACCCGGGCACCCGGGACGCCGGACCCCGAACTGCTGAAACAGGCGGTGGGCGACGGAGCCACCTGGAACGGGGCCACGATCATGGAAACGGCCAGCCGGCGCCCGCTGGCGACCCTGGGGCCGCAGCTGCCGCTCGAGCAACTGCCGCCGACACTGCCGGCCAACGTGTTCCCGGTCAGCACGGCCGACGGTCCGGCGCTGATCCGCAGCATCGTGCTGGACCAGTCGCGGACCTTGCTGGCGATGCAACCGCTCAACGTAGACGAGTTGCGGCTCAATCCCAAGGCCCGCCAGGGCGTCTTCGTGCTCACGCCGGACGGCAAGAGCACGCTGATGCAGGGGGTCAGCGCCGTCGACGAGGTCCACCTGCCGGTGGTCTTCGGCGAGCTGGCACAGTCCGACTCCAGCGAGGGCCACCCGATCAGGGTGACCGAGTGGCAGGACCGCCAGTTGGTCGTCTCGTCCGCTCCGGTGGGCAACACCGGCGTGACGCTGGCGACCCTGATCGTCGCCGAGGAGGCGGGTGGCACCTCCGCGGTCCGCGGTCTCCTGCTCGGCCTGACCCTGTTGGCGCTGGCGGTGCCGAGCTTCCTGCTGATGCGGCTGGCGCTGGTCCGTCCGGTGCGCTCACTGCTCGATCAGGCCAAGGCCAACGCCTCCGGCGCCGCCCCGGCCACGCGACATCCGCTGCGGATCGCGGAGGCGCACCGCATCGCCCGGGCGCTGGCTTCCACCTCCGGCGACACCTCGTCGACCAGCGGCTCGCGCACCCGGTGGCGGTGGCGCTGGCGGCCGACCGTGACGCAGGCCCTGGCCGTGGCCACGGTCGTAGCTCTGCTCTGGCCGGCGGCGGCGGTGGCGGCCGCCCTCGGCGCGCCCAAGCCGTCGATTCCCGACCAGCTCGTCAAGGACGAGGAGAGCCGGGCCGAGGCGGCGAGCACGATGATGGGCAAGGCGCTCAACAACGGGCTGCAGACGGTGATCCGCGTCTCGCAGACTGCCGAGTCCAGCGACCCTGCGCAGCTGACGCCGCTGCTCAAGCACGAGCTGGCCGACAAGCAGCGGTTCCGCACCCTCTACCTGATGGATTCGAGCGGATCGGTGATCAGTTCGGCCGGACGCGAGCCGCTGCGGAAGGAGCCGTTGCGGGGTGAGGCCGGCATCGACCTGGACGACAAGACCGCCCGAGTCCCGGTGGTCTACGCCTTCCGGGTCGGCTCCAACGGGGTCGCGACGGTGGGTGAGTACAACATCGACTACCTGCTGGGGATGCTGCGCGAGGTGGACGGTCAGGCCCGGATCGTGGACGAGGATCTGCGCACGGTCTTCGACTCGGAGGGCTTCCGCGCCTTCGAGGAACTGAAGGGCAGCGCCCGTGGCGCCGCGGCCGAGGCGTTGAAGGGCGGCACCGTGGGGCGGGCCGAGACGCCTGGGGGCGGTGCGGCCCTGATCGCCGCCGCCGGCCTGAACAAGCCCAACACGGTTGCTCCGCTGAAGTGGTCCCTGGTCGTGGAGCAGGACCTGGCCGGACTGCGGCTGCCGCAGAGCGACGGACGCCGGTGGACGCTGCTGGTCGCCGGCGCCGCGACCGGTGTCGTGCTGCTCAGTCAGGTGTGGCAGTACTACGTCTTCGCCCGGCCGTTGCGGCGGCTGGCGACCGAAGCCGACCGGATCCGCAGCGGCTCGGTCGAGACGCCCGTCCCGCCGCAGCGGCACGACGACATCGGGGAACTGGCCATGTGTCTGGAGGTCTGCCGTCAGGCCCGGCACACCGGCTCGGATCGGTTGGGCGGTGTGCCGCGGATACGCGGCACGGAGGACGACCCGACCGTGGTGCTCCCCGAGGTGCCAGCGCCAGCCGGTCCGGAGAGGGTCGCCCCGCCGACCGTCTATCGCGGCGGTCAACAGTCTGCCGGCCGAGACGAAGGGGATTGACGTGGCATATCTATACGTCGTATTCGTCCTTTGCTGCCTGGCTCTGCTCGTCGCCGGGATTGTCGAGCACCGCAACCACAACCGTAATCTGGACAAGATCCCGGACCGCGTGCTGGTCAACGGCATTCGCGGCAAGAGCTCCATCACCCGGCTCTGTGCCGGCGCGCTGCGCGGCGGTGGGCGGGTGGTGGTGGCCAAGACCACCGGCACGGCGGCCCGGTTCATCTTCCCGGACGCCAGCGAAGAGCCGGTGCACCGGAAGTTCGGCATCGCGAATGTGGTGGAGCAGATCGGGATCGTGCGGCGGGCCGCCGTCTACCACCCCGACGCCCTGGTCATGGAGTGCATGGCGGTGATGCCGGCGCTGCAGGAGGTCAACCAGAGCAAGCTGATCCGGTCGAACATCGGGGTGCTGTGCAACGTGCGCGAGGACCATCTCGCCGAGATGGGTCCCACCCTGGACGATGTGGCCCGGTCGCTGAGCCGGTCCATGCCGGTGGGTGGCGTCTGCATCACCGCCGAGCGGGAACGGCTGGCGATCCTGCAGGAGGAGGCCGAACGGCGCGACTGCCGCCTGATCGCGGTCGATCCCGAGTCGGTGACCGACCGCGAGATGGACGGGTTCGGGTGGATCACGTTCAAGGAGAACGTCGCCATCGCGCTGGCCGTCGCCGAACAACTGGGCGTCGACCGGCACAGCGCGCTGCGGGGCATGTGGGAGGCCCCGCCCGACCCCGGTGTGCTGTCCGTGGCGCGGGTGATGCACGGCAGCAAGCGGATGCGGTTCGCCAACATCTTCGCCGCCAACGATCCCGAGTCCACCTTCATGAACATCCAGCAACTGGAGAATCAGCACCTCATCACCCGTCCGCTGACGATGGTGGTCAACTGCCGGCCGGACCGGATCGAGCGCAACGGGCAGATGGGTGAACTCAGCGGCCGGGTGCGACCGGAGAAGATCGTTCTCATCGGCGAGGTGACCAAGAGCGCGCGGACGAGCGTGCCGTCGGAGCTTCAGGACCGGGTGGTCGACATCGGCGGCAAGCTCGCCCCTGACCGCCTGCTGGAGGGCGTGATGGCGGAGACGCCCGCCGACTCCTCGATCGTCGCCGTGGGGAACATCCACGGGCAGGGCGAGGTCCTGATCCACAAGCTGGCGGAACTGCCGGGCTGGACCTGCGAGGACGGGTCTCCATCGGCCTCCACGCTTCGTACGCCGACCGGAGAAAGGATTCAGCGATGACCTTCGGCGGAGAACTCAGCGCCCAACTGGCCACCGCGAGCCTCGGGATCGGCCTGGTGTTCGCGCTGCTGTGCTATCTGACCACGAACCTCTCGCCGGGCGGCATGATCACGCCCGGGTGGATCGCCCTGACGCTCATCGAGGATCAACTGCAGGCGGTGATCATCGCCGGGATGACCGTGCTCACCTACCTGCTCACCCTGCTGATGCAACGGGTGGTGATCCTCTACGGCAAGCGGCTGTTCGCGGCGATCGTGCTACTCAGCGTCCTGTTGCAGCTGACCCTGTTCGTCATCGTCCAACGTGACCTTCCGCTGCTGTTCGCCCACCAGACGCTGGGCTTCGTCATCCCTGGGCTCATCGCGTACCAGCTCGTGCGGCAGCCGCCGAAGGCCACCATCATGGCGACCGTCATCGTCACCGCCATCACGTTCGGGGTCGCGTACAGCGGCGTCGTGGCCGGTTTCGTGCCGGTGACCTGACCGCAGCCCAGAGCCGAGTCGCGAAAGGAGACGCGGGCATGAAGTACTGGACGTACCTGCGCAGACGGACCGTACTTCTGACTACCGGCGTGTTCGTCCTGCTGCTCGCCGCCGGCGCGGGTACCTACGCGGTGGTGCTGCCGTCGCCGGCGGACCAGACGGAGATCACCCTGGGCACGGGCATGCCGTCCCAGGGCCCGACCCGCGGCACGTCCGGGTACACCTACCAGCGCCTGACGGAGCCTGATCGCACGGAGATCATCGACTCGTCGGGAGAGCCCGTCGCGACCATGACCGACGGCGCGCGGACCGTGCAGATCTACGGTCCGCTCCGGACGTTCGAGGAACCGCGCTTCACCGCCGCCAAGGTCGAGACCAACGTCTGGGTCCGCCTCGCACCACAGGCGTGGCGGGCGGGCGCCGAACAGGAGCAGTGGTTCATCGACTGGCTAGAGGGGGTGCGCAACGACCGCTCGCCGGACGTGCTGGCGATCGCCTTCGAATATGTCGACGGTGCCCCGGCGAAGAAGGACAACCAGGGACAGCAGTATTCCGGCGACGCGTCGTTCGGGCCACCGGACCCGCTGGATCCCGACGGCCGGGCCGAGCGCTCGGACTTCTACGACTACCTCCAGGTCCCGTGGTCGTTCCCGGACGGTAAGAACGAAATGCCCGACCCCGAACGCGCCCTGGCGCTGGACTGCTCCGGCTATCTGCGGATGGTCTACGGGCACCGGCTCGGATTTCCGCTGCTCGGCACCAACAACCCCGGTGACGGGCTGCCGCGCCGCGCGTACGCGATGGCCGAGGTGGGCCCAGGGGTCGCCCTGACACGCAACACCGGTCAGCGAGCCCGCGGCATCGACCGTCTGCTCCCCGGCGACCTGTTGTTCTTCAACGCGCAGCCGGTACCGAGCCGGCAGATCGACCACTCCGGCATCTACCTCGGCCTCGATGACAGCGGCCACCACCGGTTCGTCTCCAGCCGTTCGCAGACGGACGGCCCGACCATGGGAGACCTCTCCGGCGAACCCATCCTCGACGGCATGGGCTACTGGCCGGACCGGTGGCGCACCGCCCGCCGGATCTGAGCCGCCCATCGGGCAGCAGCGGGACCTCGGCTACAGGTCCCCGCCGCCGGTCGGCATGCCGCCCGGTAGTTCGCCCGCGGCCGGTCGGGTGTCGCACGGCGATGCCCAACCGGCCCGGCTGGCTGTTGGCAGGTGGTTGAGCGGCGCACAGCGCAGCTGCTCGACCGCCTGCTGCCCGCTACCCGGCCAGGCCGGCACGCCGCGGCTGCCCGACGGGCCGCTCAGCCGGTCGGCCGCCGTCTCGCCGGCTGAGGCCTACCCACGTCCGCAGCGGCACCGCGGCGGTCGCCGCGCCGGCCAGGATCCGGCCGGAGCCGCAGGGGGCGGCAGCGAGGATCGAGGCGGGCGCGGTGGCCCGCTCGCGGGCCGACGAACCCAACCGGGAACGGTCGTCCTCGGCGCTGGCGCCAACCGCCGGCTGGGAGCGGTCCCGGAGGCTGCCGGGGGCGGTGCGGATGCGTCGGCAACCGACGGGGGCGCCCGGCGGAGGAGCAGTGTAGTACCAACCGCACGGGCTCGCGGGCGTTTTCACGAACCTGGGCCGGGTAATCATTCCGCGAGAGAGCCGGGAAGCCAATCGAGAGCCCGGGAACCGGGAGCGTCCGGAAACAGCGACACCTCCGGCGTACCGCGGGTGTTCCGCTACTGCGGTGCATGCGCTCCCGATCCCAGCGGCATCAACCCCGATGGGAGCTTCACGATGAACTCGATCTTCCGCAAGAGCGCGCTGTCGGTTGCCGGTCTGCTGATGACCGGTGGAGCCGTCGCCGTTCCGGCGATCGCCGCCGAGACCGCGCCAGCGAAACCGGCCGTCGCGGTGCAGGCGGAGGAGCCCCCTGGTCAGGACAAGAAGGTGCTCGACCACGAGTACCAGCGGCAGCCGAACTCGTACTACTGCGCTCCGGCGGCGACCCGGATCGCCCTGTCCACGCAGGGTAAGACCCCGAGTCAGCGCGAGGTGGCGGAGAAGCTGGGCACCACCAAGGCCGGTACCCAGTCGGCCGACGACACCACCCGCGTCCTCAACGAGATGACCGGCGGCGGCTACGAGACCACCGAGATCGACGGCCCTACCGCCGAGCCGGCACAGGTCGATGAGCTGCGCGTCGACGTGGTCGAGGCGGTCGACGGCAAGCGGGGCGTGGTGGCCAACACCATGGGCACCGCCGTCGACACCGAGGGCCGGCGACACTCGTTCCCCGGCGGACACTACGTGACCATCATCGGTTACCGCGACAACGGTGAGGTGGTGCAGATCGCCGACCCGTACGACCCGAAGAAGCACTACTGGATGAGCGACGACAAGGTGGCCACCTGGATCGCGGAGCGCGGCTACTCCAGCTGACGCCGCGTGGCATGGTCGTGGCCCGGGCTCCCGGCGGGGAGCCCGGGCCACGGCTTTCGCGCGCTCGACGCTCGGCGCCCCAGCCGTCCGTCGTCAGGCGGCGGTGCGGTCGGCGCTCGGGCGGCGCCGGCGGGCCGGATCGGTCAGCGCCGGCGGGGGTGTCGGCCGGGCCGGGTCAGGGCACCGGCTCCGGTCCGTCCGCCGGGGACGCGGTCAGCGGCAGCAGCACCCGGAAGGTGGTGGCGCCGGCGCTCGACTCGACCCGGATGTCGCCGTGGTGCTTGTGGACCACGATCCGGTACGAGATGTCCAGCCCCAGGCCGGTACCGGTGCCGACTGGTTTGGTGGTGAAGAACGGCTCGAAGATGCGCGGACGCACGTCCGGTGGGATGCCCGGTCCGGTGTCGGCGATCTCCACCGCGAGCAGGTCGCCGTCCCGCCCGGTCCGGACGGTCAGCGTGCCCTTCTCCCCCATCGCGCCGAGCGCGTTGTCGATCAGGTTGGTCCAGACCTGGTTGAGCTCCGCCGCGTACGCCGGGACCGGCGGGAGGCCGCGGTCGTACTCCTTGACCAGCCGAACCCCGGCGGGCAGCTTGCCCTTGAACATCACCAGGGTGGCGTCGAGCAGGTCGTGCACGTCCACCACCTGGTACGGCGCCCGGTCCAGCTGCGAGTACTGCTTGGCCGCGCCGACCAGGCCGGAGATCCGGGTGACCGCGTCGCCGATCTCCCGCATCAACAGCTCGGTCTCGACCGTGTAGGTCAGCCACCGGACGGCGGCCGCCAGGTCCGCCGTGCCCACCGCCGCCCGCACCCGGGCCAGCCACGCCTCGTCCAGCCCGCTGGCGACCAGGGTCGGCGCCAGGTCCCAGCCGGCGCCGACCTGGTGCTCCGCCAGCCAGTCGGCCAGGGCGTCCTCGGCGTCCGCGGCGGCCATCGGGCTCAGCTGCGGCGCGGCGGCCACCCGGGCGACCGCCTCCTCCTGGAGTTCCACGAGCGTGTGCAGCGCCCGCCCGTCGAGCCGCCCGTCGGCGATCATGGCGAGCTTGTGCCGCATCCCGGCCACCCGGTCGCGCAGCACCGAGGTGGCCCGGACCGCGGCGGCCGCCGGGTTGTTCAGCTCGTGGGTCAGCCCCGCCGACAGGGAACCCAGCGCCAGCAGCCGTTCCCGCTCGCCGACGATGGTCTGCGCGTCCCGCATCCCGAAGAAGAGCCCCTCCAGCAGGTGCATCGCCATCGGGAACCAGGACCGCACGGCGTGCGCGAAGCGCTCCGCGGGGAGCACGAAGAACTCCGCGTCGGCGACCGCCCGCAGGCTGTTGCGGTAGACCTGCTCGGCCTGGTCGTCGAGGTACGCCTGGGTCGCGCCGCCGTACACCCCGCGCTGGCCGGTCCGGGTCACCACCACCTCGTCGCCGTGCACCCGCCGGCTCAGCGTGACCGCCCCGGTGAGCAGGACGAAGAAGCAGGTCGCCGGCTCGCCCTCGGCGTAGACGACGGTGCCGGCGGCGCGCCGCTCCACCCGGCCGTGCTCGGCCAGCCAGTCGAGCTGCCCGTCGTCGAGCGCCTCGAACAGGAACAGGGTGCGCAGCTGCTCGGGGGTCAGCCGGTCGGTCGGGGTGCTCACTGCGCCTCCAGGTAGCGGTGCACCAGCGAGACGGCCATCGCGCCCTCGCCGACCGCGGAGGCGACCCGCTTCACCGACTGGGCCCGGACGTCGCCGGCGGCGAAGACGCCGGGCACGCTGGTCTCCAGGTGGTACGGATCGCGCGACAGCGCCCAGCCCGGCGGCCGTCGTCCGTCGGTGACCAGGTCGGGCCCGGTGACCACGAAGCCCCGCCGGTCCCGGACCAGCACCCCGTCCAGCCACTCGGTACGCGGCTCCGCCCCGATGAAGATGAACAGCCAGGACGCGTCCACCGTGCGGGTATCGCCGCTGCGGGTGTCGCAGAGGGTGAGCCGTTCCAGGTGGCCGCTGCCGGCTCCGCCGGCCACCACGGTGTGCGGGTGCACGAGGACGTTCTCGATCCGGTCGAGCTGGTCGATCAGGTAACGCGACATCGAGGCGGTGAGGTCCGCACCACGGATCAGCAGGTGCACCCGCGCGGCGTACCGGGAGAAGTGCACCGCCGCCTGGCCGGCCGAGTTGGCCCCGCCCACTATGTAGACGTCCTGCGCCACGCAGCTCGGCGCCTCGGTGGCGGTGGAGCCGTAGAAGACGCCCTGCCCGGTGAACTCGGCCAACCCCGGTGCGTCGAGCACCCGGTAGGACACCCCGGTGGCCAGCACCACGGTGTGCGCGGCGATCTCGGTGCCGTCGCCGAAGCGCAGCAGCCGGGCCGAGCCGGCCTCGGCCAGCCCCACCACCTCCCGCGTGCTGAGCAGCTCGGCGCCGAACTTCAACGCCTGCCGGCGGGCCCGGTCGGTGAGCTGCGCGCCGGAGACCCCGTCGGGAAAGCCGAGGTAGTTCTCGATCCGGCTGCTCTGCCCGGCCTGCCCGCCGGTGGCCCGGCGTTCGACCAGCACCGTCCGCAACCCTTCGGAGGCGCCGTACACCGCCGCACCGAGGCCGGCCGGGCCGCCACCGACCACCACCAGGTCGTAGAAGTCGGCAGCGGGCACCACGGTGAGCCCGGCCAGCCCGGCCAGCTCCGCCTCGGTCGGAGCGATCAACGCCTTGCCCTCGCCGGTGACGACCAGCGGCAGGTCCGTCTCGGTCGCCCCGGCCGCGGCGAGCAGCCGGACGCCCTCCGGGTCGTCGGCCAGCAGCCAGCGGAACGGGACCAGGTTGCGGGCGAGAAAGTCGCGCACCGCGAACGACGGGGCCGACCAGCGGTGCCCGACCACCCGGATCTCGGTCGTCGTGGCGTCCGGGCTGGCCGCCCACGCCTCCAGCAGCGTGTCCACCACCGGGTACAGCTTCTCCTCCGGCGGATGCCACGGCTTGAGCAGGTAGTGGTCCAGGTCGACCAGGTTGATCGCGTCGATCGCGGCGTCGGTGTCCGCGTACGCGGTGAGCAGCACCCGGCGGGCGGCCGGGAACAGGTCCATCGCGGCCTCGAGGAACTCGATGCCGGTCATCTCCGGCATCCGGTGGTCGGCCAGCAGCACGGCCACCTGCTCGCCCCGGAGCTTGATCTCCCGCAGCGCGGTCAGCCCGTCCGCGCCGGAGGCCGCCCGGACCACCCGGTACCGGTCGCCGTAGCGGCGGCGCAGGTCACGGGCGACCGCGCGGGACACCGCCGGGTCGTCGTCGATGCTCAGGATCACCGGGTTCGCCATGGCGTGATCCAACCACCCGCCGGCCCGGCGACGCACCACCGCCGGGAGCGCGGACGTCGGCCGCACCGTGCGGCGGCGCGGTTGACCTGCGCCAGGACGGGTAGACGGCTCCGACGCCAGGTGGCTGGCGGCACCGGGGCCGGCAGCGGCCGGAGACGTCTCGGGGGGCCGATGTCCGATGGACCGGCGACGTCGTACGACGTCGTGGAGCTGCGGGTGCACGGGGTGTCCGGCGCGGGCGCGGACCAGGTGCTGGACCGGCCGAACGTGAGGCAGGTGGCCGGGGACCGCAGCGGCGGCTTCTTCCGGCCGCGGCCCGGATACCCGGACACCCGGGGGTCGGCCGGGGTGGTGCTGGAGGCGTACCGCTGGAGCGACCTGCCGTCGGGCACCGCGATCCGGACGCTGTCGCTGGTCTTCCTGCTGCCCTTCATGCTCTGCAACGTGGCGATCTGGATGCGCCCACGCGGCCTGGGCCGGAGCGAACTGGTGATCAAGGCGTTGTGCCGGGTGCTGGCGCTCTCGCTGACCGCCCTGTACGTGCTCTCCACCGTCGGGGTGGCGCTGGACCTGGTCGCCTGGCGGTGCCTGGCGTCGCCGCAGTGTCTCGCCGAGCGCACCTGGCTGTCCTGGCTCGGCGGCCGGCCGGCGGGCCTGCGGCTGGCGGTGCTCTCGATCGTCCCGGTCGCCGCGATCGGCCTGGTCTGGCGGCTGGGCGCCCGCCCGGGTCGCAACTTCGACGCGTTCCGGGCACCGCACGCCACCACGACCGTGCACCAGCTCAGCGCCGTGGGCCAGTGGGACGCGGCGCCGCTGGTCGGGCGGCTGCGGTCGGTCCACGTCGCTGTCGCGTTCGGCACGCTGGACGCCGCCCTGCTCACCGCGCGGGCCCGGGCGGGCGCCGCCCCGGCCACCGTCGTGCTCGCGGTGGCCACCGGCGCGATGCTGGTGGCCTGTCTCGTGCTGGTCTGCGCGCATCCGGCGATCGACCAGACCGACGTGGGCCGGCGGGTCGACCGGGTGGCCCGCTGGCTACGGTTCACCGCCAGCGGCCTCACCGTGCTGGTCCTCGTCGTGGTGGCGGCGCACCCGGCGCCCTGGCCCGCCGCGGCCGGCCTGCCCGGGCACGGGGAGATGGTCACGTACCTGCTGGTCTTCCAGACCCTCCTGCTCGCCGGGCTCGGGGCGCTGGTGTTGTGGCTACGGGTTCGGCACAGCGGCTGGCGGCGTCGCGGCCGCCACGGCGGCGGGCCGCTGCGCGGGCTGGGCGCCCCGATCATCGCGGCCGCCGCGACCGGCCTGGCGGTGGCGTTCTCGGCCGAGTTGGTCTACCGGGCGGCGGACTTCCTCGACCGCAACGAGCCGACCGCGGACCGGGTGGCGCTCAGCCCGCCGCTGATGTACAAGTGGGCGATCTTCGGCTTCTTCCTCGCGGTGCTCGCCATGCTGCTCGCCGCCGCGCTGGTCACCGTGCTCACCCGCCGCCGCCGGCTGCGCGCCGCCGCGGTGACCGTCGCCCGGGACTTCCCCGACGCCCCGCCCGAGGCCGCGGCCCGGCTGCGGCAGGTCACCCGGGCGATCGCGCGGGCCCGGTTCACCGAGCGGTTGGAACCGCTCGCCGCGGTGTACGCCTGCCTGATCGCGCTCGGCATGGCCACCAGCGTCCTCGGGCTGCTCGACATCCATCCGGGCGCCTTCGTCGAGCGGTACCTCGGGGTGCCGGCCGACATGGTCAACTTCGGCATCGGCATCGGCAGCTACGTGGTCGCGGCGGTGGTGCTCGTCCTGGTGGTGGGTGGCATCTTCGCCTACCGGACGGCCGAGTTCCGCCGGTACATCGGGGTGGTGTGGGACCTGGGCACCTTCTGGCCGCGAGCGGCCCATCCGTTCGCCCCGCCCTGTTACGCCGAGCGGGCCGTGCCGGAGTTGAGCCGGCGGATCACCTACCTCGCCGAGAGCGGCGTCGGGGTGCTGCTGGCCGGGCACAGTCACGGCTCGGTGCTGCTCGCCGCGACCGTGCTCCAACTGCCGGCGCACGTCAGCGACCGGGTGGCCCTGTTGACGTACGGGTCGCCGCTGCGCCGGCTCTACACCCGGCTCTTCCCCGAGTACGTCAACCCCGACGTGCTGCGCGAGGTGGGCGACCGGGTCGGCTGGCGGTGGCTGAACCTGTGGCGCGACACCGACCAGATCGGCAGCTGGATCTTCTCCCCGCACCGCCCCGGCGAGCCGCCGGCGCTACCCGGCCCGGCGGGCACGGTCGACCGGCGGCTGCGCGACCCGTGGGACGTGGTGCCCCCGCCCAGCGACAGTGTCCCGCCGCCGATTCTCGGGCACTGGCCCGGCGAGTCCGACGAACGCTTCGCCGAGGCGGTGCGGGAACTGGCCGAGCGGCTGCGCCGGCAGGCGTACCGCTGACCGGCGGATTCCCGGTGGCCCGGGCGCGCCGGTCCGCCCGGCGGTCAGGCCCGCCCGGCCGGCACGGCGGCGGTCACCTCCACCTCGATCAGCGCGTCGGGCAGGAAGAGCCGGCTCACCTCCACCGTCGTGCTGGCCGGCGGCGGCACGGCGGTGAAGAGCCGGCGCCGGACCGCGGCGTAGCCGGGCAGGTCGCCGAGGTCGGTGAGGTACGTCCGGATGTGCAGCACGTCGGCCAGGGTCGCGCCGTGTGCGGCCAGCACACCACCGACGATCTCGAAGATCCGCTCGGACTGCGCGACGATGTCGCCCGTCCCGACCACCGCGCCGGCGTCGTCGACGGCGACCTGGCCGGCGAGCACGAGCAGGGCGCCGCCGCCGGGCAGGTCGAGGCGGGCCAGGTGGGCGAAGCGGTCGCCGAACGGGGCCGCGACGGTGCTCGGGTTGTCGAGGGTGAGCTTCACAGGTACTCCCGGGTGACGAGGGTGGCGATGTCGGCGGTGGGATCGGGGGCGGCGGCCAGTGTGGTCCGGGCCGCGTGGACGAGGGGTGCCGGCGCGCCGGCGAGGGCGTCCCGCACCAGGTCGAGGTCCTTGCCGGCGAGCGCGACCGGGAAATCGGCGTCCGGCGCGGTGGCCCGGGCGAGCGCCCCGGCGAGTGGCCCGCCGGCCAGCGCGTCCAGCGCGGTCCGGGGGTCGACGCCGACCGCGCCGGCCACCGCGAGCGTGTCGGCCAGCCCGGTGACCGCGACCAGCAGCGCGGTGTTGAGCACCAGCTTCAGCGCCGCGCCGCTGCCGAGGTCGCCGCAGTGCCGGACGCTGCCGAGCGCGGCGAGCACGGGGGTGACCCGCTCCACCACCGGGGTGGGGCCGCCGGCGAACACCCGCAGCCGGCCGGCCCGGGCGGCGGCCACGCTGCCGCCGACCGGGGCGTCGACCAGATCGACCGCCGGGGGCAGCCGGCGGGCCAGGTCCCGGACCGCGGCCGGGCCGATGGTCGACATCTCGACGAGGCAGGCGCCCGGAGCCAGCGCCGCCGCCGCGCCGTCCGGACCGGACAGCACCGCCTCGACGGCGGTCGCGTCGGTGAGCATGGTGACGACGACGGCGGCCCGACGGACGGCGCCGGCCGGGGAGTCGGCCACCCGGGCGCCGGCGTGCCGGAGCGGGGCGGTACGGGCGGCGGTGCGGTTCCACACGGTCACCGGGTGACCGGCGTCGAGCAGCCGTTGGGCGATCGACGCGCCCATCCGGCCGGTGCCGAGTACGGCGATCTCTGTCATGCCGGCAACGGTAGGAGCGGCGAAGCGATGCGACCAACGAATGTTGCAGATGCCCGACATGCCCGTACCGCATGGCAGCGGGGTAGCCTGCCGGTCATGCAGTCGCACGCCCTCGACGTGTTCCGCACGGTGGCCCGGCACGGGTCGATCACCGCCGCGGCGCGGGAACTCCGGTACACCCAGTCGGCGGTGTCCCGGCAGATCGCCGCGCTGGAGGCCGACCTCGGGGTGACGCTCTTCGACCGGCTGCCCCGCGGAGTGGCGCTGACCGAACCGGGGCGGTGCCTGCTGCCGCACGCGGAGGCGGTGCTGGCGCGGCTGGACACCGTGCACCGCGAGCTGGACGCGCTGCGCGGGCTGGGCGCCGGCCGGCTCCGGGTCGGGGCGTTCCCCACCGCGATGGCGGCCCTCGTGCCCCGCGCGCTGGCCGCGTTCCGGGCCGCCCACCCGCGGGTGGCGCTCTCCCTGGTCGAGGGGCGGACGCCGGCCCTGCTGGAGCGGCTGCTCGCCGGCGACGCGGATGTGGCGGTGGTGACCGCGCCGCCGGACCAGCCGCTGGACGCCGGCCGGTTCGACCTGCGCCACCTGCTCGACGAGCGGCTGCTGGTGGCGGTGCCCCGGGACCACCGGCTGGCCCGGCGGCGCACGGTACGCCTGGCCGAACTGGCCGACGACTCGTTCGTCACCGGCTCGACCGGCGCCGACGATCCGTTGATGCGGGCCGCCATGCCGCCCGGCTTCCGGCCCCGCATCGACATCGTGGCCGCCGACTGGACCGGCAAGCTGGGCTGCGTGGCGGCCGGGCTGGGCGTCGCGCTGGTGCCCGCGCTGGCCGTCCGGGCCGCCCCGGCCGACCTGGCGCTGCTCCGGCTGCACCCCGACGACGCCCCGGTCCGGCAGGTGTACGCGGCCACCGTCGCCGGGCGGCACCGGTCACCCGCGGTCGACCGGCTGCTCGACGGCCTCACCGCCCAGGCCCGGGCCGGCTGACCGGCGGCTATCCTTCGGCCGGTGGACCGGTCCCGGCAGGAACGCACCCTGATCGCCTCAACAAGCGGGCGCGGCACGACTACACCGTGCTCAAGACGTACGAGGCGGGGATCGTGCTGGCCGGCACCGAGGTGAAGTCGCTGCGCGAGGGCCGGGCGTCGCTGGTCGACGCGTTCGCCCAGGAGCGCGACGGCGAGCTGATGCTGTACGGCCTGCACATCGCCGAGTACGGCTTCGGCAGCTGGACCAACCACGCGCCGCGGCGGACCCGCAAGCTGCTGCTGCGCCGGGTGGAGATCGACCGGATCCGGGAGAAGGTCCGCGAGGGCGGCCTGACCCTGGTGCCGCTGTCGATGTACTTCTCGAACGGGTGGGCGAAGGTCGAGCTCGCCCTGGCCAAGGGCCGCCGGTCGTACGACAAGCGGCAGGCGCTGGCCGAGCGGGACGCCAACCGGGAGATCGCCCGGGAACTGGGCCGCCACCTCAAGGGCCGGACCCGGCGCTGACCGCCCGGCAGACCTCGTCCCCGTACCCCCACCACGGCCCGGCCGCACGCGGGCGCCGCCGCGCCGCCGCCCGTCACGCGCTGTCGAAGCGACGCGCCGGAACTGTTGACGTCCTCGTCGTCCCTGTGGTGTCCTCAGGGCACATCGGTAATGGAAACCGTGTTCATTGCCAGTCAACGTCCAGGACCGCGAAGGAGATGCCATGTCGCTCACCGTCCCGCCCGCCCTGCTCGACGCCGCCGAGCGCGGCCCGGTCGACGACGCCGAGTTCGTCGCCTGCGTCCGCGACTCCCTGCCGTACGCCTTCGAGACCGTGCGCCGGGTGGTGGCCGAACTGGAGGCCACCGGCGCCGACCAAGCCGACGACGCCGTCCCGCCGCCCACCGAGGCCGAACGCGGCCAGTTGCTGCGGGCCCTGGCCAGCGACGCGATCCGGGGCGGCCTGGAGCGGCACTTCAACGTCCGGCTCGCCTTCCAGAACTGCCACCGGGTGGCCGCGTTCCGCCCGGCCGCGGTCGACTCCGCGGCGTACCGAGGTTTCGTCTCGGCCCGGGGCCAACTGCTCAACCAGTCCCCCGAGTTGCGCAACTGCTGACCGCCGTCCGGTCGGGACGCCCCGCGCCCGCCGGGGCGTCCCGACAACACTCGCAGGTGCGAGGTGCTGTGGTCAGTCGGCCAGCGATCTGCGGCCAATCGGGCCGGTGCTGGTTCGCAGATGCGTCCGTTACGGTGAGCCGGTGACGAGGTTCCGGATCGGGGAGGCGGCCGAACTGCTCGGCGTCAGCCCGGACACCGTTCGCCGGTGGATCGACGGTGGCCGGCTCGCCGCCGTCCGCGACGAGCACGGCCACCGGGTGGTCGACGGTGTCGACCTGGCCGCGTACGCCCGGTCGCAGGCGGCCGACCCGGACGACCGCTCGGACGCCTCCTCAGCCCGCAACCGGCTGCGCGGCATCGTGGTCAACGTCGTCAAGGACACCGTGATGGCGCAGGTCGACATTCAGGCCGGGCCGTTCCGGATCGTGTCACTGATGAGCCGGGAGGCGGTTGACGAACTCGACCTGCGGGTCGGCGCGGTGGCGGTAGCGGTGATCAAGTCGACCACCGTGGTGGTGGAGCGCGGTGGGCCGGCCGGCGCCGGCCGGGGACGGGGTGCGGCGTGAGGCGGGCGCGGGCCGTCCTGGCCGGGGCCGCGGTGGCCGCCCTGGTCGCCGCGTGCGGCGGCGACCCGACCACCGGTCCGGCCGACGCGACCGGCGGGGTCACCGGCACGGTGAGCGTCTTCGCGGCCGCGTCACTGACCGAGTCCTTCACCCGGATCGGCCGGGACTTCGAGGCCGCCCACCCAGGCACCACGGTGGTCTTCAACTTCGCCGGCAGCTCCGCGCTCGCCACCCAGATCAACCAGGGCGCGCCGGCCGACGTGTTCGCCTCGGCCGCCGCCCGCACCATGGCCACCGTCACCGGGGCCGGCAACGCCGACGGCACGCCGGTCGCCTTCACCCGCAACCAGCTGGTCATCGCTGTTCCGGCCGGCAACCCGAAGGGCATCACCGGCCTCGCCGACCTGGCGGACCCGGACGTGAAGGTCGCGCTCTGCGCCGACCAGGTGCCGTGCGGCGCGGCCGCCCGCAGCGCGCTCGACGCCGCGACGGTGGCGCTCACCCCGGTCACCCTGGAACAGGACGTGAAGGGGGCGCTGTCCAAGCTGACCCTCGGCGAGGTCGACGCCGCCCTGGTCTACCGCACGGACGCCCGGGCCGCCGCGGCGACGGTGACCGGCGTCGAGTTCCCGGAGTCCGCCCGGGCCGTCACCGACTACCCGATCGTCACGCTCGGCGACGCGCCGAACCCGGCGGGCGGGCGGGCGTTCGTCGAGTACGTCCGCGCCGGCCCGGCGCAGGCGGTGCTCGCCGAGGCCGGGTTCCAGGCACCGTAGCGCCGATGCCCCGCACCGACACCGCGCCCCCGCCACGCGCCAGGCCACCCCGGGCGCGCCCGAACATCCCGGTCGCGCTGCTGCTGCCGGCGGCACTCGGGCTGGTCTTCCTGACCCTGCCGCTGGTCGGGCTGCTGGCCCGTACGCCCTGGGCCGACCTGCCGGAGCGCCTCGCCGCACCCGGCGTGCTCACCGCGCTGCGGCTGTCGCTGCAGACCGCCACCCTGGCCACCCTGCTCTGCCTGCTGCTCGGGGTGCCGCTGGCCTGGCTGCTGGCCCGGGTCGAGTTCCCCGGGCGGCGGCTGGTCCGCGCCCTGGTCACCGTGCCGCTGGTGCTGCCGCCGGTGGTCGGCGGGGTGGCACTGCTGCTGGTCTTCGGCCGGCGGGGCCTGCTCGGCGGCTGGCTCGACGCGACGTTCGGCATCACCCTGCCGTTCACCACCGCCGGCGTGGTGCTCGCCGAGGCGTTCGTCGCGATGCCGTTCCTGGTCATCGCCGTCGAGGGCGCGCTGCGCGGGGCGGACCAGCGCTACGAGGAGGCGGCCGCCACCCTCGGAGCCGGGCGGTGGACCACCTTCACCCACGTCACCCTGCCCCTGGTGGCGCCCGGGCTGGCCGCCGGAGCGGTGCTCTGCTGGGCCCGGGCGCTCGGCGAGTTCGGCGCCACCATCACCTTCGCCGGCAACTACCCGGGCCGGACCCAGACCATGCCGCTGGCGGTCTACCTGGCGCTGGAGACCGACCTGGAGGCGGCTGTGGTGCTCAGCCTGATCCTGCTCACGGTCTCGGTGGCCATCCTCGCCGCCCTGCGCGACCGGTGGATCACCAGCCCATGACCGCCGCGCTGCTCGACGCCCGCCTCGTCGCCGACCGGGGCACGTTCCACCTCGACGTGCCGCTACGGATCGCCGCCGGCGAGGTGGTCGCGCTGCTCGGCCCGAACGGCGCCGGCAAGACCACCGCGCTGCGCGCCCTCGCCGGTTTGCATCCGCTGACCGACGGGCACGTCACGCTGGCCGGCGTGGACCTGGACCGCCCCCGGCGCCGGCTGCGTACGCCGACCGAGCGCCGGCCGGTCGGCGTGGTCTTCCAGGACTACCTGCTCTTCCCGCACCTCAGCGCGCGGGACAACGTGGCCTTCGGGCTGCGCCGGCACGGCGTCGACCGGCGCGCCGCCCGGCGGGCGGCCCTCGACTGGCTCGACCGGGTGGGGCTGGCCGAGCACGCGCACCGGCGGCCCCGGCAGCTCTCCGGCGGGCAGGCCCAGCGGGTGGCGCTGGCCCGGGCGCTCGCTGTCACGCCATCGCTGCTGCTGCTGGACGAACCGCTCGCCGCGCTGGACGCGCGGACCCGGCTGGACACCCGTGCCGAGCTGCACCGGCACCTGGCCGCCCACCCGGGGGCGACGCTGCTGGTCACCCACGACCCGCTGGACGCGCTGGTGCTGGCCGACCGGCTGGTCATCGTGGAGGACGGCCGGGTGGTGCAGGAGGGCGACGCCGCCGCGGTGACCGCGCGGCCGCGCACCGACTACGTGGCCCGGCTGGTCGGGCTGAACCTGCACCGGGGGAAGGCGGACGGGCACGTCGTGCGGGTCGCCGACGAGCTCGCGCTCACCGTCGCCGAGTGCCTCGACGGGGATGCCTTCGTGGCGTTCCGGCCGGCGGCGGTGGCCCTGCACCCGGACCGCCCCGAGGGCAGCCCCCGCAACACCTGGCCGGCCCGGGTGAGCGGGGTGCAGCGCCACGGCGACAACCTGCGGGTGCAGTTGGACGGCCCGATCGTGGTGGCCGCGGACGTCACCCCGGCGGCCGCCGCCCAGCTGCGCCTGGCGCCCGGGCAGCCGGTCTGGGCGGCGGTGAAGGCCGCCGAGACCCATGCCTACCCGGCCAGCGGCTGACCCCGTCGACTGGTCGGACCCGGGCGATCCGGGCCCGGGCGGCGACCGCCGACCTGGGGCGGGCGTTCCGCGGCGGCCGACGACGCGGCCGTGGCGTCAGCGGGGCAGCAGGTCGGCGTGCGCGGCCCGCAGCCGGGTCAGCCGGGGATCGCTGCCCGGTACGACCCGGCGATCCAGCTCGGCCCAGGCCTCGGCGAGCGCGGTGCGGACCGCGTGCAGCTCGGCGGCGTGCCGCCGGCCGCTCTGCCGGTGCAGGTCGTCGAGGCGGCGCGCCCAGCCGGCGGTGACCTCGGCGAGCCGGTCGGCGTCGGCGCGGGCCTGGGCGGCGGTGCGGGCGGCGGCGGCCGGCACGATCGCGGCCACCGGGCGGGCGTCGCGGTCGCGGGTGAGCACGGTGACGGTGTCGGTCAGCTCGGCGAGCGCGACGAGCTGGGTCAGCCGGGTGCGCGCCTCGCGCAGGGGCAGCGAGCGCGGCTGGGCCGGCGGCGGGGTGCGGGCGGGGACAGCCATGGATGCATGGTGACCGCCGGGTACGACAAATCCCCCGCCGGACGTCCGGGATGGACGGATGGTCGGCGGGGGCCGGTCGCCACACGCCGCCCCGGCGTCGGGTCACCTGCGCCGGGCGGACCCGCGGCACCGAGGGCCGGACGGGGGCTGGACATCTACAGTTAACAATCCTAATAATTGTGCATCCGTCGATCCGACGGCCCTCGAACCGGGAGGTCCGGATGCGTCGCCCTGCCCGAAACCTGTTGCTGGCCATGGTCGCGGCCCTCACCACCGCCGCCGCCACCACGCTCGTCCTGGCCACCCCGGCGCGAGCCGCCGGCCCGACTGCCACCTTCGTCAAGACCGCCGACTGGGGCACCGGTTGGGAGGGCAGATACACCATCACCAACGCAGGCACCGGCACGATCAACGGCTGGCAGGTCGCCTTCACCCTGCCGGCCGGCACCACGCTCGGGTCGTACTGGGACGCCACGGTGAGCAGTTCCGGCCAGCGGCACACCTTCACCAACCGGTCGTGGAACGGCACCGTCGCGCCCGGCGCCTCGGTCTCGTTCGGGTTCCTGGCCACCGGCTCCGGCTCCCCCACCGACTGCACCCTCAACGGCGCGCCGTGCGGCGGCGGCACCCCGACCAGCCCGCCGACGACGCCGCCGCCCACCAGCACCCCACCGCCGACGACCCCGCCGCCCACCACACCGCCACCCCCCGGTGGGCTGCCCAAGCACGCGCTGATCGGCTACCTGCACGCCAGCTTCGCCAACGGCTCCGGCTACCTGCGGATGGCCGACGTGCCGGCCGACTGGGACATCATCAACCTGGCCTTCGGCGAACCCACCTCGGTCACCTCCGGCGACATCCGCTTCCAGCTCTGCCCGGCGGCCGAGTGCCCGGGCGTCGAGACCGAGGCCGAGTTCATCGCCGCGATCCGCGCCAAGCAGCAGCAGGGCAAGAAGGTGCTGCTCTCCATCGGCGGGCAGAACGGCCAGGTGCAGCTCACCACTACCGCCGCCCGGGACACCTTCGTCCGGTCCGTCTCGGCGATCATCGACCGGTACGGACTGAACGGGCTGGACATCGACTTCGAGGGGCACTCGCTCTACCTGAACGCCGGCGACACCGACTTCCGCAACCCCACCACGCCGGTGATCGTCCACCTGATCTCCGCGATCCGCGCGCTGAAGCAGCGGTACGGGGCGAACTTCGTGCTCACCATGGCTCCGGAGACGTTCTTCGTCCAGCTCGGCTACCAGTTCTACGGGCCAGGGCCGTGGGGCGGGCAGGACCCACGCGCCGGGTCGTACCTGCCGGTGATCCACGCGCTGCGTGACGACCTGACCGTGCTGCACGTGCAGGACTACAACTCCGGACCGATCGTCGGGCTGGACAACCAGTACCACACGATGGGCGGGGCCGACTTCCACATCGCGATGACCGACATGCTGCTCGCCGGGTTCCCGGTGGCCGGCAACCCCAACGCCGTCTTCCCGCCGCTGCGCGAGGACCAGGTCGCCTTCGGCGCGCCTGCCTCGGTCAGCGCCGGCAACGGCTACGTCGCCCCGGCCGGCGTGCAGGCGGCGGTGAGCTGCCTGGTACGCGGCCAGAGCTGCGGGTCGTACACCCCGCGCAGCGGCACCAATCCCGACTTCCGCGGCCTGATGACCTGGTCGATCAACTGGGACCGCTACTACAACTGGGAGTTCCGGCTGAACCACGGCCCGTTCCTGAAGGCGCTGCCCTGACCGGCGACCCCGCTCGCCGGCCGCGCCGCCCACCATCGGACCTGCGATGGGCGGCGCGGCGCGGGCCGGCCGCACGACGGCGTCCAGGCCGGACCGGACGCCCCGGTCAGGGGACGGGGTGCTCGCCCACGTCCGATCCGGTGCGCCACTCGTGGGCCAGCACCGACCACACCTCGATGTCGACGCGCCGCCCGGCCGAACCGGGGTAGACCTGCCGCAGCGTCCCGTCGTGGTGCATCCCGAGCCGGCGGGCGACCGCGATGCTGCGCGCGTTCTCGGCGTTGGTCCGCCACTCCACCCGCTGGATGCCCCGCTCCCGCACCGCCCAGTCGACGATCCGGCCGACCGCCCGGCTGATCAGGCCGCGCCCCTCGGCGCCCGGTTCCAGCCAGCAGCCCGCCTCGGCCACGCCGACCGGCACGTCGAACGAGACGAACATGACACCGCCGACCAGGCTGCCGGACCGCCAGATGCCCCAGATGCCGCCCGCGTCCCGCGCCCAGCGATCGGCGTAGCGCTGCAGGACGGCGCGGGCCGAGGGCAGGTCGGTGGCCACGAAGGACGGCGACACCCAGGGCGCGATGTGCTCGCGGGCCCGGTCCAGGTGGGCCAGAAACTCCTCGGCCAGCCACGGATCGAGCGGACGCAGCTCGGCGTCCTCGGTGAGGGGCAGGGCGAACACGGAACCTCCGTCGCGTGCGGGACAGGTCGCCCCTGATCTTGCCGCCGGCCGGAGCCGACCACCCGAGCACCCCCTGGCCGGATCGGACAGGCAGGAGCTTCCGGGTGTATACATCCGGCGTATACGCGGTGTGTATAGTCTCCCGCATGTCGATCGGACAGACCTTCCTCGGCCTCCTGGAGGCCACCCCCCGGCACGGCTACGACATCAAACGCCTCTACGACGAGCGCTTCGGCCACGCCCGCCCGCTCGCCTACGGCCAGGTCTACGCCACCCTGTCCCGCCTGCTGCGCAGTGGCCTGGTCGAGGTCGAGGCCGTCGAGCCCGGCGAGGGCCCGGAGCGCAAGCGGTACGCGATCACCGAAGCCGGCGTCACCGACGTGGCCGGCTGGCTGGCCCGCGCCGAGAAGCCCGAGCCCTACCTGCAGAGCACCCTCTACACCAAGGTGGTGCTCGCCCTGCTCACCGGCCGCAGCGCCGCCGACCTGCTCGACGTGCAGCGCGCCGAACACCTGCGGATGATGCGCGAGCTGACCCGCCGCAAGCGCGACGGCGACCTCGCCGAGCAGCTGATCTGCGACCACGCCCTGTTCCATCTGGAGGCCGACCTGCGCTGGCTGGAGTTGACCGCGGCCCGCCTCGACGAGCTGGCCAAGGCGGTGCTGGCGTGACCGCGCCGCTGCTGGTCGCCGAGGACCTGCACCGCTCCTTCGGGCCGACCCGGGCCCTGGCCGGCGCCAGCCTGCGAGTCGACCGGGGCGAGGTGGTGGCCGTGATGGGCTCGTCCGGCTCCGGGAAGTCCACCCTGCTGCACTGCCTGGCCGGCATCGTCCGGCCGGACTCCGGCCGGGTGCTCTTCGCCGGGCGTGACCTGGGCGCCCTCTCCGACACCGAGCGCAGCGCGCTGCGCCGCGAGGCGTTCGGCTTCGTGTTCCAGTTCGGCCAACTGGTGCCCGAGCTGACCTGCCTGGAGAACGTGGCGCTGCCGCTGCGGCTGGGCCGCCTCGGCCGGCGCGAGGCCGAGCGCCGGGCGGCCGAGTGGCTGGACCGGCTGGAGGTCGCCGAGGTGGCCGGCAAGCGGCCCGGCGAGGTCTCCGGCGGGCAGGGTCAGCGGGTCGCGGTGGCCCGCGCGCTGGTGACCCGGCCCCAGGTGGTCTTCGCCGACGAGCCGACCGGGGCGCTGGACTCGCTCAACGGCGAGCGGGTGATGCGGCTGCTCACCGGGGCCGCCCGGGAGACGGGCGCCGCGGTGGTGCTGGTGACGCACGAGGCGCGGGTGGCCGCGTACTCCGACCGGGAGGTGGTGGTGCGCGACGGCCGTACCCGCGACCTGGAGATCGCGGCGTGAGCCGGCTGCGCGGCGGCGCGGCCGACCTCGCGTTGGGCGCCCGGATGGCCGTCACCGGTGGCCGGGACGGCTGGCTGCGCGCGGTGCTGACCGCGCTCGGCGTCGGCATCGGCGTGGCGATGCTGCTGCTCGCCGCCGCCGTACCGCACGCGCTGGACGCCCGGGAGGCTCGCGGCGACGCCCGCGACGACCTGCGGATGGGCGCGCAGCTCCCGGCCGCCGCGAACACCCTGCTGATCAGGGCGACCGACACCGCCTTCCGCGACCGGCCGATCCGGGGCCGGGTGCTGCGTCCCGAGGGTCCGGCCGCGCCGCTGCCGCCGGGGGTCGCCGCGCTGCCCGGCGCCGGCGAGGTGGTGGTCTCCCCCGCGCTGCGTGACCTGCTCGGCTCGGCCGACGGCGCGCTGCTCGCCCCGCGCCTCGGCGGCGCCCGGATCACCGGCACCATCGGCCCGGCGGGCCTGGCCGGGCCGAACGAGCTGGCCTACTACCTGGGCAGCGACACGCTCTCGACCGAGGACGGCGCGACCCGGCTGGACGCGTTCGGCGGCGGGCTGCCGGGCGAGGGGTTCGGGCCGGTGCTGATGCTGCTCGTGGTGGTCATCTTCGTCGTACTGCTGCTGCCCATCGCGGTCTTCCTCGGCGCGGCGGTGCGGTTCGGCGGCGAACGCCGGGACCGGCGGCTGGCCGCGCTGCGGCTGGTCGGCGCGGACGCCGGCATGATCCGCCGGATCGCCGCCGGCGAGGCCGCGGCCGCCGCGCTGCTCGGCGTCGCTGTCGGTGGGGTGTTCTTCCTGGCCGGGCGTCAGGTGGTGCCGATGGTCACGCTGATGGACCTCAGCGTGTACGCGGCCGACGTGCGCCCGCCGCTGCCGCTGGTCGTCGGGGTCGCCCTGGCGGTGCCCGCGCTGGCGGTGCTGGTGGCCATGGTGGCGCTGCGCGCCGTGGTGGTCGAGCCGCTCGGGGTGACCCGCCGCGCCACCCCGGTCCGCCGCCGGCTGGCGTGGCGGCTGCTGCTGCCCGCCGCCGGGCTGGGGCTGCTGCTGGCCGCCGCGGCCGGCGTGGCACCGGCCGGCGCCGAGAACCAGACAGCGGCCGGCGCGGTGCTGCTGCTGGTCGGCACGGTCACCCTGCTGCCCTGGCTGACCGACCTGGTGGTACGCCCGCTGCGCGGCGGCCCGGTGCCGTGGCAGCTGGCGGTACGCCGGCTCCAGGTCGACAGCGCCGCCTCGACGCGGCTGGTGAACGGCATCGCGGTCGCCGTCGCCGGCACCATCGGCCTGCAGATGCTCTTCGCCGGCGTGGCCGACCAGTTCACCCACTCGACCGGGCAGGATCCGTCCCGCGCCCAGGTGCTGGTGCAGTTCCCGGCCCGGGCCGACGTCACCGCCGCGGCGGACCGGCTGGCCACCGCGCCCGGCGTCAGCGCCAGCGACGCCACCCTGGTCACCGGGCTCACGGCCGGGGACGGCTACGCCGACCTGCGGATCGGCGACTGCGCCACGCTGGCCGAGTTCGCCCGGCTGGACCGCTGCGCCGACGGGGACGTGTTCCTGGTCCGGGACCCGCGGGCCGAGGGCCAGCCGGCCATCCGGCCCGGAACCGCCGTGGCGGTGGGCGACGGCGGCAGCTGGCGGGTGCCCGGCACCGCCCGGGAGGTCCCCGGTCGGCCGGACCCGGTCGGCCGTCAGGAGTCCGCCGTGCTGGCCACCCCGGCCGCGGTCGGGGCGGCCCGGCTCGGCCCGCTGCGCGCGGACGCCTACCTGCGGCTCGACCCCGAGCGGCCGGACGCGATCGAGCACGTCCGCAACGCGGCCGCCGGCGGCGACCTGTTCGCCAGCGTGCTCACGCTGACCGGTACCACCCAGGCCACCAAGTTCGTCAACATCCAGCGCGGCCTCTACGTCGGCGCGGTGGTCACCCTGCTGCTGATCGCCGCCAGCATGCTGGTCGGCATCCTGGAGCAGCTGCGCGAACGGCGCCGGCTGCTGGCCATGCTGGTGGCGGTCGGCACCCGGCCGGGCACGCTGAGCTGGTCGGTGCTCTGGCAGACCGCGGTGCCGGTGCTGATCGGGCTGGCGCTGGCGGTGGTCTTCGGGCTGGGGCTCGGCGCGGTGCTGCTGCGCATGGTGCAGGCCCCGGTGGTGATCGCCTGGCCGGTGGTCGGTCTCTGCACCGCCCTCGGCGCGGCGGTGGTGCTGCTGGTCACCGGGCTCAGCCTGCCCGTGCTGCGGCGGCTCACCCGCCCGGACGGCATCCGGACCGAGTGAGCCTCGACCCCGGCCGGCGCTCCCCCGCCGGCCGGGTCCGCCCGCTCGGGCTCGACCGGCCGTCAGGACCGGTCAGGCCGGCGGCGCGGAGGCCGGCGCGGCCGCCTCGGCCAGCAGCTCGGCCAGGTGTACGGCCCGCACGGCCGACCGGCGCCGGCGCAGCCCGGTACGCAGCTGGCGCAGGCAGCCGGGGTTCACCGCCACCACCAGGTCCACCCCGGCGGCCTCGATCTCGTCGAGCTTGGCGTCCATGATCCGCCGGGAGTCCCTCGGCCGCAGCAGCGAGTACGTGCCGGCGGCGCCGCAGCAGGTGGCCGCCGAGGGCAGCTCCACGTAGTCGGCGACCTGCCGGAGCAGCGCCCGGGGCTCGGCGAAGACGCCCAGGCCGTTGCGCAGGTGGCAGGAGTCCTGCAGGGTGACCCGGGCCCGCCGGCCGGCCACCCGCAGCTCACTCCCGGGCGGACGGCCCGCGAGCCAGGTGGACAGCTCCCGCACCCGCCGCGGCCCGAGCACCGAGGCCAGGTGTGCGGCGCAGCCGCCGGAGGTGGTAACGATGGTGCCCGGCAGTTCCTCGCCGAGTCGCCGGGCCAGCCGCTCGCCGCCGGCCAGGTCGCCGTTGTGCGCGTGCAGCGCCCCGCAGCAACCCTGCGCCGTCGGTACGGCCAGCGTCGGGTCGAGGGCCCGGGCCGCCCGGCTGACCCCCGGGTAGAGCCCCCGCTCGAAGCAGCCCAGCATGAGCTGCCCGGTCGGCTGCTCCTCCGTGCCCGGCCCGGGGGCGGCCACCGGCACGCTACCGCCCGCGGCGGTCGGCGGGGCACTGCCCGGTCCCGCAGCGGGCGGTAGGCCCGCGGCCGGCGGGGCGGCGGGGCCGCGGGCGGCGCCGCGTACCAGGCCGAGCAGGCGCAGCAGCCAGCGTTGCCCGGCGACCAGCGTCAGCGCCCGGGCGAGCGGTGGCCGCCGCCGGCCGCGCCACTGGTGCACCCGCCACTGTTCCAGCAGGCTGCCGTACCGCACCCCGGCCGGGCAGACCGGCTCGCAGGCCCGGCAGCCCAGGCAGAACGAGGACTGTTCGGCGAGGGTGGGGTCGTCCGGGGGCAGCGTGCCGTCCTGCAGGGCCCGCATCAGGGTGATCCGGCCACGCGGCGAGGACGCCTCGTCGCCGGTCATCGCGTACGTGGGACAGGCGGGCAGGCAGAAGCCGCAGGAGATGCAGCGGGACAACTGCTCGGGGTCGAACACGTCGCCGGTCACGAGCCCAGCTTTCCGGGATTGAGGATGCCCGCCGGGTCGAAGGCGGTCTTGATCCGGCGGAGCAGGGCGAGCTGATCGTCGCCGAGCCGGGCCGCCAGGAACGGCAGCTTCGCCGCGCCGACGCCGTGTTCGCCGGTGATGGTGCCGCCGAGGTCGAGGGCGGCGGCGAAGACGTCGGCGAAGGCGGCCTCGGCGCGCCGTACCGCGTCGGTGTCCTCGGCGGAGTCGAGGACGCAGGTGGGGTGCAGGTTGCCGTCGCCGGCGTGGCCGAAGGTGGCGATGGCGACGTCGTGGCGGGCGGCGATCGCGTCGATCCGGTCGACCATCTCGGCGATCCGCGGCCGGGGGACGGTGGCGTCCTCCAGGATGGTCACCCCGCCGCGCCGGGACAGCGCGGGCAGCGCGCACCGCCGGGCGGCCAGCAGCGCCTCGGCCTGGGCGACCTGGCGGGCGGTGGTGACCTCCACCGCGCCGGCCGCGACGCAGGCCGCGCCGATCCGGTCGAGGTGGGTGGCGACCAGGTCCGGCGGGCCGTCGTCGCCGAACAGCAGCAGGGCTCCGGCGTCGGTACGCAGCCCCAGGTGGGCGAAGTCCTCCACGGCGTCGATGCAGGCCCGGTCGAGGAACTCCAGGGTCGCCGGCACCACCCCGGCCCGGATCACCCGGGCCACCGCCTCCCCCGCCTCGGCCAGCGACGGGAAGTACGCCACCCCGGTGTTGGCGGACGCGGGCGCCGGCAGCAGGGCCACGGTCGCCTCGGTGATCACCGCGAGGGTGCCCTCGGAGCCGGTGAGCAGCCGGGTCAGGTCGTAGCCGGCCACGTCCTTCCAGAGCCGGCCGCCGGTGCGGATCACCTCGCCGGTGGGCAGCACCGCCTCCAGGCCGAGCACGTAGTTGCGGGTGACCCCGTACTTCAGTCCGCGCAGCCCGCCGGCGCAGGTCGCGATGGTGCCGCCCACGGTGGCGACGGTGCGGCTGCCCGGATCCGGGGCCCAGAGCAGCCCGTGCGCGGCGACGGCGTCGGCCAGCGCGGCGCTGGAGACGCCGGGCTGCACCCGGGCCAGCAACTCGTCAGCGCTGATCTCCAGGATCGCGTTCAGCCGGGTCAGCACGAGCACGATCCCGCCGCGCAGCGGCACGGTCGCCGCGCACAGGTTCGAGCCCGCGCCGCGCGGCACCACCGGCACGCCGTGCCGGGTGGCCAGCGCCAGCACCGCGGCGACCTCGGCGGAGTCGGCCGGGAAGACCACGGCGTCGGGCCGGTGGGTGAAGAGCGGCGTGGCGTCGCGGGCGTACGCGACGAGGTCCCCGTCGGCGTCGTGCACGTTCGCCGGGCCGACGATGCTGGCCAGTTCGGCGCGGACGGTCGCGGACAGTGCCATGCCAACCCTTCCCGGCACGCCGGTCGCGCCCGAAGATTTCTGCCGACGATTGATCGGTTCGCCGGCAATCACTTTCAACGGATCATAGTGAGCGGCGCTGGCCAGGTGAAGACGGCGGCGCTTCGGGGCGCGCCGGATTCCGGGCGGTCAGATGATGAAGTGGGTCCAGTAGGCGAGCCAGATGACGAAGAGCGCGCCCTGCAGCAGGGCGAGCGCGGCGGTCAGCCAGACGTCGAGGGTGGCGTGCCGGGCCCACCGGGCCAGGGCCAGGCCGACCGGAAACGCGGCGAGCAGGTAGCGCAGCAGGCTCTTGTACACCGGCGGGCCCATCGACAGCGGGACCAGCACCATGATCAGCCCGTAGACGAGGTACGGCAGGCCGATCCGGCGGGCGGCCGCGAGCAGGACGACCAGCACCGCCACCGCGATCCACACCCGCAGCGCGTCCCGCGCCGGCGCGTCGGTCAGGCCGTGCCAGATCACCCGCAACGGGTTCTGCACGCTGATCCCCCAGCCCTTCTCCTGGGTGTGCTTGTAGGCGAACCAGTCCCCGCTCTGCCAGTAACAGAAGGCCATGAAGGTCAGCCAGCCGGCGGGCACCAGCAGCAGCGGCCAGCCGGTGCGGACGTACCCCCACAGCGCCCGCGGCCCGAACCGGTAGTCGCCCTGCCGCAGCAGCACCAGGGCCAACGGGAGGACGACGAAGAACCCGACCGAGCGGCTCAGCGCCAGGAAGAACCCGACCACGCCGACCACCAGCCACTGCCGCCGCTCCGCGTAGTGGAACGCGGCCAGCGCCAGGCAGAGGAAGAGCGACTCGGTCAACGCCGCCTGGAACAGGAACGCCGCCGGCAGCAGCACCAGGTAGCGAACGAACCGGCGGGCCGCCGGGTCGTCGCCGAGCAGCCGCTCCCCCAGCCGGTACGCGTAGTACAGCATCAGCAGGAACGCCACGTTGGCGACCACCAGCAGGGCCAGCGCGGTGTCCCCGCCCAGCAGCGGAGCCAGCGGCCGGGCCAGGAACGGGTAGAGCAGCGGGAAGCCGAAGTCGCGCCACGGCTCGTCCAGCGGCAGCCGGGCCAGGTGGTCGTAGAGGAACGTGTCCCAGGCGAACCAGAGCGAGAGCCACCGGTGACCGGAGACCGCCCGCTGCTGGTCGCGCATCGTCGTCTCGTCCGGCGGCGGCGCCCAGGGCACCCCGTCGAAGGCGCTCAACGCGAGCACCCCGAAGAGGCTGAGCACCACCTTCGTACCGACGAAGACCGCCACCACGTACGGCCAGGGGGCCGGCACCCGGGCGACCGCCCGCCGCGCCCAGGCCGCCACCCGGGCGACCGCCCGCCGCGCCCAGGCCGCCACCTGCCGGGCACGGCCGGTGAGCGCGCCGCGCTCGGCCGCGTCGGCCCGCCCCCTGTCGACCATGCCTCTCCCGGATCCGGCCACCCGGCCACGAACGGTGCCACATCCCCGTTCCGCGGCCGTTGACACGCCGGCCGGCGCACGGAATCCGGGGGTGACATCGCCGCCAGGCCGGGTAAGCCGGCGCGTCCACAACGGCAGAAAGTGGCAGGGTATGGCTGACGAGCACGGCACGGTGGTCATCGGCGCCGGACCGGCGGGACTGACCGCGGCGTACGAACTGCTCCGGCGGGGCGCCCTGGTACGGGTGTTCGAGGCCGACGAGGTGGTCGGCGGGATCAGCCGCACCGTCGAGCGGGACGGCTGGCGGTTCGACATCGGCGGGCACCGGTTCTTCACCAAGGTGCCCCGGGTCGAGGAGTTCTGGCACGAGATCCTGCCCGACGAGGACTTCCTGCTCCGCCCCAGGATGAGCCGGATCTACTACCGCGGCGCGCTCTACGACTACCCGCTCAACGCCACCAACGCGCTGCGCAACCTCGGGCTGCGCGAGGCCGCGTTCTGCATGGGCTCGTACGCCCGGGCCCGGTTGCGCCCGCCGAAGGACCAGTCGCACTTCGAGGGGTGGGTCTCGGCCCGGTTCGGCTGGCGGCTCTACTCGATCTTCTTCAAGACGTACACGGAGAAGGTCTGGGGCATGCCGGCCGACCAGTTGCAGGCCGACTGGGCCGCCCAGCGGATCAAGAACCTGTCGCTGGCCAAGGCGGTCCGCAACGCCGTGCTGCCCAGGCGCAACCGCAAGGACGTGACCAGCCTGATCGAGGAGTTCCAGTACCCGAAGCTGGGGCCCGGCATGATGTGGGAGCGCTGCGCCGAGGAGGTGCGCCGCCGGGGTGGCCGGGTGGACACCGGGACCTGGGTGACCGCTGTGCACCGCGACCCCGAGCACCGCCGGGCGGTCGCCGTGACGGTCAACGGCGCGGGCGGGCAGCGTACCGAGCCGGCCGAGCACGTCATCTCCTCGATGCCGATCTCCGAGCTGGTCGCCGCGCTGCGCCCGGCCGCCCCGCCGGAGGTGCTGGCCGCCGCGGCCGACCTGCGCTACCGGGACTTCCTCACCGTCGCGCTGGTGGTGCCGGCGGAATTCTCGTTCCCGGACAACTGGATCTACGTGCACGACCCGGCGGTGAAGGTGGGCCGGATCCAGAACTTCGGGTCCTGGTCGCCGCACCTGGTCAAGGACGGCCGCACCTGCCTCGGGCTGGAGTACTTCGTCTTCGAGGACGACGAGACCTGGCGTACGCCCGACGCCGACCTGATCGCCGCCGCGACCGCCGAGCTGGAGCGGCTGGGCCTGGTCCGGCCGGGCGTCGTCGAGGCCGGGTACGTGGTGCGGATGCCGAAGGCGTACCCGGTCTACGACGAACGCTACCAGCACAACGTCGACGTGATCCGGGAGTGGCTGGCCCGCGAGGTGCCCAACGTGCACCCGGTCGGCCGCAACGGCATGCACCGGTACAACAACCAGGACCACTCGATGTTGACCGCCATGCTCACCGCGGAGAACATCGCCTGCGGCACCGGCCACGACGTCTGGTCCGTCAACGTCGAGCAGGACTACCACGAGGAGGCCGCGGGCGGCGACGGCCGTCACGGCACCGGCCGGGACGCGCCGATCATGCCGGCCCCGCCGCTCAGGGCCGCCGGCACCACCGGGGACGGTCGTGCGGGGAAGGCGCCGGCCGAGCGGCCGGCACAGGTACGCCTCGGCTGAGGCTGCGCCGGCGCCGGGCGCCCGGCGGGCGGGTCCGCGGGGCGGACGGAAAGGGTGGCGGCGGACTAGTCTGGCGCGGTGACACGGATGGCGCGGCCGGGCATGCGATGAGCGGGCCGAGCCCCACGCAGCGTGTCCTCTCCCCCACCGACGTGGCCGACTACGTTCGCGCCTCGTTCGGGCCGGACCATGGCGTGGCGGCCTGCGGCCCGCTGACCGGGGGCGGCTTCGCCGCCGTCTGGTGGGTCCGGCTCGACGACGGCCGCGAGGTGGTGCTGAAGGTGGCCCCGCCGCCCACCGTGCCGCTGCTGCGCTACGAGCGGGGTCTCACCGCCGCCGAGGCCCGCTACTTCCGGCTGGTGGCGACGCACGCACCGGGGGTTCCGGTACCGCCGGTGCTGCACCACGGTGTGCATCCGGTGCTGGGCGAGTGGCTGGTCACCGGCCGGCTGCCCGGCCGGTCGCTGAGCGACCTGGCGACGTCCGGAGTGGACGGTGACCGGGCCCGGTACGCCTTCGGGACGGCGCTGGCCACTGTGCACCGGGTCACCGGCGACCGCTTCGGCTACGACGACGGACGTACCGGCGGGTCGACGTGGGCCGAGGCGTTCGCCGCGATGATCGAGGACCTGCTCGCCGACGCCGTCGACTGGCGGGTAACCGTGCCGGCGCAGCGGATCCGATCCGTGGTGCGGCGGCACCGCCGGCTGCTCGACCAGGTACGCCGTCCGGCGCTGGTGCACTACGACGGCTGGGACGGCAACGTGCTCGCCGAGCCGGCGGGCGACGGCCCGTACCGGATGTGCGGGCTGGTCGACGGCGAGCGCTACCTCTTCGGCGATCCCATGGTGGACCTGGTCTCCCCGCTGCTGCTGCGCCGGGCCGAGGACGAGCCGGACCACCCGTTCCTCCGCGGCTACGCCGCCACAGCGGACGAGCCGCCGGTCTTCGACGCCGGCGTGCGGCGCCGCCTCGGGCTCTACCGGATGCACCTCTACCTGCTGATGATCGTCGAGATGCCCAGCCGCGGGATGACCCCGGACCGCCACCCCGACCGGCACCCGGGGCTCACCCGCCTGCTCGACGAGGAACTGACCGCCCTGTCCCACGACTGACCTCGACGGTGGCGACCTGATGGGCAGGCGGTTGCGATGAGCGGGCGGACGGGCCGGGAGTGAACCCGCCCGGGGCGGGCAGGGCCGGACCGGACGATGGTTGCGGAGACCGCGCCCGAGTAGCGGACACACGCGACCGTGATACCTCTGCGGCATATTTATGACTCAGAGGTATCAGCCTCCCGAGGGTGAGGTGCTCGCCCCGACGACACGCCGATCGCCACAGGCCAGTGCCCGCCGCCGTGAAACCGGTGTCCGGCGAAGTGCCGTCTGTCCGTTTCATGGTGTCCGGTGTTGGGGCGGGGTGCGAGGTTTGGGTGCCGGTGTGGGGTGGTCGGCGCCACCCTGGCGGCGGAATCGGTGGCGGGCCGGGGTCGTTGAACATGACAGACCCGCGCCACACCCCCCGCGTGCTGGCCTCGCCGGTAGCGGCCCGGCCGCCGGAGCCCGCTGGAATGGTGGGCCGGCCCGGATGGTTACACCCCCGGACGCCCGAGCAGGCCCCCCGCGCCGCCGGCCGATCCACCCCCCTTATGCACGACCTTTCCCTTACGCGCGGCCACACCGCACCCCCTGGTGTGCCGTGCATCCCCCGGATCGAAAGGCTTGTGATCATCATGCGTACCGACATCCTGCGGAAGACCGCTCTGACCGCTGCTGGCCTCGCCTTCACCGGCGGCGCCATCGCCGCCCCCGCCACCGCCGTCTTCGCCGCCCCGGAGAAGCCGGCCACCTCGATCACCACCGACCGTCAGAGTGGTGAGCGGGAACTCGGCGTCCGCTACGAGGCGCAGCCGAACTTCTACTACTGCGGCCCCGCCGCCGCCCGCAACGCCCTGTCCGTGCAGGGCAAGAACATCGACGTCGACGCCATGGCCAAGCAGATGGGCACCACCGAGGCCGGCACCAACTCCATCAACGACATCACCCCCGTCCTGAACAAGGAAACCGGCAAGGACGTCTACCGCAGCGTCGAGATCCGCGACTCCAAGGCGGATGAGAAGCAGACCGACAAGCTGCGCACCGACATCGTCAAGGCCGTTGACGAGGGCCGCGCCGTGGTCGCCAACATCGCCGGCACCGCCACCGACACCGACGGCAGCACCCACTCCTTCGAAGGCGGGCACTACATCAGCGTCGTCGGCTACCGCGACGGCGGCAACACGGTGACCATCGCCGACTCGGCCAACCCGAACACCGCCAGCTACCGGATGAACATCGACAACCTCGCCGACTGGATCGCCACCCGCGGCTACACCGCCTGACAACCAACAAGCACCAACGAACACCGAGCAGCAACGCGAAGGGCCGACCCCAACCCAGGGGGCCGGCCCTTCGCCGTCTCCAGACCCGAGCAGACCCAGACCCAACCCGGGTCGAGCCGGCGGAAAGGCGTTGCCAGCCCCGGTCAACGGCCCCTAGGGTGCTCGCCGTGCAGATCCGGCCGTTCACGCAGTCCGACTGGTCCGAGGTGTGGCCGATCCTCCACGAGGTCATCCGGGCGCAGGAGACCTTCCCCTACGACCCGGCGATGACCGCCGGCCAGGCGTACGACATGTGGGTGGAGCAGCCGCCGGGACTCACGGTGGTCGCGGTGGACGGCGCGGCGGTGCTCGGCACCGCCAAGATGGGCACCAACCGCCCGGGGCCGGGCTCGCACGTCGCCACGGCGAGCTTCATGGTGGCGCGGGAGGCGCGCGGCCGGGGTGTGGGCACCGCGCTGTGCCGGTTCACGCTGGACTGGGCCCGCTCGCGCGGCTACGCCGGGATGCAGTTCAACGCGGTGGTGGCGACGAACACCGCCGCCGTCGAGCTGTACCGGCGGGAGGGCTTCGGGGTGGTCGGCACGGTGCCGGGCGCGTTCCGGCACCCCAGCCTCGGCCGGGTCGGCCTGCACGTGATGTACCAGGAGTTCCCCGAGGACGTCGTCCCGGGCACCGCTTGACGGTCGAGCCGCGTCCCGGCCACTACCGCCCGCGTCCCGCGTCGACCGAGGTCGGCGCGGGACGCGGAACGGGTGGCGTGGGGTCGGAGCTGGGCCCGTCGCGGACGGCGGCAGCCGTCAGCTGACCTTCTTGGTGGCCAGGATCGCCTTGGCCAGGTTCTCCAGCAGCGGCGCGGCGCCCGCGTACGAGAAGCGGGGCACCGCGTCCCACGGGGTGACCTGGTTGGCCTTGACCGCCGGCAGCTGCGCCCAGGTCGGCTTGGCGGTGAGGTCCTTGGGCTGCAGGGCCGTGCTGCGGTTGTCCAGCAGGATCAGGTCGGCCGGGAACTTGTTGGCGTTCTCCCAGCTCAGCGCCTCGAAGTAGTCGCCCGTCTCGAGCTTGTTCGGCACCACGATGTCGACCCCGAGTTCGGCGAAGTACATCAGGTCGGTGCTGACCTTCGGGTTGGAGACGTAGAACAGGTCGGGGCTGCCGGAGGCGGCCATCACCTTGATGCCCGGGTTGGTCTTCACCGCCTGCCGGACCGACTCGGCGGCGGCCTCGAAGCGGGCCTTCGCGTCGGTGACCTTCCTGGCCGACAGGTCGGCGCCGAGCGACTCGGCGAGCTGGGCGTACCGCTCGATCGGCTTGGTCATCGGCACCCGGGCGGTGGTGACGGCCACGCTGGGCGCCAGCGGGAGGATCTTGTCCTTGCTCTCCTCCGGCACGTACCAGAGCGCACCCGGGTCGTACATGTGGGTGACCAGCAGCTCCGGCCGCAGAGCGGCGTACTTCTCGACGCTGAACTCGCCCCAGACGTTGCCGAGGATCTCCACGCTCTCCACGTTCAGGTCCCCGGCCTGCGGGTCCTTCGTACCGTCCGCTCGCTTCGTCTCCCCGAAGACGCCGACCACCTGCTTGTCGAGTCCGAAATCGACCAGCGCTGCAGCGGTGCCGGTGAAGGCCACCACGCGGGTCGGTCGGCTGCCGGCGCTCACCTTCTCGTTACGGTCGTCGGTGAACGACCAGGGACCCGAACCCTTGCTGGCCGCCGGAGTCGCGGAGTCACCGTCGCTTCCGCAGCCGGCGATCAGGGCGGCGAAGGTGGCGGCACCGCCGGCCAGCAGGCCGCGGCGGGAGAGTCGACGGGCGAGCACGGGATCAGGCATGAGGTCGTCTTTCGATCAGGGTCGGCGGGCGACCGTGGACAGCCCGGTTAGGTTAACCTAACCTAATCGCCTGTCAAGTTCGGCGTCCCCCAACCGGAGCTCACACTGTCCGTCATCGAGTCCCCACGCAGCGGTGTCCTGCCCGCGACCCCGGCCGTGCCGCCCCGGAGCGGCCGTGCCGCGTTGCGGGCGGCCGGCCTCGTCGCCGCCCTGCTGCTGCTCGTCGCCGTCACCGTGCTCAGCATCGCCGTCGGCGCCAAGCAGCTGCCGCTCGCCGAGGTGTGGCAGGGCCTGCTCGACCCCGACTCGGCCGAGTACGCCGTCGTGCACCGGATGCGGCTGCCGCGTACGCTGCTCGGCCTGCTCGCCGGCGCCGCCCTCGGAGTGGCCGGCGCGGTCATGCAGGCGCTGACCCGTAACCCGCTCGCCGATCCCGGCCTGCTCGGCATCAACGCCGGCGCCGCCGCGGCGGTCGCCACCGCCGCTGCCTTCCTCGGCGTCACCGCGATCGACGGGTACGTCTGGTTCGCGCTGCTCGGCGCCGCCGCGGTCACCGCCGGCGTGTACGCGGTCGGCGGCGGCCGGGCGGCCACCCCGGCCCGGCTGGCGCTGGCCGGCGCGGCGCTCAACGCCACCCTCTACTCGTACGTCAGCGCGGTGATGCTGTTCGACGCGGCGTCCCTGGACCGGCTGCGGTTCTGGACGGTCGGCTCGCTGGCCAGCGCCGAGACCGCGACGGTGCTGCGGGTGCTGCCGTTCATCGGCGCGGGCCTGCTGGTCGCGCTGGTCGCGGCCGGCCCGCTCAACGCTCTGGCCCTCGGCGACGACTCGGCGCGGGCGCTGGGCGCCCGGCCGGCGCTGATCCGGGCGGTGGTGATCGCCGCGATCACGCTGCTCTGCGGGGCGGCCACCGCGGCCTGCGGTCCGATCGTCTTCGTCGGGCTGCTGGTGCCGCACCTGGTCCGCGCGCTGACCGGGCCGGACCTGCGCTGGCTGCTGCCGTACTGCGCGCTGCTCGCGCCGGTGCTGCTGCTCGGCGCCGACGTGCTGGGCCGGGTGCTGGGCCGCCCCGGCGAACTCCAGGTCGGCATGGTGACCGCCGTGCTCGGCGGGCCGCTGTTCCTGTGGCTGATCCGGCGGGGAAGGGTGGCCCACCCGTGATCGTCCTGCGTACCCCGGGCGGGGTGTCGCTGCGCCTGCGCCCGCGCGCGTTCGTCGTCGGTGCCGCCTGCGCGCTGCTCACCGCGGCCCTCGGCGTGCTCGCCCTGGGCAGCGGCGACTACCCGATGAGCGCCGGCGACGTGCTGCGCACGCTGGCCGGCGGCGGCAGCCCGGCGGAGGACTTCATCGTCACCGAGCTGCGCCTGCCCCGGCTGGTCACCGCCATCTGCGTCGGCGCCGCCCTGGCTCTGGCCGGCGCGGTCTTCCAGTCGCTGGTACGCAACCCGCTGGGCAGCCCGGACGTGCTCGGCTTCACCCAGGGCGCGTCCACCGGGGCGCTGCTGGTGGTCGTGGTCGGCGGCAGCAGCCTGGCGCTCGGCGCGGCCGCGGTGGCCGGCGGGCTGGCCACCGGCGTGCTGGTGCACGCCCTCGCCTGGCGGCACGGCCTGCCCGGCTTCCGGCTGATCCTGGTCGGCATCGGGGTGACCGCGATCCTCACCGGGGTCAACGGCTACCTGCTGACCCGGGCGCCGCTGATGGACGCGGCCCGGGCCGTCCTCTGGCTCACCGGCAGCCTGGACGGCCGGGGCTGGGTCAACGCGCTGCCGCTGCTGGTCGCGCTGGCGGTGCTGGTGCCGGTGGTGTTCCTCGGCTGCGGGCCCGCGCTGCGGATGATCGAGCTGGGCGACGACGCCGCCAGCGCGCTGGGCGTACCGGTGGAGCGGGTGCGGCTGCTGCTGCTCGGCGCGGCGGTGCTGCTGGTCTCCCTCGCCGCGGCCGCCACCGGGCCGGTGTCGTTCGTGGCGCTCACCGCGCCGCACCTGGCCCGCCGGTTGACCCGGGCGCCGGGGCCGAACCTGCTGCCCGCGATGGCGGTCGGCGCGGCGCTGCTGGTCGGCGCCGACCAGCTGGCGCAGCGGGCGTTCAGCGGGCACCAGCTGCCGGTCGGCGTGGTCACCGGCGTGATCGGCGGCGGCTACCTGGTCTGGCTGCTCGCCACCGAACGGAAGGCGGGCCGGCTGTGACGACCACGAACGAGAACGGAGCACCGACCATGCAGCCCCACCGGCTCAGCGGCGAGGCGATGACGCTCGCGTACGAGCGGCGCACCGTCGCGCAGGACCTGACGGTCGCCGTGCCGGACCAGTCCTTCACGGTGATCATCGGCCCGAACGCCTGCGGCAAGTCGACCCTGCTGCGCGCGCTGTCCCGGCTGCTGCGGCCGGCCGCCGGGGCGGTGCTGCTGGACGGGGAGGACATCCACCGCCGCTCGGCGCGCAGCGTGGCCCGCACCCTCGGGCTGCTGCCCCAGTCGTCGATCGCGCCGGACGGCATCGGGGTGGCCGAACTGGTCGCCCGCGGCCGCTACCCGCACCAGCGGCTGCTGCGCCAGTGGTCGCGCGAGGACGAGCGGATCGTGACCGAGTCGATGGCCGCCACCGGCGTCGCGGACCTGGCCGACCGCGCGGTCGACGAGCTGTCCGGCGGGCAGCGGCAGCGGGTCTGGATCGCCATGGCGCTGGCCCAGCAGACGCCGCTGCTGCTGCTGGACGAGCCGACCACGTACCTCGACATCGCCCACCAGATCGAGATCCTCGACCTCTGCGCCCGGCTGCACGAGGAGCAGGGCCGCACCCTGGTCGCGGTGCTGCACGACCTGAACCACGCGGCCCGGTACGCCACCCACCTGATCGCCATGCGCGACGGGCGGGTGGTGGCCGCCGGGCCGCCGGCCGAGGTGGTCACCGCCGAGCTGGTCGAGGAGGTGTTCCGGCTGCCCTGCCGGGTCATCGAGGACCCGGAGAGCGGCACCCCGCTGGTCGTGCCCGCCGCCCGCCGCCGGGCCGGCGCGGTGTCGCCGTGAGCGACCCCACCGCCTGGCGCGGTGGCACCGTGAGCGGCCCGGCCGCCTGGCGCGGGGCGCTCGGCCGGGCGGCCGGTGCCGGGGGCCGGCGATGAGCATCCGGGTCTTCCGGGACGCCTGGGGTGTGCCGCATCTGCGCGCGGACAGCGCCGACGAGCTCGCCTTCGCCCAGGGCCGCAACGCCGCCGTCGACCGGGCCTGGCAGCTGGAGGTGGAGCGGCACCGGTCGCAGGGCACCAGCGCGGCGTTCCTCGGCCCGGAGGCGGTGGAGTGGGACCGGTTCGCCCGCCGGGTCCGGCTGGACGACACCGCCCGGCGTTGCCACGCCGGCCTCGACCCGGCAACCGCCGGCTGGGTCGGCCACTACGTGGACGGGGTCAACGCCGGGCTCGCCGACGGCGCCGCCCGAGCCCCGGAGTTCGCCGCCGCCGGCCTGGCCCCCGGCCGGTGGCAGCCGTGGACACCGCTGGCGCTCTGGCTGACCCACCACATCCTCTTCGCCGGCTTCCCCGGCAAGCTGTGGCGCGAGCACGTGGCCCGGCAACTGGGCGACGCCGCGATCACCCTCTTCCACACCGACGGGCCGGCCACCTCCGGCAGCAACGGCTGGCTGGTGGCCGGTGAGCGCACCGCGAGCGGGGCGGCACTGCTCGCCGGCGACCCGCACCGCTTCGTCGAGGACCCGGGCAGCTACCAGCAGGTCCGGCTCGCCTGCCCGGAGTACGACGTGGTGGGACTCGCCGTGCCCGGGGTGCCCGGGGTTGGCCACTTCGGGCACGCCGGCGCGGTCGCCTGGGCGATCACCAACGCGATGGCCGACTACCAGGACCTGTACGCCGAGCGGCTGCGCCGGCGCGGCACGGCGGTGGAGGCGTACGGGCCGGACGGCTGGCGGCCGGCCCGGGCGCACCTGGAGACGATCGAGGTGGCCGGCTCGGCGCCGGTCGAGGTCGAGGTGGTGGAGACCGATCGGGGGCCGGTGATCGCCGGCGGCCCGGACGACGGGACGGCGGTCAGCCTGCGCTACCCGCCCCGGGTCACCGGGAAGCTCGGCTTCGCCGCGCTGCCCGCACTGCTGCGGGCGCGTACCGTCGCCGACGTGGACGCCGCCGTCGACCACTGGGTGGAACCGGTGAACGTCGTGCAGGCGGCGGACACCGCCGGTGGCCTGCTGCATCGGGTCGCCGGGGCAGTTCCGGTGCGGCACCCGGACAACCGGCTGCGGGTGGTGCCGGCCTGGGAGCCGGCACACGCCTGGCAGGGCTGGCACGCCCCACTCCCCCGGGCCGAGGTCGACGGCGTCGCGGTGATGGCGAACCAGCGCGGCCTGGCCGCGCCGCTCGGGGTGGAGTTCGCGCCGCCGCACCGGGCCGAGCGGATCCGCCGGCTGCTCGACGCGTCGACCGGCTGGCGGGTCGGGGACATGGCCCGGGTGCACACCGACACCTACCTGGCCTCCGCCGAGCCGCTGCTGGCGCTGCTCGACGGGCTCACCGGACTGAGCCCGCGGGCCGCGGCGCTGCGCGAGCGGCTGCGCCGCTGGGACCGCCGGATGGACGCCGACAGCGTCGACGCCGGCGCCTTCGCCGCGCTGCGCGCCGCGGTGGTCCGGCGGTTCGCGGCCCACCCCGCGCTGGCCGCGCTGGCCGACCCGCCGGCCTACCCGGAGCTGTTCCGGCCCTGGCTGGCGCTCACCCCACGGGTCGGCTACGCGCTGGAGTCGCTGCTGCGGACCGGACTGCCCGAAGTGGACCGGCCGGCGCTGGTGCGGGCGGCGGCCGAGGAGGTGGCCGCCGCCGACCCCGGCGGCCGCTGGGGTGAGCGGCACCGGCTCGCGCCGTGGCGCGCGCTGCCGGGGCCGGACGCCGCGCCCGGGCCGGAGCTGGCCGGCGACCACGACTGCGTGCTGGCCACCTCCAGCGTGCCCGGGGTGACCGACGCCTGCCTGCGCGCCCCGGTCGCCCGGTACGTCTGGGACCTGGCCCGGCGCGAGGAGAGCCGCTGGGTGGTGCCGCTCGGCGCCGCCGGTGTGCCCGGCGACCCGCACCACGATGACCAGCAGCCGCTCTGGCTGGCCGGGCGGCTGGCCCGGGTGGTCACCGACTGGGACCAGCTCACCGAGGAGTGAGATGAACGCTGAGCAGCCCGTCGCCGATCCGCACCGGTACGCCCGGGACGTTCCCAATTTCGGGACGGTGACCATCCGGCCGGTCGACCCGGACGCCGACATCGACCTGCTGCACGGCTGGGTGAGCCAGGAGCGGGCCCGGTTCTGGGGGATGCTCGACGCCGACCGGGAACGGGTCGCGGAGATCTACCGGTACCTGGACTCGTTGCGCACGCACCACGCGTACCTGGTGCACCGGGACGGCGTGCCGGTCGCGCTGCTGCAGACCTACGACCCGTACGCCGACCCGGTCGGCGAGTGCTACGACGTACGCCCCGGCGACTACGGCATCCACCTGCTGCTCGGCCCGCCGACGTCGACCGAGCACGGGTTCACCGCCACCGTGGTCGCGGAGATGCTCCGCTTCGTCCTGTCCGATCCGGACCGGCGCCGGATCGTGGTGGAGCCGGACGCGCGCAACGAGCGGGCGATCCGGCGGCTGCTGCGCTCCGGATTCGTCGCCGGCCCGCAGGTGGACCTGCCCGAGAAGCGGGCCCAACTGCTCTTCCTGGAACGGACCGACGCGCCCGATTGACGGCGGCGGGACCGGCCCGGTGGCCGGGCCCGGGCGGGGATCCGGCCGGGGGCGCGCGGTCGCTGGCCGGCTGCGGACGGGTGGCGTGGCCAGCGGCTGACGGGTCCGGGCGGGCCGGCGTCGCGGTCCGCTACCTGCTGTTCGGGGTGCCGACCGTCTGGTCCCGGGTCTGCGCCGACCCGTCCGCCGCCCGCGCCCTGCGCGGGGCCCGGTTGCTGGTCTTCCGGCAGCGCGGCGCTGCCGGCGGCGGTCTTCGACGGCCTGCGTGCGCTCACCGGGCACCGGGTGGTCGAGCGGTACGGGATGACCGAGACCCTGATCACGGTGAGCGCCCGGGCGCGGCTGCTGTCGGTACACAAATGACCGCGCCGGGTGCACCTGGTGGACGCGCTGCCGCGCAACGCACTCGGCAAGGTGCAGAAGACCCGGCTCGGCTGAGCCGGGCCCGTTCCGCGCCGGGGGCGACGTCCGGGCCCACGGGTGCTAGGTGCGCGCGGCCGCCGGCGGGCGCGGCGCGAGCGAGGACAGCGCCTCGCGGCGCAGCTTGCCGGTCTCGTCGCGGGGCAGCCGGTCGACCACCCGCCACACCCGGGGCACCTTGAACCCGGCCAGCCGGGTGCGGCAGTGCCGGTCCAGCGTGGCCGGCGCGTCGGCGGCGGCGAGCCCCTCCCCGGCGAGCTGCACCAGGGCGCAGACCCGCTCGCCGTACTCCTCGTCGGGCACCCCCAGCACGGCCACGTCCTGCACCGCCTCGTGGGCCAGCAGGGCCGCCTCCACCTCGGCCGGGTAGACGTTCACCCCGCCGGAGACGATGGTCTGGCTGTGCCGACCGGTGAGGAAGAGGTAGCCGTCGTCGTCGACGTGGCCCAGTTCGCCGTAGGTGTAGACGCCCGGCGCCAGGTGCGCCTCGCGGGTCTTGGCCGGGTCGCCGTGGTAGTGGAACTCGTGCGCCGCGCCCCGACGGAAGAAGATCCGGCCGACCCGGCCCGGGGGCAGTTCCGCGCCGTCCGGCCCGACCACCAGGATCCGGGTCGGTGGCACGGCCCGCCCGACGCTGCCCGGCCGGGCCAGCCACTCCTCGGCCTCGATGAGGGTCACCACGCCGCCCTCGGTGGCCGCGTAGTACTCCACCACCACCGGGCCCCACCACTCGATCATGCGGCGTTTCACCTCCGGCCCGCACGGTCCGCCGCCGTGCCAGACCCGGCGCAGGCTGCCGCCGTGGAAGCGGCGGCGGACCGGCTCCGGCAGCCGGAGCAGGCGGACGAACTGGGTGGGCACCAGGTGGCACAGGTTGATCGACTCGCTGTCGATGAGGCGCAGCGTCCGTTCCGGATCGAACCGTTCCTCGATGCGCAGCTCACAGCCGCGCAACAGGGGCAGCAGGGCGAAGTACAGCTGCGCCGAGTGGTACCAGGGACCGACGAGCAGGGCCCGGCCGGTGGCCGGCACCTTCAGCACCAGTCCGGCGTACGCCAGCAGCCGGCCGACCCCGGCGAGCGGCTCGCCCTGCCGGAACACCCCGTTGACCACGCCCTTCGGCACCCCGGTGGTGCCCGACGTGTAGAGCATCACCGACCCGCAGACCTGCCCCTCCGGTTCCGCCCCGTCGGCGGCGGCGAGCAGCGGCTCGACGGCGGTGAAGCCGGACGCGACGGCGGGTGCCTCGGCGGCGCCGACGAGCAGCCGGGCCGGGCACTCGTCCGGCCGCAGCGCGGCGGCGACGACACCGGCCCGGGACGCGTCCACCAGCACCGCGCGGCTCGCCGAATCGGTCAGGATGTGGCGCAGCTCCGGCGCGGTGAGATGCCAGTTCACCGGGACCACCCGCAGGCCGCCGTGCAGGCCGGCGAGCAGCGCCTCGAACACCTCGACCCGGTTGCCGACCACCACCGCCACGGTGTCCCCGGCCGACAGACCGCGCCCGCGCAGCACCCGCAGCCACCGGTTCACCCGATCGTTGAGCGCCCACCAGTCGAGCCGGCGGTGCCGGTCGGCCAGCGCCGGCTCCCCGGCCCGGTCACGGACCAGCTCGTCGAGGAGTCGGGCCACGGTCAGCCCAGCAGGTCCGGCTCGGCGCGGACCACGTCGGCGTAGAGCGGCCGGAAGTTCAGCCGGCCCAACGCGGGGGTGCCGATGGTGTCCCGGGTGGCCCGGGCGTCGTCCGGGTCGACCAGCACCGGCCGGCCGGCCGCCTCCGCCAGCAGCTGCACCTGGCAGCAGCGGTCCATCGAGACGAACCACCAGGCCGCCTCGGCCACGCTGCCGCCGACGGTGAGCAGGCCGTGGTTGCGCAGGATCACCGCCTTGCGGTCGCCGAGCGTGCCGGCGATCCGCTTACCCTCGGCCGGGTCGAGCACCACCCCGGAGTAGTGCTCGTGCACCTCGTGGTCCTCGAAGAACGCGCAGGCGTCCTGGGTGATCGGGTCCAGCGGCCGGCCGAGGGTGGACCAGGCCCGCCCGTACGTGGAGTGGGTGTGCGCCGCGGCGACCACGTCCGGCCGGGCCAGGTGGATCTGCGAGTGGATGGCGTACCCGGCCGGGTTGATGGTGCCGGTGCCCGCCACCACCGTCCCGGCGTGGTCGACCAGGAGCAGGTCGCTGACCCGCACGTGACCGAAGTGCTGGCCGAACCGGTTGATCCAGAAGTGGTCGGGCCGGATCGGGTCGCGCGCGGTTACGTGCCCGCCGGCGCCCTCGTCGAAGCCGAGCCGGGCGAAGATCCGCAGGGTCGCGGCGAGCTGCCGCTTGCGGTGCTGCCGCTCCTCCTCGGGCGACCGCTCGGTGCGCGGAGCGTTCATGTCGCGCACGGTAGCCGGTGCCACGACGCGTGGCTACGGTGTCGCTCGTGGACCTGAACGACAGCACCGAGCAGGCCGCGTTCCGCGCCGGGCTGCGGGCCTGGCTGAGCGAACGGCTACCCGCGCCGGCGCCCGACGGTGCGCCCGGCGACCCGGCCGCCCTGCGGGACTGGACCAAGCAGGTGCACGCCGCCGGCTACGCCGGCCTCACCTGGCCGGTGGCCTACGGCGGGCGCGGCCTCTCCCCCGTCCACCAGGGCATCTTCGCCGAGGAGTGCGCCCTGGCCGGCGCCCCCGACCAGCTCAACGTGATCGGCCTGAACATGGTCGGCCCGACCCTGATCCGGTACGGCACCCCGGCGCAGCAGGAGCGCCACCTGGCCGCGATCCTCGCCGGCGACCACGTGTTCTGCCAGGGCTTCTCCGAGCCGGAGGCGGGCTCCGACCTCGCCGCCGTGCGTACCGCAGCGCGTCGGATGCCGGGCGGGTTCGTGGTCGACGGGGAGAAGCTCTGGTCCTCGTACGCCCCGCTGGCCGACCACTGCCTGCTGCTGGCCCGCACCGGGCCGGACGGGCCGCGGCACCGGGGCCTCACCTGCTTCCTGCTCGACATGCGGGCGCCCGGGGTGACGGTACGGCCGCTGCGGCAGATCAACGGCGCGGCGGAGTTCGGCCAGATCCTGCTGGCCGGGGTGCGGGTCGGCGACGACTGCGTGATCGGCGAGGTCGACGCGGGGTGGGCGGTGGCGATGACCACGCTCGCCCACGAACGCGGCACCTTCGGCATCACCCTGAACGCCCGGCTCAGCGTCCAGTTCGACCGGTTGCTGGCCACCGTTCGGGCCACCGGCCACGCCGACGACCCGCTGGTCCGCGACGAGGTGGCCCAACTGCACGTCGAGGTGCAGGCCCTGCGCTGGACCGGCTACCGGGCGCTGACCGGGTTGCAGCGCACCGGCGAGCCGGGCCCGGAGAGCGCGGTGCTGAAGCTGCACTGGTCGCACGTCCACCAGCGGGTCTGCGACCTGGCGGTCCGGCTGCTCGGCGAGCGCGCGGCGCTGGACGGCGCGGACGCGTACTGGGCCGGCTACTGGCAGGGGCAGCTGCTGCGCAGCCGGGGCAACACCATCGAGGGCGGCACCTCGGAGATCCTGCGCGGGCTCATCGCCGAGCGGGTCGCCGGCCTGCCGCGCTGGCGCTGACGAGGGGGGCGGGATGGAGTTCGGCTTCACCGAGCAGCAGCGGCACCTGCGGGAGGTGACCCGCGGGTACCTCGCCGAGCGCTACCCGCCGGATCGGGTGGCCGCGCTCGCCGACGGCGCCGGGCACGACCCCGACGGCTGGGCGCCGCTGGTCCGCCTGGGCTGGCGGGACGCCGACCTCGGCCTGGTGGAGCAGGCGGTGCTGGCCGACGAGTCCGGCTACGCGCTGCACCCGGTGCCGTGGTGGAGCACGCTGAGCGCGGCGCTGCCCGGCACCGCGCCGGCCACCGTCGCCTGCCACGACGACGACTGCGCGACGCTGGACGCCGCGCACCGGTCCAGCGCGGTGCGCGCGGTCACCGGCCCGGGCGGCTGGCGGGTGTCGGGGGTGAAGCGGCTCGTCCCCGACCTGGCCGCGGTCACCGAGGTGCTGCTCACCGCCGGCACCGCCGAGGGCGTGGCGCTGTTCCGGGTCCGCCGGGACGCGGTCGGGGTGACCGTGGTCGACCGCGCCGGGCTGGACGGGCTGCGCCGCCCGGCGGACCTGCGCTGCGCGGACACCCCGGCCGAGCCGGTCGCCGACGTCGCCGGCACCCCGGTGACGCTGCGCCGGCTGCGCTGGCGGGCGTACACCCTGCTGGCGGCCGAGGCGCTGGGGGTGGCCCGCCGGGCGTACGACCTGGCCGTCGCGCACGCCCGGACCCGCACCCAGTTCGGGCGGCCGATCGGGGCGTTCCAGGGAGTCAGCTTCCGCGTCGCCGACAGCTACGTGGCCGTCGAGCTGGCGCACTCGCTGGTCTACCGGGCCGCCTGGCTGGCCGGGCGGGCCGACGGGCGGCCGGACGGGACCGTCGACGAGGCGGTCGCCGCCGCCGTGGTCGCCGCCCGCGACGCGGCGGTACGCGGCTGCGAGCACGCCATCCAGGTGCTCGGCGGGATCGGGATGACCTGGGAGCACCCGGTGCACCGGTGGTACCGGCGGGCGCTCTGGAATCGCGCCTTCGACGCGCCGTCGACCCGGCACCGGGCCGACCTGGCCCGGGCGCTGCTCGGGAGCTGACGTGCTGGGCGAGTTGCTGCCGGCCGCCGTGCGGGTCGCCGAGCGGCCCGACGACGACCCGGCCGCCGTACCCCTGGCCGAGGAGGCCGACGAGGTGGCCCGGGCCGGCGCGGGCCGGCGCGGCGAGTTCCTCACCGGACGGGCCTGCGCGCGGCGGGCGCTGGCCCGGTTCGGCGTGCCGCCGGTGGCCATCCCGGGCGGTGCCGACCGCGCGCCCCGCTGGCCGGCCGGCTTCGTCGGGAGCATCACCCACTGCCGCGGCTACCGGGGCGCGGCCGTGGCCCGCCGCGCCGACCTGCTCGCCGTCGGCGTCGACGCCGAGCCGCACCGGCCGCTGCCGCCCCGGGTCGCCGAGCGGATCCTGCTGCCGGCCGAGCGGCGCTGGTTGCGCGGGCAGCCGCCGGGCGCGGCCCTCGACACGGTCCTCTTCTCGGCCAAGGAGAGCGTCTACAAGGTCTGGCAGCCGGTCACCGGGCGCTGGCTCGGCTTCCGCGACGCCCTGGTCCGCCTCGACCCGGCCGGCACCTTCACCGTGGAACTGCTGGTGCCGGCGCCCGACTGCCTGCGCGGGATCACCGGCCGGTTCCGGATCGGCGACGGGCTGGTGCTCACCGCTGCCGCGGTGCCGGCGTGATCCCCGCGCCGGAGCAGGTGACCCCGACCTGGCTGACCGGCGCCCTGCGCGCGACGGCAGCGGCCGGCGCGCGGGTGACCGCTGTGGAGCGCGCGCCGGTCGGCGGCGGGAAGCTGGCCCGCTGCGTCCGGCTGCGGCTGCGCTGGTCACCGGCCGGCGCCGGGCCGGACACGGTGATCGGCAAGTTCGCCGCCGCCGACGAGCGCACCCGGCGCACCGGCACCGACAGCGACGCGTACCGCCGGGAACTGCTCTTCTACCGCCGGCTGGCGCCGGCCGTACCGATCCGGGTGCCACGCTGCCACCTCGCCGAGGCGGCACCGGGGACCGGCGAGTTCGTGCTGCTGCTCGCCGACGCCGCCCCGGCCCGCCCCCGCGACCAGGTACGCGGCGCCACCGCGGACGACGTCGCGCTGGCGCTGGGTGAGCTGGCCCGGCTGCAGGCCCGGTTCTGGGGCGGTGCCGGGCTCTGCGGCCAGGAGTGGTTGCCGGTGCCCGGCCCGGCGACCGGCCGGCGCCGGGCAGCGGCGTACCGGGTGACCGCCGAGGGGTTCCTGGCCCGGTTCGGGACGCGACTGTCGCCCCGGGCCCGGGCGGTGGTAGCCGGGTTCGGCACCCGGGTACGCCGCTGGGCCGCCGCGCAGCAGCCGCCGTACACCCTGCTGCACGGCGACTTCCGGCTGGACAACCTGCTCTTCGACGACGGCCCGGGCAGCGCGCCGCTGACCGTCGTGGACTGGCAGACGGTGGCGCTCGGCCCCGGCCCGAGCGACGCGGCGTACCTGGTCGGCGGCGCGCTGCCGGAGGACGTCCGGCGGGACCACGAGGAGGAGCTGCTGCGGCACTACCGGCGCGCACTGGCCGCGGCCGGGGTGCGCTGGGCCGAGGCGGAGTGCCGCCGCGCGTGGCGGCTGGGCGCGCTCGCCGGGGTCCACATGACGGTGGTCGGCGCGATGCTCGTCGCCGCGGACCCGGCCAGCGACGCCATGTTCATGTCGCTGGCCGAGCGGCACGCGGCCCACGTGACGGATCTGGAGGCGTTCGATGTCCTCGACCAGCACCGGTGAGCAGGCACTGCCCGACGAGGCGTTCGGGCCGCCGCCCGCCGACCCGCCCGCGTACTGGCAGGAGAGCTGCTACTTCGTGGCGCACCGGCCGGACCACCCCGGCGACGTGCTGATCCTCAACCTGACCAGCCAGCCGACCCGGGACGGGTTCGACTGCCTGCAGCTGAGCCGGATCGACGGGCGGTTACGGTTCGCCCGGTTCACCCGCCGGTACGGCGACGACCCCCGCACCACCGCCGTCGGTCCGGCCCGGGTGGACGTGCTCGCGCCGTACCGGCGGATCCGGCTGGCGGTGGCGGAGGGCGAGGCGCCGGTCGGCTTCGACCTGACCTGGACCGCGCGCACCCGGCCGTACCTGCTGCCCCGCGGGTCGATGTCGGTCGACGACCGGCTGGTGTGGGACCAGCGGCACCTGTTCCAGTCCGGCTGGTTCGACGGCTGGTACTCCGTCGACGGCGAGCACCGGCCGGTCCGGCGGTGGTGGGGGCAGCGCGACCACTCCTGGGGGGTGCGGGACCACGCCCGGGTGCCGCTGTGGATGTGGCTGGCCGTGCAGCTCGGCGACGGGATGCTCGGCGTCTGGTGCTGGGAGCGGCCGGACGGTGGCCGGGCCTACTGCGCCGGCTGCTGGGCCCCGGTCGGCGACGGGGAGCCGGTGCCGGTCACCGGCTTCCGGCACCGGTTGCACTGGACCGGGGTCGACGGCCGGCCGGTCGGGTACGGGCGGGCCGGCGCGGCGGTGCACGGCCTGGCGGGCCGGGTGGAGTTCGATCTGGCCGACGGCCGACGAGTCGGGGTGACCGGCAGCGGGGAGTGGAACGCCCGCTACGGCCGGCGCGGGGGCGGGCAGCACCACCTCGCGGTGGTCACCGACGACGGCCGCCGGGGCACCGCGATCTACGAGATCACCGGCTCGGACCACCACCACTTCTTTCCGGGCGGCGCCCGGTGACCGGGCCGCTGCACGGGCTGCGGGTGCTGGAGCTGGCCACCGGGGTGGCCGGCCCGTACGCCGGCCGGCTGCTGGCCATGCTCGGCGCCACCGTGGTGAAGGCGGAGCCGCCCGGCGGCGACCCGGCGCGCGGACTGCCGGTCGACGGTGGGCCGCAGCACTCGCCGAGCCCGGTCTTCGTGCACCTGAACGCCGGCAAGCGGCTGGTCGGCCGGGAGGTGCTGCCGGCGGCGCTGGGCTGGGCGGACGTGGTGCTGGACGACGGCACCCTGCCGGTGGACGGGCCGGCGGTGGACGGGCCGCTGGTGGTCACCGTGGCCTCCGGGCTGGCCACCGACGAGGAGCTGCTGGTGCAGGCGGCGTCCGGGCTGCTGGCGGTGAGCGTGGACGACGACGGGGTGCCGCACCGGTTCCCCGGCTGGCAGTCGCAATACCTGGCCGGGGCGTACGCGGCGGCGGCCGCGCTGGCCGGGCTGGCCCGCGGGGCGGCCTGGGCCCGGGTCAGCTGGCTGGGGGCGCTGCTGACCGCGTTCGAGGCGCAGGGCGCCGGGCTGCTCTACACCGCCAGCTCTGGCCGTCCGGAGGACCCCGACGAGGCCCGCCGCAACGCGGGGCACCTGGCCCGCACCTTCCCGTCCGGGGTGTTCGCCTGCGCGGACGGGCAGGTGATCCCGGGCACCGTACGGGCGGAGGACTGGCTGCGGCAGTGCGCCGTCTACGGCCGACCCGACCTGCCGTACGACGAGCGGTTCGTCTGGGCGCACCGGTGGCGCAACCGGCACCTGCTCGCCGCCGAGCTGCGCCCCTGGTACGCCGCGCGCACCCGGGCGGAGATCTTCCGGGCGGCGCTGGACGCCGGTTGGGCGGCGGCGATGGTGCTCACCGCCCGGGACGCGCTGACCGACCCGCACCTGGCCGAGCGGGGCTTCCTCGCCCCGCTGACCGGGGCGACCGGCGGCCGGGTGGCGGCCCGCCCGTGGCGCAGCCCGCTGCTGCCCGAGGGGGTGCCGGTCCGGCTCGCCGGACCGGGCGGGGACGCCGGCTGGTTCCGCCCCGAGCACCCGCGCCCGGCGGCACCGCCCCGGCCACCGGAGCTGGCCGGGCTGCGCGTGCTGGAGCTGACGCTGGCCTGGGCGGGACCGCTCACCGGCCGGTTCCTCGGCACGCTCGGCGCGGACGTGGTGCGGGTCGAGGTGGGCAGTCGCCCGGACGGCTGGCGGACCCGGCACCGGTGGCACGAACTCGGCGTGCCGGTGCCCGACGGGGCGGACCCGCAGGAGTGCACCTGGGACGCCTCCGCCCAGTTCAACAGCCTGAACCGGGGCAAGCGCGGGATCTCGGTGGACCTGGCCACCCCGGCCGGCGCCGACGTCTTCCGGGACCTGGTCGCGGTCGCCGACGTGCTGGTGGTGAACATGACCCACGACGTGCTGGTCAAGCGCGGCGTGGCCGAGGACGTACGCCGGCAGGTCGAGCGCGGCCTGGTGGTGGTCACCATGCCGGCGCTGGGGGCGACCGGGCCGTACCGGTCGATGGCCGGCTACGGGATGCTCACCGAGGGGATGGGCGGGTTCGCCGCCCGGTACGGATCGCCGGCCGAGCCGGCAACGGTCAGCCCGGTCTACTACCCGGACGCGGTGGCCGGGGCGCACGGGGTGGTCGCGGTGCTGGCCGCGCTGGCCGGTCGCGCCCGGCACGGGCGGGGTGACTGGCTCGACCTGTCCCAGCAGGAGACGCTCTGGTTGCAGCTCGGCGAGGGCCTGGTGCTCGCCTCCCGGGAGGGCCGGAACCCGACGCGGCTCGGCGACGCCGAGCCGGGTGTCCCCAGCTCGGGCGTCGTCGCCACCCTGGACGGGCACGTCGCGTTCGTCGACCGGCGGCCCGGCTCGACCGCGACGCCGGAGACGGTGGCCCGCTGGGCCGCCGGGTCGACCACCGCCGAGGTGCTGGCCCGGTTGCGCGCCGAGGGGGTCGCCGCCGAGGCGGTGGCCGACCTGCGCCGGCGGTACGCCGACGGCACGCTGCGCGCCGCCGGGCTGGTGGAGGAGGTCGACCACCCGGTCGCCGGGCGGCGGGCGTACCTCACCCCGCCGGTGCGGCTGGCCGGCGATCCGCTGCCGCCGGCCCGGCCCGCTCCCCTGTTCGACCAGCACACCGACGAGGTGCTCGCCGAGTGGCTCGGCTACGCCGCCGGGCGGATCCGGGCGCTGCGCGAGGCCGGGGCGGTCGGCACCCGCCCGCGCCAGCCACGCCGCCGCTCGACCAGCGCCGCCGGCCGCCGCTGACCGCACCGTGCGGGGCGGTGATCGGGCCGGAGCGGGAATCCGCACGGCGCGGGGGACGCCCGGTCCCGTGCGGCCGGGAGGTGTCGCGCGCGCCGCCGCCCTCCGGGGGTGGGAGGGCGGCGGGGACGGACGCGGCTCAGCCGGCGGTGGGAATGGCGTCGGCGGGCGCCGCGTCGGTCCAGTGCAGCACGCCCTCGGACCAGACGTAGCGGGCCTGGCCCCAGCGCATCACGGAGGCCGCGTCCGGAAAGAAGCCCGAGCCCTTGAAGTTGGCGCTGGTGTTGCAGAGCACCGGGACGCCGGTGAGCCGCTCGTACGCGGTCAGCAGCCGGTGCATCGTCGGGTTGTCGGCGTCCACGGTCTGCAACCGGGCGCTGCCGTCGAGGTGCACCACCGCCGGGATCCGATCCTTCCACTCCGGACGGACGGAGTGGTCGAAGAGCATGTACGGATCCCGGGTGCCGGGGCTGAACACCTCCGGCGCCCGGTCCTGGAGGCAGATCGGGGCGACCGGCCGGTACCACTCCCGCCCCTTCATGGCGTTGAGCCGGTCCTTCATGGCCGCACTGGTGGCCGGGGCGATGATGCTGCGGTGCCCGAGCGCCCGGGGGCCGAGCTCGGCCGGCCCGTGCACCACGACCACCGGCTCGCCCTGCTCCTCCAGCAGCTTGGCCAGCTCCTCGATCTCGCAGGGGCGGCTGGACCAGCCGGCCGGCGTCCGCCGGGTCGGCGTCACCGGCGGGCCGGCGAAGACCGACCAGCGCAGCGCGGACCGCCCGGTGCTGCGGATCATCTCCACGCACGCCGCGCCGATCGCCGAGCCCGCGTCGTTGGGGAACGGCGGCACCCAGACATCGGCGAAGAGGCCGCTGGCCCGCAGCCCGGCGTTCCACTTGATGTTCAGGGCGCAGCCGCCGGAGAGGCAGATCGGCAGGCCGTCCAGCTCGGGCAGCTCGGCGAGCTTCTGCTTGAGCCCGTCGACGAGCACCCGGAACAGGTGTTCCTGGAAGGAGGCGAGCAGCGCGGCGTCGGAGAGCCCCAGGGCGGCGGCCTCCTGCTGCACCCGCCGGCTCCACCCGTACGACTTGATGGCCCGGTCGATCGGCAGCATCGCCGCCGTGACACCCTCCATCAGCTTGACGGCCTCCTCCGACGGCGGGTCGAGCGAGGCGTACGCCATCGCCTTGCCGGAGACCGGGAGCAGCGCCTCCATGCCCGGGCCGGGGTTGGACGCGAGCCGTCGCGAGTGGTCGACCCGGAACGGGCCGAAGTGCGACGCGAAGATCGGGTAGATGCCGCCGGACACCTCCGCCACCGGACCGTACGCGCGCACCGCCCGCCGCCGGGGGTCGTAGTGGTAGAGGTTCGGCGCCATCCCGCCGTCCCAGACCAGCATCAGCGCCGGCTCGTCCCGGGCGGCGAAGTCGCTGGTGCAGTAGCTGGCGAAGGCGTGGTCGGTGGCGTGGCTGAAGCTGCGGAACCGGGTCCGCGCCGGGCCGAAGAGCGGGCTGCTGCCGACCCGGCCGTCGAGCAGCCGGGGTGAGTCCGCCGGCGCGTCGTCGTAGCCGGCCACCTCGACCGGCCGGGCGATGCCGGCGTCGTCGATCACCTCGACCCAGCTCTCGTTCTCCCGGCCCCGGGCCCAGCCGTCGATGACCACACTGGTCAGGTCGGCCGGGGAGATCCCGGCGTCGCGCAGCCGCGCGGCGATGTCGGCGGAGCGGTTGAAGGTCGCGTGCCGTTCCCGGTTCTCCAGCTTCTCCGCCTCGACCGAGAGCAGCAGGCGGTCGCCCTCCACGATCGCGAAGCCGCCGTCGTGGGTCATCTTGAGCCCGCAGATCAGGGGTGCAGACATCGCTTCTCCTCCCGGCGCGACCGGTCGGCGGCGACCTGGGTCGTGGTGGAACATAGGCGCGGCCCAGCCGGGGCGACAAGGCGCGCAGAACCGCGCCCGCGGCCCGGGCGAGTGACGCGACTCCGCAGTTGAACGCCGGTGCGGTCCGCGGCGACACTGCCAGGCGTGCCGGAGCCGGTGAGTTTCGCCAGGGACGTGCTGCCGCTCTTCCGCGAGCTGGACCTCGAGATGCCGCACGCCTTCGACCTGTCCGACCACGCCGACGTATGCGCGTGGGCCGAGGCCATCCACGAGCGCCTCGCGGACGGTTCGATGCCGTGCGACGCGCCGTGGCCGGACGAGGACGTGGCACTGTTCCGCCGCTGGATCGACGAGGGCCGGCACCCCTGACGCACCCGCCGGGCCCACGCCCGGTCTCGGCCACGCTCGGGCGGATCTGCGCTCGGCCGGGCCCGCGCCCGGTCGAGTCCCCGCTCGGTCGGGCCGCGCTCGCCGGGCCCGCACTCGGCCGGTTTCGGCGCGGGCGGGCCGGCGGGACAGCCCGGTCAGGCGCGGCTGAGCAGCGGGCGCGAGCGCCGTTCCAGCAACCCGCCGAGCGCCGGCGTGGCCCCGGCCGACCAGGCCGACAGGACCCGCTCGACGACGCCGAACTCCGACTCCAGCACGGACAGGCCCGCGGTCGGCACCGCCGCCCCGAGCGCGACCAGCAACGGGCGCAGGTAGCTCTCCACCGCGTGCCGGTGGCCGCGGTCGGCGGCGGTCATCATCGGCACCGCCACCGTGCCGGCCAGGCCGTGCCGGGGCAACAGGTCCAGGAAGAGCTTCAGCAGCCCGGTGTAGCTGCCCTTGTAGGTGGGCGAGGCGACCAGCAGCAGCGTCGCGCCGGTCACCGCCGCGTACGCCTCGCGCACCGCGGCGCACCGGTCCTCGGCCACGATCAGCCCGGCCGGCAGCTCGGCGAGGTCGACCAGGGTCGGCGCGGCCAGCTCGACGCCGGTCTCGGCCAACCGCTCGCGCAGCAGCTCCGCCGCCGTCAGCACCACGCCCCGGGTGCGCGACCTGGGCCGCGGATTGCCGACCAGGACGGTGAACGGGACCGAGCCACTGTCGACAGACGTCATTGCCACACATTGGCACGGCCCGACGCGGCGCTGCTACGTTCCGCGACATGGCTGACCACGGCGACCCGCCCCGGTTGGAGGTCCGTGGCCTGCGCCCCGACGAGCGCCGGCTGGCCGGCGGGCTGGTCGCCCGGGCGATGCGGGACAACCCCACCACGCTGGCGATGTGCGGCGCCGACCCGTTCGACCGGCTGGCGCACATGCAGCCGATCTGGACCGCCTTCTTCCACCGGCGCCGGGACCGGCGCCGGCGCGGGCCCGGCGGCCGGTGGAAGAAGGCGGTCCAGATCGGCTGCATGTGCGCCAGCCGTCGAACGGGTCGGCGCCGCACATCGCCAGCGTGGTGGGGTTGTCCCGCATCGGCCCGGGCGACCAGCCCGCCGGCCAGCCGGCGCTCGTCGGGGCGCAGGCCACGGACCTCCAACCGGGGCGGGTCGCCGTGGTCAGCCATGTCGCGGAACGTAGCAGCGCCGCGTCGGGCCGTGCCAATGTGTGGCAATGACGTCTGTCGACAGTGGCTCGGTCCCGTTCACCGTCCTGGTCGGCAATCCGCGGCCCAGGTCGCGCACCCGGGGCGTGGTGCTGACGGCGGCGGAGCTGCTGCGCGAGCGGTTGGCCGAGACCGGCGTCGAGCTGGCCGCGCCGACCCTGGTCGACCTCGCCGAGCTGCCGGCCGGGCTGATCGTGGCCGAGGACCGGTGCGCCGCGGTGCGCGAGGCGTACGCGGCGGTGACCGGCGCGACGCTGCTGCTGGTCGCCTCGCCCACCTACAAGGGCAGCTACACCGGGCTGCTGAAGCTCTTCCTGGACCTGTTGCCCCGGCACGGCCTGGCCGGCACGGTGGCGGTGCCGATGATGACCGCCGCCGACCGCGGCCACCGGCACGCGGTGGAGAGCTACCTGCGCCCGTTGCTGGTCGCGCTCGGGGCGGCGGTGCCGACCGCGGGCCTGTCCGTGCTGGAGTCGGAGTTCGGCGTCGTCGAGCGGGTCCTGTCGGCCTGGTCGGCCGGGGCCACGCCGGCGCTCGGCGGGTTGCTGGAACGGCGCTCGCGCCCGCTGCTCAGCCGCGCCTGACCGGGCTGTCCCGCCGGCCCGCCCGCGCCGAAACCGGCCGAGTGCGGGCCCGGCGAGCGCGGCCCGACCGAGCGGGGACTCGACCGGGCGCGGGCCCGGCCGAGCGCAGATCCGCCCGAGCGTGGCCGAGACCGGGCGTGGGCCCGGCGGGTGCGTCAGGGGTGCCGGCCCTCGTCGATCCAGCGGCGGAACAGTGCCACGTCCTCGTCCGGCCACGGCGCGTCGCACGGCATCGAACCGTCCGCGAGGCGCTCGTGGATGGCCTCGGCCCACGCGCATACGTCGGCGTGGTCGGACAGGTCGAAGGCGTGCGGCACTCGAGGTCCAGCTCGCGGAAGAGCGGCAGCACGTCCCTGGCGAAACTCACCGGCTCCGGCACGCCTGGCAGTGTCGCCGCGGACCGCACCGGCGTTCAACTGCGGAGTCGCGTCACTCGCCCGGGCCGCGGGCGCGGTTCTGCGCGCCTTGTCGCCCCGGCTGGGCCGCGCCTATGTTCCACCACGACCCAGGTCGCCGCCGACCGGTCGCGCCGGGAGGAGAAGCGATGTCTGCACCCCTGATCTGCGGGCTCAAGATGACCCACGACGGCGGCTTCGCGATCGTGGAGGGCGACCGCCTGCTGCTCTCGGTCGAGGCGGAGAAGCTGGAGAACCGGGAACGGCACGCGACCTTCAACCGCTCCGCCGACATCGCCGCGCGGCTGCGCGACGCCGGGATCTCCCCGGCCGACCTGACCAGTGTGGTCATCGACGGCTGGGCCCGGGGCCGGGAGAACGAGAGCTGGGTCGAGGTGATCGACGACGCCGGCATCGCCCGGCCGGTCGAGGTGGCCGGCTACGACGACGCGCCGGCGGACTCACCCCGGCTGCTCGACGGCCGGGTCGGCAGCAGCCCGCTCTTCGGCCCGGCGCGGACCCGGTTCCGCAGCTTCAGCCACGCCACCGACCACGCCTTCGCCAGCTACTGCACCAGCGACTTCGCCGCCCGGGACGAGCCGGCGCTGATGCTGGTCTGGGACGGCGGGATGGCGCCGAACCTCTACCACTACGACCCCCGGCGGCGGGCGGTGCGCGCGTACGGTCCGGTGGCGGAGGTGTCCGGCGGCATCTACCCGATCTTCGCGTCGCACTTCGGCCCGTTCCGGGTCGACCACTCGCGACGGCTCGCGTCCAACCCCGGCCCGGGCATGGAGGCGCTGCTCCCGGTCTCGGCAAGGCGATGGCGTACGCCTCGCTCGACCCGCCGTCGGAGGAGGCCGTCAAGCTGATGGAGGGTGTCACGGCGGCGATGCTGCCGATCGACCGGGCCATCAAGTCGTACGGGTGGAGCCGGCGGGTGCAGCAGGAGGCCGCCGCCCTGGGGCTCTCCGACGCCGCGCTGCTCGCCTCCTTCCAGGAACACCTGTTCCGGGTGCTCGTCGACGGGCTCAAGCAGAAGCTCGCCGAGCTGCCCGAGCTGGACGGCCTGCCGATCTGCCTCTCCGGCGGCTGCGCCCTGAACATCAAGTGGAACGCCGGGCTGCGGGCCAGCGGCCTCTTCGCCGATGTCTGGGTGCCGCCGTTCCCCAACGACGCGGGCTCGGCGATCGGCGCGGCGTGCGTGGGAGATGATCCGCAGCACCGGGCGGTCCGCGCTGCGCTGGTCGGTCTTCGCCGGCCCGCCGGTGACGCCGACCCGGCGGACGCCGGCCGGCTGGTCCAGCCGCCCCTGCGAGATCGAGGAGCTGGCCAAGCTGCTGGAGGAGCAGGGCGAGCCGGTGGTCGTGGTGCACGGGCCGGCCGAGCTCGGCCCCCGGGCGCTCGGGCACCGCAGCATCATCGCCCCGGCCACCAGTGCGGCCATGAAGGACCGGCTCAACGCCATGAAGGGGCGGGAGTGGTACCGGCCGGTCGCCCCGATCTGCCTCCAGGACCGGGCGCCGGAGGTGTTCAGCCCCGGCACCCGGGATCCGTACATGCTCTTCGACCACTCCGTCCGTCCGGAGTGGAAGGATCGGATCCCGGCGGTGGTGCACCTCGACGGCAGCGCCCGGTTGCAGACCGTGGACGCCGACAACCCGACGATGCACCGGCTGCTGACCGCGTACGAGCGGCTCACCGGCGTCCCGGTGCTCTGCAACACCAGCGCCAACTTCAAGGGCTCGGGCTTCTTTCCGGACGCGGCCTCCGTGATGCGCTGGGGCCAGGCCCGCTACGTCTGGTCCGAGGGCGTGCTGCACTGGACCGACGCGGCGCCCGCCGACGCCATTCCCACCGCCGGCTGAGCCGCGTCCGTCCCCGCCGCCCTCCCACCCCCGGAGGGCGGCGGCGCGCGCGACACCTCCCGGCCGCACGGGACCGGGCGTCCCCCGCGCCGTGCGGATTCCCGCTCCGGCCCGATCACCGCCCCGCACGGTGCGGTCAGCGGCGGCCGGCGGCGCTGGTCGAGCGGCGGCGTGGCTGGCGCGGGCGGGTGCCGACCGCCCCGGCCTCGCGCAGCGCCCGGATCCGCCCGGCGGCGTAGCCGAGCCACTCGGCGAGCACCTCGTCGGTGTGCTGGTCGAACAGGGGAGCGGGCCGGGCCGGCGGCAGCGGATCGCCGGCCAGCCGCACCGGCGGGGTGAGGTACGCCCGCCGCCCGGCGACCGGGTGGTCGACCTCCTCCACCAGCCCGGCGGCGCGCAGCGTGCCGTCGGCGTACCGCCGGCGCAGGTCGGCCACCGCCTCGGCGGCGACCCCCTCGGCGCGCAACCGGGCCAGCACCTCGGCGGTGGTCGACCCGGCGGCCCAGCGGGCCACCGTCTCCGGCGTCGCGGTCGAGCCGGGCCGCCGGTCGACGAACGCGACGTGCCCGTCCAGGGTGGCGACGACGCCCGAGCTGGGGACACCCGGCTCGGCGTCGCCGAGCCGCGTCGGGTTCCGGCCCTCCCGGGAGGCGAGCACCAGGCCCTCGCCGAGCTGCAACCAGAGCGTCTCCTGCTGGGACAGGTCGAGCCAGTCACCCCGCCCGTGCCGGGCGCGACCGGCCAGCGCGGCCAGCACCGCGACCACCCCGTGCGCCCCGGCCACCGCGTCCGGGTAGTAGACCGGGCTGACCGTTGCCGGCTCGGCCGGCGATCCGTACCGGGCGGCGAACCCGCCCATCCCCTCGGTGAGCATCCCGTAGCCGGCCATCGACCGGTACGGCCCGGTCGCCCCCAGCGCCGGCATGGTGACCACCACCAGGCCGCGCTCGACCTGCCGGCGTACGTCCTCGGCCACGCCGCGCTTGACCAGCACGTCGTGGGTCATGTTCACCACCAGCACGTCGGCGACCGCGACCAGGTCCCGGAAGACGTCGGCGCCGGCCGGGGTGGCCAGGTCCACCGAGATCCCGCGCTTGCCCCGGTTCAGGCTGTTGAACTGGGCGGAGGCGTCCCAGGTGCACTCCTGCGGGTCCGCCCCGTCGGGCACCGGCACGCCGAGTTCGTGCCACCGGTGCCGGGTCCGCCAGCCGTCCGGGCGACTGCCCACCTCGACCCGCACCACGTCCGCGCCGAGCGTGCCGAGGAACCGGCCGGTGAGCGGTCCCGCCCAGGCCAGCGTCAGCTCCAGCACGCGCAGCCCGGCCAGCTCCGGTGGCCGGGGGCGGTGCCGCCGGGCGCGGGTGCTCGGGGCGGAACCAGCCGGCGTCCCCGCCCGGTCCGGCGAGCCGGACCGGCACCCCCTCGGGCAGCAGCGGGCTGCGCCACGGGCGGGCCGCCACCCGGCCGCCGGTCGCCCCGGTCAGCGGGGCGAGGAAGCCCCGCTCGGCCAGGTGCGGGTCGGTCAGCGCGTCCCGGGCGGTGAGCACCATCGCCGCCGCCCAACCGGCGTCCAGCGCCGCCCGGAAGATCTCCGCCCGGGTGCGCGCGGCGTACCAGGGGCGCAGCTCGGCGGCGAGCAGGTGCCGGTTGCGCCACCGGTGCGCCCAGACGAACCGCTCGTCGTACGGCAGGTCGGGTCGGCCGTAGACGGCGCACTGCCGCAGCCAGTCCTCCGCCCGTACGGTGCCCGGGATCACCTGCCCGTCCGCGCAGGCGAACACCCCGGACGGGAAGGTGCGGGCCAGGTGCCCCGCGTTGCGGCGGGCCTCGTCGGGGTCCTCCGGACGGCCAGAGCTGGCGGTGTAGAGCAGCCCGGCGCCCTGCGCCTCGAACGCGGTCAGCAGCGCCCCCAGCCAGCTGACCCGGGCCCAGGCCGCCCCGCGGGCCAGCCCGGCCAGCGCGGCCGCCGCCGCGTACGCCCCGGCCAGGTATTGCGACTGCCAGCCGGGGAACCGGTGCGGCACCCCGTCGTCGTCCACGCTCACCGCCAGCAGCCCGGACGCCGCCTGCACCAGCAGCTCCTCGTCGGTGGCCAGCCCGGAGGCCACGGTGACCACCAGCGGCCCGTCCACCGCCGGCCCGTCCACCGGCAGGGTGCCGTCGTCCAGCACCACGTCCGCCCAGCCCAGCGCCGCCGGCAGCACCTCCCGGCCGACCAGCCGCTTGCCGGCGTTCAGGTGCACGAAGACCGGGCTCGGCGAGTGCTGCGGCCCACCGTCGACCGGCAGTCCGCGCGCCGGGTCGCCGCCGGGCGGCTCCGCCTTCACCACGGTGGCGCCGAGCATGGCCAGCAGCCGGCCGGCGTACGGGCCGGCCACCCCGGTGGCCAGCTCCAGCACCCGCAGCCCGTGCAGCGGCCCGGTCACCGGGCGCCGCCCGGAAAGAAGTGGTGGTGGTCCGAGCCGGTGATCTCGTAGATCGCGGTGCCCCGGCGGCCGTCGTCGGTGACCACCGCGAGGTGGTGCTGCCCGCCCCCGCGCCGGCCGTAGCGGGCGTTCCACTCCCCGCTGCCGGTCACCCCGACTCGTCGGCCGTCGGCCAGATCGAACTCCACCCGGCCCGCCAGGCCGTGCACCGCCGCGCCGGCCCGCCCGTACCCGACCGGCCGGCCGTCGACCCCGGTCCAGTGCAACCGGTGCCGGAAGCCGGTGACCGGCACCGGCTCCCCGTCGCCGACCGGGGCCCAGCAGCCGGCGCAGTAGGCCCGGCCACCGTCCGGCCGCTCCCAGCACCAGACGCCGAGCATCCCGTCGCCGAGCTGCACGGCCAGCCACATCCACAGCGGCACCCGGGCGTGGTCCCGCACCCCCCAGGAGTGGTCGCGCTGCCCCCACCACCGCCGGACCGGCCGGTGCTCGCCGTCGACGGAGTACCAGCCGTCGAACCAGCCGGACTGGAACAGGTGCCGCTGGTCCCACACCAGCCGGTCGTCGACCGACATCGACCCGCGGGGCAGCAGGTACGGCCGGGTGCGCGCGGTCCAGGTCAGGTCGAAGCCGACCGGCGCCTCGCCCTCCGCCACCGCCAGCCGGATCCGCCGGTACGGCGCGAGCACGTCCACCCGGGCCGGACCGACGGCGGTGGTGCGGGGGTCGTCGCCGTACCGGCGGGTGAACCGGGCGAACCGTAACCGCCCGTCGATCCGGCTCAGCTGCAGGCAGTCGAACCCGTCCCGGGTCGGCTGGCTGGTCAGGTTGAGGATCAGCACGTCGCCGGGGTGGTCCGGCCGGTGCGCCACGAAGTAGCAGCTCTCCTGCCAGTACGCGGGCGGGTCGGCGGGCGGCGGCCCGAACGCCTCGTCGGGCAGTGCCTGCTCACCGGTGCTGGTCGAGGACATCGAACGCCTCCAGATCCGTCACGTGGGCCGCGTGCCGCTCGGCCAGCGACATGAACATGGCGTCGCTGGCCGGGTCCGCGGCGACGAGCATCGCGCCGACCACCGTCATGTGGACCCCGGCGAGCGCGCCCAGCCGCCACGCGCGGCGGCACTCGCCTCGGCCCAGCGCACCCCGGCCGCGGCCAGTGCGCGCCGGTAGTGCCGCAGCAGCTCCTCCTCGTGGTCCCGCCGGACGTCCTCCGGCAGCGCGCCGCCGAACAGGTACGCCGCGTCGCTCGGGCCGGGGCCGAGCGCCACCGTCTGCCAGTCCACGACGGTCAGCGGCGCGCTGCCCGGGCCGTCGTCGAAGAGCAGGTTGTCCAGCCGGAAGTCGCCGTGCAGCAGGGTGTACGGCGGCTGCTGCGCGGCGGCCCAGCGGCGTACCCGGGTGCCGAACCCGGCTACCACCGCCCGGGCCCGGGGCGACAGTCGCGTCCCGAACCGGGCCAGGAACCCCTCGGCGGTCACCCGGTACGCCGCTGCCCGGCGCCGGCCGGTCGCCGGGCCGGGCACCGGCAACCACTCCTGGCCGCAGAGCCCGGCACCGCCCCAGAACCGGGCCTGCAGCCGGGCCAGCTCACCCAGCGCCAGCGCGACGTCGTCCGCGGTGGCGCCGCGTACCTGGTCGCGGGGGCGGGCCGGGGCGGCGTCGGCGAGCAGCAGCACGAACTCGCCGGTCCCCGGTGCCGCCTCGGCGAGGTGGCAGCGTGGCACCCGGATCGGTACGGCGGCGCCAGCCGGCGGTAGAAGAGCAGTTCCGGCGGTACGCGTCGCTGTCCGGTGCCGGTGCGCCGGGTGGCGCTCGTCGGCGGCGGCGAACTTGCCGATTCACCGTGTCCGGCCCGGCGCCCGGCCGGTGACCAGCGCAGGCCGCAGCCGGACGCAGCGGGCCAGCTTCCCGCGCCTGACCGGCGCCCTGCGCGCGACGGCAGCGGCCGGCGCGCGGGTGACCGCTGTGGAGCGCGCGCCGGTCGGCGGCGGGAAGCTGGCCCGCTGCGTCCGGCTGCGGCTGCGCTGGTCACCGGCCGGCGCCGGGCCGGACACGGTGATCGGCAAGTTCGCCGCCGCCGACGAGCGCACCCGGCGCACCGGCACCGACAGCGACGCGTACCGCCGGGAACTGCTCTTCTACCGCCGGCTGGCGCCGGCCGTACCGATCCGGGTGCCACGCTGCCACCTCGCCGAGGCGGCACCGGGGACCGGCGAGTTCGTGCTGCTGCTCGCCGACGCCGCCCCGGCCCGCCCCCGCGACCAGGTACGCGGCGCCACCGCGGACGACGTCGCGCTGGCGCTGGGTGAGCTGGCCCGGCTGCAGGCCCGGTTCTGGGGCGGTGCCGGGCTCTGCGGCCAGGAGTGGTTGCCGGTGCCCGGCCCGGCGACCGGCCGGCGCCGGGCAGCGGCGTACCGGGTGACCGCCGAGGGGTTCCTGGCCCGGTTCGGGACGCGACTGTCGCCCCGGGCCCGGGCGGTGGTAGCCGGGTTCGGCACCCGGGTACGCCGCTGGGCCGCCGCGCAGCAGCCGCCGTACACCCTGCTGCACGGCGACTTCCGGCTGGACAACCTGCTCTTCGACGACGGCCCGGGCAGCGCGCCGCTGACCGTCGTGGACTGGCAGACGGTGGCGCTCGGCCCCGGCCCGAGCGACGCGGCGTACCTGGTCGGCGGCGCGCTGCCGGAGGACGTCCGGCGGGACCACGAGGAGGAGCTGCTGCGGCACTACCGGCGCGCACTGGCCGCGGCCGGGGTGCGCTGGGCCGAGGCGGAGTGCCGCCGCGCGTGGCGGCTGGGCGCGCTCGCCGGGGTCCACATGACGGTGGTCGGCGCGATGCTCGTCGCCGCGGACCCGGCCAGCGACGCCATGTTCATGTCGCTGGCCGAGCGGCACGCGGCCCACGTGACGGATCTGGAGGCGTTCGATGTCCTCGACCAGCACCGGTGAGCAGGCACTGCCCGACGAGGCGTTCGGGCCGCCGCCCGCCGACCCGCCCGCGTACTGGCAGGAGAGCTGCTACTTCGTGGCGCACCGGCCGGACCACCCCGGCGACGTGCTGATCCTCAACCTGACCAGCCAGCCGACCCGGGACGGGTTCGACTGCCTGCAGCTGAGCCGGATCGACGGGCGGTTACGGTTCGCCCGGTTCACCCGCCGGTACGGCGACGACCCCCGCACCACCGCCGTCGGTCCGGCCCGGGTGGACGTGCTCGCGCCGTACCGGCGGATCCGGCTGGCGGTGGCGGAGGGCGAGGCGCCGGTCGGCTTCGACCTGACCTGGACCGCGCGCACCCGGCCGTACCTGCTGCCCCGCGGGTCGATGTCGGTCGACGACCGGCTGGTGTGGGACCAGCGGCACCTGTTCCAGTCCGGCTGGTTCGACGGCTGGTACTCCGTCGACGGCGAGCACCGGCCGGTCCGGCGGTGGTGGGGGCAGCGCGACCACTCCTGGGGGGTGCGGGACCACGCCCGGGTGCCGCTGTGGATGTGGCTGGCCGTGCAGCTCGGCGACGGGATGCTCGGCGTCTGGTGCTGGGAGCGGCCGGACGGTGGCCGGGCCTACTGCGCCGGCTGCTGGGCCCCGGTCGGCGACGGGGAGCCGGTGCCGGTCACCGGCTTCCGGCACCGGTTGCACTGGACCGGGGTCGACGGCCGGCCGGTCGGGTACGGGCGGGCCGGCGCGGCGGTGCACGGCCTGGCGGGCCGGGTGGAGTTCGATCTGGCCGACGGCCGACGAGTCGGGGTGACCGGCAGCGGGGAGTGGAACGCCCGCTACGGCCGGCGCGGGGGCGGGCAGCACCACCTCGCGGTGGTCACCGACGACGGCCGCCGGGGCACCGCGATCTACGAGATCACCGGCTCGGACCACCACCACTTCTTTCCGGGCGGCGCCCGGTGACCGGGCCGCTGCACGGGCTGCGGGTGCTGGAGCTGGCCACCGGGGTGGCCGGCCCGTACGCCGGCCGGCTGCTGGCCATGCTCGGCGCCACCGTGGTGAAGGCGGAGCCGCCCGGCGGCGACCCGGCGCGCGGACTGCCGGTCGACGGTGGGCCGCAGCACTCGCCGAGCCCGGTCTTCGTGCACCTGAACGCCGGCAAGCGGCTGGTCGGCCGGGAGGTGCTGCCGGCGGCGCTGGGCTGGGCGGACGTGGTGCTGGACGACGGCACCCTGCCGGTGGACGGGCCGGCGGTGGACGGGCCGCTGGTGGTCACCGTGGCCTCCGGGCTGGCCACCGACGAGGAGCTGCTGGTGCAGGCGGCGTCCGGGCTGCTGGCGGTGAGCGTGGACGACGACGGGGTGCCGCACCGGTTCCCCGGCTGGCAGTCGCAATACCTGGCCGGGGCGTACGCGGCGGCGGCCGCGCTGGCCGGGCTGGCCCGCGGGGCGGCCTGGGCCCGGGTCAGCTGGCTGGGGGCGCTGCTGACCGCGTTCGAGGCGCAGGGCGCCGGGCTGCTCTACACCGCCAGCTCTGGCCGTCCGGAGGACCCCGACGAGGCCCGCCGCAACGCGGGGCACCTGGCCCGCACCTTCCCGTCCGGGGTGTTCGCCTGCGCGGACGGGCAGGTGATCCCGGGCACCGTACGGGCGGAGGACTGGCTGCGGCAGTGCGCCGTCTACGGCCGACCCGACCTGCCGTACGACGAGCGGTTCGTCTGGGCGCACCGGTGGCGCAACCGGCACCTGCTCGCCGCCGAGCTGCGCCCCTGGTACGCCGCGCGCACCCGGGCGGAGATCTTCCGGGCGGCGCTGGACGCCGGTTGGGCGGCGGCGATGGTGCTCACCGCCCGGGACGCGCTGACCGACCCGCACCTGGCCGAGCGGGGCTTCCTCGCCCCGCTGACCGGGGCGACCGGCGGCCGGGTGGCGGCCCGCCCGTGGCGCAGCCCGCTGCTGCCCGAGGGGGTGCCGGTCCGGCTCGCCGGACCGGGCGGGGACGCCGGCTGGTTCCGCCCCGAGCACCCGCGCCCGGCGGCACCGCCCCGGCCACCGGAGCTGGCCGGGCTGCGCGTGCTGGAGCTGACGCTGGCCTGGGCGGGACCGCTCACCGGCCGGTTCCTCGGCACGCTCGGCGCGGACGTGGTGCGGGTCGAGGTGGGCAGTCGCCCGGACGGCTGGCGGACCCGGCACCGGTGGCACGAACTCGGCGTGCCGGTGCCCGACGGGGCGGACCCGCAGGAGTGCACCTGGGACGCCTCCGCCCAGTTCAACAGCCTGAACCGGGGCAAGCGCGGGATCTCGGTGGACCTGGCCACCCCGGCCGGCGCCGACGTCTTCCGGGACCTGGTCGCGGTCGCCGACGTGCTGGTGGTGAACATGACCCACGACGTGCTGGTCAAGCGCGGCGTGGCCGAGGACGTACGCCGGCAGGTCGAGCGCGGCCTGGTGGTGGTCACCATGCCGGCGCTGGGGGCGACCGGGCCGTACCGGTCGATGGCCGGCTACGGGATGCTCACCGAGGGGATGGGCGGGTTCGCCGCCCGGTACGGATCGCCGGCCGAGCCGGCAACGGTCAGCCCGGTCTACTACCCGGACGCGGTGGCCGGGGCGCACGGGGTGGTCGCGGTGCTGGCCGCGCTGGCCGGTCGCGCCCGGCACGGGCGGGGTGACTGGCTCGACCTGTCCCAGCAGGAGACGCTCTGGTTGCAGCTCGGCGAGGGCCTGGTGCTCGCCTCCCGGGAGGGCCGGAACCCGACGCGGCTCGGCGACGCCGAGCCGGGTGTCCCCAGCTCGGGCGTCGTCGCCACCCTGGACGGGCACGTCGCGTTCGTCGACCGGCGGCCCGGCTCGACCGCGACGCCGGAGACGGTGGCCCGCTGGGCCGCCGGGTCGACCACCGCCGAGGTGCTGGCCCGGTTGCGCGCCGAGGGGGTCGCCGCCGAGGCGGTGGCCGACCTGCGCCGGCGGTACGCCGACGGCACGCTGCGCGCCGCCGGGCTGGTGGAGGAGGTCGACCACCCGGTCGCCGGGCGGCGGGCGTACCTCACCCCGCCGGTGCGGCTGGCCGGCGATCCGCTGCCGCCGGCCCGGCCCGCTCCCCTGTTCGACCAGCACACCGACGAGGTGCTCGCCGAGTGGCTCGGCTACGCCGCCGGGCGGATCCGGGCGCTGCGCGAGGCCGGGGCGGTCGGCACCCGCCCGCGCCAGCCACGCCGCCGCTCGACCAGCGCCGCCGGCCGCCGCTGACCGCACCGTGCGGGGCGGTGATCGGGCCGGAGCGGGAATCCGCACGGCGCGGGGGACGCCCGGTCCCGTGCGGCCGGGAGGTGTCGCGCGCGCCGCCGCCCTCCGGGGGTGGGAGGGCGGCGGGGACGGACGCGGCTCAGCCGGCGGTGGGAATGGCGTCGGCGGGCGCCGCGTCGGTCCAGTGCAGCACGCCCTCGGACCAGACGTAGCGGGCCTGGCCCCAGCGCATCACGGAGGCCGCGTCCGGAAAGAAGCCCGAGCCCTTGAAGTTGGCGCTGGTGTTGCAGAGCACCGGGACGCCGGTGAGCCGCTCGTACGCGGTCAGCAGCCGGTGCATCGTCGGGTTGTCGGCGTCCACGGTCTGCAACCGGGCGCTGCCGTCGAGGTGCACCACCGCCGGGATCCGATCCTTCCACTCCGGACGGACGGAGTGGTCGAAGAGCATGTACGGATCCCGGGTGCCGGGGCTGAACACCTCCGGCGCCCGGTCCTGGAGGCAGATCGGGGCGACCGGCCGGTACCACTCCCGCCCCTTCATGGCGTTGAGCCGGTCCTTCATGGCCGCACTGGTGGCCGGGGCGATGATGCTGCGGTGCCCGAGCGCCCGGGGGCCGAGCTCGGCCGGCCCGTGCACCACGACCACCGGCTCGCCCTGCTCCTCCAGCAGCTTGGCCAGCTCCTCGATCTCGCAGGGGCGGCTGGACCAGCCGGCCGGCGTCCGCCGGGTCGGCGTCACCGGCGGGCCGGCGAAGACCGACCAGCGCAGCGCGGACCGCCCGGTGCTGCGGATCATCTCCACGCACGCCGCGCCGATCGCCGAGCCCGCGTCGTTGGGGAACGGCGGCACCCAGACATCGGCGAAGAGGCCGCTGGCCCGCAGCCCGGCGTTCCACTTGATGTTCAGGGCGCAGCCGCCGGAGAGGCAGATCGGCAGGCCGTCCAGCTCGGGCAGCTCGGCGAGCTTCTGCTTGAGCCCGTCGACGAGCACCCGGAACAGGTGTTCCTGGAAGGAGGCGAGCAGCGCGGCGTCGGAGAGCCCCAGGGCGGCGGCCTCCTGCTGCACCCGCCGGCTCCACCCGTACGACTTGATGGCCCGGTCGATCGGCAGCATCGCCGCCGTGACACCCTCCATCAGCTTGACGGCCTCCTCCGACGGCGGGTCGAGCGAGGCGTACGCCATCGCCTTGCCGGAGACCGGGAGCAGCGCCTCCATGCCCGGGCCGGGGTTGGACGCGAGCCGTCGCGAGTGGTCGACCCGGAACGGGCCGAAGTGCGACGCGAAGATCGGGTAGATGCCGCCGGACACCTCCGCCACCGGACCGTACGCGCGCACCGCCCGCCGCCGGGGGTCGTAGTGGTAGAGGTTCGGCGCCATCCCGCCGTCCCAGACCAGCATCAGCGCCGGCTCGTCCCGGGCGGCGAAGTCGCTGGTGCAGTAGCTGGCGAAGGCGTGGTCGGTGGCGTGGCTGAAGCTGCGGAACCGGGTCCGCGCCGGGCCGAAGAGCGGGCTGCTGCCGACCCGGCCGTCGAGCAGCCGGGGTGAGTCCGCCGGCGCGTCGTCGTAGCCGGCCACCTCGACCGGCCGGGCGATGCCGGCGTCGTCGATCACCTCGACCCAGCTCTCGTTCTCCCGGCCCCGGGCCCAGCCGTCGATGACCACACTGGTCAGGTCGGCCGGGGAGATCCCGGCGTCGCGCAGCCGCGCGGCGATGTCGGCGGAGCGGTTGAAGGTCGCGTGCCGTTCCCGGTTCTCCAGCTTCTCCGCCTCGACCGAGAGCAGCAGGCGGTCGCCCTCCACGATCGCGAAGCCGCCGTCGTGGGTCATCTTGAGCCCGCAGATCAGGGGTGCAGACATCGCTTCTCCTCCCGGCGCGACCGGTCGGCGGCGACCTGGGTCGTGGTGGAACATAGGCGCGGCCCAGCCGGGGCGACAAGGCGCGCAGAACCGCGCCCGCGGCCCGGGCGAGTGACGCGACTCCGCAGTTGAACGCCGGTGCGGTCCGCGGCGACACTGCCAGGCGTGCCGGAGCCGGTGAGTTTCGCCAGGGACGTGCTGCCGCTCTTCCGCGAGCTGGACCTCGAGATGCCGCACGCCTTCGACCTGTCCGACCACGCCGACGTATGCGCGTGGGCCGAGGCCATCCACGAGCGCCTCGCGGACGGTTCGATGCCGTGCGACGCGCCGTGGCCGGACGAGGACGTGGCACTGTTCCGCCGCTGGATCGACGAGGGCCGGCACCCCTGACGCACCCGCCGGGCCCACGCCCGGTCTCGGCCACGCTCGGGCGGATCTGCGCTCGGCCGGGCCCGCGCCCGGTCGAGTCCCCGCTCGGTCGGGCCGCGCTCGCCGGGCCCGCACTCGGCCGGTTTCGGCGCGGGCGGGCCGGCGGGACAGCCCGGTCAGGCGCGGCTGAGCAGCGGGCGCGAGCGCCGTTCCAGCAACCCGCCGAGCGCCGGCGTGGCCCCGGCCGACCAGGCCGACAGGACCCGCTCGACGACGCCGAACTCCGACTCCAGCACGGACAGGCCCGCGGTCGGCACCGCCGCCCCGAGCGCGACCAGCAACGGGCGCAGGTAGCTCTCCACCGCGTGCCGGTGGCCGCGGTCGGCGGCGGTCATCATCGGCACCGCCACCGTGCCGGCCAGGCCGTGCCGGGGCAACAGGTCCAGGAAGAGCTTCAGCAGCCCGGTGTAGCTGCCCTTGTAGGTGGGCGAGGCGACCAGCAGCAGCGTCGCGCCGGTCACCGCCGCGTACGCCTCGCGCACCGCGGCGCACCGGTCCTCGGCCACGATCAGCCCGGCCGGCAGCTCGGCGAGGTCGACCAGGGTCGGCGCGGCCAGCTCGACGCCGGTCTCGGCCAACCGCTCGCGCAGCAGCTCCGCCGCCGTCAGCACCACGCCCCGGGTGCGCGACCTGGGCCGCGGATTGCCGACCAGGACGGTGAACGGGACCGAGCCACTGTCGACAGACGTCATTGCCACACATTGGCACGGCCCGACGCGGCGCTGCTACGTTCCGCGACATGGCTGACCACGGCGACCCGCCCCGGTTGGAGGTCCGTGGCCTGCGCCCCGACGAGCGCCGGCTGGCCGGCGGGCTGGTCGCCCGGGCGATGCGGGACAACCCCACCACGCTGGCGATGTGCGGCGCCGACCCGTTCGACCGGCTGGCGCACATGCAGCCGATCTGGACCGCCTTCTTCCACCGGCCGCCGGGCCCGGCGCTCGGCGCCTTCCACCGGGGCTGTCTGGTCGGCGTCGCCGGGGCCACCCCGCCGGGCGCCTGCGTCGGCGGCACCTACGGTCCGCGCGCCGCCCAGGTGGCGGGCGGACCGGTGCCGCCGCCCGGCGACCCGGACCGCGCCGACTACGTGCAGGCGACGTACGCCGTCAACGACCTGCCGGAGCCGCACTGGCACCTGGGCCCGGTGGCGGTGGAGCCCGGGTTCCAGGGCCGGGGCGTCGGCGCGCGGCTGGTACGCGAGCTGACCGCCGTGCTGGACGCCGACGGGCACGACGGCTGGTGCGAGACCGACACCGAGGCCAACGTGCGGTTCTACCGGGCGCTGGGCTGGCAGGTGGTACGCACCGTGCAGGTCATCGGGATTCCGCTGTGGTTCCTGCGCCGGCCGGTGCCGCGTCCGGCGCCGGCGGCACCAGCGTCCGCAGCTCGGCGAACGGATCCAGACCCAGCGACACCCGGCCGATGAACTCCCGGGCCTCGATCGGCGAGTAGGGCTGCATGAACCCGCCGGCCCGCACGTCCCGGTAGAGCCGGCCGAGCGGGTGCCCGGTGAGGTACGACCCGCCACCGACCACCGTCATCGCCTGGTCGACCACCTCCGTGGCGGCCCGGTTGACGATGAGCTTGGTGCACTGGTAATCCATCACCGCCCGGTGCACCGCGTCCATGGTCAGCTCGTCCTCGGGCAGCGTCAGGAACTCGTCCATCGCCTCGCAGGTGCGGCCCAGGGTGGCCCGGGCGGTGGCCAGCGCCACCTCCATCTCGGCGAGCTGCACCTGCACCGCCGGGCGCTCGGCCAGCAGGTGGTCGTACGGCTTGCGCTTGCGGGTCCGGGCGGCCGTCACGGTCAGCTCGTGCGCCGCCTCGGCGATGCCCAGGTAGGCCCCGACCAGTGGGAAGTTCACCGCGACCAGCCCCGGCCACATCGCCGTGGTGGGCTCACCCACCCGGCCGCCCAGCTGCACCATGTCGGCCGGCACGAAGCAGTCGGTGAGCACCACGTCGTTGCTGCCCGAGCCGCGCATCCCGACCGCGTCCCAGTTGTCCAGCACGGTCAGGCCAGGCGTGCCGCGCCGGATCACCGCGCTGCCCATCCGGTACCAGCCGGCGCCGTCGGGCACCCGGACGAAGACCGTGAACGCGTCGGCGACCGCCGAGTTGGTGGCGAAGGTCTTGTGCCCGCTGATCAGGTAGCCGCCCTCGGCCGGCCGAGCCTCGGTGGTCGGGAAGGAGAACGCGCCACCCGGCTCGGTGCCGGCGTGCGACATCACCAGCCGGCCCCGGCCCAGCAGCTTGACCAGGATGCGCAGCTGGGCGGTGAACGGAGCGTCGTCCGCGGACCGGCGCAGGGTGCGGCTGATGTCGAAGGTGAAGCCGAGGTGCATGTTCGCGGCGATGGCGGTGGCCGGGCAGCCGCGGGCCAGCCGGGACACCGCCACCGTCAGGTCGTGCAGCGAGTCGACGCCGAGCCCGCCGGCCTCGGCCGGCGCGGTGGCGGCGAGGAGGCCGCTGGCCCGCATGGCGGCGAAGTTCTCCCGGACGAAGGTGTTCTCCGCGTCGTAGCGCGCGGCCCGGGTGGCGAAGTCCGCCGCGTGCTCCTCGGCCAGTTCGACCATCCGGGCACCGGCCGGGGTCCTCGCCGACAGCGGTCGGGTCATGGCGTTCCTCCAATGACTCGGGACGCGGGCGAGTCGGACCCTACGGACGCACCCGCGAGCGGCGCAACGAGCGCCGTTGCCGCCCGCGGCCGGGGTCGACCGCCGCGCAATGACCACCCTTGCCGGCCCCGACGGTCGCCGCCGATAGTGCGGGGCGTGGACGCACTGGACGGTTTCGTGCCCTGGCCGGCGGAGTTCGCCCGGCGCTACCGGGCCGAGGGCTACTGGCGGGGCGAGACACTCGGCGCCATCGGGCGGACCGTGCCCGACCGAAACCGCACAGCCCTGGTGCACGGCGACCGGCGGTGGAGCTACGCGGAGCTGGATCGGCGGGCCGACCGCACCGCGGCCGGCCTGGCGGCGCTCGGCATCCGCCGCGGCGACCGGGTGCTGGTGCAGCTGCCCAACGTCGCCGAGCTGGTGCAACTCTCGCTGGCGCTGTTCCGGCTCGGCGCGCTGCCGGTGTACGCGCTGGCGCCGCACCGGATGGCCGAGCTCGGCCACCTGGCGGAGCTGACCGGCGCCCGCGCCTACGTGGCACCGGACCGGTTCGCCGGCTTCGACTACCGACCCCTCGCCGCCGAACTGCGCGCCGCCAACCCGGCCCTGGCGCACGTGCTGATCGTCGGCGAGCCCGGCGAGTTCCAGGCACTGTCCGAGGTGGACGCCGAGCCGCTGGCGCTACCCGGGCCGGCGCCCGGCGACATCGCCTTCTTCCTGCTCTCCGGGGGCACCACCGGACTGCCCAAGCTGATCCCCCGCACCCACGACGACTACGCCTTCCAGCTGCGGGCCTGCGCCGAAGCGCTGGGCGTGGACGAGCACTCGGTCTACCTGGCGGCGCTGCCGGCGGCGCACAACGCGGCGCTCGGCTGCCCCGGGGTGCTCGGCACCCTGGCCGTCGGCGGCACCGTGGTGCTCAGCCCGACGCCGAGCCCGGACGACGCGTTCGGGCTGATCACCGCCGAGGGCGTCACCTTCACCACGCTGATGCCGCCGCTGCTGCCGGTCTGGGTGGACCTGGCCCCGCTGCTGGAGGTGGACCTGCGGCCGGTGCTGCTGCAGGTCGGCGGCGCCAACCTGCAGCCCGAGGTGGCGTACCGGGTGATGGCGGCGGGTTGCCGGCTCACCCACTGGTTCGGGATGGCCGAGGGGGTGCTCAGCTACACCCGGCTCACCGACCCGCCGGACGTGGTGGCGCACACCCAGGGCCGGCCGCTGGCCGCCGCGGACGAGTACCGGGTGGTCGACGCCGACGGCCTGGACGTGCCGCCCGGGGAGGTCGGCGAGCTGCTCGTCCGGGGCCCGTGCACGCTGCGCGGCTACTACCGGGCGCCGGCGTACAACGCCGAGGCGTTCACGCCCGACGGCTTCCTGCGCACCGGCGACCTGGTCCGGATCACCGGGGACGGGAACCTCGCCGTCCGCGGCCGGATCAAGGACGTGATCAACCGCGGCGGCGAGAAGATCGGCGCCACCGAGCTGGAGGACCACGTCGGCGCCCACCCGGCGGTACGCGCGTGCGCGGCGGTGGCGGTGCCGGACGCCACCCTCGGCGAGAAGATCTGCGTCTACCTGGTGCCGCGCGGCGAGCCGGTCGGGCTCGACGAGCTGCGCGCCTTCCTCACCGGGCGCGGGCTGGCCGGCTACAAGCTGCCGGACCGGCTGGAGGTGGTGGACGAGCTGCCGCGCACCAGCGTCGGGAAGGTCGACAAGCGGCTGCTGCGCGAGCTCGGAGCCGGGGCCCGGGGATGACGCTGCGACGGCTGCGGGAGGCGCCGGGATCCCGGTGTTTCGTCTGCGCGCCCGGCAACCCGCGCGGCCTGGCGGTCCCGCTCTGGTACGACGACGCCGACGGCCACGTCGAGGCCACCGTGCGCTTCGACGAGCTGCACTGCGGCGCCCCGACGTACGTCCACTCCGGACTCGCGATGGCCGTGCTGGCCGAGGCGATGGCCTGGGCGGTGGTCACCACCACCGGCCGGATCGCGATCACGCTGGCCAGCTCCACCGACTTCCACCGGCCGCTGCGGGTCGACGTGCCGTACCTTGCCCGGGCCGAGATCGGCCAGGTCGCCGGGATGGACGTGAACGCGTCGGCGGTGTTCCGGGTCGACGCCGAGGTGCTCGCCACCGCCACCGGCACCTTCCGGGTGATCTCGGAGAAGACCGCGGCGCGGCTGCGCGCGCGGGTCAACCGTCCGGACGGGACGTCGAGTAACCTACCGTGAGCCATCCGACACGGATGGCGATTGTCCGCACTGTCCTCGGAGGAGCCCGGTGACGACTGACGAATCGACCAGCACGGTTTCCGCCCCGCCCACCCCGCCGCTGCGGGCCCGTGGCGCCTGGCTCGTGCTCCTCATCGCCTGCGGCGCCTCCTTCACCGAACTGCTCGACGCCTCGATCGTCAACGTCGCGCTGTTCACCATCCGCAACGACCTCGGTCTCAGCGACCTCGGCCTGCAGTGGGTGGTCAACGCCTACCTGCTCGCGTTCGGCGGCCTGCTGCTGCTCGGCGGCCGGGCCGCCGACATGTTCGGCATCCGCCGGATGCTGGTCGTCGGGCTGGTGGTGTTCATCGTGGCGTCGCTGCTCGGCGGGCTCGCGCTCAACGGCGCCTGGCTGGTGGCGGCCCGCGCCGGGCAGGGCGTCGGCGCGGCGATCATCGCGCCCACGACGCTGGCCATCCTCACCACCTACTTCACCGACCCGAAGCAGCGGGCCGGCGCGATCGGCGCCTGGATCACCGCCGGGGTGGTCGGCGCCGCGCTCGGCTCGCTGATCGGCGGGCTGCTCACCGACCTGCTCGACTGGCGCTGGGTGCTCTGGATCAACGTGCCGGTCGGGCTGCTCCTGCTGGGCGGGGCGCTGGTCGGCCTGCGGGAGACCCGCCGGCCGGCCCAACGGCCCGGGTTCGACCTGGCCGGCGCGGCGGCGGTCACCGCCGGCCTGCTGCTCGTGGTGCTCGGCGCCGCGTCCACCAGCAGCTACGGCTGGGGCTCGCCGCGCACCCTGGCGCCGCTGCTGGGCGGCGTCGCCCTGCTGGTCGCCTTCGTCGCGATCGAGCGGCGGGTGCGTACGCCGATCGTGCCGCTGGACATCTTCCGGCTGCGCACCGTCTCCTCCGGCAACGCGGTGGCGTTCCTGGCCAACGCCGCCAGCCTGCCGATGTACTACCTGCTCGGCCTCTTCCTCCAGGACGTCTACGGGTTCAGCCCGTTGCAGGCCGGGCTCGCCTTCCTGCCGCTGTCGTTCAGCATCGTGATGGGCTCGTTCGCCGGCAGCATGCTGCTGCCCAAGGTCGGCCCCCGGCCGCCGATGCTGGCCGGCGCGGTGATCGCCGCGGCCGGGCAGGTCTGGCTGTCGCTCGCCCCCGACGATGGCAGCTACCCGGTCCACGTCCTGGTGCCGACGATCCTGATGGGCATCGGCATCGGCGCCATCTTCGTACCGGCCACCAGCACGGCGACCGCCGGCGTCGCCGAGGAGCGCTCGGGCCTGGCCTCCGGCCTGGTCAACACCGCCAACCAGTTCGGCGGCGCGCTGGGCGTGGCGGTGCTGGCCACCTTCGCCGCCTCGTTCGCCACCGCCGCGGCGGGCTACACCAACGCCATGCTGCTCGCCGCCGGGGTCGTGCTGCTCGCCGGGGTGGCGGCGATCTCCGCGCCCCGGGCCCTCCCCGAGGGCGCGGGCACGCCATGACGGTGACCGACGAGGCGCCCGCGTCGATCGGGCAGCGGCTGGTCTGGTTCCTCGAGCACTACCGCTCCGAGTCCTCGTCGGTCAGCTGCCCGGCCCTGTTCCGGATCCGGGGCGACCTGGACACCGGACGGGTCCGGGCGGCGGCGGAGCTGCTCACCGCCCGGCACGGGTCGCTGCGCACCACCCTCGTGCGGCGGGGCCGCGAGCTGGTGCAGCGGGTGCACGACGGGATGCCCGCCCCGGTACGCACCGTGGCGCTGCCGGCCGGCGCGGAGGCCGAGCTGACCCGGCAACTGCGCGCCGAGCTGACCGCGCCGATCCCGGTCGACACCACGCCGGCCCGGTTCACGCTGTGGCGCCTCGGCGACCGCGACGCCGTCTGGTGCGTGAACATGCACCACCTGATCTCCGACGCGTGGTCCTGCGGAGTGGTGGTGGACGACGTGGTGCGGTTGCTCGGCGCGGCGCCCGGGACGGACCCCGCGCTGCGCCCGGTCGACTGGCAGTACCTCGACTTCTGCCGCTGGGAGCGGACCGCGGCCGACGGCGGTGAGCTGCGCCGCCAGCAGGAGTGGTGGCAGGCGCGGCTGGCTGGGATACGCCTGCCGGTACTGCCCGGCCGCGCCGACGTCGTCGACCTGGCCCGGCCGGAGCCGGCGCTGGCCGTCGCCGAACTGCCCGGCCCGGTCGGCGACGGGTTGCGCGAGCTGGCCAAGGCCGAGCGCACCACGCTCTTCTCGGTCTTCCTGGCCCTGTACTACCTGCTGCTGCACTCGCGGACCGGGCAGTGCGACCTCACCGTCGCCTCGTTCTTCGCCAACCGCACCCGCCGGGAGTTGCAGCACACCGTCGGCTTCCTCGCCACCATGCTGGCCCTGCGGACCGCCGTCGCGCCCGCCGGGTCGTTCCGCGACCTGCTCGCCGAGACCCGCCGCACGGTGCTGGACGCGGTGGTCCACCAGGCGGTGCCGGCGCAGATGCTCTCGCTGCCGTCGCTGGTGCACTCGCCCGGCCGGCTCAACGACGTGGTGTTCCAGATGCTGCCCGACCGCAGCCCGGAGGCGTGGGAGGCGGCCACCCTCCCCTCCGGGCTGGAGGTCGGCACCTTCCGGCCGCCCCAGGCGCTGAGCCGGTTCGGGCTGAACCTCACCATCATCCCGCGCGGCGACCGGATCGAGGCCCGGCTCTCGTACGCCCGCAACCAGTTCGCGCCCGAGTGGGTCGAGCGCTTCCTGGCCGACTTCGCGGACACCACCCGGGCGGTGCTGGCCGACCCGGGGCGGTCGCTGCCGGCGCTGCTGGGCCAGCTCCGCCCCGCCGCCGAACGGGCCGCGTCCGTGACCGCCGAGGGGGCCGGGTCGTGACCGGCGACGGGCTGCGTGAGCGGGTGCGCGCGATCGCCACCGCCCTGCCCGAGGTGACCGCCGACGGCGAGGGCCCGCACGTCGGCTACCGGGTGCGGAAGAAGACCTTCCTGTGGTTCCTCGACGACCACCACGGTGACGGCCGGGTGGTGCTGCACGTCAAGGCGGCGCCGGGCGCGCAGCAGGCGCTGGTCGGCGCCGACCCGGTCCGGTTCCACGTGCCGAGCTACCTGGGTGCGCGGGGCTGGGTGGGGGTCGACCTGGAGCCGCCCGGGCTGGACTGGGACGAGGTCAGCGAGCTGGTCCGCGAGGCGTACCGGCTAACCGCGCCGAAGCGCCTCGCGGCCGAGGTCGAGTGACGTCCCGGCCCGCTCCGGTGCGGGCCCCGCGTCCGGCGGCGGAGCGGCGGAGCCGGCGGCGGGCCCGGCGGCGGACCCGGCCGGCAGCGGCGGGGCGACGAAGCCACCGGTGAGCCGTTCCACCAGGCGGGCGAAGCCGATGGTGGAGCGGTCGTCCCAGCGCGCCCCGATGATCTGCGCCCCGACCGGCAGGCCGGCGGCGGTGTGCCCGACCGGCACCACGGTGGCCGGCAGCCGGGCCAGGCTGGCCAGGTTGGTCCAGACCATGTGCACGAAGTACGGCACCGACCGGCCGTCGATCTCCAGCATCCGCTGCGGGGCGGGGCGGTCCAGGTCGTGCGGGAACGCCGGCAGCGGGGTCACCGGGGTGAGCACCACGTCGACCTGGTCGAACACCGTCGGCCAGGCCGCCTCGATCCGGGCCCGCCGCTCCTGGGTGGCGGCCCAGTCCCGGTAGGACTGGGTGAGCGCCTGGGCCAGCGGGTCGTCCGCGCCGACGGCGAGCAACTGCCCGTACTCGTCCGGGGTGAAGTGCGCCGACAGCACGCCGATGAGCAGCCGCACGTACACCTCGTGCATCTCGTAGAACGGCCGGGGCGGGCGCAGCCGCTCGACCAGTACGGCGCCGGCGTCGGCGAGCCGGTCGGCCAGCCGGCGCAGGATGCCCAGCAGCTCCCGGTCGGTGCGGGCCAGCGGGCTGTCCAGCCAGAGCCCCACCCGGCACCCGCGCAGCTCGTGCAGCCGGTTGGCCGGTAGCCGGCCGCCGGGCACGCCGGCCAGGTCGGCGCCGACCAGCGCGTCGAGGGCGAGCTCCAGGTCGTCGGCGCCGCGGCCGAGCGGGCCGGCGGTGCCCAGCTCGGGGGTGGCCAGCGCGCCGGGCGGCGGCGGCAGGTGCCCCCGGCCGGGCACCGCGCCCCAGCTCGGCAGGTGGCCGAAGACCCCGCAGTAGTGCGCCGGCGCCCGGATCGAGCCGGCGATGTCGCTGCCCAGCTCGATCGGGCTCATCCCGGCCGCCACCGCCACCGCCGAGCCGCCGGACGAGCCGCCGGCGGTGCGGTCCGGCCGCCACGGGTTCACGGTCAGGCCGTACCGCTCGTTCCAGGTCTGGAAGTCGCCGGCGTAGCGCGGCACGTTGGTCTTGCCGTAGACGATCGCGCCGGCGGCCCGCAGCCGGGCCACCGCGTCGGCGTCCCGCGCGGGCACGTGCTCGCCCAGCTCCGCCGCGCCCGCCGTGGTGCGCAGGCCGGCCGTCTCGAAGACGTCCTTGACCGTCATCGGCAGCCCGTGCAGCGGGCCGAGCGGCCGGCCCCGGGCGCGGGCGTCGTCCGCGGCCCGGGCCTCGGCGCGGGCCCGGTCCAGGTCCGTCGCGACCACCGCGTTCAACCCGTCGTTGTACGCCGCCACCCGCGCCAGGCACGCCTCCAGCAGCTCGGCGCTGCCGACCTCCCCGGCGGCGAGCGCCGCGACCAGCCGGGCGCCGGTGGCGGTCGCCAGAGCGACCATCGGCTCAGGCGGCGGAGCAGACGAAGAGCATCACCGAGAAGGTGGTGATGTTGCTGGCCGGGTAGGTGGTGTCGAGCTTCAGCCCGGCCTTGGCGAACAACTCGCGGTACTGCTCCACGCTGAGCTCCTGCCCGCCGACGCTGGTGAGCATCCGCAGGTCGAGGGCGGTCATCACGGCCCGGTTGGACTTCGTCACCGGCGTCTGGAGCAGCATCACCCTGCCGGTGTCGCCGGCGGCCTCTGCGCAGCGGCGCAGGATCCGCACCGCGTTCTCCTCGGACTCCTGGTCGACGACCTCGGAGAGCAGGTACGCGTCGGCGCCCGGCGGCAGCGGGTCGAAGTAGCTGCCCGGGGTCACCGAGGCCCGGTCGGCCACCCCGGCCGCCTCGAAGTTGCGCCGGGCCCGCTCGATCATCTGCGGGAAGTCGACCAGCGTCGCCTGGAGGTGCTCGTACTTGCGCAGCAGCCGGATCAGCGGTGCGCCGCTGCCACCGCCGACGTCCACGATCCGCTTCACCGTCGACCAGTCGTAGCCGCGCAGCAGGGACCGGGAGGAGAAGTTGACGATGGTGTCCAGCGCGGTCTCGAAGCTGTCCCCCATCGCCGGCGAGGAGACCAGGTCCTCCCAGTACGGCTTGCCGTGCTGAGCCGGGTAGACCGGCTGCCCGGTGCGGACCGACTCCAGCAGGCCGGACAGGGACAGGTCGGCCTTGCCGCTGAAGGAGTCCAGGTCGAGCAGCACCCGCATGCTCATCGGGTGGTCGCTGCGCAGCTGCTGACCCACCGGCCCGACGTCATAGCCGCCGTCGGCCCGCTCGGTGAACACGTCGTAGCTCGCCAGGTGCACGAGCAGGCGGCGCAGCGCCTTCGGGTTCGCGCCGCAGCGCTGCGCCAGCGTCGGCACGTCGGTCGCACCGTCGGTGATGTGGTCGGCCAGGCGCAGCGTCGCGGCGACCCGCACCGCGTACGGGGTGACGAGGTTCGCCACGCTCTCCAGCCCGAACTGCGAGTTCTGCTGGCTGCGGATGCTCCCGATCGAACTGCTCTGGGCTGGCTGCCGGGTACTCACGACCGTCTCTGACACCGCGGACCTCACTCATCCATTGGCCGACGACTCTTCTCCCTGAGCACCATGCTGGGATCGGCGCGGGGGCACAACTGCGAGCAGCGCGCAGTTGACCGTCCTCAGTGGAGGTCGAGCCGGTAGAGCCGGTGGAACCGGTGCGCGACGTCGAGCACGGTGGCGCGGGCGAAGCCGGCCGTGGTGGCGTGCCGGCGGACCGTCTCGGGGCGCAGCACCGCGCCGGTGCCCACCGAGCCCTCGTCCACCAGGCTCTGCGGCAGGCAGTGCAGCAGGCTGACGGTGTAGATGAAGCGTTCCGTCTCGTCGGCGGGCGCGGTGAACCGCTCGGCCGCCCGGGGCTCCATCAGCAGCACCGCGCCGGTCGGCTTCAGCATGGCCCGGCAGGCGGCGAGCACCTCCACCGGGCGCGCCATGTCGTGCAGCGCGTCGAGGACGCAGACCAGGTCGAACCCTGCGGCCCCGGCGGAGTCGGCGTGGTCGGCGAGGTCGGCGGCGGAGAACCGGACCCGCTCGGCGGCGGCCGCCGGTACCGCGGCCCGGGCGGTCGCCAGCGCGTCGGCGTCCCGGTCGAAGCCGTGCACCCGGGCCAGCGGGTAGGTGCGGGCCAGCACCAGCGTGGAGGTGCCGGTGCCGCAGCCCACGTCGGCGATCGCCGCGCCGGGGCGGCGCAGCGCCTGGTGGACGTCGGGCAGGGCGCCCCGCAGCCAGCCGGGCAGCAGGTCGGTGAAGACCGAGCGGTTCATCCCGGCCTGCGCCGCCCGCAGCGCCTCGCCGTACGCGTCCGGGGGCACCCCGGTGCCGGCCCGCATCGCCTCGGCCAGCCGGGGCAGCGCGGGGGCGATGCCGCCGACCGGCAGCACGCTGAGCGGGGCGACCCCCCATGGCCCGCCGGTGTCGGTGAGCGCCATCCGGTGCCCCTCCGGCAGGGTGTACCGGCGCCGGTCGGCGGGGACCGTGACGTCGTCGACCGTCACGATCCCCGCCGCCGCCTGCTGCTCCAGCCACTCGGTGGCATACCGGGGAGCGACACCGGCCCGGTCGGCGAACTCGGCGGCGGTGGCCGGCCCCTTCGCCAGCGCCTCGTAGAGGCCGAGCCGGACGCCCAGGTAGACGGTCATCAGCTCGGCGGCCGCGAGGCTCGCCTGGAACAGCCGCCCGCCGAGGGCCTGCGCCTGGGCGCGCGCCCCGCCCCCCGGGGTCATGTCGCCACGGCCTCCCGGGTGACCTGGCCGCCGCGGATCTCCCGCCACCCCGGCTGCAGCTCGACGGTGTCGGTCAACCGCTGCCAGAACACCCAGGAGTGCCCGCCCGGGTCCTTGAGGCCGTAGGCGCGCACGCCGTACGGCTTGTCCTCCGGGGCCTGCGGGTCGGCGCCCGCCGCCCGGGTGTTGGCCCAGTGGGCGTCCACGTCGTCGACGTAGAGGATGTTCTCCTGGCCCAGCGGCCCGGCGACCCCCTGCGCGGCCCAGAACCCGGGGCACCCGCACACCTGGAAGACGGTGTCACCCGCACGGATCTCGGCCTCCTGGACCACGCCGTCGGGGTCGACCCAGCGCACCTGCTCCTCGAAGCCGAAGGTGCGCGCGAGCCAGTCCAACGCCGCGGCCGCGTCCTCGTAGTACAGGTAGGGGCTGACACCCACGTACCGCACCGGCTGTCGGTCCATGCCGTCCTCGATTCCGCTCGATGGAACAGTCACATTAGCGTGAGCAACCGGACACGGAGGTGAACATCGTGGGCGATCTCGCGTCCGACACCGAGGTGCAATCCGTCGCGCCGGGCCGGTTCGCCGCGACGCTCTCCGCCGACTGGCAGCTCGTAGGGCCCAACGGCGGCTACCTGGCGGCGGTTGCGCTGCGAGCCGGTCAGCGGCTGGCCGACCGGTACCGGCCGGCGAGCATGTCCTGCCAGTTCCTGGCCCCCGCCCGGTTCGGCCGGGTGGAGCTGACCGGCACCGTGCTGCGGGTAACCGAACGGGCGACCGCGCTGCGGGTGGCCATGTTCCAAAGCGGCGACCAGCTGCTGGAGGCGCAGGTGTGGGCCACCCCGGAGCATCCGGAGGGGCCCGCCGTGGCCTGGCACGAGATGCCGGCGGCGCCCGGCCCGGACCGGCTGCCCGACCTCAAGGCGCGGCTGGCGGCCGCCGGCGCGTGGGTGCCGCGCTGGCACGACAGCGTCACCCTGCGGGTGGTGCCCGGCCCGACGCCCGAGCTCACCTGGGCCCGGTTCCGGCCGGTGCCCGCGTTCGACGAACCGTGGCTGGACGCCTGCCGGGCGCTGATCCTGGTGGACAGTCTCCAGTGGCCCGCGATCCGGGTGCTGATGCCGGACCGGGACCGCACCCTGGCGCTCACCACGCACCTGGCGGTGACCTTCCACCGCGACGCCGGGGACGCGGAGTGGCTGCTGGTCGACGCCCGGGGCGCCGCCGCGGCGCACGGCTTCGTCGGCGGTACGGCCGCCGTCTGGTCGGCCGACGGCCAGCTGATCGCCGCCGGTCAGCAGCAGATGCTGCTGCACCAGCTCAGCCGCCCGGCGGCGTTCTCCCGGGGCAGCTGACCGCCGCCGCGGGCGGGTCGGCCGGCGCCCGGCGGGGTCCAAGTGGCGAGGTTGCACAGTCGAACGCGTCCCGACCTTCGGTCTACCTTGCAACCCGGATGCCCCGAGTGCGGAGGTGGAGGACGTGGACATCGCGAGCGCGCTGAAGGTGCTGAACAGTCCGGAGGGCCGCGCCGAGCCGTACGCGGCGTACGCGGCGATGCACGCCCACGGACCGGTGATCCCCTTCGGCCGACGGGTCCACATCATCGTCGGGTACGACCACGTCGACGCGATGATGCGCGACTCCCGGCTGCTGCTCGACGGCACCGTGTCGCTGGACCGGTACGTCCGCAACTGGCGCGAGCACCCGTCGATGCAGATGATGGCGAACTCGCTGCACTCGGTGAACCCGCCGGACCACACCCGGGTCCGCCGGGTCTTCGGGGCCGCGTTCACCGCCCGCCGGGTGGCCGCCATGCAGGAGAAGATCGAGCAGCGGGTGGACCGGCTCATCGACACCCTGCTGGAGAGCCGGGGCGGGTCGGTCGAGTTCATGGAGACCTTCGCCTACCCGCTGCCGCTGGGCATCTTCTGCGACCTGATGGGGGTGCCCGACGCCGACGGCGAGTGGCTGCGCCCGCACTGGGACGAGCTGGTGAAGGTGCAGAACATGCAGTTCGGCGAGGCTCTGTTCAGCGCCGACCACGCCACCGCCGAGCTGTCCCGCTACTTTGACCGGCTGGTGGCCGAGCGGCGCGCCGAGCCGCGCGACGACTTCCTCACCGCTCTGCTGGAGGCGAACGACACCGCCGTCGAGGGGCTCGACCACGACGAGCTGATCGCCAACCTGGTGCTGCTGCTGATGGCCGGCTGGGAGACGGTGGCGAACATGCTCGGCAGCGGGCTGGTCATCCTGCTGGAGCACCCCGAGCAGGCCCGGCGGCTGCGGGAGGACCCGTCCCTGGCGCCCGGCTTCGTCGACGAGATCCTGCGGATGGAGTCGCCGATCCAGTGGACGCTGCGCTGGGCGGCCGAGGACATCACCGTTGCCGGGGTGAACGTGAAGGCCAACCAGCACGTGCAGATGATGCTCGGCGCGGCGAACCGGGACCCGAACCGCTTCCCCGACCCGGACCGGTTCGACCCGGACCGGCCGAACAACCACCCGCTGACCTTCGGTGCCGGCGCGCACATCTGCCTCGGTCAGGCGCTGGGCCGGCTGCAGGGCCGGATCGCCTTCCCCCAGCTGCTGCGCCGGCTGCCCGACCTGGCCGTGGCGGAGGAGCCCACCCGGCTCGACCGGCCCGCCCAGCGGGGCTACTCGAAGCTCCCCGTCAGCGTCGGCTGACCGATGGCCGCCCGGCACCACCACGGCCCGGCCGTCACCTCCACCGAGGATTTCCTGTCGGTGGTCGGCACCCCCGAGTACGTCGCCGACCCGTACCCCTTCCTGCGGCGGCTGCGCGAGACCGCGCCGGCGCTGCACGCCGGCTCGGACATCTGGGTGGTCCCCCGGTACACCGACGTGGTGCGCGGCCTCAAGGACCCGGCGCTGAGCTGCGACTTCGCCCGGCTGGAGCACTACGACCGCTACTTCCGGGCGCGCGGCGTGGACAACCGGTTCCCGCTGCCGCTCAACGCGCTGGATCCGCCGGACCACCGGCGGATCCGCTCTGCCATCACCCCGGAGTTCCACCCGGCCGCCGTGGACGCGCTCCGCCCGGTGATCACCGAGACGGTGGACGAGGTCCTCGACGAGCTGGAGGCGCGGGGGCGGATTGACATCGACCTGGTGGATGACGTGGCGTACCCGATCCCGGTCGCCATCATCGCCCGGCTGTTCGGCATCCCGCGCGAAGACCAGCCGCTGCTGCGCCGCTGGTCGCACGAGTTCGGGGTGGCCTCCGACCCGGACGCGGTGCTCACCGACGCCCAGCGGGAGCAGGCCGCGGAGGCGACTCGGGAGGCCGGCGCCTACTTCGCCCGGCTGGTGCGCCGCCGCGACACCGTGCCCGGTAGCAACCTGCTCGGCCGGTGGCTGGCGGCCAGCCGCGACGACCGCACGATGTCCCTGGCCGAGCTGCTGGTCAACGGGGTCTTCCTGCTGATCGTCGGGCACCACAACACGGTCAGCCTGATCGCCAACGGGGTGCTCGCCCTGCTGGAGCACCCGGAGCAGCTCGACCTGCTGCGCCGCTCACCGGAGCTGATGCCCAACGCGGTCGAGGAACTGCTGCGCTACGACAGCCCGGTGCAGACCTCCACCCGGGTCACCACCGGTGTCTACCACGTCGACGGGGTGGACATCCCGGCCCACCGCCAGGTGATGCTGCTGCTCGGCTCGGCCAACCGCGACGAGCGCGTCTTCGCCGACCCGGACCGGCTCGACCTGCGCCGCCCGGAGGCCCCGCGCAACCTGGGGCTGGGCCGGGGGATGCACTCCTGCCTCGGCGGCACCCTGGCCCGCATCGAGGTCGGCGCCGCGCTGGCCGCGCTGGTCCGCCGGTATCCCGGGATGAGCGTCGCCGGGCCGGCCCGCCGCCGGGTGCCCTGCTTCACCCTGCGCGGCCTGACCAGCCTCCCGGTCCGCCTCGGCTGAACCGTGCAGCGGCGGCGGCAACGCGCACCGGATCCATCAGCCCGGTGGTCCGCCGGGCATCGTGCCGACTGTGCGCCGGCGGACACCGGCTCGACAGGCCACCGGCAGGTTCAGCTCACTCGCAGCGGCAGCCGGTGCAGGCCGCGGTTCCACAGCGACGCGGCGCGCACCGGCTCCCCGTCCAGCTCCACCGTGGCGTAGCGGGTCAGCAGCCGGCGCAGCACCAGCTCGCCGGCGAGCCGGGCGAGGTGCAGGCCCAGGCACAGGTGCATGCCGTGACCGAAGGCCAGGTGCGGATTCGGCTGCCGGTCGGGCACCACCTCGTCGGCCCGGTCGAACGCCCGGGGGTCGCGGTTGGCGGCGGCCAGCGACACCTCCACGAAGCGGCGCGCCGGCAACCGGCCGGACGGCAGGTCGATCGGCGCCTCGGTCCAGCGGATCGTGGTCTGCACCGGGCTGTCGTAGCGCAGCAGCTCGTCGACCACGGTCGGCACCAGCTCCGGCGTACGGCGCAGCCGGTCGAGCAGCTCGGGACGGGACAGCAGCGCCAGCACCCCGTTGCCGATGCTGTTGGTGGTGGTCTCGTTGCCGGCGAAGAGCAGCAGGGTGGCGTTGGCGGAGAGTTCCTCGGCGGTGATCCGGCCGGCCCGCCAGGCCGCCGCCATCCCGGCCAGCAGGCCGTCCGCCGTGGGCCGGCGCACCATCCGGGCGAAGTAGTCGGCAAAGAAGGCGTTGGCCTCGTCGCTGCGGGCCAGCGCCTCCGGCGGCGGGAAGACCGCGGACGCGTCGATCAGCGCGGCGATCCCCCGCTTCAGCTCGGCGGCGTCGGCGTGCGGCAGGCCGAGCACATCGGAGACGAGCAGGATGGGCAGGTCGGCGGCGACCGCCTCGATCAGGTCGAAGCGGTCGCCGGCCCGGTCGAGCAGGACGTCGACCAGCGCGCCGACCCGCTCGCGCTGCCCGGCCACCGGGCGGGGAGTGAACGGGGTGAGCATCAGCCGGCGGATCCGCCCGTGCCGCTCCCCCTCCATGTTGAGCACGCTGGCCAGGAACGAGGTCAGGGTGGGGCCGGTGCCGGCCACCCGGCGCACCAGCCGGGGCGGCACCGACCGGCCGCAGCGGCGGTCGCGCAGCAGCGCCGTCACGTCCTCGTACCGGGTGACCAGGTAGGTGCCACCGCCGGTCAGGTGCAGCGGATCCGCATCGCGTAGCCGGGTCCAGGTCGGATAGGGGTCGTGCAGGAACGCCGGGTCGGACCGGTCGAAGGTCACCCGCTCCGCCAGCCGCTCGCCACCGGGCATGTGCTCACCCCTCCCCGCCGGCCACCGCCGGTTGCTCCTGCCGGGCCCGCGGGCGGCGCCCGTTCCCACCGTCGTACGTCGCCGGCGCGGCCTGAGCCGGTGGCGCCGGACGCGGCTCCGGCCGCCGGACCCCGCGGATCCGCCGGCGGTCGTCGGCCTCCACCACGGCGAACCGGACCGTGGTGGCCGCCGCCCGGGCGCACCGGTAGACCTCGCTGAGCCGTTCGCTGCGCTGCTCGGCGTCGGCGCAGCGGTCCGCCCGCAGCTCGGCCAGGCCGAGCGCGGCCTCCACCGTGGTCAGCAGCGCGGCGTTGATCGCGATGTCGCCGTCCAGCCGGTCGCAGACCAGCGCGTACGCCTGCCGGAGCAGGTCACGCACCGCACCGGGGTCCGGTTCGGGACCGGTCATCGCGCCCCCACCAGGGCGGTGCTGAAGCTGCCGGCGGGGCGCGACTCGCGCCGGCCGTCCAGGTCGAGCACGAAGGGCACCGGCGAGGTGACCTCCACCCGGTCGGTGACCGCCACCTCGATCAGCCCGTGCGGCGTGGGCACCGCCCCGCGCGCCCAGGCCAGGTCGCCGAGCCGCGGCGCGATCCGGGCCCGCGCGAAACCCGGCAGGTCGGGGCTGACCCCCAGGGTGTACAGCGGCAGGTCGCGGCTGGGGGTGGCCGACCAGCCATGGCAGTGCGAACCGCCCAGCCAGGTTTCCGGCCAGGTGTCGTCGCCCAGGTCGAACAGCCGCGCCCAGTCCCGGCACAGCGCCGCCACCTGCCCGGCGGCCCCGAGTTCGGCCACCGCGTCGTGCACCACGTACCGGAAGAACGGCTGCGCCTCGACCACCTCGCGCACCACGTCCCAGTCCGGCGGGGGCGGCCCCATCGCGGCCCGCAGCGGCATGGTGCGGAACGACCAGGCCCGGCACACCCGGTCCGCGCGCCGCAGCAGGAAACGCAGCGCGGCCGGGCGCAGCGCCGCCGGCACCAGGCCGCCCACCACGGCCGCCGCGGTCGCGTGGTCGGACACCTGCGGGGCCGTGACCCCGTCGCGCAGCCAGTCGCGGTACGCGCCCCGCCGCTGGTCCCAGAAGACCGGGTACGCGGCCGCCAACTCGGCGTGCCGGGCCGCCGCCCACCGGGCCCGGCCCTGGTCGCCCAGCCAGGACGACATCTCGGCGACGTCGCGCAGCGCCCGCCCCCACAGCCCGTTGAGCGCCGCGCTCGCGCCGGAGCCCTGGACACTGGCCCAGTCCAGCAGGACCCAGCCGGTCACGTCGTGCAGCAGCCCGCCGCGGGCGAAGTCGGCGAACCAGCGCAGCACCCGTTCCGCCACCGGCAGCAGTTCCGCCACCAGGTCCCGGTCGCCGGTCCAGCGGTAGAGGTTGTGCACGGACCGGATCCAGTGCAGCGACCAGTCCGGGATGTAGGTGTCGCCGCGGTGCTCGTAGTCGCAGGCCACCGCCATCGGCAGCAGGCCGTCCGGGCGGGGGCTGGCGCACAACCGGGGGTGCCAGCGAGCGAGCCGCCAGTCCTGATTGGTGAGCAGGTCGACCGACTGGTGTACCACCGAGTCGCCGACCCAGGCCCGCTGCTCCCGGGTCGGGCAGTCCAGGTAGGCGTCCTGGGCGCTCAGGTCGACGGTCCGCAGCCCGGTGCGGTGGATCCGGTCGAGCAGCTCGTCGGAGCAGGTGAAGTAGGCCCCCGGCGGGCGGGGGCGCAGCCGCTCGCGCACCACCGGCGCGTCGAGGCGTACCCGACCGGTGCCGGTGAGCACCAGCATCGCGTACCGGCCGCCGGCCGGGTCGGCGGACTCGAACCGGTCGGCGTAGCCCCGGGCGACGTAGCGCACCCCGTGCGGGTGGTGGTGCGCCGGGATCCGCCCGTCGGCGTCCAGCTCCTCGCACATCCGGGCGTCCACCCGGGTGCCGGCCGGGGCGTGCAGGCGCAGGTCCAGGGTGCCGGCCACCACCTGCCCCCAGTCGACAGTGAGCACGGCGACCGCGTCGGCGGTCAGCTCCAGCTCGACCGGGAACGTCAGCTCGCCGCGTACCGGGCCGGCCTGCGCGGCGGCGGCGGCGACGTACCGGGCCGGACCGGGGTTACCGGCCGGCGGCTGGGCCAGCCGGAGCCGGGCCCGGGGCGCCGGTCGCGGCACGGCGGGCGCGGCCGGGCCGGGACCGGGCGGCAGCGGCCCGTACGGGTCGGTCGGCGGGGTGGTACGCGCGGTGCCGCCGATGTGCAGGGCGGTGATCACCCGGGCCGGGCGCCACCCGGTCTCGTCGGCGTCGACGGCCAGCCAGTCCGGGTCGAGTCGCCGGCCGTCGAGCACCTCGGGCACCGAGCCGCCGACGCCCTCCGGCCGTTGCGGCGTCCAGGCGTCGGCGATCCGGTAGCGCCAGGCGCGGTCGGTGGCCAGTGGCCCGTCGGGCAATGCCAGTTCGGCCAGCAGCCCGCCGGCGCCGTGGCTGAACGTCGGGCCGGCCGGCATCCACCGGGCGTTCGGCTCGCCGTAGAAGCGGACCAGGCAGCAGAGCACGTTGCGGCCGGCGACCAGGGCGGGGCCGGCGTCGACGGTGTCGTACGGCAGCCGCGCCGGGTGCGACCGGGCCGGTCCCCGGGCCAGTTCCCGCCCGTTGACCCAGAGCACGTACCGGGAGTCCGCGGTGATCCGCAACGGGGCGGTCACCGGCGGCTCCGGCAGGTCGAACACCCGCCGGAAGAGCACCCGGCGGTCATGCGCGCCGGCCGCGATCCGGGTGTCGGTGGAGAACTCGCCGAGCTTGTCGATGCCGCTGTCGTGGCACCAGATCCACTGGGCGGCCCAGGCGCGGCTCATCGGGTCACCGGCGGGCGGCGGCGGTGGCGCATCAGGCGCCGTGGCCGTGCGCCCGGACGATGTCGGCGCACTCGTTGATCGTCGGGCTCTCGAACAGCAGGAAGAGGTCGATCACCTCCCCGTACCGGTCGTTGATCCGGTTGCAGATGTCCATCAGCTGGATCGAGTCCAGCCCGAGGTCGAAGAAGCTCAGCTCCGGCGAGACGGGGCTGCCGGCGATCTCGTCGACGATGGACTGCACCACCGCGGCCGGGTCCTCGACCTCGCTCACCTTGGCATCCGACTGGCTCATCGGCCACCGCCCTTCACATCATCCAGGGGTCCGGCACGGGCACCCCGAGCAGCGCCCGCCCGACCCGCGTCTCGTGGTACTCGGAGAAGTAGCCGTGGTGGCTGCCGGCGTTGATGTCCCGCCAGCACCGTTGCAGCGGCGAGCTGCCGTAGAGGGCGCCCCCGCCGGCGAGCCGGAACACGGTGTCGACCACCTCGACGCCGGCCCGGATCGCCCGGCCGGTGGCCAGCCGCACCGCCACCCGGTCGTCCATGCTCATCTCGTCGCCGCGCAGCGTGCGCTCCCAGGCGGCGCCCATCACGTCGGTGACGAAGGCCTTCGCCGAGCGCAGGTCCGCCTCGCACCGGGCGACGGCGAGCTGCACCGACTGTTCCTGGGCCAGCGGCTTGCTGCCGCGGGACTTCTTCGGCGCGAGCGCGACGAACTCGTCCAGCGCCCGGCGGGCGATGCCCAGCGGGAACCCGGCGAACTGCACCCCCATCAGGGCGAAGAACGACCACCGGTACAGCGGCCCGTCGTGCCGGGGCGGCTCGAAGATCGGGTTGGCGGTGAACTCCGGCGTGACCCGCACCCGCTCCATCACGGTGTCGTTGCTGCCGGTGCCCTTGAGCCCGGCGACGTCCCAGGTGTCGAGGATCCCGCACTGCTCGCGGGGGGCGAACACCAGCCGCCAGTCCGGCCGGCCGGGCGGTACGACGGCCGGCTTGTCGCCGTCGAGCACCATCACCCCGTTGCAGAACCAGGACGCGTTGCGGCAGCCGGTGTTGAACGGCCAGCGGCCGGTCACCAGCAGGCTGCCGTCGTCCTGCGGGACAGCGCTGCCCCGGGGGGTGAAGACGGTGGCCACCGCGCGCGGTTCGCCGGCCAGCACGGTGCGGGCCGCGTCCTCGGCGAGCCAGGCGACGTAGCAGGTGGCGTTCAGGGTGAGGATGGTGAATCCGGCCGACCCGTCGGCGGCGGAGATCGTGCTGATCACCTCAACCACGGTGAGCGGGTCCAGTTCCAACCCGCCGAGCGCGCGCGGCAGCATCAGGTCGATCAGGCCGGCGTCCTGCGCCTTGGTGAACAGGTCCGCCGGCAGCTGGCCCAGCCGTTCGCCCTCGGCGGCCCGCTCGGCGAACTCCGGGGCCAGCAGCTCGGCGGCCTTGACGACGTCCGCGCCGCTGCGGGCGGTGTCCCGCGCCGCTTCACCGGTCACGCTCATCGGACCTCCAATGTGTACGCAGATGGCACGCGACTCGTCGCCCACCGTCACGGCGCAGCCAGTCTCCCAACGGGCCGCGGAGGCCGACAAGGAGTGCGGATTGCACACCGGGGCCGCCCGGCACAGGCGCCCACCGGGCCGCGACGGCGACCGCGCGAGCCGTCCGCCGGGCCGCGACTCCCGGCGACGCGAGCGGGCTACCGGGGCGTGGCGGTGACCGGCGCGAGCGCCTCGACCAGCTCGGCGAGCAGCTCGAACGCGGCCGGGTCGAGCGGGTCGGCCAGCGCCACGATGGCCAGCTCGAACCCCTCGCCGGCCAGGGTGGCGAACCGCTCCAGCGCGGCCGGGACGGTCTGCGCGTCGCCGGCGCCGGTGCGGGTCAGGTGCAGCGGGCCGAACGAGGTCCGGCGCAGGGTGGCGAAGTCCCGGCCGATCTCCTCGCAGCGGCGGCGCAGCAGGTCGAGCTTGAGCCGCAGCATCGGCAGGCCGCCGGCCTCGAACAGGTTGCAGGCGTCGGCGTACCGGGCGACCAGCGGGAAGACCCGGCGCTCGTGGGCGCCGCCGACCAGGATCGGGGGGCGGCGCAGCGGCGGGGGCGAGAAGATCGGTTCCGCCAGCCGCAGGTGTTCACCGGCGTACGGGCTGCGGTCGCCGGCGAAGGCCTGGTGCGCGACCTGGAGCAGCTCCTCCAGCCGGGCGAACCGTTCCGGCCAGCTGTACGTGGGGATGCCCAGGGCGAGCTGCTCCCGTTCGTTCCAGGCCGGCCCGACGCCGAGCCAGGCCCGCCCGCCGGAGAGCACGTCCAGGGTGGTGACGATCTTCAGCAGCGGACCCGGGTGGCGGTGGTGCCCGCCGGTGGTCAGGGTGCCCAGCTCGACCCGCCGGGTGACGGCGGCGAGGTGGGCCAGCACCGTCCAGGACTCCAGGATCGGGTCGGTGACCTCGCCGAAGAGCGGGATCTGCAGGAAGTGGTCGTTGATCCAGATGCTGGCCACCCCGGCCTGCTCCGCCTCGACGGCGATCCGGCGCAGGGTGGGGCCCTGCGCGGCCGGACCGCCGGGCCAGTCGAACCGGTCGAGCAGCAGTCCGATCCGCACCCGCTCACCCCGCGATCCGTTGCAGCACCGAGGCGGTGCCCTGACTGCCGCCGCAGCACATGGTGACCAGCGCCAGCTCGCCGTCGATGCGTTCCAGCTCGTGCAGGGCGGTGGTGAGCAGCCGGGCGCCGGTGGCGCCCATCGGGTGCCCGAGCGCGATCGCTCCGCCGTTGACGTTCACCCGGTCCAGGTCGGCGCCGTGGTGCCGGGCCCAGGAGAGCACCACCGAGGCGAACGCCTCGTTGACCTCCACCACGTCCAGGTCGGCGAGCTTCAGCCCGGCCCGGTCCAGGATCCGCCGGGTGGCCACGGTCGGCCCGTCCAGCAGGAAGTACGGGTCGGCGCCGGTCACCACCTGGTGCAGCAGCCGGGCGCGGGGCCGCAGCCCCAACTCGGCGGCGCGGCGGCGGGACATCCACAGCACCGCGGCGGCGCCGTCGGAGACCTGCGAGGTGCTGCCGGCGGTGTGCAGCCCGCCGCGCATCACCGGACGCAGCCCGGCCAGCGTCTCCACGGTGGTGGGGCGCAGCCCCTCGTCGCGGGTCAGGCCGCCCAGGGGCAGCACCTCGGCGGCGTACCGCCCGTGCGCCCAGGCCCGGGCGGCCCGCTGCTGGGACAGCGCCCCGTAGCCGTCGAGGTCGGCGCGGGTCAGCCTCTCGCGCCGGGCGATCCGCTCGGCCCCGCCGAACTGCACGCCCGGCGGGTCGTCCCACGGGTAGTCGGGCAGCTTGTGCTCGTCCACGCCGCCGGGCGCGTTGGCGCCGGCCGGCACCCGGCTCATCGACTCGACGCCGCAGGCGATGCCCACCTCGATCGCCCCGGTCGCGATCAGCGCGGCGACCAGGTGGTTGGCCTGCTGCGCGGAGCCGCAGCTGACGTCGACGGTGGTGCAGCCGACGCCGGGGTCCAGCCCGGTGGCGAGCCAGGCATTGCGGGTCACCCCGAGCCCCTGCTCACCGACCTGGCTGACGCAGCCGCCGATCACCTGCTCCACCGCGGCCGGGTCGATGCCGGTGCGATCGATCAGCCCGAGCAGCACGTGCCGCAGCAGCGCCACCGGCTTGAGGGTGGACAGCGCGCCGTCGCGCCGCCCGATCGGGGTGCGGACGGCGTCCACGATCACCGCGTCGGTCAGCCCGGTCATCGCGGCACCACCCGGACCGGCTGGTGCGTGAAGCCGCGCAGCACCAGGCTGCCGGTACGCCGACCGGGGCCGGCCGCCTCGATCGCGCGGGTCGCGGCGAGCAGTTCGGTGAAGACCGCGGTCAGCTCCAGCCTTGCCAGCCGGGCGCCGAGGCAGTAGTGCACCCCACCGCCGAAGCCGAGGTGGTCGTTGGGCTGGCGGTCGAGGCGGAAGGTGTCCGGGTCGGCGAAGACCGCCTCGTCGCGGTTGGCCGAGCCGAAGAGGACCAGCACCCGGGCACCGGCCGGGATCCGCTGTCCGCACAGCGTCACCTCCCGGGTGGCGCCGCGCCACAGCGCCTGTACAGAGGTGTCGTACCGGATGCCCTCCTCGACCGCGGCCGGCACCAGCTCGGGATGCCGACGCAGCCGGTCGGCGAGCTCGGGCTGGCCGATCAGCGCGTGCAGCAGGTTGGTGGCCAGGCTGGTGGTGGTCTCGATCCCGGCGACCAGCAGGAACGCGCAGAAGGCCAGCACCTCCTGGTCGGTGATGCCGGCCCGGCGCCCGGCCGCGATGGCGTCGAACAGGTCGGGCGGGTCGTGCGGCGTGCCGTGCCGCAGCCGGCGGCCGAAGAACCGGAACATGTCCATGCCGCGGCCGATGCCGTCGGCGCCGGACCCGGCCTGGCTCAGGTCGGCGGTGATGACGGCCGACCACTGCCGGAACTCGTGCTGCATCTCCGCCGGGACGCCGAGCATCTCCGCCAGCACCAGCGCCGGCACCGGCTCGGCCACCTCGGCGAAGAAGTCGACCGGCCCGGGCTGCGCCAGCAGCCGACGCACCCGGTCGCTGGCGATCCGGGTGACCCGCGGCGCCAGGGCAGCGACCGCGGACGGGCTGAAGGCGCGCGCCACCGCCCGCCGGAACACCTGGTGCTCGGGCGGGTCGGTGGCGATCAGCACCCGGACGTCGGGCGCGCCGATCCGGTAGCGCACCCCGGCGTCCGGGATCACCTTGCGCCCGCCGAAGTCGGGGCTCATGCCCACCTTCGAGGAGAACGTGGCCGGGTCGCGGAGCACCGCCGCCACGTCGGCGTGCCGGCTCACCGCCCAGACGTCCGCCGCCGGCAGATGCAGCACCGGGGCCTCCCGGCGCAGCCGGGCGTAGCTGGGGTACGGGTCGTCGGCGACGGCCGGGTCCGCCGGGTCGAACAGCGCCGCTCCGCGGATCGCGGTGCCGCTCATCCGCAGCCGCCCGCGGTGTCGGTGTCGACGAGCACCCGCTCCGGCGCGCCGGTGGGCACCGGCACGGTGGCCGGGCCGAGCAGCTCGGTGAGGAAGTCGTCGAGCCGGTCCAGCCCCCAGAACCGGTGCGGCCCGACCCGGAAGTACGGGATCCCGAAGATGTCGTCGTGGTACGCGGTGACCAGGCAGTCCACCCCGGCCGCGCGGATCTCGGCTGACTCGGCGGCGGCCACGATCAGATCGCCGTCCAGCCCCGCCCGCTCGGCCGCGGCGCGCAGCACCGGCGGCTCGCAGACGTTCTCGCCGCGCTCCCACCGGGCGGCGGTGACCGCGTCGTAGAACTGCTCGCCGCGGCCGAGCCGCCGAGCCAGCAGGTAGCCCAGGTGCGGCAGTTCCCACCACGGGTCGACGTCGACCGGCCAGACCATCCGCAGGCCGAGCTTGGCCGCCTGCCGCCGGGTGTCGTGCAGGATGTAGAGGTGCTTGGCCTTGCTCATCGGGGTGTAGTGGAACTCCGCCCCGGCGGCCGCCAGGTCGGCGCTGGTGCGCTCGTCCGGGTCCCAGTACGGGATGAAGTCCAGCCGCTGGTGGGCGTCGGGCAGCCGGCGGCGCAGCCGGTGGATCGCCATCCAGCTGAACGGGCTACGGAAGGAGAAGTGCACCCGGGGTCCGCGCTTCACGATGCGCCCCCGGTCAGGGCCTTGACCGTCTCCGCGTCGAGCTCGGCCAGGGTGCCGGCGTCCGACCCGGCGCTCACCGCGTAGCCGTGCAGGATGCGGGCGGTCGCGACGTGCCGCGGCCGGTCCCGCCCGGGCCCGGTGGCGAAGGCGTCCATCCGGCCGTCGAAGGCGCGGTCCTTGACGATCTCGGTGACGGTGAAGGTGGTCTCGATCTCGTCGTCCATGTGCGCGTCGGCGAGCAGCCGCACCCGGGCCCGGGACACCACCGGGATCCAGCTGCGCTCGGCGAGCAGCCGGGGCACCGACAGGCCCCGGTCGGCGAGGAACCGGTCGACCACCTCCTCCAGCGCGGCGACGTGGCTGCCGTGCTGCACCCGGTCGGAGTAGTGGCAGTGGAAGTAGCGGGCCCGCCACCCGAAGCGGTACGCCTCCGCCGTCGGCGGCGGCGGATCGGCCGGGGCCACCGCGGCCACGCCGGGCACCACCAGCGGGGCCAGCGCCGGCGGCGGGTCCCCGGCGGGGACGCCGCGCTCGGTGACCAGCGCCACCGCCACGGTGCCCCGCAGCACGGTGACCGGCTGCCCGTCGCGACGCAGGTGCAGCCGCACCCCGAACCGTCCGGGCCCGCGCGGCTCGACCCGCGCCTCCACCTCGTCGTCGACCTCCAGGACGGCGGGCAGCTGCACCGAGCTGTCCACGATCTCCAGCCCGAGGCCGTACCGGTGGTAAAGGGAGCGCGGGCCGAGGTCCCGCTCGCGGAACCAGGCCAGGGTGGCCTCCTCGGCCAGGTACATGAAGTTCTTGAAGCCGATCCAGGTGCGGATGTTGGCGCCCGCGTACCGGGGACGGAGCCGGCAGACGGTGCCGCGCTCCGGTTCGGGACTGGACATGGATCCCCTCCTCAATCGGTCGGTCGGATGCCGGCGCCGGCGGCCGCCAGCTCCTCGATCAGCCGGGCCACCTCGGGTGCGTGGTTGACGTGGCAGAAGTGGTCGAAGTCGTCGCCGGCGGCCACCGTGGCCCGGGGCAGGCGGCTGGCCAGCGCCTCCATGTGCGGACGGAACATCCCCGGGTCCGCCTCGCCGATGAGGATGGCCGCCGGGATGTCCACGTGCGACAGCGGCAGGTGGCCGCTGGCGACGTACTGCTCGAAGACGGCGAGGAAGCCGACCGGGCCGATCCGCTCGCAGGTGCGGGCGATCATCACCTCGAAGACGTCCGGCGGGGCGGTACGCCGCAACCGCAGCCGCATCCCGTCGCTGATCTGCCGCTGGAACGTCTCCCGGGACAGGTCGAAGGTCTCCCAGGTGACCCGGTGCTCGGCCGGGCGGAAGAACGGCGCCGCGAGCACCGCGGCGGTGGCCCGCGGCTCTCCGGCCGCCAGCCGGGCGAGCGCCGCGTTCGCGCCGAAGCTGTGGCCGACCAGCAGGAACGGCCGGTCGCCGAGCGCTTCCAGCCCGGCGCCGACCCAGTCCCCCGGGCCGCCGGACCAGCGCCAGCGGTAGTCGTTGCCGGCCCGCCAGGGCAGATCCAGGGCGACCGTGCGCCACTGCGGCCCGAGACAGCGCGACAGCCGGGTCCAGGTACGCCAGGTGTCCTCGATGCCGTGCACGAACACCGCGCACGGGCCGGTGTCGGTGCCCGGCGAGAGCAGGTGGGCCTGCGGCGACGTCATCCGGTCCCCCTCGACAGCCGGGTGGTGCGGTACCCGTCGTCCGGGTCGCCGCAGACGATCCGGGCGCTGCCGTCCCGCTCGGCGAGCACGGCGGCGGCCACCGCCAGCTGGAGGACGCCGAGCGCGCCGTAGCCGGCGCCGACCGCGCCGGTCAGGTCGACCGCGTCGGCGGCCAGCCCGGCCGGGGCGAGCAGCAGGTCCGCTCCCCCGGGCGGCGGCCCGGTCAGTTCCTCGACCGGGCCGAGCCGCAGGTCACCGTCGCGTTCCAGCAGCACGCAGGCGGCCAGCGGGCGTAGCGGCGCGGCGGCGTCGAGCAGCCCGGCGGCGACCGGGTCGGCCGGTTCCGCGCCGACCACCACCACCCGCCGGGCCCGGCCGGCGGCCAGCAGCAGCGCGCCGAGCCCGACCGCGTCCAGGCCGGCCGGGTGGCCCGAGCAGACCGTCAGGTTGGGGCCGCCCCACCCGAACCAGATCGCCACGGTGCTGCTGACCACGTTGCTCGACGCGTTCGGCGCGTCCAGCGGGCTCACCGCCCGTACCCCGTCCGCGGCGACAGCGGTGGCCACCGCCGCAACCGTGGCGCAGTTGCCGAGGTTGGTGGCGACCACCACGGCGGTGTCCGGATCCGGTGGCGTGTCCGGGACGCGCCGGCCGGCCCGCGCCGGCCGGCCCAGCGCCCGGTGCACGGCGCAGAGCGCCAGCCGGGTCGCCGGTTCCTTGGCCAGCAGCCCCTTGCGACCGAGCAGCGTCGCGGCGTCCTCGGGCAGGCACGCCGGACCCGGCTCCCAACCGGCGAGCCGGGCGCCGGGCGGCAGGGCGGGCAGGTGCGCGCTCCACCCGGTGACCGCGACGCCGTACCCGGTCACGCCGCCTCCACCAGGGTGACCGCGTTGACCCCGCCGAAGCCGAACGAATTGACCTGGGCCACCCGGGCGGCGCAGCGCACCGGCGCGCCGGTGACCAGGCGCAGTGCCTTCGCCTCCGGCAACGGGCGGCGCAGCCCCACCACCGGCGGCACCCGCCCGTCGCGCAGGCACCGGATCGCCACGTCCAGGCTCATCAGCGCCGAGGCGCCGGAGGTGTGGCCGAGCGCCCCCTTGATGCCGGTCACGTACGGGTCGCCGCCGGCCTCGACCAGCACCCGGTGGATCGCCTCGGCCTCGGTGACGTCGTTGAGCAGCGTGCCGGTGCCGTGGCTGACCACCACGTCCACCTCGGCCGGGGACCGGCCGGCGCGGGCCAGCGCGTCGGTCATCGCCCGGCCGATGCCGGCCAGCGACGGGGCGGTCTCGTGGTGGGCGTCGCAGGAGAGCCCGACGCCGAGCAGCCGGGCCGCCACCGGCCCCCGCCACGCCCCGGAGACCACCACCACCGCGGCGGCGCCCTCACCGAGCAGCACCCCGGTGCGGTCGACGTCGAAGGGCCGCACCTGTTCGGTCGGCTCCTCGGTGACCCGTCCGATCATGGCGAGCATGGACGCGGTCATCGCGTCGGTGCCGGCGGCCACCACCACGTCGGCCGACCCGCTGTCGACCAGGTCGCCGGCGATGGCGAGGGTGTGCCCGGAGGCGCTGCACGCGTTGGCCACGGTGAGCACCGGGCCGAGCCGCGGGGCGGCGGCCCGCAGCGCGCCGGTGAAGTGCAGCCGGGCCGCCCGTACCGGCCGGCCGGACAGCGCCTGCCGCTCCACCGCCCGCAGCTCGCGCAGGCCGGTGCCGACCAGCACCGGCGCCCGGGCGGTGGCCGGGTCGAGCCCGGCCGCGGCGAGCGCGGCGGTGACGCACCCGGCGAGCCAGTCGCTGGCCGGCAGCTCCGGTTCGTCCGCACCGGCCGGAGCGGGCAGGTGGTGGGCGTGGGTGACGTTGACAGCGGCCGGGTCGACGTGGCGCAGCGGACCGACGCCGCTCTCGCCGGCCAGCAGCCGGTCGAAGGTGGCGGCGCCGTCGCCGAAGCAGCTGCGGACGGCACTAGCCGCGATCAGTGCCACGGCCCCACCCCCGGACGACGGCGGCGCCCACCGCCCCCTCGCGGTTCTGCGCCACCAGCACCGACAGTTGCCCGTCCAGCCGCGGATCCTGCCGGTGCGCGGCCAGCACGGTGGCCAGTTCCAGCGCGCCGCCGGCGGTCGGGTTGTCGCCCATCGCCTCGTCGACGGCGATCCGCCGGGCCCGGGAGTGCCCGAGCGCCGACTCCACCGCCCGCCACGCGGTGGCCCGGGCCGCGGCGTCGTCGGCTCCGCCGATCGCCGCCATCCGCACCTGCTCGCCGTCGACCCCGCAGCGGTCGAGCGCGCCGCGCAGGCAGCCGGCGAGCGCCTCGGCGCGGTTCCGCCCCCGGGGGCAGAAGCCCAGCGTCACGGCGAGCACCTCGGCGTCCGGGCCGCGCAGGTGGGTGCCGCCGGGCGGGCGCAGCACGAACACCGCACCGCCCTCACCGGCCGGCAGGTCGTCGTCGCGGCCGTGCCGGGACAGCCACGCGGTGTGCGGGGTGAACTCCTCCACCGCGCCGGCGAGCAGGTAGTCGGCCTGTCGGGAGCGGAAGCTGTTGGCGCACCAGCGCAGCACCGACAGGAACGCCACCCGGCCGCCGGCCAAGGTGGCGTTGACGCCGGTGAGCTTGAACCAGATGGCCGACTGACCGGCGGCGCAGTTCATCACGGTGTTCGGGAACAGCGCCGGGTTCACCATGTAGGGCGGGTCCTGGGTGAAGGTGTCCACCGCGTAGTCCACCGAGGACCGGACGCTGCCGGCGGTAGTGCCCAGCACCACCCCGATCCGGTGCCGGTTGGCGGGGGTGACCTGGAGCCCGGCGTCGGCCAGCGCCCGGCGGCAGGTGACCACGGTGAGCGCGGTACGCCGGTCGAAGAAGCTGGTGCCCTTGCGGCCCAGTTCGGCCCGGACGTCGAAGTCGGGCAGGGCGTGCGCGCGCGGCGTGGGCAGCGGGGCGTCGTACCGGCCGGCGACCTCGACCGGCGCCGGCGGCCGGTCGAGCGCCCCGACCAGTGCCGGGTGATCCGTGCCGGCCGGGCTGGTGACGCCCCAGCCGATGATCTGCAACGCGGTCACGAGACGGCTCCCAGCAGCACGATGGCGTTGTTGCCGCCGAAGGCGAAACCGTTGTTCTGGGCCACCCGCACCCGGGCCGGCCGGGCGTGGTTGGGGATCGGGTCCAGCCGGGCCATCGCCGGATCCGGGTTGCTCCAGTTGATGGTGGGTGGCAAAAACCCGCGGGCGATCGCCAGGGCCGCGGCCATCACCCCGAACGCGCTGGCCGCGCCCATGGTGTGGCCGAGCATCGACTTGATCGAGCTGACCGGCGGCACCCGCCCGTCGAAGGCGTCCTCCAGTGCGGCCGCCTCGGTGGCGTCGTTGGCCGCGGTGCCGGTGCCGTGCGCGCAGACGTAGTCGATGTCGTCTGGACGGACGCCGGCGTTGCGGTGCGCCAGCCGCATGCACTCGGCGATGGAGGCGGCGTCCGGGGCGACCATGTGCCGGGCGTCGCAGTTCAGGCCGTAGCCCAGCACCTCCGCGTAGGGCGTGGCGCCCCGGGCGCGGGCGTGGTCGGCGGACTCCAGCAGCAGCATGGCGCCACCCTCCGCGGTGATCATGCCGGAGCGGTCCCGGTCGAACGGCGCGCAGGCCTTGTCGGCGACCGCGCCGAGCCGGACGAACCCGGCGTGCGCCCAGCGGCACACCGAGTCCGCGCCGCCGGTGAGCATCACGTCCGCGTCACCGTTGGCCACCAGGTCGTACGCGTAACCCAACGCGTAGTTGCTGGCCGAGCAGGCGGTGGCGAGGGTGACCGACTCCCCGGTGACGCCCAGCTCCTCGCTCACCGCGGCGGCGAGCCGCCCGGCGGGCAGGTGCTCGGCCAGGTCACCGGGGAGCGCCGGGAAGCCGTGGTCGACGATTCGGCGGCCCATCTCCTCGGTCACCTTCGACTCGCCGCTGGTGGTGCCGACCACCACGCCGACCCGGTGCGGTGGCACCCGGTCGACGCGCAGGCCGGCGTCGCGCACCGCGAGCCGCGCGGCGGCGGCCGCGAAGAGGCTGGACCGGCCCCAGGCGGCGGGGTCGAGCCGGCGCAGGATCGGCTCCGGCTCGAACGCCCGCACCTCACCGGCCATGGTCCGGGGGAAGCCGGCGGTGTCGAAGCTGGTGATGGCGGAGATGCCGCTCTGTCCGCCACGCAGCCCCGATTCGAACGCCGCCGCCCCGATCCCGATGTTCGACACCGGTCCGAGACCGGTGATCACCACCCGCCTCATGTCACGATTCGGACCAGCCGGCGTAGCCGGCCGTCACCGCGTACACGGCCTTGAGGTTCTGCATGTTCGCCAGCTCCTGCTGCGGGATCTCGATCTTGTACTTCTTCTCGATCCGGGCGAGCATCTCGATCGCCCGCAGCGAGTCCGCCTCGTACTCCTCCTGGAAGTCCCCGGTGTCGGTCAGCTCCTCCGGCTCGACCTCCAGGACCTCCGCGACGAGTTCCCTGAGTTCCGCCAGACGCGTGTCGCCGTCAGCCATGGTCAACTGCTCCCTCCGATCGGTTGGTGGTCACGTGCCGTCCGGCCGTGCCGGTAGGGCGGTGCGCGGCCGGACGACCGCGGTGAGCGAGCCGTAGGTCGCGATCAGACGCGGGCCCACGCTGCTGCGGCCGGTGACGAAAGCAGCGCCGTCGCTGCGGTGCTCCAGCTCGACGACGTGGCGCACCACATCGCCCGGGTACGCCCGCCCGACGAACTCGCAGTCCCGGGCCGCGGCGAGCATGAGCACCTCGTCCGGGCGGGTCCCCCCGGCGCTGTGCAGCCAGAGCACCGCCGCGGCCTGGCCGAACGACTCCAGCAGCAGGCAGGACGGATAGGCGTACGCCTCGACGCCGTCGGCCGGGTCGAGCCCGGCGTAGCACGGCTCGATCCCGGAAACGGTCTTCACGGCGGTCAGCCCCACCCCGGGGCGCAGCTCCTCGACCCGGTCGAGCAGCAGCATGCCCGGCCCGTGCGGCAGCGTCCGGCGCAGCTGCGGGAAGTCCAGCCTCACCCCGACCACCCGCACTCCACCGTCGCGGTGGCCACCCGCACCCCGTCGCCGCGCCGGCAGTCGGCGCGCAACCGGACCGGGTGCGGCGGCGACACCTCCGTCGCCTCGGCGAGCACCCGCAGCCGGTCGCCAGGGCGCAGCGGCACCAGGAAGCGCAGCGACCGCACCGCGGTCAGCCGCAGCCGGCGGCCGGCCGGCGCGCCGAACGCCGCGGCCGCCGCCTGCACCACCGCCTCCAGCACGAACACGCCGGGGTAGATGGTCAGCCCGGGAAAGTGGTCCGGCAGGTACGGGCCGTCGTCGCGCACCCGCAACTCGCCGGTGATCCGCCGGACGTCGCCGTCCACGATGGCGGTCACCCGGTCGCAGGCGACCAGCGGCCGGACGGCGTCGAGGAGGTCGGTCACAGTACGATCCCCCCGTCCACCTGGAACACCTGGCCGGTGATGTAGGAGGCGTCGGCGGAGAGCAGGAAGGCGACCAGCCCGGCGACGTCGTCGGGGGTGCCGAAGCGGCGCAGCGGGATCGACTCGCGGGCCTTGACGCGCAGCCGGTCGGGCAGCCCCGCGGTCATCTCGGTCTCGATGAAACCGGGCGCCACCACGTTGGCCCGCAGCCCGTACGGGGCGATCTCCTTGGCCAGCGACCGGGTCAGCCCGATGATGCCGGCCTTGGCCGCGGCGTAGTTGGACTGCCCGGCGTGGCCGTACACCCCGGCCACCGAGGAGATGTTCACCATCGCGCCTCGGCGTCGCTTGAGGAACCGGTAGCCGACCGTGCGGCAGACGTTCCAGGTGCCGGTGAGGTTGGTGCGCAGCACGGCGTCCCAGTCCCGCTCGGCCATCAGCACGGTGGTCGCGTCGCGGGTGATGCCGGCGTTGTTGACCACCGCGGTCAGCGGCCCGAGCCGCTCCTCGGCGTCGGTCACCAGCGCGGTCACCGCGGCCAGGTCACCCACGTCGCAGGCGGCGAAGCAGGTCCGGACGCCGAGGTCGGCGACCGCCTTCTCGGTCTGCGCCGCGTCGTCGGCCCGGCCGGCGTAGCAGCCGGTGACGTCGAAGCCGGCGGCCGCCAGCCGCAGCGCTACCGCCCGGCCGATGCCCCGGGACGCCCCGGTGACCAGCACGTGCTCGCTCATCCGTTCCCCCGGCTGGTCGTGCCGGCCGTCTCCACCACGGAGAACCCGCAGGGCAGCCGGCGTACGGTGGGCGCGCCCAGGCCGGCCTTGGCGGCCAGCGCCGCGAAGCCCGCCTCGGTGCGCTGGCGACCGCCGAAGAGGACCAGCATCTTCAGGTCCATCGCCCGGCCGTTGCGGTCGTCGTCGGCGGGCATCTCCTCGACCACGAGCACCCGGCCGGCCGGGCCGGCCGCCGCGGCGCACCGGCCGAGGATCTCCCGCGCGGTCTCGTCGTCCCAGTTGTGCAGGATGTCGAAGAGCAGGTAGGCGTCGCCGCCGGCGGGCACCTCGGCCAGGAAGCTCCCGCCGACCACCGCGCACCGGCCGGTCAGCCCGGCCTCGGCCAGTCGCCGGCGGGCCTGCTCGGCCACCGGCGGCCGGTCCAGCAGGGTGCCGCGCAGGTGCGGGTGGGCGCGCAGCAGGGCGCCCAGGGTGCGGCCCACCCCGCCGCCGACGTCCACCACGTGCCGCACCCCGGTCCAGTCCAGCGCGGCGAGGTCCGGCACCACCCGGGCGGACTTGGCGGCCATCAGCCCGTCGAAGGAGTCGGCCCGGGCCGGGTCGGCGGCCAGGTCGTCCCAGAACGGCCGGTGGAACACCGCCGGGTAGCCCGGCCCGCCGGTGCGCACCGCGTGCAGCAGCCCGGCCAACGCCAGGTCCATCCGGCCGCCGGCGCCGTCCAGGTCGAGCCACTGCCGCAGGTCGCCGGTGGACCGGCTGGTGAGCATCCGGCCGGCCGGGGTGAGCGCGAACCGGTCCGGCGCGTCCTCCCGGTAGAGGCCGAGGGAGCAGAGGTAGCGCAGCAGCCGACCGAGCGCGTCGGCGTCGGCGCCGGTGGCCAGGGCCAACTCGCCGGCCGACCGGGGGCCGTCGCCCAGGTGGTCGGAGAGGCGCAGGGTGGCGGCCACCCGGATGGCGAAGGGCGGAAGCACCTCCAGCATCGAGGAGATGTCGCCGCGGCGGAGCGTCATGCCGGCCCCGACCCGGCGCCGGCGTCCCCGCTGGAGTAGAGCCGCCCGTCGCACCAGACGTACCGGACCCCGCCCCACTTGATCGCCGAGAAGGCGTCCGGGAAGAAGCCCCGGCCGGGCAGGTTCGCGCTGGTGTTGCAGAGCACCGGCACCCCGCTGCGGGCGTGGTACGCGGTGAGCAGCCGGAACAGCAGCGGATGGTCGGGCCCCACGGTCTGCAACCGGGCACTGCCGTCGGCGTGCACGATCGCCGGCACCCGGTCCCGCCACCCGGCGCGCACCTGGTGCTCGAAGAGCATGTACGGGTCGGGGGTGCCCGGGTCGAACACCTCGGGCGCCCGGTCGACCAGGCAGATCGGCGCCACCGGCCGGTACGCCTCGCGCAGCTTGATCCGGTTGAGCCGGTCCTGCATCCCCGGGTCGTCGGCCGGGGCGATGATGCTGCGGTGCCCCAGCGCCCGCGGCCCCAACTCGGCGCGGCCGTGGAGCACCACCACCGGTTCCCGCTCGCGGTGCAGCAGCTCGGCGACCTCCTCGATCTCGCACGGCCGCCAGGACCAGCCCGCCGGTGGGGCGTCGCCGTAGCCGACCGCGGGCCCGGCGAAGACCGACCAGGTCAGCGCGGCGGTGCCGGTACGCCGGATCAGCTCGGCGCAGGCCGCCCCGATGGCCGAGCCGGCGTCGTTGGGGAACGGCGGCACCCAGACGTCGGAGAACATCCCGCTGGCCCGGATCGCCGAGTTCCACTTGATGTTCAGCGCGCAGCCGCCGGAGAGGCAGAGCGGTTCGCCGGCGGCGGCGTACCGGGCGGCCGGACCGGCGCGCAGGCCGGCCAGCAGCAGCCGCAGCAGGTGCTCCTGGAAGCTGGCCAGCACGGCGGCGTCGGAGAGCCCCAGCGGGGCCAGCCGGCGCAGCACCTGGGCGCTCCAGATGAAGCCGCGGGTCACCTCGATCGGCAGCAGCCGCCGGGTCTGCTCGGTCATCACCGCGATCGCCGCCTCGTCCGGTTCGGCCAGCGCGGCGTACGCCATCGCCTTGCCGGAGATCGGCAGCAGCGCCTCCAGCTGGGCGAAGTCGCCCAGCCCGCCGAGCGAGCGGCGCTGCTCGGCCGAGACCCGGAACGGGGCGAAGTGCGAGGCGAAGACCGGGTAGAGCGCGCCGGCGATGCCGAGCACCGGGCCCAGCGCGGTCAGCGACCGGGCCACCGGGTCGAACCGGTAGAGCACCGCCGGCATCCCGCCGTCCCACACCAGGATCAGCGCGGGTTGGCCGGTGCGGGCGTACGGGCTGGTGCAGTAGCTGGCCAGGGCGTGGTCGGTGGCGTGCGGGTAGCTGGTGTGCGGCAGGTCCCGGCCGGCCACCGTGAGCCCGGCGCCGGTGATCCCATTGAGCGCCTCCGGGCTCTCCCCCGGCCCACCGAGCACCGCGTAGCCGGCGAGGTCGAGGGTGACCGCCGAGCCGTCCTCGCGGACCACCTCGGCGCCGGCCCGCCCGTCGCGGGACTGCACCCAGCCGTCCACGCTGACCGCCACCAGGTCGGCCACGTCGACGTCGTGCAGCGCGAGCTGGTGGGCGACGTCGGCGAGGTCGGACAGGTGCGCGTGGCGGCGCCGGTTGTCGATCTTCTCCGCCTCGACGGAGAAGAGCAGCCGGTCTCCGTCGATCGCCGCCACCGCGCCGTCGTGGGTCACCTTCAGGCCGCAGATCACCTGTCGACCGGTCACGCCTACCACCACCCCCACCCGCCGCCGGTGCGGCGCTCGGCGTCGTACGACGCCCCGACGACAATTACCCGTGGAATTGATCAGGCGGCTGACGGATTGCCATTCTTGGCATCCATCTGGCGCAACACGTAGTCCTCGATGTCCTTGATGGACCGGATGTTGCGCGCATTTTCCTCGTCGATGGGCGGCAGGTCGAACTCGTCCTCGAGCGCGAATGCGAGTTCGAGGAGAGCCAGGCTGTGGTACTCGAGATCCTCGACCAGAAGAGCCTCGTCGGTGACCTCAGGCTGCGGGTTCGGCGCGAGGTCCAGGATGATGTCCCGGAGCTGCGTTCTGACTTCTGATTCCGTTCGAGTCGGCACGTCGTGGACGTTAGTTCGACCCCTGCGGATGCGGAAGTGCGCGCGTATTCAGTTGCACAGCTCAGATGTCACCGCGGGTGTAGAGAATTCCCTCCGACCAGACGTACCGGGTCTGTCCCCAGGCCATGGCCGAGCCGGGGTCGGGGAAAAAGCCCTTGCCCGGGTGGTTGGCGCTGGTGTTGCAGAGCACCGGGACGCCGCTGAGCCGGTGGTAGGCGCGCAGCAGCTCGTAGGTCGGGCTGTTGGTGGCGTCCACGGTCTGCAACCGGGCGCTGCCGTCGACGTGCACGATCGCCGGCACCCGGTCCGCCCACTCCGGACGGACGTCGTGGGCGAAGAGCATGTACGGGTCGCGGGTGCCGGGCGCGAAGACCTCGGCAGCGTGCTCCTCCAGGCAGATCGGCGCCACCGGCCGGTACCCCTCCCGGTGCTTGAGCCGGTTGAGGGTGTCCCGCATGCCGGCGCTCACCGCCGGGGCGATGATGCTGCGGTGGCCCAGCGCCCGCGGCCCGAGCTCGGCCCGGCCGCTGACCACCACCACCGGCTCGTTCTCCCGGTGCAGCAGCTCGGCCAGGCCGGCGACGTCGCAGGGCCGCGCCGACCAGCCGGCCGGGACCAACCCGTCCCAGCGGATGCCCGGCCCGGCGAAGGCCGACCAGCGCACCGCGGAGCGGCCGGTGATCCGGACCATCTCGGCGCAGGCGGCGCCGATCGCCGAGCCGGCGTCGTTGGGGAACGGCGGCACCCACACCTCCTCGAAGAGGCCGCTGGCGCGCAGCCCGGCGTTCCAGGTGATGTTCAGGTGGCAGCCGCCGGAGAGGCAGAGCGGCAGGCCGGCCAGCTCCGGGGCGTCGCGCAGCGCCGCCCGCACCCCGGCCAGCAGCACCCGGAACAGGTACTCCTGGAACGAGGAGATCACCGTGGCGTCGGGCAGGCCCGAGCCGTCGAGCCGGCGCAGCACCTCCCGGGTCCAGCCGTACATCCGCAGGTGGGTGTCCGCCGGCGGCAGGTCGGCCGTGACCCGCTCCATCACCGCGATGGCGTCCTCGTCCGGCTTGCCGAGCGCGGCGTACGCCATCGCCTTGCCGGAGACCGGGAAGAGCGCCTCCATGCCGAACATCCGGTCCCGGTCGGGGCTGCGCCGGTCCACCCGGAACGGCGGGAAGTGCGAGGCGAAGATCGGGTAGAGCCCGCCCGAGGCGGGGCCGACCCAACCGACCCGGCGCAGCGCGCCGCCGCGGGGGTCGTACCGGTAGAGGAAGGGCGGCATCCCGCCGTCCCAGACCACCACCAGGGCCGGCCGGTCCTGCTCGGCGAAGGGCGAGGTGCAGTAGCTGGCGAACAGGTGGCCGGTGGAGTGGGTGTAGCTGGCGAAGCCGCCCGGCATCGGGTGCAGCGGCAGGCCGTCGCCGCGGACCGGCCGCACCGGCTCCGGCGGGCCGCCCGGCTCGTCGGAGTACCCGGCGACCGCCAGCGGGTGCGCCCGGCCGTCCCGGCCGCGCAGCTGCACGTACGAGGAGCCGTCCACCCGGGGCGTCCACCCGTCGACCGCGACATGCGTGACCTCGGCCGGGTCGACGCCGCTGGCCCGCAGCTCGTCGAGGATCTGGCCGGCGTCGGTGAGCCCGCAGTGGCGGGGTGAGTTGCCGATCTTCTCCGCCTCGGTGGAGAAGAGCAGGCGCCCGTCGGTGATCACCGCGACGGCGCCGTCGTGGGTCAGCTTGAGTCCGCAGATGACTGCCGTACCGGTCATGTCGAAGCCTTCCGCCGCGTGGCTGGGAGTGCCGTTCCTCCCCGGTGCCGCGGCGCCCGGCCCGCCGGTTGTTCAAGTGGGCAGTGTCCGCACTCGCTCACCCCGCCCCGCTCGAGCGGGGCGCTGGTCACCGGGCGCGGGTCGCGTCCAGGTGCCACGCAGCCGGAGCGGTGTCATCCTGACCCGCCTGGCCGGCCGCCGACAACGGCCGCAAGATACCGCCATGCCGACCACCGCTGAAGACGACCGACCGGCGACCGAGTCCCGGCTGCTGTCCTGGGTGGAGCGCCCCGGCCCGGGTGTGGTCCGGTTCGCCGCCGCCGGCGACGGCTGGGACGAATGGCCGTACGCCCGGTTGGCCGCCGCGGTGCGCCGGGTGGCGGGCGGGCTGCGCGCCGCCGGGGTGCGGCGCGACGACCGGGTGGTGCTGGTCGAGCCGACCGGCCCGGGCTTCGTCGCCGGCTACTACGGCACCATGCTCGCCGGTGCGGTGCCGACCCCGGTCGCACCGCCCGCGCTCGGCCAGGACCTCGCCGGCTACCTGGAGCACGTTCGGCACATCGTGGCCACGGCCGCGCCCCGGCTGGTGGTGACCGGCGGGACGCTGGCCGGGCCGCTGCGTCCGGTCGCCGGGGACGCCGGGGTGGTCCGCACCGCCGACCTGCTCGACGGTGCCGACGAGCCGACCGCCGGCCGGCGCGCCGGGCTGGCCCTGCTCCAGTTCACCTCCGGCTCGACCGGCAGGCCCCGCGCGGTACGCGTGCCGTTCGCCGCGCTGGAGCACAACGTCGCCGCGATCGGCCGGTGGCTGCGCCAGGGGCCGGCGGATCCCACCGCCTCCTGGCTGCCGCTGCACCACGACATGGGTCTGATCGGCTGCCTGCTCACGCCGGTGGCGCACCAGGGCGACCTGTGGCTGCTCACCCCGCAGCAGTTCGTCCGCGACCCGCTGCGCTACCTGCGCTGCTTCGGCCAGCGCGGGGCGCGGCTGACCGCCATGCCGACCTTCGGGCTGCGGCACGTGGTCGACCGGGTACGCCCCGAGCAGCTCGCCGGGCTCGACTTCGCGGCCTGGCGGGCGGTGATCGTCGGGGCCGAGCGGGTCTCCCCGGCCGCGCTGGAGGACTTCTGGCGGCTGCTCGCCCCGCACGGGCTGGACCGGCGGGCCCTGCTGCCGGCGTACGGGCTGGCGGAGGCGACCCTCGCGGTGACCGGCGGCGCGCTGGACGAGCCGTGGCGGACGGCCCGGGTGGACCCGGCACGGATCCCGCTCGGCGGTGCACCCGGCGATGGCCCGGCCGCCGCGCCCCTGGTCGGCTGCGGCGCCCCGCTCGACGGCGTGTCGGTGCGGATCGTCGACGACACCGGCCGCCCGCTGCCGGACGGGCGGGTGGGCGAGATCGAGGTGGGCGGGCGCTGCGTCGCGGCCGGCTACCTCGGCGACCCGGCCGGGACGTCCGCCCGGTTCACCGCCGGCACCCTGCGCACCGGTGACAGCGGGTTCCTGCACGACGGGCAGCTGTACGTGCTCGGCCGGCTCGGCGACAGCCTGAAGCTGCGTGGCCGAACCCTGTTCGCCGAGGACGTGGAGGCGGCCCTGGAGGCCGCGGGCCTGCCCCGGCACCGGCACACCGTCCTGCTCGGACACGCCGACCGGCCGGTGGCGATGGTGCTGCTGGAGAACGCCGAGCCGGACTGGGAACGGCGGGCCGGCGCGGTCGTCGGTCGACTCACCGAGGGTGCGGAGTTGATCGCGCTCCGCGTTCCCGTCGGTACAATCCTGCGGACCACCAGCGGAAAGCCGAGACGCCGCGTGATGTGGCAGCGCTTCCGCGACGTCAACGGAGGGAGCCACCGTGCACGCTGAGGTCGACGCGCTGGTCATCGGCGCCGGGGTGAGCGGGCTGAGCACCGCCATCTGCCTGCAGGAGGCGGGGCTGCGGGTGCTCGTCCGGGCCACGCAGCCACCGGAACGCAGCACCTCGATGATGGCCTCGGCGATGATCGGACCCAGCTTCGCCGGCCCCGGCGACCCCGCGCTCGGCTGGCAGCGGGAGACCGTCCGCCGGCTCACCCCGGACACCCCCGGCGTACGCGTGCTGGACGGGCGGATGGCGGCCCGGCCGGCGGGGATGGTCCCGCCCGGGGTGGAACGGTTCGAGGGCTACCGCCCGTGCCGCCCGGAGGAACTGCCCGAGGGCTACGGCACCGCGTTCTGGGTCCGCCAGCCGGTGGTCGACATGCCGCCGTACCTGCGGCACCTCGCCGACCGGTTCGCCGCCGGCGGCGGGCGGCTGGTGCTGGAGCCGGTGCGCTCGCTGGACGAGGCGGCCGAGGTCGCGCCGCTGGTGGCCAACTGCGCCGGCCTGGGCGCCGCGGAGCTGACCGGCGACCGGCAGCTCAAGCCGGTCCGTGGCCCGAAGATCGTGGTGGCGAACCCGGGCATCGAGCACTTCTTCATCGAGGCGCCGCTGGGGCCGATCTGGGCCGGTTTCATCCCGCACGGCGACCGGGTGGTGCTCGGCGGCACCCACCGCGACGCCGCCGACACCACCCCGGACGAGGCGGAGGCGGCCGAGATCATCCGACGGTGCGCGGTGGTCGAGCCGCGGCTGGCCGACGCGCCGGTGCTGGAGCACTCGGTAGGGCTGCGCCCGGGCCGGCCGGCGCCCCGGCTGGAACTGGAGAAGCTCGGCCGGGCGCGGATCGTGCACAACTATGGCCACGCCGGCACAGGGGTCATGCTGTCGTGGGGATGCGCCAAGGAGGCGGCCGACCTGCTGGTGTCGTGACGCGGGTCGGGCCGGCCCCACCGACCGACCAGAAGGGACATCGGGGATGACGGACTCCCGGCCCGACGAGTCGCAGTTGATCTCGGAAGCCGTGGCGTACGCGGCGGGACTGGACGCCTCGGGGGTCCGCCGGGAACTGTCCGCCCCGCAGGGGCCGCACCGGTGGCCCCGGCACCGGCTCAACGAGGTGGACCTGGAGTGGCGGCGCTGGCGGCTGCGCCGCTGGCTCGCCGCCGACGACGACCCGCCCGGCTCGATCAAGCTCTTCGAGCGGCTCGCGGTGGCCGCCGGAATGCCGCCGGCGGCCACCGCCCCGCTCGCCGCCGAGGTCGGCGGGGCGCTGACCACGCTCAGCTACGACGAGATGTTCCCGCAGGGGCCGCTGATCGCCAAGGCGATGCAGGCCCGGGTGGTGCGGCAGGTCGCCGCCCGGGAGACCGACGAGCAGTACGCGGCCATGATGCTCGCCTCCACCCGCCGCCGCGAGGACTACCTGCGCAAGCTGCCCGACGACACCTGGTGGATGATCGGCGACCTGATCTCGGAGGCCACCCGGCGAGCCTGCGTGGCCGAGATCGCCACGTTGCCGGCCAGCGCCGGCGCCGCGTACGACGGCGGGCTCAGCCCCGGCTGGGACAAGGAGCACGACGCCCTGGTCAGCCGCTCCTGCAACGCCTACCTGGGCGCCGGGCCGACGCTGGTGGCGATCCACGAGGATCCGGCGCTGGTGGCGCAGATCTCGGCGCGGATGGGCCGGCGGATGTACCCGACCCGGTGCACCTACCTGGAGTACCGGCCGGGCGACTTCCTCGGCGTACACACCGACCAGCCGACCTGCGAGGTGTCGCTGCTGTTCACGGTCGACGGCGAACCGGGCCCGATGCGCTCCTACTTCGACCGGACGGCCACCGATCCGGCCGCGCTGCACCGCTGGGTGCACGACAACGGCCAGTTCCCCGACGGCGGCCGGGACTTCGTCTACCGGCCCCGGGAGGGCTTCGCGCTCACCGGCCGGGCCGTGCCGCACGCCCGGCTGCCGCAGCAGGAGACCGCCTTCATCGGCGCGCTGTTCTACAGCGGCCTGGTCTGAGCAGCTACCGGGGCGCGGTCGGTGGGCGCCGGCGCACCTGCGCCGCGGTGTACTCGGCCAGCCCCAGCCGGCCACCCTCCAGCCCGATCCCGCTGCACTTCATGCCGCCGAAGGGCTGGTCGGGCCCGAGCAGGGCGTGCCCGTTGACCCAGACCGTGCCGCACTCGAGCCGGCCGGCCACCGCCCACGCCCGGTCCGGGTCGGCCGACCAGACCGACCCGCCGAGCCCGTAGGAGCTGGCGTTGGCGCGGCGCACCGCGTCCTCGACATCCCGGTACGGCACCACCGGCAGCACCGGGCCGAACTGTTCCTGGTCGACCACCGGGTCGCCGTCGTCGACGCCGGTCAGCACGGTCGGGGCGTAGTACAGGCCCGGCCCGTCCGGCGCAGCGCCGCCGGCCGCCACCCGAGCGCCCCGGGACCGGGCCGCGGCCACCAGGTCGGCGATCCGGCTGAACTGCCGCCGGTGCGCCAGCGGCCCCAACTGGGTGCCCTTGGCGGTCGGGTCACCGACCCGGGCCGACCGGGCCCGGTCGGCCAGCGCGTCCACCAGCCGGGCGTGCAGCCGCCGCGGCGCGTACAACCGTTTGATCAGGACGCACGCCTGCCCGTTGTTGGCGAACGAGTCCCAGAACAGCCGCTCGGCCAGCTCGTCCGGGTCGGCGTCGTCGAGCACCACGGCCGGGTCGTTGCCGCCCAGTTCCAGCACGTACCGCTTCAGGTCGCCGCCGGCCCGGGCGGCGACCCGGCGTCCGGCCGGCACCGAGCCGGTGAACGTGACGTGCGCGGGCACCGGGTGGGCCACCATCGCCGCGCCGAGCGCGTCGTCCCCGCTGAGCACGTTCACCAGCCCCGCCGGCAGCACCCCGGCGAGCACCCGGCCCAACTCCAGGGTGGCCAGCGGCGCGTACGGGGACGGCTTCAGCACCACCGCGTTGCCGGCCCGCAGCGCCGGGGCCAGCTTCGCCGCGGCCACCGCCACCGGGAAGTTCCATGGCGTGACGGCGGCGACCACCCCCAGCGGGCGCCGGACCAGCTCGGCGTAGCCGCGCCGGTCGTCCTGGAGCACCTCGGGAGGCAGCTCCAGGTCGGCGTGGTGGCGCAGGGTGGCCGCGGCGGCGTACGCCTCGCCGACCGCCAGCGGCAGCGGCTTGCCCATCTCGGCGGTCACCAGCGCACCGATCCGCCCGGCGGCGGCGCCGACCGCCTTGGCGGCGGCGCGCAGCCGCTCGCGCAACGCGGTCTCGTCGGCGCTCCACTGGCGCCACGCCCCGGCCGCGGCCCACATCGCGGCGTCCACCTGCTGCGGAGTGCAGACCGGCGCCAGCCCGCAGACCGCGCCGGTGGCCGGGTTCACCACCTCGACCTGCCGGTCGCCGGGCACCGCGGCGCCGTCGATCGTCATCGGCACCGGCTCCATCACGCCGCCCCCGCCTGCGCGGCGACATGGATCGACGGGTACGCCGGCGTGAAGCCCAGCCCGGCCCGCGCGGCGCTGGTGTCCACCTCGCCGCCGAACTGGTCGGTGTCCAGCACCGGTGCGTCGGCCGACTCGCCGTGCGGCAGCCTCACCTGCTCGGCCAGCGCGGCCAGCTCGGCGGCGGTCACCGGGGCGTCGTCGGCGATGTTGAACACCCCGGTCGCGCCGGCCGCCAGCGCGTGCAGCACGCTCTGCCGCACGTCGGCGTGGTGCACCAGGTGCAACCGCTGCTCCCCGGGGGCTCGGCGGGCCCAGGCGAACGCGTCCACCAGGTGCGGGTCGCCCTCGCCGTAGGTGTAGGCGACCCGGAGCACGCACACCCCCAGCGGGGTGTCGAAGTAGCCGGACACCGCCCGTTCCGCGCCCAGCTTCGCGGCGGGGAACGGCGCGCCCGCCGGGTCGCGCAGCGGATCGTCCTCGCGGGTGGCCCGGCCGGGCGTCGGGCGGTAGATGAGGTAGCTGCTCAGCTGCACGAACCGGCGGGCGCCGGCGGCCAGCGCGGCGGCGGCGAGCCGGTCGGTGGCCAGGTGGTTGAGCCGGTCGGCCTCCCGCGCGTCGATGCCGGTGAACGCGCTGGCGATGTGCACCACGGCGTCCATCCCCTCGACCGCGCGCCGGCAGGTGTCCGGGTCGGTGAGGTCGCCCACCACCAGGTCCCGGTTGCCGCCGGCGGGGCCGCCCGCCGGGTTCCAGACGGCCAGCCGCAGCCGCAGCCCGCGGGCCCGCAGCAGCGGGATGAACCGGGCACCGACCCGGCCGGTGGCCCCGGTGAGCAGCACGGCGGTCATCGGACGGCCACCAGCTCGTCGGCGCGGTCGAACACCGGCCGTCCGGTGGCGGCCAGCCGCTCCAGCAGGGTGACGCCGTGTCCGGTCGGCGGCATGGCGCGCATCTCCCGGCGCAGCCGTTCGGCGTTGGCCCGGTACAGCGGCTCGTCGAGCACGGCGCGGACCGCGGCGCGGACCCGCGCCGGGTCGAGGGTGCGGTGGTCCAGCCGCACCGCGGCGCCGGCCGCGGCGAGCCGGTGCGCGTGGTACGGCTGGTCCACCGCCACCGGGACAGCCACCATCGGCAGGCCGTGCCGCAGCGCCCCGACGGTGGTCAGGTACCCGGCGTGCTGCACCACCGCGGCGCAGCGCGACAGCACCGCCTCCTGCGGGATGTAGTGCGCCGCGTGGATGTTCGGGCCGAGTGCGGCGAGCGGGGCCGGGTCCACCCCGGACCCGACGGTCATCACCACCGACACGTCCTCGTCGCGCAGCGCCTCGGCGACGGTGGCGAAGAGCGGCCCCACCTGGTTGAACGCGGTGCCCATGGTGACGTAGACGACCGGCCGGTCGGGCAGCGCGGCGAGCCAGGCCGGCACCTCGTCGCCGACCTGGTAGAGCGGCGGCTGGATCAGGTGCGCCACGTCCGGCTCGGCCGGGCCGTCGAACCAGCTCAGCGGGTTCGCGGTCAGCGGCTGCCAGCTCGGCAGGTACGCGTCGAGGTAGAGGTACGGGTAGAGCCGTTCCAGCCCCGGGTCGGCGGGCAGGCCGAGCCGCCGCCGCGCCGCGTTCCAGGGTTCGGCCATCACCTCGGCGAGCACCGGCCGGGGCAGTCGCGGCAGCTGCCCGAGGGCCGCGTACGGCACCCCGGCCGCGTCGGCGGCGAGCGGCGCGGCCCACTCCAGCGACTCGTGCAGCACCACGTCCGGGCGCAGCTCGCGGAGCAGGTCGACCAGGCCGGCCACCATCGAGCCGGTGGCCAGGCTCATCAGCCGCAGCCGTCGCCGCGGGTCGTCGAAGGCGCCGGCCCGGGGGCCGTCGGCGAGCCAGGCCGGCCCCACCTCCCGGACGGCGAACCCGGCGCGGGTCACCCAGTGCCCCATCCCCCGGCCGGTGGCCACCACCACCTCGTGCCCGGCGTCCACGGCGGCCCGGGCGAGCGGGGCGACCGCGTGGAAGTGGCCGACCGCCGGCTGACACGTGACGACGAGTTTCATGCCACCGCACCTCCCTGGCGCCAGTCCTCGCGGTATCCGCGAGCGGTGATGCCGGCCACGCAGCCGGCCAGATCGCGTCCCCGGGAGCCGCGCACCACGGCGTCCGGCCGCCCGCCGCCGGCCACCTCGGCGACCACCGCGGCGGTGGCCCGGGCCAGCTCCGCCACCTCGGCGTCGCCGACCCGCCGGAAGCCCAGGTCGTTGGTGCCGATCCGGATGCCGCTGGTCTCCGCCGCCGATCGGGGGTCGCGCGGGACGAGGTTCATGTTGACCAGCACGCCGAGGCGGCGCAGCACGTCGGCGACCTGCCGGCCGGTGACCGCCACCGCGCGCAGGTCGGCCAGGACCAGGTGGCTGTCGGTGCCGCCGGAGACCACCGGTACCCCGTGGTCGGCCAGCGCCCCGGCGAACGTCCGCGCGTAGCGCACCACCCGGCGCATCGCCGCGGCGAACTCCGGGCGGGCGGCGAAGCCCAGCGCGACCGCCTTCGCGGCGATGCCGCCGAAATCCGGGGTGCCCTGGAAGCCGGGAAAGACCGCCCGGTCCACCGCCCGGGCGCTGAGCCGGGACGACGCCCCGCGCAGCAGCAGGCCGCCGCGCGGCCCGCAGAGCTGCTTGTACGTCGAGGTGGTGATCACGTCGCAGTGCGGCACCGGGGACGGGTGGGCGCCGGCGGCGACCAGCCCGCTGACGTGGCTGACGTCGGCCATCAGCAGCGCGTCCACCTCGTCGGCGGCGGCCCGGAACGCGGCGAAGTCCAGCTGCCGGGGGTACGCCGAGCCGCCGCAGATCAGCAGCCGCGGCCGGACCTGCTTGACCAGCACGGCCAGCGCGGCGTAGTCGATCAGGCCCCGCTCGTCGACCTCGTAGTAGCTGGCGGTGACCCGCTTGGCGATGCTGGCGCCCCGGGAGACGTGAGTCAGGTGCCCGCCGTGGTCCAGTTCCAGGGCCAGCACGGTGTCGCCCGGGTCGAGCAGGCCGTAGAGCACGGCGAGGTTGGCCGCCGAGCCGGAGAGCGGCTGCACGTTGGCGTGCGGGGCGCCGAACAGCCGCTCGGCGCGCCCGCGGGCCAGCTGCTCGACCTGGTCGACGACCTCGGTGCCCGGGTGGTAGCGGCCGCCGGCGTAGCCCTCGGCGGTCACCGAGCTGAACAGCAGCGCGTGCGCCACCAGGGCGGCCGGCAGGGTGGGGCTGGCCGCGGCGACCAGGTTCAGCGTCCCGCGCTGGCGGCGCAGCTCGGCGTGCGCGAGGCGGACCAGCGGGGCGTCCCGCCGGTCGAGCGAGACCAGCGCGTCGGCGCACCAGGCGCGGACGGCGGCCAGGTCGGCCGGGGCGTCCAGGCCGGTCACGGCGTGGCCCAGGCGTCGGTGCGGACACGCAGCCGGCGGACGATCTCACCGACCAGGGCCCGGCGGTGCGGCTGGAGGTAGAAGTGGTCGCCGGTGAAGACCCGCACGTCACACCCGGCGGTGGTGACCGTCCCCCAGCCGGGCAGCACGGCGAGGTCCACGTCCGGGTCCGCGTCGCCGCTGACCGCGAGGACGGGACAGGTCAGCGGCGGACCGGCGGACGGCCGGTAGGTCTCGCTGAGCCGGTAGTCGGCGCGCAGCACCGGCAGCACCAGGGCGCGCAGCTCCGGGCTCTCCAAGACCGCCCGGCTGGTGCCGCCGGCCCGGGCGACGTCCGCCCAGAGCGCGTCGTCGTCCATCAGGTGCACCGCCCGCGACGGGTCGAACGGCGCCTGGCGTCCGGAGACCACCAGCAGCGCCGGCGGCGCGCCGGCGGTCGCCAGCCGGCGGGCCACCTCGTAGCCGACCGCCGCACCGAGGCTGTGTCCGAACAGCACCAGCGGCACGTCGGTGGCGCGCAGCACGTCGGCGTACCGGTCGGCCAGCTCGCCGAGGTCGGTGGCGGGCGGCTCGCGCAGCCGGTCCTCCCGGCCGGGGTACTGCGCGGCCAGCAGCTCGACGTCGGCCGGCAGCTCGTCGGCCCACGGCCGGAAGAAACTGGCGCTGCCACCGGCGTGCGGGAAGCAGGCCAGCCGCGCGGTCGCCACCGGCACCGGCCGGTAGCACTGGAGCCAGGGCGTCGCCGCCCGGCCCGGATAGGCGTTCACGTCAGCACCTCGTGCTCCCCCTCGATCAGGTCCCCGGCCGCGAGGAACCGCGGCTCGTCCCGGCGGACCAGCTCCACCGGGCCCAGCAGCTGGGTGATCTCCCGGGTCAGCTGGCACAACCCGAGGTGGTACTGCCCGTCGGTCATCGGGTCCGCCCCGCGGGCCACGTCGTCGGTGAGCCGCCGCACCGCGACCCGGACCGCCTCGGGCCAGAGCGTGTCGAGGGTCTGCGCCCAGCTCGGCGCGGCCGGCGGCCCGATCGGGGTGGTGCCGGCGAGGGCGAGGTGGTCGACGCCGAGCCGGTCGAAGCCGGCCGCGCCGGCCGCCTCCCGGGGCAGGTGCGGCCGGACGGTCCAGAGCACCGGGCCGGTGCTGGAGACCAGGGTCAGCTGCCCGCCCTCGGTGCCGATGGTGATCCGGTGCCACAGGTGGGCGTGGTTGTCCGGCTCCCGCGGGTCCATCTGGTGCTGCACCCGCAGCGTGGTGGGCACCCCGGCGAACACCCCGTCGAGGCTGCGGAACGGCACGTCCAGCGGCGTCAGGGCGCGCACCGCCGCCGGCAGCGGGGCCGGCGGCGCGAATCCCCACGGTCGCAACCGGCCGAGCGCGGCACCGAGCACGTCGAGCAGCGGGTAGAGCACCTGGACGCTGCCCGCCGCGTCCACGAAGAGCGGCGGCTGCCGGCGCAGCAGCGCCCGGGCCGCGGCGACGAACCGGCGCACCGGCGCCACATGCACGTGGTGGCTGTTGAGCCGGTACGCGACCCGGTTGGCCCGCGCGGCGCGCAGGCACCCGGCCAGCTCGTCGGCGTGCAGCGGGTGTTCCTGCAGCACGTGGATCCCCCGGGACATCAGCGCCTGCGCGAGCCGGGCGCCGGGCCCGCCGGTGATCGCCGAGCCGACCACCACGCAGGCCACCGTGACGTCCCCGGGCAGCTCGTCGGGGTGCCGGTAGAGCGGCACGCCCCACCGGCGGGCACAGGCGGACGACCGGTCGCTGCCCCGGGCCAGGATGCCGGCCAGCTCCACCGGTGACTCGGGCGCGGCCAGCCCGGCGAGGTAGACGCGGCCGAACCCGGTGCCGCAGACCACCGCCCGGGGCCGGGTCACAGCACCCCCTCCTCGACCGTCGCGGCGTCGGCGGCGGCCCCGTCGAACAGATCGAACGCGCGCACCACCCGGGTGGCCCGCAACGCCTCGACCAGCTCGGCGGCGGCAAGCCCCTCGGCGGCCAGGTGCGCGCCCGGTGGCACCCGGCCGGCGAGCACCTGGCCGGCGGCGAGCGCGCAGACCGTACCGGTGATCTCGGAGGTGTCCGCCGAGCGCAGCACCAGCGTGCGGGTGCGCTCGTCCCCGTCCGGCCCGGTGCCGCCCAGCTCGAAGACCAGCAACTGGTACGGGCGCTTGCCGAACATGTCCAGCTCCGCCGCGGCGGCCAGGTCCCGGGCGGCGGCGCTCAGGTCGCCCTCCCCGCTCATGGCGCCCTGCAACCGGCTCAGCGTGGCCATCATCGCCGCCCCGCCGTCGAAGACCGCGTGCCAGCGCAGCTCGGTGAGCCCGAGCTGCACGGCGAGCCGCTCCCCCTCGTAGCCCAGGTACGGGTAGGCGGTGACCCGGCCCGGGAAGAACGGCAGCTCCACGTCGGTCAGCGCGCCCGCCGCCCGGGTGACCCGCCGGCCGTCCAGCCAGACCGCCTGCGACTCCTCGTCCCGGGTGCGCAGGCTGAGCAGGTAGTCCACCGCGCCGGCCGGGGTCAGCCGGTCCATCACCCCGACGTGGACGACCAGCCGGCGGGGCCGGTGGAACTCGGTGGCGGCGAGCCAGCGGGGCAGCAGCCCGGTCAGCCCCGGCATCAGGCCGGCCGTGACCAGCGCGGTCCGGCCCTGTCTGGTGAGCCCGAGCGGGGTGAGCCGGTCCAGCAGCGGCAGGTCACCGCCAGCGTCGACGTAGTCGGCGCCGGCGGCCAGAGCCGCCCTGGCCACCCGGTCGACCACCAGGTACGACGCGGCGCTGGCGTTGACCACCAGCCGGCAGCCGGCGCAAAAGCGGCGCAACGCCTCGTCGTCGTAGACGTCCACCGCCATCGCCTCGGCCCGGCCGGCCAGCTCCCGGCGGACCAACTCCTCGGCGGCGGCCAGCCGGCGACCGCCGATCCGCAGTCGGTACTCCGGCCCGAGCAGTCGGTGCAGCCGGCGGGCCACCGCGCCGCCCACCGCGCCGGACCCGCCGACGACCCCGATCAGCGCGCTCACCGGTGCCCACCCTTCGTTCGCGACTGCGGGGCGCGCAACCCCGGCGCACTCCTCGCGCTCACCGGTGCCCACCCTTCGTTTCGCGACTGCGGGGCGCGCAACCCCGGCGCACTCCTCGCGCTCACGGCTGCGCCCCGTCGACCATCCGCAGCTCGCCGAGGCAGGCCTCGCGCCAGCGCCGTTCCACCCGCGCCGCCGCTTGCGGCCAGCGGGACCGGTCGAAGTCGAACACCAGGGTGAGGTCGCCGGCGTACAGCGGTGGCCCGTGCCGGACCAGCGCGTCGAGCGCGGACCGGAACGCGGCGTGCCGGGCGGTCAGCTCGGTCGGGTCGACGTCGAGCACGGCGGCGATCCGGGCCAGCCGCCAGTCGGCCGGCTCCGCGGCCAGCGCGCCGAAGACGCTCTCGTCGCCGGCCTCCACGGCGCTGGCGAGTTCCGCCTCGCCGGGCAGGCCGAGGTCGGCCGGGTCCACCCCGAGCTCGCGGGTGAACAGGTACTCGCCGACCAGCTCGCTGGGCGCGCCGTCGGGCAGCGGCAGCCCGGCGACCACGGTCAGCCCGCTGACGGTCACGCCCGCCTCGCCGAGCTGCCGGGCCAGCTCCGCGGCCAGTACGCCGCCGAGGTCCCGCCCGGTCAGCTCCACCGGCCGGCCGCGCAGCTCGGCGCGGAGCGCCGGGAGGTAGCCGGCCGCCCGCCGCTCCGGGTCCTCGACCGCGGCGTCGCCGGGCAGCTCCAGCCGGACCGGCCCCTCGGGCGGCACCGGGAACGGCAGGGCGGGCGCCGCGTCCGGCCCGGTCACCGGCTCGGCGGTGTCCCCGCCGGTGAGCCCGGCGGCGAGCGTACGCACCGTCGCGCCCTCCAGCAGGTCCCGCAGCATGGTGTCGAAGAGCGCGCCGGACGCGGCCGGCACGTCGTCCCGGATCCGGCCGACCAGCTGCGCCGCGAGCAGCGAGTCGCCGCCCAGGCTGAACAGGTCGTCGTCCCGGCCCACCCGCTCGACGTTGAGCACGTCGGCCCAGATCGCCGCGATGGCGGTCTCCAGCTCACCGCTGGGCTCGGCGGATCCGGCGCCGCGGGCGGCCGCCGCCCGGGGCAACAGGGCGCGCAGGGCGGCCCGGTCCACCTTGTCGTTGGCGGTCAGCGGGATCGCGTCGAGCACCTCCAGCCGGCTGGGCAGCATGTACTCCGGCAGCCGCTCGGCCAGATGCCGGCGCAGCGCCGCCGGGTCGACGTCGACCCGGTCGGGCTTGAACCGGGCGGCGAAGACGTGCATGCCTATCGCGTCCAGGGCGGCGTCGGTCGCGGAGAGCTGGACCGCCGGCGCGGCGCCGGCCGCGGCGAGCAGCTCCCGCCACTGCGGAGCGGAGATGAAGGTCTCGTCCCGGCCCGCCCGCACGTCGGCGAAGTCCCCGGCGGTGGCGTCGAAGAGGAACTCCATCGAGGTGAGGATCTGGTAGTTGTCCCGGGTGGTCTCGATGAACACCAGCCAGCCGCCGGGGCGCAGCAGCTCCCGGAACCGGGCCAGCGCCTGGCCGGCGTCGCGGGCGTAGTGCAGCACGTTGGCGCAGAGGATCACGTCCACGCTGTTGGCCGTCATGCCCTGCGCGCGGAAGTCCACGTTGAGGTCGAAGAGGTGGTAGTCCACCCACGGGTAGTCGGCGAACCGCTCCCGGGCGCTGTTCAGGAAGAACTGGGAGACGTCGGTGAAGGCGTACCGCACCGGGTAGCGGTCCAGCGCGGGGATCAGGTCGATGCTGGTGCCCCCGACGCCGGCGCCGACCTCCAGCACCCGCATCGGGCGGTCGGCCGGCCAGGCCGCGGCCAGGTCGCACATCGCCCGGACGACCAGCCGGTTGAGGCTGTGGCTGAGGAAGTTGCCCTGGTACGCCGACTCCTGGATGTCCAACCGGCCCTGCGGGAAGAGCAGCTGCACCGGGTCGACCTCGTCGCGCATCAGCTCCGGCAGGTGGGCGCTGGCGGTGCGGAAGTAGCCGACCAGCTCGGTGCGCAGGCCACCGGCGTCCTGCATCCGGTCGATCTCCTGCCACGCGGCGCGCACGGTGTCCGCGTCGACGGTCAGGCTCTCCGGCGCCGGGCGCAGCCGGCCGGCCGGGTCGCGCCGGATCAGCCCGTGCCGCTCCAGCGCGGCCAGCCAGCGCCGGATCAGCCGCTGGTGCTTGGCGCCCACCCGGGCGGTGCGCATCACCTCGTCCACCGTGTGCCCCACCTCGGCCGAGGTGAACAGTCCCTGGTCGCGCAGCGCGCGGATCATCGCCAGCAGCGCCGTGCGGTCCAGCTGCCGGGCGAACCGGACGGCCTGCTCACCGTCCTGCTCGGCGCGGATCGCGGCCAGTTCCCGCACCGCGGAGGCGGCCAGGTCGACAGGGTCGGCCGGGCCCTCGGCGCGGCGGGCCGGCTCCACGAAGGCGACCAGCCGCCGCTCCAGCGGGGCGTCGCCCTCGACCACCACCGCCGCGGCGCCGACCGGCGGGTACGACTGCGCGGCGGCCTCGATCTCGGCCAGTTCGATCCGGTGCCCCCGGATCTTCACCTGGAGGTCCTCCCGGCCGAGGAACTCGATGTCCCCGCTGGGCAGGTACCGGCCCAGGTCGCCGGTGCGGTAGAGCCGCTCGCCGGTGACCGGGTGGCGGACGAACCGCCGCGCGGTCAGCTCCGGGTCGCCGAGGTAGCCGTCCGCGACGCCGACCCCGCCGATGTACAGCTCGCCGACCGCCCAGTCCGGGCAGGGCCGCAACGCCTCGTCCAGCACGTGCATTGTCTGGTTGGTCAGCGGCCGCCCGTACGGGATGCTCGGCCACTCCGCCGGCACCTCGTCGATCGGGTATCCGATGGACCAGATCGACCCCTCGGTGGCGCCGCCCAGGCTGTGCAGCACCAGGCCGGGGAGCAGGGCGCGGATCTGGTCGGGCAGCCGCACCGGGATCCAGTCGCCGGAGAGCATCGCCAGGCGCAGCGAGTCCAGCCCGGTGGTGTCCGCCACGGCCAGATAGTCGGCGAGCATCTGCAACTGCGCCGGGACCGAGTTCCACAGGGTCACCCGGTGGTCACGGATCAGCTCCGCCCAGTGCGACGGGTCGCCGCGCCGGTCGGCTGCCGGCAGCACCAGTGCCGCACCCACCGCCAGCGGGCCGAAGATGTCGTAGACGGACAGGTCGAAGGAGAGCCCGGCCAGGCCGAGCACCCGGTCCTCCGGCCCGACCGCGAACCGCCGGTTGATGTCCTCGACGGTGTTCACCGCGCCCCGGTGCGGGATCACCACGCCCTTGGGCCGGCCGGTGGAGCCGGAGGTGTAGATGACGTACGCGGTGTCCCGGTCGGCGACGCCGACCGGCGCCGGCGGTTGGTCGGCGGGCGGAAGCCCGTCGGCCACGATCCGGCGTACTCCGGCGGGCAGGCCCTCGGCGTCGGCGGTGGTCACCGCGTACCGGGCGCCCGCGGCGTCCACCAGGGACTCCTTGCGGGCCACCGGGGCCCGGGTGTCCACCGGCAGGTAGGCGCCGCCGGCGAGCAGCACGCCGAGCACCGCCACCACCTGCTCCGGCCCGGGCGGCAGCAGCACCGCCACCAGGTCGCCCGGTGCGCCGCCCGCGGCGCGCAGCGCGTCGGCGACCGCCGCCGCCCGGGCCAGCAGCTCGCCGTAGCTCAGCGTGCGGTCCGGGCCGATCACCGCCGGCCGGGCCGGGGTACGCCGGCACTGCGCGACCACCCCGTCGTGCAGCAGCGCGCCGGTGAGCGGGGCGGTGGTGTCGTTCGCCTCGGCCCGCCGGGCCAGCTGGTCGGCCGGCAGCTCCACCGGGTCCGCGTCGTCCCACCGCCGTCCCGCCGCGAGCTGGCGCACCAGCGTTTGGAACGCGCCGAACATCGCCTCGACCATGCCGTCGGGGAAGATGCCCTGGCGGACGTCCCAGTTGACCACCAGCCCGTCGGAGCGCTCCAGCGCCTGGCAGTCGATCCAGACCTGCGGGGTCTGGCTGATGCCGTAGCCGAAGCCGACCCGCTGCGGGCCGGACTCCCCGGCGGTGCCCAGCCCGAGCGCGCTGGTGAAGACCACCGGCATCAGCGCGGCGTCCTGGCCCCGGCGGCGGGCCAGCTCGCGCAGCACCTCGACGCCGCTGACCAGCAGGTGGTCCATGTCCGCCCAGAGCTGCTGCTGCACCGCGCCGGCCCGCTCACCGAAGCTGGCGCCGGCGTCGCCGTCGACCTCCAGCAGCACCGCCGAGGTGAAGTCGCCGACCAGCCGGTCGACCTGGGGGTGCAGCGGCAGGCGGCGGAGCATGGTCAGGTTGAGCAGGAACCGGCGCCCCTTGCTCCACCGCCCGATCACTTCGGCGTACGCGGCGAGCACCGCCACCGACGGGGTGACGCCCCGATCGGCGGCGAGCCGCTTCAGCCCCTCGTACGCCTCCGTGGACAGGTGCAGCCGCCAGCGGCGGAACCGCACCCCGCCCGGCTCGGCGGGGCGGTCGCCGAGCACCACCAGCTCCGGTGCCGGCGGCAGCGTGTCGATCCGGTGCCACCAGTACTCGCGGTCCTTGGCGTACCGGCGGGTGCCGCGCAGCTGCCGCTCGCCGAGCAGGTAGTCGCGGAAGGAGAGCTCCAGCGGGGGCAGCCGGTGCCCGGGGTCGTGGTAGCAGCGGGTGAACTCCTCGAGCAGCAGCTGGATGCTGACGTAGTCGGCGACCAGGAAGTCGATCGACAGGTGCAGCACCGCGCGGTCGTCGGCGCGGGTGACCCGGACCTCGAACAGCGGCCAGCCGTCCGGCGGGTAGACCCGGTGGTCCAGTTCGGCGCGGACCCCGTCGATCGCCGCGGCCACCGCGGCCGGGCCACGGCCGCGCAGGTCGAGCACCGGGACGACCAGCGGCGGCGGGTCCGGCACGATCCGCTGCGACCCGGCCGGGTCGATCCGGGCGCGGAGCATGTCGTGCCGGCGCACCAGCATCCGCCACACCTCGGCGACCCGGTCGCCGTCGAGGTCGGGGAAGGTCAGCTCGCCGTACGCGTGGCAGCCCACCCCGCTGTAGGCGAACGCGCTGCGCCGACCCAGCACGTAGGACATCTGGATGTCGGTGAGCGGGAACGGGTCGTGGCGCGCCGCCGGGTCGGGCTCCAGCCCGGCCGTCGGCGCCCCCTTGAGGTACGCCAGCAGCTCCGGGCGGCGGGCCCGCAGCGTCTCCCGGCGCTCCTCGGTGAGCACCCCGCGGGGCGCCCGGAAGCGCAGCTGGCCGTCCTCCTCCCACAGCTCGACGCCGTGCGCCTCCAGGGTGTCGACCAGCTCCGACACGGTGACCGCTGGCTCGATCACAGCACCCCCTCCTCGAAGGTCGCCCCGGTTTGGTCGAGCCGCGCCGCGACCACCCGGGCCTGCCCGGCCACCGAGGGCGCGCTCAACACCTCCCGCAGCGACATCTGCACGCCGAACCGCTGCCGGATCAGCTGGACCAACCGGGTGGCGAGCAGGCTGTCCCCGCCCGCGGCGAAGAAACTGGCGTCCCGGTCGACCACCGGGAGGTCGAGCAGGCCGCGCCAGAGCCCGGCCACCCCCTCCTCGGTCGGCCCGCGCGGCGGCTCCGCGACCGCCACGCCGGCCGCGCCGGCCAGCGCCGCGCCGACGGCGACCCGGTCGACCTTGCCGTTCGGGCTCAACGGCAGTCGGGGCAGCACCGCCAGCTGCCGGGGCACCATGTAGTCGGGCAGCCGCGCGGCCAGGTGGGCGCGCAGGTCGTCCGGGTCCACCTGGCCGACGGTGGTCACCGCGGCGGCGAGCCGGCGGGTGCGCTCGCCGACCGCGCAGGCGATTGCGGCGGTCACCGCGGGGTGGCTCTCCAGCGCGGTCTCGATCTCGCCGAGCTCGATCCGGTGGCCGCGCACCTTCACCTGGTGGTCGACCCGGCCGAGGAACTCCAGTGTCCCGTCCGGCCAGTACCGGCCCAGGTCGCCGGTGCGGTACCAGCGTTCGCCGGCGTACTCGACGAACCGGGCGGCGGTGCGCTCCGGGTCGCCGTGGTAGCCGAGCGCCACCCCGGCGCCGCCGATCCACAGCTCGCCGGGCACCCAGTCCGGCCGGTCCCCGCCGGGCCCGTCGACCACCCGGTAGCACTGGTTGCGCAGTGGAAAGCCGTACGGGATGGAGGTCCAGCCCGGCGGCACCTCGGTCACCTCGAAGGCGTTGGACCAGATCGCCGCCTCGGTGGCGCCGCCGAGCGCGACCAGCCGGCACCGGCCGGCACCGGCCGCGGCGAGCCGCCCGGGCAGGTCCAGCCCGACCCAGTCGCCGGAGACCAGGGCCAGCCGCAGCGCCGCCGGCAGGTCGTCGCCGGCCTCGGTGAGCAGCATGTCGAGCAGGGCCGGGACGCTGTTCCACAGGGTGACCCGGTGGGTGCGGGCCAGCCGGAGCCAGGCGGCCGGGTCGCGGCGCTCCTCCTCGGCCGGCAGCACCACGGTGCCGCCGGCGGCGAGCAGCCCGAACAGGTCGTACACGGACAGGTCGAAGTCGAGCGCGGAGACGGCCAGCACCCGGTCGGTGGGGCCGACGCCGTACCGCTGGTTGACGTCCTCGACGGTGTTGACAGCGCTGGCGTGGGAGATCACCACGCCCTTCGGATCGCCCGTGGAGCCGGAGGTGTAGATGACGTAGGCCGGTTGGTGGGGCGGTACGGCCACCGGTTCGGCCGGGGCGTGTTCGCCGGCCCGGTCGAGGAACGCCGCGTCGATCACGGTGCGTGCGCCGCTGTCGGCGACGATCCGGTCGCGGCGCAGCGCGGGGTGGTCCATCCCGACCGGCACGTACGCCGCGCCCGCGGCCAGCACGCCGAGCACCGCGACCACCTGCCCGGGGCCCTTGGGCAGGGTGACCGCCACCCGGTCGCCGGGGCGCACCCCGGCGGCGCGCAGCGCGGCGGCGACCCGCCCGGCCCGGTCGGCCAGCTCGCCGTAGCCGAGCACGCCGTCGTCGCCCCAGGCCAGCGCGGGCGCGTCGGGCCGGGCCGCGGCGGCGGCGAGGAAGCCCTCGTGCAGCAGCCGGCCCGAGCGCGGGCCGGCGGTGTCGTTGACCCGGCGGCGCACCGCCGCCTGCGCGTCCGGCAGCGGCACCCGGGCCGGTGCGTCCCAGTCGGCCGCCCCGGCCAGCCGGACCAGCAGGTCCCGGTACGCGGCGAACATCGCGTCCAGCACGCCGGGGCAGAACGCCTCGTCGACGGCGTCCCAGTTGAGCAGCAGCCCGCCGTCGTGCTCGGTGACCTGGTGGTCGAGCAGCACCTGCGGGGTCTGGGACAGCCCGGTGCGGTACTCGCCGAACGGGGTGCGCAGGTCGAAGCGGTGCTCGGTGGCGTCCCGGACGCCGAGCGTGCTGGTGAACACCACCGGCATCAGCACCTCGGGCGCGCCGGTGCGGCGGGCCAGCTCGCGCAGCACGGAGATGCCCGAGTAGGCGCTGTGCTCCATGTCGGACCAGACCTGCCGCTGCAACCGGCGGGCCGCCGCGGCGAAGCTCTCCCCCGGTTCCGGCCGGTCGGCCACCAGCAGCAGCGAGGTGAAGTCGCCGACCACCCGGTGGATGTCCGGGTGCACCTCGGGACGGTCGAAGAGGGTGAAGTTCAGGGTGAACTCCTCCGCGGCGCTCCAGGCCCGCAGCACGGCGGCGAAGGCGGTGGCGACCACGGTGGAGCCGGTGACGCCGTGCCGCGCGGCCCGGTCGGTCAGCCGCCGCCAGTCGGTCGCGTCGAGCCGGCACTCCCGGCGGCTGAACCGGTGTCCGGAGAGCTGGGCCGGGTCCCGGGCCAGCGGCAGTTGCGGCGCCGGGGGCAGCTCGTCGATCCGCTTGAGCCAGTGGTCGCGGGCCGCCGCCCGGCGGGCCGGGTCGACCGGGTCGGCGAGCAGCACGTCGCGGAAGGAGAGCCCGATCGGCGGCAGGACCGTCTCCGGGTCGGCGTAGAGCCGGGACAGCTCGGCGAAGAGGATCATGATGCTGAGCGCGTCCAGCACCGCGAAGTCGAGGCTCACCCCGAGCCGGGTGACGCCGTCGGCCGAGCGGACCGCCCGCAGGTCGAACAGCGGCCACGAGTCGGTGGCGAAGACGTGGTGGGACATCTCCGCGCGCATCGCGGCGACCAGTGGCTCCGGGTCCGTCCCCGCGTCGGTCACCCGGATCCGCACCGGCGGCACCTCGGGCAGCACGCGCTGCCGGCCGTCGTCGTCGAAGACCGCCCGGAGCATCCCGTGCCGGGCCACCAGCCGGTTCCAGGCCGACTCCAGCTGGTCGAGGTCGACGTCGCGGCCCTCGAACTCCCAGTACCAGTGCGAGCCGACCCCGCCGAGGGTGAACTCCGGCCGCCGCCCCAGCCAGTACGCGCGCTGCACCTCGGTGGCGCCGAACGGCTCGTGCCGGTGCTCCTCGTCCGCCCGGATCGCCACAGCGGTGGCGGGCGCCGGCCGGCCGGGGCTGAGGTGCCGGGCGAACTCCGCCAGCGTCGGCGTCGCGAAGAGCTGGGTCAGGCTGGCGTCGGCGTACCCGGCCTGGCGCAGCGCGGCGATCACCCGGGTGGCGAGCAGGCTGTTGCCGCCGAGGCTGAAGAAGCTGTCGGCGCGGCCGACGGCCGGGTTCTCCAGCAGCTGCGACCAGATCGCGGCCACCCGCGTCTCGGTCTCGCCACGCGGCGGCTCCGTCTCCTGCCGGCCGGGCCGGTCGGCCAGCAGGCCGGCGATCGCCGACCGGTCCACCTTCCCGTTGGCGTTCAGCGGCAACGCGGTCAGCAGGTCGACCTGCCGGGGCACCATGTGCTCGGGCAACCGCCGGCGCAGGTGCGCCACCAGGTCGTCCACCGCCGGCTCGACGTCCGCCGGCACCACCGCCAGGGCGAGCCGGCGCGGCTCGGTGAGCACCAGCGCGACCGTTCGGGCCACCCCGGGATACGACCGTGCCGCGGCCTCCACCTCGCCCAGGTCGATCCGCTGGCCGAGCAGCTTCACCTGGAAGTCGGTCCGGCCGAGCAGCTCCAGCGTGCCGTCCGGGTGGTAGCGGCACAGGTCCCCGGTGCGGTACCAGCGCCGGCCGTCGTGCTCGACGAAACGCTCGGCGGTACGGGCCGGGTCGCCCCGGTAGCCGCGGCCGACCCCGACGCCGCCGAGCCACAGCTCGCCCGGCACCCAGTCCGGGCAGTCCCGGCCCCGCGCGTCTACCACCCGCACCCGCTGGTTGCGCAGCGGCGCGCCGTACGGCACCGAGCGCCAGTGCGCGGGCACCTCGGTCACCTCGTGCCAGGTGGAGTGGATGCCGACCTCCGTCGCCCCGCCGAGCGCCACCAGCCGGCAGCCCGGGGCGTGGGCGGTGAGCCGGTCGCGCAGGTCCAGGCCCACCCAGTCGCCGCCCAGCAGGGCGAGCCGCAGGCTGCGCAGTTGGCCGGGCCGGGCGGTGGTGAGCAGCATGTCGAGCAGGGCGGGCACCCCGGTCCAGACGGTGACCCCGTGCCGGTCGACCTGCTCTGCCCAGCGCTGGGCGTCCCGGCGGGCCTCCTCGGGCGGCAGCACCAGGGCGCCGCCGGCCGACAGGTAGGCGAAGAGTTCGTACACCGACCAGTCGTGCTCCAGCGAGGTCACCGCGAAGCCCCGGTCGTCCGCGCCGACCCACCAGCGGTCGCCGATGTCCTCGATGGTGTTGGCCGCGGCCCGGTGGCTCATCTCGACACCCTTGGGGGTGCCGGTGGAGCCGGACGTGTAGATGACGTACGCCAGGTCCTCCGGGTCGACCTCGACGGCCGGCGACAACGGCGCCGCGGTGGCCGCCTCCTCGACGGTCAGCGCCGCCGTCCCGGACGGCCAGGCCAGCGCGGCCCGGGTGGACTCGTCGGTGAGCACCAGCCGGACGCCGGCGTCGGCGTGGATGGCGGCGCGCCGCTCGGCCGGCTGGCCGACGCCGACCGGGACGAACGCGCCCCCGGCGCGCAGGACGCCGAGCACCGCGGCCACCTGGTCCGGCCCGCGCGGCAGGGTCACCGCCACCGGGTCGCCGGGCCGGCAGCCCCGCGCCGCCAGCAGGCCGGCGATCCGGTCGGCCCGCTCGGCCAGCGCCCGGTAGCCGACCGTGCTGCCGTCGCCGGCGACCAGCGCGACCCGGTCGGGGTGCTCGGCGGCGTGCCGGTAGAACGGCTCGTGCAGCCGGCGCTCCCGTTCCGGGCCGGCCGTGCGGTTCACCGCCGCCCGGCGCGCCGCCTGGTCGGCGGGGAGCAGGCTGGGCGTCGGCGCCGACCAGTCCCGCTCGGTGGCCAGCCAGTCGAGCAGCCGCAGGTACGCGTCGAACATCGCGTCCAGCACGCCGTCGCAGAACAGCTCGGCGACCGCGTCCCAGTTGAGCAGCAGCCCCCCGGCGTGCTCGGTGACCTGGTGGTCGAGCACCACCTGGGGAGCCTGCGAGATGTTCCAGCCGAGGGTGCCGAAGTGCTCGGTCACGGTGCGGCTGAACAGCTCGCCGAGCCCGAGCGCGCTGGTGAAGACCACCGGCGCGAGGGTCTGCGCGGCGCCGTCCCGCCGGGCCAGGTCGCGCAGCACCTCCAGCCCCGAGTACGCGGAGTGCGCGGCGTCCGCGGTGAACCGGGCCTGGGTCCGCCGGACCAGGTCCAGGAAGGAACCACCCGGCGTGGTGTGCACGCCGAGGATCAGCAGGTTGCTGAAGTCACCGACCAGCAGCCCCACGTCGGGGTGGATCGGCTCCCGGTCGAACAGCGGCACGTTGAGCAGGAAGTCCGGCTCCTCGCTCCAGCCGGCGAGCACCTCGCTGAACGCGGCCGCGAACACCATGGACAGGGTCACGCCCTGGTCCCGGGCCCGCTCGGCGAGCCGGGCCCAGCGGTCGGCGGAGAGCCAGTGGTGCCGGCGGGTGACCCGGTGCCGGGTCAGCTTCTCCGGCGCCACGGCCAGCGGCAGCCGGGGCGCCCGGGGCAGCCGCGGCAACCGGTCGGCCCAGTAGCGTTCGGCGTCCGCCCGGCCGGGCACCGGCCGGGCCCGGCGGTCGGCCAGGTAGCGCGGGTAGCTGTAGCCGATGGCGGGCAGCTCCGCGGCCGGGTCGGCGTAGAACGCGGCCAGGTCGTTGATGATGATCCGGAAGCTGAGCGCGTCCGCCACCAGCATGTCGATGTTCAGGTGCAGCCGGGTCCGCCCGTCCGGCAGCAGCGACACGCCGACGTCGAAGACCTCGCCGCCGGCCACGTCGAAGCGCCGGTGCGACAGCGCGTCCCGGATCCGGGCCAGTTCCGCCTCGACCCGCCCCGGCGGCAGTTCCCGCAGGTCGTGGATGGTGAGGCCGGGCCAGCTCGGTTCGGGTTCGATCTGCTGGCGGCCGTCGCCGAGCACCCGGGCCCGCAGCATGTCGTGCCGGCGCAGCAGCGCCCGGGCGGCGGTCTCCAGCCGCCGCGGGTCGACCGCCGCGCCGTCGAGTTCGGCGTAGAAGTGGGTGGCCACCCCGCCGAGGGTCAGGTTCTCCGCCCGCCCCACCCAGTACGCGTGCTGCATGGTGGCCAGCGGGAAGGGCGCGCTCTCGTCCACCTCGACGTAAGCCGGGGCGGCCTTGGCGGCCGGCTCGGCCGGGGCGCTCTGCCGCTGTGCGATCAGATCCTGCCACTGCGCGAAGGTGGGGCGGGCGAACAGGTCGGCGAACTTCACGTCCACTCCGGCGGCGCGCCACCGGGCGGCCAGCCGCATCACCTTCATCGAGTCCAGGCCGACGGCGATCAGGTCACCGCCGGCCTCGTCCAGCGCGGTCTCCCCGCCCACCAGTTCGGCGATGTCGGCACGCATCCGGTCAGCGGTCAGCGGCGTCCCGGTCGCGGGCAGGGTGCTGTGACTGTCCATCGGTCTCCCCGGGGTGGAGGGGTCGGGCGGGGTCGGGACGGGATCGCGTCAGGCGCTGTTCTCCGCCCGCTGGCGCAGGTGCTCGGCCACCGCGAGCCACTCCTCGGCGATCGCGCAGGCCAGGTCGGCGATGGCGTACGCGCAGTGCGGCGCGATCGAGTGCACGACCGTCTCCCACCCGTCGGGTGAGGTGGCCCGCGCGTCGAGCCACCGCAGGAGGCTACGTCCGCTGTCGGTGAACCGGACAGACGGATCGCGCCGCAGGTTGCGCAGAATCGTCTCCCGATCGCGCAGCGGCCCGCCCCGTACGCTCATCAGCCGGCGCAGCTCCCGCTCCGGGCTCGGCGGCTCCGGCCGGGGCCGGTTGCCGCGCTGGCGGGGCGGGATCGGGTCCTCGCCGCGGCGGATCCGTTCCCGCACGTCCCGAGCGGTGCCGGGCGAGATCCCGGCGCGCCGGGCCACCTCGCGCAGCGAGGCGTCGGGACGCAGCGCGAACAACTCCCCGGCGCGGCGGCGACCGTCCGCGCCGTTGACCGGGCGGACCCGGCCGTCCCGGCCGATCCGGCTGGGCAACTGAGGCTGGTCCACAGTTGCACCCCGCCGGATGACGCCGACGGTCTTGGCGGACAGGCCGGTCACGGCGGCGATCGCCCGGTCCGACCACTGTGGGTGGGACCGGAGGATGCGGGCGGCGGCCGCCTCCCGGTCGGCCAGCGAGAGCGGCAGCCCGTGGGCGATGTTGGTCTCGACGGCGATCACGAAGGCGGCGTCCTCGCCGCCCTCGAAGAGCCGGCAGGCGATCTCCTCCTGGCCACGCAGCACGGCCGCCCGCAGCCGGTGCATACCGTCGATCACCCGCAGCGTCTGCCGGTGCACCAGGATCGGCGGCAGGTCGGCGTCGGAATCGGCGAGCATCCGGACGTGCTGCACGTCCTCCCCGGAGAGCCGGGGCGAGTCCGCCGGCAGCAGCTTGCTGATCGGCAGCATGGTGACGGGGTGGTTCTCGGGCGATGGAGACGGCTTCGGGATCCGCGGCGGCTGCATGGGTCGCTTGACCTCCGTCGCCGCGGACGTGCTGGGCATGAGCTGGTGTGCGGGCATCGACAAGGCACTCCCCCGAGTTGTCTTGAATGCAACTTCGCCTGCGCTTTGTCCGGTCCGTTCGACCAATTCGATCCGCCAAATGGCACAGTGCGCTCCGAAATGGACAGATTGCTGCTCAGCCCCCTACCGCAACGTCTCGTCACGGAGCGCGGACACAAAGCTATGAACGCGAGGCCGCCCGCGCAATCGGCATCGAGTTCGACATCGATGTCTGTTGGTTATCCGACGATGACGATGGGTTACATTTTCGGCCGATGAGTTTTCTCGCCAGCGACACGGCAGCCCACTATGTTGCTGCCCATGGCTCATCGGGAGGCGCCGGCATCCATCGGTCAACGTCTACTGTGGTTCCTGGAGCACTACCGCCCGGACACCGCGTCGCTGAACTGCCCCGTCGTGTGCAGGCTGCACGGCCCGCTCGACGTCACCGAGCTCCAGGTGGCCCTGGGCCGGCTGACCGGGCGGCACGAGGCGCTGCGGACGACGCTGGTACGCCGCGGCCGGGAACTCGTCCAGCACATCCACGACGACCTGCCACCGCCGTTCGAGGTGGTGCCGCTGGCCGCCGAGCCGGACCGGCTCGACGCGGTGGTCGCCGAGGCCGTCGAGCGGGAGCTGCACACGCCGGTCGACGTCGGCCGGCACCCGCTGCGGGTCACCCTGTGGCGGCTCGGACCGGACGAGCACATGCTCTGCCTCAACATGCACCACCTGGTCTCGGACGCCTGGTCGTGCGGCATCGTGCTGCAGGATCTGATCCGGTTCCTGGAGGCCGGGCCGGACGGCGACCCCGGGCTGCCCCCGGTGCAGTGGCAGTACCCGGACTTCGCCCGGTGGCAGCACGAGCAGCTGACCAGCGGGGCGCTGAAGGTGCACCAGGACTACTGGATCCGGCAGCTGCGCGGCATGAAGCTGGTCGAGCTGCCGCCGGCGGTGCCGGCCACCGACGGCGGCCGGCCCACCGGGATCGAGGTCGCCACCATCGACGCCGGCGTGTTCAACCGGCTCAAGGCGGTCGCCCGGGGCGAGCGGACCACCCCGTTCGCGGTGATGCTCTCGCTGTACTACCTGCTGTTGGCCCAGCGCACCGGGCAGACCGACATCTCCGTGGCGTCGCTGTTCGCGAACCGGTCGGTCAAGGGCGTCCAGACCACCGTCGGCTTCTTCGCGAACATGGTGGTGCTGCGCAACCAGGTCGATCCGGACGCTCCGTTCGTCGAGGTGGTCCGCCGGGTCCGGGGCACCGTCATCGACGGGTTCCTGCACGAGGGCATCCCGTACCAGATGCTGCCGCTGAACCTGCAGAACACCTCCGGCCGGGCCGACGACGTGGTGTTCCAGATGCTGCTCACCCCGCCGCCGGGCACCAAGGTGCAGGCCCGCGGCGTGGAGTTCGAGCTGTACACGCCGGACTCGCTGGGCAGCCGGTTCGGCTTGGAGCTGGGGCTGATCCCGCAGCACACCGGCGCCTGCCAGGCGATGCTCTTCTACACCACCGACCGGTTCCAGCCGGCCTGGGCGGAGGAGTTCCTGGCGGACTACCTCGCCCTGGCCCGGGCGGCGGCCGCCCGGCCAATGGAGCCGCTCAGCCTGACCCGGGTGTGACCGTGCTCCGCTACGACGAGGCCGAGGTCGCCGGGCTCGCCGACCCGTACCCGCACTACGCCGAGCTGCGCGCCGCCGGCCGGGTGGTGCCGGCCGGGCCGGGCGCCTGGGCGGTCACCCGGCACGCCGACGTCACCGCCCTGCTGACCGACCCGCGGCTCAGCCACGAGTTTCCCGACCTGGTCTACCGGCTCTCCGGCGAGCCCGACGAGCTGACCGAGTTCTTCCGGGCCACCGTGCTCAACCGGGACCCACCGCAGCACTCGACGCTGCGCCGGGCGATGGCCCGGACGGTCAATCCGCGTACCGTGGCGGCACTGCGGCCACGGATCGTCGAGCTGGTGGCGGAGCTGTTCGCGGCGATGGCCGACGCGCCGGCGGCCGACCTGGTCGCCGACCTGGCCTACCCGCTGCCGGTCACGGTGGCGGCCGAACTGCTCGGCATCCCGGTGGCCGACCGGGCGGAGGCGCAGCCGCACGCCGTCGCGCTGGGGCGGATGTTCGGCTCGGGCGCCCCCACCGAGCAGGAGCGGGCGGACGCCGTCCGGGCGGTCGGCTGGCTGCGCGGCTACGTCGGCGGGCTGCTGCGCGAGCGGGCCGGCCGGGACGGCGACGACATGCTGTCGCACCTGCTCAGCGACGCCGAGGCGGCCGGCACGATCAGCCGGGCGGAGCTGGTCGACAACGTCATCTTCCTGTTCTTCGCCGGCTTCGAGACCACCACCAACCTGCTCTCCACCGGCGGCGCGCTGCTGCTGCACCGCCCGGAGCTGCTGCACCGGTTGCGCCGGGACCCGGGCCTCGCGCCCGGCGCGGTGGAGGAGTTCCTGCGCTGGGACTGCCCGATCCACGCCACGTCCCGGGTGGTCCGCGAGCCGGTCACCGTCGGCGACCGGGTGATCCGGGCCAGCCGGGTGGTGGTGCTGCTGCTCGCCTCCGCCAACCGCGACGAGCGGCGGTTCCCCGAGCCGGACCGGATCGACCTGGCCCGCTCCCCCAACCCGCACCTGGCGTTCAGCTCCGGCCCGCACCACTGCCTGGGCGCCACCCTGGCCCGGGTCGAGGGCGCGGCGGTCTTCGGTCACCTCGCCACCCGGCTGCGCCGGTTCGAGGCCACCGGCCCGGCCCACCGCCGCACCGGACTGGGCTTCCGGGGGTACGACCGGGTTCCGGTGCGCGTGGTGTGCAACTGAGGAGACGCGCCAGTCAGCCGGCGGCGAAGGTGACCGGCAGTTGCTTCAGGCCGTTCATGAAGTTCGACTCCAGCCGGACCGCGGGGCCGGTACGGCGCAGTCGGGGCAGGTGCGGCGCCAACTCCTCGAAGAGCACCGCGGCCTCCACCCGGGCCAGGTGCGAGCCGAGGCAGAAGTGCGGCCCGACCCCGAACGCGAGGTGCGGGTTGGGACTGCGATCCAACAGGAAGGTTTCCGGTCGGTCGAAGACGGACTCGTCCCGGTTGGCGGAGATGTAGTACAGCACCACCTTGTCCCCGGCCCGGATCGGTTGCCCGGCCAGCTCGGTGTCGACCACGGCGGTCCGGCGGAACTGCATGATCGGCGTCGTCCAGCGCAGCATCTCGTCCACCGCGGTCGGTACCAGGTCCGGTTGGCGGGCGAGCCGGTCGGCCAGGTCGGGACGGTCGGCCAGCAGGTCGAGGCCGCCGGAGATCAGGTGCCGGGTGGTCTCGTTGCCGGCCACCACCAGCAGCAGCCACAGGTGGCAGTACTCGCTCTCGGTGAGCCGGCGGCCGTCCACCTCGGCGGTCACCAGCCGGCTCACCAGGTCGTCGCCGGGGTCGCGCCGGCGGGCCTTCGCCGCGGTGAGGGCGTACCCGAACGCCTCGACGAAGGTCTGCTTGAACACCTCCACGTCCCCGCCGCCGAAGGCGGGGTCGTCGAAGCCGACCAGGTTGTTGCTCCAGCGCAGGAAGAGCCCGCGGTCCTCGCGGGGGATGCCGAGCAGGTCGGCGAGGACCAGCAGCGGGAGCTCGGCGGCGACCTCGGCGACCGCGTCCACCGGCTGGGCGGCGGTCGCCCGCCGTACGATCTGCCGGGCGTGCTCGGTGATGGCCGCGCGCATGCCGCGTACCACCGGGGCGGTGAACGCGGCGGTGACCACCCGGCGCAACCGGGTGTGCGCGGGCGGGTCCATCCCGACCAGCAACTGCCGGGAGCGCTCCAGATCGGCCCGGGAGGTCGGATCGGCGAGGAACGCGCCGCGCTCGGCGGAGGAGAAGACCTCCGGTCGCCGGGACGCGGCGACCACCGCCGCGTGCCCGGTGACCGCCCAGTAGCCGCCGACCCGCTGCACCACCGTGCCCCGGGCCGAGTGCCGCCGCAGCGGCACCTCGGCCACCCAGCTGACCGGCGCCTCCCGGCGGCGGCGGGCGAACTCGGCGAACGGCGGACCGTCCAGATAGGTGGCCGGGTCGGCGAGGCTGCCGGTGACGGCGGCGGCCCGGGTCAGCTGCGGGCTCACCGGACGGACACCTCCGGGCGCTGCCCGGCCCGGCGGTGTGGCGGCGCCGGCTCCGCCCGGTCGCCGTCCGCGCCGTCCGGCCCGTCCGCCCCGTCCGGCCCGTCCGCCCCGGCCAGCAGGCCCCGGCGGCGCAGCGCCGGCATCACCCCCTCACCGAACCAGTACGCCTCCTCCAGGTGCGGCTGCCCGGACAGGATCAGGTGGTCCAGCCCGTGGGCGTGGTACTCGGCGATCCGGTCGGCCACCTCCTCGTGCGACCCGACCAGGGTGATCCCCGGCCCCTGGCGGACCAGGCCGTAGCCGGCCCACACGTTCGGATAGATCTCCAGCCGGTCGGTACGGCCACCGTGCAGCGCCGCCATCCGGCGTTGTCCCTCGGAGTCGCTGCGGCGGAACCGCTCCTGGGTCCGGGCCACCAGCGCCGGATCCAGGTTGGCCGTCATGGCGTCCGCCACCGCCCAGGCCTGCTCCGAGGTGTCCCGGCTGATCACGTGGAACCGGGTGCCGAAGGCGATCTCCCGCCCCGCCTCGGCCGCCAGCGCCCGCACTCCGCCCACCAGCGAGCCGGTCTGCGCGGGCAGTTCCGCCCAGGTGAGGAAGACGTCGGCCCGGCGCGCCGCCACCCGCTGCGCGGCGGCGGAGGAGCCGCCGAGGAAGATCGGCGGCGGATCCGGCCGGCGCATCACCGTCGCACCGGCCACCCGGTAGTGCTCCCCGTCCAGGTCCACCGGCCCCGACCAGGCGCCGCGCAGCACGGCGAGGAACTCGTCGGCCCGCGCGTACCGCTGGTCGTGGGCCAGCCAGTCGCCGTAGCGGTGCTGCTCCTCCGGGTCGCCGCCGACCACCACGTTGAGCAGCAGGCGGCCGCCGGAGATCCGCTGGCAGGTGGCCGACATCTGGGCGGCCAGGGTCGGCGAGAGCAGCCCGGGGCGGAAGGCGACCATGAAGCGCAGCCGCGCGGTGCGCTGACTCAGCGCCGCCGCGACCAGCCACGGGTCCTCGCAGAAGATGCCGAACGGCACCAGCGCCCCGGTGAAGCCGAGCCGGTCGACGGCGCCGGCCACCTGGGCCAGGTAGTCGATGTCCGGATCCCGGCGCGGGGCGGCCACGCCGGGTGGCCCGCCGGCGCGCGGCCTGGCCACCTCCCGACCGTCGCCGTGGGCGGGGATGAACCAGTAGAGCTGCAGAGACATGGCGCCCCCCGGGTGAGCGAACGGGCACGCACCGTTCAGCGCGATCGTCCGGAACCCTCACATCCGTCGGTCCGCGCCGTCAACGCGGCCGGTTCCAGCACGAGCACCGGCTTGACCGCGGCACCGGCGAGCAGGTCGGCGAGCGCCGCCTCCGGGTCGTCGAACGGCCGGAAGGCGACCAGTTCGGGGAAGGGGAACCGGCCCTGCTCGGCCAGGCGCAGCAGCGCCGGCACCAGCTCCTCGGGGCGCCCCTCGCCGCCGAGCGAGCCCTGGATCCGCTTGCCACGCAGCATGGTCTGCTGGTCCACGGCGAACGTCTCGCCCGGCCGGGCGGCCCCGACCAGGCAGCACGTCCCCGGCATGCCCACCGCGTCGACGGCCTGCCGGACCACCCGGGGATCTCCGGTGCACTCCACCGTGACGTCGGCCGGCCCGTCGCAGCGCTCCCGGACGGCCCGGGCCACGTTGCGGACCCCGGTCACGTCGACGGTGTGCGTGGCGCCGTACCGGCGGGCCAGGGCCAGCCGGGCGGGATCGCGGTCGACGGCCACGATGGTGGTGGCCGCCGTGCACCGGGCGGCCATCACGGCGGCCAGTCCCACCGCGCCGACGCCGAACACCGCCACGGACGCGCCGGGCTCCGGGCGGGCCGCGTAGAGCACCGCCCCGGCGCCGGCGCTGATCCCGCAGCCCAGCGCGGCGACCGCGGCCAGCGGCAGGCTGGTGCGTACCGGCACCAGCGCCTGGGCCGGCAGCACCGCGTGGCTGGCGAACGAGGACTGGCCGAAGAAGCGCCCGGCCACCGGGGTGCCGTCGGCGCGGCGGAACACCGCGCCCCCGTCCGGGCGGCGCCCGCCGAAGAGCAGCCCGGGCAGGTCGGCGCAGTACCGTGGCCGGCCGCCCCGGCAGTGCCGGCAACCTCCGCAGGCCGGCCAGCCGAGCAGCACGGCCTGGCCGACGGCCGGCGACCGGACGCCCGGTCCCACCTCGAGCACCCGGCCGACGCCCTCGTGCCCGAGCACGCCGGGTAGCGGGAAGGCGGAGCGGCCGGAGCGGGCGTCGGCGTCGGTGCGGCAGACCCCGGAGGCGACGATCCGGACCAGTACCTCGCCCGGTCCCGGGCCGTCGAGGCGCAGTTCCTCCAGGCGCAGCGGGTGGTCGGGAGCGGGTGCCACCGCGGCGGTCACCCGCATCGTCGCCGCCTCCGCCCGACCGCCACGACGCGAGGATAGGGGCCTGGCCGCCCGGGCGGCACCGGGTGCGAGGTCGCGCAATCCGAGCGCGTTGTCCTGGCTCCGCGACGGGACATAGCCTCGACAGCCACTGTCAGAGGCCGACCGGTCAGGGGATGCTCATGCAACCGGCGATTGTCGACCGTATCGAGGACATGTACGTCAAGCACCAGGCCGACCCGTACCCGGTGTACCGGGAGTGGCGGGACAAGGGCCCGGTCGTCGTGGACGCGGACGGGAAGGTCATCGTCCTGGGCCACGACGACGCCAAGGCCGCGCTGGCCGATCCCGCGGTCAGCGTCGACCCGCGAGACAGCCGCTGGTACCAGCAGCGGGCCGCGGCCGGCGAGGTCAGCGCCGAGGAGGAGCAGCGGTACGCCGACGCTCCGTTCATCGAACTGAATCCGCCCGAGCACACCCGGCACCGGCTGCTGGTCGGGCAGGCGTTCGCGGCCCACGCCGCCCGGGCGGCGGAGCCCACCGCTCAGGTGGTGGACGCCCTGCTGGACCGGCTCGGCGGCACCGGGTGCGACGTGGTGCGGGAGTACGCGTACGCGATCCCGATCCGGGTGCTGTGCGCGCTGTTCGGAATCGCCGACGAGGACGACCGGCAGCGGGTGCAGGACTGGTCGCACTTCATCTCCCGCTCGATGGACCCGTCCAACCCGGTGGACCCGGCCGAGGTGGACCGGGTCTCCGGCGAGCTGCGCGGCTACCTGGAGCGGCTGGTCGACGCCCGGGCCGCCGAGCCGGGGGACGACGTGGTCAGCGCCATGCTGGCCAGCCGCAGCGGCGACCAGCGGCTCTCCCGGGCCGAGGTGGTCAACGGCCTGTGGCTGCTGGTCGTCTCCGGGCACGAGACCACCAGCAGCCTGATCGCCAGCGGGCTCTACAGCCTGCTCACCGAGCCGGCGCTGGCCGACCGGATGCGCGCCCAGCCGGCGAAGATACCCGGCCTGGTGGACGAGCTGCTGCGGCTGACCCCGCTGGTGCAGTGCCTGTGGCGGCACGTCAAGCAGGACACCACCCTGCCGAGCGGGGCGCGGCTGCACGCCGGCGACAGCATGGTGATCGTGCTGGCGCAGGCGAACCGGGATCCGGAGCGGTTCGCCGACCCCGACCGGCTCGACCCGGACCGCGCCGAGCAGCACCTGAGCTTCGGTGCCGGGCCGCACTACTGCCTCGGCGCCACGCTGGGCCGGCTGCAGGCGAACCTCGCGCTGTCGGCCTTCCTGCGCCGGGTGGTGGCGCCCGAGCTGGCCGCCTTGCCGCCGGGCACGCCGCGGGCGCTGGGTGGGCTCACCTCGCTGCGGATCCGGTACGAGCGGGTGCTCCCGGTCGACTGACCGTGGGTACCCCGAAGGGCGGGGCGGCCGATGCCGCCCCGCCCTTCTCGCACTGGTCAGTAGCGGTAGTGCTCCGGCTTGAACGGCCCCTCCACTGAGACGCCGAGGTAGGCGGCCTGCTCCTTGGTGAGCTGGGTCAGCTTGGCGCCGAGGGCGTCCAGGTGCAGTCGGGCGACCTTCTCGTCCAGGTGCTTGGGCAGCACGTACACGCCGATCGGGTACTCGTCGGTCTTGGTGTACAGCTCGATCTGCGCGATGGTCTGGTTGGCGAACGAGTTCGACATCACGAAGCTCGGGTGACCGGTGGCGTTGCCCAGGTTCAGCAGCCGACCCTCGGACAGCACGATGATCGCGTGCCCGTCGTCGAAGCGCCACAGGTCGACCTGCGGCTTGATGTTCTCCCGGGTCACGTCCGAGCGCTTGGCCAACCCGGCCATGTCGATCTCGTTGTCGAAGTGACCGATGTTGCCCACGATCGCCTGGTGCTTCATCCGCGCCATGTGCTCGTTGGTGATCACGTTGAAGCAACCGGTCGCGGTGACGAAGATGTCCGCCTGCTCCACCACGTCGTCCAGGGTGGCCACCTGGTAGCCGTCCATCGCCGCCTGCAACGCGCAGATCGGGTCGACCTCGGTCACCACCACCCGCGCGCCCTGCCCGCGCAGCGACTCCGCGCAACCCTTACCCACATCGCCGTAGCCCATGACCACGGCCATCTTCCCACCGATCAGCACATCGGTGGCCCGGTTGATGCCATCGATCAACGAATGCCGGCAGCCGTACTTGTTGTCGAACTTGCTCTTCGTCACCGAGTCGTTCACGTTGATCGCCGGGAACAGCAACGTGCCCGCCCGGTGCATCTCATACAGCCGGTGCACACCGGTGGTGGTCTCCTCCGTCACCCCCTTGATCCCCGACGCGATCCGGGTCCACCGCTGACCATCCTCAGCCAGCGAACGGTGCAACAGACCGAGGATGACCGCGAACTCCTCCGAGTCGGCCGACTCCACCGGCGGCACGACACCAGCCTTCTCATACTCCGCACCCTTGTGCACCAGCAAGGTGGCGTCACCACCATCGTCGAGGATCATGTTCGGACCCTGACCATCCGGCCACGTCAACACCTGCTCGGTGCACCACCAGTACTCCTGAAGCGACTCACCCTTCCACGCATACACCGGCACACCCGCCGGCGCCTCCGGGGTGCCATCCGGACCCACCACGATCGCCGCAGCCGCGTGGTCCTGCGTGGAGAAAATGTTGCACGACGCCCACCGCACCTGCGCACCCAACGCCACCAACGTCTCGATCAACACGGCGGTCTGGATGGTCATGTGCAACGAACCCGTGATCCGAGCGCCCGCCAACGGCTGCGCCTCAGCGAACTCACGACGGATCGCCATCAGACCCGGCATCTCATGCTCGGCGAGCCGGATCTCCTTGCGCCCGAACTCGGCGAGCGACAGATCCGCCACCTTGAAGTCCCGGCCGGGACCGGTGGGATCGGCGGCGACGGTCAACGGTTGTGTCGTGGTCATGGACTCTCCGAATCGGACGGTGGACACGGAACGGTGCCTCACCGTAACGCCGGGTCGCCCCGCCGGTCGTCCGGCGAAATTCCACGCTTGAACAGCTACGGCAGCAGCTTGCGTACCGCGGCCAGCTCCCGCAGCGGGTCCGGGCCGACCGGCGCGAGCTGGAGCATGGTGACGCCCGCCGCCGCGTACGCCGCCACCCGCTCGCGGACGTGGCCGGGCGGGCCGATCAGACAGACCGCCTCCAGCAGCTCGGCCGGCACGGCGGCGGCCGCCTCCGCCTTGCGCCCGGCCAGGTACAGCTCCTGGATCCGGTCCGCCTCGGCCGGGTAGCCGTACCGGACCACCAGGTCGTGGTAGAAGTTGCGGCCGCGGGCGCCCATCCCGCCGACGTAGAGGGCGATCCAGCGGCGGGCGTGCTCGCGCGCCGCGGCCAGGTCCGACCCGATGGCGAACGGGCCGCCGCCGACCACCTCCAGCGGGTCCAGCTCGCCCGAGCGCTTCGCCCCGCCGGCGGCCAACGCCTCCCCCCACACCTGCGCCGCCTTCTCGGGCAGGAACAGCGCCGGCAGCCAGCCGTCGGCGACCTCCGCGGTCATCCGGACGTTGGCCGGGCCGAGCGACGCCACGTAGATCGGGATCCGTTCCCGCACCGGGCGGGTCAGCATCTTCAGCGGCCGGCCCAGCCCGGTGCCCCGCTCCGGCGGGAGCGGCAGCCGGTAGTGGCCTTCGGAGCGCAGCGTCTCCCGGCGCCACGCCCGCCGGCACAGCTCGACCACCTCCCGGGTACGCCCCACCGGGTGGTCGTAGGCGACCCCGTGCCAGCCCTCCACCACCTGCGGTCCGGAGGCGCCGATGCCGAGCAGCGCCCGGCCGCCGGAGAGCGCGTCCAGCCCGGCGGCGGTCTGCGCGAGCAGGGTCGGGGTGCGGGTGTAGATCGGCAGGATCGCCGACCCGAGGCCGACCCGCCGGGTCCGGGCCGCCAGGAAACCCAGCACGGTGACCGCGTCGAAGCCGTACGCCTCGGGCACCCAGAGCACGTCGACGCCGGCCTGCTCCCAGGCGACCGCCCGCTCGACGGTGGCCCGGACGTCGCCGGCGTAGGGCAGGATGACACTCAGCCGCACTGGACCCCCTCGTGGTGGTGGATGCGGCACGCGCCGGGCTTCCGCGTCGCCGGTTCCCGCCACCTTCGCCGCCGGGTGGCGGCGTCGTCAACCGCGACCGACCGGTCAGCCCTCGGCGCAGCGGTCCGACAGGGCGTAGCGCACCAGCACCACGTCGCCGATCCGGCGTACCTCGGCGACCCGGGCGCGACGGCCGGGATGCCACGGGAACCGGCCGTCGCCGACGAACCGCGGCGCGCGGCAGTCGCCGACGAAGAACGGCGCGACCACCAGGTGCAGCTCGTCGGCGAGCCCGGCGGTGAGGAACTGCCGGTGCACGTTCGCGCCGCCCTCCACCATCAGCCGGCCTACGCCCCGGGCGGCCAGGTCGGCCAGCACCCACGCCGGGTCGACCGGCTCGCCCGCGTCCACCACCTCGGCCAGCGCGCCGAGCCGGTCCCGGGTCTTCTCCACCACGGCGGCGGCACAGTAGACGATCCGCTCGGTCTCGCCGACGGTGAAGAACCGCCCGGCCGGGTCGAGGTCACCGGTCGCGGTCAGGGTGACCCGGGTCGGTGAGGCGGGCAGGCCCCGGTCGGCGCGGGCGGCCCGGCGCTGCGCCGAGCGCACCAGCAGCCGCGGGTCGTCCCGCCGCACCGTGCCGGCGCCGACCAGGATCGCGTCGCAGCCGGCCCGGACGCCGTCGATCCGGTCCAGGTCGGCCGCGTTGGACAGCAGCAGCCGCTGCTCGCTGGCGTCGTCGAGGTAGCCGTCGATCGACGTCGCGCAGCTGAGCACGACGTACGGGCGCTCAGTCACGGACCAGCGGGAGGTCGAGGGCGTGCGCGCCGCGACTGGCCTTGGTCGCCAGGTAGCCGGCGTTGACCGGGGAGAGGTACACCCCGGTGCCGACCCGCCCGGCCACCGTCACGCCGTGCCGGCGCAACTGCGCGGCTTTGTCCGGGTTGTTGCTCAGCAGCGCGATCCGGGGCACGCCCAGGGCGGCGAGCATCTGCGCGGCCACCGTGTAGTCCCGCTCGTCCGGCCGGTGGCCGAGCGCCTCGTTCGCCTCGTAGGTGTCCAACCCGGCGTCCTGCAGCGCGTACGCGTCGAGCTTGGCGTACAGGCCGATGCCCCGCCCCTCCTGGCGCAGGTAGAGCAGGAAGCCACCCCGGTCGCTGATCCGCTCGGCCGCCTCCCGCAGCTGCGGTCCGCAGTCGCAGCGCCGGCTGCCGAAGACGTCGCCGGTCAGGCACTCGCTGTGCGGGCGGACCAGTGGCGCGGCGCCGCCGGCGGCACCCCGGTCGCGGGCCCCCGGCCAGTCCCCCAGCCCGAACGCCAGGTGCTCCCGGCCGTCGGCCAGACCGTCGAAGGTGAACACCCGGGCGTCCGTGGCGTACCCGTCGGGGAAGCGCAGCGGGACGGTGACCTGGGTCCGGACGGTGGCGGGTGGCAGTGGTTCGGACATGGAACTCCTCATCAGACGGTGCCGGCGGGCACGCGGACACGGCGGGCCACCAGCACGGCGGCGCCGGGCAGGCTCGCGACCAGCACGAGCGCCCCGTACACCGTCGCGGTGGCGACCCCCTCGGCGGCGGTCAGGCCGGCGGCGCCGAACGCCCACGCGGCCACGCCCTCACGCGGTCCGAAGCCGGCGACGTTGGCGGGCACCCCCATCGCCAGCAGGGCGAGCAGGGTCAGCGGCGCCAGCAGGGTCAGCGGCGCGGTGGAACCGGCGGTGCGGGCCGCGAGCAGGAACGTCGCCAGGTGCCCGGCCACCGCGACGGCGGAAGCGGTCAGCACGCCCAGCCAGGTCCGCCGGGCGAGCAGCCCGGCGCGGACGTCCGCCGCCGCGGTGCGCACCGCCCGCGCCCACCGCGACGGCCCGGAGCGGGGCAGCGACCTGGCCAGCAGCGCCACAGCCAGCCCGGCCAGCACCGCCGACGCGGTGACCACCGGCAGGTACGGCCGCACCGGGGACGGGAAGGCCAGCAGCACCACCAGCGCGACCCCGGCGAGCACGGCCTGGCCGGCGACGCGTTCCCAGACCACCGCGCGGATGCCCCGGCCGACGTCGCCCACGTCCCGCCCGTGCCGCACCGCCCGGTGCACGTCGCCGAGCACCCCGCCGGGCAGCGTCGCGTTCAGGAACACCGCGCGGTAGACGTGCGCCACGGCGGTGCGCAGCGGCAACCGCACCCCGAGCCCACCGGCGACCAGGCTCCATCGCCAGGCGCAGCAGACCGTGGTGAGCACGCCGATGCCGAGCGCCGCCACGAGCGCGGTGGCGTCGATCAGCCGCAGCCCGGCCAGGAACGGACCGACCCCGAACCAACCGAGCAGGCCGGCGAGCACGCCCATTCCGGCGAGCGTACGCACCCACGCCCAACCCGGCCGTCGCGCCGGCCGCGTCGCCGCGGCGCCGTCCGCCTCTGCCCCCACCCGAGCCCTCCCCGCCTGATCTCCCTGCCGGTAGGCACGTGCCGGCGGGCCGGGCGGTTCAATCACCGCCGGCCAGCAGGTCGCTGTGCCGGACCACGACGCCGAGCCGGCCGGCCGCCGCGTCGGCCAACCGCCGCCGGCGGTACGCCTCGGCCGGGCCGGCCAGCTCCGGTCGCTGCTCGCAGGCCGCGTCCAGCCAGCCGGCGAACCACTCGGCCGCCAACTCGGCCTGGTCCGGGCCGAGCCGCCACGGGCTGGGCCGCACGTCGACGCCGACCCCGCGCCGGGCGAACGCGGCGACGGTCGCCTCCACCGCGTCCGGGCCGAGCAGCGCGCGGCCGGCCACCGTGCGGCGCTGGTGGTCGTTGAACGCCGCCGCGACCTCGCCGTCCAGCGGGTCGGCCGGGGTCAGCTCCACCCACCCGGTCACCGAGATCATGAACAGCACCGGACAGCCCACGCCGGCGCACACCCCGACCAGCCGGTCGACCTCGTCGGCGGTGAGCATGTCGAGCAGCGCGGAGGCGACCACCAGCGAGGTGCCGGCGAGGTCGGCGGCGGTGAGCCGGGTCAGGTCGCCCTGCCGGGTGGCGACCGTGACCGGCGCGCCGTCGGCGGCGGCCAGGCCGGCCATCCCGGCGTCGGCCCGGCGCAGCAGGTTCGCGTCGCCGTCGTGCAGCACCCAGTGCTGCGGGCCGGGCAGGCGCGGGGCCAGCCACCGGCCCAGCGAACCGGTGCCCGCGCCGAGGTCGTGGACCACCAGCGGGCCGGCGCCGGCCAGCCGGCCACGGGCCCGGTCCACCAGGTCCGCTGCCCGGGCCGCGGCGTCGGCGGGCTCGCGCAGCGCGAGCCAGCGCGCGAAGTCCGGTGGCAGGGAAGCCGTCATGCCGGCATCGCCTCCTTCAGCACCTTGCCGGTCAGCGTCGCGGTCAGCGTCCAGTCGTCGAGGGTGTCCCGCCGGGCGCGGGCCGCCACGCGCAGCCGGTCACGCAGCGGCGGGTCGCCCAGCCACCGGCGCAGGCCGCCGGCCAGCGCCGCCGGGTCGTCGGGCGGCACCAGCAGCCCCGGCGGGGTGCCGTCCGGCGCCCGGCCGAGCGCCTCCGGCAGCCCGCCGGCCGCCGTGCCCAGCACCGGGATCCCGCGGGCCAGCGCCTCGGTGACCACCATGCCGTACGTCTCGCCGCGCGAGGCCAGCACCAGCAGGTCGGCGCCGGCGTACGCGGCGGCGAGCCGCTCCCCGGCCAGCGGGCCGACCAGCCGCACCCGGCCGGTGAGGCGGTGCGCGTCGATCCGCCGCCGCAGCCCGGCGACGAAGTCCGGATCCCGGTCCACCGGCCCGACACAGTCGCAGGTCCAGCGGGTGTCGGCGACCGCGGCCAGGGCGTCCACCAGCACGTCGTGTCCCTTGTGCGGGATCACCGCGGCGACGCAGAGCAGCGCGGTGCCGGCGGTGCTACCGGGCGCCACCGGTGCCGGGTCCACGCCCGGCGGGGCGACGTGCACCCGGTCGGCCGGCAACGGGTACGCGGCCAGCAGCCGGGTGCGGGTCCACTCGCTGGTGGTGACCACCGCGGTCGCCGCCGCCAGCGCGGCGTCCTCCGCCTCGCCGCCCAACGGCAGGTGCACCAGCACCACCAGGCGCAGCCGGCGGGCCTGCGGCGTCAGCACCTCGGGCACCGCCGAGGCGAGCAGGCCGTCCACCAGCACCAGGGCCCCGTCGGGCAGCGCGGTCAGCCGCCCGGCCAGTCCCTGCCGCTCGGCCGGCGTCGGGTCGGGCCAGCCGCCGGGCACGGCGTGCTCGCGCACCGACCAGCCCGCGGCGGCGAGCCCCTGGCAGAGCCGGCGGTCGTAGTGGTTGCCGCCGCTCGGCCGGGCCGGGTCGTCGATGTCGTTCGGCAGCACGACGTGCACCACAGCCATCAGAGGGACCGTTCGTAGCTGGCCCAGGCGATGTGCGACTCGTGCAGGGTGACGGTGATGCCGGCCAGTCCGCGCGCGCCCGGGCCCAGGTCGCCGGCGCGCACCCGGTCGGCGAGTCGGTCGGCGACCGTCCGGGCCAGCACCTCGGTGGTGGTGTTCACGCCGGCGAACGCCGGCTCGTCGTCGAGGTTGCGGTAGGTCAGCTCGGCGAGGACGGCCCGGAGCTGCTCGGTGGCCAGCCCGATGTCGACCACGATGCCGTCGGCGTCCAGGTCGGCGCGGCGGAAGGTGGCGTCGACCACGAAGGTCGCCCCGTGCAGCCGCTGGGCGGGGCCGAAGACCTCCCCCCGGAAACTGTGGGCGATCATCATGTGGTCCCGGACGGTCACGCTGAACACTGGTCACTTCCCGTCGTAGCTGATGAGGTGGCACAGGGCGGGCAGGCTGCCTGTGGTCAGTCGGGGCAGCACGTCGGGCAGCTCCGCGAACGGCGACTCGCCGGTGATCAGCGCGTCGAACGCGGGGTCGGCGAGCAGTTCCAGGGCGAGCGCGAGCCGGTCGGCGAAGCCGCGGCTGGCCCGGCGGGCCGGCGCCACCGCGCCCACCTGGCTGCCGCGGACGGTCAGCCGGCCGGAGTGGAAGTTCCCGCCCAGCGCCACCTGCACCGGGCGGTCGCCGTACCAGCTCAGCTCGACCACGGTGCCCTCCGGGGCGAGCAGGTCCAGCGCGCGTTGCAGGCCGGCGCCGGTGGCGCTGGCGTGCACCACGAGGTCCCGGTCGCCGGTCGCCCGCTGCGGGGTGGCGAACTGCACGCCCAGCGCCGCCGCCACCGCGGCGCGGGCCGGATCGACGTCGACCAGTTCCACCCGGACGCCGGGGAACCGGGCGAGCAGGGCGGCCACGCAGCAGCCGACCATCCCCCCGCCGACCACGCTGACCCGGTCGCCGACCAGCGGCGGGGCGTCCCAGAGCGCGTTGACGGCGGTCTCCACGGTGCCGGCCAGCACCGCCCGGGCGGGCGGCACCGCGTCCGGCACCGGCACCACCGCGGTGGCCGGTACGACGTACGCGGTCTGGTGCGGGTAGAGGCAGAAGACGGTCCGCCCGCGCAGGTGGTCCGGGCCCTGCTCGACCTCGCCGACGTTGAGGTAGCCGTACTTCACCGGGGCCGGGAGGTCGCCCTCCTGGAACGGGGCGCGCATGGCGGCGTACTGGCTGGCCGGCACCCGGCCGGCGAAGACGAGCGTCTCGGTGCCCCGGCTGACCCCGGTCCAGCGGGTGCGGACCAGGACCTCGTCGGGGCCGGGCGCGGGCAGCCGGACCGGGCGGATCTCGCCCTGGCCCGGCGCGCGGAGCCAGAAGGCGTGGGCCTCGCGGGTCACCGGCATCTCCTCACCCGACCGAACCGAACGGCCGGATTTTCCGTGTACCCCGGCAGGGGGTTGTCGATCATAGACACGGAGGCACGGTGCCCACGGTTCGAACTGGTCCGGTGATCGGGCTGATCTTCCAGATTGTCCTGCTCGCCGGTCTCGCCGGAACTGTCGGTCTCGACGGTGCGGGTTGGCTCGCCGGGATGGCGTACGCGGCGGTCGGCTGCGCCGTGCTGAGCCGGGGCCTGCACCGCTGCGCGGCGGCCGGGCTGGGCCCGGCGGACCGGGTGACGCTGACCCGGGCGGTGCTGGTCGGCGGCGTGACCGCGCTGGTGGCGGACTCCGCGCACCGGCCCACCCCGGTCGGGGTGCTGGTCGCGCTGACCGCTGTCGCGCTGCTGCTGGACGCGGTGGACGGGCGGGTGGCCCGGCGCACCGACACGGCCAGCGCGTTCGGCGCCCGCTTCGACATGGAGGTCGACGCGTTCCTGATCCTGGTGCTCAGCCTGTACGTGGCCCCGTCGGCCGGCGGTTGGGTGCTCGCGATCGGCGCGATGCGGTACGCCTTCGTCGCGGCGGCCCGGGTGCTGCCCTGGCTGCGGGGGCCGCTGCCGGCCCGCTACTGGCGCAAGGTGGTCGCCGCCGTGCAGGGGGTGCTGCTGCTGGTCGCCGCGTCCGGGGCGCTGCCCCGGCCGCTGACCGTGCTGGTGCTGGCGGTGGCGCTGGCGCTGCTGGTGGAGTCCTTCGGCCACGACGTCGGCTGGCTGTGGCGACACCGGACGGTCCCGGCCGATCCAGGGGCCGGCCGCACCGTGCCCGCGCCGGCGCTGCCGGCCGGCCGGGTGACGCTGCCGGTCCGCCGGCACCCGGCCGGAACCGGCGAGCCGGCCGGCGGCCGGGACCTGCCGGTGGCCCCGCCCGTGCTGTCGCTGCGCTGACCCGGGAGCCGTGATGTCGACCCAGACCCCACCCCGGCCATCGTCGACCGGACCCGTGGCTTCCGTCGCCCCACCGCGCGGCTCCACCCCGGACACCGGATCGGAGCACGCGGTGGGAGCGGACGCGGCGGGTACCCCCGCCGGAAGTGGCCGCCGGCGGGGCCGGGCCGTGGCGGCACGGGTGACCACCGTGCTCGCCGGCCTGCTGGTGCTGGCGGCGCTCACCCTGCCGAGCCGGCCCGGGCACCTCACCCCCGCCGCCTTCCTGCGCATTCCGCTGGAGGGGCTGCTGGTGGCCGCCCTGCTGCTCGCCCTGCCGGGCCGGCCGCGGCGGGTGGTGGCCGCCGCGACCGGGACGCTGCTCGCCCTGCTGGCCGTGCTGAAGCTCGCCGACCTGGGTTTCCGCTCGGCGCTGGGCCGGCCGTTCGACGTGGTGCTGGACTGGGCGCTGCTCGACGACGCGGTCGGCTTCCTCACCGACTCGTTCGGCTCAGCCGGTGGCACCGGTGCGGTCGTCGGCGTGCTGGTGCTGGTCGTGGCGCTGGTGCTGACCCTCACCGGGGCGGCGCTGCGGCTGGCCGGGCTGGCCGCCCGGCACGGGGTCGGGGCGCGGCGGGTGGTCGCCGTGCTGGTGGTGCTCTGGGTGGTCGCCGCGGCCACCGGGGTACGGGTCGCTCCCGGCGTGCCGGTCGCCGACACCGCCGCCACCGCGCTGGTGCGCGACCACGCCCGGCAGGCGCAGGCGCGGCTGCGCGACCGGGAGGCGTTCGCCGCGCAGGTGGGCGCCGACCCGTTCCGGCACACCCCAGGTGCGGAGTTGCTCACCGCGCTGCGCGGCAAGGACGTGATCGTCGCCTTCGTGGAGAGCTACGGCCGGGACGCGGTCGAGGACCCGGAGTTCGCGCGGGTCGGCGAGGTGCTGGACGCCGGCACCGAGCGGCTGCGGGCGGCCGGGTTCAACGCCCGCAGCGGCTTCCTCACCTCGCCCACCACCGGGGGCGGCAGCTGGCTGGCACACGACACACTGCTGTCCGGGCTGTGGATCGACAACGAGCAGCGCCACCGCAGCCTGCTGGCCAGCGACCGGCTCACCCTCGGCGGCGCCTTCCGACGGGCCGGTTGGGACACCGTCGGGGTGATGCCCGCCGCCACCCAGCCCTGGCCGGAGGGCTCCTTCTTCGGCTACGACCGGTACTACGACGCCGCGGGCCTGGACTACCGGGGGCCGAAGTTCAGCTACGCCCCGATGCCCGACCAGTACACGCTGGCCACCTTCCAACGCCGGGAGCGGGACGTCGCCGACCGCCCGCCGCTGATGGCCGAGATCCCGCTGATCTCCAGCCATTCCCCCTGGACCCGGATCCCCAAGGTGATCGACTGGACCGCCGTCGGCGACGGCAGCGTCTACCACGACGCGGCGGTCAGCAACCCGAAGTCGCAGCCCCGCGCCGGCTACCGCAGGGCCGTCGAGTACTCGCTGCGCACGTTGATCTCCTATCTGGAGACGTACGGGGACCGGGACCTGGTGCTGGTCTTCCTCGGCGACCACCAACCGGCCCCGGTGGTCACCGGCGACGACGCCAGCCGGGACGTGCCGATCAGCATCGTCGCCGCCGACCCGACGGTGCTCGACCGGGTCGCCGGCTGGGGCTGGCAGGACGGGCTGCGGCCGGAACCCGACGCGCCGGTCTGGCCGATGGACGCCTTCCGCGACCGGTTCCTGACCGCGTTCAGCGCCGGCCCGCCGGCCAGCCGGGCCTACGGTCGCTGACCGACGGACCGGTGTCCGGCGGGCCGGTAGCCGACGGCTGACGGCCGGCGGCCGGCGGCCGGCGGTGAGACGCGCACGTATGTGGTCGCGCGTCCCGCGCATGGCCGCGGGCGGGCACACGGCGTTGGATGGAGGACATGACGATCAACGAACAGCCGGTGCTGGTGCTCGGCGGCACCGGCAGGACCGGCCGCCGCGTCGCCGACCGCCTCACCGCGCTCGGCCGGCCCGTCCGGCGCGGTTCGCGGACCGGCACGCCACCGTTCGACTGGACCGACCGGGCCACCTGGCCGGCAGCGCTGGACGGGGTCGGCGCGGTGTACCTGTCGTACCAACCGGACCTGGCGGTGCCCGGCGCGGTGGCGGCGGTGGAGTCGTTCACCCGGCTGGCGGTCACCGCCGGGGTGGACCGGGTCGTGCTGCTCTCCGGCCGGGGTGAACCCGAGGCCGAGCAGGCCGAGCGGGCGGTCCGGCAGGTGGTGGACGCTGCCGGCGGCCGGTGGACGGTGGTGCGGGCGAGTTGGTTCCAGCAGAACTTCAGTGAGGGCCCGTTCGTCCACGACGTACGGCGGGGCGAGGTGGCGCTGCCGGTCGACGGCGTGGCGGAGCCGTTCGTCGACGCGGACGACGTCGCGGACGTCGCCGTCGCCGCGCTGACCGGGAACGGGCACGCCGGCGAGGTGTACGAGGTGACCGGTCCCCGGCTGCTGACGTTCGCCGAGGTGGTCGCCGAGATCGCCGCCGCGGCCGGCCGGCCGGTCCGGTTCACCTCGGTGCCCGCCGCCGAGTACACCGCGGCGCTGGGCCGGGCCGGCGCGCCGGCCGACGAGGTCGCGCTGCTGACGTACCTGTTCACCCAGGTCCTCGACGGGCGCAACGCCAGTCTGGCCGACGGGGTGCGGCGGGCCCTGGGCCGCCCGCCCCGGGACGTCACCGGGTACGCGCGGGCCACCGCGGCCACCGGCGTGTGGGCGGCCTGAGATGACCGTGCTGGGTACGCTCAGCCTGCTCGCCGCCGCGGTGTCCACCGGCCTGATGGCCGGGCTGTTCGCGGCGTTCGCCTACGCGGTGATGCCCGGCCTGGTTCGGGCGGACGACCGGACCCTGGTGGTCGCCATGCAGCGGATCAACGAGTCGATCCTCAACGGCTGGTTCCTGGTCTGCTTCCTCGGCGCGCTGGCCTGCACGGCGCTGACGGCGGTGCTGCACCTCGGCTCGGGGCACCGGGCCGTGCTGCCGTGGCTGCTCGCCGCGCTGCTGCTCTACCTGGTGGTGCTGGTCGTCACCGGGACTGTCAACGTGCCGCTGAACAACCAGCTGGCGGCCGCCGGCGATCCGGACCGGGTGGCCGACCTGGCCGCGGTGCGGGACCGCTTCACCGCCACCTGGGTGCGCTGGAACGTCCTCCGCGCGGTCGCCTCGACCGCCGCGTTCGCCCTGCTCAGTTGGGCCCTGGTGGTGCACGGCCGGCTGACCGGCTGAGCGGCGCCGCAACCCGGTTCCCGGGGCCGGCCGACGCGCCGGAGCCGGTCGCGGGGACACCGCGCCGCACCGCGACCGCGCGCGGACCGGGGCCGCGCGGGTCAGCGCGGCGTGATGAGATCGGTGTAGTCGGCCGCGCTGAGCGCCTGCCGGGACAGCGACCCGTCCGCCCGCGGTACGCCGAGCGGCTGCCCGCGCCGCAGGAACGACACGGTCTCCACGTCGGCGCGGGCGGTCAGGGTGCAGACCAGCTGCCCGAAGGCGAGCACCTCGTCGCTGCGGCCCGCCTCGTCGTCGACCGCGTCGACCTCGACCTCCGCGTGGGTACCGGTGATCCGGACGGTGGCGCCGCCGACAGCGCCGGGCAGCGAGCTGGTCAGCCCCCGGTCCCGTTCGACGGCGCTCGGGCCGGCGAGCAGGTGGGCCAGCTGGGCGTCGGCGGTCGGGGCGGCGTCCAACCGCCGCTCGACGGGGACCAGGCGGTCGTCGCGGACGAAGCAGAGCACCTCGGCGACCCGGCCCGCCGGGGAGGTCGCCTCGCCGGTCGCCGCCGACGGGAACGGGCCGCGCGGCGCGGGCACGGTGCGGGGGGCGTCCTCGACCGGCACGCCGCACCCGGTGAGCAGCAGGACCAACGCGGCGAGGACGGCCCGGCGGCCCGGGCGGACCCGGGCCGCGGTGCGCCGGATCCACCGGGTCGTGGTGGCCATGTGCCCGGTTCGGGCGGCCGGGCCCGGTACGGTTCCGGCGGGGTCACGGCTCATCGGAGGGCCTCCGGCAGTTCGACGCGGAACCGGGCGCCGCCGCCGGGGCGGTCCCCGACCTCGGCCCGGCCGCCGTGGGTGGCGGCGTGCTGGGCGACGAGGGCCAGCCCGAGGCCGCTGCCGTCGCCGCCGGCCCGGGCGTGCGCGGCCCGGGCCCGGACGAACCGGTCGAAGACCGCCTCCCGCTCGGCGACCGGCACGCCGGGGCCCTCGTCGTCGACCTCGACGACGCCCGTCGCACCCCGCCGGGCCAGCCGCACCGCGACCGGCCCGCCGCCGTACCGCACGGCGTTGTCGAGCAGGTTGACCAGGATCTGCTCCACCCGGCGCCGGTCCACCGACCAGGTGGTCGCGGTGCCGGGTGCGACCCGCACCAGCGAATCGGGCAGGGACCGGGACCGGCAGGCCTCCCGGGCCAGGGCCGCCACGTCGACCGGCGCCCGGTCGGCCGGCCGGTCGCTGCGGGCCAGCTCGATCAGGTCGTTGACCAGTTGCTGGAAGCGGGCGACCTCGTCGGCCACCAGGCCGGCGGCGAGCGCGGTCCGCTCGTCGAGGTGCTCCCGGCGGTTGGCCAGCACGCTGGCCGCGGCGGACAGCGTCTGCAACGGTGAACGCAGCTCGTGGCTCACGTCGGCGGCGAACCGGCGGTCCCGTTCGATCCGCCGGGCGAGCTGGTCGACCATGTGGTTGAACGAGGTGGAGAGCCGGGTCAGGTCCGGGTCGGTGGTCGGCGCCAGCCGGGCGGTGAAGCTGCCCGCCGCGATCTTCTCGGCCGCGTCGGCGACCGCGGTGAGCGGCCGCAGGCTGTGCCGGGTGGCGTACCAGCCGACGGCGGCGCCGGACCCGGCGACCACGATGGCGACCGCGGTGAGCGCCAGGGCGAGGACCTGGAGAGTCTCCTCCAGCTCCCGCAGCGACGTCACCTCGTAGTAGCCGACCGCCTCGGCCAGCGGCACGCCGACCAGCAGGGCCGGCTGGCCGTCGATCCGGACCCGCTGTATCGCCGGTTCCCCGCCGCGCACCAGGCGTTGCAGCTCGGCGGGGACGGCGGCGGTCAGCCCGTCGTCGGCGTTGCGCAGGTACCACTGGTCGCCGCGGTACAGCAGCGGGCGGCGGTTGCCGCCGGTGTCCAGCGACCGCAGCACCTCCGCCACGTCGGGCGCCTCGGCGTCCAGGCCGGTACGTACCACGGCCGCGTCGAAGTACGCCGCCCGCAGCGCGGTGCGCTCCCGCTCGTCGAGCAGGGACCGCCGGGTCAGCTCGTACGACACCAGCGCCATCGACGCGGCCAGCAGCAGCGCGCCGACGGCGAAGCCGGCGGTGACCCGGGCCCGCAGGCCGAGCCGCCTCATCGTTGCAACTTGTAGCCGAGCCCACGCAACGTGACCAGGTGGCGCGGGTTGGCCGGGTCGCTCTCGATCTTCTGGCGGAGCCGGCCGACGTGCACGTCGACGAGCCGTTCGTCGCCGGTGTCGTAGCCCCACACCCGGCTCAGCAGCTGCTGCCGGGACAGCACCCGTCCGGCGTGCTCGGCCAGCTCGCAGAGCAGCCGGAACTCGGTGCGGGTGACCGGCACCGGCTGCCCGCCGCGGCGCACCTCACCGGCCTCCGGACTGACTTCCAGCTCGCCGAAGGTGAGCACCGACACCGCCGGGGCGGCGGCCCGGGCGCGCCGGCGCAGGGCGCGCAGCCGCGCGGACAGCTCCTTGATCGCGACCGGCTTGACCACGTAGTCGTCCGCGCCCGCCTCCAGCGCCGCGACGATGTCGTGGGTGTCGTCGCGGGCGCTGATCACCACGATCGGCACGTCGTCGTCGCGGCGCAGCTGCCGGATGCACTCGAAGCCGTCCAGCCCCGGCAGCATCAGGTCGACGAGCACGTTGTCGGCCGGGTCCTGACGCTGCGCCCGCAGTCCCTCCTCCGCGGTGGCCGCCCCACGTGCCGTGTACCCCTCGTCCTCCAGGGCGAGCAGCAGGGCCAGGCGGATCCGGTCGTCGTCCTCGATCACCAGTACGCCCGTCATACCCGCATCATCCCCGGCGCCCTGCCGGGCGCCCAGCCCTGTCCGGCGCCGGACGGATTTGTCACATAACTGTCATGCAACCGCGTGTCCAGTGCCAAGGGGGGCCGGCAGGGTGAGTTCCGGAGCCGACGGGCAGGAGGGCGACCGGTGACGGAGCAGCAGCCAGGGTGGTCGGTGCCACTGATCGAGGTGGCGCTCACCACGGAACTGGACCGGGCCGGCCTGTCGGTGACGGGCCTGGTCTTCGACCGGGTGCTGGCACTGTCCCCGGGGCACGTGGTGGTGGACCTGGCCGGTTGCCGGCACGTCGACGCCGCCGGCATCGGGCTGCTGCTGGACGTGCACCGCCGGCTCGCCCGCCGGCAGGCGGTGCTGAGCCTGCGTGACCCGAGCCCGCGGATCCGGAAGATCCTGCAGACCGCCCGGCTGGACCAGGTGCTGTCGGTGACCGAGACCGGGCAACGGGTCCCGCCCACGGACGCGCCACCACCGCCTCCCGACGCGCCACCCCCACCGGTCGGCCCGGCTCCCCCGCCGGCCGGCACGGCTTCCCCACCGGCCGGCACCACCCCCTCGCCGGCCGGTGGGGCGGCCCGCTCCAGCGGCCCGAACGGCCGCCCGTACAGCAGGGCGGCGGTCGCCTCGCCGTCGTGACCGCCCGCGCCACGGACCGCGGGCCGAGTACCGAGGAGGACAGCATGACCGCGACCGGTCTCGGCACGGCGGTGGCCGTCGGCCTCGCCGTCGGGGCGGTGGGCCGGTTCGCCGTACCGGGCCTGCGCGCCGTTCCGGTCTGGCTGGCGCTGGTGGTCGGGGTGGTCACCGCCGTGCTGGGCACGGTGGTGGTCGGCCTGGCCGACGCCGGCGGCCGCTTCGGCCCGCTCGACCTCGTCGTGCAGGTCGGGTCGGCCGTGGCCGGCGTCGCCCTGGTCGCGCTCACCACCGGACGGGAGGGATCCGATCCGACCTGATCCGGGTTGCCGGACCGGTCGCGAGGGTCGACGGGCCCGGGCAGAACGCGAGGAAGAGGAGATGACCGTCGTACCCGACGAGAACCTGATGACGCTGATCTGCGACGCCTGCGGCGACACCGTCCGGGCGACGGCCTGCGTGCTGCCGGACGCCGAGGTGGTCTGGACGCTGGTGTCCGAGCACGGCTGGAGCGGCTCGCCGTTCGCCACCGGCCCGCACCGCTGCCCGCGCTGCGCCCCGCTGCCGCCCGACCCGACCGACCCCAGCGGCGGCGGCCACCCCGGCCAGGTGCTCGGCATCGACTACCTCGAGGACGTCCCGGTGGTGAGCGTCGCCGGCGACATCGACCTGGACGGGGGCGACGCGCTCCGCGCGGCCCTGCACGGGGCGGTCGAGGTACGCGGGCACGTGGTGGTCGACCTGGCCCGGGTCCACCTGATCGACCCGACCGGGCTCGGGCTGCTGGTCCGCGCCCATCGGGACGCCCGCGAGCGCGGGGTGGTGCTGTGCCTCGCGGCGCCGTCCCGCTACATCCGCACGGTGCTGCACACGATGCGCGTGGACGGGCTCTTCCCGGTCTTCGACACCGTCGAGGAGGCCGTCGCGGAGGTGTCCCGGCCGGCCCGCCCCGGCGAGCCGGCGGAAACCGGTGCGGGTGCCGCCCGGCATGCGGCGGCCGCCCCCGTCCGGTGAGCCGCCCCGCCGCGCGGGTCAGCCGCGGGGCTGGTCGACCGGGCAGGCGTACGCCGACCGCCCGCCCAGCTCCCACACCCGCACCGGCGCCCCGCAGCGGCGGCACTCGCGCCGCTTGTAGACCCATCGCTCGTCCGGGGCCGTCGGGTCGCTGACCACCTGGCCGGCGTCGCGGCCCAGGGCCAGGTGCCGCACCGCGAGGTCCCACAGCCGCCGGGCCGTTTCCGGCCCGACGTCCCTGGTGTCCGGGTCCAGACCGGCGAGGAAGAGCAGTTCGGCCCGCCAGGCGTTGCCGATGCCCGCCCAGACCGCCTGGTCGAGCACCGCGGCGCCGACCGCGCCGCGTGCGGCGGCCAGCCGGCGGACCGCCTCCGCCGGGTCGGCGTCGGCGCGCAGCGGGTCCGGCCCGAGCGAGGCCCGCAGCGCGCGTTCACCGCCGGGTGGGAGCGGCTCGCACCGGATCGGGGCGATCAGGTCGTACGCGACGGCGGCGCCGGCCAGCCGCATCCGCACCCCGGCGCGCGGGGCGGCGGTCGGGTCGTCGTACCGCAGGAACAGCCCGCGCATGCCGAGGTGCACGTGCAGGGTCGGGCTGTTGTCCAGGTGGTAGAGCAGGTGCTTGCCGTACGCCTCCACGGCGCGCAGCCGCCGCCCGTCGTACGGGCCGGGTTCGAACCGGCCCTGCGGGCTGGAGACCGCGAGCACCTGCCCGGCGAGCGCTGCGTGCTGCTCGCGGGCGTACCGGTGGATCAGGTGCCCTTCGGGCACGTCAGCGGCCTCGGCGGGACGGTGCGGGCATGGCGGCGGATACCCGGCACGCCCGGCGGGAAACGTCGGCTCCGCGCGGGAAGACGGGCGGTCGGTCCGCAGTTGTACCGGTTCGTGACCGACGTCGTCCCGCAGTCCCGGCTGCTCGACATCCGGCGGATCTTCGTGGAGCCGGACGCCGCCGCGCTCCCGCGCGGCCAGCAGGTTTTGGCCCGCTTTCCCGACGCCGAGCGGATCGAGATCGACAGCCACGCCCGCATCCCGGAGCTGTACGGCGACGAGACGAACGTGGCCCGCTGGGTGCGGATCAAGACCGAGACCCTCGTGCTGGGCGTGAAGAAGTCGCTCACCGCCCGGCCCAACGGCCGCTCCAGCGACTTCATCGCGCCGTCCACCGCCAACGGCTGCGCCATGGCGTGCGCCTACTGCTACGTGCCGCGGCGCAAGGGCTACAGCAACCCGATCACTGTCTTCGCCAACATCGAGCGGATCACCGGCTACCTGTCCCGGCACGTGGCCCGGCAGGGCGTCAAGGACACCCCGAACCAGTGTGACCCGCACGCGTGGGTGTACGACATCGGCGAGAACTCCGACTGCTCGCTGGACGCCTGGGTCAGCGACAACGTCCGCGACCTGGTCACCTGCTTCCGCGACCTGCCCACCGCGAAGGCCAGCTTCGCCACCAAGCACGTCAACCGGGACCTGCTCGACTGGGACCCGCGCGGGCGGACCCGGATCCGGTTCTCGCTGATGCCCGCCCGGGACGCCAAGCTGCTCGACATCCGCACCTCACCGGTCGCCGAGCGGATCGCCGCCATCGACGACTTCGTCGCCGCCGGATACGAGGTGCACGTCAACTTCAGCCCGGTGGTGGTCCGCGACGGCTGGCTCGACGACTGGGCGGAGCTGCTGGACCAGCTCGACGCCGGGATCGGGCCCCGGGCCAGGGCGCAGCTCGCCGCCGAGGTCGTCTTCCTCACCCACAACGACCGGCTGCACGAGGTCAACCTCGGCTGGCACCCGAAGGCCGAGGAACTGCTCTGGCGCCCGGACCTCCAGCAGCCGAAGCGCTCGCAGACCGGCGGCTGGAACGTGCGCTACCGCACCGGCCACAAGGGCCGCTACGTGGCCGCGCTGACCGAGCTGATCACGGCCCGGACGCCGTACTGCCGCATCCGGTACGCCTTCTAGGCGCGGAGCCGGCCGGGCCGCGTGGGCCCGGCCGGCGCGCGGGTCAGGCGTAGAGGCGGCTGACCGTCTCGGCGACGCAGACCGGCTTGCCGCCCGCGTCGCTCTCCACGGTGACCGCGGCGACCAGCTGCACGCCGCCGTCCACCCGGGACACCTCGGCAATGGTGGCGCTGGCCCGGATCGCGCTGCCGACCCGGACCGGGGCCGGGAACCGCACCCGGTTCAGCCCGTAATTGACGCCCATCCGCACCCCGTGCACCCGGTAGAGGCGGCCGGCCAGCGCCGGCAGCAGGGACAGCGTCAGGTAGCCGTGCGCGACGGTGCCGCCGAACGGGCCGGCGGCGGCCCGCTGCGGGTCGACGTGGATCCACTGATGGTCGTCGGTGGCATCGGCGAAGAGGTCGACCCGGCTCTGGTCGACCCGCTGCCAGTCGCCGGGGCCGATGGTCTCGCCGACCGCGGCGGCCAGGTCGTCGAGGGAGGCGAAGGTCCTCATGCCAGGTGCCCTCCGAGCTTGGTGTAGCCGCGCAGCAGGTCACGGGAGATGATCAGCCGCTGCATCTCGTCGGTGCCCTCGAAGATCCGGTAGAGCCGGACCTGCCGGTACCAGCGCTCGATCGGCAGCTCCCGGGTGTAGCCCATGCCACCGTGGATCTGGAGCACCCGGTCGACCACCCGGTTGACCATGCCGGCGCCGTACAGCTTCGCCATCGACGAGGCGTGCCGCGGGTCCATCCCCTGGTCCACCGTCCAGGCGGCCCGCAGGATGAGCCAGCGGGCCGCCTCCAGCTCGGTCTCCGAGTCGGCGATCATCCACTGGATCGCCTGGTTCTCGCCGATCGGCCGGCCGAACGTCCGCCGGTTGTTGGCCTGGTCGATCGCCATCCGCAGGGCGCGCTCGGCGATGCCGACCGCGTGCGAGGGGATGGTGTAGCGGCCCTTGCCGATCCACTCCATGCCCAGGGTGAAGCCCTGCCCCAGTTCGCCGAGGATGTTGCGGCCGGGCACCCGGACGTCGTCGAAGACCAGCGAGGCCGGGCCGCCCTCACCCATGGTCTGGATGAACTCCGACCGCCAGCCCATCGACCGGTCCACCAGGAAGGCGGTGGCGCCGCCGTTGCGCGCCCCCTTCTCCCGGTCGGTCACCGCGATCACGATGGCGAAGTCGGCCTCGTTGCCGCCGGTGATGAAGGTCTTCTCGCCGTTGAGGATCCAGTCGTCGCCGTCGCGGCGGGCGCTGAGCTTGATGTTGGCCGCGTCCGATCCGGCGCCCGGCTCGGTGATCGCGAAGCAGCTGCGCCGCTCGCCCTCGATGGTCGGGATCAGGTACTCCCGCTTCTGCTCCTCGTTGCAGTGGAACAGGATGTTGTCGGCCTCGCCGCCGAACCGGAACGGCACGAACGAGCGGCCGATCTCGGTCCAGATCAACGACTGGGTGACGGCGGAGAGGTCCATGCCGCCGTACTCCTCCGGGGTGGCCAGCCCCCAGAAGCCGAACGCGCGGGCCTTGAGCTGCAACTCGCGCAGTTCACCCGGTTCCAGCCCGGGCCGGTGCGCCCGTTCCCGCCGGAGCAGCTCCTGCTCCAGCGGCATGACCTCCTTGGTGATGAAGTCGCGGGCGGTGTCGCGGATGGCCCGCTCGGTGTCGGAAAGCGCGAAGTCCATGTCCCCTCCGGGTGCTGAGCTGGTACGCGCGCCTCAGCGCGCGCCGCCGTTGACGTACAGGGTCTGGCCGCTGACGTACGAGGCGTCGTCGCTGGCCAGGAAGGCGATCACCGAGGCGATCTCGGCCGGCTGGGCGACCCGGCGCAGCGGCGTGTGCTCGGCGACCATCCGCTGGTGCTCCTCCGGGCTGGCGCCCACCCGCTGCGCGGTGGCGGCGGTCATCGCGGTGGCCACGTAGCCCGGGGCGACCGCGTTCACGGTGATGTTGAACGGCCCCAGCTCGATGGCGAGGGTGGCGGTCAGGCCCTGCACGCCGGCCTTGGCCGCCGCGTAGTTGACCTGGCCCCGGTTGCCGAGGGCGGAGCGGCTGCTGAGGTTGACGATCCGCCCGTAGCGGGCCGCGACCATGTGCTGCTGGACCGCCTGACAGCAGAGGAACATGCTGGTCAGGTTGGTGGTCAGCACCGCCTCCCAGCGTTGCAGCGGCATCTTGAACAGCAGGTCGTCGCGGGTGATGCCGGCGTTGTTCACCAGCACGTGCAACCCGCCGTAGGCGCGCACCACCTGGTCGGTCATCGCGGCGACCGCCTCGGGGTCGGTCACGTCGGCGCCGATGCCGACGGCTCGGCCGCCGGTCGCGGTGATCTCGTCGGCGACGGCGCGGCTGCGTTCCGCGTCGAGGTCGACCACGGCGACGGCGGCGCCCTCGGCGGCCAGCCGCCGCGCGGTCGCGGCGCCGATGCCCTGCGCGGCGCCGGTGACGACGGCGACCCGGTCGGCGAATCTGGTCACGGTTGCTCCCTGGGGTCAGAAGGCGTTCACGCCGGTGAGCGCGCGCCCGATGAGCAGCTGCTGGATCTGGCTGGTGCCCTCGTAGAGGGTGGCGACGCGGGCGTCGCGCAGGTACTTGCCGACCGGGTACTCGTCGATGTAGCCGTAGCCGCCGAAGACCTGGACGGCGTTGTTCGCCGCGCGGACGGCGGCCTCACTGGCGAAGAGCTTGGCCATCGACGCCTCGGTGGCGAACGGCTGGCCCCGGTCGATCAGGTCGGCGACCTGCCACACCAGCAGCCGGGCGGCGTTGGTGTCCACCGCGATGGCGGCGAGCAGTTGCTGCACCAGCTGGTGGCCGGCGATCGGCTTGCCGAACTGGGTGCGCTGCCCGGCGTAGCCGACCGCGGCGTCCAGGCAGCCCTGGGCGATGCCGACGCAGCCGGCGGCGACCGACATCCGGCCCTTGGCCAGGGTGGCCAGCGCCAGCCGGAAGCCCTCCCCCTCTTCGCCGAGGCGCGCCGAGTCCGGCACCCGTACGCCGTCGAAGCGCAGTTCGCCGGTGGCCTGGCCGCGCAGGCCGAGCTTGCCGTGGATCCCGCGCCGGGTGAGACCGGGCGCGTCGGTGGGCACGAGGAACGCGCTGATGCCCCGGTGCCCCGGCCCGCCGGTGCGGGCGAAGACCAGCGCGACGTCGGCGGTGGTTCCGTTGGTGATGAACGTCTTCGTGCCGGTGAGCAGCCAGTCGCCGCCGTCGCGGACCGCTCGGGTGGTCAGCGCGGCGGCGTCCGAGCCGCTGTCCGGTTCGGTCAGCGCGAAGCAGCCGAGGGCGGTGCCGGCGCAGAGCCGGGGCAGCCACTGCGCCCGCTGCGCCGGGGACCCGTGCGCGGCGATCGACTTGGCGACCAGCCCGAGCGACACCGAGACGATGCCCCGCACGGCCGAGTCGCCCCGGCCGAGTTCCTCCAGCACCAGGCAGTACGCGAGGTGGTCGCCGCCGGAGCCGCCGTCGTCCTCGGGGATGGTCAGCCCGAGGAAACCGAGCTGGCCGAGCTTGCCGACGATCGCCGGGTCCACCGACTCGCGCCGGTCCCAGGCCGCCGCGTACGGGGTCAGCTCGCGGTCGACGAACTCCGCGGCGAGCCGGCGGACCGCAGCCTGCTCGGCGGAGAGCTGAAGGTCCATGGCGGATAAACTAGCGCTGCAAGTTTAATTCCGTCCAGACCCTGTTGTGGCAGAGTTTGCGGCGGACCATCGAGCGAGGGAGGGACGCATGCCCCGGCCGCGGCAGGCGCTGCTCAGCCGGCAGCGGATCGTCGAGGCCGCCGCCGCGCTGATCGACGCGGAGGGCCTGGAGGGGTTCTCCACCCGCCGACTCGCCGCCGAACTCGGGGTACGCGGGCCGTCGCTGTACAACCACTTCGCCACCAAGGACGAGATCCTCGACGCGGTGGCCGACAGCGTCACCGGCCAGGTGGACGTGTCGTTCTTCGGCCACGTCGACTGGCGCGAGGCGTTGCGCCGGTGGGGGCACTCCTACCGGGCGGCGCTGGCCGCGCACCCGAACATCGTGCCGTACCTGGCCCGCGGGCCGGGGCGCCGGCCGGCGGCGCTGGCCATGGCCGACGCCGTCTACGGTGGACTGGTCGACGCGGGCTGGCCACCCGCCCGGGCCACCCACATCGGCGCGCTGATGCGCTATTTCGTCGCGGGTTCGGCGCTCGGGTCGTTCGCCCGCGGCTTCGTGGAGGACCCGAGCCTCTACGCCGAGCAGTACCCGCACCTGACCCAGGCGCACCGGCTCGCCGAGCACCAGCAGCGGGTGGACGAGGGCGCCTTCGCGCTCGGCCTCGACGCGCTCATCGACGGGCTGTCGCGCACCTACGAGGAGCACATCGGGCCACTTCCGCCCCTCCCGCCCGCCGGCACGGCGTACTAGAGTCAAAACTTGCACCGCTAGTTTTGACCGACGTACGTGAGGGGCGTCATGGATCTCGCACGGACCGACTTCTACCTCGACGGGGCCTGGGTCGCCGCGTCCTCCGGGCAGACCCTGGCGGTGCGCAATCCGACGACCGAGGAGGTGGTCGCGACCGTCCCGGCGGGCACGGCGGCCGACGTCGACCGGGCCGTCGCGGCGGCCCGGGCCGCCTTCCCCGGCTGGGCCGGCACCGACCCGGCCGACCGGGCCGCCGCGCTGGACCGGCTGCACGCCGCGCTGACCGCGCGGGCCCACACGGTCGCCAACACCGTCGCGACGGAGCTGGGCACTCCGCTGAAGATCGCCGTCCGGGTGCAGGCGGGGCTACCGCTGAGGGTGCTGCGCAGCTACGTCGACCTGGCCGCCGAACCACCGGCGGAGGAGACGGTCGGCAACTCGCTGGTCGTCCGCGAGCCGGTCGGTGTGGTCGGCGCGATCACCCCGTGGAACTACCCGCTGCACCAGGTGGTGGCGAAGCTGGCGCCGGCCCTGGCCGCCGGCTGCACCGTGGTGCTCAAGCCGAGTGAGCTGACCCCGCTCACCGCCTACCTGCTCTTCGACGCGATCCACGAGGCCGGGTTCCCGCCGGGGGTGGTCAACCTGGTGCCCGGCACCGGCCCGGAGGTCGGCGAGGCCATCGCCGCCCACCCGGACGTCGACATGGTCTCCTTCACCGGCTCGACCGCCACCGGGCGGCGGATCTCCCACCTGGCCGCCGACCGGATCGCCCGGGTGGCCCTGGAGCTCGGCGGCAAGTCCGCCAACGTGATCCTCGACGACGCCGACCTGGCCACCGCGGTCAAGGTCGGGGTGGGCAACGCCTTCCTCAACTCCGGCCAGACCTGCACCGCCTGGACCCGGATGCTGGTGCACCGGGACCGCTACGACGAGGCGCTGGCCCTGGCCGCCAAGGTCGCCGAGGGCTACCGGCTCGGCGACCCGTTCGACCCGGACACCCGGCTCGGCCCGCTCGTCTCGGCCGCCCAGCGGGACCGGGTCACCGGGCACGTCGCCCGGGGGCTGGCCGACGGCGGCCGGCTGGTCGCCGGCGGCCCGGACGTCCCGCTGCCGGAACGCGGCTACTTCGTCGCCCCGACGGTGATCGCCGACGTCGACCCCGACAGCGCGCTGGCCCAGGAGGAGGTCTTCGGCCCGGTGCTCGCGGTCATCCCGGTCGACGACGAGGACGCGGCCGTCGCCGTCGCCAACAACTCCCGGTACGGGCTGGCCGGCGCCGTCTGGTCCGGCGACGAACAGCGGGCGCTGCGGGTCGCCCGACGGATGCGCACCGGGGCGGTCGACATCAACGGCGCGCCGTTCAACCCACTCGCCCCGTTCGGCGGCTACAAGCAGTCCGGCCTCGGTCGCGAGCTGGGCCGCTACGGGCTGGACGAGTTCCTGCAGACCAAGGCCATCCAGCGGTGAGGGCGCTGGTCGCCCGGGCGGTGGGCGAGCCGCTCCGGGTGGAGGAGGTGGAGCTGCCCGCCCCGGGGCCCGGCGAGGTACGGGTGGCCGTCCGGGCCGCCGGGGTCTGCCACTCCGACCTGTCCATGGTCAACGGCACCCTGGCGCCGCCGTACCCGCTGGTGCTCGGGCACGAGGCCGCCGGCGTGGTGGTCGAGGTCGGCGCCGGCGTCGACCGGGTCGCACCCGGCGCGCACGTGGTGCTGAACTGGGCGCCACCGTGCCGGCGGTGCTGGTACTGCGGGCGCGGCGAGCCGTGGCTCTGCGAGCGGTCCGGGTCCCCGGCCGCCGCGCGGGGCCGGACGTCGACCGGCGACCCGCTGCACGTCACGCTCGGTCTCGGCGCGCTGGCCGAGGAGGTGGTGGTGCCGCAGGACGCGGTCATCCCGGTGCCGGCGGAGCTGCCGTTCGACGCCGCGGCGCTGCTCGGCTGCGCCGTGCTCACCGGAGTCGGCGCGGTGCGCCGTACCGCCCGGGTGGCGCCCGGCGACTCGGTGGCGGTGATCGGCCTCGGCGGGGTGGGCCTGTCGGTGGTCTCCGCCGCCCGGGCGGCCGGCGCAGACCCGGTGCTCGCGGTCGACGTGTCGCCGGCCAAGGCGGAGCTGGCCGGCGCGGCCGGCGCCACCGACTTCCTGCTCGCCGACGACTCGCTCGGCAAGGCGATCCGGGAGCGGACCGGCGGCCGCGGCGTCGACCACGCGCTGGAGTGCGTCGGACGCGGCGCCACCATCCGCGCCGCCTGGCGAGCCACCCGGCGCGGCGGGCAGGTGACCGTGGTGGGGATGGGCGGGAAGGACGACATGGTCGGGCTCAGCGCGCTGGACATCTTCCACTCGGCACGCACGCTGCGCTCCTCGGTCTACGGTTCGTCCGATCCGGACCGGGACGTGCCGGAACTCGCCCGGGCCGTGCTCGACGGCGCCCTCGACCTGGCTCCCCTGATCACCGACCGGACCGGCCTGGACGGCGCCGCGGCGGCGTTCGACCGGATGGCCCGCGGCGAGGGCGCCCGCACCGTCGTGGTGCCCTGACCATCGCCGCTCGCCACCGGCCCGCCCGGACCGCCGCTCGAAACGGCGCCGGTGCCGGCAAGGCGGTCGTCAGGCGAGCACCCGGGCCAGTTCGGTACGCGAGCGGATGCCGAGCCGGTGGAAGATGTTGCGCAGGTGGTGGTCGACGGTCCGGGTGGAGAGGAACATCCGGGCGGCGATCTCCTTGTTGGTGGCCCCCTCGGCGACCAGTTGCGCGATCCGCAGCTGCTGGCCGGTGAGCAGCCGCGCCGCCGGCAGGTCCGGCGTGCCGACCGACTCGCCGGCCGCGCGCAGCTCGGTGGTGGCCTGCTCGGCCCAGGCGGCCAGGCCGAGCAGGCCGAAGGCCTCCCGGGCGGTGTGCAGGTGCTCCCGGGCGTCCCGGGGGCGGCGGTTGCGGCGCAGCTCCCGGCCGAGCAGCAACTCGGTGCGGGCCCGCTCGAACGCGCCGGCGTCCGCCGGGTGCAGCCGCAGCGCGGCGCGGAACCCCTGCTCGGCCGCGGCGCTGCCGCGGGGCGCCAGCAGCGCGTGACAGCGCGCCGACAGCGCCCGGCGGGACGGGCTGGCGGTGCTGCTGGCCCAGCGGTCGAAGACGGCGAGCGCGGCGGCGGCCGCCGGCCGGTGCGCCGTGCCGGCGGCGGCCTCCACCAGGTACGGGGTGGCCATCACCTGGATCAGCACCTGCCCCCGGCCGATGCCGGGGCGGGCCAGGGCGGTCAGCCGAGCGGCGGCGGCGTCGTGCCGGTTGTCCACCAGGTCGAGCACGGCGAGGGCCCACTGCGCCAGCGCCCGGGGGCGGCTGTACGGCATGGCCACCTCCCCGATCTCCCGGATCCGGCGCAGGCTGGTGTCCCGGTCCGCCCGTATCGCCGCCAGCACCGCGAGCATGCCCAGGTGCACGCCGGCGCAGTTGACCTGGCCGGACTCCCGAGCGACGCGCAGCCCGTTCCGGGACGTGTCCGTCGCCGCGTCGTGCCGGCCCAGCCAGTACTCGGCGATGGCGCGCAGCTCCAGCGCCCGGGAGAGCAGGGACAGCTCGCCGCGGGCGCGCGCCAGCTCGACGGCGCGCTCGGCGAGCCGGTGGGCGGCGCCGTCCACCGCGACCAGCAGGCCGGCGACCGCCGCGCAGGTCAGCGCGGACGGGGTGAGGGCCGGCCCGGTCAACCGGTTGCCGAGCACGACGGCCCGACGCAGCGCCGGCCCACCCCGCTCGTGGTCGCCGCGCAGCGTCGCCGCCACGCCGGCGGCCAGCGCGGTCATCAGCTCGATGGCGGGCGGGTCGCCCGGGCGGCGCAGCGCCGCCACCCGGCGGGCCACTTCGGCGTACCGGTACTGGTCGCCGGTGAAGCAGACCGCCTCGCCGGCGCGGACCAGCGCGCCGAGGGCGGCGAGGCGGTCGACGCCGGACACCGCCGCCGCGGCGGCCAGCAGGGTGGCCGAGGCGAGCGACGGCGCGTCGCAGCGCAGTTCCAGCTCACCGCGGAGCAGCTCGGCCCGGGCGGCGGTGGCCGGGTCGGCCGGGCCGCTCACCCGGGGGTCGGCCAGCAGTCGGCGCGTCCACTGCGGCCGGCCGGCGGTCCAGGCGTGCCGGGCCGCGGCGACCAGCCGGGCCGCGGCCTGCCGGGGCGTGGCGCTGAGCTCGCCGGCCCGGGCCAGCGCCGCCGCGGCGGTCTCCGGGGTGGCGTCGGCGGCCGCCGCCTCGAGTTCCGCCGCCAGGGCCGGATCCGGTGGCTCGGCCGCGGCGGCCCGGTGCAGGGCGCGACGTAGCCGCTGGTCGGGGCCGTCGAGCACGCCGGCGAGCAGCAGGTGGGCGGCGCGCCGCGCGGCCAGCGGAGCGCTCTGGGCGACCACCGCCCGGGCCAGCGGTTGCGGCAGGGTGACCCGCCGCGCGTCGACCCGGACCAGGCCGGCGGCCTCGGCCGGGGCGAGGGCTTCGATCGCGGTGCCGGCGGCCCGCGCGGCCCGGACCAGGGTGGCCGGTTCGCCGTCCGGGTCGAGCGCGGCCAGCAGCAGCACGCGCCGGGTGTCGGCCGGCAGCCGGTCCAGCCGGGCGCGGTAGCCGCGGCCCAGCGCGCCGTCGACCGGCGGAATCTCCGGCAGCGGCTCGTCGCCCCGGCACTGCCCGGGAGTGAGCACCTCGGCGAGGTCGACCAGGGCCTGCGGGTTGCCGCCGGCGACTGCGGTCAGCGCCGCCGCCACCGCCGGGGCGAGGCCGGGCAGCCGGTCGGCGAGCAGGGCGGCGCCGGCAGGCTCGTCGAGCGGCCGCAACCGGTGCCGGGGCACTCCCCCGGCCACCGCGTCCGTGCCCGCGGTGAGCAGCACGGCGACGGGCAGGTCGCGCAGCCGGCGGGCCACGAAACCCAGCACCTCGGCGGTCTGCGGATCACCCCGGTCGACGTCGTCCATGGTGCACAGCAGCGGGCGGTCCCGGCCGGCGGCGGCGAGCAGCCCGAGCACGGCCATCGACAGGGCGAGCCGGCGGTGGGCCGGACAGCCGGCGCCGGCCAGCGCCGCCCGCAGCACCCCGCGCTGCGGTTCCGGCAGTGCGTCGGCCCGGTCGAGCAGCGGGTCGAGCAGGCGTTGCAGCCCCGCGTACGGCAGCGCCGCCTCCTCGGCGAGCCCCGCGCCGGCCAGCACGGTACGGTCGCCGGCCTGCCGGTGCGCGTAGCCGACCAGCGCGCTGCGGCCCGCTCCCGGCTCGCCCCACAGCAGCAGCGCGCCCCCGGCGTCCGGCGGCCCGTCGAGCAGCCGCCGGATGGCCGCACACTCGGCGTCGCGGCCCGACAGCCCGGTTAATTGCACTGTCGATGCAGTAACCATGCATCGAGTGTCACCTATCGGAAACCGGAAGGAAAGAGTCGATTCCGCGCGAGCTGGCTGGCTGCCTGGCTGGCCAGCAGGCGACAGCCCGTCAGCGGCCGGCCACGTCGGCCAGCAGCGCGCCAACGGTGCGGGCCATCACCGCCCGGGCCTGGTCCACGCCCAGCCCCAGCCCGTCCCGCAGCATCGACCAGGCCGGCCACATGCTCGCCGCCACCAGCGCGTGCACCAGCTGCTCCCGACCCGGCCCGGCCTGCGCCAGCTCGGCCGCGAAGAGCTGCTCGACCTCGTCGCGGACCCGGTCGATGTGCTTGAGCCGGTTGCGGTGCAGCTGCGCGGAGACCGGCTCGCGCATCTGGGCGGCCCGCGCCGACGGGGCGACCAGCTGGAGCAGCCGGGCCCGCTGCCGGCAGTACGCGTCGACCCGCTTGGCCAGCGGCAGCGTCCGCGAGATCGGCCGGTACGCGGCGTCCTGCTGGCGGAGCACCTCCGCGCCGCTGGCCTCGAAGAGGGTCTCCATGTCCTTGAAGTTGGTCCACAGCGTGCGCAGCGAGATGCCGGCCCGTTCGGCGATGCGCTCGCCGGTCGGCCGCAGGTCGCCCTCGGAGATGAGCGCGAGGTGTGCCTCGACGATCGCCGCCCGGGTGCGCTCGGCCCGGGCGGTCCGGCCGTCGACCCGGCCCGGCGCGTCGGCCCCGCCCATCCGTGCTCTCCCTCTCACCGCTGCCACGCGTCCCCACCGCCTCGGGAGTCTAGTCGCGGGCCGCCGGCCGGAACGGCTGGTGCCGGCGCAGCTCCCGCCGGGCCAGCGACTGCCGGTGCACCTCGTCCGGGCCGTCGGCCAGCCGCAGCGCGCGGGCCTTCACCCAGAGCCGGGCCAGCGGCGTGTCCTGGCTGACCCCGGCCGCACCGTGCGCCTGCACGGCCCGGTCGATCACCCACTGGGCGGTCTCCGGCACCGCGATCTTGATCGCCTGGATCTCGGTGTGCGCGGCCCGGTTGCCGACCGTGTCCATCAGCCAGGCGGTCTTGAGCACCAGCAACCGGGCCTGTTCCAACCGGACCCGCGCCTCGGCGATCCAGTCCCGGATGACCCCCTGCCCGGCCAGCGGCCCGCCGAACGCGTGCCGGTCGGCGACCCGCCGGCACATCAGCTCGACGGCCCGCTCGGCCATGCCGACCAGCCGCATGCAGTGGTGCACCCGGCCCGGCCCGAGCCGCGCCTGCGAGATGGCGAAGCCGTCGCCCTCCGCCCCGATCAGGTTGCCCACCGGCACCCGGACGTCGACGAAGTCGATCTCGGCGTGTCCGCCGTGGTCGCTGTCGTCGTACCCGAAGGTGCGCAGCCCCCGGCGGACGGTGACACCCGGGGTGTCGCGCGGCACCAGGAGTTGGCTCTGCTGCCGGTGCCGGGGCGCGTCGGGGTCGGTCCGTCCCATCACGACGAAGACCGCGCAGCGCGGGTCGAGCGCGCCGGTGACGAACCACTTGCGGCCGTTGACCACGTACTCGTCGCCGTCGCGCTCGATCCGGGTGGCGATGTTGGTGGCGTCGGACGACGCCACGGCCGGCTCGGTCATCGCGAACGCCGAGCGGATCCGGCCGTCCAGCAGCGGACCGAGCCAGCGCTCCCGCTGCTCCGGGGTGCCGAACAGGGCCAGCAGTTCCATGTTGCCGGTGTCCGGCGCCGCGCAGTTCAGCGCGACCGGAGCGAGCCCGGGCGACCAGCCGGTGATCTCGGCCAGCGGGGCGTACTGCAGGTTGGTCAGGCCCGCGCCGTGCTCGCCCGACAGGAAGAGGTTCCACAGGCCGCGCCGGCGGGCCTCGGCCTGCAGATCGGCGACCACCGGCGGGGCGACCCACGGATCGACCCGCGCCGCCGACTGCTCGTCGAACACGGGCTCGGCCGGGTAGATCCGCTCGGTCATGAAGGCGAGCAGTTTCTCGCGCAGCCGCTCGGTGGTCTCGTCGTAGCGGAAGTCCATCAGGCGCTCCGGTGCGGGTCGGGGTCGGCCGCCGCCGGGTCGAGGCCAGGCGGTTCCGGCCGCGGGTCGAGGCCGGACGGCTCCGGCCTCGGGTCGAGGTCGGCCACCTCCGGCGGCGGGTCGAGGTCGGGCGGGGCGGGCCGGGGGTCGGGGGCGGGCCGGCCGGTGCCCCGCCGCTCGACCTCGCGTTGGGTGCGGTTCATCGCGCGCAGCCAGCGGTCCGGGTCGGCGGCGCGGCGCGCGTACCAGGCGGCGACCTCGGGGTGCGGCAGCACCAGGAAGCGGTCGTCGGCCAGCGCCGCGCTGACGCAGTCGGCCACCTGCGCGCAGCTGACCGCGGTGGCGTCCAGCAGGGCGGCACTCGTGTCGTCGGCGGCGGCCAGCATCGGCGTCCGCACCCCCCGCGGGCAGAGCGCCTGGACGGTGATGCCGCGGTGGGCGTAGCTGGCGCGCAGCCACTCGGCGAAGCCCAGCGCGGCGTGTTTGGTCACCGAGTAGGGCGCCTTGCCGAGCAGGGTGAGCAGGCCCGCCGCGGACGCGGTGACCAGCAGCCGGCCGCGACCGGCGGCGAGCCAGTGCGGCAACAGCTCGCGCGCGGCGAGCACGTGCGCCATCACGTTCACCCGCCACGCCCGCTGCCACGTCTCGTCCGGGGCGTCGACGCCGCCGGGCGGGGCCACCCCGGCGTTGGCGCAGAACAGGTCGACCGCGCCGAGGCGGTCGCGGGCGAAGCGGACCAGGTCGGCCACACCGGCCGGGTCGGCCGCGTCGCCGGGGCGGGCGTACCCCCCGATCCGCGCCGCCACCGCTTCGGCGGCCGCGGCGTCGAGGTCGTTGACCACCACCCGGGCGCCGTCGGCGGCGAACCGGGCGGCCAGGGCGGCGCCGATGCCGGAGCCGCCCCCGGTGACCACCACGCCGGCCCCGGCCACGACCAGGCCGCGGGACGCGGCCGGCGCGGTCATCCGGCGATCCGGCCGACGAGGCCGACCCCGCCGTCGAGGACCAGGGTCTGCCCGGTGATCCAGGCCGCGTCGGCGGAGGCGAGGAAGGAGACCGCGCCGGCCACGTCCTCGGGTACGCCGAGCCGCCCCAGCGGGTACGCCTGGGCGACCTCCGCCTCCCGGCCCTCGTGCAGCGCGGCCGCGAACCGGGTCTTCACCACGGCCGGGGCGACCGCGTTGACCCGGATCGCCGGGGCCAGCTCGACGGCGAGGCAGGCGGTGAGATGGTTGACGGCGGCCTTGCTCACGCCGTAGAAGGCGATGCCCGGCGAGGGGGTCAGCCCGGCGATCGAGGAGACGTTGACCACGCAACCCCCGCGCTCGGCCATCCCCGCCGCGCGGACCTCCTGCACCCAGCCGAGCGTGCCGACCAGGTTGACGTCGAGGATCTTGCGGGCCGCGGCCAGGTCCAGTTCGGCCAGTGGCCCGTGGACCGGGTTGATGCCGACGTTGTTGACCAGGACGTCCACCGGCCCGAACGCCTCGGTGACCCGGTGCACCGCGGCCCGGCGGTGTTCGGCGTCGTCGGCCCGGCCGGCCACGGCCACCGCGCGGGTCGGGCCGGCCAGCTCGGCTACCGCCTCGGCCAGTGCCTCCGGATGACGGGCGGTAAGGCCGACCCGGGCACCCTCGGCGACCAGCCGGCGGGCGATGGCCAGGCCGATTCCTCGACTCGCTCCGGTGACCAACGCGACCCGACCGGCCAACCGCCCTGAATCTGCATTCACGATGCAGATAGTAGGAGGCCAGGTCCGGGTCGTCAACGACGGATGCCGATGACCATCTCACAATTCGTTGACACGGCCGCAGCAGTAACCGCACCGTCGGTGCAGATATATTCTTCCCGGAAAGGACCCGCCATGCCGGAAGCCGTCATCGTCGCCGCCGCCCGATCACCGATCGGACGGGCCAACAAGGGCTCCCTGCGCGAACTGCGCGCGGACGACCTGGCCGCCACCATCGTGCGGGCCGCCCTGGACCAGGTGCCCGAGCTGGACCCGGCCGAGATCGACGACCTGATGCTCGGCTGCGGCCAGCCCGCCGGCGAGCAGGGCTACAACCTCGCCCGCGTGGTGGCCGTCCTGCTCGGCCTGGACCACCTGCCCGGCACCACCGTCAACCGGTACTGCTCCTCGTCGCTGCAGACCACCCGGATGGCGCTGCACGCCATCCGCGCCGGCGAGGGCGACGTGTTCGTCTCGGCCGGGGTGGAGTGCGTCTCCCGCTACCACCGGGGCCGCAGCGACGGGCACCCGGACAGCACCAACCCGCGGTTCGGCGACGCGACGGCGCGTACCGCCACGCGAACCGCCGGCGCAGCGTCGGCCTGGCACGACCCGCGCGAGGACGGCGAACTGCCGGACGTCTACGTCGCCATGGGACAGACCGCGGAGAACGTGGCCCAGCTGCGCGGCATCTCCCGGGAGAGCCAGGACGAGTTCGCCGTGCGGTCGCAGCTGCTGGCCGAGAAGGCGATCGCCGACGGCTTCTGGGCGCGGGAGATCACCCCGGTCGCCGTGCCCGGCGGCACGGTGGTCGCCGCCGACGACGGACCGCGCCCCGGGGTGACCCTGGCGGCGGTGGCCGCGCTGCCGCCGGTGTTCCGGCCGGACGGCACGGTGACCGCCGGCAACTCCTGCCCGCTCAACGACGGCGCCGCCGCGCTCGTGGTGATGTCCGACGTACGGGCCCGGGAGCTGGGCATCACCCCGCTGGCCCGGATCGTCGCCACCGGCCTGAGCGCCCTCTCCCCCGAGATCATGGGGCTCGGGCCGGTGGCGGCGTCCCGGCGGGCGCTGCGCCGCGCCGGGATGTCCATCGCGGACGTCGACCTGGTCGAGATCAACGAGGCGTTCGCGGCCCAGGTGCTGCCGAGCGCCCGCGAGCTCGGCGTCGACTGGGACCGGCTCAACGTCAACGGCGGCGCGATCGCGGTCGGCCACCCGTTCGGCATGACCGGCGCCCGGATCACCACCACGCTGCTCAATTCGCTGCGCTGGCACGACCGGCAGGTCGGGCTGGCAACGATGTGCGTGGGCGGCGGGCAGGGCATGGCGATGATCGTCGAACGGCTCAGCTGACCAGGGCCGACCGGGCCCGGCCACGGTGCCGGGCCCGGTCGACGCTGACCGGGCCCGGCGCCGGGCTCAGGAGGCGGTGGGGATCCCGTTGGCCGGCGGGGTTACCGGGGCGACGGTGTACTCACGCACCGGGCCGTCGCCCTCGTCCGTCTCGTACGCCGGCCCGAAGTACGCCTGCACGCCGCCGCTGACCCGGGTCAGCCGCTCGCCGCCGTAGCCGGAGTGGTCGGTGTCGGAGAAGCGCAGCGGAGCCAGCCCCGGGCCCTGGTAGCCGCCCCTGCTGACCGCCGCCAGCACCGACTCCCGGGTGAGGTCCTTGCCGGCGGCCTGGAGCACCTGCACGAAGAGGTAGCCGACCGCCATCCCGTAGACGGTGTTGCCGTCGAATGGCGCGTCCCCGTTGTGCTCCTTGTTGACCTTGGTGAAGAGCTGGATCCACGGGTTCGCCGTGTCGTTCTGCATGGGCAGGTAGTTGACGCCGATCATGCCCTCCAGCAGCGGCGCGGCGTCGCCGAGCTGCTTGGCCAGGGTGGGGTGGTCGGCGCCGACGTTGGAGACCAGCCACTGCGGCTTGAAGCCCAGCCGGGCAGCGGTGCCGACGGCCAGGGCGGTGAATCCGGGCACGGTGGCCAGCACGACCACCTCGCAGCCGGCGGCCTTGAACGCGCCGATCTGCGGCGCCACGTTGGTGTTGCTGGTGACGTACGTCTGCTTGGCCGCCACCGCGCCGGCGCCGAGCACCTGCTCCACCCCGGCCAGGCTGTCCCGCCCGAAGTCGTCGTCCTGGCCGAGGAAGCAGACCTTCTTGCCGGGCAGCGCGGTCCTCACGTGGTTGGCCAGGATCTTGCCCTCCACCGTGTAGTCGGGGTTGAACCCGAAGGTGCCCGGATACTTGTCCGGCTGGTCCCAGCTGCGACTGCCGGAGGCGACGAAGAGGTCCGGCACCCGGTTGCTCTTGAGGAAGTCGAGCACCCCGGTGTGCGTCGGCGTGCCGAGCCCGTTGAGCACGGCGAAGACCTTGTCCTGCAGCACCAGCTGGCGGACCACCTGCTGGGTGTTCGCCGGGTTGTACCCGTCGTCCATGATCTTGTAGGTGATCTTCCGGCCGTGCACGCCGCCGTTGGCGTTCACGTAGTCGAAGTACGCCTTGGTGGCCGGCGCGATCTTGGAGTAGCCGGCCGAGGCCGGGCCGGTCAGCGGCATGTGCGTGCCGACCACGATCTCGGTGTCGGTGACGCCGGGCACCGGCCCGCGTCCCGACCCCCCGTCGTCGCCGCCGCACGCGGCGGAGGCGACGAGCAGGGTGATGGCGGCGGCGATCGCGAGACCGCGTCGTGTCGAGGGTGGCATGTGGGACACCGACCTTTCCTCGGTCCGGTTTCTGGTTGGCGGGTGGCGGGGTGGAGCGGGGTGCGGACGGGGACCCGGGCCGGTTCAGGACCGCCGGCGGCCCGGCAGCCGGGCGGACAGCGCCCGGCCGAGGCGGGCCACCAGGCCCTGCACGCCGCCAGGCGCGGCGATCATGACGACGATCAGGGTGACCCCGAAGATGGCCAGCGGAAGGTTGCCCTCCATCCGCTGCGCCACGGCTGGCGAGAGGGTGAACTGCTCGGTCAGGGTGTGTGTGAGGTCGGGCAGGAGCACCAGCAGCACGGCGCCCCAGAGCGCGCCGGCGAGGCTGCCCAGGCCGCCGATGACGACCGCCATCAGCAGGAAGAGCGACAGCGTCAGCGAGAACGCCCCGGGCGAGACACTCTGCGCGAGCACGGCGAGCAACGCTCCACCGAGCCCGGCGCCGGCTGCGCTGACCACGAAGGCGAGCACCTGGGTGCGGGCCACGTGGATGCCGGCGAGGCGGGCGGCGACCTCGTCGTCGCGCACCGCCCGGAAGGTGCGGCCGTACCGGCTGCGGACCAGGTTGGCCAGCAGCACCAGGGCGAGCAGGGTGGCCGCCGCGGCCACCCAGAGCTGCCAGCGCTCGTAGGGGAAGTACGCACCGAGCGCGGCCGGCGGCGGCTCCACCGGCACCGACAGCCCCTGCTCGCCGTTGAAGACGCCGTCGAAGGTGACGGTCAGCGCTGGCACCACCACCGCGACGGCCAGCGTCACCCCGGCCAGGTACGGCCCGCGCAGCCGGGCCGCGGCCACCCCGACCACGGCGCCGACCGCCAGCGCGGCCAGCACCGCCGCGACCAGCGAGACGGCCAGCCACCAGCCGCCGGTGAGCCCGGCGTCGAGGAACGCGGTCTGGCAGCAGGCCACCGTGTACGCGCCGGTGGCCATCAACGCGCCGTGCCCCAGCGAGAGCTGCCCGTTGAGTCCGGTCAGCACGGTCAGCCCGGCGGTGGCGCAGAGGTAGGCCGCCACCGTGGCGAGCTGGAAGTTGCGGAACGGGTCCAGGCCGTAGCTGGCGGCCACCAACAGCAGCGCGGCGACCAGCGCGACGCCGAGGTGGCGCAGCAGGGTCGGGACGCGGCGCGCATCGGCCGGGCGGGCCTCGGCGTCCGGTGCCGGGGTGCGCGGCGGCGCGGCCGCCCGGGTGGCGCTCACACCCGCCTCGCGGCGACCGGGGCGAACAGCCCGCCGGGACGGACCAGCAGCACCGCCAGCAGCAGCACGAGCACGGCGAGCGGGGTGAGGTCGCTGCCGGCGTACCCGCTGACGTAGGAGAGCAGCAGGCCCACCGCGAGCCCGCCGACCACCGCCCCCGGTGGACTGTCCAGCCCACCCACCACGGCGGCGGTGAACGCCGAGACGAAGACCAGGTCCATCGCGTGCGGGTGCAGGCCCAGCTCGGTGGGGATGACCAGCATGCCGGCCAACGCACCCACCCCGGAGGCCAGCGCCCAGCCGAGGGTGAGCATGCCGCCGACGTCGACCCCGAGCAGCCGGGACACCTCGGGAGCGAACGCCGCGGCGCGCATCCGCAGCCCGACGGCGGTGCGGGTGAAGATCCAGGCCAACCCGACCACCACCACCCCGACCGCGGCGAACGCGAACAGGTCGTACGGGGAGAGCACGGCGACCCCCGCCAGGGTCAGCGCGGACCGGGAGAACGGCGCCTCGGCGGGCAGGAACTCGTTGCCGTAGACCATGCCGAGGACCGCCTGGATCAGCAGCACCAGGCCGAGCGCGACGATCACCGGGTTGAGCGGCGACCGGTGGTCGACGAAGCGCATCACCACCCGGTCGACCGCGGCACCGAGCACCAGCCCGGCGGCCAGCGCGGCCAGGAAACCCAGCCAGTACGAGCCGGTCGCGGCCGACACGCTGTAGGCGACGTACGCGGTGGCCACGGCCATCGCGCCCTGGGCGAAGTTGACGATCCGGGCGGCCCGCCAGATGAGCACCAGGGCCAGCGCGAACGCGGCGTAGACCGCACCCCGGGACAGGCCGTCGAGGGTGAGGAAGACGAAGCGGTCCAACAGTCCTCCCGCGGGGACGAGGTGGTCAGAAACCGAGGTAGGCGTGGCGCAGGTCGTCGTCGTCGCGCAGCCGGGCGGCCGGCGCGGTGCTGACCACCCGGCCGAGCGCCATCACCACGCCCTGGTCGGCGACCGACAGCGCGCTGCGCACGTTCTGCTCGACCAGCAGCACGGTCAGCCCGGTGCGATCGCGCAACTGGCGCAGCAGGGCCATGGTCTGGGCGACCACTCGCGGTGCCAGACCGAGCGACGGCTCGTCGAGCAGCAGCAGCCGGGGTCGCCCGACGAGCGCCCGGCCGAGGGCGAGCATCTGCCGTTCGCCGCCGGAGAGCTGGTGGCCGAGGTGCCGCCGGCGCCGGGCCAGCGGCTCGAACAGCTGGTACACCTCGTCCAGGGCGCGCGTCGCGTCGGCCCGGTCGCGCCGCCACAACCCGCCGAGCCGCAGGTTCTCGTCCACCGTGAGCTCGCCGACCACGCCCCGTCCCTCCGGCACGTGCGCCAGGCCGCGCCGGACCAGTTGCTCCACCGGTACGCCGCGCAGGTCGTCGCCGGCCAGCGTGACCCGACCGGCGAGCGGGCGCAGCATGCCGGACAGAGCGCGCAGCAGGGTGGTCTTGCCCGCCCCGTTCGCCCCCACCACCGCGGCGATGGTGCCGGCCGGCACGGCGAGGTCGACCCCGTGCAGCACCGGCGCGGCGCCGTAGCCGGCCACCAGCCCGCGCACCACGAGCAGGTCGTCGCCGCTCATCCCGACACCACCGCGCTGAGCCTGCTGATTCGCTCGCTCCGCTCGCTCACGCCGCCGCCTCGTCGACGGTGGCGCCGAGGTAGGCGTCGGTGACGGCCGGGTCGTCGCGGATCTCGTCCGGGGTGCCCGCGGCGATGACCCGGCCGAAGTCGAGCACCACGATCTCGTCGCAGACCGACATCACCAGGTCCATGTGGTGCTCCACCAGCAGCACCGCGCAGGGGTCGGTGTCCCGCCGGGGCAGCTGCCGGACCAGCTCCGCCAGCTCGGCGATGTCGTCGCCGCCGAGCCCACCGGCCGGCTCGTCGAGCAGCAGCAACCGGGGCCGCGCGGCCAGCGCCCGGGCCAGCGCGACCCGCTGGCGTACGGCGAACGGCAGGATGCCCGGCGCTACGTCGGCGTGCTCGGCGATGCCCAGGCTGTCGAGCACGTCCAGGGCGTGCCGGCGCAGCCGGCGCTCGTCCCGGTCGCTGCGCGGCAGGCCGAGCAGCGCGGGGAGGAAGCCGGCGCGGGCGGTGTGGGTGGCGCCGGCCATCACGTTCTCCAGCACGGTGAGCCCGGCGAAGAGCCCGGTGCCCTGCAACGTGCGGGCGATGCCGAGCCGGGTCAGCCGGTGTGGCCGGGGTCGCAGCGGCCGCCCGTCGAGGGTGATCGTGCCGGTGTCCGGCGGGACGAAGCCGCAGACCACGTTGAACAGGGTGGTCTTGCCGGCCCCGTTGGGGCCGATCACGCCGACCACCCGGCCGGGAGGCACCCGCAGCGAGACGTCGTCGAGGGCGGTGAGGCCGCCGAAGCGCACCCCGATGTGGTGCAGCGCGAGCCCGTGCTCCATTGACCCATCCCTCGCTCCGACACGGCGCTATTTACACTGGGAGTGTACGATTCTCGGAACCGGCGTCAATACCCTCGACATCCGCCGCCAGTGTTCGAACCGCAATGGACCCGGATCCTCCTGGGCCACCATTGCCACGGCTGGGATCTGCCGGGGCTCGTCGGGCGGCGGAGCATTCTGCACTCCAAATGCGGCACCGGCCCGCCGCCGCGGTTCCGCGGCGACGGGCCGGGTTGCTGCGCGTGGGGCGGCTGTCCCGAGGCGGCTCAGGCGCTCGGGCAGGTGTTGCGGTACTCCTCGATCTCGAACCCGCTCGGGCCCGGGCAGAGGAACGGCTCGTAGCGGGTGTCGTTGTCGACGAACCGCTTCAACCAGGCCACCATCTGCCGCCCGGTGGGCGTGTTGACCGTCTGCGGGAAGAAGTGGCTCGCGCCGTTCAACTCCAGGTACGCCTTCTCCGACGACGCCGGGATGCTGTTGTAGAACGGGATCGAGTGCGAGGAGACCGGCGCGATGCTGTCGTTCTCCCCGCCGATGATCAGCGTCGGCACCCGGACGTCGGACCAGGTCTTGTCCAGGTTCCACGGTGCGATCGGCACGGCGGCCTGCAGGGAGGGCCGGGAGTCGGCGGCCTCCAGGCTGCCGCCGCCGCCCATCGAGTGACCGGCGACGGCGAGCCGAGTGCCGTCGATCCGGCTCCGCACCGAACTGCGCTGCACCAGGTAGTCGAGCGCGGCGAGCAGTTGCCGGCCACGACTGGCCGGCTGGTCGAGCCGGCTGTTGGTCTCGATGCCGATCACCACGAAGCCGTGCGAGGCGATCCGGGGGCCGAGCCAGCTGATGCTGGACCAGGCGGCGGTGTAGCCGGGCGAGATGGCGATGGCGCCGAAGGTGCCCTCGCTGGTGCTGGTCGGGTAGTAGATCACTCCTCCGCCGAAGCCGGTGACGCTGAGCGAGGAGACGCTCTGGGAGGCGGTGGCGAAGGGGCCGCGGCTGGCTTCCAACAGCGCGACGGTCGGTGCGGGGCCGCGCTCGTACGGGTTCTCGGCGGCCTGCGCCGGGGCCGCCGTGAGGACGCCGGCAGCGGCCAGGACGGTGGCCACGGCCAGCCTGGCGGCGCGGGCGAAGGGACGGGGACGGGTGGTGGTCGGTACGGACACGTCGGGCACTCCCTGGGGTCGGGGATATCGACGCGTGTCAGTCTTCGGCGTGCCGGTGGCCGTCCGCATCGGTGAAATCACCAGTCCCGGCGCTTGACCTGCGGCTCCCCCGGCGCCAGACCGTCGCCGGCGAGTGGACGGCAGACCCCGGACGACGCGGTCAGCGGACGACGGCGGGACTGCCGAACCGCACCGGGACGCCCGGCGAGTAGAGCACGCTGACCGGCGCCGACCCGGGGTCGGGCAGGCCGGCGGCGCGGAACAGCCCGTCGTCGAGACGCACCAGCTCCGCGCGGTGCAACGGCCACCGGGGGTGCACGTTGGGCAGGTGCAGCGTCCGCCCGTACGCCCGGGTGTGCAGCCCCCAGCGGGCGGTGAGGAAGTGCTCCAACGGCGTCGGCTCGGCGATCGCGGCACCCACCCGGACGCTGAACGCGGTGGCCGCCCCGCGCGGCCCGGGCCAGCGGCGGCTGCTGGTGTACGTCAGCAGGTCGCCGTCGCGGCGCAGGCGCATCCGCGACCACAGGTACGGCAGCCGCAGGCTGGCCCGGGCGACCAGCACGGGCAGCAGCCGGGACGCGTCCAGGGACCGGAACACCACGGCCCGCCGGCCGGCGACGTCCACGCTGTACAGCCGCACGTTGGTCTCGCAGAAGGTGCCCAGGTAGGGCAGGCCCGGGCCGGCGAACAGGCCGAGCCCGACCATCCGGAACCCGATCAGACCTACGTACGTGCGCCCGTCGACGACGTCCGGCCGGGTGCCGGGCGGCAGCAGCGGCGCCACCACCGCCGGGTCGACCGGCCAGTGCAGGAACGCCAGGTCCTCCCAGCGCTGCACCAGCAGCGGCCGGCGCAGCGGCCGGACCGCCTCGGCCGTCACCTCCTCGGGATCCACCGGGCCATTGTGGCCTGTGCCGGCGGTCCGGCGCCGCCGGTGCACCGGAGACCGGCGCCCGCGGTGCCGCCCGAGTCGGTGCGCGCTTCGGCCGGCTCGGCCAGCCGGCCGGGCGCTCCACGTTCTGACCGGATCCGGCGGAAGCCCCGTGCCGGTCACCCGGACAGCCGGTTCTTGCAATACAGACACTAATTCTTTCGTATCCCAGTCGGTCTATTGCGGGGCGATGCCCGGCGCTGGCATGATGGCCGTCAATTCTCGCCGGCCTGGTGAAGGGGCGGTTGTCATGGCGTTCTCCCGCCGCACGCTGATCAGTGCCGCCCCGCCGGGTCCCGCCCGCGCCGACCGGAACGGATCACCGATGGTCCGACCAGTTTCATCGAATCCGCCGCGGCGCCGCCCCGCGCGGACGGTCGCGTCCGCCACCGCGCTCGCGCTCGCTGTCGGCGTGCTGGCCGGCGCGCCCGCCCCGGCCGCAGCCGACCCGGCCGACCACGCCGCTCAGCGCCCGGTCGTGACCCGTGCCGCCCTCGATCCGGCGCTGGTCGCCGGCCGGGGCGCCCGGGTCGACTTCGTGGAGCAGGAGGCGGAGAACGCGTACACCGACGGCGAGGTGATCGGGCCCGACCGGACGGCCTACACGCTGCCCTCGGAGGCCTCCGGCCGGCGGGCGGTGCGGCTGACCCCCGGCCAGCACGTGGAGTTCGTGCTGCCCGCCGCGGCCAACGCGATCACCGTGCGCTACAGCATCCCGGACGCGCCCGAGGGCGGCGGCATCACCGCGCCGCTGGACGTGGCGGTGAACCGCAAGCGGGTCCGCACCATGACCCTCACCTCGCAGTACGCCTGGCTGTACAACCAGTACCCGTTCACCAACGACCCGCAGGCCGACCTGCTGCACCCGGACTGGTGGATCACCGAGTGCTCCTGCGTGCCGGCCTCGACCACCCCGTTCCCGAGCATCCCCAAGCCGTTCCGCCCCAGCCACTTCTACGACGAGCAGCGGCTGCTACTCGGCCGGACCTACCGGGCGGGCGACCGGATCCGGCTCACCGTCCCCACCGGGAGCAACGCCGCGTGGACCGTCATCGACCTGCTCGACTCCGAACTGGTCGGCCCACCGCGGGTGCGGCTGGCGGCGGCGAACGTGCTGGCCTTCGGCGCCGACCCGACTGGCCGCCGGGACGCCGCCCCGGCCATCGAGCGGGCCATCGCCGTCGCCCGGCGCGCCGGGCTCCCCGTCTACCTCCCACCCGGCACCTACCAGGTCAACCGGCACATCCTCGTCGACGAGGTGACCATCGAGGGCGCCGGCAACTGGTACACGGTCGTCAAGGGCCGCGAGGTGGCCCTGCCCACCCCGGCGCCGGACGGCTCGGTGCACACCGGCGTCGGCTTCTACGGCCGGGCGGCCGCGGACGGCGGCAGCCGGAATGTGCACCTCTCCGGCTTCGCGATCGAGGGCGACGTCCGGGAGCGCATCGACACCGACCAGGTGAACGGGATCGGCGGCGCCCTCAGCGACTCCACGATCGACGGCCTGCACCTGCGGCACACCAAGGTGGGCATGTGGTTCGACGGTCCGATGCGCAACGTGCGGATCACCAACAACATCGTTGTCGACCAGATCGCGGACGCGCTGAACTTCCACACCGGCGTCACCGACTCGCTGGTCGCGCACAACTTCGTCCGCAACACCGGGGACGACGGCCTGGCCATGTGGTCGGAGTCGACGGCGAACGCCCGCAACACGTTCGCCAACAACACCGTGCAGTCACCGGTGCTCGCCAACGGCATCGCGTTGTACGGCGGCGCCGACAACACCGTATCCGGAAACCTGATCGCCGACCCGGTCCGCGAGGGCAGCGCCATCCAGATCGGCTCCCGGTTCGGCGCCGAGCCGTTCACCGGGTACGTCCGGATCCGGGACAACACCACCGTCCGCGCCGGCACGTACGAGCTGAACTGGAAGATCGGCCTCGGCGCGATCTGGCTCTACGCGCTGGACCGCAGCATCGGCGCGCGGATCGAGGTGGTCGGCGACGCGTACCTGGACAACACCTACAACGCCATCATGCTGGTCAGCGAGTGGGCGGTTAAGGACCGCTACGCGATCAGCGACGTGCACTTCCGGGACATCCGGGTGGACGGCACCGGCACCTCGGTGGTGAGCGCCCGGACCGCGGGCTCGGCGTCGTTCCAGAACGTCGACGCGCGGCACGTGGGCGCCGTCGGCGTGAACAACTGCGGGTCGTTCCACTTCACCCCGGCCGGCTCCGAATTCGGCCTCACCGACCTGGGCGGCAACGACGGCGGCTGGCTCGCCCCCTGGCAGTTGCCGAACACCATCACCTGCGACGACCGGCCGCCGGTCGTACCCCCGCCACCCCCGGCAGCGTGGTGAGCCGGATGGGGCCGGGCGCGCCGGCCCCCCGGCGGGCCGCCGGGCCCCACCCGCGCGAATCGGCAGTTCAGGCGGTGTAGGAGGCGCTGTCGCCGGCGGTCGCCGCGCGAACGACCCTTGACACCGGCTTCCTGTTCTATAGTCTTACTGCCGTAGGACAATAGGAGGGATCGTTCCGGGTGATCGAGTTCGTGCTGGACGGCCGGTCCAAGGTGAACACCTACATGCAGTTGGTGCAGCAGGTGAAGCAGGCGCTGCGGGTCGGCCTGCTCGCCCCTGGTGACCAACTGCCGAAGGTCCGTGACGTCGCGCAGTCCCTGGCGATCAACCCGAACACGGTGTTGAAGGCGTACCGGGAGCTGGAGATCGAGGGCCTGGTGGAGGGCCGCCCCGGGTTGGGCACGTTCGTCCGGCGCACCCTCGCCGGCGACTCACTGCCGCACCAGGCCGAGCTCCGCGACGACCTGGTGGCCTGGCTGCACCGGGCGCGAGCCGCCGGGCTCAGCCACGAGGACATCACCGCCCTGATGGAGACGACGATCCGGGCCACCCTGCCGGCCGAGCCACCACAGGAGAGCGTGCGCAGATGAGAGGAGACCGGATGGACATCGTGCTGGAGACCGACCAGCTCGGTAAGCGATACGGCAACAGGTGGGCGCTGCAGGACTGTTCCCTGCGGCTGCCGGCCGGCCGCATCGCCGCCCTGGTCGGGCCGAACGGGGCCGGCAAGAGCACCCTGCTGCACCTGGCGGTGGGCCTGCTGCGCCCCGACGCCGGGGCGGTGCAGATCCTCGGCGAGACGCCGTACGGCAACTCCGCCGTACTGTCCGAGATCGGGTTCGTCGCCCAGGACACCCCGCTGTACCGGGACTTCACCGCGACCGAGCTGCTCACCCTGGGCGCCAAGCTGAACCGGCGTTGGGACGCGGCGCTGGCCCGCAACCGCCTCGCCGAGTTGGGCATCCCGCCACGCAAACCGGTCGGGCAGCTCTCCGGTGGCCAGCGGGCCCAGGTGGCGCTCGCCATCGCGCTGGCCAAGCGACCCCGGCTGCTGCTGCTCGACGAGCCGGTGGCCAGCCTCGACCCGCTGGCCCGGCGGGAGTTCCTCCAGTCGTTGATGGGCAGCGTCGCCGACGCCGACACCACCGTGCTGCTCTCCTCGCACCTGCTCGCCGACCTGGAACGGGTCTGCGACTACCTGATCGTGCTGCACGCCGCCCGGGCCCGGCTGGTCGGCGCCGTCGAGGACCTGGTCGCCGAGCACCGGCAGCTGGTCGGGCCACGACACGGCGGCGAGCCGATCGCCGGCGTGGCGGCGGTGGTCCGGGCCAGCCACACCGACCGGCAGTCCACCCTGCTGGTCCGCATCGACGGGGTGGTCGCCGATCCGAGTTGGACGGTTCGCGAGGTGTCCCTGGAGGACGTCATCCTCGGCTACCTCGCCGAGGGCGAGGCGCGGACCAGCCACGCCGAGTGGGAGGTGCCGGCATGATCTGGCTGACCTGGCGCCAGCACCGCCGGCAGGCGCTGTTCACCCTCGCCGGCCTGGCGGTACTCGCCGCCGTGCTGGTCCCCACCGGCCTCGCCATGCGGAACCGGTTCGCCGACCTGGGCGGCCCGGAGTGCGTACGCCAACTGGCCCGCTCGGAGCTGGCGCCGGGCGTGGTGGAGAGCTGCAACCGGGCGTTCGACCAGTTCAGCAACCAGTACGGCAGTTTGAACCTGGTGGGCGTGCTGTTCCTCGTCCTGCCGCTGCTGGTCGGCCTGTTCTGGGGCGCGCCGCTGGTCGCCCGTGAGGTGGAGCAGGGCACCCACCGGCTGGTGTGGACCCAGGGGGTCAGCCGGCGCCGCTGGGCCGTGGTGAAGTTCGGGCTGGTCGGGGCGGGGGCGACGGTCGTCGCGGCCGGCTACGGGCTGGGCATGTCGTGGTGGCTGACCCCGCTGACCCAGGCGGAGCGGCAGGGCCGGTTCGACGCCTTCTTCTTCGACATGCAGGGCCTGGTTCCGGTCGGTTACACCGTGCTCGCGGTCGCGCTGGGGATCTTCGCCGGCACCCTCTGGCCCCGAATGCTGCCGGCGATGGGGGCCACCCTGGTCGGTTTCATCGGCCTGCGGGTCGCCCTGGCGGCGTTCGCCCGGCCGCACTACATGGCGGCGCGGACCCGCACCTACCCGGTGGAGGGCGACACCCCCATGCCGCACCTGGTCCACGGCGACTGGGTTCTCGCCAGCGGGGTCCGGGACGCCGAGGGCAACATGGTGGCGGCCAACGCGCAGATCGCCTGCCCGCCCGGGGCGACCGGGCCGGGCGGCGGACGCTGCGGCGCGGAACTCGGCCTCCAGCCGGGCGCCTACAACTGGCAGCTCTACCAGCCGGCGGACCGGTACTGGGTGTTCCAGTACATCGAGACGGGCATCGTCGTCGCGCTCGCCGCGCTTCTGCTGCTCCTCGCGGTACGCCGGATCCGGCGGATCGCCTGACCGACGACGACCGCCGGGCGTCCCGCGCCCGGCGGTCTCGGGCGCCTCCCCCGACCGGTCCCGGGTCGCGGTTGCCCCGGCTGCCTACCGTCGGAGTCGGCGCTACCAACCGGGCACGCCCGGCACCCACGCCGAGGGCTGGTGCGGGAGCCGGATCGGCGATCAGTAGGGTAGGGATGTGTCTCTATGGATGGCCGCGATGTGGGGACTGGTCGGCAGCGCGGTGGCGGAGGCGCTGAACCTCTACGGGATGATGCGCCCGACCACCGAGTCGGGGCACCGGTGGCAGTGGCCCTGGCGGGATCCGCAGGACCGGCCGATCGTGCTCTTCGCCGTCCTGCTGCGGATGGTGGCCGGGACCGGGCTGGCCGCCGCGGCCGGCGCCGGCGGCCTGGCCACCACCGCCTTCGCCAGCTTCACCTTCGGGGTGGCCGCTCCCCTGGTGATCGCCAAGATGTTCGACCAGCTCCGGGTGGCGGACCGACCCGCCGACCCGAGCGGCGACGGCCCGAACGGCAGCCACGATGACGCCGCGTGACAGCTTCCTGCGCCGGCTCGCCGACGCCCTGGCCGCCCGGCCGGCCACCACCGCCACCACCGTCCCCCCGCCGACCCGGACCCGGTTCGCCGCCGCCCTCGCGGCCCGTCCGGTGGCCGGCCTGCGGCCGGGCTCCGGGCCGGTACCGCAGCTGACCGACCGCTACCACGACGGCAAGCTGACCCAGCGGGTCCGGGAGGTGCTGGCCGGAATCCTCGGCACCACCGCCGATCAGCTGCGGGTGGACTCCGACGGCGACGTCGGCATCCGGGCCGGCTCCGCCATGATCTTCATACGCACCCAGGAGGACCCGCCGCTGGTGGACGTCTTCTCGCCGCTGCTCACCGGCGTCGACGCCACCGAGACCCTCTACCAGCGACTGTCCGACCTCACCAACGGGCTGGTGATCGGCCGGATCTACTGCACCGGCGACACCGTCTGGGCGTCCATCCCGGTGTTCGGGCAGGAGTTCCAGCCCACCCACCTGCTGCTGGCCGTACGGGCCATGGTCGAGCTCGCCGACGACCTCGACGACCAGCTCCGGCAGGAGTTCGGCGGCAGCCGGTTCTTCGGCCCCGAGGCGTCCGGGCTGGTCGCGGTCCCCGACCCGACCGGCTACCTGCGCGACCTCGCCGCCTCCGGGGAGACCGGCGCGACCGGCGCAGGCAGCGTGCTGGTCGACCTGCTGGCCGACCGGGGCCGCACCGAGGAGCTGCGGCTTCGCGCCGAGCACGGCGACTGGCACGCCGCCTCCCGGCTCGCCGCGCTGCTGGCCGCCCGGGGCCGGGACGACGAGGCGGAGCGCTACTGGCGGATCGCCGCCGACCAGGGCGAACCCCGGGCCCGGCACGAGCTGGCCGCGCTGCTCGCCGGTCAGGGCCGGCACGACGAGGCGATGAGCCTGCTGCGGCAGGCGGTCGCCGACGACGACTGGCGGTCGCTGCCGCTGCTGCTGACGCTGCTCACCGAGCACGGCCGGGTGGACGAGGCGATCGCCCTGCTGCGCCAGCGGGCCGGCGCCGACGAGTGACCCGGTCGGCCCGCCGCCGACCCGGGGTGCCCGGTCAGCCGGTCCCGGTCGCCGCGCTCCGGCGGCGGGCGGCGAAGTGGGCGAGCAGCGCCGCGATCAGCACCGCCTCGGCGACCAGGATGGTGACCGCCCAGCCGGCGCCGACCCAGCCGTGCAACGCGTCATACCAGTAGCGCACCAGCAGGGTCAGCACGGTCACCGCGAACACCGCCGAGGCCAGGCCGTAGAGGGCGTACGCGGCCCGGTCCCGCGGCCGGTAGCCGGTCACCGCGCCGGCGCCGTGGCGCAGCAGCCGGCCGTAGAACCGGTAGCTGTCACCCCGCAGGTCCGCCAGGTTCAGCGCGTGGCCGAGCATGTGGTAGCCGTCCAGCCGCAGGAACGGCACCAGGTTGATCGCGGCGGTGGCGGTGCCGAAGAGCAGCATCGCGCCGGCCAGGTCGTGCACCCCGCCGTCGGCCGGGCCCCAGCCGTGCAGCACGGCGAACGGCACCAGGGCCAGCATGCTGACGAAGACGCCGGCGAACGCGGTGGCCACCCGCCGGCGCGGGGTGAACAGCACGATGTCGTCGACCTTGCAGTACGGGGCCAGCATCGGGAACCGCCACATCACGCCGATCTCGGTGACCCGCCCGCCGAAGTGCCGGCAGGTCAGCCCGTGCGCGCACTCGTGCAGGAAGATCACCGCCCAGGTGATCACCACGGCGGCCAGCACCGCGCCGAGCGGCCGGCCGCCCCGGCCCACCCCGGCGAGCAGCTCGGGCAGGCGCAGCGCCACGTACCCGGCGACGGCCAGCACCGCCAGCAGCGCCGGCACGACGAACCACCAGGTGAACAGCGGCGACAACGCGGGCAGCAGCCGGGTGAAGAGCCGTTCCGGGTCGAACAGCGGGAACCGGACGGACAGCGGCCCGCGCCGGGTCCGGGCCGCGTTCTCGGCGGCCGTGGCGGTCAGCCGGGCGAGCGCCTGCGGATCGGTGGCGCCGTCGAGCAGTTGCCGCTGGTGCAGCATGCCGAAAAGCTGCTGCCAGCTCTCCGGCCCGAGCCGGCGCCGGTAGCTGGCGGCGTACTCGGCGGCCAGGTCGTCGAGCGTGCGGGTGCCGTCCATCCGGGACAGCAGGAAGTGCTCGCGCGGCCCGATCCGGTAGAACCAGCCGGTCTCCGGGTCCTTGACGTGGTGGACGAGCTTCCCGTCCCGCCACTGGCCGGGCCCGAGCACGATCCCGGCCCGCAGCCGGGGCCGGACCCAGGTCGCGTCGACGGTGGTCATCGCGGGGCCGCCGGGGCGAGGTCGTCCAGCAGCGCGGTCCGCATCAGGTACGACAGGTAGATCTCGTCGAGGATGCTCACCCCGAGCCGGTTGTTGGTCATGTGCACGTACGAGCTGAGCAGGATGGGCAGCGCGGCGTCGAGATCCCGCACCACGGTGGGCTCGTCACCGCCGCGCTGGAACACCAGCTCACCCCGCTCGGCCGCGGCCACGACCCGGTCCCGCAGCTCCCGGCAGTGCGCCGACCAGCGGCCCTCCACCCCGCCGGGGCGGACGTCGCCGTCCTGGCGGGCGGCCGCGCGGATGTCGGCCAGCCGGGACCGCAGCGCGTCGTCCATCCGCCGGTAGCTGGTGTCGAAACTGTCGTGGTAGTCGTCGCTCGGCTCGGAGTAGGAAACCTCCCAGAACCGCCGGTACTCGTCGAGGAATTCGGCGATCCGCCGGTCGTCGGGGAGGAAGACCGCGCACATCATCATGGTCAGCTGGGCGGAGAGGCCGAGCAGCACCGGACGGACGTGCACGTTCGTGGTGGCGAGCAGGTCCAGCACCACGTCGCTGGAGTGCTCGAAGTGCCACTCGGCGAGTTCGATGCCAGCCGGTCCGCCGTAGCGGCCGTACTCGCGCTCGTACGGGATGTGGTGCCGGCTGTTGTTCGCCCGCATCGGCATCACGCCGTCCGGCCCGTACTCCTCGTCCCACCGCTGTCGGCCGTACTCGGCGAGGTACATCTGCTTGTACAGGTCACCGAGACCGTCGCTGTCGACCTCGTAGAGCGCGGGACGGCGGCGCAGGAACGCGTCGATCGCGGCGTCCACCCGCGCCCGGACCACCGCCGGGTCGACGCCCGGCGCGGGCAGCACCCGCAGCCGGACGTGCGGGCCCTCCATCCAGTACTTGATGAAGAAGTACCGGCTGATCAGCCCTTCGGCGCGCAGTTCGTCCACCAGCGGCCGGACGCCCTCGACCAGCATCGGGTTGGCGTTGCTGGCGTAGAAGACGTGGACGCTGATCCAGCCGTGCTGGACCGGGGAGGGATACCGGGTCATCGGTCCGCCTTTCCGGCTCGGACGCCGTTGAGTTCGACGGTGAGTTCGGTGACGTGGGTGCCGGTGGGCCCGCGCAACACCTGCTCGTCGCGGTCCGGCAGCATCTCGGTGAGCACCAGCCGGCTGCCCGCCGCCCGCCCGGTCGCCTCCAGCAGATGCAGGCAGAAGTGGCTGTCGAAGTCGACGTAGAGCGGCTTGTGGTCCGGCCGGCCGGCCGCCCCGGGCTGCGTGGCCTCGTCCCCCGCAGCCGGAGCGAGTCGGGTGCCCTCCGGGGTGGCGAAGACCCGGCGCGGCAGGCCGTTGTCGCGCCGCCACCGCTGCCAGCGCAGGAACCAGTCCGCGTCGTCCTGCTCCGGGGTACGCGGCGGTGGCAGGTGGTCCGGGTGCAGCTTCCACATCCGCCGTTGCAGCACCAGGTCGCCGTACACGATCCGCGGGTAGCCGGCGATGCCCCGCCCCGGCAGCGACACGGTGGTGCCGGCCCACAGGTCCGGCTGCGCCATGCCCAGGTAGGCGAAGGTGAGCAGCACCTGCTGCACCTCCGGCAGCGCCATCGGCAGCAGGAACCCGAGGTAGACCGGGATCACCTCGGCGTCGAGCCGGCGGGAGCGCAGCAGCAGCCGGTCGGTCGCCGGATCGTGTTCGACGCTGAGGTCGTCCATGTGGATCTGCTCGGCGTCCGGCCGGAAGCTGATCTCACCGGGGCAGACCAGCTCGTAGGGGGTGACCGCCGGGTGCAGGTTGAGGTTGGTGGCGTCGAACCCGCCCTTCAGCTCGGCCAGCACCGCGCCGGGCGGTTGCAGCCGGGCCAGTTCCGCGCGGAGCGCGCCGGCCAGGTCCACGTCGGCGAACAGGTGGGCGAACCGGGAGAAGAGCAGGGTCATTCCGGAGTAGACCCGGTTCACCACCACCCGGTGCCGGTCGCCCTGGTCGGCGAGTTGGAGGAAGAAGGACCGGGGATCGAGGGTGCCGAGCGTCTCCGGCACCATCGCGGCGACGTCGGCCATGAACGCGTCGTCGAGGCGCAGTTCCTCGGCGCCGGCCGGCAGCCGGTCGTACGCCTCGTTGATCCGCCGGGCGACCTCGACCCGAGCGTCGTCCAGCGCGGTGATCTCGTCCTGCCGGAACCAGTTCTCCTGCCGGACGTAGGCGTTGTCCGCGTCGAAGGCGCGCCGGCGCATCATCCGCCCGGTGTAGTGCTCGAAGAAGTCCTGCTGGAACTCGTGGGCGAAGGTGAGCAGGTCCTCGCAGCGGCCGCCGACGCCGTACCGGGCCCGGAAGAAGCCCTTGGTGGCCAGCCGGCGGGGCAGGTTGATGTCGAAGACCGGCATGATCCGGGCCAGCGCCCGCAGCCCGGGCAGCACCTCCCGCTCCCAGCTGCCGCGGGCGGCGGTGACCGGCCCCCGGGTACGCAGGGTGGCGTCCTCGTAGAGCAGGGTGCGCGGCGCCGGCACGTCGGGACGGCCCAGGTCGGCGTGGGCCGCGGCCAGTTCCCGGCGGATGTCGGCGAGCACCTGGCGGCGCCCGGCGACGTCGTGCCCCGGGTAGCCGGTGGCCAGCCGGTTGACAGTGCCGACCCGGTCGGCGAGCCGGTCCGCCCAGTCCCGGCCGATCCGCCGCAGCGCCAGCCGGTAGCCGTCGACCGGATCGGTGGCGTGGATGTCCAGGTGCAGGTTCGGCACCACCAGCAGGCCGACCCGGAGCAGGTGGTGCAGGTACTGCTCCACCTCGGCCGCCGGGCGGTCAGCGGTGGCGAGTTCGGTGACCAGATCGGCCATCCGCCGGACCCGGCCGCCGGCGAGCGCGGCCAGGATGTCGTGCAGCACCCGGCCGGTGGGCAGCACGAAGAGCGACTCGTGGATGGACTCCAGGGTGACCGCCGCGTCGCCGTCCTCCGATCCGGTCCGGCGCCGGCGCAGGTAGCGCAGCCGGCCCCGCTCGATCCGCCATCCGGTGGTGAGGGTGACCGGCAGGTCGGCGCGGAGCGTCTCGTCGGCCAGCACGATGGCGGAGATCCGACCCAGCGCGGCGAGGTTGAGCCGGGCGACCCCCTGTTTCGCGTCGGTGGCCGCGCCATGGGCCGGTTCGGCGGTGAGCAGCGGCCCGGTGCCGGGGCCGAAGGTGCCGACGTTGACGGTGGTCAGCCGGCTGAACGGGCTGGTCTTGCAGGCGGTGCGCAGCGCGTACTCCAGCAACGACCGCTCCACCCGCCGGGCCCGCTTGCCGAGCCGGCCCGGCGCGGCCAGGTAGCCGGGCAGGTACTGGTCCAGCGACGGGGAGGCGAGCAGGATCCCGCCGCGCAGGTCGGGGTCGTCGGCCAGGTCGCGCAGCAGCGCCCGGCGTTCGGCCAGTTCCTCGGTCAGCACCGCCGGGCCGCCGGCCAGCTCGCGTCGGTACGCGGCGTGTCGCGCCAGCCAGTCGGCCAACGCCCGGTGGGTCGGCGGGCCCAGCGGCTCCTCCGGCCAGGCGGCCGGGTGGTCGGGGTCGGGTCGGCGCAGGTTGTAGACGTCGCGGCGGAGCCGGATCAGTCGCCGCCGCAGCCGCTCGTCGTCGAGGTTGCGGGCGACTGCGGCCTGGAGGTCATCGGCCAGGCCCCGGCCGGCGGCCCGGAGCTGGTCCTCCAGGTCGAGGACCGAGCGGGCCCAGGCGGCGGTGCGGTCGAAGGCCAGCCGGTCGGCGACCTCCAGCGGCAGACCGGCGGTACGCAGCATGAAGACCTCGGGCATCCGCCAGGACACCTCGGTGGCCGATGGCGCGGGCAGGGCGACCGTCACGGTGATCTCCTTCGTCGGCGGGGTGGGCGTCACAGCCGGTACGCCAGGTCGGCGACGGCGTCCGGATGCCGCCCGAGCAGCAGGAACAACACCGTCCGTTCGTCGGTGCCGGTGAGGCCGAGCGCCTCGTCCATGGCGACGTTGTCGAAGCCCAGGACGGCGCCGCAGCCGATGCGCTGCGCGGTCGCCGCGCAGTACGCCCGCTGCGCCACGGCGCCGATCTCGGCGTTGAGGATCCGGTAGCCGCGCGGGCCGACGGCGTCGAGCACGGCGTCCAGCCGGCCGGAGATGGCCAGCACCGCGCCGACCTGCCCCATCGTGTAGTTGGTGAGGAAGTACTGCTGTTGCAGGAAGGCGGACATGCCGCCCACGGGTGCCGTCCCGGCCGGCAGCAGCGCGTGCCGACGCGGGCAGTACGCGTAGCTCCCGGTGGCGAGCCCGTCGACATGGTTGGCGAAGACCCAGAGCCGGGTCAGCGCCGGCCCGCCGGCCCCGGTGTCGTCGGCCGGCGGGGGGCCGGACGGCCCGGCGTCGGCCGGGTGGTGTCGGCCGGCGGCGGCGAAGGCGAGGGTGGTGCCGAGTTCGGCTGCGGTCAGCTCGGGCGGCCGGCGGAACCGGCCGAAGCTGCTCGACCGGCTGGTCAGCACCGTCGAGAGGGGACTGTCCAGCTGCGCCAGCACCGGCGCGGGCAGGGCGACCGGGTCGCCGGGCAGCTCCCGCGGGGCGGCGCCGGCGAGCGTACCTGGGGCGGGGACGGCCGGGGCCGCCGCCGCCCGGTGCACCGCGGTGACGGCCGGGAACCGGCGGATCCGCCGGGACCGCTCGAAGGCCGGGTACCGCACCCGCAGCTCGGCTGCCGGCTCGGCGCCGCCCGGCCGTGGCCCGCCGGTCGCGCGGCCGTCGGCCGGGTGTTCGGCGGTCGGCCGGGCGGCGGCCGGGTGGTCGGCGGTCGGCCGGGCGGCGGCCGGGTGGTCGGCGGACCACTCGATCGGGACGACGGCGAAGACGCCCTCCTGGTCGCGGTCGAGGCCGAGCAGCCGGTCCAGCGGCGCCGGGTCGAAGCAGAGCAGCCGGCGCAGCGGCACGCCCAGCGCACCGGCGAGCAGTTCCCACGAGCCGAGCAGCGCGCCCAGGTCCTGGGTGACCACGTGGTAGCAGAAGCTGTTGTACTTGAAGGAGTTCTTCCAGAACCGGATGGCGGCCAGCAGGAAGCTGTCGCCGGCACCGGATCCGACACCGGCCGCACCGGTCGGGACGAGGGCGCCGCGTACGGTGCCGGTGACGTCGCCGAGCAGCAGCCGCTCCAGCACGTGCTGGCCGGTGTGGTAGTGGTACACGCCGGGCAGCAGCGGCCCGGACGCCCCGCTGACCAGGTAGAGCTCCACCGGATACATGCCTCCGCCGGAGGCGGTGCCCCGGCCCCACACGGCGTGCTCGAAGTGGGTCCGCTTCGCGACGTCCTGGTTCCAGTTGACCGTCAGCCGCCGGTCGAGCACCCCGTACGACAGCCGCAGCAGCGTCGCCAGCCGGGGCAGCGACCAGCCGGCCCGCGGCGCCGGGTGCTCCCCGGTGAACAGCTCGCGCAGGGTGGGCAGCTCCGGCAGGTCGACCGGCAGCGGTACCCGGGGCGCGCCGGGGTAGGTGGTGTGCCGGGAGGGCTGGTCGACCCAGTCCACCTCGTAGTCGAGCGGTTCCATCGGCACCCGGGCCCGGCGGAACACCGCCCCGGCGTAGTCCCGGACCACCTCGATCGCCTGCTGCTGCATGTCGGTGCTCCTAGGGGAAGGGGTGTGGGTTCGGGTTGCGGCCGGTCGGGCCGAGCCGGTCGGGCCCCTGCGGGCCGCGGGCCAGGTGCCGGGCCAGCCGGTCGCTCCACAGCACCCGCTGCCGCTGCCAGCCGAAGTCGATCGGCACCAGGGCGGGTGCCACCACCGCCATCGTGTGCACCCCGGCGATCTCCTGCTCGGGGCAGGTCTGGTCGACCGCTACCACGTCGCCGCCCAGTCCGGCGATCAGCCCGCACAGGTACTCCGTGTCGGCCCGCAGGTCGTCGTGGGTCGGCCGGGTCGCGAGCCAGTCGCCGTACAGCTCGGTCATCGAGCGCAGCGGCGGGTCGTCGAAGAGGAACCGGGCGTGCCGCGTCATCTCCGGCAGCCCGTACAGCAGGGCGTGGTGGCTCAGCTCGGTGACCTTGGTGTAGTCCCGAGTCATCTCGCGCAGCTCCGGCTCGCTGGCGGCGACCCGCTCGTCGAAGCCGGGCACGTAGGACGCGGTCTCACAGACCGCCGCGCGGACCGCGTCCTCGGGGTCGAGGCTGGCGCCGGCGGCGAAGCAGAGCTGGCCGAGCCCGTCGCCGCGCTTCACCGCGACCGCGGTGACCACCGGGACCGGCAGGTCGGCCCGGGTGTCGAAGAGCCGGATGTCGTACCCGAGCAGGTCCACCCGGTCGAGCATGAAGTGCACCCGCTCGTCGCGGCAGGTCGCCGGGTCGATCTCGGCGAGCCGGGCCGAGCCGTACCAGGCGAGCAGGAAGGCGTCCCGCTCGACCAGTTCGAGCATGCCGTGCAGCAGGGCCTCCTCGGGGCAGCTGCCGCTGGCGCAGCCGTTGGAGCACTCCTGGACGAACTTGCGCTGGTCGGTGCGCCGGTCCAGGTAGTAGACGAGCTGCTCGGGCACCAGCCGCGGGACGCGGTCACGCAGCGACCAGCCCCACACCCAGTGCATCGGCTCGGTCGGCGAGTACGGGGCGTAGTAGAGGCCGTGGCCGTGGTAGAACGCCGGGTGGTAGCCGAGCCCGGCCGGGTCCAGCGCGTCCGGCGCGAGGTTGGCGTAGCTGTCGAAGACCGTGGTCCGCCGGGCGCGGGGGAACTGCCCGGCGTAGCGCTCCAGCCCCTCCAGCAGCGCGTACGTCTCGCTCGCACCGTAGCTGTCGGCGTGCCCGCTCCACCACATCTCGTGCAGGTCGTAGCGGCTGCGGACCCGGAAGTAGCCGGTGACCGGCGCGGTGGCGGTGGCGTTGTAGGCGCGCAGCGCGTTGCCGCCCAGCGCCCCCGCGACCGGGTTGGCCAGCGCCCCGACGGGCAGGTCCAGCTCCCGGGCCGACCGCAGCCGGTACGCGGACACGTCCGGCTTGGGCCGGCTGGTCAGCCGGATCACCGCGGCCTCGGCGGTGTCCGGCGCCGGGGTCGCGCAGGCCGGGCACTCCGAGTCGGCCAGCACCTCGACCAGCGAGGTCTCCAGGGTGTCCATCCGCAGCTGCCGCAACCGGCCGACGCCGGGCTGGCCGGGCTGCGCCTGACACGCGTCGAGCAGCAGTTGCCAGACCGCGTCGACGGCGAACGGGGTCAGGTGCGGCAGCGCCGCCACGGTGCCGACGGCGGCGCCGTGTTCCAGGGCGTGCCGCTCATCCCGGAGCCGGATGGCCTGCCAGCGGCGCTGCACGCAGACCGGGCACGGACCCGGCCGCTGCTCCCCCACCGGCGGCGACCAGCGGGGGCCGACCAGGGCGGTGGCGCCGTGCAGCCAGATCGGCACCACGTCACCGGTCGGTCCGGCGGCGTCGTCGCGCTGCAGGTCGGTCAGGCCGAGGGCCGCGATGCGGACGGTGATCCCGTCGAGCGGCGGGCCGGCGGGCCGGGGCGCCGGGTCCTGGCGTCGCTGGTGCAACGCCTCGCCGAGGTGTTTGAGGCTGGAGTCCCACCCGGTCGAGGTGGTCCGGACGTCGACGATCATGCGGTTCACCTGTCTGGCTCGCTGCGGTTGCGGGGGCGGACCGGGTGCCCCGCCGGCGTGGCTCGCCGGCGGGGACGGTGGCGACGGTCAGCCGCCGCCGCATCCGGTGCTGGTGCTGCTGCTACAGCAGCTCGACGTGCTGCAACTGCAGCAGCTGGAGCAGGAACAGCTGGAGCTGGACCAGTCCATGACCATCGCGTCGACGGCGTCGACGTCCTCGATCTCGAACGTCTCCGTCTCCAGCGCGCGCAGTTCCTCAGTCAGTTCCGGCATTTCCACTACACCTCCCCTCGGTGTTCCGGGCCCCGACGCCGGCCGGCCGTCCGGAGCGGCCGGCGGCGCCGCGGCTCAGCTGGTGCTGCTGCAACTCGACGAGGTGCAGCTGCAACAACTGGACGTGCTGCAACTGGAGCAGCTCGACGTGCTCGTGCTGCTGCTGCAGATGTCCATGAGGTCGGCGGACAGATCCGCGATGTCCTCGACCTCGAACGTCTCGGTCTGCAGATCGCGCAGTTCACTGCGGACCGACTCGGGCAGTGCGCCGGATGTCAGGGGTTGTGTCGGCACGGGACTCTCCTTGCGCCGCGGTCGGTGCCAGTCGTCGGTGGGTCTGCCGCACCACCACGGTGGATCCAGCGGAGGCACGCAGGGGCTACTCGCCGGTGTCGGCCGGCGGCGGATGGTGCGTCGTCTTGCGGTGTCCCACCAGGACTGGAGGTCGTCGGCGTCGGGGGTCAACCCCGGACGCCCGGTCAGCCGCAGCTGGAGGTGCTGGTGCTGGTGCTGCAGCAGCTCGACGTGCTGCAACTGCAGCAGCTGGAGCAGGAGCAGCTGGAGCTGCTCGCGGCGAGCGCCTCGCCGCCGTCCTCGACCTCCTCGATCTCGAAGGTCTCGGTCTCCAGCTCACGGAGCTCGTCGTTCAGGGTGATCGGCATGTGTCCACCTCCTTCCAGGGTGCGTGCCTCGCCGGGACCACTGGTGTGGTGGTTCAGTCGGCCACTCGGCCGTGGTGGCGCAGCAGGACCACCCCGCTACGGAAGGCGCCGCTGGCCCGGACGTCGCGGGGGGTGGTCTCGACCAGCAGGGCGTCGGTCCCGCGCTCGGCCAGCGCGGCCAGCACGGCGGCCCGGTCGGTGGCGGCGGCCGGCACGGCGGCGCCGGTGGTGGTGGCGTGGCCGGTGACCGCCGCCGGGTCGAAGTCGCGCAGCAGCGGGTCGCCGAGGTCGGCGTCCGTACCCTCGAAGTGCCGCACCTGGACCCGGCCGACCGCGTCCCGCACGGCCGCCAGCCGGGCGGACACCGGGTCGAAGCCGGCGGCCAGCGCCCAGCCGCGGTCGCCGCCGTCGGGGGACTCGGTGACGGCGAGCACCGCGTGCGCGGGGGCGGCGGCACCGAGGACGAAGACCGACAGCCGCCGGCCGAACCGGTGCGCCGCCTTGACCACGAAGGCGGTGTCGTCGTCGTCGACCAGCTCCTCCTCGGCCAGCGACCGCAGGTCGCCCCGGCCGCGCAGGGCGGCCGTCAGCGCGCGGTACGCGAGCGCGTCGGCCAGCCCCTGGTCGATCACGCCGTCGACGGTGGCGGCGGCCGCGCCGGCCACGGTCGGCTCGGCCCAGCCCTCGGCGTTCAGCGCGGAGGTGGGCAGCGCCAGCGCGGCCGGCACCCAGACGGTCTCCGGTCGCCCGAGCACGACCGCGCGGAGCCAGCGCGTCCGCCGTGCCGGGTCCTCCGGGGGCGCGCCGGTGGCGGGATCCAGCTCCGGCCACGGCACCGGCTGCTCGCCCTGCTCGCGCAGCTCGACGGCCGACGCCGTCCGCAGGGCGGCCGGATCCGGGTAGCGGGCGGCGTGCTCCCGGACCGCCACCCGGTAGGCGGCCAGCCGGGCGTTCATCACGGTGTGCACGTCGAACGCGGTCACCTCGCGCGGCCCGCGCCGGCCCGGCAGCCGCAGCCGGGCCGTCTTCAGCGGGGCCTGCTCCAGCGGGTCGTCCACGAACCGGGTGAACACACCGGCGTACGGGGACACCAGCGCCTCGGCCCGCTGGTAGGTCTCGTCGTCGGAGGCGGGCGGCGCCGCCGGTGCGGTCACCTCGACGTCCCGGCAGACCGGGCAGGCGGGGTGCGGCAGCACCCGCTCGCGGCTCGACTCCAGGGTGGTCGGGTCGAGCAGCAGCACACCCGCGGCCGTGTCCGGCGGCACCGCGCCGGTCAGCGCGCGGAAGAGTTCGAAGGCGGCGGCGTTGCCCAGCATCCGCCCGGTCACCTCGGGCAGGAAGGCCGGCTCGCCGGCGCCGACCGCGATCCGGCGCCAGAAGTCGGCGGCCGCCGCCGGTTCGGCGGTGGCCGTGAGCCGCAGCTGGGCGCAGCACCAGCAGGGCGTCTGCCCGGCCGCCACGGTCGGCCCGACCACCGCCCGGTCGGCGTCCCAGACCACCGGCACCAGCAGCGGGCCGTCCCGGTGGCCGGCGCGGGCCAGCTCGGCCAGACCGGCCAGCCCGTCCGGGCCGGCGCAGTAGAGCACCACGTCGGCTCCGGTGGCGGCCAGCGGCCCCGTGCCGGCGGTGACCTCGACGGGCAGCCCGTCGGCGCGCAACTCGTCCAGGTCGGGCCGCAGGGCCTCGAGGTAGCGCGCCGGGTCGTCGTCAGGATGCAGGTCCAGCCGGAGGCAGCCGTTGCGGAGCAGGCCGGACGCCGCGGCCAGCAGCGGCGCTCCCCCGCCGCCGAGCGCCACCCGGGCGGCGTGGAAGCGCCGGAACCGGCCGGCCGCGTCGTTGGCGAAGTGGTCGACGAACTCGATCTGGGCGGCGAAGCGGCGGGCCACCGGCTCCGGCAGCTCGGTACGGTCGCCGGCGTCCTTGGCGAAGCCGCGGGCCACCAGCGCCCGGACCAGGGTCAGCACGGTCTGCCGCTGGCCGGGTTCCAGGGTGGCGGTGAGCTGCGCGAGCGTGTGCTCGCCGGTGAGGTAGGGGCTCAGCGAGCTGAGCCATCGGAAGGCGGACCGTCCCTTGATCAGGAAGGCGGTGTCCGGGCCGCGCAGGTAGGCGCCCGCCGGGGCGTCCAGGAACACCACGTCGTGCCGGAGCTTGGGACGCATTTCAAGGGTCACTCCACCGTCCGGCGACTGGCTCATCTGGGCCCCCATGCCAACGACTACGGTCAACTCCAAAGTGCCTTCATGCTGCCCAAGATCAATTCATTCGTCAACAGAATGTTTCGCCTGAACCAGTGGCGGTGATGAATTCATACGGGCTGAGCTGCGGCTAAGACAAAATCGATGGTCGACACACACCGAGGGGCCTTCCGACGGCGATCGACCTCCGCTACGCTGTGGGCGTCATCAGCCTAACCGCAGGTCAGAGGGCTTTACATCGTTCCACGACAGGGGCCACGACCGACGGCGGCACGATGACACGGCCCAGGCTCCGACCCCGTCGCGACCTGGGCCGTTGCCTTAACGAGCAGTTAGTTGACCGCACGCAAATAACCCTGTGTCGCGGTCAGGAATTTTAAGGACTGCCGGATGAACATTGCGCCAAATTGGGCCGTCGGAACCCTCGCGCGAGGGCGTACGATTGCGGCGCCGCGTTGAAGAATGACCGATTTGCCATTGAATTGGCCGGGGTCACCAAGCGTTATCCCGGCGGGGTGACCGCGGTCGACGGCCTCGACCTGCGGGTGCCCGCCGGCGAGGTGCTCGGCTTCCTGGGGCCGAACGGCGCGGGCAAGACGACCACCATGCGCATGCTGGTCGGGCTGGTCCGGCCCACCAGCGGGCGGATCCGGGTGCTGGGCCTGCCTCCCGGCGCGCCGGGGCAACTGGCCCGGGTCGGCGCCCTCATCGAGTCGCCGGCGTTCTACCCGCACCTGTCCGGGCTGGACAACCTGCGGCTGGCCGCCCGCTACGCCGGGGTGCCCGACAGCGCCGCCGAGCGGGTGCTCGCCGAGGTCGGTCTGGCCGGGCGGGCGGGGTCGACGTTCCGGACCTACTCGCTGGGCATGAAGCAGCGGCTCGGGGTGGCCGCCGCGCTGCTCAAGGATCCGGACCTGCTGATCCTGGACGAGCCGACCAACGGCCTCGACCCGGCCGGCGTCTCCGAGATCCGGGAACTGCTCCGCTCGCTCGGGCAACAGGGCCGCACCGTGCTGCTGTCCAGCCACGTCCTCGGCGAGGTGGAGCAGATCTGCCACCGGATCGCCGTCATCGACCACGGCCGGCTGGTCGCCGACGGCAGCCCGGACGACCTGCGCGAGGCGCTGGGCCGGGCCGTGCTGCTGATCGACGCCGACCCGGTGGACGAGGCGGTCGCCCGGCTGCGCGAGCACGACCGGGTCCGGGCGGTCGAGATGGTCGACGGGCGGCTCCGGGTCACCACCGACCCGGCGCTGGCCGCGGAGCTCAACCGACGCCTGGTCGAGGCCGGCGTCGACGTACGGGAACTGCGCCCGCTGCGCCACTCGCTGGAGGAGGCGTTCCTGGAGCTGACCGCCGCGCACGGTGACCGGTCGGCGGGCCGCGACCGCGCCGAGCCGGCGCCCCCGGAGCACGCCGGGTCGGCGGGCCCGGAGCGGGGCGAGCGCCACGAGTCGACGACCGTGACGGGAGGCACCCGATGATCGGTTCGATCCGCGCGGCCTGGTTCGCCGACCGGAAGCGGCCGGCGGTGTGGACGGTCACCGCGACCTGGACCATCCTGGCGCTCGTCTTCGGCGTCGGCATCCCCTACCTGGTGCACCTGGCGTTGGCCGGCGACCCGAAACAGGCGGAGGCCGCCGAGTCGCTGCTCGCCGCCGTCCTGCCCGGCGAACTGGTCACCACCGGGATCGGGTTGTTCCCGCTCTTCGGCGGGGCGATCGTGGTGATTCTCGGCGCGCTGGTGGTCGGCAACGAGTACCGCTGGGGCACGCTGAACCTGATCTTCACGCAGCGACCGCGGCGGGCCCAGGTGATGGCCGGGCACGCCGTCGTCCTGTGCGGGCTGGCCCTGCTGGTCGTGGTCGCCACCTTCACGGCGCTGGCGCTGGTCACCGGGGTACTGGCCGCGGTCGAGGGGCGAGGACTCGACTGGCCACCGGCCGGGGACGTCGCCGGGGCGGTGGCCGCCGCCTGGCTGATCTGCACAGCGCACGCCGGGGTCGGCTGGTTCCTCGCAATCGCCTTCCGCAGCACCGCCACCGCCATCGCGGTCGGTCTGGTGTGGACGCTGGTGCTGGAGAACGCGGTCAGCGGGCTCGCCCTCGTCCTCGACCCGCTGACGGTGCTCCAGAAGCTGTTGCTGGCGCCGAGCTCCGGCGCGCTGGCCGGCGCGCTGGGGGCCCGGTCCCAGTTCGACGGCGGTACACCCGGCGTGCTCGACGCCTCCAGCGCGGTGCTGCCGGCCACCGTACTGGCCGGATACGTCCTGCTGACGTTCGGGCTCGGCAGCTGGCTGGCGGTTCGCCGGGACGTCGGCTGACCGGCTGGAAGGAGGCACCATGGACTTCCTGCTCGCCTTCGGGTTGACCGGGCTGGCGGCCACCGGCGGCTGGATCGCCTGGGCCGCCGCCCGCGGCTGGTCCCGCCGGCGCGACCGGCGGCACGAACTGCGGCTGGCCCGCGCCCGGGCGGTGGCGGAGATCCGCCGAGCCGAGCTGGCCGCGGAGGTGCGCGAGATCGAGCTGGCCAACGAGACGTACCAGGACTTCGTCCGCCGCCACCCGGAGCGCTGAGGGCCGCCGCGCCGGCGCTCCCGGTGACCGGGCGCAGCGCCGCCGGGCGCCGGGAGCGCCGATTCGTACGCCCGGCACGACACCGCGCGGCACCCGGAACGCGCACGGGGCGCACGGGGCGGCGTCCGGCGGCTCAGTCCAGGCCGGCGCAGGGCGTGCCGTCGATGGTGCAGGCGGTCGGGCCGGCGCTGACCGGGGAACCGGTCACCCGGAAGGTCACCCGCACCGAGCCGTCGGCGGGCACCGCCCCACCGGCGCCGTCCGGCACGAAGCTCCACGTCGCGCCGTCCTGGCTGGCCCGGGCACCGCTGACCGAGGTGACCTCCAGGGACTCCCGGGGCAGCGTGACCACCAGGGTCCAGCCGGTCACCCGGCCCGGCCCGGGGTTGCGGATGGTCACCGCCGCGCCGTAACTGAGCAGGGCGCGCTCCTCGATGGCGAACTCGGCGCCGAGCGCCGCGCCGGCGGCCGGCGGCGTCGCGGCGGACGCGCTCGTCGCCGGGGCGGACGCGGAGGCCGCCCCGCTCGGGCGCGCCGACGTCGGGCGGGAGCTGGGCGGCTCGGCCTGCACCCCGGCACCGCCCGCCGGAAGGCCGGTCGGCACCGCGACGGCCGGCGGCGGGTCCAGGGCCACCGGCGCCAGCCGCTCCGGGGTCCGCACCACCACGACGACGGCGACCGCCGTCACGACCAGCACCGCCACCGCGGCGACCAGCGCCAGCCGGGCCACGGTCGCCCCGTCAGCCCGGCCGGTGGCAGCGTGCCGCACCGACGCGGCGGCGGCCATGATCCGGTCGAGCACGATGATCGCCACGGTCCGCCGTGGCTGCGGCGGTGCTGCCGGCATTGCGTTTCTCCCCTACAGATCGTCCGCCCGGCCTGCCGCCGCGCCCGGCGGGCGGCGGGCCGCCCGGCCCGGTCACAGTGCGCGAAGCCCGGCGAGCAGCTCCTTGAGCAGCGCCTCGGTCGGCAGCGCGGACAGCATCGGCGGCTCGTGGGTCTCGATCAGCCCGGCGTCCGCCAGGTCCGCGAGCAGCACCCGGACCGTGCCCACCGGCAGATCCAGCTCCGCGCCGACCTCGGCCACCGACAGTGGACGCCGGCACAGCTCGACGATCCGCGCCTGCTCCGGGAAGAGCTGGGCAGCGGGCCCGGCGGGCCGGGTCACCACCAGGGTGATCAGGTCGAACCGGCCCTGGTCGGGCGCGCTGCGGCCGCGCGTCATCGCGTACGGCCGGACGATCGGGCCGGCGTCGTCGTCGTACCACGCCTCGTCAGCCTCGCCGGTCGCCCGCACCCGAGCCCCCGTTCGTCGCCATCGAGGCCGGTTCCAGGTACACCGGCAGGTGTCGTTCGGCCTGCCCCACGAAGAGCGCCACCTCGTACGCCATGTCGCCGACCTCGGCGTCCCCGCCGATCCGGACGGTGAGGATCGCCCCGTTGCGGATGGTGGCCACGAACAGGAACGCCCGGGACATCTGCACCACGACCTGACGCAGCGCGCCACCGACGCAGACCCGGGTGGCCGCCATGCCCAGCGCCTCCAGCCCGGCGATCATGCTGGACAGCTGGGCGGCCAGCTCGTCGTCGACGTCCCGGGAGGCGCCGAGCAGCAGCCCGTCCGGGGACAGCACCACCGCGAACTCGGCCCCGGGCACCCGGTCGACCAGGTCGTTCAGGGCGGCGGTCAGGCTGTCGGCGCTGACCAGCGACTGCGTCATCATCGTCCTCTCGGTGCTCGGGGAACCGGCATCTCGACCGTGTCGGAGCCGATGGTGCCCGGCCCGGGCCGCACCGACCCGGGTCTGCGGTCTCGTACCGGCAGGCCGCCGCTGTCGCCCGGCCCGCCGGAGCGGGCCGGCGGCCGCTCGGGCCCACCGGCCGGACCGCCGCTCGACACCCCACCGGCGCCGCCCGGCGCGCCACCGACACCGACCGGGACGCCGGCCGCCGTTGTCGGGACGGCGGCCGCCGTGGTCGGGACGCCGTCCGGGCCGGTCGGTGCGACCAGGCCGGCCGGCAGCCACACGACCGCCGTCGTGCCGCCCCGCGGGCCGGGCCGTAAGGACACCCGGACACCGTGGCGGATGGCGAGCAGGGCGGCAGCGTACAACCCCGCGCGGCCGGCCGGGGGGCCGTCCGGCGGGGCGGCGAGCAGGCGGTTCAACTCGGCCAGCGCGGCGGGGTCCAGCCCCGGCCCGTCGTCGGTGACCAGGATGGCGCAGCCCGGTGCCGCGGCCTCGGCGGTGACCCGCACCGTGCTGCTCGCCGGCGAGCAGACCAGGGCGTTCTCGATCAGTTCGGCCAGCAGGTGGACCAGGTCGGTGACCGCCGGCCCGGCGAGCGTCCACGGCCAGTTCGCCGCGACGAGGACGCGCTGGTAGTCCACCACCTCGGCGACCGCGCCGCGCGCCACGTCCAGCAGCGGCACCGGCCGACGCCAGCGCCGGGCGGGCGTGCCGCCGGCGAGCGTGACCACCTTCTCCACGTTGCGCCGGATCCGGGTGGCCAGGTGGTCGAGCCGGAACAGCTCGGCGGCCTCGGCGGCCGAACGCTCGCGGCGCTCCAGCGCGTCCAGCAGGGTGAGCTGGTCACGCAGCAGGACCTGGTTGCGCCGGGTCAGCCGGACGAACAGCTCGCGCAGGGCCGGCTCCCCCGCGCCCGCCGCCGGCCCGGGCGCATCGGCGACCGCCGCCGCGCCGCGGCGAACCGCCAGCTCGGGCGGGCGCCGGCCGGCGGCATCCGAAGTGGATGGTGACGTCGCGGCGGGACCGACCAGGTGGCCGGCAAACCCGGCGGTCGACGGGTCGGGCCCGGTCAGGTCGCCGTTGCGGCGGTCCGGCTCCCCGCCGGGCACCCCCGGTTGGATCGGCCCGGGGTAGCCGGCGGAGGCGGTCAGCCGGCGGACGGTGCCGACCCAGCCGACCAGCAGGACGAGCACCGCGACCAGGCCGAGGCCCAGCACCACGCCGGTCCGGGTGACGAGCAGCGCCGCACCGGGGGTGGCCCGCTCGACGCTGCCCCGGGCGGCGGACGTCACCAGCTGGTGCAGTCCGGCCAGGGCCGGGTCGACCGCCGCGCGCCACTGCTCGCCGGTCGGCACCGGTCCGTCCTCGCCGGCACGCAGCAGCCGATCCTCCAACGAGAGCAGCGCGGTGAAGCCCGGCCCTTCCACCAGGGCACGGTGCCTGTCCCGGTCGGCGGCCGGGAGCCCGGCGGTCGCCTCGGCGCGGACGTAGCGGTGGGTGCTGACCAGTTCGGTCAGCCGGAGCCGGTCGTCCGTGGTGAGCCAGCCGTTGGTGAGCGCGGCGCTGACCAGGGTGTCCTCCCGGGCGAGCAGCTCACGGGCCCGGGCCAGCCCGATCACCGCGCGGGTCTCGGCGGCCAGGATGCTCTCCCGTGCCCCCCACTCCGGGCCGTAGCTGGCGAAGGCGGCGTCGATCAGCCCGTGGTAGCCAACCACCGCGGCGGCCCGGCCGACGTCCGCCTCGGCACGCAGCCCGGCCAGCCCGGCCAGCCGGCCGACCAGGTCGTCGACCCGGTCCCGAACCGCTCCGGCGGTGGCCAGCCGGAGGTCGACACCATCGGTGGCCGCCCGCAGGGCGCCGACCGAGCGGTCGGTGTCCGCCCGCGCGCCGGCCAGCGCGGCGCGCGCCCGGTCGTCCCCGGCGATCGCCGCCGCGCTGAGCCGGCGCTCGACCTGCAGGTCGAGGATCAACCGGTCGGTGGGCTGCCCGACGGTCTCCGCGAGCGCCCGCACCCGGAGCAGGTCGGCGGCGTCCCGGCCGGTCAGGAAGGCGGCGTACGACCAGAGGGCGAGGAGCACGACGGCGAGCGCGGCGAGCTGCCGGCGGATCCGGGGGTCGCCGGGCCGGGCCGACGCGCCGCCCCGGCCCACGCCGTCGGCACGCACGACGTCAGCGCGGCCCCCGGTGTCGGCGCGGCTCACGGCGCCGGCCTCTCCGGCCACGGCCGGCCGGACGCGTCACCCGAGCGGTCGGCCAGCAGCGTCCGCAGCAGCGCGAGCAGTTCGGCCCGGTTGGCGCAGTTGAGCCGGGAGCGCATCCGGGCCACGTGGTGCTCGACCGTCTTGGCGGAGATGAACAGCCGGTCCCCGATCTCGCGGTAGGTCAGCCCGGCCACCACCAGCTCGGCCACCTCGCGCTCCCGGTCGCTGAGCCGGTGCGGCGCTGGGCTGGCAATGGCTTCGGCGTCCTCGGCCCGCGGTGCGCCCTTGGCGCCGGCCGGCCGCCCCTGCAGCGTCCGGGCGCAGTCCAGCAGCGCGGTCATCGCCCGCCGGTCCGAGGTGCGGATCGCGGCCTGCCCGGCGAGCCGTGCGCCGTCCCAGCACAGCCCGGCGTCGTGCAGCCCGCGGGCGGCCGCCTCCACCCGGACCGGGTCGACGACGCCGCGCAGCACCTCCACCCAGCTCGCCGCCGCGGCGGCGACCACGGCGGCGTACCGGCTGTGATCGGCGGCGGCGAGCAAGGCGGCCACGTGGTTGTCGGCCGCCGCCGGCTCCTCGGTGAGGATCGCCGCGTGCAGGCCGCTCCAGTGCAGCGGAGCGTTCCACAGTGGGGGATCGCCGAGCCGGGTCAGCAGCAGCCGGGCCTCGCGCAGGTACGGCTCCAGGCGCCCCAGGTCGCCCAGGCGCGCGCCGGCGATCGCCAGCTCGCCGAGGGGCAGCAGGGTGAACAGGTCGACCGGGTGGCGGACCAGGGCCTCCAGCGCGTGCCCCCAACCCCGCTGGAGGGCACCGAGGTCGCTGTTCCGGCGGGCGATGCCGAGTTCGAGCGCGGTGGCGAAGAGCAGGTCCCGCGACTCCAGCGGCCCGCCGCCGGCCACCGACGCGAGCCGGTCGGCGGCGAGCGCCGTACGGCCCCGGACCATCGCGATCCAGGCCTGCAGCAGCCGGTGCCGCCGGGCCAGCAACGGCCCGCCGGTGCCACTGGCGACGGCGCGGTCGAGCACCCGTTCGCCGATCTCCAGCTCGCCGCAGTGCAGGGCGGTCAGCGCGGCGAGCGCGGCCGGGCTGTCCGGCAGCAGCACCGCCCGGCCGGCCGGTTCGAGCAGCGCGGCCGCCTGGACCAGGGTGGAGAGCGCGGCGGTCGGTGGGCCGTCGACGCTGGCGGAGATCCCGTCGGCCATCAACCGGGCCGCGCTGGCGTCCAGGGTGGGCGGACCGTCGGGAGTCGCCCCGGCGACGCCCGGGCGGTCGGCCGGCTGGCCGGCGGCGAGCGCGCCGACGGCCGCGAACGCCGCCGCCGAGGCACCCCCGGACCAGCGGTACAGCTCCACGCTGCGGCCGAGCTGGCCGCGGTGCGCCAGCGCCGTCGCGGCGACCGCCGCCGCCGCGGCGCGGTCGGCCGGCGCGGCGGTGGCGAGCAGCCGGTCGGCCAGCCGCAGGGCGACGTCCAGGTCGCCGGCGAGGGCGGCGGCGACCGCCTGCCGGACGGCCACCGGCTGGCCGGCGGCAGCGGCGGCGGCGAACAGCTCAGCGGCCAGCGCCGGCTCACCGGCCAGCGCCTCCTCGGCCGCGGCCGCCAGCGTGGGGGCCGGACAGTCGGCGGCCACGCCGGCCGCGCGCAGCGAGCGGACCAGCGGGAGCACCGGCCCGCCGCGGGCGAGCTGCACCTCGGTGAGCCGGCGCCACACCGCTGTGCGGTCGGTGGCCGGGCTCAGCGCGGCCACCGCCCGACGCACGATCGGCGCGAGCCGGCCGTCCGCACCGAGCAGGCCGGCCGCCCGGGTCGCCGCGACCAGGCCGTCCACCTCCTCCGGCGTCCGCCCGAGCAGCGGGCCGAGCAGGTCGACCGGCAGCGGCACGCCGGCGGCGACGGCGAGCAGCAGCCGGCGTACGTCCGGTGTCAGCTCCTCCAGGTCCGGGGCGAACTCCAGTACCACCTGCCGGGACGGCTCGGCGGGCACCGCGCCGCCCTGCCCGCGCAGCCCACGGACCAACCGCTCGACGTCTCGTGGCACACCGCCGGTCTGGCCGTGCACGAAGTCGACCAGGTCGGTGCGGCGGCCGAGGTCGGCGGCGGCGAGGTAGGCCGCGGTCTGCTCGCGGGCGAACGGGGTGAGCAGGACCAGTTGCCCGTCCCGGCGCAGCGCGTCGGCCAGCTCGACCAGCGCCGCCGGCCGGGGCCACGGCCGGTAGCCGACGGCCAGCCGGTGCCGGCGGGCGACCACCAGGGCGTGCAGCGCGCGCAGCCGGGCGTCGTCGAGCAGGTGCGCGTCGTCGACCAGCAGCACCGCCTCCGGGTCGACCGTCTCGGTGGCCGCCGGAGCGCCGTCCAGCACGGTCGTCCCGGCCTGCCGGTAGATCCGGGCCAGCTCCCGCAGGTACGCGCTGCGGCCGTGCCCGCCCGGCCCGGTCACGCCGAGCGTGAGCGGCGCGGCCGGGTCCCGCCCGACGGTGTCGAGCAGGGCCCGCGGCCCCGGGTCCAGCACCAGCCGGGACCCGGCGACACTACTCATGATCATGGTCATCCTTCGCGTTCCCGTCCGCGCGCGAGCGCCAGGCGGCGGGACGCCTTCGGCAGTTCCAGTGGGGTGATCCGGACCGGCGGCCGGGGTGGGGGCTGGCCGGGCAACGGCCGGTCCAGGTCCGGTGGTCGCTGGGCCGGCACGCCGGCCCGGCCGGCCCCGCTGACCGGGGCCTGGGCTCCGGTGCCGCCCGGCCCGGCGGCGCCGGCGGGCTCCGGTGCCCGCCGCGGCGGGCGTGGCGCGACCACCTGGCAGGCGGCCAGCGCCGCGCCGGTGGCGGCGGTCAGCTGGGGGTGCGGCTCCACCTCGACCGGCACCGGGCAGGCCGCGGCGAGCAGTTCGGCGACCAGCGGGATCCGGGTGGACCCGCCGGCGAGCAGCACGCCGTCGAGCTGCGCCGGCCGCAACCCGGCGGAGTGGACGGTCCGGACCAGCAGGTCGACGGTGGCCTGCACGGCCGGCCGGATCAGCTCCTCGAACGCGGTCCGGCTGATCGGCACCCGGGCCGGGCCGGTCGGCAGGGTCAGCAGCACGTCGGTCTCGGCGTCCACGGTCAGCTCGCGCTTGACCCGTTCACACTCCGGCAGCAGGCCCCGCAGCACGGTGTGCGCCGTCCGCCGGCCGGCGGCGCCGAGTTCCCGGGCCAGCGCGGTACGCACGTGGTCGGCCAGCGCCTCGTCGAAGTCGGCGCCGCCCAGCCGGTCGAGCCCCTGCGGGAGGCCGAACGTCTCGTACGTGCCGCGCGGGGTGCGCCGGACCAGGGCCGCCTCGAAGGTGGCGCCGCCGAGCGCGTACACGGCCGCCGTACCGCCCGGGAAGCCGCGGGCGGCGTGGCTCTCGGCCACGGTGACCGTGCGGGGCAGCAGGGTCACCCCGGTCAGCCCGAACTCCCGCAGGGCGGCGCGCAGCAGGTCGCGCCGGTGCCGACCCCAGCCGGCGGGGTGGCTGAGCACGACCGCCTCGGCCGGCTCGCCCTCCCGGTCGTGGACGCGCTGCACCACCCAGGTCGCCAGCGCGGCGGTCAGCGTCTGCGGCGAGCACGGCTCGCCGGCGAGCAGCAGGGGCACGTCGTCGCCGAGCCGGCGGACGAAGCCGCGGGCGGTCCGGCCGGGCTCGGGGTCGGCGGGCTCGCCGACCAGGAACATGCCGTCCGCCGACAACCGCAGCACCGACGGTACGGTCACCGACCCGTCATCCAGCGTGACCGCCTCGGGCCGGCTCCAGGTCGCCCCCCGGCGCCGGGCCACACTGGCCACGGTGGTGGTGCTTCCGATGTCTATCCCCAGGACGTACGGCATCCGCTTTCTTTCCTCACCGCGAGTCGGCCCGGCCGGCGGCGACGGTGTCGGCACCGGGCGGCGACCACCCCCGGCGGAACCCCCCGTGCTCCTACGTTCGTACCAGAGATCGCTCCCGGATCGGGACCCTAACTCTGGCCGGCCCGAGTCCCCCAGTCCCCCTAACGGATGAGGGGGCGGACACCCTAATCCGGCGGGGTGGGTTTCGGGACGTTCCCCGATGCCCGGTGCCGGCCCCCGACCGTACGGTCGCTGTCGACGATCGACGGTCACCGACGCCAACCGAGGAGAACTGGCACCATGCCGCACCAGACCCTGCACGACTTCGTCCTCAACCTGCTCACCGACCCGGACGCGCGGTCGGCGTTCGACCTCGACCCGGAGGGCGCGTTGCGGGCCGCCGGCCTGAACGACATCACCGCCGCCGACGTGCAGGACGTCGTCCCCCTGGTGGTCGACTACGCCCCCGTGCACGGCCTCGCCCCCGTCGGCCCCACCGCCGGGCAACTCGGCGTCGACCCCCTGCTCGCCGACACCACCGACGTCGTCGGCCAACTCCAGAACGTCACCCACCAACTCACCCTCACCACCAGCGACAACGGCCTCGACGTCAAAGCCGGCGTCCTCGGCGCCATCGCCGTCGACCCCACCGCCGTCGGCGTCGGCGCCACCGTCCTACCCGGCATCGGCCTCGGCATCGGCCCCGGCGGCCTCAGCACCGACCTCACCGGCGCCCACGACCTCGCCCACACCCTCGACGCCGACGTCATCGGCGCCGCCGACACCATCACCGACCCCGCCGTCGGCGACCTCACCACCACCCTCGGCAACCCCACCACCGCCCTCGACGGCAGCGACACCGGCCTGCTCGGCACCGGCGTCCTCGGCGACGACGGCCTGCTCGGCGGCACCCTCGGCACCACCCAGAGCCAGGTCGGCGGCCTCGTCGACGGCCTCGGCGTCGACGACACCCTCGACGGCCTCGGCATCGGCACCGGCCAGGGCGGCGTGGTCCCGCCGATCGACGTGCCGTCCACGGTGGACGGCGTGACCGGCCAGGTCGACGGCCTGCTGGGTGGGGTCACCGGCACGGTGGGCGGCGTGACCGGTGGCGTGACCGGCGGAGTGACCGGCGACGCCGGGGTCCACGGCGACGCTTCGGCGTCGGCCGGCGGCGGCCTGCTGGGCGTCACCGACGGCCTGCTCTGACCGCGACCCGGTGCAGTTGAAAGGCCGGACCGCCCCGGGCGGTCCGGCCTTTTCCCGGACCCCTCTTGATAATTGCCCTGAAATCCGCACACTTGGTGCGGTGATGGCGGGGATCTGGCTGGACGTGCTCGACGAGATCGCCCGTACCTGCCGGGAGCACGGGCGCGGTGACCTGCTCCAGACGGTCCGGGAGAAGCGCGCCCACCTGCTGGATCCGACGCTGCGGGTGCTGGTCCTCGGCGAGCCGAACCAGGGTAAGAGCCAGCTGGTGAACGCGATCGTCAACGCCCCGGTCTGCCCGGTGGGCGACGGCCGGACCACCGTGCTGCCGACCGTGGTGCGGCACGCCGCGGTCGCCGCCGCCGCGGTGGTCCAGGGGCCGCCGTCCACTCCGGGCCGGCCCGGTGGGGGCACCGGGACGGTGGAGCGGACCGAGGTGCCGCTGGACCAGATCCCCGCCGGGGTCGCCGGCACCCTGCGGCGGGCCGGCGGCGGGCCGGCGTACGTCGAGATCGGACTCCCCCGTGCCCTGCTCGGCGCGGGCCTGGTGCTGGTGGACACCCCGGGTGCCGACGAGGTGGCCGCGCTCGGCGGCGCCGCGCCGGCCACCGCGCTGAACCGTGCGGACGCCGTGCTGCTGGTCTCCGACTCGACCCGGGAACTCTCGGTGGCCGAGCTGAACGTGCTGCTGCACCTCACCCGGTCGCACCCCAACGTGCTGGTGGTGCAGACCAAGACCGACCTGGCGCCGGACTGGCGGGTGGTGGCCGAGCGCAACCGCAAGCACCTCGCCGAGGCCGGCGTGCCGGCGGCGCTGGTCTGCGTGTCGGCGGCGCTGCGGCTGCGCGCGGCCGCCGCCGACGACCGCGGCCTCAACGCCGAGTCGGGCTTCCCGGTGCTGATCGCGCGGCTGCGGCGGGATCTGGCCGGCAAGGCCGACGCGCTGGCCCGGGCGTCGGTGAGCCTGGTCGCCCGCACGGTGGTGGAGCAGCTCGCCGCGCCACTGCGCGCCGAACTGGCCAGCCAGCAGGCCGAGCGGGAGACTGGCCCGATGTCCCGGCTGCACGCCGCCCAGCGGGAGGCCGACGAGCTGCGCCGGTGTTCCACCCGATGGCAGAACACCCTCGCCGACGAGATGGCCGACCTGCTCTCCGACATCGAGTACGACCTGCGCGACCGGACCCGGGAGATCCTGCGGATGGTCGACGACGCGTTCGACACGGCCGACCCGCTGGTCGCCTGGGACACCTTCGAGGAGTGGCTGCGGCAGAGCCTGGTCGAGGCGGCCGAGGCCAACCACGAGTGGCTGGTGCAGCGCTGCGACTACGCCGCCCGGCGGGTGGCCGGCAACTTCGCCCGGTACGGCTACGACGTGCTGCCGCCGTGGTCGATGTCGGTGCCCGAGGACCTCGGCGACCGGCTGCCGGGCATGGAGCGGCCGAGCATCGACCGGTTCACCGCGGCCCAGAAGGTGTTCACCGGCATGAAGGGCTCGTACGGCGGCCTGCTGATGTTCGGCCTGGCGATGACGCTGGCCGGGATGCCCATGATCAACCCGGTGTCGATCGGCGCGGGCGCGCTGTTCGGCGGCAAGAGCATCCGGGACGAAAGCCGGCAGTTGCTGCGCCGGCGCCAGGCGACCGTCAAGACGGCGATCCACCGGCACGTCGACGACTTCTTCGTCCGGATGACGAAGGAGTGCCGGGACGCCGCCCGGCAGGTGCAGCGGATGCTGCGGGACCACTTCACCGCGCTGACCGAGGAGTTGCAGGAGGCCATCGTCGCGTCGCTGCGTACCGCCAAGCAGGCCGCGGACACCGACGCGGCGGCGCGCGACCAGCGCCAGCGCGAGATCCGGCTGAAGATGACCCGGCTGGCCGCGCTCTACGAGCAGGCGCAGCAGCTGACCGGCGCCCGGCCCGCGCCGGCGACGCTGGAGCCCCGGGCATGACGGTCGGACTGCGGCTGGACGAGGCGGTGTGGGGGTTGCTGCACCGGGCCCTGGAGCACTATCGGGACGACGCCCGGGCCACCGCTCACCTGCGCCACCAACTGGCCCGGCTGGAGCAGCCGCTGCGCATCGCGATCGCCGGTCCGTGGCGCTCCGGCCGGTCGACGGTGTTGAACGCGCTGATGGGCGAGGAGGTGGCGCCGGTCGAGGGGACCGACGGCAGCGGCGTCTTCACCTGGTACGAGGACGGGGCGCAGCCGGCGGCGACCGCCTACTCGACCAGCCACCCGCCGCAGCAGCTGGCGGTGGCCAAGTCGGCGACCGGGATGCGAGTGGACCTGGTCGGCTGGCGGGCCGGCGAGCTGCGCGACATCGTGGTGCGGTGGCCGACCCGAGCGCTGCGGCAGATCACGCTGATCGACACGCCGCCGGTCGCCGGCCCGGACGAGCACGGCCGGTCGCCGGTGCTGGACCGGGCACTACGCGACGCGGACGCCCTGCTGTACCTGACGCGGGACGGCCGGGGCAGCGACCTGCGGGTGCTGGAGTCGGTCCGGGAGAGCGCGGTCGGGCAGGCCGCCCCGGTGCCGGTGGTGCTGGTGCTGTCCCGGGCGGACGAGATCGGGGGCGGACGGATCGACGCCCTGCTCACCGCCCGGCAGGTCGCCCGCCGGCAGCACCGCGACCCGCGGGTCGACGCGGTCTGCCTGAACGTGGTGGCGTGCAGCGGGCTGCTCGGCCTGGCCGGCCGGGTGCTCAGCGAGTCGGAGTACGCCGCGCTGGCCCAGCTGGCCCGGGTACCCCGCCCGGAGCTGGAGGTGTACCTGCTCTCCGCCGACCGCTTCGGCCGCGGCGAGCTGCCGGTGGCGTTGGACGCGGAGGTGCGGGCCACGCTGCTGGAGCGGTTGGGCCTGTTCGGGGTCCGGCTGGCCACCACCCTGGTGCGGACGGGCTGCGACAGCCGGGTGGCGCTCTGCGCCGAGCTGATCCGGCGCAGCGGCCTGACCGAGCTGCGCGAGTCGGTGCACCGGTTCTTCGTCGACCGGCGGGACACGCTCAAGGCGCGCTCGGCGCTGGCCGCCGTGGAGGCGTTGCTGCGGGCCGAGCCCGGTCCGGGCGGCGCGGAACTGCTCGGCGCGGTCGAGCAGATCCTCGCCGGGGCGCACGAGTTCCAGGAGCTGCGCCTGCTCGCCGCGCTGCGCGACACCCGGATCGGCTTCGACGCCGAGCTGGCGGAGGAGGCGCGGCGGCTGGTCGGTGGTGACGGGGTCGGGTTGGCCGCCCGGCTCGGCGTCGAGCACGACGCGAGCGTGCAGCGGCTGTGGGAGGTCGCCGCCGACGCGCAGTGGCGTTGGCGGGAGCGCGCGGAGGACCCGGCGCTGCGGCTGGCCCAGCGGCGGGGCGCGGAGGTCGTGGTGCGCAGCTGCGAGGGAATGCTCGCCGAACTGGCCGAGGGCGGGCGGTGACCGGCCGCTCGGTCCGGCCGGGCGGTGACCGGCCGCCGCCGGGTCAGGCCGGGCGGACCGCGACGGCGCCGTCGACGGTACGCAGGATCAGGCGGAGCACCTCGTGTCGGGAGGCGCCGGTCTCGGCGAGGTAGGCCCAGCCGGCGTAGAGCTGGGACCAGACCAGACTCTGCAACCAGTCCGCCGGCAGCTCCGGGTCGATGGTGCCGTCGGCGTGGCCACGCTCGACCATCGCGGCGAACTCGGGGTCGCACCCGTCGGACTGGCCGGCGGCCGGGTCGGCGCAGAGTGCGGGCTCGGTGAACATGAGCGAGAGCAGGTTGCCCAGGTCGAAGTACTCCTGGCAGAGCCGACGCAGCGCCGCGGCGCCGGTGCCCTCGCCGATCCGGGCCTGCGCCGTGGCCCGGCCCAGCCGGGCGACGGCCTCGGCGCCCACCGCGGCCAGCAGGTCGGAACGCTCGGCGAAGTACCGGTGCAGGGTGGTGCGCCCCACCTCGGCGGCGGTGGCGATGTCGCCGAGCGACGCGGCCGGATTGCGCCCCAGCACTTCGATCGCCGCGTCGACGATCGCCTGGCGGGTCCGCGCCCGGCTGCCGGACACCTGCACGTCGGTCACGCCGAGAGGATAACAACACCCCAGTTCGGAATACAGCTTGACGGTAGTGGAACAGCATTGTTCCATTCAGGTCATGGCTCCTTCCAGCTCCGAAGCCGTCCTCCCCCGCCTCCGCACGCTCGCGTCGTTCCTCACCCCGCACCGGCGGACGATGCTCCTCGGCCTGGCGCTGGGGCTCGCCGCGAACGCGGCCGGGCTCGCCACGCCGATGGTCACCAAGTGGGTCCTCGACACCCTCGGCGCCGGCCAGTCGATGGCCCGGCCGATCGGCGTCCTGCTGGCGCTCGTCGTGGTCGGCGCGGCGATCACGCTCTGCCAGTGGCGACTGCTGGGCACGCTGGCCGAGCACATCGTGCTGGACGCCCGGGCCGCGATCGTCCGGCGCTACCTCCGGGCCCGCGTCGGCGACCTGCAACGCCGGCCCACCGGCGAGCTGGTCACCCGGGTCACCTCCGACACGCACCTGCTGCGCGAGGCGTCCGGCAGCATCGTCGGCCTGGTCAACGCCGGCATCGCCCTGGCGGGCACGCTGGTGCTGATGGGCGTACTGGACCTGTTCCTGCTGGGCTGCACCATCGTGGCCGTACTGGTGGTCGCGGCGGTGATGGGCGTGCTGATGCCCCGGATCGCGGCGGCGGAGGCCGCGGCGCAGGAGTCGATGGGGCAGCTCGGCGGGGCGCTGGAGGGCGCGCTGCGTGCGATCCGCACGGTCAAAGGCGAGCCGCGCCGAGGCCCGGCTGGGCGAGCGCGTGGTCGCCGACGCGCGCCAGGCCGCGGCGCACAGCGTACGGTCGGCGCGGGTGACCGCCTCGGTCTGGACGATCGCCTGGACCGGCATCCAACTGGCGGTCATCGCCATCCTCGGCATCGGCGCCTGGCGGGCGCAGCGCGACCTGCTGGAGATCTCCAGCCTGATCGCCTTCCTGCTGTACGCGTTCCAGCTGATGGGGCCGATCACCGAGCTGACCCAGAACACCACCGCCCTGCAGGCCGGTGTGGCGGCGGCCGGACGGATCCGCGAGATCGAGGCGATCGACACCGAGCCGGAGACCTCGCCCACCACCGCCAGCCGGCCCGCGCCGCGCGACCCGGAGCAGCCGGTGCTGGAGTTCCGGGACGTCACCGCCCGGTACGGTCCGGACGCGCCGCCCGCGGTACACGGCGTCGACCTGGTGATCCCGCGCCACGGGCACACCGCGATCGTCGGGCCGTCCGGCGCCGGCAAGACCACCCTCTTCTCGCTGATCCTGCGGTTCCTCGAACCCGAACACGGCCAGCTGCTGCTGGACGGCCGCCCGTACGCCAGCTACAGCCACGACGAGGTCCGCGCCCGGCTGGCGTACGTCGAGCAGGAGACGCCGGTCGTGCCCGGCACCATCCGGGACAACCTCCGATTCACCCACCCGGACGCCACCGAGGACGAGATCCGCGAGGTGCTGCGCGCGGTACGGCTGGACGAGAAGGTCGACTCGCTCCCCGACGGTCTGGACACCTCGCTGTCGTCGACCGAGGTGTCCGGCGGCCAGCGGCAACGCATCGCGCTGGCCCGGGCCATGCTGCGCACCCCCGACGTGCTGCTGCTCGACGAGGCGACAGCGCAGGTCGACGGGCTGACCGAGGCGGCCCTGCACGAGTGCGTCCGGCAGCGCGCCGCGGCGGGCGCGGTGGTCACCATCGCCCACCGGCTCTCCACCGTGCTCGACGCCGACCGGATCGTCGTGCTGGCGGACGGCCGGATCCGGGCCCAGGGCACCCACGCCGAACTGTTGGCCGAGGACGACCTCTACCGCCGGCTGGTCGAGGCGCTGCGCATCGCGGCCGAGCAGCGCGCCGAGCCGATGGCGGTGCGGTAGTCCCGGGCACCCGGCTCCGGCCGGGCGCCCGACGCGAAATCGGCGGCGTCAGCTGGTGATATGAGTCAGATGATATAGAGCTTTCTCGATTGTATCCGCGTAGGTTGACGCTGACCCGTTCGATCGGGCCGGCGCCGGGGCCGAGGGTGACCAGCGGCTGCGGCACGGCCGGGCCGGCGGGTCGTCCGGCGCCGTCCGCGCCGCCCGCCAGGCCGGTGGGCGGGCCGCGGTCGGCACCGGGACCCGCTCCCGTCCGCGGCGCAACCCCCATGAACCCGCGCCGCGGCCGCCCTCAAGGAGGCCACGGATGAGACGAAGCCTCGCCGCCGCGGCAGCAGCGATCCTGCTGCCCGTCGGCGCCCTCACGATCGCGGCGCCGCCGGCCGCCGCCGCACCGTCGGACGTCCCCGCCACGAGCGCGGTGGCGCCGCCCGCCGCGGCGTCGTCGGAGATGTTCGCCGCGCTGCAGCGGGACCTCGGCCTGACCGCCGAGCAGGCCCGCACCCGCATCGCCCGGGACGAGAAAGGCAGCCGTACGGACGCCTCGCTGCGCCGGTCGCTCGGCGGCGCGTACGCCGGCGGCTGGCTGACCGCCGACTCGCTGGTCGTGGCGGTCACCAGCCGGGCCGCCGCGGACCGGGTCCGGGCCGCCGGCGCGCAGCCGAAGCTGGTCGACCGCAGCGGCGCGGACCTCGACCGGATCAAGTCGACGCTGGACCGGCACGCCGCGAAGGCGCCCGCCGCCGCGATCCCCGGCTGGTACGTCGACGTCACCACCAACACCGTGGTGGTGCTCGCCCGGGACACCCGCGCGGCCGCCGCGTTCGTGCGGGCGAGCCGGGTCGACGCCGCCGCGGTCCGGGTGGTGGCCACCACCGAGGCGCCGCGCACCTACTACGACGTGCGCGGCGGCGACGCCTACTACATGGGCGGGCGCTGCTCGGTCGGCTTCTCGGTCACCGGCGGGTTCGTCACCGCCGGCCACTGCGGCACGGTCGGCACCGCCACCCAGGGCTACAACCAGGTCTCGCAGGGCACCTTCCGCGGGTCGTCCTTCCCCGGCAACGACTACGCCTGGGTGCAGACCAACTCCAACTGGACGCCGCAGCCGTGGGTGAACAACTACTCCGGCGGCAACGTCACCGTGGCCGGCTCCACCGAGGCGGCGGTCGGCGCGGCGATCTGCCGCTCCGGCTCCACCACCGGCTGGCGGTGCGGCTCGATCCAGGCCAAGAACCAGACGGTCAACTACGCCGAGGGTTCGGTCAGCGGCCTCACCCGCACCAACGCCTGCGCGGAGCCCGGCGACTCGGGTGGCTCGTGGCTCTCCGGCCAGCAGGCGCAGGGCGTCACCTCCGGTGGCTCCGGCAACTGCACCTCCGGCGGGACGACCTACTTCCAGCCGGTCAACGAGATCCTCTCCGCGTACGGGCTGACGCTGCGCACCAGCGGTGGTGGTGAGCCGCCGCCGCCCACCGGCTGCAGCGGCTACGAGGCGACCTACACCGGTTCGATCTCCTCCGGCCAGAGCCGGTACCAGCCGAACGGCAGCTACTACTACTCGTCGGTCTCCGGCACCCACCGCGGCTGCCTGGACGGGCCGACCGGGGTCGACTTCGACCTCTACCTGCAGAAGTGGAACGGCTCCAGCTGGGTGGACGTGGCCGGGTCGTACTCGCCCGGCCCGGACGAGTCGCTGAGCTACACCGGCACCGCGGGCTACTACCGCTTCGAGGTACACGCCTACAGCGGCTCGGGCAGCTACTCCATGGGCATCACCAACCCGTGATCCCGACCGGTGCGACCACCGCCGGCGGTCGCACCGGTCACCCGCTGACGGCGGGGTGCGGAGCCGACTCCGCCCCCGCCGTCACGGCTGCCGCGTGGCGGGTTCGAGGTCGACCGCGTCCGCCCAGGTGTGCTCGAAGAGGTCGGCGAGGGTGGCCGCGACGCCCGGGTTGCGGATCACCAGCGCCCCGGCCTGGGCACCGGCCGCCGCGGGCACCACGGCGATCCGCCGGTCCAGGATCACCATCCGCTGCACCGGCCGGTCGGTGACCCGGTGCCGGTCGCCGGCCCGGTGCTGGGCGGTGAAGAACTCCGGCGACTCGAGCTGCGGGTACTGCTCGACGCTGCTGATCGACACCACCGAGGACGCGAACCGCAGCTCCGCGGTGGTCATCTGGTCGCCGGTCGGCAGCGGCGGGACGGTGGCGCAGTTCCCGAACATCGAGACGGTGCGGTACCCGGACGCGGGTGGCCTCATCACCGTGCCGGACTTCAAGCACCCGATGGTGGCGACCCTGGTCTCCACCTGGACCGAGCTGGACATCCACTCCGCCGACGCGGCGGACAGCCCGAAGACGTTCAGCACCTACGTCGAGACGACGCTGCCGCTCAAGCCCCGCTCGTGCACGCTGCGTCCGCTCTCGGTGCAGAGCGTGGAGATCAACGTCGAGCCGCAGGGCACCTTCAACCGGTACGCGGCCAGCACGCCGGACGGCTGGACCGGCGGCGACTCCACGTACTCGGTCAAGCTGCCGGACGGCCGGCTCGTCTGGCTTTTCTCCGACACCTGGATGGGACCGCTGAACGCCGACGGCACCCGCCCGATCACCGCGCCCCTGGTGAACAACACGTTCGTGGTGCAGAACGGCGGCAGCCTGACCACCTACCACGGCGGCACCGCCGGGTCGCCGCAGCCGCTGATGCCGCCCTCCGGGCCGGGGAAGTGGTACTGGGTCGGTGACGGCCACCTCTCGAACGGCCAGCTCCAGGTGGTCTACCAGGAGTACGAGCGGTTCGGCTCCGGCGCTTGGGACTGGCGGTTCAACCGCAACGTGGTGGCGGACTTCGCCCTGTCCAATCTGCGCGAGCCGGTCAGCGTACGGGAGCTGCCGTCGGCCAGCGGGGTGGCGTGGGGTTCGGCGCTGCTGCCGGCCAGCCGCAGCATGGACGGTTTCACCTACGTCTACGGGGTCGACGACTCGCCGATCAACAAGCAGATGCGCATCGCCCGCGTCTACGGCGACGACCTGGCCGACGGCACCTGGCAGTACCACACCCCGTGGGGCTGGACCTTCCGGGAGCAGAGTTCCCGCAACCTGCTCACCGGCATCGCCAACGAGTACAGCGTCACCCCGTGGCGCAACCAGTTCCTGCTGCTCAGCCAGGACAGCACCGAGGCGTTCAGCGGCCAGATCAACGCCTGGACGTCCTGCTCGCCGTTCGGCCCGTTCACCCAGAAGACCCCGGTCTACCGGATGCCCGAGCCCGGCCCGTACGGCAGCTACCGGAACCCGAACGTCATCTCGTACAACGCGCACGTGCACGCGTCGCTGAGTTCCGGTGACACGTTCCTCGCGTCGTACAACGTCAACAGCATGGACACCCGGATCTCGCCGGACGGGGACCACTACCGCGACCCGGGGATCTACCGCCCCCGGTTCTTCCGGTTCGTCCTCGGCTGACGGGCCGCCTGTCGCGCCGGGCCCGCCTCCTGGGCCCGGCGCGACACCGCCGGCCGGTCGGGCTCGGCCAGCGGATCGCCGTCAGTCGGGCTCGGCCGGCGGATCGCCGTCAGTCGGGCTCGGCCGGCGCGGCCGCCGCGTCCCGGGCCGGTTGGGTGCGGTGGACCTCGACGCCGACGACCAGGTCCTGCCACGGCATGCCGGTTCCCTTGAACAGCCGGGGCCCGCCGTCCGGTAGCCGGTCGCGCCCGGTCACCAGGTGGTGCAGCGGGATCAGCTCGTCCTCCCGGATCACCCCGGCGGCCAGCGGGATGACCACGTCACCGGCCTCGCGCAGGGTGCTGGCCCGCGACTCCACGACGACGTGCGAGCGGGCGACGAGCGTGTCGTCGACCTCGCGGGCGCGCGGCGAGTGCGAGCCGACCGCGACGACCACCGCGTCGGACCGGACCAGCGCTCCGTCGAAGAGCGGGGTGGCCGCGCTGGTGCAGCAGCAGATCACGTCCGCTCCGCGCACCGCGTCGGTGGCCGAGCCCGGATCGCGGGCGTCGACGGTGACGCCCGCGCCGGCGAGCTGGGCGGCGAGCCGGTCCCGCCGCGGACCGGGCCGGGCCACCACGGTCACCTCGCCCACGTCGTGCAGCGCGAGGAGCGCCTCGGCGTGGCCGAGCGCCTGCGGGCCGGCCCCGAACACGGTGAGCCGCAACGGTCCGGCGGCGGTGGGCGGCAGCAGGTGCCGCACCGCGAGCGCGGACATCGCCGGGGTACGCAGGTTCGTCAGCCCGGCCCCGTCGACGAGCGCCGCCGGGCGTTGCTCCGGGCCGGCGAAGAGCAGGAACGCCCCCTGGATCAGCGGCCGGCCCCGGTCGGGGTTGTCCGGGGTGCTGGTGAGCAGCTTGCAGCCGGTGTAGCCGTCCCGGGTGGCCGGCATGACCAACAGTTCGCCGGTCGCGGTGGCCAGCCGTGCGCGGGGCGGCTGCCGCTCCGGATCCAGGCCCTCGACGAGGGCGGTCTCCAGGGCGTCGACAGCGGCCCGGATCGGTGTCCGCGCGACGTCGGCAGCGCCGATGAGGCGCATCCCGGCGAAGGTGGCGATGGTCGGCTCGGCGAACTCGGTCACGGGCGGCTCCGGGGTGGCGGCGGGCGGGACAGCCCGAGGCTAACCCCCGGTCGCGACGGGCGGCCGGCCGGCGGAAGGTCCCCCCGGTCGGGGGACGAAGGTCCCGTCGACTGTGGTCCGCCGGCACTGCTCGCGCCCGGCCGGAACCGGTGGAATGAAGTCGTAGCCAAGAAGTGAGAGGAGCAGGCGCCATGACCGCCATCGCAGAGCGCCCGACCGTCAACCGCACCGCCAGCACCGCCCACCGGGCGGTCACCGTCCCGGCCGAGACCCCGCGGGAGAGGGCGACCCGGTACGCGCTCGCCGGCCTGCGCCTCGCCCTCGGCTGGACCTTCCTCTGGGCCTTCCTCGACAAGCTGTTCGGGCTCGGCCACTCGACCGAGAGCGCCAAGGCCTGGATCAACGGCGGCAGCCCCACCAAGGGCTTCCTCGGCAACGCGGTCGCCGGACCGTTCGCCGACTTCTACCGGTCGTTCGCCGGCGCCGCCTGGGCCGACTGGCTCTTCATGATCGGTCTCGCCGCCATCGGCACCGCCCTGATGCTCGGCATCGGCATCCGGATCGCCGCCGCGGCCGGCGCGCTGCTCCTGGTCCTGATGTGGACGGCCGTCCTACCCCCGGCGAACAACCCCTTCATGGACGACCACCTCATCTACGCCGGCGTCCTCGGGGTCCTGGCCCTCACCGCCGCCGGCAACACCCTCGGTCTCGGCAGGTACTGGAGCCGGCTGCGGATCGTGCGGCGGCTGCCCTTCCTGAAGTGACCCCGGCCCGCGAGGGCGGCACCCACACCGGGTGCCGCCCTCGCGGCGGGCCGGCCCCCGCTCACCGGAGACCCGGGGGCGGTCCGGTCGCTGTCACACCGGCACCACGGCGAGCCGCCCACCGGTGGGTGGTGCGGTGCCGGCCAGGCTGAGCAGGGTGTGCCCGGTGGCGTCGTCGACCAGGGCGACCCGGACCGCCTCGGGCTCCGGGTCGGCCAGCGGCACGGCGAACACCGCGGTGACCGGACGGCCCTGGTAACGCGCGGAGTGCGCGACGAAGCGCCACCGGCCGTCGTCCCAGTGCTCGCGTACGTCGGAGCGGAGCAGCACCGCCACCCGGCGGTAGGCGTCGCTGAGCTGGAGCTGCTGCACGGTGGCGAGCAGCGGCACGCCGGAGCCGCCGCGCAGCGGGTGGGTCAGCCGGGCGCGCAGCCGGCGTAGCGGCAGCAGCCAGGCCCGGTCGAGTTCGGGCGAGAGCGCCACCACCGCCGCCAGTTCGGCGAGCAGCACCGCGCCGCCGGCCACCGGCCGGGCGGCGAGCGCGTCCCACCAGCCGGTGGTGGCCGGCGCGGCCAGGCCGCCGGCGGCCACCAGCAGCCCGGCCCGGGCCAGGCTGCGACCGGAGACCGGCGTCGGCCGGGCGCTCAGGCACCCGCAGGACGAGGCCGGCGCGGCCCGGCGGGCGTAGCCGAGGTACGCGAGGAAGCCCGCGGCCAGCACGGTCGCGCCGACCGCCTCCAGCCGCAGCACCGGCGGCAGCAGGAGCAGCCCGCCGAGGGTCAGCTCGACGCCACCGAGCAGCCGGTACGCCGGCAGCGCCCGACGCTGACCGACCAGCCGGACGAGCGCCGACCGGTGGGCCGCGGCGGCGGCGTGCCGGCTGACCAGCTTGACCCGGGCGGACCAGATCAGCACCGCACCGACGACCAGCGGTTGCAGCGCCGCGATCATGTCGATCATGGGTTCTCCCCTCAGGGCGGGCGGCGCCCCGGGCGGCCGGGTGCCGCCCGGGGCGCCGCGCGGGTCAGGCGGCGGCGTAGACGGTGGCGATGTCGATCTCGTTGGTGTCCGGGTGCCAGGCGCCGAGCACCTGGACGTGCCGGCCGACCCGCAGCAGCGACAGGTCGCTGACCGCCGGGGTGCCCTTGTAGACCGCCGCGGACCGGTCCGGCACCACGTGCGCGACGATCCGCTGGCCCTTGTGGTCCAGGTGCAGCACGTTGCGGCCGACCGCCGCGATGTGCCCGTGCAGGTTGACGATGTTGACCCACACCGAGTCGGCGGCGAGCGTGCCGTCGGGCAGGCGGACGCCGCGGGCGTAGAGGCCGTCCCCGACGGACACCCGGTCGAAGGTGGTCGGGTGCAGCTTCCAGATGCTCGTGCCGTCGGTGATCCGGATCGAGTGCAGCACGGTGTCCGAGCCGGTGACCAGGAGCATGCTGCCGGAGATCCTGGTGATCCGGCCCTCGGCGAAGTTCGGGTCCGGTGCGCCGGGCTCGACGGCGGTGGCCTCGGCGGCGAAGGCGGCCTCGGGGGCGAGCGAGCCGAGCGCGGTGGCGCCGACCACGCCGCCGAGCGCGGCGGTGGCGAGCAGCCGCCGGCGGTCCAGGGTCTGGTCCATGGTGGTGCCCTCCCGTTCAGACGGTGTCGACCGAGCAGGGCCGCAGCCCGGTGGAGAGACTGGCGATCGCGCTGTACGCGGCGGGCGTCAGGTCGATGACCCGGTTGCTGCCGCAGGCCGAGCCGCAGCAGGTGCGCTCGCCGCAGAACAGGTCGGTCTGCGGTCCGCAGTCGGCGATGGTGGTGCCGATCCGGGCGCCGTTGCACAGGTTCGTTGTGTAGTGCCGGAAGCCGCAGCCGCGGCGGCTCATCCCGGTGATCCCGCAGGCGTGCGGGCGGGTGATGGCCAGGCACGCGTCCGAGGTGTTCGGCCAGGCGTGCTGGTAGTTGCCGGATCTGCAGGTGCCGCAGGCGCCACCGCCGGCCGAGCCGCAGGGACCCCAGGCGCTGCCGCAGCAGAACCAGGACACCTCACCTCGCAGAGCTGCCATGGGTACCTCCCCTCCAGGAACGTGATCGAAAACGATCAGTGTCTATATAGACACTGATTGTTGTGTCACAAATCACCGAAGTCAACGGAAGATTGGAAGCTTTCCTACAGGCGCGGAGACCGGCGGTGCCGGCGCGACCGGAACGGATCCCGACCGCCGCCCCGGCATCGCCGCCGCTCCGGCGGCTGCCGGTCAGTCGGCCACGGTCAGGTCGAGCGCGGCGAGCCGGTCCGGGTCGGCGAGCACGTCGATGGCGACGATCCGGCCGTCGGTGACGGTGAAGCCCATCACCGACAGCGGCCGGCCGTCGGCCACCACCACGGCCCCGGCCGCCCCGTTGACCAGCGCCGGGCGGGCGAACGGGGAGAGCCGCCCGAAGGTGACCGCCTGCCCGGCCACCGCCCGGGCGCCGGTGACGACCACGGTGTGCCGCGGGCGGGCGGACCCGCCGTCGGAGCGCAGCACGACCTCGGGGTGCAGCACCGCGACCAGCGCGTCGAAGTCACCGTCGTGGGCGGCGGCGAAGAAGGCGTCGACCACCTTCCGCTGGCGGGCGAGGTCGGCGTCGGGCGCCGGCGCCTGCCCGCGTACCCGGCGGCGGGCGCGGCTGGCCAGTTGCCGGGCCGCGGCCGGTGACCGGTCGACCAGCGGCGCGATCTCCTCGAAGGGCACCGCGAACATGTCGTGCAGCACGAACGCGAGCCGCTCGGCCGGGGTCAGCGTCTCCAGCACCACCAGCAGCGCCAACCCGACCGAGTCGGCGAGCACCGCCTGCTGCTCCGGGTCCAGGCCGGAGTCCGGGCCGACCACCGGGTCCGGCACCCGTACGTCGAGCGGCTCCTCCCGCCGCGACCCGCGCGAGCGCAGCATGTTCAGGCACACCCGGGCCACCACCGTGGTCAGCCACCCCGCCGGGTTCTCCACGCCGCCTGCGTCGGCGCGGCTGACCCGCAACCAGGCCTCCTGGACGGCGTCGTCGGCCTCGCTCACCGAACCGAGCATCCGGTACGCCACCGCCCGCAGCCGGCTCCGGTGCTCCTCGAACCGCTCCGTCAGCCACTCGCGCTCGTCCACCTGTCACGCCTTCCTCGCCGGGGTCCTACCAGGTGGACCCGCCGCGCCCGGCCGATGTGACCGACGGAGCGGAATTCGTCCGGGGTGGATGCGCCGCCAGCACCCGGAGCGCGACCCCGGCAGTCCAGGCCAGCAGCGGGAACACGGCCACCCGCTCCATGCCGCCGACGCCGAAGCCGAGGTCGACCCGGGCCAGGAACAGTACCGTGCCGGTCGTGCCGGTCAGACCCGACCCGAGGCTCCACCAGCGCACCGCGCCCAGCACCGTGGCGCGCCGGGCCAGGGCGGCCAGCAGCATCCCGAGGTTGCCCGGCACGAAGATCAGCAGGGCGGCGAGAAAGTGCCGGTTCTCGTCCACGTCCGCCGGGTAGGCGCCGGCCAGCACGTACCCGCCCGCGCCGGCGAGGGTCAGCAGCTGCGCGGCCCGGACGGCGGCGCCCCGGCCCAGCACCGACCAGGTGAGCAGCACACCGAGCGCGAGCAGGACGCCGGTGGTGATCATGGCGCTGTTCATCACCGGGTGCCACGGCGAGCAGACCTCGCGTGGCCGGGTGGTGTCCCACCGGCCGCAGGTCACGTTCCCCAGGTCGCTGATGTTGTGCGCCGCCCAGCTGAAGGACGGGTTCTGCCAGGCCAGCGCGGTGACCACGGTGGCGGCGAGGAACAGGGGTGCGGCGAGCAGCCAGAAGAGAGCGCCCAGGCGGTTGATCGACATGCGGTCCAGCTCACCGGAGGTCGACCGACGGCGCACTGGGCCTGCCCGGTCGACCGGAGGTAGGGCTGGATACACCCCGAAGGTACGCCCAGCCGGCTGGGGCCGGCTCCGCCCCCCGATTAGCGTCGGCGGCATGACACCGGCTGACCCGCCGTACCTGGCCGAGGCGCTGCGCCGACCCCGCTACCTGCTCTCCTGGTGGCCCTGGCGGGCGCTGGCCTACCTGCTCACCACCGTGCCGATCGCCGGCACGCTCGCCGTCGGGCTGCTCGTCGTCGGGGCGCCGCTGCTGGCGGCCGTCAACGCGGTGCGACAGGGCCGCCCGGTCGAGCTTCCGCTCGTGCTGTTCCTGACCGTCGGCAGCCTGGTCACGCTGGCTCTCGCGCCGGTCGTGAGCATCCCGGTGGCCGCCGTCGAGCGGTGGCGGCTCGGGATGGTCGACGAGCGGCCGCCGCCGGCGCGCTGGTCGGGCCTGACCGCCCGGTTCACCACCGCCGCGGCCTGGCGCGAGGTCGCGTACGCCTGCTGGCTGGGCACCGTGGTGCCGATCGCGTACTGGGTGTTCGCGCTGGTCGTTCTCCTCGACCTGACGCTGGTGGCCAGTCCCTGGCTGGCCGGGGACGCCGACGAGGTGATCGTGGTCTGGGCCACCGTGGACACCCCCGGCCAGGCCGTCCCGTACGCGATCCTGGGCGTCCTCGCGGTCCCGGCGCTCTGGTACGGCGCGGGGGCACTCGCCGCCGGCCAGGCGGCGGTGGCCCGGTGGCTGCTCGGGCGCCCCGACGACGGGGCGGCCCTGCGGGAGGTCGCCCGGTCGCGGACCCGGCTGGTCGACGCGTACGAGGCGGAGCGGCGCCGCATCGAACGGGACGTGCACGACGGCGCGCAGCCCCGGCTCACCAGCCTCACCCTTCAGCTCGGCCTGGCCCGGCTCGACGTGCCGGCGGACTCCCCCGCGGCCCGGCCGCTGGCCATCGCGCACGACCAGGCCAAGGACCTGATGGTCATGTTGCGGCAGATCGTGCACGGCATCCGCCCGCAGAGCCTCACCGATCTCGGTCTGGCCGGCGCGGTACGGGAGCTGGCGGGCGAGGCCACCGTCCCGGTCACCGTGCACGCCGAGCTCGGGCAGCCGCTGCCCGAGCCGGTCGAGACGACCGCCTACTACGTGGTGTCCGAGGCGCTCGGCAACGTGGCCCGGCACGCCCGGGCCGGCCGGGCCGAGGTGCGGCTCACCCGCACCGGCGACCAGCTCGTGGTGGAGGTCCACGACGACGGCCGGGGTGGTGCCGACCCGGCCCGCGGCACCGGGCTGACCGGCCTGTCCGACCGGGTGGCCGCGGCCGGCGGCCGGTTGCTGCTGGCCAGCCCGCCCGGCGGCCCTACCCTGGTGCGGGTGGAGCTGCCGTGCCGCTGACCCGGGTCGTGCTCGCCGAGGACGAGGTGCTGCTCCGGGAAGGGCTGGTCGCCCTGCTGACCCGGTTCAACTTCGAGGTCGTCGCCGCCGTCGGTTCGGCGCCGGCGCTGCTGGAGGCGGCGCGTACGCACCAGCCGGACCTGGTGGTGACCGACATCCGGATGCCGCCGGACGGCCGGGACGACGGTCTGCGCGCGGCCGTCGCGCTGCGGGCCGACCGGCCCGGGCTCGCGGTGGTGGTGCTGAGCCAGCACGTGCAGGCCGGGTACGCCGCCGCGCTGCTGGACAGCGGCGACGGCCGCCGGATCGGCTACCTGCTCAAGGACCGGGTCGTCGAGGTGGCCGAGTTCGTCGACAACCTGCGCACGGTGGTCGCCGGCGGCACGGTGGTCGACCCCGACGTGGTACGCCGGCTGCTGCACCGCCCGCGGGATCCGCTCGCCGCGCTCTCGCCCCGGGAGCGGGAGGTGCTGACGCTGCTGGCCGAGGGCCGCTCCAACGCGGCGATCGCCGCCCGGCTGCACGTCACCGAGGCGGCGGTCGGCAAGCACGTCGGCAACATCCTGACCAAGCTCGGCCTGCTGCCCAGCGACGACACCAACCGCCGGGTGCTGGCGGTGCTCACCTACCTGCGCGCCGAGCCGGCGGGCTGAGCCGGCCGGGCCGGGGTCAGCGGCCCGCTGGTCCGTCCGCCGGGCCGTAGAGGCTGTCCAGGTGGGTGTCGAGGGCCGCCAGCGCCTGCTCCGCGCTGTACTGGCCGCCGAGCAGGTAGAGGCCCAGCCCTTCCATCAGGGCCAGCACCCCGGCGGCCGCGTCCCGGCGGGACGCCGGCAGGAGGCCGGCGACGAAGTCCACCAGTTGCCCGGTCTCCTCGCGCGTGCCGGCGTTGGCCTCCGGGCGTACCGCTGTGTACGCCAGGAAGGCCAGCGCGACCCGCCCGTCGGCGCGCGACTCCTCGGTCAGCGGCAGCAGCGCGGTGAGCATGGTCCGGAGCAGTTGCCGGGGCGACGGATCATCGCCCAGCCGGGCGACCGCGTCGGTGATCCGCGCCTGGCTGCGATCCCGGACGACGCCCATCGCGAAGGCCATCATCTCGTCCTTGGTGCGAAAGTAGTGCTGCACCAGGCCGGGCGAGACGCCGGCCTCGGTGGCCACGTGGCGCAGGCTCACCGCCTCCAGCCCCTGGCGGGCGGCGACCCGCATCAACGCGTCGGCGATGAGCGTGCGCCGCTCGTGACGGTCGACCCTCTTCGGCATGGCGTCATGCTGTCACGGCACGGTCGGACCAGTGACCGGCCGTCGGCGCGGCGCCGGGTCCCTCGACGGTCACCGTCCCGGCAGCGGCGTCCACCGTGACGATCTGCCCGGTGCGGATCCGGCGGGTGGCGTGGGGCACGCAGATGACGGCGGGGATGCCGTACTCGCGGGCCACCGTCGGGCCGTGCGCCATCACCGCGCCGGTCTCGGTGACGAGCGCGGCGGCGGTGAGGAACAGCGGTGTCCAGCCGGGGTCGGTGGTCGGCGCGACCAGGACCTCGCCGGGTTCGAGGCGCGCGGTGGCCGGGTCGTGGACAACCCGGGCCGGTCCGGTGGCCCGGCCGGCGGCGGCACCCACGCCGCGCAGCGCGCCGTCCGGGGCGGGCCGGGCGAGCAGGACGGCCTCGACGTCGGTGCCGTCGGAGAGCACGGCCACCGGAACCCTGCGCCGGCGCAGTTCCCGCCGGTGCACCACCTGCCGCGCGGCCACCGTCGACCGGTGGTCGGCCCCGTCGTGCACGGCCGCGTGCGTCTCGTCCAGGGTCAGGAACATGACGTCGCCCGGCTGCGCCAGCAGTCCGCGGCCGGCCAGGTCGGCGCCGATCAGCAGCAGTTGCCGGCGCATCTCGCGCAGCCGGTACAGGCCGGCGAACTTGCCGGCCTCGCGGAGCCCGGCCAGCGACCGCGCCCGGCGCAGCAGGAACCCGGCGAGCCGGCCGCGGACCGGCCGACGCCGGCGGGCCCGCGCGAGGAGGTCCGCCAGGGTCGCCTCGGCGGTCGCCGCGGCGCGGGCGTAGCGCCGGTCGGGTGCCTGCTCGGGGTCGGTGACCCGCAGGTAGTTGGCGATCATGGCGAAGACCGGTGTCGGGTCCTCGTCCCAGCGGGGCACCCCGAGGTCCACCTCGGCGACCGCACGGTGGCCGTAGCGGTCCAGGAAGTCGGCGAGCCCGAGGTCGGGCAGCGCCCCCTGCGCGTAGCGGGCGGCCAGCTCCGGCGGCGGCGTGGTGAGCAGCAGGTCGCGGTGGTCACCGACGCGTTGGCTCAGCCGCCACAGCGCCAGATCCATGTCGAGGGTGACGTTGTGCGGCATGCCGGCGAGCACCGTGTTGATCTCGTCCGGGCTGGCCACCCCGTCGAGCAGGGTGGGCGGCAGCGCCGCGGCGAGCATCCCGGCGACAATCGGCCAGACGATGTCGTCGGCACCGGCCGACGGGTCCTCGGCCCGGACGAACTCCAGCCGCTCGGCGGTACCCAGCCCGGCGGGCGCTGCCGAGCGGAGCTTGAGCTGCTCGACCGCCCGGAACAGCCGTTCCCGGGCGGCGTCCGGCCGGGCCAGCGAGCGGGTCACCCCCGCGACGGCGCGCAGGCCGGTACGCAGGGCCGGTACGGGGCGGGCCCGGCGGGCGGCGGCGCCCGGCTCCGGGGCGAACCGCGGGTCGGCGAGCACGTGCTCCATCACCGCCTGCGCCCGCGGGCCGAAGTCCACCGCCATCAGCTTGACCAGCCGCTTGCGGGCGGCCCGGTCGCGGGCCAGGTCGGTGAGGTCGCCGTAGAGGCGCCCGCCGATGTCGGTGACCTCGACGGTCAGCCCGAACGCGGCCAGCATCCCGGCGACCAGCGTCTTCAGGCTGGACATGCCCATCGGGGTGGCCGGCTGGAGCATGCCCTGGACGTGGCCGAACTCCAGGTAGACGCGGGGGGTGGGCTTGCCGGTGTCCGGCGGGAGCGGGAACAGCGTGGTGATCGGGCGTGACTGCAGCAGCCAGAGCACGCCGTCGTGGTCGTACGCCCACTCGATGTCCTGCGGAGCGCCGAAGTGCCGCTGGAGCCGGCCGCCGGCGGCGCGCAGCTCGGCCAGCTGCGCGGCGGTCAGCGGCCCCCTGGCGGCGGGCGGCGCGTCGTCGAGGACGTACCGGTCGACCTCGGTGGTGCCGTCCACCACGGCGGTGCCGAGGCCCGGGGCGGCCTCCACCACCGTCTCGGTGCGGCAGCCGGTGAGCGGGTTGGCGGTGAACAGCACTCCGGCGACGGCCGGATCGACCATCCGCTGCACGACGACGGCCATCCGCACCGGCCGGTGGTCGATCTGGTGGGCGTCGCGGTAGGCGACGGCGCGCGGGTGGTGCAGCGAGTCCCAGCAGGCGCGGATCGCGGCCAGCAGGTCGGGCAGCCCGGTGACGCCGAGCCGGGTGTCCTGCTGGCCGGCGAAGCTGGCGTCCGGCAGGTCCTCCGCGGTGGCGCTGGAGCGCACCGCGACCGGGCCCCCGCCGAGCAGCTCGTACGCCCGGGCGACCTCGGCCTCCGGGACGATCCCCTGGTCGTGGGCGGCGGTGGTGACGCAGAAGCCGGCGGGCACCCGCTCACCGGCGTGGATCAGCTCGCCGAGCCCGGCCGCCTTGCCACCGACCAGGTCGACCAGGTCGCCGGTCACCTCGGAGAGCGGGATCACGCACATGACAACACCTCTTTTGCGATGCAGTTGCATTGCAAAAGACGCTACCCGTTTCACGATGCGACTGCAATGCGAAAGCGGCGTCCACCTCCACGCCCGCACCGAGCCGGCCGCACCGAGCCGGCCGCACCGAGCCGGCCACGCCGTCCGCCCGGGCTGGCAGGATGGCCGGGTGAATCTCGACTCCGGCGCCGGGCTGCTGCACCGGCTGACCTCGTATCTGCCGAGCCGCGAGTGGAACGTGCCGGTGGACGACACACGGGTGCGCCAGGATCTCGTCCCGAACGACCCCGCGACCCTGCCGCCGCCGATGAAGGGCTACCCGGACGGGCTCCCCGTCGTGGCGCTGCCGCGCGACCTGCCCGACCCCGGCGTACCCGCGACGGCCGTCCTCGCCGGCGTCACCGGCCCGGCGCGGCCGCTCGACGCGGCGCAGCTCGGGCGGGTGCTCTTCCTGGGCGCCGGGGTGGTCCGCACCGCCCGGCGCGACGGCCGGCCGATCTTCTACCGGGCCGCCGGCTCGGCGGGCGCCCGCTTCCCCCTGGAGGTGTACGCGAGCACCCGTGGCGTCGCCGGGGTCCCGGACGGCGTGCACTGGTACGACCCGGCCCGGCACGCGCTGGTCCAGGTCGCCCCCGCCGCCGCGGGGGCGGTGACCACGCTGGTCGTGACCGGGGTGCCGTGGCGGACCGGATGGCGCTACGCCGAGCGGGGCTGGCGGCACCTCTACTGGGACGCCGGCACGCTGCTGTCCCAGCTGTCGGCGGCCGCCGCGAGCGCCGGCCTCCCGACGCGGCTGCGGTCCCGCTTCCCGGACACCGCGGTACGGGCCCTCGTCGGCGCGGACGGGGTGCACGAGTACCCACTCGCCCTGCTGTCCCTCGGCGACGGCGAGCCGGCGCTCGGACCCACCGGCCCGGCCACTCCGGGCGACCTGCCGCCGGTCGAGCTGCCGCTCTGCACCGCCGCGCAGCGCGCGGGCGACCGGGACGACCTCGGACAGCCGTGGCCGCAGGCGGACCCGCTGCCGGATTTCCCGCCGTCGGACTCCCTGGACGAGGTGGTACGCCGGCGCGGCTCGCAGCGGCGGATGGACCGCTCCCGCACGCTGCCGCGCGCCGCGCTGGAGTGGCCGCTCGCCGCGGCCCTGCGCGGGGTGCCGGTGCCGCACTGGGTCGCCGTGCACGGTGTCGACGACGTGGCACCCGGCCTGTACCGGTGGCCCGACCTGTCCCGCCCGCTGCTCGCCGGCGACCTGCGTGACGAACTGCTGCGGATCTGCCTGGACCAGTCGCTCGCCGGCGACGCGGCGTACGTGGTCATCGCGGCCACACCACTGGCGGCGCTGGACGACCGCGGCTACCGGGACGCCCAACTGGCCGCCGGGCTGGTCGAGGGCCGGCTGCACCTGGCCGCGTACGCCCTCGGCGCGGGCGCGTCCGGGATGACCTTCATCGACTCGGAGGTACCCGGCCTGCTGGCCGAGCCGGACGAGCTCGCGGCCCTGCTCTTCACCTGCGTCGGCGTCCCCGAGTACCGCTCCCGCGCCGGTGGTCGACCGGGCGCGCCGGTGGAGATCCGCCCGGTCCTCCCCCGCCTGGGCGGGTCCTGACCGCGGGCGGACGCCGCGTCGCGACGGCGGCCGACTGTCGGGGGGCATCGCTACGGTGACCCCATGGTGACCGTCGCCGATGTCCGCGCGCTGGCCCGGACGCTGCCCCGCACCACCGAGCACGTGATCCGCGACCGGATCAAGTTCCGGGTGGGCGCGATCGTCTACGTCGCCTTCTCCCGTGACGAGCGGACCATGGGCTTCGGCTACCCGAAGGAGCAGCGGGACGGCCTGATCACCGCCGAGCCGGCGGTGTTCTTCCTGCCCGGCGCGTCCGACCTGCGGTTCAACTGGGTGTGCTGCCACCTGGAACGGCTCGACCACGACCAGATGACCGAGCTGGTGAGCGAGGCGTGGCGGATGGTGGTGCCGAAGTTCCTGGCCCGGCAGCGGCTCGGCGACTGAGCCCCGGGCGTACGGCCGTACGAGCGGGGGTCGTTTGCCGCCGGTCCGCGCGGGTAGCCACGGTCTCCGGCACGGGAAGGACGGCGCATGGCTGAGCTGAAGTTCGTCGACAAGGTGGCCGCGCGGGCGAACGTCCCGCCGGAGACGGCGCGATCCCTGACCGAGGCCACGCTGCGCACCCTCACCGAGCGGATCAGCGGTGGCGAGGCGGCGGACCTGGCCGACCATGTGGCGGCCGAGCTGCGTCCGCTGCTCATCAAGGGCACCGAGGATCCGGAGGCGTTCGGGCACGACGAGTTCCTGCGGCGGGTGGCGGAGCGCGCCGACGTGGCGCCCGACGTCGCGGAGGCCGGCGTGCGGGCCGTCCTGCAGACGCTGCACCGGGTGGTCGGGCACGTGGAGTTCGAGGAGGCGCTGGCGCAGCTGCCGGCCGACCTGCGGGCCCTCGCCCAACCGGTGCCCCGCACACCCTGACCGGTCCCCGCGACCGGCGCAGGCCGCTCGCCACGGGTCAGTGCTTGCTTCGGGGCGGCGGTGCGGCCGACTCGGGCACCAGCGGCTCGCGTACGGCCCGGCGCACCTGGCGGGTGGTGATCGCCTCGGCCAGCGCGAAGGCGGTCACCGCGGCGGCGAGGACGGCCAGCCCCGCCAGCCGCGAGATCTGGGTGCACGCCGCCGCCAGGGCGGCCAGCGTGAAGATCGCGGTCACCCGCAGGGAGCGGAGCCGCTGCGTGATGCGCCACCAGAAGAGCTTGTCGCCGAGCAGGAAGAGGATCACCCCGCCGTAGAGGGTGAGCAGGGGCATGTCCCAGCCGACCGGTCCGTGGAACCGCTCGACCTCCGCCACCGTCTTGCGCAGCCCGAGCGCGACCAGCACGATTCCGGTGATCATCACCAGGTGCGCGTAGGTGTACGCCTCGAGCGCCAGCCGGCTGCGCCGACCGTCGCTGAGGCTCTGCACCCGGCGCTGCCCCACGGTGGCGTCGACGTCGAAGTACGCCCACCACAACGCCGCGATCAGCACCAGTCCGAGCACCGTGGCGAGGATCGTCATCGTGGAGACCGCCCGGTTGGTGACCGACAGCCCGGTCGAGACGATCGCGCTACCCAGCGCGACGAGGATGATCAGCCCGAACCGGTCGGCCCAGTGTTCCGCCGAGCGGACCAGCCAGTGCCGGGCGTCCAGCAGATAGCCGCTGCCGAAGTCGATCACGATGGCGACCACCCAGAGCGTCGTGCGGACGGGCTGGAACGCCGCCGGGTCGGCGGACGCCGGCGGCACCGCGGCGGCGGCGTAGAGCAGCGCGAGCACCACGGCGGCCGGCACCGCCAGCCGCACCAACTGACCCCGGAAGACCCGGTCGTGCCGGGTGATCATCCAGAAGCCGCCGAGGTTCAGCGCCCGCAAGACGCCGTACGCGGTCACGAAGACCACCGGTCCGGACAGCCCGCCGGGCACGTCGGCGAAGACCACCGGCACAGTGATGGCGATGACCAGGATGCTCGCCGCGGCCCCGAGCAGCATCATCCGGGCGATCGCGTTCTCCGCCCGGAACGCGCTGCCCAACCAGGCGTAGCAGGACCACGACCACCAGAGCAGCGCCAGCACCACCACCCCCTCGAACAGCCCGCGCGCGTTGGGTACCGCGGTCATCAGTTCGGTGACCTGGATGAAGGCGAAGACGTAGACCAGGTCGAGGAAGAGTTCCTTCGGGGTGACGCCGCTGAACCGCTCGGTGACCGGTTCGATCGCCCCGTGCAGTGCCCGGTGCCGGACCCGGAAGACGGTGCGGTCGAGCAGCACCAGGCTCATCACGGCCGCGGCCAGCAGCCCCAGACCGAACACCACCGGCAGCTGCGCCGCCACCGGGGCCAGCACGAGCACGAGCACGACGCCGGTGATCGGCCCACGGCCGAGCAGGCCCATCGCCCGGCGCTCGAACGCGATCAGGCCGACCAGGTACAGCGTCACCCCGCCGTACAGGGCGAACAGGCCGAGCCCGGACTCGTGCCGCACCGACTCGAACGCGAGGCCGTTGAAGGTGTGCTTGAGTCCGAGGGAGAGCAGGATCAGTCCGGCGATCATCGGCAGGTGCAGGAGGGTGTACGCGTCCCGGGCGAGCAGCGCGCGAGTCTGGCCCGACGCGCGCTCCAGCGCGTCCTCCGCGCCGAACCGGGCGATGTCGAAGTACGTCCACCAGAGCACGCCCACCAGCAGCATGCTGAGCGCCGCGCCGCCGACCACCCCCCAGCTGACCGGGGTGGCCGTGCCGACGCCCTGCCCCATGCCGGCCGAGATGATGACCTCGCCGAACGCCACCAGGATGATCAGGTGGAACCGCTCCGTCCAGTGCTTGACCGAGGAGATCGACCACCGGGTCAGGCGCATCGCCATCGCCCCGCCGTGGTCGATCAGGAGGGCGATCAGCAGCAACCCGAACCGGACCCACTCCCCCGACGCGCTGCCCTCCCCGAGTGGCCGGGGCAGCAGCGCGGCGGCCAGCAGCACCGGCGCCCCGGCGAGCAGGGGCAGCCACAGCCGCAGGTGCCCGCGCCGTTCGGTGGGATCAGACCAGGCGACGATGGTCAGGACCAGCAGCGTGCCCGCCCGGATAATCAGATAACAGACCACCAGGACCAGCGGCCCAAGCAGGCCGCCCGGCTTGTCGGCGAACGCCTCCGGAAGGTCCGCGCCCATCACCAGGACGACCGCCGCCAGGCCGAAAATGACCACCGGCATGACGCCCCGGTCCACCCGCACCGCGTTGCCGAGCCAGGCGTACGAGATCCAGCAGGTCCAGAGGAGGACCAGCAGCAACCCGGCGTGCAGCAGGTTCACCACGGTCAGGTCCGCGGCGGCCATGGCCGTCACGGTGATGAACGCGAAGACGAAGATCAGGTCGAGGAAGAGTTCCAGCCGGCTGACCGCGCTGGACTCACCCACCAGCTGGATCCGGCCGGCCGCCACCTTCGGCCGCTTGTCCGTCACCCCCTCACTCTGCCAAGGGCCGCCGGGGCGGACAGCCGATCCGGGAACCGGGTGCCCGGCTCCGCCGCCGATCCACCGGCGCGCCGGGCGATGACGTGGGGCACCAGGTCCCTCGTACCCGCCGGTAGCGGGCCGCTCGCGGGTCGCCCGCCCGGGTCAGGCCGTCGTCAACGCTTTACGTGACGCGTATCTTTGCGGGTAGGTTTCCACCAGCCGACCAGGGTTCTCGTGATGCTCAAGAGCCGGATGACGCGGCACGACGGACGCGCTCCAGAGGAGATCCGTCGGCGCAACCTCGGTGCACTGCTCCGCCACGTGCACCTGCACGGCCCGCTGTCCCGCGCCACGCTCGGCACGCGGACCGGGCTGAACCGCAGCACGATCATGGCGCTCACCGCGGACCTGGCGGCGGCGGGTCTGGTCCACGAGTCCGGGTTGTCGTCGACCGGTCGGGCCGGCCGGCCGTCGGTGGTGGTCCGGCCGGCGTCCGACCGGGTCCACGTCCTCGCCTTCGACGTGGCGGTGGACCGGTTGACCGCGGCGCGGGTGGGGTTGGGCGGCACCATCATCGAGCGGCGCGACGCCGTCCGCGCCCGGGCCGGGGCCGACCTGGACGTCGTCGTCGGGGTGCTGGCCGAACTCGGCCGCGAGTTGCGCGACGAAACACCGCCGGACTCGGCGTGCGTCGGGGTCGGGGCGTCCTACTGCGGGATGATCCGGCCCTCCGACGGGATGGTCCGGTTCGGACCGGACATGGGCTGGGTGGATCAGGCCTTCGGCACCGAACTCGGCCGCCGCCTCGGCCTCGACCTGCCCGTGCTGGTCGGTAACGAGGCCCACCTGGGCGCCATGGCGGAACACCAGCGCGGGGCCGGGGTCGGCATCCGCAACCTGATCTACCTGCACGGGGACGTCGGCGTCGGGGGCGGGATCATCGTCGACGGTGAACTGCTCGACGGCGACGCCGGGTACGGTGCCGAACTCGGGCACATGATGGTGAACCCGTACGACGGGCGGCCCTGCGGGTGCGGCTCGCGCGGCTGCCTGGAGGCCGAGGTCGGCGAACGTGCCCTGCTCGACGCGTCCGGCCGGCCGGTGGAGTCGATCGGCCGCGACGCGGTACGGGCGGTGGTCGACGCCGCCGACCACGGCGATCCGGCGGCGCGGGACGCGCTGCGGCGGATCGGCGACTGGCTGGGCATCGGCGTGGCGAACCTGATCAACCTGTTCAATCCCGGCCTGGTCGTCTTCGGCGGCATGCTGCGCGACGTGTACCGCGGGTCGGCCGCCCAGGTCCGCGCGCGGATCGGGGAGAACGTGCTGCCGGTCTCCCGGGAGCGGGTGCGGCTCTCCGTCTCGGCCCTGGGCGACGACGCGACGCTGGTCGGCGCGGCGGAGCTGGCCTTCGCCGCGCTGCTGGCCGATCCACTGGCCGGGGTCCGGCCCGGCTCCTCCCCCACCACCGCACATCCCGCCGGCTAGCCGGGCGAGGCGGCCGGGCAGCGGCGCGACGCTCCCGGGCACCCGATGCGCGGTTGCCGGGCGACGCCGGTCATGATCGGTGGATCGGCCTGTGCCGGGTCGACCCCCACCGGCGGCACGTCGACGGCCCCGGCGTCGTCCCGGGCCACCGCGACCCGCGGCACTACGTCCGCCTGCCGGCCCGCGGCCTGCGCCCTGCTCGGCCCCGGGCCGGCGGAGCTGGAGTCGTGGGGCGACGAGCCCGCCGTGCTGGCCGGCTACCGGCAGGCCGGCCTCGTCGACATCGAGCGGGTCGACGGCTGGGAGCTGGTGCTACCGGCGAGCCGGCCGGCCGCCGCCGACCTGGACGCCTGACCCCGCCGCGTCGTCGCGCGCCTCCCCGACGGGCTGCGGCCAGACCGCGTCGACGGGTAGGCCGGGGGGCGAGCCGGAGCACGGCAGATCACCCGCTGATCATGGAACCTGAACCGAACTTCAGCTCAACCCTCCGGGCGGGGTGGCGTCGCCCACCGGGCCGCTGGCCGACCACCGGACGGGAAGGCAGTGCGCTGCCTCGGCGTCATCGTAGTGACGCCGAGGCAGCACGCTTTCCGGGCAGCACGCCGATCCGTGACGGTGCGCCGGCCTGGCGCGGACGTCAGGTGTCGCGGCCCGGCGCACCGTCAGCGGTCAGCACGATGCGGCGGGTGGCGCGGCCGTCGGCCTGCCGCGTCCAGGCCTCGGCCGCCTCGGCGAGCGGTGTGCTGGTGTAGTCGAGGACCAGTCGGCCGGCGGCGGCGTGGTCGGCGACCGTCCGCAGCGCCCGCGCCTTCTGCTCGCTGGTCAGCTCGTTGTTGGTGTAGCCGAGGATCCGCAGCGACCGGCTGCGCAGGGTCGCCGAGTCGAACGGGGCCTGCTCCCCCGCCGAACCGCCCAGGTTGACCAGCCGGCCGTGGGCGGCGAGGGTACGCAGCGCCGCGGCGGCCGGCACCCCGAACAGGGGGTCGAGCGCGACGTCCACCGGCCCGTCGCACGCCTCGGTGAGCCGCGCCGCGAGCGACGCCACGTCGTCGCCCTCGCCGAGCGCGACCACGGCGTCGGCGCCCAGCCGGCGGGCCCGTTCCTGGGCGGCGGCGGAGCGGCAGGCGGCGACGACGCGGCGGGCGCCGTGCAGCCGCGCTACCTGTATCGCGACCTGCCCGACCACGCCGCCGGCGCCGAGCACCAGCACCTGCTCGCCCGGGCGCAGCTCAGCACGCCAGGTCAGCGCCATCCAGGCGGCGACGGCCGAGAGGCCGAGGGCGGCGACGAGGGTGTGGTCGACGTCGTCGGGCAGCGGCACCACGTCGGCCGCCGGGACGACGCAGTAGTCGGCCATGCTGCCATCGCCGGGACTCATCCCGGCAGTGGTGGCGAACCAGACCGGGGTGCCGTCGTCCAGCCGGCCCACCCCCTGCACGCCGGGCACGTACGGCACGGCCGGCGCCCCGAAGTACGAGGTGCCGGTCCCGCACAGCACGTCGAGCGGGGTGATGGGGGCGGCGGCGACCGCCACCCGCAGCTGACCGTCGGCGGGCCGAGGCGGCTCCCGGCGTACCACGACGGGCGGTCGGCCGCACTCGGTGATGACCGCGGCGCGCATCAGGTGGCGATGTCCGGGTAGGGCAGCGAGAAGTGCGCGAGCCGGCGCGCGTACTCCTTCTGGAAGCCCAGCGGCTCGGTGTGGTCGCGTTCGAACAGAGCGATGAACAGTGTCAGCGTCAGGAACGGGTGCGCGCCCAGGGCGAACAGCCGCACGTAGTCGTGCCCGGCGAGCGCCTCGCGTTCCTCGTCGGTGAAGCGCAACCAGGTGCTGGCCTCCGGGACGTGGCAGTTGAGGATCTGGTTGGCCCGCTCGGCCTCCCACCAGGTCACCGTGCCGTGCGGGTCGTCGCGGTAGCGCTCCACCAGTTCGGGGTCGCGGTCGACGGTGTAGAGGAACTTGTTCAGCAGGTACTTGCTCATGCCGCCGGCGCTCCCTTCGGGTACCAGGTGAAGTAGGCCTCCATGGTGTGGAACAGGTCGAGGGTGTCCACGTAGTCGGCCTTCGCGCCCTCGCCGGCGACGCCCATCATCAGCATGAAGTCCATGAAGCCGTGGGTGGCGTTGCCGGGGGCGTGCAGGCTGTCCAGGGTGACCTCGGAGAGGCAGCCTTCCAGGTCGCCGCTGGCGATCCACTCCACCGCCCTGCGGTCGAACTCCGGGTCCGGGCCGTGCTCGCCGAACTGACGCGGCCCGCCCAGTTCCAGTGACAGGTGCCCGGTGCCGATGACCGCGACCCGCTGGTCGCTCGGCCAGGACTCGATCAGCTCCCGGATGGTCCTGCCCAGCTGCACGAAGCGCTTCGGCTGCGGCAGCGGCGGGGCGAAGATGTTGGTGTAGACCGGCACGATCGGCAGGTCGGCCTCCGGCCGCAGGGTGATGATCGGGCAGGTGATGCTGTGGTCGATCCGCAGCTCGTTGCTGAACGCCAGGTCGAAGCCGGCGTCCAGGCCCTCCCGCAGCAGGTAGCCGGACAGGTCCTCCTGGCCCTTGAGCAGCATCCGGGGCAGGCCGAACTCGCGTTCCTCGTTGTACCAGTTCGCGTCGTAGAACGGCGCCTTGCCGATCAGGAACTGCGGCATGTTGTCCAGCCAGAGCTGGTGGAAGTGGTCGGAGCCGACCATGACGAGCACGTCCGGCTTGGCCCGGGTCAGCGTCTCGCGGAAGGCGGTGATCTTGCGTACCCACTCGTCCGCGAAGGCGGGCCGGTCCTCGCCCTGCGCGGTGCTGGCCCGGTAGTAGAAGGGGTGGTGGGTCGAGGCGATGACCGCGGCCAGTTCGGCCATGACGGCTCCTCTCAGGCGGGATCGGGGGTGTAGGTGGCGTTGCGGTCGACGGTCAGGTAGACGTCCATGCCGATCGGGTTGCGGCGTTCCTCGGCCAGGTGCCCGAGCAGGCCGGCGGCGCGGGCCAGCAGCGCGAACCCACGCAGCAGGTCTACCGGCAGCCCCAGGTCGGCGAGCGCGGCGCCGCAGACCCCGGCGCCGTTGAGCGGTAGGGTACGGCCCAGCACCCGCGGGTGGACCCGGCCGATGGCCTCGAACAGCCGCAGGTGCGGCCCGCGCAGCTTCTCCTCGTCGGCGATGCGGATGAGCACCGGCGTACGCGGGTCCTGGACCTTGTGCACCGGGTGACCCAGGCCGGGCACGAACCGGCGCTCGGCGCGCGCCGCGCCGACGGCGGTCAGCGCCAGGGCGTCCCAGCCGGCGTCGTCGGTGGGCAGCGGCCCGTCCACGCCGGCCAGGGTGTCGGCGAGGAAGCGCCCGCAGTCCTCGGTGACGCCCAGGAAGCGGGAGCCGCCGCCGAGCAGCCCGGCGGCCAGTGCCCCCTGCAGGGATTCCGGGGCGCTGAGGTAGGTCAGCCGGGCGGCGATGGCGGTCGGGGTGAAGCCGTGGTCGGCCAGCGCGACCAGCACCGCCTCGAAGACCCGTACCTCGGACGGGGTGGGGCGGCGCCGCGCGACGAGCCAGAACGCGAGCTCGCCGAAGCCGACCCGACCCATCAGGTCGGCGGCGAGGTCCTGGCCGAGCAGGCGGATGCGGTCCGCGTCGGAGGTGCCGATCGACGTCGGGAAGGTGGTCACTGGTCCTCCTGCTCCTCGGACAGCCACTTGCGGATCTCGGCGCCGTGTTCGTCGAGGCCCGGCGGCGGTAGCTGGTAGCGCGGCGGGGTCGCCGAGAAGCTGATCGGGTGGCGCACGCTCGGCACGGCGCGGTCGCCGTCGCCGACGCTGACCACCGGTTCCAGGCCGAGTTCGTCGGCCAGCGCCACGCCGCCGTCGATCGTGTTGATCGGGGCGCACGGCACCCCGGCGGCGATCAGCGCCCGGAACCAGTCGTCCTTCGACCGGGTGCGCAGCCGCTCGACCAGCAGCGGGCGCAACTGTTCGCGGTTGGCGGTGCGGTCCTGGTTGCGCCCGAACCGGGGGTCGTCGACCAGTTCGGGAACGTCGAGCACCGCGCACAGCTTGGCGAACTGGCTGTCGTTGCCGGCGATGACGATGAGTTCGCCGTCGGCGGTGGGCAGCGGCTCGTACGGGAACAGACTCGGGTGGGCGTTGCCCATCCGGTAGGGCACCACTCCCCCGGCCACGTACGCGCTGCTGTGGTTGACCAGGCCGGACAGTGCCGACGACAGCAGGTTCACCTCGACGTGCTGCCCCCGGCCGGAGGCGCCGCGGTGGTGCAGCGCGGCGAGGATGCCGATGGTGGCGTGCATCCCGGTCATCACGTCGAACACCGAGATGCCGGCCCGGTAGGGCGAGCCGTCCGGGTCCCCGGTCAGGCTCATCAGGCCCGAGATGGCCTGCACCATCAGGTCGTAGCCGGGTAGCGCGGCACCCGGGCCGGTGCCGAAGCCGCTGATCGAGGCGTAGACGACGCCCGGGTTGCCGGCCGCCACGGACGCGTAGTCCAGCTCGAACCGGCGCAGCCCGCCCGGCTTGAAGTTCTCGATGAGCACGTCGGCCCGGGCGGCGAGCCGCTGGGCCACCGCCAGGTCGTCCGGGGCGCGCAGGTCCAGGGCGATCGACCGCTTGTTGCGGTTGATGCCGAGGTAGTACGTCGAGACGTCGTCGCGTACCGGCGGCATCCAGGTGCGGGTGTCGTCGCCGGCCGGGCTTTCCACCTTGACCACCTCGGCACCGAGATCGGCGAGGAGCATGGTGGCGTACGGCCCGGCCAGGATGCGCGAGAAGTCGGCGACCAGTAGGCCGGCCAACGGGCCGCTCGCTCGGCTCGGATTCCTGCCGTCGTTCCGCTCCGGCGTTGCCACATGCACTCCTGACCGTCATGCGGACATCCGTCCGCAGGACCGAGTATCGGAGCCGCGTCGAGCCGCTGTCAACCGGATGTCCGCCGGAACAGCCCGGTAACACGCCGGGTCGTGCGGGAGGCGTACGGATGGTGCACGAACTCCCCGGAGACGTCTTGACACCCACCTGGCCGCGCCAGAGACTTGCGCCAACCTAGGGGCTGTCCGTTATACGGACTACTGTCCGCCGCCCCGGAGACGTGGGGAGTTGACTGCAATGAGCGCAAGCGAACCCGGCTCGGCGGGCCCGAGCCCGGAGCATGGCCGTCCGGTCCTGTTCCGCGACGCACTGGTCCTCACCATGGACGACGCGCACCGGGTGCTGCCCGGCGCCGATGTCCTGGTGGTGGGCGAACGCATCGCCGAGATCGGCGTCGGGCTGACCGCCCCCGAGGGCGCCGTCGAGATCGACGCGTCCGGCGGCATCCTCATGCCGGGCATGATCGACACGCACCGGCACATGTGGCAGACCGCGATGCGCGGCTACGGCGCGGACTGGACGCTCACCCAGTACTTCGTCTGGTACTACCTGGAGTCCGGCCGGCTCTTCCGGCCCGAGGACGTCTACGCCGGCAACCTGCTCGCCGCCATCGAGGCCATCGACGCCGGGGTCACCACGACGGTGGACTGGTCGCACGGCCTGCAGACCACCCAGCACGCCGACGCCGCGGTGGACGCCCTGCGAGAGGTGCCCGGCCGGTTCGTGCTGGCCTACGGCAACATCCAGCAGGGCCCGTGGGAGTGGGCGACCAGTCCGGAGTTCCGCGACTTCGTCGACCGCCGGTTCCACAGCCGCGACGACATGCTCGGCTTCCAGATGGCCTTCGACGTCACCGGCGACCCGAACTTCCCGGAGAAGGCGGCGTTCGAGGTCGCCCGCGAACTCGACGTCCCGGTCACCACCCACGCCGGGGTCTGGGGCGCCACCGACGACGACGGCATCCGGCTGATGCACGAGCACGGTTTCATGACCCCGTCCACCGTGTACGTGCACGCCGCGACGTTGACCGCCGACTCGTACCACCGCATCGCCGCCACCGGCGGCTCGGTGTCGGTGTCCACCGAGAGCGAGCAGAGCGCCGGCCAGGGGTATCCGCCCACCTGGCAGCTGTGCCACCACGACATCCCGGTGTCGCTGTCGATGGACACCAGCGTCTGGTGGAGCGGCGACCTGTTCTCCGCGATGCGCACCACGCTCGGCGCCGACCGCTCCCGCGAGCACCTGGAGGCGCACACCCGCCAGGACACCGTCACCCACTGCCGGCTCCGCGCCGAGCAGGTGGTGGACTGGGCCACCCGAGGCGGCAGCCGGGCGCTCGGCCTGGACGGCGTGGTGGGCAGCCTCGAGCCGGGCAAGAAGGCCGACCTCGTCCTGATCAAGAACGACCGGTCGCCGGTGATGTTCCCGATCCTCAACCCCTACGGTCACGTCGCGTTCCAGGCGCAACGGGGTGACGTGCACACCGTCGTGGTGAACGGGCGCGTGGTCAAGCACGACCACCGCCTGGTCGGCGTCGACCTCGCCAAGGCCCGGCACAGCGTGGAGCGGACGGTCGAGTACCTGATCGGCGAGTTGGGCGAGGAGGCGTGGCTCAAGGGCATGAACCCGGACATCCCGGAGACCAAGATCCAGGACAACCCCTACACGTACACCGAGTGGGACGCCGGCGCGGCACGGTGGAAGCACTGACGGGCCGGGGCCGTTGGCCCGCCGTCACGACTCCCTAGTCGGTCTCCGGACGTACGTCCGCCAGACGGGCCGCAACCGATCGGCGGGCGCCGGCCGGGCCGACCCTCGGGTTCCGGCCGGCGCGGCGGCCCGCCGTCTTCAGGACGCGGAGAGCGCCGGGACGCGCGGGATCGCGTCATAGAGCGCGAAGTCCGCGCTGATGTCGCTCGCGGTCTGCAGGAGCAGCGGCAGGTACTCCTCGGCCAGCGTCTCCACCGGGGTCTCGGCGGCGTGCACCGTGACGTTCAGGGCGGCGATCACCTTGCCAGCGCCGTCGCGCAGCGGTGCGGCCACCGAGCGGATGCCGGCGGCGAGTTCCTGGTCGGTCAGCGACCAGCCCTTCGCCCGCACATCCCGCAGCGTCCGGTCCAGTTCCGCGCGGTCGAACGTCCGGCGGGGCTCCACTCCGGACCGGCTCGGCTCGGCCAGCCGCCGGTCGAGGTCGTCCGGCTCCAACCCGGCCAGCAGCACCTTGCCCAGTGACGTCTGCGGGGCGGGGAAACGGGTGCCGATGCTCACCGCCAGGGCGATGATCTTGGGCACCGCGACCCGGGCGACGTAGACGATGTCGGAGCCGTCCAGCTGGGCGATCGAGGACGACTCGCCGGTACGGGCGACCAGCCGTTCCATGTGCGGGCGGGCCACGTCCCACAGCCCCATCGCCTGCACGTAGGTCAGGCCGAGTTCGAGCACCCGGGTGGTCAGCGCGAAGCCGCCGGTGAGCGCGCGGACGTACCCCAACGCCTCCAGGGTCAGCAGGATCCGGCGCGCGGTCGGGCGGGCCAGGCCGGTCGCGGCCGCCACCTCGCTCAGCGTCATCACCGGCTTGGGCGGCTGGAACGCCTTGATGACGTCGAACCCGCGGGCGACCGCCTCGATGAAGTTGGGGTCGTCGTCACGACGGGGCATCTGCGGCTCCTGCTGCTCGGCGGACACGGCGAGGGTGCGGCGCGGCGCCCGCCGGAGCGGCGTCGCGTCGCCCTGAGCGTAGCCGGGCGGACCCGTGTCCGCAGGACGGACCATCGGTCAAATCCGCGTTACCAGACGATCAAAATTCGACTCTTGACACTGCACCGGCCAGGGCCCATCGTTACGCCAGCGACCGCCCGACCGCTGTACGGACACTCGTCCGTCACGCGTAGGTCGGGGATCGCCGACCCGATGCACCCGGCACCGCACGACCCGGCGTCCGGCAGCCCGCCCCCGCGGGCCGCCGGTCCGGCCGGTCGTCCCGGAGCACCCGCCCACCGGGACCACCGGCCACGCCCACCCGGAACCCTCACCGCGGGACGACGCGCAGTCCCCGCGACCCGGAAGGGGAGACATGACTGAGACACTCCAGGAGCCGACCGAGCCCCCGGTCGCCCGACCCACCGCCACGCTGACCCCGGTCGCGGTCGCCCTCGGCTTCGCGGTGCTCTGCGCCTCGTACATGCTCAACGCGATGGACCGGCAGATCTTCTACCCGCTGCTGCCGGAGATCCGGCAGGAGTTCGGGTTCTCCCTGGAACAGGGTGGCCTGCTGGCGACCGGCTTCACCCTCGGGCTGGCCCTGGCCGGGCTGCCGGCCGGCTACCTGGTCGACCGGTTGTCCCGCAAGACGATCATCCTGATCAGCGTGCTGGTGTACTCGCTCGGCACGCTGGCGATCCCGCTCGCCGCCGGCTTCGCCGACATGAGCGCGTACCGGCTGGTCTCCGGCATCGGCGAGGGGGTGCAGGCCACGGCGCTCTACGCCGTGATCGGCGCCTTCTTCTTCCACCGCCGCGCCGTCGCCGCCGGCGTCGTCGGGGTCGCCTTCGGCGCCGGCATCTTCCTCGGCCCGCTGCTCGGCACGCAGATCGCCACCGCGTGGGGTGACTGGCGCGGGCCGTTCTTCGTCTTCGCGGCGGCCGGCCTGCTGATGTGCCTGCTCATCGCGGCGACCGTCGACAAGCGGATGACCGAGGCCGTCACCGGCGCCGAGGCCGGGACGGTGGGCAGCTTCGACCACGTGCCGGCAAGCCCGTACAACCGGAACACCCTGGGGCTCGGCATCGCCTGCGCGGTGTCCGGGCTGGTGTTCTACGGCTTCCTCGGCCTCTACCCCACGTTCCTGCGCGAAGAGCTCGGGTTCAGCGCCGGCCAGGCCGCGCTGGCCGTGTCCTTCTCCGGCTTCGGGGCGATGATGGCCCTGCCCGCCGGCTGGCTGGGCGACCGGGTCAGCCAGCGCAACCTGCTCGCCGTCGCCTTCGTCGCCACGTCGGTCGTCGCGTTCTTCACCTACCAGGTGGCGACCTCGACGCCGGCCCAGTACGCGCTCGCCTTCCTGATGGGCACGTTCGCCAGCGGCTTCCTCTTCACCAACTGCACCACCGCCATGCAGCGCGCGGTACGTCCCGTACACGTCGGGCGGGGCGCGGGCCTGTTCATGCTCTCCTACTACGTGGCCGCCGCCTTCTCCGGGCTGCTCTTCGCCCGGCTGGTCGCCGGACTCGGCTGGTCCGGCGCCGGGCTGTGGCAGCTGACCGTGCTGCCGGCGGTCGGTCTGGTCGGCCTCGCCCTGGTCGACACCGGCAGGATGGTCGTCCCCCGGCGCGCCGCGAAGTAGTCCCGCCGGGGCACCGCCAACGGACGCGGGCCGCCGTGATCGTCGCGCGACGACGACCACGGCGGCCGAACCACCACGCCCGGCACCGCCGTGGTGCGATCGGGCGGCGGGCCGACGGCGACAGATCGGCAAGTGCTACCAGCAGGCGATCAGGGCGCGTCAGCTGCGGTGCCTGGCGAACATCGACCCGGTGCTCTGCGCGGAGCGGGCCCTCGGCGTACGGCCGGGTGTGCGGCCGGTCGCGAGCCACCCGGTGGTCAAATGTTGCGGGTCAGGAGGTCATGGACGTCTGAGCGGGATCCTCGCTTCGTCGCGGCGCCGAGACTGGAAGCCCGCGGACCGCCCGGACGTTGGTTCCGGGTATGAGGATCAGCGAAGCCTCCCGAGCCAGCGGGGCGAGTGCCAGGTCGTTGCGGTACTACGAGGACGAGGGCCTGATCGTCCCTGGTCGGTGCGGCAACGGGTACCGTGACTATTGCCGGTCCACCATCGACCGGGTCCTGGTCATCCGCTCACTGCTGGAGTCTGGGCTGCCGGTGCGGTTGATCAGGGATGTCCTGCCCGGTCTCGCTGCCGAACCCGACGCCGCCGTGGGTGCGATGGGTGCGGAGTTCCTGCAGGAGGTGCGGAGGTATCGCGATCGGCTTGCCGCACGCATCGCCAGTCTGAGCGATCAGCAGGCGGCTCTCGACAGTTACCTGCGCGACGCTGGCCGGGCTGGCCGATGACCGCGACTTGACCTTGACGTCAGTGTGAGGCTTCTACGGTCGGACGCATGGAGATCGACGAGCAGCGGAACGCCGACGGGCAGTCGGTACGGGCACTGGTACAGCGATCCCGCCGGGGGCCGAAGGACCTGATCCTCACGACCGATCAGCGTCGTCCCGTCCCCGGACCCGGCGAGTACCTGATCCGAGTGGGCGTCGCCGGCGTCAACTTCGCGGACGTCATGCAGAGCTGTGGCACCTACGGAGGAGGCCCCCAGGCACCCTACGTGGCGGGCTTCGAAGCCGCCGGCGAGATCGTGGGTGTCGGCCCGGACATCAGGAGCCCGCTCCGACTCGGCACGCGCGTCGTCGGCACCGGACCCGGTGCCTTCGCGCAGTACATGACGATGCCGGCCGCAGGGGTACTCCCTGTCCCTTCCGGCTGGACCGACGCCGAGGCTCTCGGCCTGGTGCTGAACTGGGCAACCGCACTGGCGGCACTGAAGCCGCTCGGCGAGATCAAGACGGGTGACGTGGTGCTCGTTCATGCCGCAGCCGGAGGCGTGGGACAGGCCGCTGTCCGCCTCGCCCGCCACTACGGCGCGCGGGTGATCGCCACGGCGTCACCGGACAAGCACGCCACTGTCAAGGCGCTCGGCGCCGACGAGGTCCTGGACAGCCGCCGCCCCGATCTGGCCGAGGAGATCACCCGCCGGACCGGCGGTGTGGACCTGGTCCTGGAGTCGGTGGGACGCGCCACGTTCAAAGCCAGCCTGTCGGTCACCAGACCCTTCACCGGACGCGTCGTCGTGTTCGGTGCCGCTTCCGGCGACGCCAGCCTCAGCACGCACGACCTGGTGTTCACCCACCAGGTCCAGGTCAAGGGTCTGCACATCGGCGCCCTGGCGGCCGTGGCCCCGTCCATCTACCGGGGATTGCTCGCCGAGATCGAGGCACTCATCGCCCAAGGCGTGTACCCGCCAGGTACCCCTCAGGTTCATCCGCTGGCCGAGGGGCCGGCGGTGCTGCAGCGACTCGAAGCCGGTCAGACCCGCGGCAAGCACGCCCTCGACCCCTGGCGCTAGGAACCCTGGCTCACCACGACGCCCCGCTGTCCCCCCGGAAGGTCGGCCGCATGGTCCACCACCGACCCCGCGTGCGGCAGGAGGTCAACCGCCAAGTCCGGCGACCGCGCTGGCGTGGTGAACGCCCTGCCCTCGTACAGCTAGGCTGCGGTCATGCGCTCGTGGGACGACTCGCGTCGGGCCTTCGCCGACGCCGCCGGGTGGTTCGTCCGCACCGCCGCCCTCGTCGGCGACCGGTGGGAGGGGCCCGGCCTGGGTGAATGGGACGTACGCGCTCTGGTCGGCCACACCAGCCGTTCGCTGCTGACGGTCGAGGAGTACCTGGCCCGTCCCGCCGCCGCCGTCGAGGTCGGCTCCGCCGCCGACTACTACCGGGCGATACGAGCCGTGGCCGCCGGTCCGGGGGTCGTCGAGCGCGGACGGGCCGCCGGGGTGGCGTTGGGCGCCGATCCCGCGACCGCCGTGGCGGAGATCGCCGCGCGGGTGCTCGCGACCGTCGACGCGCAGGACGGCGACGCGCTCGTCACGACGATCGCGGGTGGCATGCGGCTCGCCGACTACCTGCCCACCCGGGCGTTCGAACTCGCCGTGCACACCGCCGACCTCGCCACCGCGCTCGGGCTACCGGTGGACGTCCCGGCGACCGCCGCGACGCAGGCGCTGCGGGTGGTCGTCGACCTCGCCGTCACCGACGGCGTCGCCGGGCCGCTGCTGCTCGCCACCACCGGCCGGCGGGGCCTGCCGGCGGGCTTCTCGGTGCTCTGAGCCCGGAGCCACCCGGCGGGCCCGGCCGCCGGGCTACTTCACCTTGCGGGTCGACCGGGCCACGATGCTGTCGTACTCGGGATGCTTGCCCAGCCATCCGCTGAGGAACGGACAGATGGGCACCACGGTCCGGCCCTTGGCCCGGGCGTCGTCCATCACCGCGCGGGCCAGGGTCGATCCGACCCCCTGGCCCTCGAGCGCCGCGTCGACCTCGGTGTGGGTATAGGCGATGATGGAGCCGGTCAACTGGTAGGTGACCACGCCGGCCAGCGCCCCGGTCTCGTCCCGGGCCTCGAAACGCTCCTGCTCCGGCACGTCTGTCACGGTGAACCGCATGCTGCCATCCAACCACGGCCGGCCGGGGCGGGCGTTCGACGTGGTGGCCGTCGGCGGCCGGCCGCGCCGGCCCGGCTCGTCGCCGCGCGCTCGCGGTCGACCACCCACGCCCGCCGCCCGCCGACGCGGTCGGGCCGCCGGGGGCGCGCCCCGACGGCCCGACCGTGGGTCAGTGGATGACGACCGGCGTCTTCGCCTCGTCGCCCGGCCCCCCGTCGAGCGGCTGCGACGGCTCCCGCCGGCGCGGCAGGAACGCCACCGCGCCGAACGTGAGCAGCACCAGCACGAACGCGACGGTGAAGGTGGTGGCGAAGGAACTGGCCGCGAAGTCGAGGCCGCGCTCGATCAGCGACGGGTCGACCGGGGACTGCTGGGCCAGCTCCGGCTGCTGCTGGACACCGATGGCGAGGCCCGCCTCGGTCAGCGGTTTGCCGTCCGGGCCGGTGGCCCCCGGAATCACCCGGGAGCCGTTCAGCTCGTTGGTGAGGATCACGGACATCACCGCCGCGCCGACCGACCCGCCGATCTGCTGCAGGATGTTGACCAGCGTGGAGCCGCGGGCCACCTCGCTGGCGTGCAGGGTCTTCAGCGCCGAGGTCATGATCGGCATCATCGTGCCGCCCATGCCCAGGCCCATCACGAACAGCGACCCGCAGAGCAGCCAGTACGAGGTGTGCGGGTCGACCTGGGTGAAGGTGAAGAACCCGGCGGCGATGAGCGCCAGCGCGAACGGCACCGTACGCCCGACGGGCACCCGGTCGGCCAGCGTGCCGGCGATGGGCATCGTCACCATCGCGCCGATGCCCTGCGGCGCCATCAACAGGCCGGCGGCCAGGGTCGACTCGCCGCGGATCTGCAGGAAGTAGCTCGGGAACAGCAGGCCGGCGCCCATGAACGCGATGATGAAGACGAACAGCGCCACCGTCGCGACGGTCAGGTTGCGGTTGGCGAACAGCCGCAGGTCGAGCAGCGGGTGCTCGGGCTTGAACGAGTAGCGCACGAACGCGATCACGAGCGCGCCGCCGACAAGCATGGGCGCCCACACCTCGGTGTCGGCGAAGGTGCCGGCCTCGGGCAGCGTGGAGACGCCGTAGAGGAACAGCGCGAGACCCGGCGAGAGCATCAGCATGCCGACGAAGTCGAAGGACTCGGACGGCTCGGGGGCGTCCTTCGGCAGCGCCAGCTGGGCGTAGATCAGGCCGATGACGCCGATCGGCAGGTTGATCAGGAAGATCCAGTGCCAGCTCGCCGTGTCGATGAGCCAGCCGCCGAGGATCGGGCCGCCGATCGGGCCGAGCAGCATCGGGATGCCGAGGACGGCCATCAGCCGGCCGATCCGGTGCGGTCCGGCCGCCCGGGTCATGATCGTCATGCCCAGCGGCATCAACATGCCGCCACCGAGGCCCTGGAGCACGCGGTAGCCGATCAGCTCGCCGATCGTGTCGGCGGTGGCGCACATCCCCGACCCGATCGTGAACAGCGCCAACGCGATCATGTAGAGCCGTTTGGTGCCGAAGCGGTCGGCCGCCCAGCCGCTGAGCGGGATCACCGTGGCCAGCGCGAGGGTGTAGGCGGTCATCGTCCAGGCGACCTGGGCGTAGGTCGCGTCGAACTCGCGCTGGAAGGTCGGCAGGGCGACGCTGACGACCGTCACGTCGAGGATCGACATGATCGCGCCGAGCACGACCACGCCGGCCACCTTGAGAACCGCGGCGTCGAGCTTGTCCGAGGTCGCCATGGGTTGCTGTGTCACGAAGTCTCCTGAATCCCCGTTGAGGCCGGCGGCGGCCGGCCGAGCGCCGGGCCGGTGCGGCGCGAGCGCTGTGACGTACGGAGCGATGTCCGGCAGGCAGACTAACGAGCGGCACCGACAAACGGCTTCCGAGTTTCCGGCGGTCGAGGCCGACGTCACTCCCGCCCCGGCCCACCGAACGGCCGAGGGCAGGACGACCACCAACCGGCCCGCGCGGCCCGCCGACCCCGCTGACCCGCCTGGTCGGCGGCTGAGCAGCGACGCGACGCCGACCCACGACGTTCACTCGGCGGCGCGGGCCGGGCGCGGCGCCGCCGACCGGCCGGTGACCAAGGTCACGGCAGGCCGGTGGACGCCGCTCCGACCGGGACCGGCGCAACCCCGCGCAAGCGGTCCCCCACCGCGGGGCGGCGGACCGCTCGCGGCGTCAGCGCAGCGAGGCGTACGCGAGCGGCAGCGGGGTGGGTTGGCCGCTCCAGGTACCGGTCAGCGCGGCGCCGCCCGGTGCCGTGCCCCCGCCGAGGCGGCGGAGGACGGCGAGTTCGACGGTGTCGGTGAGGATGACGGTCGGGTCGCCGGGCACGACGTCCCGCACCGTCCCGACGGCGGGCACCGCGGCCGGTCGGGCGCCGCTCGTGCCGATCGCCATGCTCGCCTCGCGCGGCTCCCGGCGGCCGTCGACCTCGAAGTACTCCTCGGCCTGACCGGTGCCGGCGAGGACGGCGTCGGCCAGCGCCGCGGCGTAGACCGGGTCGCCGGCCGCGTCGTACACCCAGCGCGGGCCGAGCACCGAGTGGTCGGCGGTGCCGACGAGCCAGCGCTCGGCGCCGTCCAGCGGCGCCCCGCGGTAGGTGAGCGGCACCTGGTGGACCGGGCCGTTCCCCGCCCGCACCAGCATCGTCTCGATGCCGACCGCACCGGCCGGGTCGTCGAACCGGTAGCCGGCCACGCGTTCCAGGTCCGCGCCGGCGTCCCCCTGGAACCAGTCGCGTCCCGGCAGCCATAGCGCCAGCAGTTCCAGCTTCGAGGGGCGCAGTGTCGCCCGGTGCAGCAACGCCATGCGCGAGATCGTAGCCGCCGGCCGGGCGTGGTGGTCAGGGCGCCGCCGCCGGGTCCGCCGCTGGCTGCGTCGCGGGGTGCGGCGGCGGGTTCGGCGGCGGCGGCAGGATGACCACGTGCAGGTTGCGCGGACCGTGCACGCCCTCCACCCGGTCGAGTTCGATGTCGCTGGTGGCGGAGGGTCCGCTGATCCAGGTCAGCGGCCGGCGCGGGTCGAGCCGGCCGACGGCGTCCGGCAACCCGGCGACCACCTGGTCGGCGCGCAGCACGCAGACGTGCACGTCGGGCAGGAGCGTGATGATCCGCCGGCCCTGGTCGGGCGCGCCGTCGAGGACGATGGTGCCGGTCTCGGCGACGGCCACGGCGGCCGCGGTGACCACCCCGTCGACGACGGCGAGCAGCTCGGCGCCGAGCCGGTCGTCGGTCACCGCCTCGACCGTGGCCGGCAGCCATCGCCGGGGCAGCCCGGGTGGGACCACCACCCGCCGGCCGCCGAGGATGTCGTCGACGACCCCCGCCACCTCGCCGTCGGCGCACCGGTGCACGGTGGCCCGGTAGTCAATCAGCCGGCGCGCCAGCAGGTCGACGTCGGCGGGCCGGCCGGCCGGCCGGTACTCCCGTGGCACGTCGGCGGGGCCGGCGGGTTCGGGGCCGAGGGCGGCCCGGAGCCGGCCGAGGACCAGATCGCGCGCGCTCATCGTCGCGCCCACCAGTCCCGGAACGACTCCGCGGGCGGTTCCGGCAGGTCGCGGCCGATGGTCCAGCCGGACAGCGGCGGGGGCAGCCCGCGACCGCGGCGGCCGGCCAGCCGGGTGAGCCGCGCGGCGCGCTGCGCGGCCGCGTACAGCGCCGGGTGGTCCATCGCGTACGCGGCGGCGGCCATCGCGACCGACTCGGCGGTCGGCCGACGCTGGGCGGCGACGTGTTCGGCGCGCAGATGGACCAGCAGTTCCGGAATGTTGATCTTCACCGGGCAGGCGTCGTAGCAGGCGCCGCAGAGCGACGACGCGTACGGCAGGGAGGCGTTGTCCTCGACGCCGGTGAGCTGGGGCGACAGCACCGCCCCGATCGGGCCCGGGTAGACCGACCCGTAGGCGTGCCCGCCGGTGCGCTGGTAGACCGGGCAGACGTTGAGGCACGCGGAGCAGCGGATGCAGTGCAGCGCCTGCCGGCCCACCTCGTCGGCGAGCACCCCGCTGCGGCCGTTGTCGAGCAGCACGAGGTGGAACGCCTGCGGGCCGTCCCCGGGGGTGACCCCGGTCCACATCGAGGTGTACGGGTTCATCCGTTCCCCGGTGGACGCCCGGGGCAGCAGTTGCAGGAAGACCTCCAGGTCCCGCCAGGTGGGGACGACCTTCTCGATGCCCATCACGGTGATCAGGGTCTCCGGCAGGGTGAGGCACATCCGCCCGTTGCCCTCGGACTCCACGACGGCGAGAGTGCCGGTCTCGGCGACGGCGAAGTTGGCGCCGGAGACGGCGACCCGGGTGGTCAGGAAGGTCTGGCGCAGGTAGCGGCGGGCGGCGGCGGCCAGCGCCGCCGGCTCGTCGGTCAGCGCCGGGTCGACGCCGGGCATCGCGCGCAGGAAGATCTCCCGGATCTCGGCCCGGTTGCGGTGGATGGCCGGCACCAGGATGTGGCTCGGGCGGTCCTCCCCCAGCTGCACGATCAGCTCGGCGAGGTCGGTCTCCACCGCGGTGATCCCGGCGGCGGCCAGCGCCTCGTTCAGCCCGATCTCCTGGGTGGCCATCGACTTGACCTTGATGACCCGGTCGCTGCCGGTCGCCGCCACCAGTCCGGTGACGATGCGGTTGGCGTCCACCGCGTCGGCCGCCCAGTGCACCGTCCCGCCGGCGTCGGTGACCGCCGCCTCCAGTTGCTCGAGCAGTTCCGGCAGGCGGGCCAGCACGTCGGCCTTGATCGCCGAGCCGGCCGCGCGCAGCTGCTCCCAGTCGGGCAGCTCGCGGATGACCGCGCCGGACTTGGCGCGGATGGTGGTGGTGGCGTGGCCGAGGTTGCGGCGCAGCTGCGCGTCGGCGAGCGCGCGTCGGGCCGCGGCCGGGAACGGCTCGTCGCCGCGCAGGTGCCCGACGCCCCGCGGGGCGGTCGCCGGCATGCCGAGGAAGGTGCGGCTCACGCCCGCACCGCCGTCCGCGTCGGGTCGCCGGCGGCGCCGGTTTCCTCGGTCGCGGCGAGGATCTCGGCCAGGTGCACCGTGCGGACCCCGGCCCGCAGCCGGGACAGCCCGCCGCCGATGTGCATCAGGCACGAGGAGTCCCCGGCGGTGCAGACCTCGGCCCCGGTGGCGAGGACGTGGCGCAGCTTGTCCGCGAGCATCGCGGTCGAGGTGTCCGCGTTCTTCACCGCGAAGGTGCCGCCGAAGCCGCAGCACTGCTCCGCCTGCGGCAGCTCCACCAGGTCCAGCCCCCGCACCTGCCGCAGCAGCCGCAGCGGCCGGTCCCCCACCCCCAGCATGCGCAGCGAGTGGCACGTCGGGTGGTACGTCACCCGGTGCGGGTAGTACGCGCCCACGTCGGTCACCCCGAGCACGTCGACCAGGAACTCCGACAGTTCGTGGGTACGCCGCGCCACCGACTCCGCCCGGCCGGCCAGCCGCTCGTCGCCGGCCCGCCGGGCCACCATGGTGTGCTGGTGCCGCACCGATCCCACGCACGAGCCCGAGGGCGCCACCACCACGTCGTACGGGTCGAAGGTGCGCACGTGGCGCCGCACCAACGGCAGCGCGTCGGCCAGGTAGCCGGTGTTGATATGCATCTGCCCGCAACAGGTCTGCTCCGGCGGGAAGACCACCTCGTGGCCGAGCCGTTCCAGCAGCCGCACGGTCGCCGTGGCCGCGGCGGGGAACAGTGTGTCTGCCAGGCACGTCACCATCAGCGCGACCCGCATCGTCACCCGCCCATCACGCCCGCCGCGCCCATTCGATCAGATCGCCGACCTGCCCGCAACGTCGCGGGCGGGCCGGCCGTGACGTCCCGCTGCGGCGGCGACGCGACCTCGCGCTCCGGTTTGTCACACAACTGTCGTGCAACCGCGTGATCGCCTCCACGATCCTGGCTGACGGTGGTGGGCGAGCGCGACGCGGTACGAGCGAGCCCGCACCACCGGCCGGTCCGGCCGGTGGTGCCGGACCCGGTCAGCCGTCACCGAACAGTCCACCCGCCGAGCCACCGGAGGATCGATGGTGCTGCCCTGGCCGATTCCCGACGACCCCTCGTTCCACGCCGGCGAGCCGGAGGAGCAGACCGAGGATCTGCGGCTCGCCGCCCTCGTGGCGCAGCGGCTGAGTATCGACTGGACCACCCGCCGGCAGCAGATCGTGGTGGCCGTGCAGAACCGGGTGGTGATCCTCAGCGGAAGCGTGGCCGATCCCGACGTCCGTCAGGTCGCCGGCGAGCTGGCCTGGGACGTGCCCGGCGTCTTCGACGTGTGCAACACGCTCCGGATCTCCATTCGCCGTGGCGGCCGCGCGGCAGGACCCTGACGCCGCCGGGCCACGATGCCCGATTCCATCGAAGCCTATCTCTAGCGCCACCCCTCCCGGGATGGTAGGAATTCTCCACAACCGCCAACGCGTGCGAAGGATTTTCCCGCAGAGAGGCTCCGATGAGAACTAGCAGGATCATGGCCAGCCTCACCGCCGCCGTCGTCGGCCTGACGGTGGCGGCCACACCGACCTGGGCGACCCCCACCGACGACCGGACCGTCAGCTACCGCGGGTACCGCGTGGCGGTACCCGCCGACTGGCGGGTCGTCGACCTGTCCACCGACCCCCACGCGTGCGTCCGGTTCGACCGACCCACGGTCTACCTCGGTCATCCGGGCGCCGAGCCCTGGTGTCCCGACGAACCGGCCGGCCGTACGGCGGGGCTGCTCGTCGAGCCGATCGACACGGTCACGACCGAACAGCTCACCGCCGAGACCGCCGTCACGACCAGCGGCCGGGCGACCGTGGCTCCCCTGGTGTCCCGCGACGGATCCATCCGGATCGCGGTACGCGACGCCGGCGTACTCGTCACCGCCTTCCACACGCCGGAGACCGAGCCGGCGGTCCGCCGGATCCTGGCCGCCGCCAGCCTCGGCCCGGACGCCACGCCGGTGTCCCTGGACGCCGTCCGCGCCGCCACGGCGGCGCCGTCGGCGGCCGCCGGCCCGCAGCCGGGCACCTACCTCGGCAAGGGCTTCGACACCTGCACCGCGCCGTCACAGTCGACGATGAACACCTGGCGCAACGCCTCGCCGTACCGCGCGGTCGGCATCTACATCAGCGGCTCGAGCCGCTCCTGCGCCCAGCCCAACCTGACCGCCTCCTGGGTGACCAACCAGACCAACAACGGCTGGCACCTCATCCCCATCGAACTCGACAAGCAGGCGCCGTGCGGCACCCGTACGCCGAAGATGTCGTACGACCCGGCCACGGCCCGGTCCGAGGGGGCGAGCCGGGCGACGAGCGCGGTGAGCGCGGCGCAGGCGTTGGGCATCCCCGCCGGCAGCGTGATCTACAACGACATCGAGCACTACCCGTCGAGCGAGGCGTGCAAGGCGGCCGTGCTGTCGTACCTGTCCGGCTGGACCGAGCGGCTCCACACGCTCGGCTACCTCTCGGGCATGTACTCCAGCGGCTCCTCCGGCGTCCGCGACCTGTGCGGCGCCTACCACGACACCCGGTACACCCGGGTCGACCACCTCTTCTTCGGGTGGTGGAACGGCGTGGCGGACACCGACGCCGGCGACTACTGCCCGGACGGGTACTACGCCAACCACCAGCGCATCCACCAGTACACCGGAGACAGCTACGAGACCTGGGGCGGCGTACGGATCTACATCGACCGGGACTACCTCGACGTGTCGACCGGGACCACCCCGCCACCGCCGGACTTCAGCGTCACGCTCGACAACACCACCACGGGCCGGTTCACCGCGAGCGCGAACTGGGGCACCTCGGCGTACTCCAGCCAGCGGTTCGGCACCGACTACCGGTTCGCCGCGCCGACCCCGGCCAGCGACGTCGCCTGGTACCGGGCGAACCTGCCGGAGACCGGCAGCTACCAGGTCTCGGTCTGGTATCCGGCCGACGCCGGCTACAACGACTCCACCCCGTACATCGTGTCCACCACCACCGGCAACCAGACAGTGCGGGTGAACCAGCGGCAGGGCGGCGGCCAGTGGGTGTCGCTCGGCGTGTTCACCCTGGCCGCGGGCGACGGCGACAAGGTGGGCGTGAGCCGGTGGACCAGCGGCACCGGCTACGTCATCGCCGACGCGGTCCGGATCACCCGGGTCTGACCCGCGCGGGAACGGCCGCGCCGACCGCCGGCAGGTTCGCGGACCTGCCGGCGGTGGGCGTGCGACACCGGCGGCGGCCCGCGCCGCCGGGCCGCCGCCGACCCGCGGTGGTGCCGGCCGGCGGCTACACCTGGTGCAAGAGAAGCAGGCCGAAGGCGACGACGAACGCGGCACATCCGGTGACGGTGACGAGGCGAAGTCGGGTCCGCAGGGCGGCGTCCCAGCCCTCCACCGCCCCGGAGGCGCGGCGCAGCAGCGGGGTGGCGGCGCGCCCGGCGCCGAAACCCAACCCGGCGAGCACGGCGACCAGCAGCCGCTGGCCGCCGAGCAGGACCGCGGCCGCGAGCACGTACGGGGCGGTGGCCGAGAGGTAGGTCCGCACCCCGGTGCCGAGTTCGAAGCCGAACCGCAGCGCTCCGCGCCGCGGGTTGCGCCGCAGCACGTCCTGCGGCACCTGGCGGGCGTTCTGTGGCAGCGGGACGGTCAGCACCCGGGTCTCCCGGAGCAGGCCCAGCAGCGCCACCGCCACGATGGCCGCGTGCCGCCAGGGCGTCGGCAGTGGGCTCGACAGCCCGGAGAGCAGCCCGAGGGCCACCCCGCTGAGCAGGCCGCCGCCGAGCAGCCCCACCACGAACAGGGCGAGCAGCATGCCCTGTGGATTCCGATCCCGCCGCCCGGGCGAGCCCAGCGCGTATGCGCTGTTGCGGGTTCACACCGAGCCGGAGAGCGTGTAGCCGGCCAGCCCGCCGAGCACCGCCCAGGTGAGCACGTGCCCGTACGCGGCGGCGACGGTCGCGCCGGCGGCGAGCAGCGGCACGGGCACCAGCGGGTCGGTGGCCCAGCGCCGCAGCGCGGGTACCGGGCGTACGGGCGGCGGGCCGGTCACACGGCCCCACCGGTCAGCGTGCGCCAGGTGCTCTGGCCGACGACGCCGTCGACGGTGAGCCCGTTCTGCCGCTGGAAGTCGCGCACCGCGGCGTCGGTCGCCGACCCGAAGACCCCGTCGACCGTCAGCCCGTGGGCGTGCCTGTTCAGTTGCCGCTGCACCGCGCGGACCACGTCGCCGCTGTACGGGTAGTGCACGACGACCACCGAGCCGGGCCGGCCGCCGGTGCCCACCGTCTTGCGTACCGTGATCCCCCGGCTCGACACGGTGAACACCAGCAGCGGCCAGGTCCCGGCGTCGACCACGCCGCTCGCCGGGACGCCGTTGGCCGTCTGGAACTGCTTCACCCTGCTCTCGGTGCCGCTGCCGAACACCCCGTCCACGGTGACGGCGTGGCCGCGCGCCTTCAGCAGGTGTTGCACCGTGTAGACGTTCGGGCCGGACTGGCCGCGCCGGGTGCTGGGCCAGCCGACCGTGGTGAGGCACCCGCAGTCGGTGTTCCACCGGCAGATCGACCTGACCCAGCCCGAACTGGTCTTCCGGTACCCGTCGTGGCAGCGGCGCTCCACCGAGCAGGCACAGGCGCCGCAGGCGCCCTGGTAGCGCCACAGCCAGCCGTCGTACGTGCCGGCGTAGCACTGGTTCGGTCGCAGTTTCCAGGTGGTGCCGTCGTTGCGGTGCAAGCCCGCGTACGTTCCGCTGGTGTTGCAGGCCGCGGCGAAGATCGGGCTCGGCCCGCAGCCGGGTGAGCAGTTCTGGTCGCTGGCGTACGACGGGCAGCTGCCGTAGATGTCGTACCCGTCGGCGTAGGCGCGGCGGGCGGCCGGGAAGACGCTGAGCGCGGCCATCCCCACCGCCGTGCCGGCCTGCAGCAGCGTACGGCGGGACAGCGCCCAGGACGTGCCGAGGCGACTTCTGGTCCGGCTCGCCGCCGGACGTCGCCGCGGTGCGGCGCCGGTGCCCGGGTCGGTGCCGCGCAGCGCGGGCACGGCGTCGAGGGTGATCACCGCGCACCGCCCCGCTGGATCTGGTGGACGGCCGGCCCCGGGGCGCCGCCGGACGGCTGGTCGACCTGGTCGAGCAGGTGCCGCAGGGCCGCCCGGGAGCCGACCGGCTCGGATCGCCGGACGCGCCCGGTCGCGTCCACCACGACCGCGAACGGGGTGGCGATCGCGTCGTACCGGTCGAACAGCTCCGCCTGCTCGCCGAGGACGGCGACCGGCGCGTCGGCCGCGCCGGCCGGGGCGGCGTGCCGGTAGAGCACCCGGAGCACGGCGTGGCCGCGCGGCACCCGTTCGGCGACCTCGTCGAGCAACTGTCCGCAGGTGGCGCAGCCGCTGTCCAGGAAGAGCAGGACCAGGGTGGCCGGGGCCGGCGGCGCCAGGTCGCGGAACCCGGGCGCCGGCGAGCCGGGCCGCAGGCCGACCGACCCGGGACGGCCGGCGGTGCCGCTGGTCAGCGCGTGCACCTGCCGGACCAGGCCGGACACCACGAGGGCCAGCAGCAGGATCGCGATCCAGCTCAGGATCAGCGCGCTGGTCTGGAAACTCATCCGGGTACGCCTCCTCGTCCCACCCGAGCGGGCGGCTGATCCGGGGTCGGGTCGTGCATGGCGGCGGGCAGGTGCGCCAGCAGCGCGGTGAACGTGGCCGCGGCGAGCAGCACGATCAGCAGCTCCGTGCCGGGGCGCCCCAGCGGCACGACCGCGCCGGACAGCAGCGACCCGGTCAGGGCCAGGCCGGCGAGGATCGCCGCGCGTGCCACCACCCAGCCGGTCATCGGCTGCTCCACCCGGGAGCAGCCGCAGGGGACGGTCCGCCCGGTCGACCGTACGTACCAGCCGTAGCCGGCGTACGTGGCGAGGAGCGCGGCGCCGCCGGCCAGGACCGGGCCGAGCAGCCGGCCGCCGTCGTCGCGGAACAGGGCGACGACTCCGGTCACGCCGAGCAGGCCCTCGGTCGCGACGACCGCCGCCGCGACGACGGACGGCGCGGGGACCACCCGCTGGGCGGTCAGCGCCGCCGACAGCGCCGCCGGCTTCGAGAGGTGCTCACCGGCGGCGAGCAGCAGGGTGAGCAGCACGGTGTACGCCCCGACGCCGGCGACCAGGGCTGACACGGCGGCTCACCCGCCCAACTGCACGCGTAACCGGCTGACCAGGTCCGGTACCCGGTCGACCACGGTGTCGGCGAGGGGCAGCACGGTCACCCAGGTGTCCGTGGCGGCGAGCACGAAGTAGGGCCGGCCGTCCGACAGCGTGTCCCGGAAGAGTTCGCCCGCGCGGGTCGACAGCCCCCGCCAGGACGGCAGCTGTCGCGTCCGCTCCGCGGTGAGCGGCGTCATGTCCAGCAGGCCGAGCCCGGGTACCTGCTTGAGCACGGTTGCCGGCGCCGCGTACCGGCTGCCCGCCCGGGCCTGCGGGCGCACCGCCAGACCGTCGTCGTACTCGGTGATCCGCAGGGTCCGCAGCACCGCGAGCAGGCTCCCGGTGGAGCCGCCGTACAGCTGGGTGAGGAAGCAGTACCGGTGCCCGCGCCAGGCCGCCACCAGGCGCTCCTCGTCGAGCCGGATCTGCGGGTCGTGCGACCGCACCCGCGCGGTCAGCAGGATGCCGCCCTGATAGGCGAGTTCCTCGTCGAAATCGGTCACGCCGAGCTCGGCGGCCAGGTCGTCGGCGAGGCCGACCGGGCCGGCGGTGAACTCGTGCAGCCGGCCGGCGACGGTCAGCTCGACCACGGAGGTGAACGGCGCGCTGAGGTCGAGCGGACCGGTGAGCAGGAATCGCCGGCCGTCCATCGCGCGGTGTGTGACAGAGGCCTCGGCGGCTGCCACGCCACCACCTCCCCCGTGGGTACGGCACGTGGTGGCCTCAGAGTATCCGCGTCCATCGACGCCACCACAAGACCGATCCGCCGCCGACGCCGGGCCGGGGCGCGGCCGCGCCGGTGGCGTCGCCCGGGCCGGTGGCGCGGAGCCGGCGGGTGGGTCCGCCGGGCGGCCGGATACCGTGCGGTCGGCGGGGGCCCGCCCCGCACCGGACACGCGGAGGGGAGGTCGGATGCGGCTGCACGTGGGGTGCGCGATGTGGACGCACAGGTCCTGGCCGGGGCGGTTCCTGCCGCACCCGCTGCCGGCCCACGAGCGGCTGCGCGCCTACGCCGGATGGTGCACGGCGGTCGAGGGGAACACCACGTTCTACGCGACCCCGGCCCGGGAGACGGTGGCGTCGTGGGCGCGACAGACCGACCCCGACTTCCGGTTCGTACTCAAACTGCCGAAGGCGGTGACACACGAACGCCGGCTCGCCGGCGCCGACGAGGAACTCCGCGCCTTCCTGCACGCGATCGAACCGCTCGGGCCTCGGACGCACGCGCTCTGGATCCAACTGCCCGGCTCGTTCGGCCCGGCCGACGTACCCTCGCTCGCCCGATTCCTGCGCGGGCTGCCCACCGCCCACCGGTACGCCGTGGAGGTCCGCCACCCCGCGTTCTTCGACGACGCCGGGGCGGCCCGGACGCTCGAGGCGGCGCTCGCCACGGTCGGCGCGGAGTGGATCCCCTTCGACACCACCGCGTTCTTCCGTGCCCCGCCGACCAGTGACGCGGAACGGGAGGCGTGGACCAGGAAGCCGCGTACCGCGCTGCGCACCCGCGCGCTGACCGACCGGCCGATCGTCCGGTACCTGGGCCGGGACGATCCCGCCCGGACGGTCGAGGGCTGGCAGCCGTGGCTGGACGTGGTGACCGGCTGGCTGCGCGAGGGCCGCTCGCCGACGGTGTTCGTGCACACCCCGGACAACGCCGCCGCGCCGGAGCTGGCCCGCGGCTTCCACGACCAGGTCCGGGTCCGCCTGCCCGAGTTGGCGCCGCTGCCCGAGCCGGCCCCGGTCGGCCCGTCGACGCTGTTCTGACCGCCCCGGAGGCGTCAGCGCTGGTCCAGCGCGTGCCGCACGGCAGCCGTGGTGCGTTCGACGTCGCCGGTGGCGAGCAGGTCGAGCAGCGCTCCGCGCAGGACGGCGAGGACCGCGCTGCGCTCCGCCACGCCCGCCGCGGTGTCCCGTTGCGCGGCGGGCTGCGCACGGGCGAGCACGTCGAGCCAGTCGTGCACCGTGGCCCGGGCGAAGTCGGCCCAGGCGCCGTCGGGTTCGACCAGGGACCGGGCGTACGCCTCGACCCAGAGCACCAGCAGGGACCGGTGCTGTGGGGCGGCCAGCCAGGCCCACAGTCGTCCGGCGACCGCCCGCAGGTCGGCAGGACCCTCGCCGGGTTCGTCGAGGCCGCGCAGCAGGCGCAGTTCGTCGGTGCGGGCCCGGGCGAGCAGGGTGCGTACCAGACCGTCCTTGCTGCCGAAGAGGTACAGCAGCACCCGGGGACTGGAGCCGATCGCCGTGGCCAGCGGACGCAACGACATGTCCCCCAGGCCGTGTTCGAGGACGTACCGGTAGGCGGCCTCCCGTAGTTCGACGTGTCGCGCGGACGGGGCCGTCCCGCCCTCGGCGGCCCGCTCCGACTCATCGGCGGTGGACATGGTTCCGCATGCTGCCATACTGAAACAGTCGTGTCAGTGCCGCCCACGGTCGGGCGGCCGACGTCGAGGAGGCAGCCATGTCGGTGCCGGTCCAGCCGGTTCCCGCGGCGTCCCCGGACGGCCGGTCGGGTGACACCCGGGATCAGCTCCGCATTCGCCGCGCGGACCAGCCGGGCGACCTGGGCTGGGTGGTGATGGCCCACGGCGAGCTCTACGCGCGGGAGTTCGGCTGGGACGTCTCGTTCGAGGCGCTGGTCGCCCGCATCGTCGCCGACTACGCCGACAGCCACGATCCGGTACGCGAGGCCGCCTGGATCGCCGAGCTCGGCGGGGAACGGGTCGGGTGCGTCTTCTGCGTCGCGGCCGACGGACCGGGCGCGCCGGAGAACACGGCGAAGCTGCGCGTCCTGCTGGTCGACCCCGCCGCTCGCGGGCAGCGGCTGGGTACCCGGCTGGTGGACACCTGCGTCGACTTCGCCCGGGCCGCCGGCTACCGCCGGCTGCTGCTGTGGACCAACGACGTCCTGGTCGCGGCACGGCGCATCTACCAGGCCGCCGGCTTCCAACTGGTGGACGAGCACCGGCACCACAGCTTCGGCCGTGACCTCGTCGGCCAGACCTGGGCGCTGGAGCTACGGCCGGCTCACCCGTGACGTGACCGTCGACCGGGCCGACCCCGAACGGGGCGGGTCCCGCGGCCGGAGTGCTGATCATGGAGGTCGCCATGCTCACGTCGGGGACCTGACGGCGCTCACCATCGACGGCGGCCGCAACGCCGGTGGCGCGCCGGATCGCGGTCGGCGCGCCACCGGGCGGTGGTGCGACAGCGGGGTCAGCCCGTGCTGCAGGAGACCGTCGGCCAGGTGTAGTTGCCGTTGTGCTGGATGGTCACGCCCCAGTTGTTGCCACTGCCGTTGGGCGTGGCGACCAGTTGCTGGGCGGTCGGGTAGCTGGCGTTGATGTTCCAGGTGGCGATGATCCTGGCGGGGGACGGAACGTTCATCGTCACGGTCCAGGTGCTGGAGCCGGAGACCGAGACGTTGAGGTTGTAGCGGTCGCTCCACTGCTGACCGGCCGACAGGGTCGCGGTGCAGCCACCCCCGCCGCCACCGCCACCGCCGCCGCCGGAGCCGCCCACGGTGATGTTGGAGTTGCCGCTGCTCTGGTATCCCTCGGTGGCCATGATCATGTAATCGTGGCTGCCCAGGTTCATGCCCTTGCTGGCCCAGGCGTCGAAGTGGTTGCCGGAGGTGATGGTGCCGCCGGTGCGCTTCGACTGCCGCACGCTCCAGTACTGGTTGAAGGTCCTGGTGCCCTCGATGGACGGGGCGTTGTACCGCGTCGTCTGGTAGATGTCGTACGTGCCGCCGTCGCTGGTCACGGTGCCCTTGTAGGTGCCGGTGGGCCGGTAGGTGCCCCAGTTGTCCACGATGTAGTACTCCACCAGCGGGTTCCGGGTCCACCCGTAGAGCGTCAGGTAGGCGTTGCCGGACGGGTTGAAGCTGCCCGAGTAGCTCACGCTCCGGCGCCCTCCGGTGCTCCAGCCCTTGCCGGCGACGAAGTTCCCGGTGTTGCGCCACGAGGTGCTGTAGTTGCCACCGGAGCCCAGTTCCATGGAGACCGTTCCGGCGCTGTCGGTCCAGAACGAGTAGAAGTAGCCGTTGTGGGTGCCGGTCTGGTTCGAGGTCACGGCCGCGCTGGCGACACCGGGCAGCATCGTGCTGGCCACGACGAGCGCCAGGGCGCAGGCGCCGCCGACGAGCAGTCTGAGGCGGCCCCGGCGGTGTTGCGGCGGTCGGACGGAGACGTCGTTCATGAGCGTGCTTCCTCCTCGTGATGGCTGGCGGGGAGGCCAGGCAGCCTGGTACGACCCCGGGCGCGGCGGCCGGCGGTCGGGGTGGCGGCCACCGCGCGTCGGCGTCGTACGACGTGGTGGGGTTGACCGGTCGCCGTGCGGGCGGTGACCGGCGGGCCGGGTCGCGGTGGGTGACCCGGATCGACAGATGTCGAGGTCTGTCGATGCCGAAAGTATCGACTCGACTCCATAAAGGTGTCAATATTTCTCGGAAATATTTCGGAGTTGGCGCAGCGGACCAGAGAACCATCAGGAGGCATTCGCCCAGGTAAATCCGATGGCATGAGGTGCCGGCTCACGAGGACGTGAATGGCAGGGCCATCCGGGAGGATCGGAACGGGAGCCGAGCCACCGGAAGTTTTGGAAACGTTCCGGACCAGAGGTGGGTCGGCTGCTCCCCCGTTCCGCGACAGGTCCGGCCGCGCTAGCGTGCGGTGGTGGGTCAGGTCGAGGAGCGCGGGCGCGGTACCGGTCCGGCGGACGGGTCCGCGGCAGCGGAGTTGCTGGCCGCGGCCCGGGCCGGTGACGGTGCCGCCTTCGGCCGGCTGGTCGGGCCGCTGCGCGACGAACTGCGGGCACACTGCTACCGGATGCTGGGATCCGTGCACGACGCCGAGGACGCCGTCCAGGACACCCTGGACCGGGCCTGGCGCAGCCTCGATCGGTTCGCCGGCCGGGGGTCGATCCGGCCGTGGCTGTACAAGATCGCGACGAACCGGTCGCTCACCCTGATCGAGCGCCGGGGGCGGCGCGAACTGCCCACCGACCTGAGCCCGGACGGCGCGCCCCTGGCGGAGGCGGCGTGGCTCGAACCGTACCCGGATCGGCTGCTGGGCTGGAGCGACCGGCTGACCCCGGAGGCCCAGGTGGTCGCGCGGGAGAGCGTCGAGCTGGCGTTCGTCGCCGCCCTGCAGCACCTGTCGGCCCGGCAGCGCGCCGCCCTGCTGCTGCGCGACGTCCTCGGCTACCCGGCCAGGGAGGCCGCCGAGCTGCTGGAGACCACGGTCGCCGCGGTCAACAGCGCGCTGCAGCGCGCCCGCGGGGTGCTGGCCGAGCTGCTGCCGGAGACCAGCCAGCAGCGCACCCTCGACGCGCTCGGCGACACGGCGCGGCGGGAGCTGGTCCAGCGGTACGTCACCGCGTGGGAGGCCGGTGACGTCGACGCCATCGTGGCCCTGCTGACCGAGGACGCGCGGTACTCGATGCCGCCGCTGCGGACCTGGTACCAGGGGCACGACGGGATCCGCGGCTTCCTGCTCGACGCGGCACGCCGGCACCGCTGGCGTTTCCTGCCCGCCCGGGCGAACGGGCAGCTCGCGTTCGGTACCTACCGGTGGGACGACGACCGGTCGGCGTACCTCCCGGGCGGCCTGGACCTGCTCGTCCTGCGGGGCCGGCGGGTGGCCGAGGTGGTCTCGTTCCTGGACGCCCACCTACCCACGTACGGCCTCCCCGCCGAGCTGCCCGGCGAGGGCCTCGTCGGCGCGCGATGAATTTCCGCCCAGGCCGGGGTTGTAGTCCTGACGGACACACCAACCGGAAGGGCCGAGCCGACGATGACGACGAACGAGGAACAGATCCGCACCCTGATCGAGCGGTGGGCCGGGGCGGTCCACCGCGGCGACCTCGCCACGGTCCTCGCCGACCACCACGAGGACATCGTGATGTTCGACGTGCCCCCGCCGTACGACGGCGTGCGCGGCCTCGACGCGTACCAGCAGACCTGGCCGCCGTTCTTCCGCTGGCAGGCCCAGGGCGCCTCCTTCGAGATCGAGGAGCTGGAGATCACCGCCGGCGACGAGGTCGCCTTCGCGTACGCCCTGCTGCGCTGCGGCACCCCGGCCGACCTCGCCGCCGCTCCGGGCAACCGGCTGCGGCTGACGCTCGGGCTGCGCAAGCGGGCGGGCCGGTGGGTCGTCACCCACGAACACCACTCCTTCCCGAGCGTCGACTCGACCGCCGACCCGGCCGGCACCGGCGACGCCGTCGCTGCCGAGCAGGAGGTGCGTCAGCTCCATGAGCGGTGGTTCGCCGGCACCGCCGCGAAGGACCTCGACGACCTGATGGCGGCCATCGCCGACGACGTCGTCTCGTACGAGCACGAGCGGCCCCTGCGGTACGTCGGCGGCCAGGCGGTACGCGAAATCTGTGCGGCCGGCCTCGACGCCGCCGGCGACGGTGCCGTCCGGTGGGACGTGCCCGACCTGACGATCATGGTCGACGGTGACCTCGCCGTCGCCTGGGGCCTCAACCACGTGCAGCTGCGGCCGGCCGACGGCCCGCCGGTCGAGAGTTGGTCACGCGGAACCCGGATCTTCGCCCGCCGCGACGGCGACTGGCTGATGGTCCACCAGCACCTGTCCTACCCGTACGACCCGGCCAGCGGCGTGGCGAGAACCGATCTGCACCCCTGAGCGCACGTGCCGGAGGGAGCGTCCGTGATCGGGACGCTCCCTCCGGCGCTGGCCGCTGCCGGCGCCACGGCCAGCCGGTGATCCCGGGATCACCCGTGCGGCGGCCCTGTCAGCGCAGCCGGTACGCGGTGGGAAGGGTCTGCTTCACCGTGTTGCCCCCGCTGTCGGTCGCGCTGACCCGCAGCCCGACCCCCTCGGCGGCCTGCTCCCGGTTCGGGTGCCTGATCTCCGCGGTGAAGGTGTTCCTACCGGCGGTCCGGGTGGTCGCCGGGTGCCAGGTCCGGCCACCGTCGAAGCTGGCCTCGACCCGGAGCACGGTCACCGCCGGCGGGGCGGTGAGCCGCTCCTGGTAGTAGCCGACCACCGTGATCTGGTGAGCGCGCCCGGCCCGGGCGGTGTTGTCCAGGGCCAGCCCGAGGTCGTACCGCAGGAAGATCAGCGGCTCCGGCCGGCAGGCGGCCTGGTCGCCGAGCACGTCACCCATGCACGGCTGCAGCTCCGGGGCGTCCCCCTCGGTCGGCTTGTCGGAGGTGTACTCCCACACCGTCCTGACCCCGTTGGTCTCCGCCTCGAACGTGTACCGGGCCGACTCCGCCGGCAGGTCGTAGCCGACGACATCCCCGCCGACGGAGCAGCCGAGGGCGAACACGGCCGCGGTCACCAGCGCCGCGACGGTCCCCTTCCGGCGCCGCGACGACGGCACACTCGTGTTCATCGCGTTGGTCTCCTTACCAGTGTCGACCGTCATCGCCGGCCCCCGAGGATGGAGTCCGGCGTTTCGCCGGCGCTGCCGAAGCCGAACGTGATCCGCTGCAGGCGACGTTCGACCTCCTCGCCGGACTGGTTGAACAGCGTGAAGTCACACGCGGGCGCCTCGCAGGCCGGGGATCCGAAGTAGACCTCGGCGATACCGGTGTCGTTGACGATGCCGATCATCGCCTGGCGGGCCCCGCCGCTGCCGGTCAGGTAGAAGGTCGGGTAGAAGGTGTCGCCCTGCCGGCAGCCCGAGCAGAGCATCCCGGTCGGGACCGTGAAGCCGGACCTGGTCCGCACCTGCGGCACCGCCCCCGGGACGGTCGGTCCCGTGTTCCAGTGCAGCTTCTGCCGGCCGCCGAGGACCACGTCCTGCGTCTCGCCGCCGTCCCGGCCGAGGACGGCAGGTCCGGCGTACTCGGCCCAGGTGGTGCCGTACCGGTTGACGGCCTCACCCTGCCGCTTGACCAACATGGTCAGGGTCTGCTGGGTGGTGGTGCGCGGCAGCTTCAGGGAGACCCCGACCGGCCCGGACTTCGACTCCTGCTGCCAGGTGAGGCCGGTGACCTCGCCGGGCCGGTCAGCGTGGAAGTAGTGGTCGACCCGGTCGAAGTCCTTCGTCCTGGCCCGGTACGGCAGGTCCCGCGGGATCTGGCCGTCCGTGCCGAACGCGGCGCCGTAGACCGTCGGAGTGGTGCTGCCGCCGAGCATGACCTGGACGTTCCGCGTGGCGGTGAGCCGCCTGATCAGGCGGTCCGCCTCGGCGTACGCCACGGACACGATCGGCAGCGCGGCGTACGGCTGGACCGCCGGGCAGCTCTGCGGCCCGTCCGCGCATTCGGTGCTCTGCGCGGGGACGGCGCCCAGCGAGGTGAGCCCCGGTGCCGCGACCAGTACACCGACGGCGCCCGCGGCGGCGGCCGCCGCCACCCGCTCGTCCCGCAGCCGCAGGAAGTCGCAGGTCGTGTCGCAGATGTCGGCGGGCGTCAGCAGCACCAGCCTGCCCCGGGCGTCGACCTTGGCGAGGTCGGCGGCGGACCCGGTGCCCGCGTGGACCACGGGCACCGTTCCGCGGATCGGCAGCCGGGGAACCGCGACGGTGATGTCCCGGCTGATCGTCGTCTCGCCCTCGCGCCACTGCTGCGCGCCGACCGCGATCGTGGCGTCCGGGGTGTGGTACCGGGCGGGCAGCCCGAAGGTGTGGCCGGCGCCGAGCACCCGCATGGTGACCGTCGGCGTGGCGAGCACGGTGTGGGTGTCGTGGGTGAGGGTGCCGGTGCGCACCCTGCCGGTCGGCAGTGCCCACCAGTTCGGCTCGTCGGCGCCGTATCCGGCCCTGAGCTCCGCAGTCATCGCCCACGCTCCGGTCGCCGAGACCCGCTCGAAGGAGTTGACCGCGTCGTACGTCTCGGTCGGCACGGGCGTCTGCACCCGCACCGGCCTGGCCTTGCGCAGGTCCAGGGTGACCGTGGTGGCCTTGGTGAGTCGCACCTCCGCCACCGCCGGGACGGCGGTGTGCCACTCGCCGGCCTCGTCCTGCCACTCCACCGCGACGGCGGCCGAGTAGACGCCGCCGAAGAGCGGCGCGGTCATCGAGTCCGCGCCGTCCATGCCGACCGGGCCGTCGTGCAGCAGCACTTGGTCGTCGACCGGCAGGAAGACGGCGTTGCCGTAGCGGACGGTGCTGGCGCCGGTCGGCGGGACGACGTTCATGGTCAGCGCGAACCGCTCGGGCTCCAGGAAGGTGCTGACCCGGGTGGTGGCCCGCAGCGTGCCCGTCGGGTCGTGGGCGTTCAGCAGACCGGTGTAGCGCCCGAAGACCCCACCGGTGTCCAGCACCCGGCCGTCGACGGTCACCGACACCTCGGCCGATCCGTTGCCGGGCACGACCACCTCGTCGCTGCTGACGGTGAACAGGCCGGCCGGAGCGGGCTGGTCGCCGGAGGAGATCGACGTGGCGAGCTTCAGGGTGATCGGCTGGTCGGTGTGGTTGGTGTAGGTGACCTTCTTAACCTGCGGCGAGTGCGGGTAGGCCAGCCGGCCGAAGCTCAGGTTCCCGTTCGCGATGATCGTCGGGTCGACCGCGGTTCCGACGTTGACCCGGCCGACGCCCTGGGCGTACACGTCGTGCCCGAGGTCGGTGGCGGTGCCCATCAGCAGCGCCTTGATCTCCTGGCCGGTCAGGTCCGGGTGCTGCTGGGCGATGATGGCCGCGGCGCCGGCCACGTGCGGGGTGGCCATCGAGGTGCCGCTGGCGGTGGTGTAGTGCTCGTCCACCACCGTGCCCATCGCCGTGCCGGCGGCACGGGCCGCGACGATGTCCACGCCCGGAGCCGCGATGTCCGGCTTGGCGGCGCCGTCCCCGACCCGGGGTCCCCGGCTGGAGAAGTCGGCCATGGCGTCTTCCTTGTCGACCGCGGCCACGGTCAGTGCCTCGTCGGCGGCGCCCGGGGCGCTGACCGTCTCGCCCTGCGGGCCGCTGTTGCCGGCCGCGACCACGAACAGGGTTCCGGTGTCGCGGCTGAGCTGGTTGAGCGACTCGCTCATCGGGTCGGTCCCGTCGGTGGCGCTGCCACCGATGCTCATGTTGACGACCTTGGCGCCGGAGTGGGCGGCCCACTCCATACCGGCGATGATCGCGTCGAGGGCGCAGGAACCGCCGTCGTTGCAGATCTTGCCGACCCGCAGCTGAGCGCCGGGCGCGACGCCCTTGCGCAGTCCGTTGGACGCGGCTCCGGTGCCCAGGATGGTGGCCGCCACGTGGGTGCCGTGTCCGTGCCCGTCCCGGGGGCCCTGGGCGTTGCCGCTGAAGTCGACCTGCTCGACGATCCGGCCGGCCACGTCCGGGTGGTTGGGGTCGATGCCGCTGTCCAGCACCGCCACCGACACGCCGGTGCCGTCGTAGCCGCGGCTCCAGGCGATGTTCGCGCCGATCTGCGGTACGGAGGAGTCCAGGCTGATCCGGGCCAGTTCGTTCAGCCACACCTTCTTGACCCCGGCCAGCGAACCGGCGGAACGGGCGGCAGCGGCGCCGGGCGTCGTCTTGCCCCGCACGTCCTGCCACCACCGACCGTCCCCGGCGATGGCCATCGAGCGGCCGTTGATGCTCGGGAGCGCCTTGCCGCCGGCCGCGCCGGCGACCCTGGGCGCCTTGTCGGCCGCGGCCTTCCCGGTGTACGTGACCAGCACCGGTACCTCGCCGACCTGGCCCGACGCGACGAGCGTCGCCAGCTTGGTCAGGTCGAACAGCCCCCAGTCGAGCACCCCGTTGCCGAGCAACGAGAGGGCGTCGTTCGGCACGACGTGCACGGCGCCCGTCCGGGTGAGGGTGTGGAACACGACGTCGGATCCGTCGGGCCGGGGGGCGCTCTCGATGTCCCGGACGACCGGCTTGCCGTCGGCGTCGACGCCGACGTACACCTTGTCGCCGGTGACCAGCGTCAGCGGGAGGGTCGCGCCGGACGCGGCGACGACCCGCAACAGGTCGTCGTTGGCGGTCACGGTCACGGTCCGCTTCTGCGGGACCTCGGGTATCGGCGCCTGCCGGATCGGCTCGGACGCGTGTGCCGCCGTGGTCGACACGACCATCGCGAAGATGGCCAGACCGGCGGTCACCGCGCCCAAGCGTCGCCCGAGACGCCTTGTTGCCGGGCTTCGCCTCATCTCTCAGCTCCTGCCATTCTGCGGTTACAGATGTGCGGGTGTGCGTGGGCGCGGGACGTGGTCCGGCGCCTCGATGCCCGCGAAGGCTTGTGGCCGTGCGAGCCGGGTCGGGTCGGGCGCGGTCCGGGGTGGGACGACGCCGGTCGGGGGCGATCAGGGTCTGGTCATCGGGACTCCTCGCTAGAGCGGTTCGTACTCGCCAGCCACGTCGGCACCGGCCGCGCCCTCGGCGGTCGGTGCGTCTGCCGGGCTCTCCGGCGGTCCTGCCGGTGCCTGGTCGTCCTTCGCACGACGGGCCGGCTCGGCGGGGACGCCGGCCGGTTCGGGCGTCGGCGGATCGGTGGGCAGCATGGTGAGAAGTGTGCGATCAAGCCCGCTGCCGGCTCGATTGGTCAAACGCGGTATTTAAACTCGTCGCTGGCTCGGGGGTTGTTTCTTCGTCGCCGCCGAGGTCGCGCGAATTTATTCGTCGCCCGCCGGCAGATGCCCCTGCTCGCCGACCAGCCCCAGCTCCACGACCCGGATCGCGAGCGCCGTCCGTGACGTCACGCGCAGCTTCCGCATGGCGGACTTCAGCTGGCTGGCCACCGTCTGCGTCGACACCACCAGGGCGTCGGCGATCTGCCGGTTCGTCCGGCCGCCGACCAGCAGGCGAGCCACCTCCAGCTCGCGTGGGGAAAGCTGGTTGCCGTAGCTCGGCCGACCGCGGCCCCGGGCCACCGGACCGCCCCATCCGTGCCCGTGCAGGAACCGCGCCACCCGGTCGGCGTCGTTGTGCGCGCCGAGCTTCGACAACGCCCGCGAGACCTCGGACAGCATCGTCAGGCCCGACTCGTGCCGGCCGGCGGCGAGCAGGCAGCGGGCCTGGTGCTCCCGGGCCAGCAGGGCGTCGTACGGGCGTGGCATCGCCTGCCACGCGGCGGACACCTGGGCGAACAGCGCCGCGGCGCGCGCCGGCTGCCCCTCGGCTTCGGCCAGGATCGCACGGCACCCCACCAGGGACGCCTGCGGCGCCGGCGCGTCCTTGTCACCGAGGTCCCGGGCGAACGCGGTCACCAGGTCGGTGGCGCGGTCGAGTTGGCCGGCGGCCACCAGCGCGGCGACCCGTACCGGGGCGAGCTCGGTGGCGCGGGGCCAGACTCCGCTGCGGACGGTGATCTCGGCCGGCTCGTCGGTGATCCGGAGTGCCTCGTCGGCGTCGCCGTCGCGCAGGTGCAACTGCGCCAGCGCGGCCGCGGCCTCGATGCGTTGCTGGTCGTCCCGGCCGGCGAAGCGCAGCCGTTCCTCGGCCGCCGCCCGGTCGCCGGCGGCGAGCTGCATCAGGCCCGCCACGAGGGCCGCCTCGCACCGGTCCTTGAGCCGTACCCCGTCGTCATCGCCGACCAGCGCCGTCGCCCGGTCCGCGAGCCCGTCCCAGGCGCCGGTGAACCAGTCCAGGTGGGCCCGGGTCGAGGCGATGCTGCCGAGGTGACCGAGGAACTGGTGGCTGTCGGCGAGGGCGAGCGCCCTGGCCAGTCTCGTCCTGGCCTCCTCGTACCGGCCCCACCGCATGGCCGCCTCGGCGACGTTCGTCTGGCCGATCGCGAGCAGCGCCGCCTCCCGCGGGCTGGCGGTGTCGTCCGGGATCTGCCGCGCCTCGGCCCACCCGGCCTCCTCGCCGAGCATGAGCAGCGCGAAGGCGCGTTCCAGGAACAGCCGCAACCGCTCGTGCGGTGCGATCGACGGCGCCACGGCGGGCGCCTCGTACAGCCACCGCAGGTGCTCGGCGGCCGGGCGCGCGTCGCCGAGCGGGATGGCGAGGAAGATCCGCGCGCGCGCCGCCTCCAGCGAGTCCGGCGTGAGGCGCGGCACCGCCTCCGCGATTTCGAGTCGGCCCGCCTCCATGGCGCCGGCCACCATGAGCACCCGGCCGAGCTGGAAGCGGACCAGGGCCTCCTGTTCCGCCGTCAACGCCGGAGCCCGGAGAGCGGTCCGCAGCGATTCGACGACCTTCGAGTACGGATCGGAGCCGGGCAGCGACTGAAACTGGATCTTCGTCACCAGCCGCACCAGTGGCTCCGCCGGCAGGGCCACCGTGGTGACCAGGTTGTGCAGCAGCAGGGCCGAGGTGGCCACGTCGCCGGACTGTGTGGAGAGGTCGGCCGCCTCTTCGGTGTACCGGCACGCCGCCTCGACCTCGCCGGCCTCCCGGAAGTGCCGGGCCAGTTGCGCCACCGGCGGCAGCGCCGATTCCGCCAGCGCCCGGCCCGCGCGCAGGTGCATGGCCCGGCGCTCCTGGACGGGGATGGCCTCGTAGACGGCGCGGCAGGCCAGTGAGTGCCGGAACGACCACTGCCCGCGCCCGTCCTCCCGGAGCAGGCCGCAGCCCAGTGCCTCGGCCACCCGCGCACCGGCCCGGTCCTCGGCAAGCCCGGTCACCGCGTTGAGGATCGGGTAGTCGGCCGGATCGGAGAGCACCGCGGCGGCGTGCAGGACCGTGCGCGTGTCGGGCCGGAGCCGCCCGACGCGTTCCAGCACGGCATCGCGGATGGTGGGTGGCACCTCGATGTGGTCCAGTCGGCGGCGCGCCCACGCGCCGTCCTGGCGGATCAGGTCGGCCCGGTCGTGCATCAGCCGCACCGATTCCTCCACCGCCAGCGGCACGCCCTCCGTCCGGCTGTGCAGGAAGGCCGCGAACTCGGCCGAGACGTGCTCGTCGGCGAGCATCGAGGAGACGATCGCGGCGGTCTCGTCGACCCCCAGCGGCTTGAGGGTCAGCCTGACCAGGTGCGCGTCGGCCGGCAGCCGGGAGGAGAGCCGCAACAGCAGCGAATCCGGGGGCAGTTCCTCCGGCCGGTAGGTCAGCACCACGCTCACCGGCTGGGGCCGGCGGGAGACCAGGAACAGCAGGAACTCCAGGGTCGCCTCGTCCGCCCAGTGCACGTCCTCGAGGGCCAGCACCGCCACGCCGAGCCGGCTGAGCAGTTCGACGAAGGCGCGGAACAGCCGGTGCCGGGCCGCGGTCGCGTCCTCCAGCGGCTCCGGCGCCGGCGGCAGGTCGGCCGCCCACTCGGGAAACAGTGGCCGCAGCGCACCGGCCAGGCCGCTGAGCCGCAGGTCGGACACGCTGCCGACACCCTCGCGCACCGCGTCCACCACCGCGCCGAGGGTGTACGGCTCGCGCAGCGGCGGGCAGGCTCCGACCAGGGCACGCGGCCCCCGCTCGGCCGAGGAGGCCAGGAACTCCCGCAGCAGCCGGGTCTTGCCGATGCCGGCTTCCCCGTCGAGCAGGACCACCGCCGGCGCTCGGCCGAGCGCCTCGCCGAGCACGGCGACCTCCCGGTCACGCCCGACGAACCGCGGCACGGAGAGTGCTGGAAGTTCAATGACGTCGATGTCGGCCCGTCTCACCAGCGCCCGCCCCCTCCCGGTCGATCACCGGTTCGGGGCGATTCTCGCGCGATGGTAGGGTTGATGTCCAACAATTCCTAATGCGGTCCAGCTAGTGAGACTGGCCGGATCCGGCGCGCGGGTGGTGGCGCGCACATAACCGGATATGACACATAAATAGCTTAGCTTTTACCCTGCCGCCGGACCGGTGCGTCCGTCCTGCGTGGACGGCTTGCGCGGCGGCGTGGAGCAGCGGATCCCGGCCCTGATCGGACCGCCTCGCCGCCGGAGCCGGCAATACGCCGGCAATGCGCCGGCGTCCGGCCGATCGGCGGCAGCCGGCTCGGCGAACATCCACCGAGAACCGGCGACAAAGCCGGGCGACCGTCGCCCCGAGCCGCATTCGCGGTATTCGCCGCGGTGACCGGGCACCCGTCGCGCCCGACCGCGGTGGCCAAATCGGCAATTGCAAACGGCGCCCTACCGCCGACGCAGATTGGCGCGACGCCTGACGACCGTGAACGCCATCCGCTGCCGCGCGACGCGGCGCCGCGTTCGCCGCCCGATCAGGCGGGCGTGGCCAGCCGGCCGGCCGCCGACAGTCGGCGGATCACCGCCGCATGGGGCACGGCGTGGCTGGTACGGCCGCCGACACCGGTGGTGGTGACGGCGGTGAACAGCGAGTTGAGCAGCGCCTCCTCGACCGAGTCCAGGACGGCGGCGAAGACCGGGTTGATCTCCCCGTCCGGGATCGGTGGCCGCTCGGGCGAGGCCGTGCTGACCGCGATCGCGTAGTCGCCGCTGCCGTTGCTGTACGACGCGCCGACCCGGCCCATCGCGAAGACCGCCCGCCGGGCGACCCGGCCGAGTTGCCGGGCGTCCAGGGGCACGTCGGTGGCCACCACGATCATGCACGAGTTGCCCGGTGCTTCGGTCCGGTCGGCGTCCGCGACCAGCTCCTCGACCGGCAGCGGGACGCCGAGCACGGTCAGCACTCCGCCGAAGTTGGACTGGACGAGGGCGCCGACGGTCGCCGGGCGGTCGCCCACCCGTACCGTCCTGGACGAGGTGCCGATGCCGGCCTTGAAGCCCAGCGCGGTGGTGCCGGTGCCGGCCCCGACGCAGCCCTCGGCGGGGGGCCCGGCGGACGCCGAGGTGATGGCGGCCAGCACGTGTTCCGCACCGACCGGACGGCGGCGGATGTCCGACAGGTGCCCGTCGTTGGTCTCGCCGACCAGCGGGTTGAACGACAGGCCGTCCGGCCGCTGGTCCATCAGGTAGCCGAGCAGGGCGTCCGCGGCGCGGAACACGGACAGCGTCCCGGTCAGGACGATCGGCGACTCCAGTACGCCGAGCTCGTCCACCTGGGTGGAGCCGACGAGCTTCCCGTGGCCGTTGCCGGCGTACACCGCGGCCGGCAGGGTCCACCGACCCGGGCCGAGCTGACTCGGTACGACGGCGGTGACGCCGGTGTGCAGGTCTGCGCCGTCGTCGATGGTGGTGTGCCCGACCAGGATTCCGGCGACATCGGTGATCGCGTTGTGCGGCCCGATGGACAGCGGTCCGACGACGACCCCCAGGTCGCGCGCCCGGCGGCTCAGCTGGCTCATGGTGCTCCTGTCCTCGCCCGCCGGGTTACGGGCCGGTCGGCCCCGGCGACTGCCCTCCCGACCGGTCGACGGAGGCTACCTGACCGTCCCTCGCCGGCCGGGGGGCATCGCACGCCCGACAGGTTCCCGACCTTCGCGGTGGACCCGGGCGGAGGGTGGCTCAGCCGCAGTTGCCCCAGCTGTACCGGCCGGCGCCCTGCCAGCTCGTGAAGTAGAGCACCTCACCCTCGTACATCACGCACTTGTCCCGGGCGGAGCGCTGGATGGCGGCGTAGTACTTGTAGTTTCCGGGGTCACGGACCCAGGAGCCGCCCTCCACCCGGATGCCCGCGGACACGCCGGTCGTCGAGCCGACGGCGACCCGCTTGAGGGTGGCGACACAGTTGTACCCGCTGGCGCTGTTGTACATCAGGTAGACGTCGCCCACCCTGGTGCCGTCCGAGGCGTAGATCGACCGGTGGCCGTCACTGGCGTACGCCCACGAGCCACCGAAGTCGTTGTTGCAGGCCTGCGCCGCGGTGAACGGGTTCGCCGCGGCCTGCGCCGGCGACGCGAGCGTCACCGCGGCGACGGTCGCGGAGAGAATCGAGATGGCCAGTCGTCGCGCTAATCCGCGCACACTTCCTCCAAGAGCTCCGGCGCCAAGATCGCGCACGTGAGCCGCCATGATCCCACAGTGGAGGGTTGCCCAAGATCAGGGGCGGGCCGGGCCCGGCCCGCCGTCCCTACAACGACGGTGCGGCCCGTGGGTTGTCGTCTGACTGCGGCGTCAGTCAGCTGGCTGGGTGGTCAGTCGTCTGACTGCCGCCTCAATCAGCAGATTCGGCCCACATCTTGGCGTTTCGGGTCATGCCGGTCCCAGGCCTTTGCTAGCTTCGTGAGGCCTCGTCGGTATTAGCCCTATTTGTGAGCTTCTGTCGACATATGCCACGACCTCCTTCCGGACCTGTCGGCGCCCTCCCCCGGCGACCGACCGGGCCCGCACGGGTGGTCGCCGCATGGCAGCCGGGGGTTCGAGCGTGTCGCGCAGGAGGTTCGCGTTTCCGTGGAGCAGGTCCGGTACATCAGCGCGTCCACATCAGCGGGGCGTCCGGAGGCGACGGTCGCCGGCCAGATGGTCGCCGATCCGGTGGACGGGCCACCCGGCGACGGCCGCGTTCCGGTCCACCGGCGTCTGCACCACGTGTTCGAGTCCGCCTGCGACCGGGACCCGTCGGCCGTCGCGCTGGAGTGCGGCGACGCCCGGCTGACCTACCGTGAGCTGGACGAACGCGCCAACCGGCTGGCCCATCACCTGCGCGCCCTCGGCGTCGCGGGCGGCGCCCGGGTGGCCGTCCTGCTGCAGCGTTCGGTCGAGACGTACGTGGCGCTGCTCGGCGTCGGGAAGGCCGGGGCCGCGTTCGTGCCGATCGACCCCGAGTCCCCGGCCGACCGGGTCGCGTACATCGCCGAGGACTCCGCCGTCGACCTGGTGTTGACCTCCTCGGCCCTCGCCGACCGGGTGGGCGACCACCGCGCGCTCGTCATCGACGACAGCGCCGCCGACCTCGCCGCGGCCCCCAGCCACCGGCCGGAGCTCGACGCCGACCCGGACCCCAGCGCCTACGTGATCTACACCTCCGGGTCCAGCGGCCGGCCCAAGGGGGTCGAGGTCGCCCAGTCGAGCATCTGCAACTTCCTCGACGTGGTGCCCGGCGTGTACGACGTACGCCCGACCGACCGGGTCTACCAGGGCATGACGATCGCGTTCGACTTCGCGATCGAGGAGATCTGGCCGACCTGGGCGGTCGGCGCGACCTTGGTGGCCGGCCCGACCGACTCCCGTCGCCTCGGCGCGGAGCTGGCGGACTTCCTCGACGAGGCCCGCATCACCGTCTTCTACTGCGTGCCCACCCTGCTGGCCACGATCCCGCGCGACCTGCCCCGGATCCGGAACCTGCTCGTCGGCGGCGAGGCGTGCCCCGGCCAGCTCGTGGAACGGTGGAGCCGGCCCGGCCGGCGGATCCTGAACACCTACGGGCCGACCGAGGCGACCGTCACCGCGACCTGGGGCGAACTGCTCCCGGGGCGGCCGGTCACCATCGGACGGCCGATGCCGACCTACTCGGTGGTGCTGCTCGACGAGCAGCGCCAGCCGGTCCCCGCCGGCGAGATCGGCGAGATCTGCATCGGCGGCCCCGGGGTGGCGCGCGGCTACGTCGGACGCCCCGAACTCACCGCCGACCGGTTCATCGAGCACCCGTTGGCGCCGCCCGGCAGCCGGCTGTACCGCACCGGTGACCTCGGGCGACTCACCGCCGACGGCGAGATCGAGTATCTCGGCCGCGCGGACTCCGAGGTCAAGATCCGTGGCCATCGGGTGGACCTCGGCGAAATCGAGAGCGTGCTGCTGGAGGACGACGAGGTGGCCGAGGCCGTGGTGGCGCTCGTCCCGGTCGCCGACGGCCCGGACGCCCCCCGCGAGCTGGCCGGCTACCTGGTCCCCCACGGTGCCGCCACCGCGGACGGGTGGGCGGAGCTGACCGCCCGGCTCTGCCAGACCCTCCAGACGCGGCTGCCGGCCTACATGGTGCCCTCCTTCCTGGACGTGGTCACCACGCTGCCGACCATGCCCAGCGGAAAGGTGGACCGGAAACGGCTGCCCACGCCGATCCGTCGGCTCACCCGTACCGCCGGCCCGCTGGTGGCCGCCGCGAGCGAGCTGGAGGAACAGATCCGCGCCGCGTGGGCGGAGGCGTTCGGCATCGAGCCGGCGGCGCTCTCGGTCGAGGCGGACTTCTTCACCGACCTCGGTGGACACTCGCTGCTCGCGGCGCGGGTGGTGTCGCTGCTGCGGGCCCGCAGCGTCGGCGTGAACCCCGCGGTCCGCGACCTGTACGCCCACCCGACCGTCCGTGACATGGCCGCCCAACTCGGCGCCGCCGAGCGGGTCGCCGGGCCGAGCGCACCCGCCCGCCCCGCTCCGCTGCGGCACAGCAGCCGCCGGATCGCGCTGGCCGGGTTCGGTCAGGGCGCGGTGATCTACCTGCTGCTGCTGGCCGTCACGCTGCCCGTCTCCTACGTCTACACGCGCAACGACGGCTTCGTCTCCATGCGCGTCCTCGCGGAACTGATGGTCGCGATCCTGCTCAGCTACCTCGGCGTGCGGTGGGTGCTGCCGGTGCTGCTGGCCCGCCCGCTGGCCGCCGGCGTCCGGCCCGGCCGGTACCGCCTGTGGGGATTCACCTACGTGCGGCTCTGGGCGTTGAACACGCTGCTGGCTATCGGGCCGCTCGCCGTGCTCAGCGGCTCCCCGCTGATGGCGACGTACCTGCGGCTGCTCGGCGCCCGGATCGGCCGCCGGACCATGATCGCGACCAGCGCGATCGGCCTGCCGACCCTGCTCTCCGTCGGGCGGAACACCTCCATCGGGTACGGCGTCTCGCTGCGCCCCTGGCGGGCGGAGGACGGCTGGGTGGTCGTCGGGCCGATCACCATCGGAGCGCACGCCTTCGTCGGCGCGAACGCGGTGCTCGAGCCGGGCGCCTCGGTCGGGGAACACGCCGGCGTCGGCGAGCAGACCGTCCTCGTCCACGGCGAGACGGTGCCGCCCGGAGCGCGCTGGGCGGGTTCGCCACCGGCCCCGACCCGCCGGCTCGCACCCACCGTCGAAGCCCTGCTCAGCTCCCACCCCCTGGACAAGGGCTGGCGCCCGCACCACCTCGCCGCCGCCCTGGTCGGCCTGATCGGCCTGGAACTCGGTGCGATCGCGATGGTGCTGCCCAGCGTGGCGCTGGTCTGGTGGGTGCTGCTGTCCCAGGGTCTGCTCGCCGGGCTCGTCGCGACCATTCCGGCCGGCGTCGTCTACGTCCTCACCGTCTGCGCGGTGGTCGCCGTCGGCAAGCGGCTCGTGCTGCCGCGGGTGCCGGTCGGCTTCCACCACCGGGTGCACTCGATGCTCGGTGTGCGCAAGTGGATCGTCGACAAGCTGCTCGAGTTCAGCCTGACGTTCACCAACTCGCTCTACGCGACCCTCTACACGGGCCCCTGGCTGCGCCTGCTCGGTGCCCGGGTGGGGCCGGGCGCCGAGGTGTCCACCGCCGCCCACCTGGACCCCGACCTGCTCACCCTGGGCGCGGAGAGCTTCGTCGCCGACATGGCCAGCCTCGGCGCCGCGACGTTCGGCAACGGCCGCGTGGCGTTCCTGCCCACCCGGGTCGGCAGCCGGGCGTTCGTCGGGAACGCTGCGTTCGTGCCGGCCGGCACGGTCATGGGTGACGGCTCGCTGCTCGGCGTCAGCACGCTGCCGCCCCACGACAGTGTCCCGGAGGGCACGTCCTGGTTGGGGTCACCGGCGATCCACCTGCCGGTACGCCAGAGCAGCGGATCCTTCTCCGAGGAGCAGACCTTCCGCCCGCCGCGCCGGGTGGTGGCGCATCGGCTGTTCGTCGAGTTCTTCCGCGCCACCCTGCCGGCCTCGGTGCTCGGCGCCAGCTTCTACCTCTACCTGCTGGCGCTCTCCTGGCTGGCCAACGGCCGGGACCTGCTCGTGCCCGCGCTGGTGTCGCCGTTCGTCGCGATGGCGTCGTGCGTCGCGGTGATCCTGTTCTGCGCGGCGACCAAACGCAACATCATCGGCACCTACCGGCCCCGGGTGGAACCGCTCTGGAGCCCCTTCGTCCGGCGCACCGAGTTCGTCACCGGCCTCTTCGAGGCCGCGGCGGTCCCGGTCGGCGTCGGGCTGCTGGTCGGCACGCCGTTCCTGCCGCCGGTGCTGCGCTGGTTCGGGGTCCGGGTCGGCCGGCGCACCTGGATCGGGACCACCTACCTGACCGAGTTCGACCTGGTCCAGATCGGCGACGACGCGACCGTGGGCACCGAGGTGTCGCTGCAGACCCACCTGTTCGAGGACCGGGTGATGAAGATGTCGGTGGTTACCGTCGGCGCCGGCGCGACCATCGGCACCCGGGCGATCGTGCTCTACGACGCCGTCGTCGGCGCCGACGTCAGCCTGGACTCGCTCTCCCTGCTGATGAAGGGCGAGCACCTCACGCCGGGCACCCGATGGCGCGGGATCCCCGCCCAGGGCGTGCTCACCCGCGAACCCGCCGAACAACGGGCGGCCTGACGCCGCGCCGTACGGCTGCCGCCGCCACCACGCGGCCGCGACCGGATCCGTCCATTCTCCATCCACGAGAGGAAGAACCACTCCATGAACAGGGTGCTCCTGGTGTCCGACGCCGCCTACTTCCGGATCGACTACGAGATCAACCCGTACATGCACACCGAGGTGCAGCCCGACCACGCGGCAGCGGTCGTCGAACACCTGAACATCGTCGTCGCGCACCGGGCGGCGGGCCGCCGCATCGAGTACGTGGCGTCGGCCCCGGAGTGCCCGGACATGGTGTTCACCGCGAACGCCGCGGTGGTACGGGGCGACCGGGCCGTCCTCGGCGCACCCCCACCCGAGCGCAAGGCCGAGCTGCCGTACTTCCAGGAGTGGCTGATCGAGCACGACTACGACATCGTGGAGGCGCCCTACCCGTTCAGCGGCCAGGGTGACGCCCTGGCCTGCGGCGACCTGCTGCTCGCCGGCTACGGGCAGCGTACCGACCGGCGGATGCACGACATCCTCGCTCGGGCGCTGGACTACGAGGTGGTGCCGCTGCGGACGGTGAGTCCCCGCTGGTACGACCTCGACCTGGCGGTGGCGGTCGTCGAGCCCGGGCGGACCCTCGCCTACTGCCCCGAGGCCCTCGACGAGCAGAGCCGCCGCCGGCTGCGCGGACTCGGCATGGACCTGATCGAGGTGGCCGTCGAGGAGGCGACCCGGTTCGCGCTCAACCTGATCAGCGACGGCACCACCGTGACCATGACCAAGGGAGCGCCGCGGCTCGCCGCCGAACTGCGCGCCCGCGGCCTGGAGGTCGTCGAACTCGACACCACCGAACTCGCCAAGGGTGGCGGTGGCGTGCGCTGCACGGCGCTGACCCTCGACAACCCCCTGCCGGCCAGGCCGTGATGGCGCCGGGCACCTTCGGTCGCTGGCTCGCCGCCGGCGAGCGGGCACTCACCGGCCGCGCGTTGACCGTGCGCTCGCCCCTACCCAGGCGGACGGAACCGCCGGTGGCGCTGGTCTACCGGGGTCCGGCCACGCTGCCCGGCTGCCCCGAGGCGACGGCGGCGCTGCTCAAGTCCAGCCGCTGGGGGTTCGACGTCCGCTACGTGGGCCCGGACGCGGACCTGCCGCTGAGCCACCGGGCGCTGGCCGGGGCCGCGCTCTACGCCCAGCCCGGCGGCGGCACCCTCAAGCGCGGCTACCGGCAACTGAGGCACCACCGCGACGAGATCCGGCAGTTCGTCCACTCCGGCGGGAGGTACCTGGGGATCTGCCTCGGCGGCTACCTCGCCGGGGCCACCCCCGGCTTCGCCCTGCTGCCGGGTGACACGGACCAGTACATCGCCTCCGCCGCCGCGACCGTGAGATCGGCGCGGGACACCGTCGTGGACGTCTCCTGGCGCGGCCGGCGGCGGCGGCTGTTCTTCCAGGACGGCCCGTACTTCTGGCTACGGCCCGGTGCCGAAGCCGACATCCTCGCGACGTATCCGAACGGGACGATCGCCGCGATGGTCACCCGACACGGCGCCGGCCGGGTCGGCGTCGTCGGCCCGCACCCCGAGGCCACCGACGACTGGTACCTGGACGCCGGGCTGCGGCCCGCCGACCGGCTCGGCGCCGACCTCGGCCACGACCTGATTGACACCGTGATGAGGCCATGACCCAGACCGCGAACCTCACGTGGGAGGACCTCGACCGGGCCGCCGAGGCGAACCGGCTCGCCACCGCCGCCCGGCGCACCAACGGTCAACCCTCGACCAGCGACCTGCCGGCCGGGCGATCCCGGCTGCTCGGCGTGGACGCCGCCCGGGGCGCCGCGTTGCTCGCCATGATCGCCGTACACTCGTTGCCCGAATCCGACGCCGCCGGGCAACCCACCTGGTGGTTCACCGCCTTCGCCGGGCGCGCGGCGGCCGCGTTCGCGGTACTGGCCGGGGTCGGTATCGCGTTCCTGACGGCTCGACAGCGGGTCCGGATGACCGCCGGCTCCGGTCCGGTGGCGGCACTGGTCGTGCGGGCCCTGGCCATCGGCGCGATCGGGCTGGCCCTGGGCTACACCGACGCGTCCCTGGCGTCGGTGATCCTGCCCTTCTACGCCGTGATGTTCCTGCTGGCCGTCCCGCTGGTGTTCCTGCCGACCTGGTTGGTGGCGGTCACCGGCGTGCTCGTCGCCGCCGGCGCTCCCGTCCTCCAGCACCTCCTGCTGCCGCGGTTGCCGGAGCCGACCTACGACAACCCGGGCTTCGCCCACCTTGTCGGCGACCCGGTCGCGCTGCTCACCGAGCTGACGGTCACCGGAGAGTTCCCGGCCGTGACGTGGCTGGCGTACCTGTGTGCCGGCCTGGTCGTCGGGCGGCTGGCGCTGACCCGGACGAGAGCCATCCTCGGGATGCTCGGCACCGGAGTCGCGCTCGCCGTCGCGGCGCCGGTGGCGTCGTGGGTCCTGCAGCACCGGTACGGGGGCTTGCAGCAGATCTCGGTCACCCAGCCGACGAGCGGGCTGGACGCGGCGCAGATCGCCGAGTTGCTCGCGTTCGGCGGGGACGGCAGCACGCCCACCTCGACGTGGTGGTGGCTCGCGGTCGACGCGCCGCACACCGGCACGCCGCTCGACCTGCTCGCCACCACCGGGAGCGCGCTGGCCCTGCTCGCCGTCATGCTGCTCGCCAGCCGGGTGACCCGGAGCCTGCCGCGGCGGGCGATCTCCGTGCTGCTGCTGCCGCTGGCCGCGGCCGGTGGCATGGTCCTGACGCTCTACACCGCGCACGTCATGTTCATCAACTCGGACCTCGACTCCTTCGCGCCCGTGCCCGGATACCTCGCGCAGGTGGTGGCGTTCGTGTTGTTCGCCTTCGCCTGGTGGGCCACGGCCGGCCGAGGCCCGCTGGAGGGCCTGGTGACGGCGATCTCCGGCGGCGCTCGCCGGCTGGCGGTTCGCGACGGTCGTCGACCCGGCACCGGAATGTCACGGTACGCGCCCGAGCCGCGGGCCTACCGGGTCGAGCCGCCGGCGACGGGATGGCGCCCTGGCTGAGCGGGCGGACGGCGAGATGAGGCAGCCCGGATGGGAGCCGCTGCGGGCCAGGGCGCGGACGGTCGGTCGGCGGCGTCTCCTGGTCGGTGTCGGTGCCGCCGGCACCCTGGCGGCACTCGGCTGGGTCGGGGTGTCGGCGGTCTCCGGAGACGGGCCGCTGGCGCTGGTCTACCGGGGTCCCGCCGCGTGCTCCGGCTGCGCGGAGGCGGTGGCGGCCCTGCTGCGGGGCGCACCGGCCGGGTTCCGCACCGAGTACTGCGGCCCGGACGAGAAGCGGCCGGTGTCGCGGAGCGCGCTGGCCGAGGCGGCGGTGTACGCGCAACCCGGCGGCGGGAACGTCGGCCCGGCCTGGCGGCGGATGCGCGACTACGCCCAGGAAATCCGCGGCTTCGTCGGCGACGGTGGGCACTACCTCGGCTTCTGCCTGGGTGCGTACCTGGCCGCCGCCGATCCCGGCTTCGGCCTGCTCGACGGGAAGGTGGGCCGCTACATCGACACCGCCGGCGCGAGCGTCGACAGCACCGACGACACGGTGGTCGAGGTGCGCTGGCGCGGACGCGCCCGGCACATGTACTTCCAGGACGGGCCGACGTTCCAGCTGCGTCCCGGTGCGCCGGGCAGCGTGCTCGCCACCTACGACACCGGCGCGGCCGCCGCCGTCGTCACCAGCTACGGCGCCGGGCGGGTGGGCCTGGTCGGACCGCACCCCGAGGCTGACCGCTCGTGGTACGTCGACGTGGGGCTGACCAACCCGGACGGCGTCCGGTTCGACCTGGGCCACGACCTGATCGGCGCCACGGTGGATCGGAGCGCCCCGGCTCTCGACGGGACCTGACTCCTGTCCGGCCTCAGCTGAACCGGTCGCGGCCGCACCGCTGAGCCGGTCCGGGTTCCTTGTGCCCGGACGATACCTAGAACTACTATGCATCAGAGTTCTAGGGATGGGTGCGGGAGGTTTCGTGCGGGTCACCAAGGATCTCGTGGCCGCCTCGGCGACGCCGATGGTGCTGGGCATCCTGGCCGAGGGCGAGAGCTACGGCTACGCCATCCTGCGACGGATCAACGAGCTTTCCGGTGGCGAGCTGGACTGGACGGAGGGCCTGCTCTACCCGTTGCTGCACCGGCTCGAGCGCCTCGGCCACGTCGAGTCGAGCTGGCAGTCGGTCGCCGGGGAGCGACGGCGCAAGTACTACCGCATCACCCGGAGCGGCCTGGCCGAGCTGGCCGAACAACGCCGCCAGTGGGACACCGTCGTTGGCGCGCTCAAACAGGTCTGGCACGGCTCCGGCGACTTCCGGCCATTCACCGCGGTCCCCCTGGAGGGCCAGGCATGACAGCGCCGGAGGATCGGAGCGAACTGGAGGCCCAGTTCACCCAGTGGCGGCAGCACGTGAACCGCCGCGCCGAGCTGCACCAGTCCGACGCCGACGAGCTCGAGGACCATCTGCGAGGTTCGGTCGACGAGCTGATGGCGGTCGGCCTGCGCGCCGACGAGGCGTTCCTGGTAGCGGTGAAGCGCATGGGCAGCCTGAACGACCTGTCCCGCGAGTTCGCCCGGGAGCATTCGGAACGGCTCTGGAAGCAACTGGTGCTGACCAGCGGGACGGGCGGCCCGGCGGCACCCACCCGGGCACGACGTGACCTGGTCGCGGTGGCCGCCTGCGCGGCGGGCGCGGCGGCCTCCGTCAAGGTGCCGGAGCTGTTCGGGATGAGCATCGAGCGGGACGGCGCGTTCTACGCGACCAACCTCAGCCTCTTCACGCTGCCCTGGCTGGCGGCCTTCCTGGCCTGGCGTCGGCAGGCCAGCAAGGCGGTGATCGGGGCACTGGTCGCGCTGTTCGCGCTCGGCGCGGTGGCGGCCAACGCGTATCCCCTCGCCGACGACTCCCAGTCGGTGGTGCTGACCGGCATCCATCTTCCGATCGCGCTCTGGCTCGTGGTCGGCCTGGCGTACGTGGCCGACGACCTGCGCTCGTCACGCCGACGGATGGACTTCATCCGGTTCACCGGCGAGTGCTTCATCTACTACGTCCTCATCGCCCTCGGCGGCGGCGTGCTGACCGCGTTCATGTTCGGCACCTTCGAGGCCATCGGGCTCTCCCCGGAGGGCTTCGTCTCGCAGTGGTTGCTGCCCTGCGGCGCGGCCGCCGCGGTGGTGGTGGCCGGCTGGCTCGTCGAGGCCAAGCAGAGCGTCGTGGAGAACATCGCGCCGGTGCTCACCCGGCTGTTCACCCCGCTGTTCACCGCCGTACTGCTGGCCTTCCTCGCCGCCCTCGGCCGCAGCGCGAACGGCATCAACGTCGAGCGGGAAGCGCTGATCCTGTTCAACCTCCTGCTGGTCGTGGTGCTGGGGCTGCTGCTCTACTCGATCTCCGCCCGCGATCCGCTGGCCCCGCCCGGCCTGTTCGACAAGCTGCAGTTCGCCCTCGTGGTCAGCGCCCTCGTCATCGACGTGCTGGTGCTGCTGGAGATCACCGGGCGGATCACCGAGTACGGCACCACACCCAACAAGGCGGCGACCCTCGGCGAGAACGTCATCCTGCTGGCCAATCTCGCCTGGTCGGCGTGGCTGCTGCTGGGCTTCGTCCGCCGACGCGCCCCGTTCGCGGCGATCGAACGCTGGCAGACCGGCTACCTGCCGGTGTACGCCGCGTGGGCCTGGGTCGTGGTCCTGGTCTTTCCCCCACTGTTCGACTTCCTCTGATCCGCCCACGGCCCGACCGCTACCGACGACGCTCGCCACCGGCCGTCGCCCCGGCCCGGCGGCGCGGCCGTCCGGCGACGCCGGGTGTCGACTGCCGCGAACACGTCAGGTGATGGCGCCTTGCTGCCGCGTGCTGCACTGTGGAGGTTCTTCGACGCCGAGCGTCGACGGCCGGGCAGCCGCGGGAGGATGCGATGGACAGCCGTGCGAGACGGAGAGTCCGGTGGGCGGCGATCGCCGCGGCGGTGGTCGGCCTCGCCGGCCTGTCGGTCGGGACCGTCAAGACCGCCCGGGTCTTCCTGGGCCAGCCGCTCGACGTCCAGGCGAACACCGCCGACGTGGTGAGCATGGTCGTGGGGCTGGTCGCGCTCGTCGTCGGCGTGATCGGCGTCGTCCTCACCGGCCGGCAACTCAGGCAGGGGCGGCCCGGGTCCCGGGAGTCCACCACCGTCCCGCAGACCCAGATCATCAGCGCCAGCGCCCCCGGCGCCGCCGCGTACGGCGCGATGAACGGCGACGTGATCCACCACCAGTTGCCACCTCGGCCGACCGGCGACCCGACCGGCCCGGAAGCGTGAGGCGGAGCCGGTGACGGAGGCAGGCGCTCCGGACGACCCGACCGCCGCCCCAACGCCGTACCGGCAGGACGTCCACGCCGACGGCGGTAACGCCGCCGGGGTGATCGGCGGGGACCTGCACGTGTGGGGCGACGGCATCCCGCTTTTCGTGCTGCGCAACTGGCAGCCGTCCCCGGCCGTGCCGTCCGACTGGCTGCGCGAGGCGCCGAGCCGGATGCTCAACGCCCGGTACGAGGTGGTCCCGTTCACCGGGCGGGAGGACGACCTCGCCGCGCTGGAGGCGTGGCGGGACAGCGAGGCGCCGATGGGGGCCCGGTGGCTGCACGGCCCGGGCGGGCAGGGCAAGACCCGACTGGCCGCCCGGCTCGCCGAGCTGTCGGTGGCCGGCGGTTGGAAGGTGCTCGTCGCCGTCCAGGGACCGGGTACGGTGCTCCCGGGAGCGGACAGCCAGGATCTGCGCGCCGACGGCGCGGTCGGCCTGCTGGTGATCGTCGACTACGCCGACCAGTGGCCGCTCAGTCACCTGACCTGGCTGTTCAGCAACTCACTGCTGCAGAAGCCCGGCCTGCCCGTCCGGGTCCTGCTGATCGGCCGCGGTGCTGTTCGGCGCGGCCGACGAGCCGGCGCCGCCGGCCTGGTCGCCCCGGGCCGTGGGAATGCTCGCCGCGGCGGCCCGACGGTGGCCGCACGTCGGACCGGAGTGCCTCTTCCGCCTGGTCGACGACCGTCCGGCCGTCATCCTCGCCGCCGGCAACGCGGCGATCGGCGCCGTCGCCGGGCTCACCGGGCTCGGCTCCCGCCGGCTGGCCGCTCTCGCCGAGCACCTGGAGGCCGCGGAGGACACCGACCTGCTACCCGCGATGGCGACCGTGCAGACCCGGCTGGCGCCGTACCGGTTGGCCGAGAACGCCGACCCGGAGGCCCGGATCACCGTGCTGACCGACCTGGCCGCCGTGCAGACGTACGCCGGCCGCTACAGCCAGGCCGCGGCGACCCGCGAGCGGGCGACCGACATCCTCCGCGGGTTCAGTGCCGACGTCGACCCGTCCGACGACCGCAGCCCGGCCGGCCAACTGCGGCACCGCGCCCGCAACCGGTTGGGCAGCGCCCTGGTCGATCTGAGCGCGGACCTGTCGGCCGCCGGGCGACGCACCGAGGCGGTACGGCTGGCAGCGCAGGCGATCGCGCTGTACCGGGAGTTCGGCGGTGCCCACCCCAGCCCGGACTTCAGCCACGCGCAACTGGTCAGCGGCCACGTGGCGCACCGGGCCGGACGCCGGGCCGAGGCGCTGCCCGCGTTCCAGGCCGCCATGCGGATGCGCCGACGCCGGATGGACCTCTCACCGATGGAGCTGGGCGACGTGTGGTTCCTCGCCCTGCACGATCCCGTCGCCCGCACTCTCCTGCGGGCGCTGAACACCGTGCCCCCCTTCCGCCGACGGCTGCAACGCCTCGAGGAGACCTACCTCAGCCCGATCGACCGGGTCACGAACCGCTGGCGGTATCCGGCGAGCGTCGAGGAACGCGCCGCGGATCTCGTGCAGAGCCTCACCTACCTCGGTACGGCGCTGGCGGACGCGGGCCGGCACGTGGAGGCCCGGCGGGCGGCGGCGCTCGCCGTCGTCCTGGCCCGCCGGCACCGGCGGATCCGTCCCATGCTGGGCGGAGCGCTGACCGAGCTGGCCCGCGCCCTGCTCGCCACCGGCCAGGTGGACGCCGCCCGTACCGCGGCGACCCAGGCCGTGGCCATCCACCGGGAGCTCGCGGTCGCGCCGGACGACATGGGGAATCCCTCGCTCTCGGTGGCCCTGCTCCAGCTGAGCCGATGCCGGGCGCGGACCGGAGACGCGGCCGGCGCGGTGGCCGCGGCGGAGGAAGCCGTCCAGGTGCTCCGGCCCGCGGTCGCCACGGACGCCGCGCTGGAGTCCGAGCTGCCCGAGGTGCTGGGCAACCTCGCCGAGCAGCTCCGGGACGCCGGCGACCGGGGCGGCGCGGTCCAGGCCGCTACCGAGGCCGTGGCGGTGGCCAGGAGGATGGTCCGGGCCGAACCGGCGATCCACGCCGCCGTCCTGGCCGGCGCCCTGCACACCCTGGCCACCTGCTTGACGGCGGCCGGCCGGCGAGCGGAGGCGTTGAGCGCCGCGACCGAGTCCGTACAACGGTGGGCCGAGGTGCCAGGGGGCAGCGGCCGCGCGCCGGAGCGGGCCGCGGCCGCCCGGACGAGGCGACGGCTGCTGGCGGACCACGGCCGGGCCGGGGCGCTCCGGGCGACCGCCGACGTCGCCCGGGCCTCGGTGGCGGCCGCGTGGTGGCGGACCAGCGCGCTCGTTCACACCGTCCTGCGCCCCAGGCTGGTCAACGACCGCTGGCGCGGCTGAACCCGCGGCATCTGGTGCGACCAGCCGCCCCGGCCCGGTCGCGCTGACGCGCCGACGAACGGGCCGCCCGGGTGGATAGGGTCGGTGGATGCCACCGCCACCTGGGACATCCCGATGACGGGCCACGACGAGCAGGCCCGCCCCGGCCTGGCACCCGGCGCCCGCTCGCCGGCGGGCACCCTGTTCGCGGCGCTGTACGGCGAACTGTCCCGGCACCCGTGGCGCAACCCGGACTCCGACCTGGATCCGTACTTCCTGTTCCACGAACGGTCGCTCGCCATGGGGTGGCTCGACGGCCGGGCCGCCGGGGACCCCGGGGACGCGGACCTCCGGGCGGCCGGCCTGTGGGGCATGAACGACGCCGGTGAGGATCATCCGCTCGCCGCGCCCGGCGCGTCCCTGGTCGCCTGGTTCCAGGTGGGCGCCGAACCGGTGACCGGCGACCGGCCGCTGCCGGTGCAGCCGTTCCTGCGCTGCGCCGGCGACGCGGTGGCGCGGATCGGCACCCTTCGACTGCGGGCGGTGCAGGTGCTCCTGCCCGTCCAGGGTCTGGCCGCGGCGGCTCGCCCGGAGCCCGCGTTGTCGCCGTCGCTGCTCAGCGCCGGCTGGTTCCGCGACGGTGATCCGCGGTCGAGGACGCCGGTGCGGATCACCCTGGACAGCGGGCAGGCCTCGTCCGTCCCCCCGGCCGCGCCGCGGCTGCGGGACTGGCTGAGCCGGCTGGACCAGGACGTGTTCCGGTGCGAGTCGTACTCGCTGACCGACCACGATCCGCTGTCCGTGCGCCCGCCGTTCGACGACGGCTTCTGGAACGGACCGTCCCGGCACCGGGCGACCTTCCACGGCACGCTCGCCGAGTGGTCCCTGGACGCGCTCGGCTGGTTGGGCGCCTTCCTCGCCGATCTGAGCGCCCGGCAGGGGGTCGGCACCCCGCTGCTGCTCACCGCCAGCCGGTCCTGACCCCCGATCGGAATCGGTGCCGCCCGGCGTGCCGCCACGGGAGGCGGCGCGCCGGGAGCCGCCGGCGCCCGGCCGGCCGGATCACCTCGGTTCGTCGCCGAGGTGCCGGCGGGGCCAGGCGTCGAGGTCGCTCAGCAGCTGGCGGTCGTGCGTGGCGACGACCACCGCGGCCGGCGTGCTCCGCAGGGCCTCGGCCAGTTCCTCCACCAGGGCGATGGAGAAGTGGTTCGTCGGCTCGTCCAGCAGCAGGAAGTCGTGACCGGCGCCCAGCACGCACGCGAGGCGTACCCCGGTAGCGCTGCCCCACCGACAGCTCGGCCAACCGCCGGGGAGCGGTCGGTCACGGCGTTCAGGCCGGCCAGGGCGACGTCGACCCGGCGGTCGGCGTCCCAGGCGTCGAGCGCCTCGGCCGCCGCCAGGGCGTCGGCGTACGCGCCGGCGGCGCCCGTCTCGCCCCTGGCCAACGCGGCAGACGCCGACTCGAACGCGGCGAGGACCCGTCGCACCGCGGCGAGTTCCACGTCGATCACGTCGCCGACCGTGCCTCCGCCCGCCGCGCTCAGCTCCTGCTCCACCAGGCCGAGACTGCCGAACCGGTGCACACTCCCCGAGTCCGGGGCCAACCCGCCGGCCAGGATGGCGAGCAGTGTCGACTTGCCGCACCCGTTCTTGCCCACGACCCCCCAGCGGGCGCCGGGCGCCACCGCCATGGTGACGTCGTCAAAGATGGTTCGCCCGCCGCGCACCGCCCGGAGGGGTCGGCAACGAGCTGGGCCTGCCCGCGGGCAGGCATGGTCGGGGCCGGAACGGGAATCGGGGTGCCGCGAGCGGCGCGGACGGAGGAGACGGCCGATGACGGACCCAACGCGCACCGGGTCGGATGATGCCCGCGCGGACGGCGGTTTCGCCGTGGTGGAACTGTTCACCTCCCAGGGCTGCTCGAGTTGTCCACCCGCCGAGGAGGTGCTGACCGAGATCGAGCGGGACGCCCGGCAGCGGGAGCTGAAGGTGTTCGCCCTCGGCTTCCACGTCGACTACTGGGACTACCTGGGCTGGCCCGACCGGTTCGCCGACGCGGCGTACACCGCCCGGCAGGAGGCGTACGCGCGGGCCCTCGGTTCGGGACGGTTGTACACCCCGCAGATGGTCGTCAACGGCACCGTCGAATTCGTCGGTTCCGACCGACGACAGGCGGCCACCGCGATCGCGTCAGCGCTGAGCGCGGGTCCCGGCACGCCGCTCACCCTGTCGGTCGCCGCCTCGCCCGGCGGCGACCGGGTGCTGGTGGACTACCAGACCGTCCCGACTCCGGCGGTGCTGAACGTGGCGGTCGTGGAGCGTGGCCTGGACAGCGAGGTGGCCCACGGCGAGAACGCCGGGCGGACGCTGCGGCAGGACAACGTGGTCCGCGCCTTCTCCTCGGTGCGTCCGGACGCCGAGCGGGGACGGCTGGAACTGGCGGTGCCGCCGGACCTCGATCCCCGGCATGCCTCGGTGGTCGGCTACCTGCAGAACGCCGGTGACAACGCCGTCGTCGGCGCCGCCGCCGTCGACGTGGCCCCTGCGGCTGGATGAGAGCGGCGCCGGGCGGCGACCCCGCCTGAGGGCGGGTACCCCGCCCCCGGTCCGGTGGCCGCGCTCCCCCGACGGCCTTCCGATGCCGCGCCCCGCTGGCGTGGCGGAGGCCGAGCAGTGACCGATTGCCGCCCCGTCCCGCACCATGGCCGGCGGTGGTGGCGATGTCGTACCGGTGGTCCATGATCCCTGTCGTCACAGCGGCGCGGATGTGGGCCGGCGTGGGCAGCACCCTGCCCGGAGCCGGTCTCCGGCGGGGAGGTCGGAGATGACGGAGGCGGTCGAAGCCTCGTGGCGACGACGAAGCGTGCTGCGGGTGGTGCCACCCGCCCGGGCGCGCAGACTGGCCAAGGTGCCCTTCGTCGAGCTGGCCGACGGGTGCCTGCAGGGCGTGGTGTCCAGCGGTTCCGACATCGAGCGGGTGTACGTCTCGTCGGTGGCCGCCGGCACCCACGCCTACCACTGCAGCACCAACAACAACCGGCCGTGCGGCGGGCTGCGCGGCAACCCCTGCAAGCACCTGCACGCGCTGGCCGACGAGGCGATCCTCCAGTACGGCGTCGAGCCGGTCGCCCGCTATCTGCGGGTGGACGTCGGCGACGGGGTGGACACCGGCGCCGAGCTGTTCGCCCGGATGGATCCCCGGCACGAGCCGAGCCCGGCCGCGGTGGTGTTCAGCCGGTTCCTGCGCCACCTGGCCTACCTGGAGGTGCCGGAGAGCACCGCGCCGCTGCCGGAGTTGCAGTGGTTCCCGGCGAGCGCGGCGGTGGGCTGATGCTGGCGCACCAGGCGACCCGGCTGCGGGCGGACGTGCCGGCGGGGCTGACCGAGGCCCTCGACATGGTCGCCGGATTCGACGACGTGCTGACCGGAGGCCTGGCCCGGGTCGGCGAGGACGGCGTGGCCGCGCTGGCGGCGCTGGCCGACGCCGTGGCCGACACCCCGCTCGGTGCACCGGTGGCCGAGGCGGTCGGCAAGGTGACCGCCGGCTCGGTCGCGGAGGAGCACCTGGCCGTCCTGGCCGGGGCGCGGTCGGCCCTGCTCGGCGCGGCGCACGACGCCCTGCTCGGGCAGCTCGACGACGCCCTCGGGCGGGACCGGTCGCCGTGGCCCGGGATGGCCGCCGGCGCGACGCACGTCTCCCCCGCCCTGCTGGCGGCGCGGGCCTGGCTGCACGAGGTGGCGCTCACCGGTTGGCGCGGCGTCGACCACGAGCTGGTGTCGGCCGCCGGGGCGCCGGTGGAGGCCGCGCTGGCCGAGCCCGGGTCGCGTCGGCTCGCCGTGCTGCTCGACGGTCTGGCCGCCGAGCTGCGGGCGTGCGTACCGGTGGCGGCGATGCCGCAGGTGCCGGTCCGGCGCTGGGCGGACCTGTGGGCGCGCGCCATGCTGCTCACCCGGGGCGCGCCGGCCGGGCCACCGGCGGAGGCCGAACTGGTCTCAGGGCGGTTGTTGCCGCTCGGCGTGGAGGTCCACGAGCACGACACCGCGGTGCAGGTCCAGCTGCACGCGGTGCTCGAACCGGCCGGTGGCGGGACGCCCCGACTGGTCCGCGCCACGGTGGGCGCCGCGAAGGTGGCCACCATCGTCGGGCCGGCGATCTGGCGGCTCTTCCCGGGGCAGCCCACCCTGCTGCGGGCGCTGGCCGAGCGGCGGGCCGTGACGGTCTCCGACCTGCCACTGCAGGGCGGTGACCTGCGCTGGGACGACAGCCGGGCGGAGCTGGGCGAGCCGACCGACCCGTTCGCGACGGCACGGGTGCTGCTCGGGTCGGCGGCCGCCGCGTCGACGCCGCCGCTGGACCGGCACCCGGCCGCGATCGCCGAACCGGTGCTGATCGAGGGCGGCCCGGTACGCGACGAGGACGGCGGGCTCGTCCTCGACCTCGACGGCGAGCGGGTCGCGGTGGCCGCCGACCGGCTGCCGGCGAGCGGCCCGCTCACCCGGGACCGGGTGGCCGGCTCGTCAGCCTGCCTCGGCCTGCTGCGCTGGGACGACGGCCGCTGGCTCCTGCACCCCCTCGCCGTCCGGTTCACCAGCAAGCGGCAGGTGGCCGAGGCGCACAACGGCGACTGGGCGGGCGGGATCACCGATCCGAAGATCGCGAAGGCCGAGGCGAAGGCCGGCGACGCCGTGGCGGTGCTGCGCGAGCGCGCGGGACGGTTGCTGCGCCGATGACCGGGACCGGACGCGACGACGAGAACCGCCGGCAGGTCCTCTACTGGCGGCTGCTGGCCCGGCTGTTCAGCCCGGACGAGCAGCCCGCCCTGGAGTCGGCGAGCATGGCCGTCGTCGAGGATCTCGGCCTGCCGGCCGCGCTGCTCGACCCGGCGGTCTCGGTCGACACGGTGGTGCAGCGCTTCCCGGCGCTCGCCGACGAGCTGCGCGGCCTGCTCACCACGAGCGACGACGGGCCGGCCGCCCGCCCCACCCGGCCCGACCCGACCGAGGTACGCCGGGCGGCGCTGGTGTCGAAGCTGCTGCTGAACGTGTTCGCCACCGGCTCCGGGTCGGTCAGCGCCGGCCAGCTCGCCCGCTGGCAGTCCGACGCCGGCTGGTTCGAGCAGGCGCTCGGCGCGGCGCCCGGCGAGCTGCGCCGGCAGGGTGGCGAGCTGGGCGGCACGCTCGCCGGGCTGGAGGGCGACCTGGTCCGGCGGATGCACCTGCGGGAGGTGCTGGCCGACCCCAACCTGGCGAGCAGGCTCACCCCCAGCATGTCGCTGATCGAGCAGCTACTGCGGGACAAGGCCAACCTGTCCGGAGTGGCGCTGGCCAACGCCAAGGCGCTGATCCGCCGCTACGTCGACGAGGTCGCCGAGGTGCTGCGCACCCAGGTGGAGCAGACCAGCGTCGGCACCGTCGACCGCTCGGTGCCGCCGAAGCGGGTGTTCCGCAACCTCGACCTGGACCGCACCATCTGGCAGAACCTGACCAACTGGAGCCCGGAGGACCAGCGCCTCTACGTCGACCGGCTCTACTACCGGCAGACCGCTCGCCGCACCACGCCGGCGCGGCTCATCGTGGTGGTGGACCAGTCCGGGTCGATGGTCGACTCGATGGTCAACTGCACGATCCTGGCGTCCATCTTCGCCGGGCTGCCCAAGGTGGACGTGCACCTGATCGCGTACGACACAAGGGCGCTGGACCTGACCCCGTGGGTGCACTACCCGTTCGAGGTGCTGCTGCGCACCAACCTCGGCGGCGGCAACGACGGGCCGGTCGCGATGGCGATGGCCCGCCCGAAGATCGTCGAGCCGAGGAACACCGTCCTGGTGTGGATCTCGGACTTTTACGAGTTCGACCGGTCGCAGCCACTGTTCGACGGGATCGAGGCCGTCCACCGCTCCGGCGTGCGGTTCATCCCCGTCGGCTCGGTCACCAGCTCCGGCCAGCAGAGCGTCAACCCATGGTTCCGGCAGCGCTTCAAGGACCTGGGCACCCCGGTCGTCTCCGGCCACATCCGCAAACTCGTCTTCGAGCTCAAGAGCTTCCTCACCTAGGAGACCTACCCCCTCATGTCCGACATGCTGCGTGCCCCCGCCGAGGTCAAGTACGCCGACGAACTCGACTGGCTGGAGTCGGTCGACACCGGCCCGAAGCCGTTCTCCTGGCGGCTGAGCCCGCGGATGGTGCGGCTGTTCATCCTCGGCTCGGAACGGGCCGACGGCCTGGACCGGGAGATCCCGCAGAAGTGGTTCGGCGACCGCAGCTTCGTCGAGCGGGCCATCGTCACGCTGGCCTCCGACCGGGGGCTGCTGCTGATCGGCGACCCGGGCACCGGCAAGAGCTGGCTGGCCGAGCTGCTGGCCGCGGCGATCTGCCGCAACTCCACGCTGGTCGTGCAGGGCACCGCCGGCACCACCGAGGACCACATCAAATACTCGTGGAACGTGTCCATGGTCATCGCCCGCGGGCAGTCCCGCGAGTCGATGATCCCGTCGCCGATCATGACCGCGATGGAGCAGGGTGTGGTCGGCCGCTTCGAGGAGCTGACCCGTTCCACCAGCGACGTGCAGGACGCGCTGATCTCGATCCTGTCCGAGAAGTACATCTCGATTCCCGAGCTGGACCGGGACAACATCGTCTTCGCCAAGCCCGGCTTCTCGGTCATCGCCACCGCGAACAGCCGCGACCGGGGCGTCAACGACCTGTCCTCGGCGCTGAAGCGGCGGTTCAACTTCGTCCGGATCCCGGTGGTGACCAACAAGCGCAGCGAGGCGGAGATCGTCCGCTTCCGCACCGAGGAGCTGCTGCGCCGGCACCACATCAACCTGGACGTACCGCCCACCCTGCTGGACATCCTGCTGCAGAGCTTCGCCGACCTGCGGGCCGCGGCCGCCTCGGCGGCCAGCGACGACGAGAAGCTGGAGTCGGCGCTGTCCACCGCCGAGCAGATCGGAGTGCTGGAGGACGCCATCCTGCACAGCCAGTTCTTCGGCGACCGCACCCTGCGCCCGGAGATCCTCGCCGGGTCGCTGATGGGGTCGCTGGCCCGGCGCAGCCCGGAGGACCTGGCCATCCTCAACAAGTACCTGCACGGGGTCGTCGAGCCGCGGGCCAAGCAGGACGGCGGCGACTGGGCGGGCTTCCTCGACGGCGGCCGCCAGGCGATCGCGTCGCTGTCGTGACCGCCGCCACCGATGCCGGCCTGTTCGGCGCGCTGCGCGAACAGCTCACCGACGCGGCGACCGCCTTCGCCGACTCCCCCGACGCGCTCGCCGGCATCCTGGCCGGCATCGTGGACGACGTCGACCGGGCCCTCGGCGAACGGCTGGAGATCTTCCCGGTGTGCCACCACTCACCGGCCTCCGCGCTGGCCATGCTCCGGCGGCTGCGCGCCAAGCAGCCGAAGGTCGTCTACCTGGAGCTGTGCGAGGATCTCCAGCCGCTGCTGACCGAGCTGCGCAACTGCCGCCTGCCGGTGGCCGTGCAGGCGTTCGCCACCGAGCTGGCGGGCTTCCCCGCCGAGTGGGCCCCGCTCAGCGTCGTCGCCCCGATCACCGAGGCCTCCGCGGAATACCAGGCCATCGCGTACGCCCTGGACACCCCCGGGGTGGAGCTGGTGCTGGTGGACCGCTCCACCGACCACGTCTTCCAGTGGACGCCCCGCCCCGAGGCCGGCCCGGCCGCCGACGGTCCGGCGGCCGGCGGCGCCGAGGCGACGGCCGAGGAGGCGGCGCTGCACGGCGACGCGGTCGGCGTGGAGCTCGGCGACCTGCGACCCCGGTTCGCGGAGCTGGAGGCGTACCTGCTGCACCACGGCAAGGTGCGGCACTGGTCGGAGTGGTGGGACCAGTACGTCGAGCGGCCGCTCGCCACCGCCGACCACGACACCTACCGGCAGGTGATGGTGCTCATCGGCAGCCTCTTCCGGCGGCTGCGACCCACCGACGCGGACCGGCTGGACCGGGACGAGGACCGGGAACGCTACATGTGGACCCGGATCCGGCAGCACCTGACCGCCTCCGGCGCCGACCCGGCCGACTGCCTGTACGTGTGCGGCGCGTTCCACGCGGCCAGTCCGGTCGAGCAGTTCGGCCTCGACTCGACCGCGCCGGACTTCCCGATCAGCCCGTGTACCGGCACCCGGTGGCGGTACGGGCTGATCCCCTCCAGCCACTCCGCCATCGAGGCGCAGTTCGGCCTCGCCCCCGGCTCGGTGTCGATCGCCGCGGCGGCCTGGACGAAGTCGCTGAGCCGCGACGGCCTCGTCCCGTACCGGCTCGACGGCCAGCGGGGCGGGACGAAGCGGAGCCGGCGCGGGCGGGGGGCGGTGGCACCGGCGCCCGCCCCGCCGGCCAGCGACCGGCTCAGCGGCTTCCTGGCCGCGCCGCCCGCACCGGACGAGCTGGACGAGGCGGAGCTGCGCGGCTGGTGCGTCGACATCGTCCGGCTGGCCCGGCGCAACGGGTACCTGGCCAGCACCGCCGACGCGATCGCCGTGTTCGAGACCTCGATCCTGCTCGCCGGGCTGCGCAACCGGGCCCGGCCCACCCCGTACGACTTCGCCGACGCCGCGGTCACCTGCATCGAGAAGGACGTCGTGCCGGGCCGCCGGGACGTCCGCCGGCTCTGCGAGATCCTGCTCGGCGGCGACCGGATCGGCCAGGTCGGCTACGACTCGCTTCCCCCGTTGGCCCGCGACGTGCTCGACCGCCTCCGCCCGCTGGGCCTGGATCTGGCGAAGCGGACCGTGCAGCGGGCCCTGCTGGACCTGCGCGCCGACCCGGCGCTGCCGGCCTGCTCGGACCTGCTCTGGATGCTGCGGCACCTGCTGCCCGCCGACGCGGTCCGCCCGATCATGGGCGAACGGCGCCTGGGCCACCGGTCGCTACAGGAGAGCTGGGACCTGGCGCTCGGCCGCAACCAGCGCGCGCTGATCGAGCTGGGGTACGAGGGCGTCACCGTCGAACAGGTTCTCGAGCAGCGGCTGCGCCGCTCCGTCCGCGGGGCCGACGCGACCGCCGCCACCGCGCTCGCCGCGGTCGAGGACGCCATCCGGCTGCTCGACAGCCCGCGTCTGGTCGACGAGCTCGGCGCGCGGGCCGTGGAGCTGCTCTCCGTCGAACGCACCGTGGACGACGCCCCCGAGGTGCTGCGGCGGATCCGCCGGCTGCTGGCCCACCACCGGACCACCGCGGCGCGGCTGCCGGCCTGGTGCGAGGCGTTCGTGACCACCGGGTACGCGCACTACTGCACCCTGCTGCCGACCGCGTTCGTGGACGAGGCGACCGGGGCCCGGCAGGTCGGGGCCATGCTGGGCTTCCTGTTCGGGATGGAGAGCCTCGCGCTGTCGCTGGGCTGCGACCGGTCCCAGCTGGAACTGGCCGTCGCCCAATCCCACCCGGAGGCGCCGGCGAAGGTCGCCCTGCTCTGGGCGTCCCGCCACCAGCTCGGCCTGCTGCCCCTGGCCGAGCTGCGGGAGCGCTGCGCCGAGCTGCTGGCGAACCCGCTGGTGGTGCCGGCGTTCCCGCAGTACCTGTCCGGGTTCGTGCACGCGTTGGAGCCGGCGCCGGGACTGGCGCCGTTCGTGGTCGAGACGATGTCGACGGCGTTCGCCCGGCTGCCGGATCCGGTGCTGCTGCCCTGGCTGCCCACGCTGATCACGACGCTGCGGGAGCAGGGGCCGGACCTGGTGCCCCGACTGGTCCGCGAGGCCGAACGCACCTTCCCCGGCACGTTGGCCGCGCTGGACGCCTGGGTGCCGCCGTGGCGGGCCACCGGTCAGCCGGCGGCGGCCGTACCGGCGGCCCCGGCCGGTCCGGTGACCGCGCTGCTCGCCGGGCATCCGGAGCCGCTGGACGCGGTGGCCGGGCTGCTCGGCTGCGTCGGTGAGTGGCGGCGGGACGCTCCGCCGGCCGGCTCCGGAGCCGCGGCGGCGTTGGTGGCCGCACACCCGACGTCCGCGGACGCTCTCGCCGTGCTCCTGGCGGGGGCGTCGGGGTGACGGCAGATCGAGCGCCGTGGTCCGCCGGCAACCTCGACTGCGGGCCGGCTGGCGCTGCCCCGTCCACGACGCCCGTCGGGCCACGGACCACGGTCCGACACCGCCGGCCGAACCACGCCCCGTCGATGAAGGATTTCGACAATTGATGTTCGTACCTTGAAACTCCTTTTCCCGTCCGGCTACCCTCCGGGAAGTGATCCACCATCCACCTTGGAGGTATCGGACCATGCGCAAGCTGATGTCGGCGGTCGGAGCGGGGGCGATGCTGACGGCCGGGTTGTTCGTCGGCGCCACACCCGCACAGGCCGCCACCTGCACCCTGGTGCAGTCCGAGATCTACAACGGGGCGAACATGATCGCCTGGTCGCGCGGCCTGCAGGGCTGCGCCGGCGACGTCTACTGGGAGGTCCACTCCGCCGACAGCGGCACCTGGCAGGTCGCGGACAGCGGCACCACGTACTACGACAACGAGGTCGTCAGCTACTACGGTGACCTCGATCTGCCGTGCCAGCTGCGGGTCTACGCGAAGTTCGGCACCCAGGAGAAGCTGACCAGTCCGGTGCGCAACTACAACTGCGCTCCCTGAGCCGGGACGCCGGGCGGGACGGCGTCCCGCCCGGCTCCACCCCGCCGGCACGAGCAGCCGCCGAACGGTCGCCGCCGACCACCACGCCGGCGCGGCGGTGGGGTCAGCGCAGCTGCCGGGCGGAGAACCGCGGAGGCGGGGCGGCGATCGCGTCCTGGGCCGCGATCAGCTGGATCTCCCGGGTGCCGGCCGCGAGCGTCGCCTCAAGGACGGTGAAGACGGAGGCGATGGTGCGCTCCAGTGCCGTCGCGGGTGAGCCCGTCGTCCACAGGTGCGCGAGGTAGAGCGCCGCGGTGACGTCGCCACCGCCGTTCGGGCTGATCGGCAGCAGCGGCGTGGTCACCGCCCAGGCGCCCTCGTCGGAGACGGCCACCACCTCCAGCGATCCGTCCGGTACGTCGTCGTGCAGCACGCTGGTGACCAGCACGTGCCGCGGCCCCGTCGCGCGCACCACGTCGACCGCCGCCAGCAACCCGGCGAGCGAGTTCGTCGTCCGGCCGGCGAGAAAGTCCAGCTCGAAGTGGTTCGGGGTGATGATGTCCGCGCGCGGGACGACGACGTCGCGCAGGTACTCCGGGATGCCCGGCCGGACGAACATCCCCCGGCCGGCGTCGCCCATCACCGGATCGCAGCAGTACACCGCGTCCGGGTTCGCCGCCTTGACCGTGTCCACCGCGTCGAGGATCACCGCACCCATCGCCGGGTCGCCCTGGTAGCCCGACAGCACCGCGTCGGCGCTGCCGAGGACCCCGCGGTCCCCGATGCCCGCGATCACCTCGGCCACGTCGGCCGGCGCCAGCAGCGGCCCGAGCCACGCGCCGTACCCGGTGTGGTTGGAGAAGTGGACCGTCAGCACCGGCCAGACCTCGTGCCCGAGCCGCTGGAGGGGGAAGGCGGCGGCCGAGTTGCCGACGTGGCCGTAGGCGACCGACGACTGGATAGACAGGATCTTCACCGGCTCATCATGACGGTTCCCGCCGGCGCCGCACCCGGAGACCGGCCACCGGGTGCCCTGGGCCTCGTTCGTCATCGTCGCGCCGCCCCGACCAGGGGACAGCGCGGGCCGGTCCGGATGCCTATGCTCCGGTCATGACGGAGACGACTCCACGGCCCCAACCGGCTCGTACCGAGGTGGAGTCCCTGCTGTCGGTGCTCGACCGCAACCGGCGGACCTTCGCCTGGAAGACCTCGGGTCTCGACGAGAAGGGCCTGCGTGCGACCACCGCCGCCAGCACCATGACGCTCGGTGGGCTGGTCAAGCACGTGGCGCTGGTCGAGGCCGACTGGCTGGCCGTCAAGCTTGCCGGCCAGGAGTACGGCGCCCCCTGGGACGCGGTGGATTTCGACGCCGACCCCGACTGGGAATGGCGTACGGGGGCCCTCGATGCGCCCGAGGACGTCCACGCGGTCTGGCGCGACGCCGTCGAACGGTCCCGGAAGCTGGTCGCCGAGGTCGTCGAGGAACGCGGACTGGACGGACCGGCCTCCTTCACCTGGCCGGACGGACGCACCCCCACCGTCCGGGACATGCTCCTGGACATGATCGAGGAGTACGCACGGCACACCGGCCACGCCGACATCCTGCGCGAGGCCGTGGACGGTCGCGTGGGCGAGGGCGCGCCCACGGACTTCACCTACTAGAAGTCGGTGCGCCGGGCGATCTGGAGCATGTTCAGGTAGTGCTTGCGCACGGTCGCCGACGGGCGGGCGGCGATCAGGTCCCGGATGCCGGTGAACAGCGTCTCCCGCTGCCGGGGCGAGGCGGCGATGTGCCCGGAGTAGGTGGACACCAGCGCCAGGTACTCCTCGGCGGTGTAGTCCCGGCTCCAGACGTAACGGTGCACGACCGGCTCCGCGAAGAACCCGCTGCCGCCGATCGCCGCCACGTCCGGGGCCGCGACCGCCTCGGGAGGCTTCGGGCCGTCCTGGCCGTCGCCCAGGCCGACCTCGTCGTAGACCCGCTGGACCTGCCGGAAGAAGTCGTCACCGTCGGGTGGCGACACGTGCTCGGTGGCGACGATCGCCAGGTGACCGCCGGGACGCAGCAGCTCGGCGGCCCTGCGGTAGCCGACTCGCGGGTCCACCCAGTGCCAGGATGTCGCCGCGAAGACGAGATCGAACGGCTGCCGGTCACCCGCCTCCCACCGCTCGAAGGGCGCCTCCACGACCTCGACGTCGCCATGCCCGGCGAGCACGCGGCGCGCCACCGTGGCCAGTTCCCGCCCCGGCTCCAGTGTCACCACGCGCCAGCCCTGATCGAGGAGTCCGCGGGTGCCCTGACCGGTGCCCGTGCCGATCTCGAGCACCCGGGCTCCGGCGGCGCGCAGACCCGTCGACGTCGCCAGGTCGGCGAACAACCGCCTCGGGTAGCCCGGCCGGACCCGCTCGTACAGCTCCGCGACCGAGTCGAACGTCGTGGCCAGCCCCGCGTACGGTTCCTGCGTCATCGCGTCATTATCCGGGTGACACCGCCGTGCGGGCGGACCCGGGCGCGACCGGGCGTCGCCGTCCTCCCAGCCGGCCCGGCGGCACGGGCTCATCGAAGGCCCGCGCCTCGCCGTGGCCGCAGCAGCAGGCGTACGAAGGCCGCGCCCCGAGCGACGGGCCGCCCCGCGCGCTCCTGACCGGCGTCGAGGTCGTCGACTCCGGCAGCCCGCGTGGCACCGCAGCACGGGCGCCGCAGGACGCCGCGGAGCTGTCGGCCCGGATGGACCAGGTGCACGAGGACGCCGCGCTTGCCGTCCTGCTGGAGATGACCACACGACACTCGCCTACCGCGCGCACGGCCGCTACCCCGTCGAGCGGGCCCGGGACGTGTTCGGCACGCTCGCCGTGTTGCTGGGCCACGGGAGCCGTTGGTGGACCAACACCGACCAGGGCGCGTGGAACCCGGTCACCCGGCACGTCATGGACGCCTTCGTCGTCGGCACCGGTGACGGGGTCATGGTCGGGGTGCTGGCCACCGACGAGGACTGAGGCAGGACGGACCAGCGACGCGACCGCGCGGTCGGGCGCCGTCCGGGGTCAGCGCCGCCCCAGTTCCGCCTCCAGTCGCTGGACGAGCGTCTTGCGGGCCTTGCCGTCGCGCTCGCGTCGCAGCTCGTCCTTGAGCTGGCTTGTGTCGAGGTGGCGGACGAGCTTGGCCGCCTCGGCGACCGGCATCTCCGACACCCGCCCGGCCGCCGAGGCGTTCCTCCGTGCCCGTTTGGCCGGCCCGGTGTTCGAGACGTACTGTCTGCCGGCCCGGGACTCCCTGCGCTTCTTGGCGTCGGTCGCCCGCTTCTGCTCACCGGAGAGCTGCTCCCAGGCCTGCTTGGGCAGGTAACGGCCCGTCTCGCCGTCACGCCGCGCCCGGGTCCCGCCCTCCTTGGTCTGCCACTTCTCGTTGCCCCACCGCTGCAGGGACTTCTGCCGCTCGTCCTTCGGGCCGAGATAGCCCCCGCCGCGCCGCTGGTACTCCTTGGTGAGCAGCTGCGACTTGCGTGCCGACCACTGCCCCGGCCGGCCGCCCTTGTCGGAAGCCTTGATGTCTTCCTTGATCTGCTCTCGGAGTTCGGGCCTGGTGTACCGCGCCATGCCGGCCGGTTACCCGGGGCACGCCGGCACATACCTCCGCACCCGCCGCCGCGGGACATTCGTCCCGCCGGAGACGGGATTCCTCGGCCTGCCGACGGACGGGTCGGCCTCCGTAGCGTCGAGCGCGTTGGAGGACGACACCTGGAAGGACATCCCATGACAGAGACCATCGCCCGCCCGCAGCCGTCCGTCCGGCGGGGTCGTCGGGCGGCGACGCTCGGGCTCGCCGTGGTCGCCGGCCTCGCCGTCTGGGTGGTCTGCGACCCGCTCGCCGGCCTCGACCTGGCCGTCGGTTCGCAGCCGACCACCCGGACCGTCGGCCCGGCGTCGATCGTCGTCGCCGCCCTGCTCGCCGGTGCCGCCGGATGGGCGCTGCTAGCGTTCCTGGAGAAATGGCGGCAGCACCGAGGACGACGGGCATGGCGGATCACGGCGTGGACGGTGCTCGCGCTGTCCCTGCTCGGGCCGCCGTCGTCCGGGGCGACCGGCGGCGTGCTCGCCAGCCTGATCGCCATGCACCTGGCGGTCGGAGCGACGCTGATCCTCGGGCTCGCCCCCGGGGCGGAGGACCCGAGCGCGGCGGTCTGAACGGATCGACGGAGATGCGTGACACCTACTGCACCGAGCCGCAGCCGGCGGTGGCGTGGTTCGCCCGCCACCCCGGCCCGTGGTTCGCCCTGGTCTGGGCGCCGCTCCTGCTCACCGCTCCGCTCGTGGCCGCCCTGGCGGACGGTCGGGTGCCGCGGGCGGGCCATGTGGTCGCCGTCGGCGTCGGCTACGCGTACGCCGTGTGGTTACCGTTCCGGTCGCGGACGCCGAGGTGGCGGGCCGAGGTGGCGGTGGCCGTGCTCCTCCTGCTCGTCACCGCGTACCTGGTGCTCTGGCGCACCGACCGGCAGTTCGTGTTCCCCCTGCTCGCCATCGCGGTGGCGGTGGCGGTGCGGCCCCGCTGGGCGCTGGGCACCATCGCGTCGCTGACGATCAGCGGAGCGCTGGCCGCCGGCATGGAGACCGCCTCGGTCGACACCGCGCTCTCGCTGGGTTTCGCGACCTTCTTCGGCGGCGTCGGCACGTTCCTGGTCTACCACCTCCTCGACCTCACCGCCGAGCTGCGCCGCACCCGCGAACGCCTGGCCCGGGCCGCCGTCGACGAGGAACGGCTGCGCTTCTCGCGCGACCTGCACGACCTGCTCGGGCACACGCTGTCGGTGATGGTGGTGAGCGCGCAGGCCGTCCGGCGACTCGCCGAGCGCGACCCGGCCGCCGCGGTCGAGCACGCGCGCGACATCGAGACCACCGGTCGCCGGGCGCTGACCGAGGTCCGCCAGGCGGTGACCGGCTACCGCAGCGTGCGGCTGGCGGACGAGTTGGCCGGTGCGCGCACCGCACTGGCCGCCGGGAACGTCCGGCTCGACCTCACCCCACCGGCGGTCCCCCTCGACGCCGAGCTGGATTCCCTGCTCGGCTGGGTGGTCCGGGAGGGAACGACGAACGTGCTGCGGCACGCCCGCGCCCGCACCTGCCGGATCGCCGTGACCTCGGACGGGGCTACGGTGACCGTGGAGATCGTCGACGACGGCCGGGAAGGCCCGGCCGGTGCGGAGGGCAGCGGCCTGCACGGCCTGCGGGAACGGGTGGAGGAGCTCGGCGGCGAGCTGACCGCGTCCCGGACGCCGTCGGGTTTCCGCCTGGCCGCGTCCGTACCCGTGGGCTCGCGGTAGGGCGGCGTCGATGGACCGGACGACGCGCCTGCTCATCGCGGAGGACCAGGGCATGATGCGCTCGGCGCTGGCCACCCTGCTCGACCTCGAGGACGACCTGACGGTCGTGGCCCAGGTGGCGCGGGGCGACGAGGTGGTGGCGGCGGTCGAGCGGGTACGCCCCGACGTGTGCCTGCTCGACATCGAGCTGCCCGGGCGCAGTGGCCTGGACGTGATCGGCGACATCGTACGGGCCGTCCCGTCGTGCGCGGTCATCGTCGTGACGACGTTCGGGCGGCCGGGCTACCTCAGGCGCGCGCTCCAGGCCGGCGCCAGGGCGTTCCTGGTCAAGGACGACCCGGTCGAGGACCTGGCGGCGGCCATCCGACGGGTGCTCGCCGGCGAGATCGTCGTCGACCCGCAGCTCGCGGCGCGGGCGCTCGGAGCCAGCCCCAACCCGCTGTCCGAGCGGGAGCGGCAGGTGCTCATCGCCTCCGCTGACGGCGCGACCATCGCCGACGTGGCCGCCCGGATGCACCTGTCGCCCAGCACGGTCCGCAACTACCTGTCCGCGGCCATCGGCAAGACGGACACCCGCAACCGCGCCGAGGCGTACCGCCGGGCCCGCGACCAGGGCTGGCTCTGAAGGTACGACGAGCTGAGGCGGGCCGGACCGGCCGCCTTCAGCCGGCCCACTTCCAGACGGTCTGGAAGCCCTCGGTCTGCCGCATCCAGAAGTAGCCGTACACGGCGGTGCTGCCGAGGTACGGCCCGATCTGCGCGAGCAGGGCCCTGGTGCCCTTCCGGTCGCGCTCGGCCAGGTAGTTGGCCAGCGCCAGCCAGTGCCGGAGCGTGATGCCGCGACCGATCAGGCGAGGCTCGCCGGCGCCGCGCCACTTGGCGGCGCACGCCTCGATCTCCCGGATCACCTCGGGCCGGCGGAAGTAGCTCGCCTTCGCGCTCAGCGACGACGCCCGTGTGTCGAAGCCGAACTCGCGCAGCGCGTACTCGAAGTGGGCGAGCAGCGGCAGCATCGCCACCGACGAGCCGACGGGCGCGGCGGCGGCGGGCTCGCGGGCCGCGGCGAACATCTGCTCGTGCGAGCCGTACCACTTCTCGCAGAGGAAGGTCACCGCCATCAGGTGGGCCTCGAAGTTGTCCGGGTCGCGCTTGACCGCCTCGTCCATCGCGGCGAGGAACTCGTCGCGTTGCCGGTGGCCGTTGGCGAGCGTCGAGGCCATCCGGGTCACCCACGGGTAGGGGTCGTCGGGGTTGAGCCACACCGCGCGCTGGCTGGCCTGGCCGGCGAGGGCGGAAAGCCGTTCGAACTCCCGGAACTGCTCCTGGGTGGTGTGGCGCGCCGACGCGGCGCCGCGGGCCTCACCGGCCTGGTCCATCAACGCGTCGGCGCGCAGGATCGCCACCGTCGGGTCGTCCGGCACGGCGGCTTCCCACGCGTCCAGCCAGTGCGGGGCCTCCCCGGCGACGCCACCCAGCACCGAGAGCCGGCGGCCGCGCAGCTCCCAGTCCCGGCCGGTTGCCAGGATCAGGTCCCGGACCGCCGTCCAGTCACCGGCGAGCGCCCGGTCCCTCGCGGTACGCAGCTCCAGATCGGCCTGCGCGTAGTCGGTGTCGGGGGTGGGCGGCCTGCGGAAGAGTCCGAACATCCGGCGATCATAAAGATCGACCCGAGGACTCCGCCCACCCGCCCCGGCCGCGCCTGGCCCCGCCGCGCGCGACGGGTTCAGGGCGGGTGGCCGAGCGTGCTGCCGACCGGTCAGGCCGAGTCGGCGACGGGGCCGGTGTCAGCGCGGGCCGGCGGCTCGGGGGCTGGGGTGCCGCCGGCCGTGGCGGGGCTCGCCTGTTGCTGGTTCGCCCAGAGCGCGAGCAGGCGCAGGTTGTCGTGCGACGGGCTTCCGGGGTCGGTGGTGTAGATGAACAATGTCTGTTCCTCGTCGCCGGGCAGCGCCAATGCCTCGTACCGGATGGTGATCGATCCTACGGCGGGGTGCGTCATGTGCTTGGTGCCGTGCGTACGTTCGTGCACCTGGCGTCCGTTCCACCAGGTGCGGAATTCCGGGCTCTTGATGGTCAGCTCACCGACCAGTTCGGTGAGCCGGGGGTCGTCGGGGAACCGCCCGGCGTAGAGCCGCAGGGTGCCGACCGCCTCGGCCGCCACCGTCGGCCAGTCGAGGAAGGCCTCGCGGGCGGCCGGGTCGAGGAAGATCCACCGGGTGTAGTTGCGGTGCCGGGGTGGCAGCCGGGTCCAGTCGGTGAGCAGGGCACGCGCCAGCGTGTTCGACGCGAGGACGTCCGTGCGGCGGCCGACGATGAAGGCCGGGTGGTCGACCAGCGAGGCGATCATCTGGTGCATGGCCGGCCGGACCCGCTGCGCCGGCGCCTGCTCGGCGCGGCGCCGGGGCGGCCGGGCCAGGTCGGCGAGGTGGGCGCGGGCTGCCGCGTCGAGCCGGAAGACCCGCCCCAGGGCGTCGAGGACCGCTTCCGACGGGCTGGTGTGCCGGCCCTGCTCCAGCCGGGTGTAGTAGTCGACGCTCACCCCGGCGAGCTGGGCCACCTCCTCCCGGCGCAGGCCGCGCACCCGCCGGCCGCCCTGACCGGCGTGGCCGGGAATGCCCGCGGCTTCCGGCGTCGTGTCCGCCCGGCACTTCCTGAGGAAGTCACCCAGATCCGTGCGCCCTGCCATGTCGTCAATGATCGCCCTGCTGGCGATGTGGTGCCCAGCGGTTGGGTGGGCATGCCGTTCCCAGGCAGGGCTGGGCGTGGTTGACGGTGTCCGGGGCCGGGCGCACCGCCGCAGCATGGGATCCGTTCCCCGGCCCGGGGGACGCACCGACCGGTATCCGCCGAGGAGACATCTCCATGCCCTATCCCACCACCGGACCCGCGACCTGGTTCGTCACCGGCGCTTCGCACGGACTCGGACTCGAGCTGGTCCAGCAGCTGCTGCGGCGCGGCGACAACGTCGCGGCGACCACCCGCTCCACCGACCGGCTGATCGCGGCGCTGGGTTCCGCCGACACGTCACGGCTGGTGGCCCTGCGGGTGAACCTCGCCGACGAGAAGGAGGTCGCCAGCGCCGTGGCGGCGGCCGGTGACCGGTTCGGCGGCATCGACGTCGTGGTCAACAACGCCGGCTACGGCCTGCTCGGCGCCGTCGAGGAGATCACCGACGCCGAGGCGCGGGAGCTGTTCGACGTGCAGATCTTCGGGGCCTGGAACGTGCTGCGCGCCGTCCTGCCCGGCATGCGGGCGCGCCGCAGCGGCCACGTCATCAACATCTCCTCGATCCTCGGCCTGACCACCTTCCCCGGCTGGGGCGCGTACTGCGCCGCCAAGTACGCGCTGGAAGGCCTCACCGGATCGTTGGCCGCCGAGGTCGCCGACTTCGGTGTCCGCGTCAACCTGGTCGAGCCCGGATACCTGCGTACGGACTTCCTGCGCGCCCACAACCTGCGCCTTCCGTCCCGGGTCGCCGACGGCTACGACGCCATCCGCGAGATGACCGACGCCCACCTGGCCATGCCCGGAACCCAGCTCGGTGACCCCGCCAAGGCGGCCGCCGCGATCATCACCATCGCCCGGGACGGCGCCGCGCCGCTGCACCAGATCCTCGGCTCCGATTCCTACACCCTGGCCACGACCGCCGTTGAGCACCTGACCACCGACATCGAGGCCGCCCGCCAGCTCGCCACCACCACCGACATCGGGCGGCACGCCTGAGCGGACGGGCCGTTCCGCAGAGGCTGCTCGGCGGCGCGGCGCCGCTGCCGGCGGCTCCTGCGGGCCGGCCGGCGGGCTCCTGGCGGGGGCCGGAGGTCGGCCCCGCCAGGAGCCGGCGCCGCAAGATCGGTCCGCGCGTTCGCGGCCGGCGCCCCGGGGCACTCCGGCCACTACTACAATTCGTCGTGGATGCCGTCGGCGAGCGTGCCGCGGGTCTACGTGGAGGTGCCGGATGGCTGACGACGAGGCGGAGATCACCGCGTGGGCGCTGGCCGCCGGGCGGGGTGACCAGGACGCCGCCGCCCGGTTCATCCGGGCGACCCAGCATCAGGTCCGGCGCTTCCTCGCCGCCCTGGTCTCCCCCGGCGAGGCGGACGACCTGGCGCAGGAGACCTTCCTTCGGGCGGTGCGGTCGCTGTCGTCGTTCGCCGGACGCTCGTCGGCACGGACGTGGCTGCTCGCCATCGCCCGCCGCGTCGCTGTCGATCACGTCCGGGCCGTCACGGCGCGTCCCCGGACGGTGCCGGTGTCGGACGGGTACGACGGCGTCGACCTGTCCGGCAGCGGCTTCGACGGGCAGATCGTGCTGGAGCAGCTGATCGCGGCGCTGCCGGCGGACCGGCGGGAGGCGTTCGTCGCCACCCAGGTTCTCGGCCTGTCGTACGCCGAGGCGGCGGAGGTCTGCGACTGCCCCGTCGGCACCATCCGCTCCAGGGTGGCCCGGGCCCGGGAGGATCTTGTCGCCGCGATGGACAGCCGGGGCGCGCGGGGCTCACGGCGCGGCGGCGACGCGGCCGGCTGAGCCGGCACAGCCGCTGTGAGCTGCGTCGATGCGGCCTCCTCCAGGAAGTACGTGGGAACCAACGACGCGGTCGGGCCGACTACCGGTACATGAGGTGTGAGCAGTGGCGCGAGGTGTTGTCGGCACAGCTGGACGGTGAGGGGACTCCCGCCGAGCGAGCGGCCGCCGAGACCCACCTGGCCAGCTGCGGCGACTGCCGGACCTGGTTCGACCAGGCGGCGGCGGTCACCCGGCGGGCCCGGCTGTCGGTCACCGTCGCCCATGACGACCGCACCGACGCCATCCTGGCCGCCCTGCCCGCGCCGGCCCCGTACCGCCGCCGGCAGCGGCTCGTGCTCACCCTGCGGGCCGCGCTGGGGCTGATCGGGGCGCTTCAGGTCCTGCTCGGCCTGGCCCAGATCGGACGCGGCGCGGCCGGCGAGCACGCCCACTCGGCGGCCGGGGCGCTGGCGTCGGGGCACCTGTGGCACGAGTCGGCGGCGTGGAACGTCGCCGTCGGGGCGGGATTCCTGTTCGTGGCCGCCCGCCGCACCCCGCCCACCGGCCTGGTGCCGACCCTGAGCGCGTTCGTCGGCACGCTAGTGCTGCTGTCGGTCAACGACCTGGTGATCGGGCGGGTGGACACCGCGCGGCTGGTCAGCCACGGCTTCCTGCTCGCCGGGTACGCGATCGTGGTCGCCATGTCCCGGCCACGCCGGCGGCCGGACGGCCCGGCCGACCGCAGCCGTCCGGCCCAGAGCCGCTGGCGACTGCCGGCCGAGGACGAGGCGCCCGCGCCGGCGAACCTGCGGCTGCTGCCACCACCCCACCCCGGGTCCGCGTACCGCCAGGACCGTACGGCGGCCTGAACGCCCGCACGCCGCGACGTGACGGGGGTTACCGCACCCCGCGCGGAACTTCCCGGTCGGGCGGCCCGACCACCAGACGACATCGATCTTCGAGGGGACCTGCCATGCCCAGCACCGTCACCGTTCGGCGCCCGCGTCCAGCCGCCCTGCTCGCCACCGCGCTCCTGGTCGCGGCCACCGCCGGCTGCGGGGGCGACTCGCCGGCCGCGACGCCCCGCCCGTCGGCCGCCGCGTCGTCGAGCGCCGCCGCCGGCGTCCTCGACGTCCGGGATCCGTGGGTGAAGGCCGCCGACGCGGGGATGACCGCCGCGTTCGGGACGTTGGTCAACGACGGCGACACCGACGTGACGATCACCGCCGCGGCCACCGACGTGTCGCCGATGGAGTTGCACGAGATGGCCATGCGGGACGGGAAGATGGTCATGCAGGCCAAGCCGGGCGGCATCGTGGTGAAGGCGAAGAGCAGCCACGTGCTGGAGCCGGGCGGCGACCACCTGATGCTGATGAACCTCACCCGGCCGGTCAGGGCCGGCGACGAGCTGACCGTCACCCTCAGCTTCGCCGACGGCCGCACCCAGAGGTTCACCGCCGTGGCGAAGCCGTTCACCGGGGCGCAGGAGAGCTACCACCCGGGCGGCGGCACGCCCACGTCGGGCCCGAGCACGAGCCCGGCGTCATGACCGGGCGGTCCCCGGCACGACCGGTGAGCAGGCGGGGCCTGCTCACCGGTGGCGCCTTGGCCGCCGGTGGCGCGCTCGCCGGCGCCGCCGCCGTCACCGCCTCCCGACCCGGCGAACCGGCGGTACGCCCGGAGCCGGCGGTCCCGGTGGCGCAGGTCGGCACCGCGGTCGAGCCGTTCCACGGCCCCCGCCAGGCCGGCGTCGCCACCGACCCGCAGGCGCACGCCGCGTTCGTCGCGTTCACCCTCCGGCCGGGCACCGACCGGGCGGCGCTGGGGCGGATGCTGCGGCTGCTCTCCGACGACGCCGCCCGCCTCACCCAGGGGCGTCCCGCCCTGGCGGACACCGAACCGGAACTCGGCGTGCTGCCGGCGCGGCTGACCGTCACCTTCGGCTTCGGCCCCGGCCTCTACCGGGCGGCCCGGCTCGACGACCGGCGACCGCCGTCGGTGGCCGACCTGCCGTCCTTCCGCATCGACCGGCTCCAGCCCCGCTGGTCCGGCGGGGACCTGCTGGTGCAGATCTGCGCCGACGACCCGGTCACCGTCGCCCACGCCCAGCGGGTGCTGGTGAAGGACAGTCGGCCCTTCGCCACGGTGGCCTGGGTGCAGCAGGGCTTCCGGCGGGCGGCCGGCGCGGAGCCCGGGCGCACCCAGCGCAACCTGTTCGGTCAGCTCGACGGCACAGCCAACCCGCGGCCGGGCGCCCCGCTGGAGATGGCGGTGTGGGTGCCGGACGGGCCGGAGTGGCTGCGCGACAGCACCACGCTGGTGGTCCGGCGGATCAGCATGAACCTGGAAACCTGGGACCTGCTCGGGCGTACCGACCGGGAACTGGCGATCGGCCGCCGGCTCGACACCGGCGCCCCGCTCACCGGCACCGCCGAGCACGACGAGCCGGACTTCGCCGCCCTCGGGCCGGACGGGCTCACCGTCATCCCGGACTTCTCCCACCTCACCCGCGCCCGCGTCACCGACGACCGGTTCAAGATCCTGCGCCGCCCCTACAACTACGACGGCGTACCGACGGCCGAGGGCACCGCCGACAGCGGGCTGATCTTCGCCTCCTACCAGGCCGACATCACCCGCCAGTTCCTGCCCATCCAACGGCGCCTCGCCGAGCGGGACCTGCTCAACGAGTGGACCACCCCGATCGGCTCCGCCGTCTTCGCGATCCCACCCGGCTGCCCCGACGGCGGCTGGATCGGCCAGCAACTGCTCGGCTGAGCCCGACAGGAGACCCATGCGCACCCACGCCCACCCGACCCTCGCCGGCCTGCTCGCCGCCACGCTGGCCGCCGTCGCGATGCTGCTCGTACCGGCCGCGCCGGCCGCCGCGCACAACACGTTGAAGGCCGCGACGCCGGCCCGGGACGCCCGGCTCACCGCGGCGCCGACGCGGATCACGCTCGAGTTCATGCAGAAGCTGGACCCGGCCTTCACCACCATCGCACTCTCGGACGCCACCCACCGCAGGATCCCGGCCAGCGAGCCGACCGTCACCGGGGTGGCGGGCACCGTGACGATCGACGAGCCGCTGGCGAACGGCACCTACACCGTCGCCTACCGGGTGGTCTCCGCCGACGGGCACCCGGTGCAGGGCTCGTACCGGTTCACCGTCGCCGATCCCGCCGCCACCAGCGCGAGCGCACCGGCCACGGCCGGGACGACCTCGGCGCCGGCGGCCCAGCCGTCCCCGCCCAGCCCCGCGTCCGCCTCCCGCGACACCGACGACGGTCCCGGAGCGCTGGCCCTGGTCGGCGGCGCGAGCCTGCTGGCGGCGCTCGCCGCCGGGGTCGTGGTGCTGCTGCGCCGGCGCCGCGCCGCGCCCTGACCCGTCCCACGCCGTCCGGTGAACCCGCCGCCACCGGCCAACCCCGCCACGACACCGAGGTCTCCGACGTGCCCGACACCGTCTCCTCCCCCACGCATCCGCACCCCTCTGCACCCGCTGCCGGCGGCGGGCCGGCGGCGCCGGCCGCGCACATCCGGTCGGCCGGGCGGGACGCCCTGCTGGCCGCCGTGGCCCTGGCGTCGGCGGTGGCCGTACTGCTGCTGGGGCTGCGGGCCGGCGACGCGCTGGCGGCCGCGATCCCCGGCCTGCCGGACCCGGGGCCCCTGACCACCTGGGCGTTGCCGGTCGTCCGGCTGCTCGTCGACGGCCTCGCCACGGTGACCGTGGGACTGGCGGTGACGGCCGCGTTCCTGCTGCCCGGCGACGGACCGAGCGTCTCCCCGTACGGCTGGCTGCTGCTGCGCCGCGCGGGCCTGGCGGCGGCGGCCTGGGCGGCGGCCGCCCTGGTGCTCATCGTGCTCACCGTGTCGGACCTGCTCGGGATACCGGCGGGGCGGCTCGGCGCCGCCACCGTGGTCAGCTTCGCCACCGCCATCTCGCAGGGTCAGGCACTGCTGCTCCAGGCCGGCCTCGCGCTGACCGTGGCGGTGCTGGCCCGGGTGGGCGTGTCGCGTGGCCTGGCCGCCGCCGCGGCGCTGGTGGCGGTGGTCGCGGTGGTACCGCCGGCGTTCACCGGGCACGCCGCCGGGGCGGGCAACCACCAGATCGCGGTGTCGAGCCTCGTCCTGCACGTCGTGGCCGCCGCCCTGTGGGTCGGCGCGCTGGTGGCGCTGTTGATGGTCCGCCGGAGCCGGCACCTCGCCGACGCGGTGAGCCGCTACAGCCGGCTGGCGCTCGGTTGTTTCGGGGCGGTCGCGGTGAGCGGCACCGTGAACGCCTCGGTGCGTCTCGGCGACGCCGAGGAGCTCTGGCGGTCCCGGTACGGGTGGTTGGTGCTCGGCAAGCTGGCCGCGCTGGTGGTCCTGGGTGCGGTCGGCGCGGCGCACCGGGCGCGTACGCTGCCGGCGCTGCGCTCCGGGCGGCGGGGCGGGTTCGCCCGGCTGGCCGCGGGCGAGGTGGTCGTCTTCGCTGCGGCGCTGGGGCTGGCGGTGGCGCTGTCCCGCAGCCCCACACCGGTGGCGGTCGACCCGCTCGACGCCGATCCGGTCACCGAGCTGCTCGGCTTCCCGATGCCCGCCACGCCAACCCCCGGACGACTGCTGGGCCAGCCGCTGCCGGACCTGTTCGTGCTGACCGCGGTCGCGGTGGGCGCCGCCGGCTACCTGGCCGGGGTGCGGCGGCTGCGCCGGGGCGGCCACCGCTGGCCGATCAACCGCACCGCGAGTTGGCTGGGCGGGCTGGCGGTGCTCGCGGCGGTCACCAACCTGGGCGTGGCCCGGTACGCGTACGTGCTGTTCAGCGCGCACATGGTGCAGCACATGGTGCTGTCGATGCTGGTGCCGATCCTGCTCGTCGGCGGCGCCCCGGTCACGCTGGCCCTGCGCGCGTTGCGCCGCCCCGCCGACCGCGACGTGCGAGGAGCCCGGGAGTGGCTGTTGCTGGCGCTGCACAGCCGGCCCGCCAGGCTGCTCACCCACCCGCTCGTGGCGTTGGGCGGCTACGCGGGTAGCCTCTTCGCCCTGTACTTCAGTGACCTGTTCGGCGCGTTGATGCGCTCCCACGTGGGTCACCTGGCGATGCTCGTCCACTTCGTCATCGCCGGCTACCTGCTGTTCTGGGTGCTGATCGGGGTCGACCCGGGCCGGCCGCGGATGCCGTACCCGATCCTGATCATCGTCCACCTGGCGGCGATGATGGCGCACGGCTTCTTCGGTCTGGTGCTGATGCAGAGCACCACCCTCATCGCCCCCGACTGGTACCTCGCCGTGCACCCCGCCTGGGCGTCCCCACTGCTGGCGGACCAGCAGCTCGGCGCCGGCATCGCCTGGGCGTTCGGGGAGATCCCCGCAGCCGCCGTCATGGTCGTCCTGGTTCGCCGGTGGGTTCGGGCGGACCAGCGGGAACAGGCCCGCCTGGACCGGGCGGCCGACCGCGCCGAGGCGACCGGGGAAGCCGACGACCTGGCCCGCTACAACGCCTTCCTCGCCGCCGCCAACCAGGCCGACCGCGACGGCCCCGCCGGCCGGTGACGCCGGCCGGCCCGGGTGGTCGGCCGGTCGACGCCGTCCGTTCGCGCCGCGGCCAGGAGTGTCAAGGTCGACGGAGGCGGCGGCCCGGCACCGGCCGCTGCGGGTGGTGCACGCGTTCGGATGGCCGCTGCTCGGCACGCCGTTCGGTCCGGTGGCGGCCGCCCTGCCGTACGAGGATCTGCGGCAGGAGGCCGACCGGGCCGTCACCGAGGCCGTCGACGAGGCCCGCAAGGTCGACGCGGACCGCGGCCGGCGCGGCCGGCCGGTGATCCTGCCGCCGGGACGCCGAGGAGGACGCCGCCGCTGGCAGGCGGATCCGGACCGATGGAGGACGCGATGAGAAGCTGGCCCTTCTCGGACGACGAGCTTCGCCGGATGTACGCGGGCGGGCGCGGCGACGCGGTCGACGTCCTGGACCGCTACGGCTGGTGTCTGGGCGCGGCGTTCCAGATCCAGGACGACGCGCTCAACCTGACCCGGCGACTTCGACCGGTACGGCAAGGAGATCGCGGGTGACCTCCGGGAGGGCAAGCGGAGCTTGATCCTCATCGACTTCATGCAGCGCTGCACACCGACGAACGCGAGCGGCTGATCGACCTGCTGGGCCGGACCCGGGCGCGGCGGACCGAGGCGGAGGTGCGCTGGCTGCACCAGCGCCTGCTCGCGTACGACTGCGTCGAGTCCGCCCGGCACAGCGCCCGGGAACTGGCGGCGGCCGCGCTGCGCGAAGGGCAGCGGGCGCTGGGCCCGGCGGCCGAGACCGAGGACGGCCGGTTCCTGCTCGACCTGACCGGGTACGTCGTGGAACGCAGCCGGTCGGCGGCCCGCGGTCACGGCTGGGCGCCCCCGCCGTCGCCGGTGTCCGGCGGAGGGCAGGGCGTCCAGCGTGCGCGGCACGGACGGCGGACGGCGGCCACGCGACACCGCCAATCGGGTGAGACGAAGCCGACACGACGACCCGACATCTGGTGTTGCCCGCTCGGCGGCAACGGCATATATGGTGTCCCACGCAGCTGGTTCGGCCGCTTGGCGGCGGTCGAGGCAAGAGGGAACCCGGTGTGAGTCCGGGACTGCCCCGCAGCGGTGAGTGGGAACGACCGCCGTCAACAGCACTGGGCCGCACCGGCCTGGGAAGCGACGGCCAGTAGGCGACCGGCGACCCGGTCAGGCCCGCGAGTCCGAAGACCTGCCAGCGCGCCGTGCGCCTTCGCGTGCGGCGGTCGGAGGTCGCGCGGGACGACCGACGCCAGCAACCGGGCCTGCCGTCCCGTCGGGCCCGTTGGCGTTCTCCCGCGTCCGATGGCCATCGGAGACGGCGTGAGGAGAGGTCATGACGGTCGCACGGGAGAGGTCCGCGCCCGGCGCGGGCGCGCCGGAGCAGCGCCGGCAGGTGATGCGGGTCCGCAAACGCAACGGTGGCACCGAGCCGGTGGATGTCAACCGGATCGTCGAGGCGGTGCGGCGGTGGGCCGCCGACCTGGCCGAGGTGGACCCGTTGCGGGTCGCCACGAAGACGATCAGCGGTCTCTACGACGGAGCGACCACCGCTGAGCTGGACAAGTTGTCGATCCAGACGGCGGCGGAGCTGATCGGCGAGGAGCCGCAGTACTCCAGGCTCGCGGCGCGGCTGCTGGCCGCGTACGTGGACAAGGAGGTCCGCGGGCAGGGTGTGACGACCTTCAGCCAGGCCATCCAGTACGCCCACGGCCTGGGCCTGATCGGCGACGACACCGCCGCGTTCGTGTCCGGCCACGCCCGGCAGCTGGACGACGCCGTGGACCCGGGCGGTGACCGGCGGTTCGAGTACTTCGGGCTGCGCACCGTCGCCGACCGGTACCTGCTGCGCCACCCCGAGTCGCGGCTGGTGGTGGAGACGCCGCAGTACTGGCTGCTGCGGGTGGCCTGCGGGTTGTCGCAGACGCCGGTCGAGGCGATCGAGCTCTACCGCCTGATGTCGTCGCTGGCGTACCTGCCCAGCTCACCGACGTTGTTCAACTCGGGCACCCGGCACACCCAGATGTCGTCGTGCTTCCTGGTGGACTCCCCTCGGGACGAGTTGGACTCGATCTACGAGCGGTACCACCAGGTGGCGAAGCTGTCGAAGTTCTCCGGCGGCATCGGCATCTCCTGGTCGCGGGTGCGCGGCCGGGGCGCGCTGATCCGCGGCACGAACGGCCGCTCGAACGGCATCGTGCCGTTCCTGAAGACCCTCGACGCCGGTGTCGCCGCGGTCAACCAGGGGGGCCGGCGCAAGGGCGCGGCCTGCGTCTACCTGGAGCCGTGGCACCCGGACATCGAGGAGTTCCTGGAGCTGCGGGACAACACCGGCGAGGAGTCCCGGCGTACGCACAACCTGAACCTGGCCAACTGGATCCCGGACGAGTTCATGCGCCGGGTCGAGGCGGACGGCGACTGGTCGCTGATCGACCCGTCCGACGCGCCGGAGCTGCCCGACCTGTACGGCGAGGAGTTCGACGCCGCCTACCGGGTCGCGGAGAAGAAGGCGGTCCGGACGGTCCGGGCCCGGGACCTGTACGGGCGGATGATGCGTACCCTGGCGCAGACCGGCAACGGGTGGATGACGTTCAAGGACCCGTCGAACCGGCTGTCCAACCAGACCGGCGCGCCGGGCAACACGATCCACCTGTCGAACCTCTGCACCGAGATCCTCGAGGTGAACGACGACACCGAGACCGCCGTCTGCAACCTCGGCTCGGTCAACCTCGGCGCGCACGTCACCGCCGACGGGGTCGACTGGGCGAAGCTGCGGTCGACGGTCCGCACCGCGGTGGTGTTCCTCGATCGGGTGATCGACATCAACTACTACCCGGCCGAGCAGGCGGCGGCGTCGAACCCGCGCTGGCGGCCGGTCGGGCTCGGCCTGATGGGACTGCAGGACGCGTTCTTCACGCTGCGCCTGCCGTTCGACTCGGCCGAGGCGATGGAGTTGTCCACCCGGGTGCAGGAGGAGATCTTCCTGACCGCCCTGGAGACCTCGGCCGGCCTGGCGGAGCGGTTCGGCGCGCACCCCGCGTACGCCGAGACCCGCGCCGCCAGGGGTGAGCTGCACCCGGACCTGTGGGGCGCCGAGCCCGCGCAGCGCGAGCGGTGGGCCGCGCTGCGGGCGCGGGTCGCCGCGCACGGTCTGCGCAACTCGCTGCTGGTCGCGATCGCCCCGACCGCCACCATCGCCTCGATCGCCGGCTGCTACGAGTGCATCGAGCCGCAGGTGTCCAACCTGTTCAAACGCGAGACGATGTCCGGCGAGTTCCTCCAGGTCAACACGTACCTGGTCGGTGAACTGAAGGCGCGCGGACTGTGGACGCCGGCGATCCGGGACCAGATCAAGCGCGCCGAGGGATCGGTGCAGGGCATCGCCGACCTGCCCGCCGCCGTGCGCACGTTGTTCCGCACCGCGTGGGAGCTGCCGCAGCGGGCGCTGATCGATCTCGCTGCCGCCCGCGCGCCGTACGTCGACCAGTCACAGTCGCTGAACCTGTTCATGGGCGCGCCGACCATCGGCAAGCTGTCGTCGATGTACCTGTACGCCTGGAAGTCCGGGCTGAAGACCACCTACTACCTGCGCTCGCGTCCCGCGACGCGGATCCAGCAGGCCACCGTCGCCGTCGCCGCCGCGGCGGTCACGCCGCTCGTCGCCCCGGACGCCGAGGCACTGGCCTGCTCCCTGGAGAACCCCGAGAGCTGTGAGGCCTGCCAGTGACCACGACCTCCGAACCTCGTACCGACGGCCGGCACATGCTGCTCGATCCGGGGATGGACCTGACGCTGCGGCCGATGCGCTACCCACACTTCTTCGACCGCTTCAAGGACGCCATCCGGAACACCTGGACCGTCGAGGAGGTCGACCTGCACGCCGACCTGGCCGACCTGGCTCGCCTCTCCCCCGCCGAGCAGCACCTGGTGTCGCGGCTGGTCGCGTTCTTCGCCACCGGGGACACCATCGTCGCCAACAACCTGGTGCTCAACCTCTATCAGCACGTCAACTCGCCGGAGGGCCGGCTCTACCTGTCCCGGCAGCTGTTCGAAGAAGCCGTGCACGTCCAGTTCTACCTGAACCTGCTCGACACCTACGTGCCCGACGAGAGGGAGCGCTTCGCGGCGTTCGCCGCCATCGAGAACATCCCGTCGATCCGGCGCAAGGCGGAGTTCTGCTTCCGCTGGATCGACTCCGTCTTCGAGCTGCGCACGCTCAGGACCCGCGCGGACCGCCGGGCGTTCCTGCTCAACCTGATCTGCTTCGCCGCGTGCATCGAGGGGCTGTTCTTCTACGGCGCCTTCGCCTACGTCTACTTCCTGCGCTCGCGGGGACTGCTCAACGGGCTCGCCTCCGGCACCAACTGGGTGTTCCGCGACGAGTCGATGCACATGGCGTTCGCCTTCGACGTGGTGGACACCGTCCGACGCGAGGAACCGGAGCTGTTCGACGAGGAGCTGGTCCGCCAGGTGCGGGAGATGCTGGCCGAGGCGGTCGAGTGCGAGGCCCAGTTCGCCGAGGACCTGCTCGAACAGGGCGTCTCCGGGTTGTCGCTGCGGGACATGCGGGAGTACCTCCAGCACGTCGCCGACCGCCGGCTCGCCCAGCTCGGCATCGCACCGCTCTACGGCTCGACGAACCCGTTCGCGTTCATGGAGCTGCAGGACGTGCAGGAGCTGTCGAACTTCTTCGAGCGGCGGGTGTCCGCCTACCAGGTGGGCGTCACCGGGAGCGTCACCTTCGACGACGACTTCTGAGCGACGGGTCGGCCGCGCCGCGGCCGTCGACGGCGCACCGGTGTCACCACCGCCCGCCGTCGTGCGGCCGTCGGCCGGCCCGCACGCCCCGGTGACTGACCGACCGGTTCAGGCCGGGACGGGGTGGTCCGCCTCGAACCGGGCCCGGGTCAGGAAGGCGAGCTGGGCCCGCTTGTCCGGCATGTCGATCTCGGAGCCGAAGGTGAAGCCCTCGGACTCCAGGCGGCGCAGGGCGAGCTGGTTGCGCACGTCCGGCTCCACCACGATCCGCTGCGCGGCCGGGTAGCGGAACAGGAACCGGGCGAGCGCGGGACCGACCGCGGTGGTCAGGCCACGGGCGTACCGCCGGCCGGGGTTGAGCAGCAGGTGCATCCCGATGTCGCCGGGCTGGACCGGGTAGCGCTCGCCGACCGGGTCGGCCTCGGGCTGGTAGGTCTGGAAGAGCCCGACCGGCTCGCCGTCGACGGTGATCAGGTAGGCGTGGTGCGTCGGCAGGCTGTCGATGAACGCGTAGATCTCGTGTACCTGCTCGACGGTGTGGCCACCCATCCCCCAGAACGAGTTGCGGGGCTGGGTGACCCAGCCGTGCAGCAGTTCGGCGTGCCGGTCGGGTTCCACGGTCACGAGCGACAACTCGCCGAGGCCGGAGATCTTCTCCTGGTAGACCTGGAGGGGTGCGTGAAACGGAACTGGGAGGCCCTGGTGCTCAAGGCCATGGGAGGCCGGGACTTCCGGCTGACCGTGCTGGGTACCGAGTCGGTCGACGGGCACTACCAGCGGCTGCTCCTCGACGACGGTGGCCTGCTGGCGGCCTGCGGGGTCCATCCGACGATGTGGATCCGGCTGTGGTTCGACAACGACGGCCGGGCGCACCAGCGCGCCTACACCCTGGTGGACCCCGACCTGTCCACCGGGCGGTTCACCCTCGAATTCGCCCTCCACGACGGCTGCGCCGCCCGGTGGGCCACCACGGCGCAGGTCGGCGACACCATCGACGCGACCGTCCAGGGCAGCGCGTTCCGGCTGCCGGACCCCGCGCCCGAGCACCTCTACCTGGTCGGCGACGCGGCGTCGCTGCCGGCGGTGAACAGCCTGCTCGACGCCGGCGCAGACATCCCGGCGACGGTCTGGCTGGAGTACGCCCACGAGGGCGAGAAGGCGCTCGCGCCGCGGACCCGGGCCCACCACGACGTCACCTGGGTGCCTCGCCGGGACACCGGACAACACCTGGTCGACACGGTCTGCGCCGCGCTGCCCGCCAGCGACTCGGCACACTACTGGGTCGCCTGCGAGGCGGCCAGCACCCGCACCATCACCCGGCACATCCGGCGCACGCTGGGCGTCGACAAGCACCAGCTCACCTCGCTCGGCTACTGGAGAGCCACGTGAGGGGCCGCCTCGGCACGCTGACCGCGCTGTACGTCACCCAGTACCTCGGCATCGGTTTCATCACCGTCGGGCTGACCGCCATCCTGCGCGACGGCGGGACGTCACCGGACACCCTGGCGCTGTTGCAGGTCGTCGGCCTGATCTGGCCGATCAAGTTCCTCTGGGCACCGATCCTCGATCGCTACGGGTCCCGCCGCCGCGGCCACTACCGGTCCTGGCTGCTGGTGCTCCAGGCCATCCTGGTGCTGGCCCTGCTGGCGCTGCTGCCGTTCACCCGCCCCGCCGAGCAACTCGGCCCGGTGGTCGCCATCTGCGCGGCGTACGTCTTCTTCTCCGCCACCCAGGACATCGCGCGGCCGCCGACCGGATCGGGTACGCCCCGGTCGCGGTCGCGTCCATCGTGCTGGTGGTCGCCGGCGTCGTCCTCGGCATCGCGCACCAGCGGCGACACCGCTCCCGACTGCTGTCGGTCGAGGCGCCCGACCAGCGCCCGGCGGTCGGCGACGTGGCCACGGTGGGGTGACGTTCCGACCCCTACTTGACGATCTATTAGGTTAGGCTAACCTAACTTCGGCGTTCGCGCCCATCATGTCCACCTCGACCCGAGGACCTGCATGAGCCTGACCGGAAACACGCTCGACAGCTCGCCGACCGGGGCCGTCCCCGACCTGTCCGCCGCTCGGGCCCACCTGTTCAACGCCGGCTCGGTCGCGCGCTACCAGCGCGTACTGAGCCAGGGCGTGGACCGGGTGGCCGACCGGGTGGCCGGCGCGGACCGGCCCTTCACCGGGGTCACCCCGGAGGCGCTGGCTCCCCTGATCGCCGGGATCGACCTGGACCGGCCGCTGGGTGACACCGACGCCGCCCTCGACGAACTGAACGAGCTCTGGCTGCGCGACGCGGTGTGGTTCCACCACCCCCGCTACCTGGCTCACCTCAACTGCCCGGTGGTGATCCCGGCGCTGCTCGGGGAGGCGGTGCTCAGCGCGGTCAACTCCTCGCTGGACACCTGGGACCAGAGCGCCGGCGCCACGCTGATGGAGCGGCGGCTCATCGAGTGGACGGCCGGGCGGATCGGCCTCGGCCCCGCCGCCGACGGCGTATTCACCAGCGGTGGCACCCAGTCGAACCTCCAGGCGATGCTGCTGGCTCGCGAGGAGGCGTACCGCCGGGTGGTCGGCGCGGCCGCGACCCGCCCGGCCCGGGCGGAGGTGCTCGCCCGGCTGCGGATCGTCACCTCGGCCGCCGGACACTTCAGCGTGCAGAAGGCCGCCAAGCTGCTCGGGCTGGGCAGCGACGCGGTCCTCACCGTGCCGACCGACGCGGGCCGGCGGATGCGCACCGACGAGCTCGCCCGGACGATCGACCGCTGCCGGCGCGAGGGCCTGGTGGTGATGGCCGTCGTGGCCACCGCCGGCACCACCGACTTCGGCACCATCGACCCGTTGACCCAGATCGCCGAGATCTGCGCGGCGGCCGGGGTGTGGCTGCACGTCGACGCGGCCTACGGTTGCGGGCTGCTGGTCTCCCCCACCCGCCGGCACCTGCTGCACGGCATCGAGCGGGCCGACTCGGTGACCGTCGACTACCACAAGTCCTTCTTCCAGCCGGTCAGCTCCAGCGCCCTGCTGGTCCGCGACGGCCGGATGCTACGGCACGCCACCTGGCACGCCGACTACCTCAACCCCGCCCGGGCCGCCGAGCAGGGCATCCCCAACCAGGTCGACAAGAGCATCCAGACCACCCGCCGCTTCGACGCGTGCAAGCTCTGGCTGACCCTGCGGATCATGGGCCCGGACGCCGTCGGCGCGCTCTTCGACCGGGTCGTCGACCTCGCGGCCGAGGCGTGGCAACTGCTCGACGCCGATCCCCGCTTCCAGGTGGCCACCCGGTCGCAGCTGAGCACCGTGGTGTTCCGCTACCTCCCGGACGACGCCGGCCCGAGCCTGACCGACGAGGCCAACCTGCACGCCCGGGAGGCGCTGGCCGCCTCCGGCGCCGCCCTGGTGGCCGGCACCCAGGTGGACGGCGCCCACTACCTGAAGTTCACCCTGCTCAACCCCGAGACCACGGTGGCGGACGTCGCCCACGTCCTCGACCTGATCGCCGAGCACGCCGCCTGGTACGCCCGCGCCGGCTCCGCCGCCGAGCTGTCCTGCCCGGTCGGCTGACGCCCCGCCGTTTGGAGGAACGCATGTCGACCCACGACTTCATCGCCGTCGGCCTGGGCCCGTACAACCTCGGCCTGGCCTGCCTGACCGCACCGCTCGACGACCTGGACGGGGTGTTCCTGGAGGCCCGGGACGGCTTCGACTGGCATCCCGGGATGCTGCTCGAATCGACCCGGCTGCAGACACCGTTCATCGCCGACCTGGTGAGCCTGGCCGACCCGACCTCGCCGTACTCCTTCCTCAACTACCTCAAGGAGACCGGCCGGCTCTACCCGTTCTACATCCGGGAGAGCTTCTTCCCGCTGCGCGCGGAGTACAACGACTACTGCCGATGGGCCGCCGGGAAGCTGCCGAACCTGCGCTTCGGGCATGCCGTCACCGCCGTCGAGTACGACGAGAGCGACGGCCGCTACGTGGTGCACGCCGACACCGCGGACGGGCCGGTCACCCACCGGGCCCGGCACCTGGTGCTCGGCACCGGCACCCCGCCCTACGTCCCGGACGCCTGCGCCGGCCTCGACGGCGACCTGATCCACAACTCCCGGTATCTGGAGCACCGGGCGGCGCTGCGGGCCAGACGCAGCATCACGATCGTGGGCAGCGGGCAGAGCGCCGCGGAGATCTACCACGACCTGCTCGGCGACATCGGCCGCCACGGCTACCAGCTGAACTGGGTCACCCGCTCGCCCCGGTTCTTCCCGCTGGAGTACACCAAGCTGACCTTGGAGATGACCTCACCGGACTACGTGGACTACTTCCACGCGCTGCCCGAGCCGACCCGCTACCGGCTAGAGGCCGAGCAGAAGGGCCTGTTCAAGGGGATCAACGCCGACCTGATCAACGACATCTACGACCTGCTCTACGCCCACAGCGTGCACGGGCCGGTGCCGACCCGGCTGCTCACCAACACCGAGTTGACCAGCGCCACCCGCGACGCCGCGACCGGGACGTACACGCTCGGGCTGCGCCAGGTGGAGCAGGACCGCGACTTCACCCTGGACACCGAGGGGCTGGTGCTGGCCACCGGCTACCACTACCGGGTTCCCGAGTTCCTGGCCCCGATCCGCGACCGGATCCGCTGGGACGGCCACGGCCGGTTCGACGTGGCCCGCAACTACAGCATCGACCACACCGGCCGGGAGATCTTCCTGCAGAACGCCGGCACCCACACCCACAGCATCACCTCACCCGACCTGGGCATGGGTCCGTACCGCAACTCGTGGATCATCCGGGAGCTGACCGGGCGCGAGCACTACCCGATCGAGAAGACCATCGCCTTCCAGGAGTTCGGCGCGCCGGCGGGGGTGGCGGGATGACCGTGTTCACCCGGGTCGACGCCCGGCTCGGCGAGTTCGCGCTGCGCCCCCTCGACCCCGACGCCGACGCCCCGCTGCTGCACCGCTGGGTCACCCACCCCAAGGCCGCGTTCTGGCTCATGCAGGACGCCGACGTGGCCGGGGTCGCGGCCGAGTACCGACGGATCGCCGCGCACCCGCACCACGACGCGTACCTGGGCCTGTGGCGCGGCGAGCCGGCCTTCCTCGCCGAGCGGTACGACCCCGCCCGGGTCGAACTCGTCGGCCGGTACGACCCGGCGGAGGGCGACGTCGGCATGCACTTCCTCTGCGCGCCCACCGAGTGGCCGGTGCACGGCTTCACCCGCGCGGTGATCACCACCGTCATGGCGTGGCTCTTCGCCGACCCGGCCACCCGGCGGGTGGTGGTCGAGCCGGACGTCCGCAACACCGCAGTGCAGGCGCTCAACGCCGCAGTGGGCTTCACCGTCGTCGGCCCGATCCGCAAGCCCGAGAAGGAGGCGCTGCTCAGCGTCTGCACCCGGGACCAGTTCCTGACCGCGACCCGAGAAGGGGTGCCCGCGTGAACGCGACCGCCGCCGTGGACCACCTGACCCCGGACGCCTGGGCGACGGCCAACCGGCTGCTGGTCCGCAAGGCCCTCGCCGAGTTCGCCCACGAGCGCCTCGTCGTCCCCGAGCCGGCCGACGACGGCCGGTGGCTGGTCCGCAGCGACGACGGAGCCGTGGCCTACCGCTTCGCCGCCCAGCGGCTCGCCCTCGACCACTGGCAGGTCGACGCCGACAGCGTCACCCGGCACCGGGACGGTGAGGAGTTGCCGCTCGACGCCGTCGACCTGTGCCTGGAACTGCGCGGCGCACTCGGGCTGACCGACGCGATCCTGCCGGTCTACCTGGAGGAGATCACCTCCACCCTGGCCGGCACCGCGTACAAGCTCGGCAAGCCGCCGGTGAGCGCCGCCGAGCTGGCCCGGGCGGACTTCCAGGCCATCGAGACGGGCATGACCGAGGGCCACCCGTGCTTCGTGGCGAACAACGGCCGCATCGGGTTCGGGGTGCACGAGTACCACCGCTACGCCCCGGAGGCGGCGGCGCCCGTCCGGCTGCTCTGGCTGGCCGCGCACCGCGACCACACCACCTTCACCTGCGCCGCCGACCTGGACTACGACACGCTGGTCCGGGCCGAGCTGGGCGCCGACACGATCGAGCACTTCGCGGGCCTGCTCACCGGGCTCGGCCTCGACCCGGCCGACTACCTGCTCATCCCGGTGCACCCGTGGCAGTGGTGGAACAAGCTCGCCGTCACCTTCGCCGGTGAGGTGGCCCGGCGTCGGCTGGTCTGCCTGGGCGAGGGGCCGGACGAGTACCTCGCCCAGCAGTCGATCCGGACGTTCTTCAACGTCACCGACCCGACGAAGCACTACGTGAAGACGGCCCTGTCGGTGCTGAACATGGGCTTCATGCGCGGGCTGTCCGCCGCGTACATGGAGGCCACCCCGGCGATCAACGACTGGTTGGCCGACCTGATCGACAACGATCCGGTGCTCAAGCGCACCCGCCTGTCGATCATCCGGGAGCGGGCCGCGATCGGCTACCGGCACCGCCAGTACGAGACGGCCACCGACCGGTACTCCCCGTACCGGAAGATGCTGGCCGCGCTCTGGCGGGAGAGCCCGGCCGGCAGGCTGGAGCCCGGCCGCCGGCTCGCCACCATGGCCTCGCTGCTGCACGTCGACCGGGACGGCCGCTCCCTCGCCGGGGCTCTGATCGCCGAGTCGGGCCTGGCGCCGGCGGACTGGCTGCGCCGCTACCTGGACGCCTACCTGGTGCCGCTGCTGCACAGCCTCTACGCCTACGACCTGGCCTTCATGCCGCACGGCGAGAACGTCATCCTCGTCCTGCACGCCGGTGCGGTCGAGCGGGTGGTCTTCAAGGACATCGCCGAGGAGATCGTGGTGATGGACCCGGAGGCGGACCTGCCCGAGCGGGTACGGCGGATCCGGGCGGCCATCCCGGAGGACGAGAAGATCCTGTCCATCTTCACCGACGTCTTCGACAGCTTCCTCCGCCACCTCTCGGCCATCCTGCACACCGCGGGCCTGCTGGCCGAGGACGACTTCTGGCGGACGGTCGCCGAGTGCGCCGCCGACTACGCCGACAGCGTGCCTCACCTGGCCGACCGGCTGCGCCGTCACGACCTGTTCGCCGCGGAGTTCGCGCTGTCCTGCCTCAACCGCCTGCAGCTGCGCAACAACCAGCAGATGGTCGACCTGGCCGACCCGTCCGCCGCGCTCCAGTTCGCCGGCACCCTGACCAACCCGCTCGCCCGCTTCGCACCGAGGCGATGAGCGCCGATCCGGTTCCCGCCGCGCCGCCGGCTCGGCGGGCCGGGCGACGCCGGATGCTGCTCGCCGGGCTCGTCCTGTTCGGGCTCGGCTCGCTGGCCGCCGGGCTCGCGCGGACCGCCGAGCAGGTGATCGCGGCGTCGGATCACCGCGGGGGTGTGACGATCGGTTTCCGTTGGGTCAGCCGCCAGTGGTTTCCGAACGGGTCGCGGAAGGCGGCGTCGATGCCGTAAAAGCGCTCCTCCGGCTCCTCGATGAACTCGACACCCCTGGCGCGCAGGTCCCGGTAGGTGGCCCAGCAGTCCGGCGTGGCGAAGGCACCGACGCTCATGTGCCCGGTCGCCACCAGCGACCGGACCTGATTCGCCACGAGGCTCTCGCCCGCCACATTATGGTCCTGGCCGGGCAGCACGTCGTGTCGCGCGCCCGGGATCGCTCCGGCCGTCCGTTCGGCGGCGGCTCGCAGGAACTCGGGGCTCTCCGAGCCGGACAGGACGAGCGTGGGCACGGCGATCTCGGCGTAGCGGGCGATCGGGATGGTGGTGTCGCCCAGGATGGCCGCGTCGTGGGCCAGCGTGGGAGCCAGGCGGAGACCGGCCTGCCAGTACGGCGACAGGCGGGCGCCGGCGATCACCTCCCGCGGGACACCCACGTGCGTCATGAAGTGCGCCAGCGCGTCGCCCCGCCGGTCGGCCGCCAGCAGCTCCGCCAGCCGGTCGGCGTACTCCTTCGCTCGCCGGGGGCCGTCGGGGTCGGTGCTGAACGGCGGTTCCCACATGATCAGCCGCTCGACGGGCAGCCCGCTGGCGGTCGCCTCGGCGGCCAACGCGGCGCCCGAGGAGAACCCGAGGACGCTGGCGGCTCCGCCGGCGGCCGCCACGAGTGCCGCGATGTCCTCGACCTCCCGCGCGACGGCGTACGGTGGCGTGTCGGCGCTGTCGCCGCGTCCCCGACGGTCGTAGTTGAACACCGTGAAGTTCGTGGCCAACGCCTGAGCGACCGGCGCGTTGACGCCGCGATCGCAGGCCGCGCCGGCCACCAGGATCAGCACCGGGCCCTCGCCCAGCTGGTCGTAGGCGAGCGTCGTACCGTCCGCCGAGGTGATGCTCCGCATCGCGGCTCCCGTCCGTGCCGTCGCCGCGGCTGCTCCGCGGTCCTGGTCCCGACGGTACGAAGGCGCAGGATCGTCCGGCTTCTCGAAAACGACCCACTTGCCGTCGCCGGCCGTCAGTGGCGTGGACGGGTCCACATGCGGACGTAGCAGCCGGGCAGCCTGGCCAGGGTCTCCTGGCCGTCGCGCCGCCGGTAGGCGGTGGGGCTCTCGCCGACGATGCGGCGGAACTGGGCGCTGAACGATCCCAGGCTGGTGAAACCGACCGCGAGGCAGACCTCGGTGACCGACAGCTCCCCGGCGCGGAGCAGGGCCTTCGCGCGTTCCAGCCGCCGGCTCATCAGGTACTGGTACGGGGTCTGCCCGAAGGCGGCCTTGAAGCTGCGGCTGAAGTAGGAGGGCGAGACCGAGGCGCTGCGGGCCAGGGCGCGGACGTCGAGCTGCTGGGCGTACGCGCGGTCGATCAGATCGCGCACCCGTAGCAGGTGTCTCGCCAACGGCGTGGCCGGACGGTTCACCGGTTCATTCTCACTCACCGCTGGGTGGACGTCGTCAACCGGTGGTCGGCCAGCCGACGGCAGTTGCCGAGCGGGACGGTGCTGATCGCACGGCGGTTGTAACTTGGGAAGTTCACAGACAGACGAGGACCGTCATGACCGACACGGCAGGCCCCGGGACGGGCGAGACCCCGACCGCACGGCAGAAGCGGGTGTGGGACAGGACCGCGCCCAGCTACGACCGGCAGATCACCTTCTTCGAGCGGGTCTGGTTCACCGGCGGACGCCAGTGGCTCGGTCAGCGCGCCCGGGGCCGGATCCTCGAGGTCGCGATCGGCACCGGCCGGAACCTGCCCCACTACCGGCCCGACACCACCGTTACCGGGCTCGAACTGAGCCCGGCGATGCTGGCCATCGCCCGTGACCGCGCCGCCGCTCTCGGCCGCGAGGTGGACCTGCGCGAAGGCGACGCCGAGCGGCTGCCCTTCGCCGACTCGTCGTTCGACACGGTGGCGTGCGCGCTGTCGCTGTGCAGCATCCCCGACCCGGCTGCCGCGATCGCCGAGATGTACCGGGTCCTAGTGCCGGGCGGCACGCTGCTGCTGGTGGACCACATCGGCAGCAGCTGGCGGCCGATCCGCGCCGCCCAGTGGTTGCTGGAACGGATCACGATCCCGACGGCCGGGGAACACTTCACCCGCCGCCAACTGCCCCTGGTGGAGGCCGCCGGCTTCGAGATCGTGGAGACCGAACGGCTCAAGGCGGCCACGGTCGAGCGCATCCACGCCCGCAAACCGGCTCCGCCCCAGGCCGCCGGCTGAGCCGCGCCCGGTCACGCCCAGGTGATCCGGTGCCGCAGCAGCGACCGCTCCGCCGGGTTGGCCGTCAGCTCCAACGCCCGCGCGTCGGCGGCGCGTGCCTGGTCGGCCTGACCGAGGTCGCGCAGCAGTTCGGCGCGGGTGGCGTGCCACAGGTGGTAACCGGACAGCGCTTCGGCGAGGTCGTCGACCTCGCCGAGCGCGGCCCGCGCCCCGGCGACGTATCGCAGCGCGATCGCCCGGTGCAGCTTGGTGACCGGTGACGGCGCCAGGCCGTCGAGCATGGTGTACAGCAGCACGATCTGTGGCCAGTCGGTGTCGGCCCAGCTCGGTGCCTCGGCGTGCACGGCCACGATGGCCGCCTGCAGCTGGTACGGGCCGGGCTGCCGGGCCGCAGCGGCCTTGGCGATCAGCCGGGCCGCGTCGGCGATGGCCTGCCGGTCCCACCGGCTGCGGTCCTGCTCGGGCAGCCGGACGATCTCGCCGGTGCTGGTGAAGCGGGCCGCGGCGCGGGCCCGGTGCAGCCGGATCAGGGCCAGCAGGCCGAGGACCTCGGGCTCGGTGGGCATCAGACCGGCGAGCATCGCGGCGAGGAACTCGGCGTCGTCGGCCAGGTCCCGCGACTGCACGCGATCGCCGGTGCTGGACAGGTAGCCCTCGTTGAACAGCAGGTAGACCACGGCCAGCACCTGGGCCAGTCGGGCACCGAGTTCGTCGGTGTCCGGGATCCGGTACGGGATTCCCGCGTCGGCGATCTTCCGCTTGGCGCGGGTGATCCGCTGCGCCACCGTGGTCTCCGGGATCAGGAACGCGCGGGCGATCTGGGCGGCGGTCAGGCCGCACACCACGCGCAGGGTGAGGGCGATCTGTGCGCTGCGCGGCAGCGCCGGGTGGCAGCAGGTGAAGATCAGCCGGAGCCGGTCGTCCGGCTCCGCCGCCGGCAGTGGCCACGCCGCCAGGACGAGCTTGTCCCGGTAGCGCGCGTGGCGGCGCAGCACGTCCAGGCCGCGCCGCCGCGCCACCGTGTAGAGCCAGCCCTCCGGGTTGGCCGGGATGCCCTCGGTCGGCCAGTGCCGCAGGGCCGCCTCGACCGCGTCGGCCACCAGATCCTCGGCGGCGGAGAAGTCCCCGATCAGCGACACCAGGGACGCCGCGAGCCGGCCCGCGTGATCGCGTACCACGCGGGCCAGCTCGGCCTCGGCTGCCGCGCTCACCCGGCGATGGGCCGGATCTCTACCAGCGGGCAGGCCGGCCACGACCTGACCAGACGCAGCGCCTCGTCGAGGTCGGCGACGTCGATCTCGGCGAACCCGGAGATGACCTCCTTGCCCTCCACGAACGGACCGTCGGTGATCACCGGGTCGCCGCCCTCCAGCCGGACCGTGGTGGCGGTGTGCGGCGGCATCAGGTAGGTGTGGCTCCTGATCTTGTCGGCGTTGTCGGCGAACCACTGCCGTACCCGCCCGTAGGCCCGTTCCCGCTCGGTCTCGTCCATGGCGACCAGGTCGGCGGCGAACCGCTCGGTCTCGACGAACATCAGCACGTACCTCATGTCGTCCACCTTCTCAGCCACGGCCCGGCAGCGGGCAGTACAGATCGACGCCGTTGCCGTCGGGATCGAGCACGGTGGCGTAACGGTGCCCCCAGAAGGCGTCCCACGGTTCCCGGGAGCCGGTGTACCCGGCGGCGACGAGTTCGGCGTACGTGGCGTCGACATCGGCCGGTGTGTCGAACTGGAACGCCAGGAAGATCGGCGGACTGCCCGCGGCCCGGCTCCACCCGGGCCGCGCCATCGCGGTGATCTTCTCCTCGTCGAGCATGAGGTGCAGGCCGTTGGGCAGGTCGCACCCGGCGTGCTCGGCGTAGCCGGGATCGACCTGGAAGTCCAGGCCCAGACGGCGGTAGAACGCGATCGACGCGGCGATGTCCGCCACGACGATGTCCAGGGTGTTCAGCACCGGTTTCATACGCTCGCTCCTTGTGACTGGTTGGCGCTTCCACCCCCTAGACGACCGGCGCCCGGCCCGATACGACACCTGACCAGAATTCTTTCGCCGACCCAGGCGAGCGCGCGCCGCCCGGTCACCGGCACCACGGGTGATGATCATCACGAGCGGCGAACTCTACCCTCACCGGACGGTAGGTTTGGCGCAGGTCGTCGAGGTGCGGCTACGGCCCCTGGCGGTCTTCTCCCGGGCGATGGTGCCCGGAAACGGTCGGGAAACGTCCGACCGGTACTGATGTGCACGAACACGCCCTGCCGATCCGGGCAGGGCGACGTGCGCGCCAGGCGCGCACGCTCCGAGCGGAAACGGCTGTATGTCTTCTGTGCTGTCCGCGGTCACCCGGCCGCGCCTGTCCCGTCCGTCCTGGCTGTCGCCGAGGGTGTTCCGCACCGAGGTGCTCGCCGGCCTGGTCGTCGCCCTGGCGCTGATCCCCGAGGCGATCAGCTTCTCGATCCTCGCCGGCGTGGACCCCCGGGTCGGCCTGTTCGCCTCGTTCACCATGGCGGTGGTCGTCGCCTTCTGCGGCGGCCGACCGGCGATGATCTCCGCCGCCACGGGTGCGATCGCCCTGGTGGTCGCACCGCTGGCGAAGGAGCACGGGCTGGACTACCTGATCGCCGCGGTGATCCTCGGCGGGCTGTTCCAGGTGCTGCTGGCCGTGCTCGGGGTGGCGAAGTTGATGCGGTTCATCCCGCGCAGCGTGATGGTCGGTTTCGTCAACGCCCTGGCCATCCTCATCTTCGCCGCCCAGGTCCCGTACCTGCTCGGCGTCCCGTGGCTGGTCTACCCGCTCGTCGCCCTCGCTCTGGCGATCATCGTCGGGCTGCCCCGGCTCACCAGGGCCGTCCCCGCTCCCCTGGTGGCGATCACCGTGCTGACCGTCATCACCGTGGGCGTCGGCATGAGCGTGCCCACCGTCGGCGACCAGGGCCGGCTGCCGGACAGCCTGCCGACCCTCGGCCTGCCGCAGATCCCCTGGACCGTCGACACCCTGGCTCTCATCGCCCCCTACGCCCTCGGGGTGGCGCTCGTCGGCCTGATGGAGTCGCTGATGACCGCCAAGCTGGTCGACGACATCACCGACACCCACTCCAACAAGACCCGCGAGTCCTGGGGGCAGGGCGTGGCCAACATCGTCACCGGCTTCTTCGGCGGAATGGGCGGCTGCGCCATGATCGGCCAAACCATGATCAACGTCAAGGTGTCCGGCGCCCGCACCCGGCTGTCGACGTTCCTGTCCGGCGTGTTCCTGCTCATCCTCGTGGTCAGCCTCGGCGACGTCGTCGCCGCCATCCCGATGGCCGCCCTGGTCGCCGTGATGATCATCGTGGCCGTGTCAACGTTCGACTGGCACTCCGTCGCCCCCGCCACGCTCAAGCGGATGCCGCTGGGCGAGACCCTGGTCATGGTCACCACCGTCGGCGCCGTGCTCGCCACCCACAACCTCGCGATCGGCGTGATCGTCGGCGTGCTCACCGCCATGGTCATCTTCGCCCGACGGGTCGCGCACCTGGTCGAGGTCACCAGCGTCCTCGACCCCGACGGCGGCACCCGCATCTACTCGGTCCACGGTGAGCTCTTCTTCGCCTCCAGCAACGACCTCGTCCACCAATTCGACTACGCAGGCGACCCCCAGAACGTGGTCATCGACATGACGCACGCCCACGTCTGGGACGCCTCGTCGGTCGCCGCGCTGGACGCCATCACCACCAAGTACGCCACCCGGGGCAAGACCGTCGAGATCGTCGAGCTGAACAAGCCCAGCGCCGCCATCCACGGCACCCTCGCCGGCACCCTCACCGGAGGCCACTGATGCCGCGGCCCGGCAACGGGTCCGCCCCGGCCGCCGGGCCGCTCATGCAGATCGGCGAGGCCGCCGACCGCGTGGGCCTGAGCATCCGCACCATCCGGCACTACGAGGAGGTCGGGCTGATCGTCCCGTCGGCCCGCAGCGAGGGCGGCTTCCGCCTCTACACCGAACCCGACCTCGACCGCCTCGCTGTGGTCAAGCGGATGAAACCGCTCGGCTTCACCCTCGACGAGATGCGCGACCTGCTCGCCGTTCTCGACGCGCTGCCCACCGCGGACGACGCCGGGCGGCCGGCCCTGCACGAGCGGCTCGGCATGTTCCACGCCGTCGCCGCCGCCCGGGTCGACGCGCTCCGCGAGCAGCTCACCACCGCCGAGGACTTCGCCGACACGCTGCGCCGCCAGCTCGACCACCGCGCGTCCCGGCGCTGACCGGTACGGCGACCGGAAGGCTGTTGCCGGCAAGACCGCGCCGCTCGCCCCCGCTCCCGTCGGGTGACGTCCCGGGGTCGATCGCCGCGCGGCAGCCGGCGACGCTGGATGTGCGCGAACGTGTCCGACGGCAGGGGACGGCAAGGGATCCGTCGGTCGGTCACCGCCACACGGTCACCTGATCGGCCGCCAACGCCTTCCGCCCCTCGAACGACCGATATGCGTCCGGGTCGCCGAGCCCGGGACGGCCGGCGAAATCACGGTACGAGAACCGGACGACGGTACCCTCGACCGTGACCAGTTGCGGTGGCGCCGCCTCGACGACCTGACGGGTCAGTACCAGCAGCGAGTCGTCGGCCAGGTCGACGTCCCAGACCACGAAGGCGGCGTCGTCGACGACTCGCTCCACGGCGGCGGTGACGGTCAGCCGGTCGCCGACCTCGGCCCGGGCCAGGGTGCTCGACGGACTCGTGCTGGCCGGCCGCGGGGACGGCTGCGGCGCCGGCTCCCAGGCGCAGCCGCCGGACGACAGGACGGCCAGGATCAGTCCGGCGGTGATCGCCGCCCGGCGTACCCTGCCCTGGCCGGTCATGATGATCCACCTGCCCTGTCACACCGGCGATGAGGTTCCTGTCACCAGGAATGCCCGACGCCATGACGGCCGCCGCGCGGTGGTGTGACGGTCACGTGACAAATCGGCCGCCCGCCCGGACGTCCTCCGGGAACCTCAGTCCCCGCTGGAACCGGCGGCCTCGACGGTGGCGACGGGCGTACCGAGTTCGACCGTACGGGAGACGGTGCAGAGCCGGTCGTGCGACTGCTGCAGCGACCGGGGCAGCGCCTCGCGCGCCCGGTCGCCGTCCGCGCCCACCGGGAACGTCACGGTGAACTCGACCCGGAGGTTCTCCATCCGGTTTCCTCCGGTCTCGTCCCGGATCTTGTCGCCGGTGACGTCGACGGAGAACTGGATCGGCTCGGCGCGCCGGCTGGTGATGTGGTCCACGTCGATCGCGGTGCAGCCGCCGATCGCCGCCAGCAGCAGCTCCACCGGCGTGAAGTCGCCGTCCTCCCCCGTACCCATCGGCAGCGATCCGCCGCGGACGTTTCGGACGACGTACCTGCCCACGCTGGTGCGCTCGATGTTCACCGAGCGGAAGGTGTCCTCACTCATGACTCGCACGCTACCCACGCCGTCCGGCATCCGAGCCACCGGCCAGCCCGGCTGAGGATCACCCGCACCCGCCTGCCGGAGGCGGCCGCCTTCGTGGTGTCGCGGCCGGCATCGGGGGTATTCGCGACGCGAGCTGGCCGGAGGGGGCGAGCGGGGGGCCGAGCGCCGACCACCGCCGCCGGCGCCGGCCGACACGGCTCCGGGGCGTACGACAGGAAGCGGCCGTGGGAGGTAGCCGACGTGCAACATCACGAGCTGGTGGGTCAGGTCCAGGCGAGGGCGCGACTCGCCGACATCGGTGCGGCGACGTCCGCCATCCGGGCGACGCTGCAGACGCTCGGCGAGCGGGTTCCGGACGGACTGGCCGAGAACATCGCCGCCGAACTTCCTCGCGAGATCGGCGAATACCTGAGGCAGACGGCGAAATCGCCCAGCGGTGGACTCCGGTTCGACCGGGAGGAGTTCGTCGGGCGGGAATGGACCGGCCGGAGGCGGCGCAGGCCGCTCGGGTCGTGCTCGAGGTCGTCGGCGAGGCGACGCAGGGCCGCATCATGGAGCGCCTTCAGGCAGCCCTTCCCACGGACATCCGGCAGTTGGTTCCCGCCGGCGGCACGGGGAGCGCGCCCGACTGATCGTCCGGGGGACGCCGGGCCGGTCGGCTCACCCTCGGGCGTCGACCTTCATCGATGCAGGCTGGCCCCTTTGACCACCTTGTCCACCGCATTCCGCGGACCGTGCAGCGCCAACCCCACCAGGTCGAGCTTCTCCCGGGCCACCGCCCGTACGGCTGCCCGGTTGTCCCGGTCGTTGCCGGTGCCGAACAGCTCCTGCGTGAAGATCGAGATGCGCAGGCCGCGAGCGAGCGCACGCTCGTGCGCGCTGGTCAAGGTGGCCCGATCTCCCGCGAACACCAGCACCGGCTGGCGGAACATGGGCAGGTAACGGGTGCCGTCCGCGTCGAGGTACTCCTCGCCGAGCAGTTCCGGCGCGGCGCCGGCGACGCCGCTGACCAGGAAGGCGGTGACGTTCAGCCGTTGCCAGGCCGCGAGGTCGTCCCGGATCAGCACGGCAATCTTGGTGTCGAAGCGGATCGGCTCACTCATGGCTTCGAGGCTGCCCGCCTCGGTGGATCCCCGTCTTGTACGTTCTTAGCATGGCCAGTCGGCCGGCGGGTTCGCGCGTCAGCGCCTGGCGACCGGCGGTGTCCGGGATCGCCGAGGTGTTCCACGCGCACTTCGTCGACCACGCGTACCCGGCGCACACGCACGACGTGTGGACGCTGTTGATCGTCGACGACGGCGCGATCCGCTTCGATCTCGACCGGCATCAGCACGGCGCCCTGCGGCCGTCGGTCACCCTCCTACCGCCGCACGTGCCGCACGACGGGCGCTCCGCCACCCGGCACGGCTTCCGCAAGCGAGTCCTCTACCTCGACCCGTCCGTCCTCGACGCGGCGGTGACCGGCGCGGCCGTCGACCGGCCGAACCTGCCCGACCGGCAGCTGCGCCGACGGATCCACCAGCTCCACCAGGCGCTCGCCCAGCCCGGCGACGGGTTCGAGGCGGACAGCCGTCTCGCGTTCATCCTGGAACGGCTCAACCTGCACCTACGCCGGCATGTCCCGGCCGGGGACCAGCCGGCCGCCCACGTCCTCGCCGTACGGCTGCGCGAGCTGCTGGACGCCCGGACCGCCGAGGGCGTCACCCTGCGCGCGGCCGCCGAGCTGCTGCACGCTCACCCCACCCACCTGGTCCGGGCGTTCACCCGGACGTACGGGCTGCCGCCGCACTCGTATCTGACCAGCCGCCGCATCGAGCTGGCGCGCCGGCTGCTGCTCGCCGGCCGGCGCGCCGCCGAGGTCGCCGCCGCGGCCGGGTTCCACGACCAGTCGCACCTGACCCGGCACTTCAAGCGCCACCTCGGTGTCAGCCCGGCCCGATACGCAAGCCTGCCCGCGAGCGGGCGCGCCGCCGTCGACGACCGGCGGTGGCGGCCCTCCTGATCCCCGCGGCTCCCTGTCCCTAAAGGAAGGACGGCTCGCTTGCTCCGCGGACCTACCGTGAGCGCAGTGCCGGCGGACGGTGGGTGGCGGCATGCAGATCATCGAGCACAGCATCATCGGGACCCGGTCTGCGGTGCTGCGCCTGCGGCGCCCCGGCAGCCAGTTGGAGTTCGTGCTGTTCCCCATGCTCCACGTCGCGAGCCCGGAGTTCTACGCGGCGGTGACGCAGCGGCTGCGGCGGTGTGACCTGCTCGTCGTCGAGGGCGTCCGGGGACGCTCGGTGCTTGCCTGGGCCATCACGCTCACCTACCGGGTCATGCCGGCGAACAAGCGTTCCGGGCTGGTGGTCGACAACATCGCCTACCGGTCGCTCGGTGTGGAGGTGATCAACCCGGACGTGACGACGGCGGAGTTCGCCCAGGGCTGGCGGGCCATGCCGCTGCGCTACCGGTTACAGCTGTGGTGCCTCCTGCCGATCGTGGCCGTCGCCCAGTTCTTCGGCGGCACGCGGCGGCTGCTCTCCCCCGAGGTCGAGGTGAACGACCTGCCCAGCGCACAGGACGAGCTGTACGCGGACAGCGACTTCGCCGACCATTTCGAGCGCACGTTCGGCGGCGGTCGGGACGAGCGCCTGCTCGCCGCGCTGTCCGAACTGGTCCGTACCCGCTCGGCGGAGCGGATCGACGTCGCGGTCGTCTACGGCGCCGGTCACGTGCCGGCGATCGTCCGGGGGCTGATGGACCGGCACGGCTACCGTCCCCGCACCGCCGAGTGGCTCACGGTGCTGAGCACGTAGGCGCCGCTGCACGCGGGTCGGTCAGTTCGTCACACCCAGCCGGCAAGCTGGCCGGACTGACCAGGGCCGGTGCAGCACCGGCCCGTGAACCTACGGAGGAAGCCGTGGCGGTCACCGCCGATGACCTCGACGCAGCGCTGTCGAGCGTTGTTGCCAGTCTGCGACCCGCGACCGGGCTGGACTGGTCCGCGCGGGCCGGCAGTCTGGAGTGGGACTGCTGGCACACCGCCGAGCACATCGGCGACTGCCTGATCTCGTTCGCCGGTCAGCTCGTGGCCCGACCTGAGGCGCGGTTCGTGCGCTTCGTGGCGAGCGCCGACAAGGACGCCTCCCCGGCCGAGGTACTGGAGTTCGCCGAGGCGGGCGGCCGCATCCTGGCGGCCACCGTACGCGCGTCCGGGCCGGATGTCCGGGCCTACCACCCCACCGGTCACGCCGATCCGGAGGGCTTCGCCGGGATGGGGTGCGTGGAAGCGTTGCTGCACGGCGAGGACGTCGCGCAGGGTCTCGGCCTCGCCATCGATCCGCCGCGGGACGTGTGCGCCCGGGTGCTCGCCCGGCTGTTTCCGCAAGCTGCCCGGGAGCTGTCCAGCGTGGACCCGTGGGCGGCGCTGCGGTGGTCCACCGGCCGCATCGAGCTGCCAGGACGCCCGCGGCTGACGGAGTGGCACTGGCGCGCTGCTCCGCTGGGCGAATGACCTGATCCGGGACGTGGCCCGGGTGCGGGCGGGGCGCGGCGCCGCCGGTGGTGCACGCCGGCGGCGCACGCGGCCCCGACGGGCAGCGGCCAGCGTCCGTGACCGCTCGTCCGCGTCCGCCGAGTTCAGCGCCTCCGAGTTGTGGTCGCTGAGGCCAACTCGAGGATCTCGGCGAGCAGGGGCAGGGTGGTGACGCCCTCGCTCTCCAGGAAATGGCCGGCGCCCGTGACGAGATGGGTGCGTGCCCGTAGCCGGTCGGCCAGGGCCACGGAGGCGCTCGGCGGAACGATGGCGTCATCGTCGGAATGGATCACGTGGCGGTGCCGGATGTTCGGCGCGATCGCGGTGACGTCCACGTCGTCGGCGAGGAAGGCGTCCAGGACGGGCAGCACCTCGAGTCTGCCGGTGAAGCCCGCGACGAAGACCGCACCGCCCAGCGACCACGGGACTGGCAACTCGGCGAGGCGCCGCAGCACGGTGATCGCGCCCAGGCTGTGCGCGACGATCCAGGTCTCGTCGTCGATCCGGTCCACCGCGGCGCTGACGGCCTTGTGCCAATCGGTCGCGGAGGGCGCCTGGGGCTCGGGTAGGCGGACCACCGTGACCTCGACGCCGTGGGCGGTGAGCAGGTCGCGGAGCCACGGGAACCAGTGGTTGTCGGGCGTTGCCCCGTAGCCGTGGACGATGAACACCCGCCGGACGGGAAGAGCAGACGTACTGGGTGAGGTTGAGGTAGGCACAGCGAGACCGTAGGGGTTCACGTCGGCGTCAAGGTCAAGACGGGAGAGGTTGGATGCGCATCGGGCAACTGTCCGCGATGACCGGGGTCAGTAGGCGAGCGCTTCGCTACTACGAGGAACAGGGGCTGCTCGTCACGAGGCGTAGCGCCAATGGATATCGGGAGTACGCCGACGACGCGCCGCTGGTCGTGCGACAGATCACCGCGCTGCTGGACTCGGGACTGAACTCGGACGCGATCCGCCGCTTCCTTCCCTGTGCCCGTGGCCCTCGACCGGATCTCGAGATGTGCGACGAACTACGGGCACATCTGCAACGGCGCAGGGAGGAGCTGAGCAACCAGCTGCACCGACTGTCCGAGCAGGTCGGCAGGCTCGCGGCCCACCTGGAGTGAGGCGCCAACCTGCCTCGGCACCGATGGGGTACCGACCGATCACCAACGCTGCAGCGCGGCGGCCAGCTGGGCCAGGGCGATGTGGGCGGCGTCGAAGATGGCCAGTTTCCGGGGAAAGTTGTGGTTGAGCCCCTGGTACCGAACCGCGGTGACGGGAACACCGGCCGCCAGCAGCCGGGCGGCGTACCGTTTCCCCTCGGCGGCCAACAGGTCGAGTTCGGCGGTGATGACCACGGCGGGCGGCAGACCGGCGAGGTCGGCCCGCAGCAGGTCCAGATCCGGCTGGGTCCGGTCCACCCCGGGTGGGGCGTACGCGTCCCAGAAGAACCGCATCTCCTCCCGGTCCAGGCCGTACTCGTCCAGCGCGGGATAGTCGGCGGCGGGGTCGAGGACCGGGCAGATGAGGATCTGTCCCGCGAGCCGGATCCCGGCATCCCGGGCGCGTCGGGCGGTCACCGCCGCGAGGTGCCCTCCCACGGAGTCACCGGCCACCGCTGTCCGGCCCGGGTCGAGGTCGTACCGAGCCGCCGCGGGCCCCCGCAGCCAGTCGAGTGCTCGCGCCATGTCGTCGACCGCGGCCGGGTGGGGATGCTCGGGGGCGAGCCGGTAGTCGACGGAGAGCACGGCCCAGCCGGACGCGGCCGCCAGGTGCCGGCACAGCCCGTCGTGGGTGTCCACGCTGCCCATCACCCATCCCCCGCCGTGCGCGTACAGGACCACCGGCAACGCGCCGGAATCGCTGTCGCGGTAGAGGCGGGCGGGGACCCCGCCGGCGTCGACGGTGACCACGGACCGGATCCGCGGTCCGCTGCCCACCTCGTCGGGCGTTGCCTGGACCATGCTGAGCCGCGCCGCCGGCAGGGTCGCCCGGGTGAGCGGGACACGCTGCTGGACGTGCATCGCCGCCCGCGCCTGCGGGTGCAGCCGGTCGGGGTCCACCCGAGAATTATCGCCGCTCGACTGAGGTCGACGTTGCCGACACGGGCGGTGACTGCCCGGCGCGTCGGCGGTTACCGTGTGGACCGTGGATGAGCTGCTACCGGCGCTGCCGGAGGACTGGGAGCGCTGCCTCGCGGTGGCCGCCCACCCTGACGACATCGAGTACGGCGCGGCCTCGGCGATCGCCCGCTGGAGCGCGCAGGGCAAGCAGGTAACCTACCTGCTGGCCACCCGGGGTGAGGCGGGCATCGACGCGATGCACCCGGACCAGGCCGGGCCGCTGCGCGAGGAGGAGCAACGCGCCGCGGCCCGGGAGGTCGGGGTGGACGTCGTGGAGTTCCTCGACCACCGCGACGGGGTCGTCGAGTACGGCCCGGAGCTGCGCCGCGACATCGTGCGCGCGATCCGCCGGCACCGGCCAGAGGTCATCGTCTCGGGCGCGTTCACCATCCGGATGGTGGGTGGCATGACCAACCAGGCCGACCACCGGGCGGTGGGACTGGCCACGCTGGACGCCGGCCGCGACGCGGGCAACCGGTGGATCTTCCCGGAGCTGGTGGACGAGGGGCTGCCACCCTGGGGCGGTGTGCGCTACGTCTGCTTCGCCGGCGCCGAGCGGCCCACGCACGGGGTGGACGTCACCGGCGAGCCGTTGCGGCGGGGTATCGCCTCGCTGGCCGCGCACGCCGAGTACACCAAGGGTCTGGGCGTCGCCGGCCCCGAACCCGGGCCGTTCCTCACCTGGGCGGCGCGGCAGGGCGGGCCGGCGCTGGGCGTCGAGGCGGCGGTCCTGTTCGACGTGCACGCGCTCACCTTCGAGGGTCCGCCACCCTGGCTCTGAGCCCGGCCGGCCCCGGCGGGATGTCGGGTGGGCACCTCCGACATCCCGCCGCGGAGCGCCCGGACCTCAGCTCACCGCCTGCTTCACCAGCGCGGCGATCCGGGCCTCGCTGTCGGCGGTCAGCTCGGTCAGCGCGAAGTAGGTCGGCCACATGACGCCCTCGTCGAGGTTCGCCTCGTCACTGAAGCCGAGCACCGCGTACCGCGTCTTGAACTTCGCCGCGCTCTGGAAGAAGCAGACCACCTTGCCGTTGCGGGCGTACGCGGGCATGCCGTACCACAGCTTGGCGGTGAGACCCGGCGCGCTGGCCTTGATCACGGCGTGCAGGCGCTCGGCGATCACCCGGTCGGACTCCGACATCTCGGCGATCTTGGCGAGCACCTCGGTTTCCGTGTCGGCCTTGGCGCCCCGCCGCGCGGCGGTCTTCAGCTCCTTGGCGCGCTCCTTCATCGCGCTGCGCTCGTCGTCGGTGAACCCGTCGTACTTGTTGGCGGTGGTGGTCTTGGTCCTGGTCGACATCACAACTTCCTCTTTCTGGCGAGTGGGTATCGGGCGGTACGGTTCGATGGCGCCCCGGCGTTTGACCGGGTTCGTGGATCTCTTCGGCGGATGATCAGGTCACCAGGTGCCCGCCTGCTGGCGGGTCGGCGCGTTGAGCCGGTTGAAGGCGTTGGTCATGGCGATGGTGAGCAGCAGCGCGGCCAGTTCCTTCTGGTCGAAGTAGGTGGCGGCCACGTCCCACACCTGGTCCGGCACCGGGTCCGACCGGTCGGCGAGCCGGGTCACGGCCTCGGTCAGGGCCAGCGCGGCCCGCTCCTCGTCGCTGAACCACGGCGTCTCCCGCCACGCGGCGACGGCGTGCACCTGGTCGGCGCTCGCGCCGGCCTGGCGGGCCTGGTGGACGCCCCCGGCGACGCAGGGGGCGCAGCCGTTGATCTGGCTGGCCCGCAGGTGGCTCAGCGCCAGCAGCTTGCCGTCCACCCCGACGCCCGCGACGGCCCGGTTGACCGCCATCAGGGCCTCCATCGCCTCGGGGACCAGAACCGCCGGGTTCGGCATGCGCTCGGTCGACATCGCTTCTCCTTCGTCCTCGGTGTCGCTGACGGGAGTCATCCGATCAGCGGCGGGCCGCATCGCGCGCCGTCCGTGGGACACCGTGGGACACCCAGACGCGGGTCGAGCAGCGCAAACAGGTCGCCGATCCGGGGTCGTGGGCCGGGACGGTACGGTGTTTCAGGTGTCCAGCCCCCAGGAGCGACTGGTGGCTCAGCTCGCCGGGATCAAGGAGCTGAGCGGGCTCAGCCTGCGTGCCCTCGCCGGTCAGGCGGGGCTGAGCAGTTCGTCGCTGTCGCGGTACCTGACCGGTCAGCTCGTGCCGCCGTGGGAGGCCGTCGTGGCGCTGTGCCGGGCAGTGGGCCGCGATCCCCGGCCGCTGCGCGCGGGGTGGGCCGAGGCGTACCGGGCCGGCGCGGCGCCCGCCCCGCGCCGCAACGACCTGCCGGCCGACCTGTTCGACTTCACCGGCCGGGAAGCCGAGTCCGCGCTGGTCGAGGAGCTGCTGAACACCACTGCCGCGGTCGCGATCGACGGCATGGCGGGGGTGGGCAAGACCAGCCTGGCCGTGCACGTGGCCCATCGGCTCGCCGCGACGTATCCGGACGGCGGGCTCTACCTCGACCTGCACGGCTTCACTCCGGGCCAGGAGCCGCTGGATCCGCAGTCCGCACTGGGCCGGCTGCTGGCCGCGTTGGACGTGACGCACCCGCCGGCCGGCGTCGCCGAACGCGCGGCGCTCTGGCGGTCGGAACTGTCCCGCCGGCGGGTTCTCGTCGTGCTCGACAACGCGGTCGACGCGGAGCAGGTGCGCCCGCTGCTGCCCGGAGCCGGGAAGTCCGCGGTCCTGATCACCAGCCGCCACCGGCTGGTCAGCCTGGACGGGGTGCCGCCGGTGTCCCTGGAACCGCTGACCGATGACGACGCGGCGCACCTGTTCGGCCGGGCGGCCGGGCTCACGCCGACCGACGGCGAAGCGGTCGGCCAGGTGCTGGCGCAGTGCGGCGGGCTCCCGCTGGCGCTCCGGATGGCGGGCGCCCGGCTTCGTCACCGCCCGGGCTGGACGGTGGCGGTGCTGGCCGAGCGGCTGGCCGACACCACCAACCGCTTCGACTCCGTGTTCGGGATGTCGCTGCGGCAGCTCGACGCGGTCCAGCGCCGCGTGTTCCGGCTGCTGGGCGTCCTGCCGGGCGCCGACTTCGACGCGGCGGCGGCAGGCGCGCTCACCGACCTGCCGCCCGGCCGGGTCGGCGCAGCGCTGGAGGAACTGGTCGACGCCCACCTGGTTCGGGAGCCCTCGCCCGGGCGGTACCGGATGCACGACCTGATCCGGCAGTACGCGGCGGACCTCGCCGCCGACGAGGAGCCCCAGGCCGACGCCGCCGTGTACCGGGTCCTGCGGCACTACCTGGCGCAGGCGGTCGCCCACGACCGGACGCTGCCCTCGCCGCACCGCCCGCAGCCCGCGCCGGGAGACCCGGCGAAGGCGATGGCCTGGTTCGACCTCGAGTACGCCAACCTGGTGGCCTGCTTCGACGCCGCCGTGCGGCTCGGTCTGGACGAGGTGGTAGCCGAACTGCCGCAGGCCATGCGGGTCTGGTTCTTCCGGCACCGCGGCACCGACGACCAGGTACGCCTGCTCGACGGGGCCGCGGCCGCCGCGGCACGGCTCGGCCGCCACCGGCAACGGGCCGCCCTGCTCGCCGACCTGGGCTACGCCCGGGCCGCCGCCGGACGCCTCGCCGAGGCGCTCGCCGCCTACGAATCGGCGGAGCGGTCGGGGCCGGACGACGAGGCCGCCGCCGCGCTGGCGCTGCGCATCGGTCTCGTCCGCCGGGATCTGGGTGACCTCGAAGCGGCGCAGGCGCACTTCCGGCGGGCGCGCACGCTGTTCGAGAAGCTCGGACGCCGCGCCGGGCAGTCCCAGGCGCTGGCCTTCGACGGATGGGTGACCCTGCGCCTCGGGCGGCCCGGCGAAGCCGTCGAACTCGCCCGGGCATCCGTCGCCCTGGCGGACGGGCCGGCGCAGATCACCGGGCTGGTCACCCTCGGTGTGGCCCTGGCCTCGGACGACCCGGCCGAATCGCTGCGTACCCTGCACGAGGCGTTACGGCTGGCCGAGCAGCACAACCTCCAGCACAACCAGGCGTTGTGCCACAACTATCTCGGGGTCGCGCGGCGGCTCATGGGCTCACCCGAGGAGGGGCTCGCACACCACCGGCGGGCCTTCGAGCTGCTGGAGCCGCTGGCCGAGGTGCAGCTGGAGATCGACTTCCTGCACACCTACGCCGAGACGTGCCGCGCCGCGGGTCGCCCTGACGAGGCGCTGGCACTGCTCGACCGGACCGTCGAGCTCGCGCGCGAACTGGGCCGGCAGCACGACGAGAAGCTCGCCGGCGCGGCGCGGGACGAGCTGCTCGCCGCCCGCTGAGCCAGCGCCGCGGGGCGGCTGCTCGTCCGGCGTCACTCGTACCGACCGGGTCCAGGCGAGTCGTTCACCCGGTGGTCGAGCGGTTGGCGGCCGGACCGGCCGTCGGCGGCGAGGAACTGGTCGAGCAGCTCGCGTGCTCGACGGCGAGGCCGGCGGAGGCCACCGCCACGGCCGGCGGGCCGGCCAGGAGCAGCCCGATGGCACCGGCGGCGACGAGGCGGTGGCGGGCCCGGGGTCGGGTCGGTGGGGCGAGCATCCGACGTACCCGGTCGGCGGCGCCGGCCGCCCCGAGAGCGTGCCGAGGAGTACGGTCGGCGAGTTGAACGATGGCGGTGGCCACGGCGTGCCGGCCGTGCCGCTCGCTCGCCCGGTCGTCGGCCAGGTGCTCCACCAGCCGGCGGATCTCCGTCTCGGCCGCACCAGCCATCGGCAGCCCTGGCAGGGCGCGACGGAACGCGACGGCGAGGGCGACGAGGACATGGTGTCGGCCGCGCAGGTGCGCCCGCTCGTGCCGCAGCACGGCCGCGAACTCGGCCTCGGTGAGCGCGTCGAGCGCGGCGCTGGTGACGACGACCTGCCCCGGGCGGCCGGGCAGGCAGTAGACCACGGGCGCGGTGTGCTCGACGACCGTCCAACCCGCACCGACGTCCTGCCTGGCCAGGGGTAGGAGTGCGGCGCGGTGGCGACGACGCCAGCTCCGGGCGGTGGTGAACGTGCCGACCAGAGCGGCCACTAGGCGGGCGGCGAGGACCGAGGTGGCCACCAGTCCGACCACGGCGAGCGTCGCGTTGGGTGCGCCGAGGTCCGCCAACGCCTGCTTGCAGGCCGCGACGATGCCGGCCAGGCCCGCGGCGAGCGCGGCCGGAGGTACGGCGACGAGCAGCCCGGCGGCGAGGACGGCGCCGGTGACGGAGAGTTCCGCGCCGAGCCAGAGCCACACCGCGAGCCGTGGTTGGGACGCCAACCACGGTGCGGTGAGGACGGGGCGGGCGAGGGTCACCACCGCGGCCGCCCAGCCCAGCAGTGCCAGGCTGGTCATGAGTCGGGCTCTCCGCGCCGCTGAAGCAGCTCGCGCAGGGCGGCGGCTTCCTCGACCGTCATGGCGTCGACGAACCGGGCCAGTGCGGCCTGCTGGTCGGCGGCCGAGGAGAGCGCCTCCGCCATGAGCCGTCCCACGTGCTCCTCCCGACTGGTCTTCGGACGGTAGCGGTAGGCGCGGCCGGCGAGGTCGCGCTCCGCCCAGCCCTTGCGGTGCAGGTTGTCCAGGACGGTCATCACCGTGGTGTAGGCGAGGCCGCGGTCCGCCATCGCGTCGACCATCTGCCGCACGGTGAGCGGACCCGGCGCCTCCCACAACGCGTTCATCACCGCGGATTCGAGTGGACCCAGCGGGCGGTCGTTGCCCGGGTCCGTCCGTCGAGGTCGGCTCACCGGTCGACCCTACCGGCGGCGGTCGGCACCGACGTGGCCGGAGCCGGGCAGGCCCGCTCGGCGGCGAGCCGACGCCGCAGGGCCCAGGCGAGCAGGACGACGGAGGCCGCGGCGAGTACGGGCTGCGCCGGGGCGAACCAGCTCATCGCGCCGCTGTAGCCGAGCGCGACCAGGACGATCTTGTTGCAGACGGGACAGCCGACCGCGAACAGGGACAGGGTCGCCCCGAGCACGCCGGTCCGCGGCTCCCCACGGCCCACCGCTGTCTCGCCGGTTCCAGCGCCGGCAGCGACATAGGTCGCCAGCAGCAGCCCGGACAACGCCGCGGTCACCACCAGCACCGGCCAGGCCCACCAGGTGACGGCCACGTCGCGGCTGAAGTACGGGGTGTCGATCAGGTCGGTGGGCACGGCGATCACCACCGTCGTCGTCACGGCGCCAGCGACCGCTGCCACCCACCGTCGCGCCGGCCAGGCCGCCGGGCCGGTGGTGACGGTCATCCCGGCCACTCCGGCCCGGGCCGGTGGGGTGGCATCGGTGTCCGGCGTGCGGGCAGCACGCCGGCGCAGCAGCAGCACGGTGACCGCGGCCGCTCCCGCGACGAGGAGGACCAGTTCATCCGGTACGCCGCCGACGGTCGCGGTGACCCACTCCTGCGCGGCGCCCTCGATGTCGGTCAGGCCGAAGCCGCCGGCCAGCGCCGCCGTGCCGTCGAAGACCAGGAAGAGCACGCCGAGGGCGACGAAGATCAGCCCGGAGACGGTCGAGGTGGTGTGCAGGCGCAGCCGTCCGAGCGAGAACTGACGGCCGCGCAGCCAGCGCCGCTGGCCGATGCGCCATCGGTCCCAGACCAGGGCGAGCAGCAGCAGGGGCGCCGTCATGCCCAGGGCGTACACGGCCAGCAGGGCGCCGCCGGTAGCGGGTCGCGTCGAGGTGGCGGCGACGGTGAGGATCCCGCCGAGGATCGGGCCGGAGCAGAACCCGGCGAGCCCGTAGACCGCGCCGAGGGCGAGCACCGACAGCGGGGACTCGCCGGTGATGCGGCCCATCAACCGTTGCGCCGGCCCGAAGGCGAAGCCCTTGCCGGCCAGTTGCATCACGCCGAGGGCGATGATCGACCAGCCGGCGACCAGGATGAGCGTGTCGCGGTGCTGGAAGAAGGCGCCGGCCACGACGGAGGAACCGGCGCCGAGGGGTACGAGGACCGCCGCCAGGCCGAGGTAGAAGACGCCGGTCCGGGCGAGCAGTTGCCGCGGGTGCTGGAAGGCGTACGCGAAGAAGGCGGGTAGCAGCATGGCGCTGCACGGGCTGAGCAGGGCGAGGACTCCGCCCAGCAGGGCGGCGAGGTAGCCGATGTCGCTCATTTCACCCCTTCCAGTTGCTCGTCGATGGCCTGCTTGAAGGCCTCGTACGGCTGGGCGCCGATGACGGGTGTGTCGCCGACGATGAATGCCGGAGTGCCGGTGAGACCCATCGAGGTCGCCTCCTGCCGGTCGCGCAGGACGGCGGCCCGAGTAGCGGCGGAACCGCGATCGGCATCGAACCTGGCGAGGTTCAGCCCGATCCGCGCGGCAATGTCACGCAGCGCGCCCTCGTCGAGGGAACCGCTGTTCACCCGGCGCTCCTTGGCGTACACGGCGCTGTGGAACTCCCAGAACTTCCCCTGTGCGGCGGCGGCGCGCCCGGCGGCGGCCGCGTCGGTCGACTCCGCGCCGAGGTAGGGCAGGTCGCGCCACTCGATGCGGACCAGACCCTTGTCGACGTACTCCCGGACCAGCTTCGGTTCGGTCTCCCGGGCATGCCGCCCGCAGAACGGGCATTGGAAGTCGGCGTACTCGATGATCACGATCGGGGCGTCCGGCTCGCCGAGCGCGAGCGGGTCGCCGGGTGTCCGCCGGGCCAGAGCGGCGAAGGGATTCGCCTCCTGACCACCGCCCGATCCTGCGGCCGTGGCCCCGTCGTTGGGGGCCGCCGGCTGGTCGGCGGGCCGGGCGAGGATCGCCAGCACGGCGACGATCGCGATGACCACCACCGGAGCCAGCCAGCCGGCCGCGCGGCGGATCGGGGTCGTCCGGCGGTCACTCCTGCGCGACGGCTTCGTCGTACCTGGCACGTCTCCTCCATCCACGGGATCACTACTACTATTAACGCTAGTACTAAGAAGTCTAGTACTAGAAGAATTAGTAGGAACGAGGGACGTCCGAAGCTGCCGGACGTCCCTCGTGACCGGGGATCAGCGGCGGGACGAGGATCCCGCCGTCGCCGATGCCATCGGCTCGCGCGGTCCCGACCTGCGCCTGCCGCCCAGGGCGAGCGCCACGGCGATGGCGGCGGCACCGCCGACGCCGGCCCAGAGCAGCGGGTTGCTCCGCAGGTCGCCGGGCAGTTGCTGGGCGAGGACGAAGACGCCCATCACCACGACGAACCAGCCGAACGCCTTGCGCAGGACATCCGCGGGGATCTTCCCGGCCAGCCGGCCGCCGGCGAAGCTGCCGAGGATGGCGGCGAGGGTGACCGCGGCGGCCAGTCCCCAGTTGATGCTCACGCTGGAGAGGTAGCCGGCGAGGCCGGCGAACGACTTCATCGCGATGACCACCAGCGAGGTGCCGACCGCCACCGGCATCGGCAGGCCACCGAGCAGCGCCAGGGCGGGCACCACCAGGAATCCGCCGCCCGCACCGACCAGGCCGGTGACCAGACCGACCACCACGCCGTCGAGGATCACCCGCAGGACCGGCAGCTCGTGCGGCGCGGGCTTGCCCTCGGCGGAGCGCCGGCCGCGGATCATCGCGACCGCCGTGGCCAGCATCATGATCGCGAACCCGGTGAGCAGGATGCCGGCCGGGATGAACTCGGCGAGCCGGCCGCCGGCGTAGGCGCCGGTCATGCCGGCGAGGCCGAAGATCAGGCCGGTGCGCCACCGGACCCGGCCGGCCCGGGCGTGCGGCAGCATTCCCACGGCGCTGGTGGCGCCGACGACGAGCAGCGAGGTGGCGATGGCCTCCTTGGCCGGCAGGTCGGCGACGTAGACCAGCAGTGGTACGGCGAGGATGGAGCCGCCGCCGCCGAGCAGGCCGAGGCTGATGCCGATGGCGACGGCCAGCGCGACGGTCAACAGCAGGGTTGCACTCATGCGCGCTCCCCGGTGCCGTCCCGCAGTTGGCCGACGATGGTGTCCAGGTCGCAGCTGGCGCCCCGGTTGTACGGCAGCTTGCCGAGCAGCATGCCCATGGCGCAGGTGTTCGTGACAGCGGCGAAGGTGAGGCCTGCGCCGATGAACCCGGCGACCCACTTCAGGCCGGGCACGAAGATGGAGCCCAGGACGCTGGCCAACACGATCGAGCCGGCGACGAGGCGAACCTGACGCTCCAGGTCCCAGCGCTGCTTGCCCTGCTTGATCGGGGCGTTCGCCGCCTGCCAGGCCAGCATGCCACCGTTGAGGACCTTGAGGTTCGGCAGGCCGACCCCGGCGAGGGCCTGCTCGGCCTGGGTGGCCCGGGCACCGGAGCGGCAGATCAGGACGACGTCCTCGTCGAGGTGGTTGCGCAGTTCCTCGCGGTGTTCCTTCAGCAGGTCGAGCGGAACGTTGTAGGCGCCGGGGATGTGGGAGGTCTCGAACTCCGCCGGGGTGCGGACGTCGAGCAGCCGCGGCGGCCGCCCGGCGGCGATCAGTTCGCGCAGCGTGGTGGCGTCGAGGGTGGCCGGGCTGGTGGTCTCGGAAGTGCTCATAACTCCTCTTTCAGAAAGAACCGGTGGATGTGACGGCAGGGGTGTGTGCCGGCCGGCGCGCAATGACGCCGGCCGGGCTCGGACACGGGTCAGGCGTTGTCGGCCATGGCGACGCCGGCCGCCTCGGCCCGGTCGAACTTGTCGTCGATGACGACGACCTCGCGGCCGGCGTTGGCCAGCAGCGACGCCGCCGCGGTGGCTCGGTAGCCGGAGCCGCAGTGCACCCACACGGCGCCGGCGGGCACATCGGCGAGCCGCTTGGGCAGGTCGGGCAGCGGGATGTGTACCGCGCCCTCGATGTGGCCCGCGCGCCACTCGTTGGTCATCCGCACGTCGAGGACCACGTCCGGGGCCGGCAGGCCGGCCGGGAGGTTCCCCGCGTGGGCGGCGGCCAGCGCCGGGAAGTCGGCCATCCGCAGCTCGCGGAGCTGGCCGGGCTCGGCGGCCCACCGCTCGGCCTCGCCGGTGGCCTGGGCGGCCGGCCGGTCGATGCCGATCCGGACCAGCTCGCGCTGGGCGTCCGCGACCTGCTCCGGCGTCTCCGCCAGCAGGGTGATCGGCACGCCCCAGTCGATCAGCCAGCCGAGCCAGGTGGACATCGGACCGTCGAGCCCGAGGCTGACCGTGCCGGCCAGATGCGAGGCCGCGTACGCCTTGCGGTGCCGCAGGTCAACGACCCACTGGCCGGCGGCGATCCGCTCGCGCAGCGCGGCGGCGTCGGCCCGGGTCACCGGGGTGAGGTCCACCGGGGCTGGGCCGGCGAAGTTCGCCACACCCATGTGGGCGTAGTACGCCGGGTAGGCGTCGAGCCCGGCGAGCGTCTCGGTGACGAACTCGTCGGCGGCGAGGCGCAGCACCGGGTTGGCCTGCTTCTCCCGACCGATCGTCGATTCGGGGGCGTCGGCCTGGCTCGCCGAGCAGAAGCTGCCGAAGCCGTGCGTCGGCCACACCTGCGCCCCGTCGGGCAGCAGGTCGGCCAGCCGCTGCGCCGAGGCGTGCTGGTGGTGGGCCAACTCGTGGGCGTGCTGCTTGCCGAGCAGGTCGGTGCGTCCGGTCGTGCCGAACAGCAGCGACCCGCCGGTGAAGACGCCCGCCGGGCGCCAGTCACCGTCGACGGCCTCGTCGAGGACGTACGACAGGTGGTGGAAGGTGTGGCCCGGGGTGGCGACCACGCGCAGGCGGAGGCCGTCCGAGACCGGCACCACGTCGCCGTCGGAGACCGGACGACGTGCGAAGCCGACCTCGTCGGCCGCGGCAACCAGGTAGTGGGCGCCGGTCACCCGGGCCAGTTCCAGTCCGCCGGAGACGTAGTCGTTGTGGATGTGCGTCTCCACCACGTGGGTGATCCGCACCCCCTTCGCGCCGGCGAGGTACAGGACCCGGTCGATGTCGCGCTGCGGATCGACCACGATGCCGACCTGCCCGTCCGAGGCCAGGTAGCTGCGGTCGCCGAGCGAGGACGTCGCGATGACGGACACCTCTACTGCCATTGCCGTTCTCCTTCCCAATCTCTAGATACCCGGGGGGGTATACAGGAAACAGAATTCTGCGCCGACTCGATTCGGCAGACGCCTACCCGCCCACGCCGCGCCTACCCGGCGTGGGTCAGGTCATCTTCCGTTCAGGCCAGAGCCAGGAAGAGCTTCTCCAGCTCCTCCTCGGTCATCTCCGGCGTCTCACCACGGTCACGGGCGGCGTTACAGTGCCGCATGCCCGAAGCGATGATCTTGTAGCCCGCGCGGTCGATCGCCTTCGACACCGCAGCGAGCTGAGTCAGTGCCTCACGGCAGTCCTGACCGCTCTCCATCATCTCGATGACCGCGTTGAGCTGGCCGCGCGCCCGCTTCAGCCGGGTCAGGGCCTCGCTGGTCATTTCAGGTCGAAGCTTCACCGCACTACCTCCCGCACTCCAACATACCCCAGGGGGTACCTGCTCTGCCAGCCGGTCCGGATATACCCCCCGGGGTATGCTCAACTGCGAGGGCCGCCGGTGGATTCCCGCCGTCGAATGCGCTGCCGGCGGCCGACCCGTCAACCCAGGAGGTTCCGTGGCCGCGAGACAGCAACACGAGGTGGTTATCGTCGGGGGTGGCACCGCCGGCATCAGCGTGGCGGCACGACTGCGCCGAGCCGGCGTCGAGGACATCGCCCTCATCGAGCCCGCCACGCACCACTACTACCAGCCGCTCTGGACGCTCGTCGGTGGCGGCCTGGCCACCACGGCGGAAACCGCACGGCCGGAACGGACGCTCATCCCCAAGGGTGTGACCTGGGTCCGCGACCGAGCCGTCGGGGTCGATCCGGACAACCGGAGCATCTCGCTCGGCGAGGGCGGGACGGTGGGCTACCGCCAGCTGGTCATGGCACCAGGGCTCCAACTCGACTTCGACGCGGTGCCCGGCCTGGCCGAGTCGGTGGGCCAGCGGGGGGTGTCCAGCAACTACCGGGTCGACCTCGCCCCCCGCACCTGGGACTTCATCCGGGCGGTGCGCGGTGGCACCGCGATCTTCACCATGCCGCCCGGCCCGATCAAGTGCGGCGGCGCACCGCAGAAGATCGCCTACCTGGCGGCCGACTGGTGGCGCCAGCAGGGCGTGCGGGACCGGATCAGGATCATCCTGGTACTGCCCACGGCGACCATCTTCGGCCAGCCGGACTGGGCCAGGGTCCTCAGTCGCGTCGCCGCCGGCTACGGCATCGAGGTGCGCTACGGGTCGCAGCTCGTCGAGGTCGACGGCGCCAGCCGCCAGGCGGTGATCACCGACAACGGGTCCGGCACCACGGAGACCATCGACTACGAGTTGCTGCATGCCGTACCGCCGCAGAGCGCTCCGGACTGGTTGAAGGGCAGCCCGCTGGCCGACCCGGGCAGCCCGTTCGGCTACCTGGAGGTCGACCGCCACACGTTGCGGAGCGAGCGCTGGCCGGAGGTCTTCGCGCTCGGAGATGTGGCCAACCTGCCCACCTCGAAGACCGGGGCGGCCATCCGCAAGCAGGCGCCGGTCGTGGTGGCGAACCTGCTCGCGGCCCGCCGGGGCGAACCGCTGCCGGGCCACTACGACGGCTACACCTCCTGCCCGCTGGTCACCGCCCGCAACCGGATGCTGCTCGCCGAGTTCGACTACGAGCACCAGCCGAGGCCGAGCTTCCCGTTCCTGGACACCATGCGGCCGCGCTACGACATGTGGCTGCTCAAGCGCTACGGCCTGCCAGCCATGTACTGGCACGGGATGCTCCGCGGCCTGGCCTGAGCAGCCCGGCATCGGCGCATCATGCCGGCCGGCTCCGCCGGCCGGCATGATGTCAAGTGAGGAGAGAACCATGAGCTATGCGATGACGATCCGAGTGTCCGCCGGCTTCGCCCCGACCCTGGAGCGCGTCCGCGCGGCGCTGAAGGAGCAGGGCTTCGGGGTGCTGACCGAGATCGACCTGCGGTCGACGCTGCGCGAGAAGCTCGGGGTGGATCTGGCGGAGTACGTCATCCTGGGCGCCTGCAACCCTCCCCTGGCGCACCGCGCGGTGCAGGCGGACCCGGGCATCGGGCTTCTCCTGCCGTGCAACGTCGTCGTCCGCGCCGACGGACCGGACAGCACCCTGGTGCAGGCCATGGACCCGCAGGTGATGGTGCAGCTCAGCGACGCCTCCGGGTTGCCGACGGTCGCGGACGAGGCCGCCACGCGGCTGCGGGCGGCGCTGGACGCCGTGTCGCGCTGACGCCCGGCGGGGTGCGGGCCGAGGCCCGCACCCCGCCGAGGGCCGGGTCAGCGGCCGGCCGCGCTCGCGGCCAGCTTCGCCCGCACCTCGTCCATGTCGAGGTCGCGGACGGCCTGGATCACCTGCTCCAGCGCGGCCGCCGGCAGGGCGCCAGGCTGGGCGAAGACCAGGACGCCGTCCCGGAACGCCATCAGCGTCGGGATGGACCGGATCTGGGCTGCCGCGGCGAGGCCCTGCTCGGCCTCGGTGTCGACCTTGCCGAACACGATGTCCGGGTGCTTCTCGCTGGCCTTTTCGAAGACCGGCGCGAAGCTGCGGCAGGGTCCGCACCAACTGGCCCAGAAGTCGACCAGGACGATCCCGTCCCGGCTCACGATCTCCTCGAAGTCGGTCGCGGTCAATGCCACGCTCGCCATGTCCCACCTCCGTGTCTCGACGGCGTTCTCCAGCCCGGGCAACATACCCCAGGGGGTATATATTCCCGATGGCCGCGCACGCCGCCGAGAGGAATGCGCGGGCGGGCACCATGGGTTACGGTCGATGCAATACCCCCAGGGGTATATGGAGAGAAGGAGGGACCATGCGAGAGGTGAACCTGGCGGACTTCGCCGCCGCGCACGCCGCGGGCGCCGTCGTGGTGGATGTCCGCGAGCCGTTCGAGTACGTCGAGGGTCATGTGCCGGGCGCCCGGTCGGTGCCGCTGGCCCAACTGCCTGCGGCAGTCGGGGACCTTCCCCGCAGCCGCCCGGTGTATGTCATCTGCGCCAGCGGCAACCGCAGCCTGACCGCCGCGCAGTTCCTGGCCCGTGCCGGCTTCGACGCCCGTTCCGTCGGCGGCGGCACCGGCGGGTGGATCCGCAGCGGCCGTCCGGTGGTGACCGGGGTGGAGGCGTGAGGCGAAGGGTCGCCGGCCGGGCCGCTTGATCTGACAGACCTGGGCGCGGAGTCCCGGAAGGGCGGGACCTTCGGCCCAGAGAATACCCCCGTGGGTATGCGCTATTGTTGGGTGCATCGCCGGTCATCACTGCGAAGGAGTTCAGCACCATGTTGTTCACCCAGTACTACCTGGACTGCCTGTCCCAGGCGTCGTACCTCGTCGCCGACGACACCACCGGACGTGCGGTGCTCGTCGACCCGCGTCGGGACATCGACGAATACCTGACCGACGCGCGGGCGCACGGCCTGACCATCGAAGGGGTCGTCAACACCCACTTCCACGCCGACTTCCTCGCCGGCCACCTCGAGGTCGCCGCGGCCACCGGCGCCTGGATCGGCTACGGACACCGGGCCGAGACCGAGTACCCGAGCCGCAAGCTGCACGACGGCGACCGGATCAGCCTCGGTGACGTGACCCTGGAGATCATGGAGACCCCTGGCCACACGCCGGAATCCATCAGCATCCTGGTCTACGAGCGTGCCGACGACGCCGTGCCGTACGGCGTGCTGACCGGCGACGCCCTGTTCATCGGCGACGTCGGCCGGCCGGACCTGCTCGCCTCGCTCGGCGTCACCGCCGACGAGCTGGGCCGCATGCTCTACGACAGCGTGCAGCGCAAGCTCATGGGCCTGCCCGACGAGGTACGGGTCTTCCCCGCACACGGCGCGGGATCCGCCTGCGGCAAGAACCTCTCCACCGAGCGGCAGTCCACCATCGGCGAGCAGCGCCGCACCAACTACGCCTGCGCCCCGATGAGCGAGGAGCAGTTCCTCGCGCTGGTCACCGGCGGGCAGCCGGCCGCGCCCGGCTACTTCGCGTTCGACGCGGTACTCAACCGCAAGGCTCGCGAACTGTTCGACCACAGCAAGGCCCCCCGGCCGCTCAGCGCCGCGGAGTTCGCCGGGGCCCGGGCCGAGGGTGCGGTGGTCATCGACGCCCGCGACCCGCAGGAGTTCGCCGCCGGCCACGTGCGGGGGGCGATCAACGTCCCCGCCGACGGCCGGTTCGCCGAGACCGCGGGCAGCGTCGTCGCGCCGGACCGCAAGGTGCTCGTGGTCGCCCCGCAGGACCGCGAGGAGGAGATCGTCGTACGCCTCGCCCGGATCGGTTTCGACCAGGTCGTCGGCTACCTGCGCGAGCCCGAAGGGGCCTTCCTGGAGATGGTCGCCGACATGGCGCGGGCCAGCCGGCTCACCGCCAACGACCTGCGCGCGGCCCTCGACACCCCCGAGCCGCCGGTGGTGCTCGACGTCCGCAACGCCGGCGAGCGGGAGCAGGGCGCCATCGACGGCTCGCTGCACATCCCGGTCGCGGAGCTGCCCCGGCGCCTCGACGAGGTGCCGACCGACCGCCCGGTCGTCGTGCACTGCGCCGGCGGGTACCGCTCCTCCGTCGCTGCCAGCCTGCTCCGCAACGCGGGCCGGACCGACGTCTCCGACCTGCTCGGCGGGTACGGCGCCTGGCAGACGCTGCACGCCGGCGTCTGACCGCCCGGCGGGACAACCGGGAATGTGGGTGACCGAGGGCGCCGGCCCTCGGTCACCCGTCCGTACCGGCTGAGGAGAAGAAGGAGCAGAGATCTGCGGACGCCGGCGGGATACCGGGGAACGGAGTCAGGCTGCGGCCGGTCAGTGCGCGTGGGCTTGAACGCCTGCGGCTGGCTTCACGGCCGGCACGATGAGCAGTGCCAGGACAGCGGAGGCCACGGCCACGATCGCGGCGAAGGTGAAGCCACGGGCGAAGCCGATGCTGCCGCTGCCGGAGATGCTCGCCGCCGCGATACTGGAGACCACGGCGACGCCGAGGGCGGCGCCGAACTCGTGGAAGGTGCTGAGCAGACCCGACACGATTCCTGCCTCGTGATGGGCGACCTGTCCCAGCGCGGTCGTGGAGGCGGCGACGAAGGCGGCGCCGATTCCCGCCGCGCCGGCGCTGATCCCGGCCACCACCACAGCCGAACCGTCCCAGAACGCGGGTACCGCGGTGCCGAGGGCCGCGATCGCGAGACCTGTCATCGCGACGGGCCGGGCGCCGAGGCGGCCAACGACATGACCGGCGGCCTGCGCACCGACGATGGTCGCCACGGCGACCGGCAGGAACAGCAGCCCGGTCCGCAGCGCGCCGTAGCCCTTGTGGTGCTGCAGGTAGAACGAGCCGAGGAAGAACACGGCGATCATCAACGCGGTCGCCACCAGGATCAGGAACGTGCCACCGGCGACCGACCGACGGGCCAGGATCCGCAGGTCCATCAGCGGCGACCGCACGGTGCGTTGCACGACGGCGAAGAGGACGTACAGGAGGACCGCACCGGCCAGGGTCCCAAGGGTCGCGGCGCTCAACCAGGCCCGGTCGCCGGCGTTGATCAGTGCGTAGATCGCCGTGCCCGTCGCGGCCGTGACGAGGATGGTGCCCGGAACATCCAGGCGCGCCCGCGTTGCGTGCGGCAGCTCCGCCGGCAGCATCCGAGCCAGCGCCACCAGCACGACCAGGCCGATGGGCACGTTGATGTAGAACACCCACTGCCAGCCGGGCCCGGCGGTCAGGACACCACCGAGCAGGACACCGATCGCCGACCCGCCACCGCCCAGCGCCGACCAGATGCCGAGCGCCTTGTTGCGCTCGTCTCCGTGGAAGATCCTCGCCACCACGGACAGCGCCGCGGGGGACAGCATCGCGGCACCGACGCCCTGCGCCACGCGACCGCCGATCAGCATCCCGGCCTCGGTGGCCAGACCGGTGACCAGGGACGCGGCGGTGAACACGAGCAGGCCGAGCAGCACCACGCGCCGGGAACCGAACAGGTCCGCCGCCCGCCCGCCGAGCAGCATCAGGCCGCCGAACATCAACGTGTAGGCGCTGACCACCCAGGTGAGCGTGTCGCGTTGCAGGCCGAGGTCCGCGCCGATGTGCGGAAGTGCGATCGCCACAACGGTGACGTCCAGGATGAGCATGAACTGAGCGACGCCGAGCAGTGCCAGCAGGCGCCAGCGGCGGGGGTCGGTGGCGGTGTTTTCCGGTTGGTCGACGGCCTGAACGGTCACGGCGTCGCCTCCAATTCGAACAGCAGTGTTTGACTTGTGTCGGGTACAGTAACTCGTACAACGCTGTTCAACAACGGGAGTTTGCGTGACGGGTCCGATGCCAGCGAGGTCGCCGGTCAGGCGAGCGGACGCGCAGCGCAACATCGCGGCGATACTCGAGGCCGCGGTGAACGCCCTGAGCCGCAACCCGGATGCCAGCGTCAGCGAGATCGCGAAGGCGGCCGGCGTCGGACGGGTCACCCTCTACGGTCACTTCCCGAACCGGGACGACCTCGTCGAGGCCGCGCTCGCCAGCGCCATCCGACAGGGCCACGCCGCACTCGATGCGGTCGACCTGACCGGCGACACCCGGCAGGCGCTCAGCCGGCTGATCCACTCCAGCTGGCAACTGGTCAACCGGTCCCGCTCACTCCTGCTCGCCGCCCAGGGAGTCCTTCCACCCGGCCGGATCCGCGACCTGCACGCCGGCCCGGTCGAACGCGTCGAAGGCCTCGTGGAGCGCGGCCAGGAGGAAGGGGTGTTCCGCCGCGACCTGTCCACGTCATGGCTGGTCGGCGTGATGCACAGTGTCATGCACAACGCCGCCGACGAGATCAACGCCGGGCGCCTCGACCCTGACCGGGCCGCGGCGTTCATCACAGCGACCGTCCTGGCCGCCTTCACGCCGCCCGGAGGTCGCGTTCCCAGCTGAGCACGCATGGGGCCGGGCGGTGCGGCGGGCGTATGCCGGACTCCTCCCTCGTCGGCCACCTCTGGCGTAGCTCGCGGAGAAGCTTGCGGCGAGCGGCCCGAGCGCAGCCGGACGGCGTCCCACCCTGCGCGATGGCGCACCAGGTGGGACGCCGAACCGGCTCAACCGGCGTCGGACTACCGCACGCCCTGGTCGTGCGGGACGGTGACGGTGACGCTGCAGCCGACCGGTCGGCCGATCTCGTCGTGGCCGCCGTACGTCAGCGTGTAGACCCGGTCCCCGCCGTTGCCGGCCCGTTCCGCCCGCAGCCTGCCCGCGGTGTCCGCCGTGCCCGTGGTGAAGTCGCTGACGTCCGCGGCATCGCCACCGGTCACGCTGGTGAGGGCGAACGCGTTCGGACCGAGCACGCCGTCACGCAGGTCCACGGTAACGGCCACGTCGACCAGTTCGTGGTTCGGCGGCCACAGGACCGGCCGGTCCACGGAACAGTCCAGCTGCCGCCGCGGCACCGGCTCGGGCAGCGTGGCGACCGCGTGGCCGATCGTCGCGGTGAGCCGCCCGCCGGCCTCGTAGTACATGTGCATGGTGCGTCCGTCGACGTAGAACGTCGGTGCGGCCGACCGGCCCAGGTCGGGTGCGGCGCTCATCGAGTCGTGCACCACGCCGAGGTGGATCTCCTGGTCGAAGTCCTCCCCCACGTCGACGGCGTGCATGTTGCCGTCGGCGGCGTGGAAGATCACCAGGTTGCGGCCGTTCCAGCGCAGGAAGAACGGTCCGGAGGCGTTGGGCCCCTCGACGCCCTGCGGGGTCACGATCGGTTCGGGCTGAATGGCCCAGGTCCGCGCGTCGCTGGAGACCGCCCAGCGGATCCGGCGGGACACCGGGCCGGTCGGTCCGGGCGGCGCCGCCGTGGGATTGTCCATGAAGACCATCAGGTAGCGGGTGCCCAGGCGCGGTACGGATTGCTCGAACACCCGGGCGTACGAGGTCTCGCCACCGGTCGTCCCGTCCCGGGCGACCGCCGTCCCACCGTAGCTGAAGTGGATGCCGTCGTCGGAGGTGGCATAGCGGGTGATCGAGTTCTCGCCGTGGTAGTAGAGGAACAGCTTGCGCTCGCCCTCCACCCAGACCGCGTGCGGGGAGGACACGTGGCTGACGGTCGAGTAGTGCGGCAGCCACGTGTTGCTGATCAGCGGGTTGGCCTGATGTTCGGTCCAGGGGCCGTCGATCGAGTCGGCGTAGGCGAGGGCGATCCCGCCGGGCCGCTCGTGCGGGGCGTAGTACATGTAGTACGTCCCCAGCGGGTTCGGGAAGTAGTCGGCGGCCCGGATGACACTCGGAAAGATGAACTCGTTCGTCGGGTTGTAGCCGAGGGTGCTCTTGTCGAAGGCGGTCCCCGCGTAGGTGAACCGCGGGAAGTCGACGGCCGGGTCGGCGGTGGCCGGCGCGGCACCGGCCAGGGTGGCGACGAGCAGGCCGGCGCCGGTCGCCGCCGTGACGGCGCGCCGGGGTACTGAGACAGGTGCTCTCGTCATGCGTCTTCCTCTTCGGTCGGATCGGTCGAACGCTGGACTGTCCTGGTCGGATGGTCGGAGCCGGTCCCCGGGCGCACGACGCCGGCGGCCGGGCCAGCGGCTGATCGTTCCGCCACGGCCGCCGATCGACACACGGTGACGCTGGGTAAGGATGCGCGAGGGCTCGACCGTCGACCGTCCGACAGGTCCACGGTGCTAATACGTATTAGCATCTATGTTTCTCGAATGTTGCGGGCTCGGACGGCGTCCTGTCAAGAGGCGGCACCGTCCACCTTGCCACTCACCCGTCGGTCAGCCGGGCCAGCCGGCGGGGCCCCGCCATGGCGGGGCTAATGCGCATTACTCCAGGGACTTCAGCTAGCCGAAATCTCGCCCCACCCTCTTGACACCGGCGCGAGCGCAGGCCAGGCTCCTTGCCAACCCCGAGCGCTAATACGCATTAGCCCACCGGAAGGACCCGTCGTGGCCACTCCCCCCAGACGCGTCACCCAGCGTGACATCGCCCGCTTGGCGGGTGTCAGTCAGGCGACGGTGTCCCTGGTGCTCAACAACCGGGCCGACGCCGAGGTCCGGATCGCTCCGGAGACCCGCGACCGGGTGCTGCGGGCGATCGCCGAGACCGGGTACGCCGCGGACCCGGTGGCCCGCCGGCTCGCCGCCCGGTTCAACCGGATCATCGGTGTCTTCACCTACGAGCCCGCGTTCCCCAGCGGCAGCCGGGACTTCTTCCATCCGTTCCTGCTCGGCATCGAGGAGTACGCCGAGCGCGTCGGCTGCGACCTGCTGCTGTTCACCAGCGCACCCGTCGTCGAGGGCCGGCGACGCATCTTCCACCAGGACAACCGGTTGCGCCTGGCCGACGGGTGCATCCTGCTCGGACGCGAGATCGACGGCGCGGAGCTGCTGCGGCTCAACCGCGACGGGTACCCGTACGTCGCCGTGGGTCGCCGCGACGACGCCGGCGGGCCGGTCCCCTACGTCGGCGCGGACTACGCCACGGCGGTGAGCCGGCTCGTCGAGCTGGCGCTGCGCCGCGGCCACCGGCGCCTCGCCTACCTGAGCATGGGCGGCACCGCGGAGTCCTCCGAGGACCGCCGCCGCGGGTTCGACGTCGCCGTGTCGACCGCGGAGAACGCCCGCCAGTTGACGGCGACCGCACGGGACGCCGACAGCGTCCTCGACGACCTGCTCGCCGACGGGACGACCGTCGCCCTCGTGGAGGACTTCGCCACCGCCGTGGCGCTCGAGTCGGCCACCCGGCGGCGCGGGCTGACCGTGCCGGGCGGCCTGTCGGTCATCACCCTCGGCGACCCGACGGTGCCGGTTCCCACCGACATCGCGTTCACCGGGTTCCGCATTCCCCGCGAGGAGATGGGCCGGCAGGCCGTCGAGGTGTTGCGGGGCGTCATCGACGGCAGCGCCACCGGCGTGCAGCAACGACTCCTCCCCTGCGAACTCGTCGAGGGCGACACCCTCGGCACCCCCGATCCGGCGGTCGACCGCCGCTGAGGCGGTCGGGCCGCTCAACTGGAAGGAAGCAAGTGGTACAGATGCGTGCGGACGTCCTCGTCGTCGGGGGCGGACTGGGCGGCGTGGCCGCCGCGCTCGCCGCGGCCCGGGTCGGCCGGTCCGTCATCCTGACCGAGGAGTTCGACTGGCTCGGCGGGCAGCTCACCAGCCAGGCCGTCCCGCCGGACGAGCACTCCTGGATCGAGCAGTTCGGGGCCACCGCCAGCTACCGCGCCCTGCGCAACGGCATCCGCGACTACTACCGCCGCTACTACCCGCTGACCGAGCGCTCCCGCTCCTGGACCGACCTCAACCCGGGTGCCGGCTGGGTGAGCCGGATCTGCCACGAGCCCCGGGTGGCCGTCGCCGTCCTCGAGCAGATGCTCGCCCCGTACCGCGGGGCCGGCCGGTTGACCGTGCTCCAGCCGTACCGGCCGGTGGCCGCGGAGACCGACGGGGACCGGGTCACCGGGGTCACGCTGGCCCACCGGGACCGCGACGACCGGATCGACGTCACCGCGCCGTACGTCCTGGACGCCACCGAGACCGGCGAGCTGCTGCCGCTGACCGGCACCGAGTACGTCACCGGGTTCGAGTCGCAGGCGCAGACCGGGGAGCCGAGCGCACCCGCCGCGGCGCAGCCGATGAACATGCAGGCAGTCTCGGTCTGCTTCGCGATCGACCACGTCGACGGCGACCACACCATCGACCGTCCGGCGGGCTACGACTTCTGGCGGGACTACAAGCCGGACTTCTGGGGTGACCGGCTGCTGTCCTGGCGGTCGCCGCATCCGCGCACCCTGGAGATCGTCGAGCGTAGCTTCACCCCCAACCCGGACGACGACCCGCTGAGCGTCAACGCCGACCAGCGGCTCAACCCCGGCGACGGCAACCTGTGGACGTTCCGGCGGATCGCGGCCCGGCGCAACTTCACCGACGGGTCGTACGGCAGCGACATCACCCTGGTGAACTGGCCGATGATCGACTACTTCGAGGGTCCGGTCATCGACGTGCCGAACGCCTCCTGGCACCTGGCCAAGGCCCGGGAGCTGTCGTACTCGGTGCTGTACTGGCTGCAGACGGAGGCGCCGCGGCCGGACGGCGGCACCGGCTTCCCGGGGCTGCGCCTGCGCGGTGACGTGACCGGCAGCCGGGACGGCCTGGCGCAGGCGCCGTACATCCGCGAGTCCCGCCGCATCCGGGCCGAGTACACGGTCGTGGAGCAGGACCTCTCGCTGGCCGTACGGGGCGACCACGGCGCCGTCCGGTACCCCGACTCGATCGGGGTGGGGATGTACCGCATCGACCTGCACCCGTCGACCGGCGGAGACAACTACATCGACGTCGGCTCCTGCCCGTTCGAGATCCCGCTCGGCGCGCTGATCCCGCAGCGGATGGAGAACCTGCTGCCGGCCGGCAAGAACATCGGCACCACGCACATCACCAACGGCAGCTACCGGCTGCACCCGGTCGAGTGGAACGTCGGCGAGGTAGCCGGTCTGCTCGCCGACTTCTGTCTGGCGCGGGGCGAGTCCCCGCGCGCGGTCCGCGGCACCCCCCGCCTGCTGGCCGAATTCACCGACCGTGTCTCGGCCGCCGGCGTCGAACGCCGCTGGCCGCGGATCGCGGGCTACTGAACCCCGGTGAGGAGAAGGATATGAGAACAGGAAAGGGCCTACGCGTTGTCGCCGCGGCGCTGACCGGCGCCCTCGCCCTGTCCGCCTGCGGCGGCGGCGAGGCCGAGGAGAAGGGCCCGGCCAGCCTCCGGGTGACCGTCTGGTCGGCCAACGAGGCGCACCTGAAGCTGTTCAACGAGATCGCCGACGAGTACCGCAAGAGCCACCCCGACGTCGCCGAGATCAAGTTCGACCCGCTGCCGTTCGAGAACTACACCACGACGCTGACCACCCAGATCGCCGGCGGCAACGCCCCCGACCTGGCCTGGGTGTTCGAGAACTCCGCCCCCGACTTCGTCGCCTCGGGCGCGCTGCTGCCGCTGGACGAGACCCTCAAGAAGGCCGAGGGCTACCAGTACGACGACATCTCCCCGGCCACCCTGAAGCTCTGGCAGCACGACGGGAAGCTGTACGCGTACCCGTTCTCCACCTCGCCGTTCGGGGTCTTCGTCAACAACGACCTGCTGAAGCAGGCCGGCCAGAAGACCCCGGCCGAGCTCATCGCCGCCGGCCAGTGGACCTGGGACGCCGCACTGGCCGCCGCCGGCGCCACCCAGACCGCCACCGGCAAGGCCGGCCTGGTCATCCGCGACTTCGACTACAAGGGCTGGGACAACCTCTCCACCTTCTGGACCGGCTGGGGCGCGCGGGCCTGGAGCGAGGACGGCAAATCCTGTGGCTTCGCCAGCCCGGAGATGGCCGACGCGATGACCACCCTGCACAAGGCGATCTTCACCACGAAGGCGCTGCCCGGCCCGGGCACGACCGCAGACTTCTTCGCCGGTGACGCCGCCATGACGGTCACCCAGATCTCCCGCGCCTCGCTGCTGAAGGACGACGGCTTCGCCTGGGACCTGGTGCCCCTGCCGGCCGGGCCGAAGGGGCCGTACGCGGTGGTCGGGCAGGCCGGCATCGGGGTGATGAAGCGGAGCCCGCACGCCGAGGTCGCCGCCGACTTCCTCGCGTTCCTGACCAACCCCACCAACTCGGCCAAGCTGGCCCAGTTCTTCCCGCCGCCGCGCCAGTCCCAGCTGACCGCGGAGACGCTGGCCAAGACGAACCCGAAGCTCAAGCCGGAGCAGTTGCAGAAGGTCGTCATCGACGGCATCACCAGCGGCGTCGTCAAGCCGAGCCACGCCGGGCAGGCCGAGATCAGCCAGCAGGTCCGCGCCGGGCTGGACCCGCTGTGGAAGCCGGACGCGGACGTCAAGGCCGTCCTGGACGGGGTCTGCGCCAAGATCCAGCCGCTGCTCGCGAAGTAAGGAACCCGATGACCCGTACGGACACCAGGGTGGGCCCGGTCGAGGCCCGGCCCGCCCTGGTCCCGGCGCGGCCGTTCTGGACCAGCCGCCGCCGCGACCACCTCACCGGATACCTCTTCATCGCGCCGCAACTGATCGGCAGCGCGGTGTTCGTGATCCTGCCGCTGATCCTCGTCGTCTGGTACAGCCTGCACGAGTGGAACGTGCTCGCCGGCACGTTCGAGTTCGTCGGCACCGACAACTACGCGGCCCTGGCGGAGGACCCCAACCTCGGGTCGGTGCTGCGGGCCACCGGCCTGTTCTCCGTCGGCCTGGTGGTGTTCAACCTCGCCCTGGCGTTGCTGCTGGCGGTCCTGCTGCACCAGAAACTGCGCGGGACGATCGTGTTCCGCACCCTGTTCTTCTCCCCCGTCGTCGTGTCGCTGGTGGCCTGGACCATCGTGTGGGGCTTCCTGCTGCAGGACAACGGCGGGGTCAACGGGCTGCTCGACACGGTCGGGGTGGACGGCCCGAACTGGCTGCGCGGCGACGGCACCGCGATGCTGTCGGTCATCGTCGTGCAGGTCTTCAAGAACGTCGGCCTGAACATGGTGCTGTTCCTCGCCGCCCTCCAAGGCGTGCCCGGCGAGCTGTACGAGGCCGCCGAGGTGGACGGGGCCAGCCGGATGCGCCAGTTCTGGCGGATCACCGTACCGCTGATCAGCCCGACGATCCTGCTCACCTCGATCATCACCGTGGTCGGCTCGCTCCAGGTCTTCGCGCAGATCGCGGTGCTCACCCAGGGTGGTCCGGGCACCTCGACCACGGTGCTCGTCTACTACCTCTACCAGCAGGCCTTCCAGTTCCATCACTTCGGCTACGGCGCCACGCTGTCGATCGTGCTGTTCGCCATCGTGCTCGCGCTCACCGTGCTGCAGTGGCAGATGCGCAAGAGGTGGGTCTTCCATGAGTCGTGACCTGTCGCCGCGGACCAAGCTGGTGCTCCACGGGGTGCTGCTGGTCCTGGCGACCCCGTTCGTCTTCCCGACCTGGTGGATGGTCACCTCGTCGCTGAAGCCCGTGTCGGACATCTTCGCCTTCCCGCCGCAACTGCTGCCGGTCAACCCGCGGCTGGACGCGTACCAGCGGGTGTTCGAGTTGCAGCCGTTCGGCCAGCAGTACCTGAACAGCCTCTACATCGCCCTGGTGGTCACCGTCGGCACCCTGGCCGTGTCGGCCCTGGCCGGGTACGCCTTCGCGCGGATCCGGTTCCGCGGGCAGAACGTGCTGTTCCTGGTCGTCCTCGCCGGCCTGCTCATCCCGAGCGAGGTGACGATCGTGCCGCTGTTCCAGATGTTCTTCAGGCTCGGCCTGGTCAACACCCACTGGCCGCTGATCCTGGTGCCGATCCTCGGCGCACCGAGCGTGCTGGCGACCTTCATCATGCGGCAATTCTTCATCAGCCTCCCCGGCGAACTGGAGGAAGCGGCCCGGGTCGACGGGCTCGGCCGGTTCGCCACCTTCTGGAAGATCGCCCTGCCGCTGTCGCGGCCCGCGCTGGGCGCGGTCGCCATCTTCACCTTCCTGCACAGCTGGAACCTCTACCTGGAGCCGATCGTGTTCCTCTCCTCGCCGGAGAAGTTCACCCTGCCGCAGGCGCTCACCCAGTTCGTCGACGCCTACGGCGGCCCGATGTGGGACGTCCAGCTCGCCGCGGCCTCGATGACCGCGCTGCCGGTGCTGGTGGTCTTCGTCATCGCGCAGAAGCAGTTCGTCGAGGGCCTCGCACACACCGGTCTCAAGGGGTGAGCGAACCCGTGGTCGGCGTCGACATCGGCGGCACGAAGACCGCCGCGGCTCTGGTCGGACCGGGCGGGGCCGTGCTCGCCCGCCGCCAGGCGGCCACCCCCGCCCGGTCCGGGCCAGCTGCCGTCCTGGACACCGCCGCGCGGCTGGCCGCCGACCTCCTCGACGCCGCCGGCCCCGGACCGGTCGGGGTGGGCACCGCCGGCACTGTCGACCCGGCGACCGGCACCATCCGGTACGCCACCGACAGCCTGCCCGGCTGGACCGGCACCCCGGTCGTCAACGCCCTGGCCGGGCGGCTGGGTCGGCCCGTGCGGGTCACCAACGACGTGAACGCCGCCGCGCTGGGCGAATGCTGGGCCGGTGCCGCACGGGGCTGCCGCGACGTCCTGCTGGTCGCCGTCGGCACCGGGTTGGGCGGGGCGGTCGTCCGGGACGGCCGGGTCGAGGCCGGCGCCCGCGGCGCCGCCGGCGAGGTCGCGCACCTGCCGGCCCCGGGCGCCGAGCGGCTGCGCTGCGGGTGCGGCCGGTACGGGCACCTGGAGGCGATCGCCTCGGGCACCGGGCTGGCCGCCGCGTACGCCGGGCAGACGGGCTCGCCCGTCACCGGGCGGGCCGTGGCGGAACGGGCGGCCGCCGGGGACGTCGCCGCGCGGCGGGTGCTGGACCGGGCCGGCGCCGCCCTGGGTGCCGCCCTGGCCGGGCTGGTCACCCTGCTCGATCCCGAGGCGGTCCTGGTCGCCGGCGGCGCGGCCGAAGCCCTGCTGCCCGCCGCATCGACCGCCTACGCGGCCGAACTGCCGGCGGGCTGGGCCGACGTGCCGCTGCGGCCCGCCGCGCTCGGGGCCGACGCGGTAGTGGTCGGGGCCGCCCGGCTGGCCCTGGACGAAGCGGGACGAACGGAAGGACCAGACAGGTGAACGCCCTCGACGAGCTGGCCGGCGGGCTGGTGGTGTCCTGCCAGCCCCTGCCCGACGAGCCGGACGACCCGATGCGGGATCCGTACGTCCAGGCCCGGGTCGCTGCGTCGGTGGTACGCGGCGGCGCGGTCGCGGTCCGGGTCAACGGGCCGGACGACATCCGCGCTGTCCGCGCCATGGTCGGCGTGCCGGTGATCGGGCTGTACAAGCACGGCACGGACGGCGTCTTCATCACCCCGACGGCCGCCCACGCGGTCGAGGTGGCGCTGGCCGGGGCGCAAATCGTCGCGGTCGACGCCACGGACCGGCCGCGACCGGACGGACGGACCTTCGCCGACACCGTCCGGGCGGTCCGGGAGCGGACCGGCGCGCTGGTGCTCGCCGACGTCTCCACCGTCGCGGAGGGCGTCGCCGCCGTCGAGGCGGGCGCGGACGCCGTGGCGACCACGCTGTCCGGCTACACCGCGGCCAGTCCCCGGTCCGACCGGCCCGACCTCGAACTCCTGGCCCGACTGGTCACCCAGCTGCCGGTGCCGGTGCTCGCCGAAGGGCGGTACCGCACGACCGAGCAGATCCGCCGGGCGTTCGAGGCCGGCGCCCACGCGGTGGTGACGGGCAACGCCGTCACCTCGCCACTGTGGATCACCCGCCGGCTCGTACCGGCGACCCCCCGCGCGGGGAACGCCCCGGAGAACAGGGAGAGCAGATGAGGAGACGCACCCTCCTGGCCGCCGGCGCCGCCGGCCTGAGCGCCGCGACGACCGGCCGACCGGCGTCCGCCGCGGCGCGCGACCGGCAGCCGGCGGTGGCGCTGGTGCCCCTGGACGACCGCCCGGTCGAGCTGCCGTGGGACCGGCTCTTCGAGGTGACGCTGGAGCCCCGGCTGCGACTGTCCTGAGCGGACGGCCGCCGTCGCCGTCCGCCGCCTTGTCCGAGCCACCCGTAGGGAGACGTACGATGATCGAATCCCCACCCCGGCGGACCGTCGCGGCCCGACCCGCGCCCGGACGGACGGCGGTCAGCCTGGTGGCCGGCCTCGTCCTCCTGGCCGCGACGGCGGCGGTCCCGCCGACCGGCCCCGCCGCCGCGGCTCGACCCGCGTCGTCGACGTCGGTCTACCGGACGATGCCGACCGATCCGACGGCGGTCGTCCTCGGCAGCGAGCAGTTCCCGGTGCACGGCGACGGCATCGGCGACGACACGGCCTCGCTGCAGGCGGCGATCGACGAGGCGTCCCGCCGCGGCGGGCAGAACTGGTTGGGCAACATCGTCGGCGGGGCGCGGGACGTGGCCGTTGGCGACGGCGGCGGTGTGGTCTTCGTGCCGGAGGGCCGCTACCGCCTCTCCCGACGCGTGGACCTGCACGCCTCGGTACGGGTGATCGGCTTCGGTGCGACCCGGCCCGAGTTCCTGCTCGGCGAAGCAACCCCGGGCTTCCAGGACGGCACCGAGTCCTTCCTGTTCACGGCCGTGCGCCGGCCCTACCAGCCCGGCACAACCCGCACCTTCGGCAACAACGACACCTTTGGCACCGGCCTGGTCAACCTCGACATCCGCATCGACGCCGGCAACCCGGCCGCCGTGGCGGTCCGGTTCAGCGGCGCCCAGATGTTCCTCCTGCAGGACCTCGACATCCATGTCGGGGACGGCTATGCCGGCATCGACCACAACGCCAACCTGATCCAGCGGGTCAAGGTCCACGGCGGTCGGTTCGGCATGTTGGCCTACGCCGCCTCACCGGGCTGGCAGACGACCGTGCTCGACACCACGTTCGAGGGCCAACGCGACGCAGCCGTCAAGCTGCACACCGACAGCAAGCTGAGCCTGATCCGCAACCACATCGCCCACACGCCCGCCGGCATCGTCGCCGTCGCCGGCCAGACACAGCGGCTCTACGTGCAGGAATCCGTCTTCGAGGACATCGCCGGGGCGGCGATCACACTGAACGACAGCGACTCGGTCCCGGCAACCGAGGAGCCGGAGTTGGTTCGTGCCCAGAACCAGCTCAACGTCGTCCGGACCGGAGTGGCCGGGGTGGGTGCCCTCCTCACCACCGCCCCGAGTGGACGCACCTGGGCCGGCCCCGGCCCGTCCTACCTGGTCCGGGACGCCACGCTCGGGCTGCGCGTCAGCGACGCGCTCGGTGACGGCGAGCGGCGCAGCGACCAGGTGCTGGTTACGGCGACACCGGCCGCACCGGCAAGCTTCCACCGGTTGCTGCGCTCCGACATCCCGCTGCCGCCGCCGAGCGACGACTGGGTCAACCTGGCCGAGTTCGCGGCCGCGCGGGGCGTCACGGTGGGCAGCGGCACCAGCGACGACCACGCCATCTTCCAGCAGGCGATCGACCAGCACGACACCGTGTACGTGCCGATGGGCGAGTACCTGATCGGGGACACGCTGCGGCTGCGACCGCAGAGCAACCTGATCGGCCTGCACCCGCGCCAGACGTGGCTCAAGTTGCCGGATGGTCACGCGGCGTTCGCCGACCCGGACCGTCCCCGGCCGATGATCCAGACCCCGCCCGGCGGTGCCAACCAGGTGGTCGGTCTCGGCCTCGACTCGGCGCGGCAGACCGCGGGCTCCGTGCACGTGCTCTGGCAGTCCGGCGCGCACAGCCACCTCGCCGACATCGCGACCCAGTTCGTGAAGTGGGCTCCGGAGGTGACCGACCCCGACGACCCGGGCGCGGGCGACCCCGGCTATCAGTACCGGGGCCGCCACAAGTACAGCTTCTGGGTCAAGGGCGGCGGCGGGACGTTCGCCAACATCTGGAGCGTGGCCGGCTGGGCGGACAACGGGTTCCTGGTCGAGGAGACCGCCGTCCGGGGCCGCATGTACGAGGTGTCGGTGGAGCACCACGAGCACCGCGAGGTCGTGCTGCGCCGGGTGCGCAACTGGGAGCTGCACGCTCTGCAGACCGAGGACCACATCTACGGGTGGCGCTCCCAGGCGGTGGAACTGGACGACGTCCACGACGTGCTCTTCGCCAACACGGTGTTCTTCCGGGTGGCGACGGTCCTCGGGCCCTATCCGTACGCGATGGGCATCCGCGACAGCAGCGGGATCGTGATCCGCGGCACCCGGGGTTACCGCCCCACCAACGTGGCGAACACCAGGTGGGGGGCCACCATCGCCGACGTGGCGACCGGACGCACGGTGCCGGAGCTGGACGTCGCGTACCTGGCCGTCGGTTCGGCGAACGAGCCACCCGCCCCGGCCGGACTGTACGTCGGGCTGGACGGCTCCCGGATCACCGTCCTACCCGGCCGGTCGGGCTCCGCCGTTCTGCGGATCCGCAACGACGGTCCCGGTCCGGTCACCGGGCTCGCGGTCCGCACCGAGGCGCCAGCCGGGTGGCAGACGCGGACTCGGCAGGACGTCGAGCGGCTGCCCGACGGGCAGTCGGCCACCGCCACGATCGAGGTGCGAGTGCCCGCCGGTGCGGAGCAGGACGGGCAGATCCCGCTGACGGTCTCGTACACGCGGGGCGGGCACCGACTGGAGGTACCGCTGACCGTGCAGATCCGTACGGGCGGAGACAACCTCGCTCGGGACGCCAGCGTGACGGCCAGTTCGGTGCTCTCCACCAACGTCGCGGTCAACGCGGTGGATGGCAACCGGACCGGCGCCCGGTGGATCTCCGGATCCGGCGACCCGTCGCCGACCTTCACCCTCGACCTCGGCCGGCCCGCGACGCTGTCCCGGCTCGCCCTCTACAGCGGCGTGGCCGGTTCCGACGCGCTGCGGGTACGGGCCTTCCGGGTGGAGGTCCTGGTCGAGGGGGCCTGGCGGCCGGTCGGGTCGGTCGAGCAGAACATCGCCAGCCCGGCGAACGTCGACCTGAGTGGCGCACCGGCGGGGGTCGAGCAGGTCCGCGTCGTGTTCACCGAGCCCAGCCCCACCGACGGTCTGGCACGGGTCTTCGAGGTCGAGGTCTACGGCCTCCGCTGACCGTCGTCCGGCCACCTTCGCCCGGAACATCACACCGAACTTTCCCTCGAATATCAAAAAGTTTTCTTTGATCGATGGAAAGTGCTAGTGTCTGCGATCGATCTTTCGCGCAGCGAGATCGTAGTGACTGGTCGTGGGGGAGAAAGTGGCACGGCTTCTTCCCTACCGGGAGGAGGAACCATGACCACACCGAACCGACGGCGACGACGCCGTCTGATCCCCGCGGCGGCAGCCGCAGCCCTGGCGACGCTGGTCGCCGCACTCCCCACCCCGGCGACGGCCGCACCTGTCGCCGCCGACGTGCCGCCACAGGAGCCCGGCGTCACCCTGCGCTCGTACGACATGGGCGTCCCGCTGTCGGCGCTGTGCACCCTCAAGGCCGCGCAGACCCCGAACGTCGACAAGCTCATGCCGCAGATCAACTGGACCACGACGGACGAGTTCGGCCTCGCCGACCGCTTCATCAGCCACGTCGTCGCCAACCTCACCGTGCCCGCCGACGGTGCCTACACGTTCCGGCTGACCAGTGACGACGGGTCGCGCCTCACGATCGGCGACCAGCTCGTCGTCGACCACGACGGCCTGCACGGCGAGACCTCCAAGGACGGATCGGTCACCCTGAGCGCCGGCCTGCATCCGTTGTTCGTCGAGTTCTTCGAGAACGGCGGCGGCCAGGTGCTGCGGCTCGAGTGGCGCGTCCCCGGCGCCGACGACTTCCAGCTGGTGCCGACCACCGCGCTGAGCACCGACGCCGGCGTCGTACGCGTCACCGCACCCGGCTGGAAGTACTGCGAGGGTGCCACCGACTCGGCCGGTGACGGCCTGCCGCTCGACCGCGTGCACCCGGGCTACACCCTCACCGACCTGCGCCCCGACGGGTTCCAGCCGCAGGTGACCGGGATGGCCTTCCGGCCCGACGGCGACCTGGTCGTCTCCACCTGGGGTGGCACCGACAACGCCACCGGCGAGGTCTACGTGGTCGAGGGCACCACCGGGACGACCGGGCCCGAGCAGGTGACCTACCGCAGGTTCGCGCAGGGCCTGCGGGAGCCCCAGGGGGTGGCGGTGGTCGACGGCACCGTCTACGTCAGCCAGAAGCACGAGCTGACCGCCCTGCGCGACACCGACGGCGACGGCGAGGCGGACGACCACCGGACCGTGGCCACCTGGCCGTGGGGCCGCAACTTCCACGAGTTCGCATTCGGCCTGCTCTACCGGGACGGGTACTTCTACCTCAACCTCTCCGTTGCCATCAACTACGGTGGCGCCACCACGGTGCCCCAGCCCGCCCCGAACCGCGGCACCTCGATCAAGGTGAACGCCCGGACCGGTGAGATCACCTACGTCGCCGGCGGGCTGCGTACCCCGAACGGGATCGGCTGGGGGCCGGCGGGCGAGGTCCTCGTCACCGACAACCAGGGTGGCTGGCTTCCCGCGTCGAAGCTGGTCCAGATCAAGCCGGGCGCGTTCTACAACCACTACACGACGCCCGCCGGCCCGTTCGACGACCGGCCGGTGACCCGCCCCATCGTCTGGCTCCCGCAGAACGAGATCGCCAACTCGCCGTCCACGCCGGTGCTGCTGGAGAAGGGACCGTACGCGGGGCAACTGGTCGTCGGCGACGTCACCTACGGGGGTCTGCAACGCGTCTTCCTGGAGCAGGTCGAGGGCCAGTACCAGGGCGCGGTGTTCCGGCACACGCAGGGCCTGGAGTCCGGCATCAACGAGGTGGCCCTCGGCCCCGACGGCGCGCTCTACGTGGGCGGCCTGGGCGCCGGCGGCAACTGGGGCCAGGAGGGCAAGCTCACCTACGGCCTGCAGAAGCTTACCCCCAACGGCACCTCGGTCTTCGAGGTGAAGCGGATGCGCGCCTCGCACGTCGGGTTCGAGCTGGAGTACACCGAGCCGCTGTCGGCCGAGACCGCGCAGGAGCTCGTCGACGCGTACCAGGTGACGCAGTGGCGCTACGGCGCGACGAGCCAGTACGGCGGTCCGAAGCTGGACCTGGAGACGCTCGACGTGGCCGGGGCCGAGCTGTCGGCCGACCGCCGCACGGTGAAGCTCCGGATCCCGGGCCTGAAGGAGAACCGGGTGGTGCACGTCCGATCGCCGCGCCCGTTCTCGTCCGCCGGCGGGGAGGAGCTGTGGAACACTGAGGCCTGGTACACGCTCAACGAGATCCCGGGTCGCGTGGTGCAGCCGCAGACGTTCTTCGAGGCCGAGGAGGGCCGCACCGTCGGCGTCGGGATGGCCACCGACCACGCCGCCTACTCCGGCGCCGGCTTCGCCGCCGGATTCGCCCAGGACGGCTCGTCGACCCGCATCTCGGTCGACGTGCGCGAGAGCGGCACGTACGACCTGGCGATGCGCTACAGCAACGGCCCGAACCCCTACTCCGGCGCGAAGCAGCTGAGCCTGTACGTCAACGGTGAGCGGGTGGAGCAAACGGTCTTCCCCTCCACGGTGACCTGGGAGGAGTGGGGCACCGTCAGCACCACGGTGCGCCTGCGCGAGGGGCGCAACCTGGTCGAGTACCGCAAGGAGGCGGCGGACTCCGGGCACGTGAACCTCGACGTGCTGGCCGTCCGGCCGCACGGGCAGCGGATCACGCTGTTCGACGGTGGCGACCTCACCGAGTGGCAGCACACCGACGGGCGCGAACCCCAGTGGACCGTCGCCGACGGCGCCATGACGGTACGCAACGGGGACCTGCGCACGCTGGAGGCCTTCGGCGACTTCCGCCTGCACGTGGAGTTCAACCTCCCGCTGTACCCGCCGGACGTGACCGGCCAGGCCCGCGCCAACAGCGGCGTGTACCTGCAGGACCGCTACGAGATCCAGGTCCTGGACTCGTTCGGCATCGACCCGCCGCAGGTCAACGACGCCGCGGCAATCTACAACCAGAAGGCCCCCGACGTGAACGCGGCGCTGCGGCCGGAGACCTGGCAGACGTACGACATCGTCTACCGGCAGGCCCGCTACGACGCGGCTGGCAACAAGGTCGCGAACCCGCGCGTCACGGTGGTGTGGAACGGCGTCACGGTGCACGACGACGTCGAGATCCTCGGCCCGACCGGCGGCAGCCGCCCCGAAGGGCCGGCGGCGGGCGCGATCCGGCTGCAGGACCACGGCAACCCGGTCCAGTACCGCAACATCTGGATCGAGCCGCTCGACCGCTAGTTCCGCCGGCGGAACGCGGACGGCCGGGACCGGTTCGCCGGCCCGGCCGTCCGTGCTTGCTGCCCCGACGGCTGCAAAGAACCAGAGGCGCGGAGGCGAAAACCTCCGACAGCTAGCTGGAGAGCCGTAGACATCTTTCATGTGCATCGACGATTCGTTATATTGCCGGCATCGATGATCTCCTCCACTCACACCCATGAGAGGTGCACATGTTCGATGACTCCGCGTTACGGCGGCGTACCCTGCTGGCGGCCCTCGCCGGCGCCGCGGCCGTCCCCGTCATCGGAGGTCCCGCCCGGGCCGCCGTGCCCAAGGTCTACATCGACCCGGGCCACGGCGGCACCGACTCCGGGGCGGTCGGCAACGGGTTGCAGGAGAAGGCGCTGACGCTCGACATCTCCCTGCAACTGCGCAGCATCCTGCTGGCCAACTGGAGCGTCGACGTCCGCATGTCCCGGACGACCGACATCACCCGCAGCCTGACCTACCGCACCGACGACGCCAACGCCTGGGGCGCTGACATCTTCGTCAGTGTGCACATCAACTCCGGGGGCGGCACCGGCTTCGAGAGCTACCGGTACCCGACGACGGACGCCGCCACCATCAACCTGCACAACGCGCTGCACCCGAGGGTGATCGCCGGCATGCGGTCGGTCGGCTCGGTCACCGACCGGGGGCTGAAGACAGCCAACTTCCACGTGTTGCGCGAGACGACGATGCCCGCGGTGCTCACCGAGAACCTCTTCATCGACACCCTGGCCGACGCGAACCTGCTCAAACGGGCCGACTTCATCACCGCCACCGCCCAAGGGCACGCGCAGGGCATCGCCAGTTACCTGGGGCTGGGCACCACCAACCCGCCCGCCTTCAGCGTCATCGTGGACAACGCCACCGCCGGGCGGTTCACGGCGAGCACCAACTGGGGGACGTCGTCCTACTCCAGCCAGCGCTACGGTGCCGACTACCGCTTCGCCAACCCCACCCTCGCCAGCGACGCCGCCTGGTTCAAGGTCGACATCCCGGCGGCCGGCAACTACCGGGTCGAGGTACGGCACCCGGCCGACCCGGGCTACAACAGCTCGGCCCCGCACGTCGTCGTCACCGCCTCCGGCAACCGGACGGTCAACGTCGACCAGCGCTCCAACGGTGGCGTCTGGCGTTCGCTCGGCACCTTCTCGCTCGCCGCCGGCGACCGCAACCTGGTCGCGGTGAGCCGGTGGACCAGTGCCACCGGCTATGTCGTGGCCGACGCCGTCCGGATCACCCGCGTCTAGACCCGCCCTGTCCGAACTCGGCTCGGACCCGCCGGATGCCGTCGACCGTCCGACGCGGCGAGCGACAGCTCCTCGACGGCATCCGGCGGGTACGGCCCGGTGGCCCACCGGAGATCGCAGGCGGGCCTGATCGCGGGTCGTCCGTCGGCCGCGACGCGGCGGCGCTCCACCGGGGAGTCTCCTCGGATCGCCGCCGCGCCCGGTCCGCTGCCCAGTGGTCAGCGCGAGAACGCGCGAGGGCCGGTCGAGCGGCTGCTGGGCGTGCGGGCTGATGCGCGGATCATCCGGCCAGGCGGTTGTCGGCCAGCCACCGCGGGTCCGGCGCCACCATCTGCAGCACCTCCACCAGCAGTCCGTCCGGGCCGGCGACCTGGAACCGGCGCTGTCCCCACCCCTCGGTCACCAGCGGCATGACCACCTCCAGCCCGGCCGCGGTCAGCCGCTCGAACTCGGCGTCCACATCGGCGACCAGGAACGCCAGCAGCGTCCCGACGATGTTCCTGCCCCGGGTCGCCTCCGGCCACGAGTCGTGGTCCCGCTGGACGAAGTCCAGACTCACCGTCGGGTGGTCGGGGTGCTGCGTGTTCACGTACCAGCCCAGGTCGATGCCGGCCTTGAACCCGAAGTGCTCGGCGAACCATGCCGCGCTCGCGGGCGGGTCCTCCGCCGCGACCGCCATCCCGATCAACGTGAACTGCATCCGTGCCTCTCTCCGGGACGATTCGCCCCTGACCTCTGGTGCGCCGGCCACGATCACCGGTCCGCTCCGTCCTGTGACGCCTGCCAGCGTCCGCCACCCCGGTCTCCGGATCAACGCCGACCTCGGCAACGCAGTGTTCAGTCGGAGTTGATGGTCGGCACGGTGGAGACACACCCGTTGCGGTGGGTCACCGCCTGGCGGGTCCCGGGCCTCGCCGTCCGCCTACCGGGGTCGGCGCGACGATGTCCAGCCTTGCCGTTGCAGCCGTTCGATGCCGTCCAGCAGCAGGTCCAGCGCGAACTCGAACTCGAACTGGTCGTCGCAGCCCTGTCCCACGACCGACGCGTCGTCGTGGGATGCCACCATGGCGATCGCCGCGACGTGCGGGAACCTGGCCGCGACCTCCGGTGGTAGGGGCGCCGGCGGCTCCGGGTCGGTCGCGCCGGCCCGGCCGGCGCGCCGGGAGGCGTCGAACAGTTCCTGGCTGAAGCCCAGAATCCGGCTACCCATCGCGTGCATCACGTGGTGGGCGAGGTCGGTTGAGAACCCGCCGGCCCGGAACGTGCCGATCATCGAGTCGAGGTAGGCGAGGATGGCGGGCGTCGCCGTGTTCCGCGACTCGATCGCGAGCGGCGCCCAGGGGTGGCGTCGCAGCACCTGCCGGGCCGAGAGGATGCGCCCGCGGACCACGTGCTTCCAGTGGGCGTCCGGCACCGGCGGGTCGATCTCGCCGACGACCACGTCGATCATGCCGTCGAGCAGCTCGTCCTTGTTGGCCACGTGCTTGTAGAGGGCCATCGGCACGACGCCGAGATCCCTGGCGAGGTTGCGCATGCTGAGGGACTCGATCCCCGCCTCGTCGGCGAGCGCGACGGCGGCACGCAAGATCCGTTCCCTGCTCAACGGCGCCCGGCGCAGCGTCTCGACCTGCTCAGCCATCTTGATCCTCATTTTCCGGTGGCGGTTGAAACCATAACCGTCTTGACCGGTGTACGGCGTACACCTACGCTGCTCTCAGCAGGTGTACGCCGTACACCTCAACCAGCCGGACGTCGTGCCAGCCGGCCGAGTCAGGGAGGGATCCGATGAAAGCCATCGTCCAGGACCGATACGGCGGGCCGGAGACGCTCGCGCTCGTGGACGTCGACACGCCGGTGCCCGCCGCCGACGAGGTGCTCGTGCGGGTCGAGGCCGCCGCGCTCAACGCGTACGACTGGCACGCCATGCGCGGCGATCCACGGATGGCGCGGTTGGCCATGGGCCGGTCGAGGCCCCGCGCGCGAATCCGTGGCCGCGACTTCGCCGGCCGCGTCGAGGCCGTTGGCGCCCGCGTCCGACAGGTGCGCCCGGGCGACGCCGTCTTCGGCGACCTCGGCGATGCCAACGGCGCGCTCGCCGAGTACGTGTGCGTGCCCGAGACGCTGGTCGCGTCGCAGCCGGCGAACCTGACACCGCAGCAGGCCGCCGCCCTGCCGCTGGCCGGTATCACCGCGCTCATGGGCCTGCGCGACGCCGGGCGGGTCGAGCCCGGACAGCGCGTCCTCATCAACGGCGCATCCGGCGGCGTCGGCACCCTGGCCGTCCAACTGGCCAAGGTGCTGGGCGCGACCGTGACCGCGGTGTGCAGCACCCGCAACGTCGACCTGGTCCGCTCGCTCGGCGCCGACCACGTCGTCGACTACACCCGCGACGACTTCACCCAGCACGCCCGCCGCCACGACCTCGTGTTCGACCTGGTCGGCAACCGTTCACTCACCGCGCTGCGGCGGGCGCTGGTCCCGACCGGGACGCTGGTGCTCTCCGGCGGCGGCGTGTACCGCGGCGGCAGTCTCATCGGACCGGTCTGGCTCATCGCGCGCGGGCGGCTGCTGGCACCCGTCGTCCGACACCGCATCGTCACCCTCACCACGGCACCCGGCCGGCACCACCTCGACACGCTCCGCGCCCACGTCGAGACCGGCCGCCTCACCCCGGTCATCGACCGGACCTACCCGCTCCACGAGGTGCCCGAGGCCATCCGGTACCTCGAAGGCGAACACGCACGGGCGAAAGTCGTCATCACCATCTGACCCGCGTGACCGACGCCGCCCTGCTCACCGTCAGTCCTGGCGCAGCTCGAGCAGGGCGTCGACCGGGTCGGGGCTGGGCGGACCGGCCGGCCACCAGTCCCCGGAACGCCGCCGGAACGGGTACCAGCGGCCATCGCGGCCGTACCGCACCTGCACGTCCCGCCCCACGGTCCACCGGTTGCGCCAGGTCGTCACCGCGGGCGCGGCGCCGTCGCCCTCCCCCGCCCCGCGCAGCGCGTGCGTGGCCCGGGAAGCCACCTCCTTCGGTGGGCTGAACACCGCGTCCATGGCGTCCACACCGGCCGCGCCGGCGTACTCCCAGGCCCTGATCGCGCGGGGCAGTTCGGCGGCCCGGCCGCTGGCCTCGCCGAGCCGCTTCGCCGCCGGTGACCGGGGCCGGCGGCTCGCCAAGCGCACCGCGTCCTGCCAGGGGTCCTGCTCAACAGCGGGATCCACGCCGCGGGACGCGGTGAGCAGGTGTCGGGCCCGGAGTGCGGCGTCGGCGGCCAGCACCCCGAGCGCGTCGGCGTCGACACCGGCCGCCTCGTGCGCGGCGAGCAGCGGGGTGAGCGCCATCGGCTCCCCGCACACCGGCCCCGGCGGTGCCGGCAGCGGCGCCGGCACGGCGGCGTACGCCTTGTCGGCCCGGGTGCCGGCCGGGTCGCCCCCGTCCGCGGCGGCGACCGACCGGCGGGTGTTGCGCCGGCGCAACTCCTCGACCAACTCCGACTCGGCCCGCCCGCGCATCAGCAGCAGCACGAAGGGATCCCGGTCGAGCAGCCAGGACGCCTGGTACGACAGCGCGGCGGCATGCCGGCACGGATGGTCCCAGGATGCGCAGTCGCACAGCGGTTCGAGGTCGCCGTAGCGGGGCAGCAGGCGCACCCCGACGTCGTCGGCGGCGTCGATCAGGTCGTGCGGCATGTCCCGGTCGAGCAGGGCGGCGATGTGTCCCGCCTTCGCGGCGAACTTGTCCAGCAGGCGGTCCCACTCGCCGTCGGAGAGGACCCCGATGCGCACCACCGTGCCGTGCGGCGTGTACTGGTCGCCGTCGTGCACCGGGGCGGAGATCCGGCCCGGGCTCACCGTGATCGATCCAACCTGCCCGGCGAAGGCGTACCGGCGGCCCTTGCGGAGCTGCTCGCCGTCGAGCGCGCCGCGCTCCATCGCCTCGATCCACGCGTTGCCCCACCAGGTGTCGGCGAACTTCCTGCCGATCCGCTTGCCCGGCCCGAACGCCGGGAAGGTGCGGGCCCGCTCGTCGCCCTCGGCCGCCTCGGCGTCGTCGCCCAGCTCGTCGTCGTCCAGCTCGTCGGGGAAGTCGAAGTCGAAGTCCACGTCCCGCTCCTATCGCTCGTCCCGCAGCTGTACGAGGCGGAGCAGCTCGGCGTCGGAGAGTTCGGTCAGGGCGCTCTCGCCGCCGGTGAGCACCGCGTCGGCCAGCTCCCGTTTGGATTCCAGCAGAGCGGCGATGCGCTCCTCCAGCGTGCCCTGGGCGATCAGCCGGTGCACCTGCACCGGCTTGGTCTGCCCGATCCGATACGCGCGGTCGGTGGCCTGCTCCTCCACCGCCGGGTTCCACCACCGGTCGTAGTGGATGACGTGATCCGCGCGGGTCAGGTTCAGCCCGGTGCCGGCCGCCTTGAGCGACAGCAGGAACACCGGCACCTCGCCAACCTGGAACCGGCGCACCAGTTCCTCCCGCTGGGGCACCGGCGTGCCGCCGTGCAGCAGCTGCGCCGGCACGCCCCGCTCGGCGAGGTGCCGCCGCAGCAGTCGGCCCATCTGGACGTACTGGGTGAAGACCAGCGCGGCACCGTCCTCGGCGAGGACGGTCTCCAGCAGGTCGTCGAGGAGTTGCAGCTTCTCCGACCGGCCGGTGAGCGTGCCGTGCCGCTCCTTCAGGTAGTGCGCCGGGTGGTTGCACACCTGCTTCAGGCCGACCAGCAGCTTGAGCACCAGACCGCGGCGGCCGATGCCGCTGGCGCCGCCCCGGATCTCGGCCATCACCTCACCGACCACCCGCTGGTACAGGTCGGCCTGCTCGCCGGTGAGCGACACCAGGTGGTCGGTGACCGTCTTCGGCGGCAGCTCGGGGGCGATGCCGGGGTCGGCCTTGCGCCGCCGCAGCAGGAACGGGCGGACCAGCCGGGACAGCATGTCCACGGCCGCGGCGTCCCGGTCCACCTCGATCGGGCGGGCCCAGCGGGCGCGGAAGGCGACGACGTCGGCGAGCAGGCCGGGGGTGGTCCAGTGGAGGATGGCCCACAGCTCGGAAAGGTTGTTCTCCACCGGTGTGCCGGTGAGCGCGAGCCGCGCCCGGGCGGGGATCCGCCGCAGTGCCTTCGCGGTGTCGCTGAGCCGGTTCTTCACGTACTGCGCCTCGTCGGCGACCACCAGGCCCCAGGCTCGACCGGCCAGGACGCGGGCGTCGAGCCGCGCTGTGCCGTAGCTGGTGAGCACGAAACCGTCGGGCACCGGGTCCAGCGAGCGGGCGGTGCCGTGGAAACGGTGGACCGGTACGCCCGGGGCGAACCGGTGGATCTCGCGTTCCCAGTTGCCGAGCACCGAGGCGGGGCAGACCACGAGCGTCGCTCCGGCGGTCGCCGGATCGGCCTGGCGACGCAGGTGCAGCGCGATGACCGTGATGGTCTTGCCGAGGCCCATGTCGTCGGCAAGGCAGCCGCCGAGGCCGAGCGAGGTCATCCGCTCCAGCCACCGCAGTCCGCGCAGCTGGTACTCGCGTAGGGCGCCGTGCAGGCCGGCCGGCGGTTCCAGTGGCTCCGGCCCGCCGTCGGGTTCGGCGATCCGCTCGCACAGCGCGCCCAGCCAGCCGTCGGCCACCACCTCGACCCGTTCGTCCTCGATCACGGTGCTGCCGATCAGGGTCGCGGCCAGCGCGTCGTACGCCGCCAGGGGCGGCAGCTGCCGGTCGCGGGCCTTGCGGGCCAGCTCCGGTTCGACCGCGATCCACCGGTCCCGCAGCCGGACGATCGGCCGGGACTTGCCGACCAGGTCCGCCTCCGCCTCGCTCAGCAACGCGCCGCCCAGGGTGAGCTGCCAGCTGAGCGGCATCGGCGGGGCGGAGCGGAGGTGCGCTGCCACGTCGACAGGCTGCTCCGGCGGGGCGCTGACGAGCACCCGGGCGTGGAGGTCACGGGCCAGTTGCGGCGGCCACTCGATGTCGATGCCGGCGGCGACGAGCCGCGCCTCGGCGCCGCCGAGCAGGTCGACGACGTCCTCGTCGAACAGGTCCAGGGCGATCGGCGCGGCCTCATCGAGCAGCCGCCCCAGCGGCGGCCACACCGCCGCGGCCCGCCGGACAGCGAGCATCGCCTCGAAGGTGGCCCGCTCACCGAGGCCGTGCGCGTCGCCCTCCCACAGCGCCGCCGCGTCGCTGACCACGGTGGGCTCGGAAAGGCTGCGCATCCGCACCAGGGCCCTGAGTCCGGCGGTGTCGAGGTCTGGCCGAAGCTCCAGCCGCAGGGCCACCCGCAGGCCGGTGTCCACGCCCGCGGACACCTTCCGCGCCCAGTCACGCAGGTCGCCGACCGGCTCGGGCGCCGGACCGGTGAAACGCGGGTCGCCGGTGAGCCAGGACGCCGCCGGGGTGCGCGGCAGGGTGTCGGCCACCGCGTCGAGAAACGCCCGGACCAACCCTTCCGAATCGGGCACCATGAGCCGCTCGGCGGCGGGATCCAGCGGCACCGCACGGGCCTCGGGCGGCATCGCCGCCGCCAGCGCCCGAATGCGCTCCGCGTCCGCCACGTCCAACGGACCTACCCGCCAGGCGTCGTAGCCCTCGGGCGAGACCCCGGGTAGCAGCCGTCCCCGGGCGACCAGGTGCAGCCCGGCCACCGCCACCGCCGACCAGAATGCGGCGGCCGGAGTCAGGTCGTCGGCGTCCCGCAGCGCGACGAGGCGCCGGACCGCGTCGCCGACCGGGACGGCGCGCGCCGGAACCCGCCGGGCCGCGACGCGACCCGCTGCGGGCAGGGCGAGGTGCAGCTCACCGCCCTCCCCCAGCCCGTCGAACTCCGCCGACAACCGGCCGCCGGCCGGGTCGTAGAAGCTGACCGTGCCGGCCCGGGGCGGATCGCCCGGTTCGAAGACGACCGCGAGCCGTCCGGGTCGCACCGCATCTTCCGGGCCGCTCACGTCCGCCCGCCGACCGGTATCCACCATCGTCGTACAGTGTACCGTACGTCGTACGATAAGACCACCGCCCGGAGCCGGCGGAACGCGGGCGCCGTGTCAGCGGTCGTGTCAGGGGCGTGTCAGCGGGGTGTCAGGCCGGGCGCCGATGGTGGGTCACATGACAGATTCAGCGATTGCGGTTTCCGGGCTGCGAAAGGCATTCGGGGACAAGTGAGGTTCCCCCCGGGATGTGGACACCGGGTTATGCCGCGATCTGTTGCAGCGTAGTCGGTTGCAGGGTTTGTTCGTAGTTGGCGGGGCTGAGGTAGCCGAGTGCGGAGTGGCGGCGTCGGTGGTTGTAGAAGGCGATCCAGCGGAAGACGTCGCGGCGGGCGTCGGCTTCGCTGGTCCAGGTGCGGCGGTCGACGTCGAGTTCCCGCTTGAGGGTGGCGAAGAACGCCTCGGCCAGGGCGTTGTCATACGACGAGCCGATCCGCCCCATCGAGCGGCGGACACCGTGGCGGCGGCAGGCGTCGGCGAAGTCGCCGCTGCCGTATTGGGCGCCCCTGTCCGAGTGGAAGATCACGCCGTCGACCCGGCCGCCGCGGGCGGCGACCGCGGCGTCCAGGGCGTCGATGACCAGGCCGGTGCGCATGTGGATGTTGATCGACCAGCCGATCAGCCGTCGGGTGGCGATGTCGATGACCGTGGCCAGATACAACCAGCCGGCACCGACGCGCAGGTAGGTGATGTCGCCGCACCACCGCTGGTCCGGTGCGGTGGCGGTGAAGTCCCGGCCGATCAGGTCCGGCGCCGGCGGGACGGCAGGATCCGGGATCGTGGTCCGTTTGCGGCGGCGCAGGTGCCGACCCACGACATCCCGTTGCCGCATGATCCGCTCGACCCGTTTGCGGTTGACCCGCACACCCCGCTCGTGCAGCTCGACGGTCACCCGAGGGGATCCGTAGGTGCCACCGGAGTCGGCGTGAATCCTGGTGATTTGCTCGGCGAGGGCATCCTCGTCGGCGGCGCGAGCCTGCCGGGCCGGCTCGCTTGCCGTCCAGCGGTAGAACCCGGAGCGGGACACCGCCAGGATCCGGCACAGCCGCTTGACGCCGAACGTGGCACGGTGGGCGGAGATGAACCGGAAGCGGCTGGTCACCGATCCATCTCCTTCGCGAAATAGGCGGCTGCCTTGCGCAGGATCTCCTTCTCCTGCCGCAACTCCGCGTTCTCACGCCGCAGGCGGGCGATCTCGGCGTCCTTGTCGGCCACCGACAGCCCGTCCCCACCCGAGACGGGCTCGGCGGCCTTGGTCTGGCGTTCGGCGGCGCGGACCCAGTTGCGCAGCGTCTCGTGACTCATCCCGAGCTCACGCGCCACCTGGTTGATAGGCCGCTGCGACGAACGGACCAGGTCAACCGCGTCACGCCGGAACTCTTCCGTGTACTTCGATGGACGCCCCAACGGGGACACCCCTTCCTCTGGACCAACATCCAGTCTCAGGGTGTCCACATCTCAGGGGGAAGCCCAAAGGTCGTGCTCGACGGCATCGACCTCGATGTCCGGGTGGGCACGATCTTTTCCCTGCTCGGCCCGAACGGGGCCGGTAAGACGACGACGGTGAACGTGCTGACCACGTTGATGAAGCCGGACGCTGGGACGGTACGGGTCGCCGGGCACGACATCGCGACCGAGACGAAGGCGGTGCGCGCGGCGATCGGGGTCACCGGCCAGTTCGCGGCGGTGGACGAGCTGCTGACCGGGCAGGAGAACCTGCAGCTGATGGTGGACCTGCACCGGGCGGCCTCCGGCGGCCGGCGGGTCGTCGCGGAGCTGCTGGAACGGTTCGAGCTGACCGAGTCGGCGGGTAAGCCCGCGTCGACCTATTCCGGTGGCATGCGCCGCAAGCTCGACCTGGCGATGACACTGGTCGGCAACCCACGGATCATCTTCCTGGACGAGCCGACGACCGGACTGGACCCGCGCAGCCGTCGCACGATGTGGTCGATCATCCGTGAGTTGGTGGCCGACGGGGTGACCATCTTCCTCACCACCCAGTACCTGGAGGAGGCCGACCAACTCGCCGACCACGTCGCGGTGCTCGACCAGGGCCGCCTGGTCGCGCAGGGCACTCCCGACGACCTCAAGCGGCAGATCCCCGGGACCCACGTCCGGCTCCGGTTCACCACCGCCGCTCAACTCGGCGCGGCCGCACGGATCTTCACCGACGCCACCCGGGACGACGAGGCGCTGACCCTGCGGGTGCCCAGCGATGCCGGGACGAGATCCCTGCGGGCTCTGCTGGACCGCCTCGACGAGTACTCACTCACCGCCGACGAGTTCTCCGTACACACACCCGACCTCGATGACGTCTTCCTCGCCCTGACGGGCCGCACCACGGAGGTGACCGCGAAATGAGCGCCAAGTCCCACTCGATGGTCATGTTGCGTCGCAACTTCAAGCACCTCGCCCGGAACCCGACCTCGGTGTTCAACGCGGTCCTGATGCCGATCGTGATCATGCTGATGTTCGTGTACATGTTCGGCGACGCCTTCAACGTCGGTGTCGACTACATCGACTACGCGACGCCGGGACTGATGCTCCTGGCCGTCTGCTACGGGCTGGGGGCCACCGCGACGGCGGTGAACTCCGACATGACCAAGGGCATCATCAACCGGTTCAAAGTCATGCACGTCTCCCGCGGGGCGGTCCTGACCGGTCACGTCGTCGCCACCGTGCTGACCAACCTGGTCGCCATCGCGGCCCTCGTCGGGGTGGCCTTCCTGCTGGGATTCAGCCCGTCGGCGAGTTTCCTCGACTGGCTCGGCGTGGTCGGCATCGTCGTGCTGCTCGGTTTCGCGGCCGGCTGGCTCACGGTCGCCCTGGGGCTGGCGGCGAAGTCCGTGGAAACGGCGGGTCTGGCCGCCGTGCCGCTGGTCATGCTGCCGTTCTTCAGCAGCGCGATCGTACCGGCGGAGAAGATGGGGCCCGGGCTGCGGGAGTTCGCCGAGTACCAGCCCTTCACGCCGATCATCGAGACCCTGCGCGGACTGCTCAACGGCGCACCGTCCGCCACCGACGCGATCGTCGCCGTCGCCTGGTGCGTCGGGATCGCTCTCGTCGGATACCTGTGGGCGTCCGCCACGTTCAAGAAGCGAGCGTGACCTCGACGAGCTGACTCCAGCTCGTCCGCGTGCCCGCCCGAGCCGCCTCGGCGAACCCCGCGTCGCCGAGGCGGCTCCGCGCTGCCCGCTCGATCCGGGTCAGGTCTGGATGGGACAGATCCGGCAGTCCGCGCAAGGCGGTGCTCGCCGCGAGCAGCCGGGCGGCCTGCTCGTACTGGTCGCGGCGCAGTGCCAGGTCCGCGACGCCGACGAGGGTCCGCGCGACCACGACGGCATGCCCCGTCTCGGCCGCGGCCCGGCAGGCCGCGGCGTGGTGCTTCCGGGCCTCGCCGAGATCGTCGGCGAGGTAGCCCAGCAGGTCGTGGGTCACCGCACGGACGTTCGCCAGCTCCGCGTCGTCGCTCAGCAGGGTCATCGCGACATCGAGTTGCCGGTACGCCTCCTCGGCGTCACCGCTCCACCGAGCGAGTTCCGCCTTCGACAGGGCCAGCACGGCCAGCGCGTCTGGCCAGGTGACCCGTTCCGCGCACCGTTGCGCCTCGGCGGTGGCGGCCGCGCTCGACTCCTCATCGCCCAGCAGCCAGTACAGCTGAGCCTGTCGGGACCGCATCCGGATGACATCCTCGACGGCGCCGACCTCGGTGACGACCGCGATCGCCTGCTCGTAGTGCTCGCAGGCGGCGGCGAACTCGCCGCGCGTGGCGATGCGCTCCGCCAGCTCGCTCAGGGCGATCGAGATCCCGTACCGTTCGCCGATCGCCCGGAACTCGGCGAGCGCCAGCTCGAGGTGGGCGTCCGCGTCCCGCCCACTCTGGCCGAGCAGGATCCGCATCTTGCCCAGTTGCAGCCGGGCCAGCGCGCGGACCCAGGGGTCCTCGTCGGCCAGCAACGGTTCCCAGGCGGGCACGACGGCGTCCGGCGCCCGCAACATGCGCTCCAGCGGGACGACCAGCCCCAGCAGCGGCTGGCGGGACCGGCTGCGCTGGCTGATCCGGTACGCCTTGTGGATCCACTCCGCCGCCTGGTGCTCGTCGCCCCGCCCGCCGCTGACGAACAGCACGATCAGCGCGTACACCATGGCCCGGATCTCGTCGGTCACCTCGCCGGGCGTCTCGGTGGCCGCGATGAGCAACTCGATGCCTTCGGCCTTGTGCCCGCTGAGCCACCAGTACCAGCCGGCGCCGGCCGCGAGCCGCATCGCCGCCTGCGCCTCGCCGGCCGCGAGCGCGCCACGCAGCGCAGCACTGATGTTGTCGTGCTCGAGATTGAGCGTGGCGAGCCATTCCAGCTGCTCGGCGCGGCGCAGCCACGGGTCGGCGGTCTCGGTGAGTTCGGTGAGGTAGGCGAGATGCGCGTGGCGCGCCAGCTCCGACTCCCCCGCCTCCGCGAGGCGGTGCGCAGCGTACTCCTTGATCGTGCCGAGCATCCGGTAGCGGGGTGCGCTGCGGCCCTCCGCGACCAGCAGTGACTTCTCGGTCAGCGCGGTGAGCAGGTCGAGCACCTCCGCCCGCTCGACCGCGTCGCCGACGCAGACCCGCTCGGCCGCTTCCAGGCTCGCGCCGCCGGAGAACACCGAGAGCCTGCGCAGGACCATCCGTTCGCCGTCGGTCAGCAGCTCCCAGCTCCAGTCGACCATCGCCCGCAGCGTCCGGTGCCGGGGCAGCGCGGTGCGGCTGCCGCCGGTCAGCAGGCGGAACCGGTCGTCGAGCCGGTTGGCGAGCTGGTCGATGGACATGGTGCGCAGCCTGGCCGCGGCCAGTTCGATCGCCAGCGGCATCCCGTCCAGCGCCCGGCAGACGCGCGCCATCGTCGACAACGTGTCGACGTCGACCGCCAGATCCTTGCGCACCGCGCTCGCCCGGTCCCGCAGCAGCCGGACGGCCGGCGAGGACTCGATCTCGGCGGGACCGGCGCCCCCGCCGGGCAGGGCCAGCGGCAGGACCGGCCACAGGGCCTCACCGGTGATGCCGAGTGGTTCCCTGCTCGTCGCCAGGATCCGCAGCCGCCGGCACTCCCCGAGCACCCGATGGGCGACCGCCGCCGCCGACTCGATCACGTGCTCGCAGTTGTCCAGGATCAGGAGCGCCTCCCGCTCGCGAATCGCGGCGATGAGCCGGTCCGTCGGCTCCACGTTCGGTGCCTCGCCGAGCAGCGCGTCCCGCAGGCCGAGCCCGGCGAGCGTCGCCTGCGCCACGTCGCCGTCGGCGCCGATGGCGGCGAGCTCCACCAGCCAGGCCCCGTCCGGCAGGTCGCGGAGCAGGGTGCGCGCGGTCTCCGTGGCCAGCCTGGTCTTCCCCGAGCCGCCCGGCCCGATCAGGGTGGTGAGCCGGTGTTCGGCGACGAGTCCGGCCACCGCGACGACGTCGGATTCCTTGCCGATGAAGCTGGTGAGTTCCTCGCGCAGGTTGGTGTTCCGGTTCTCCTCCCGCCGGCCCGACCCGCCCCGCAGCAGTGCGACGTGCAGTGCGGACAGCTCCGGTGAGGGGTCGACGCCCAGCGTGTCGGCCAGGGCCTCCCTGGTGCGCTGGTACACGAGCAGCGCGTCGGTGTCGCGGCCGGTGGCCACGAGGGCGCGCATCAGTGCGGCGACGAGCCGTTCCCGCACCGGGTGCGCGGCCACCAGGTCGGTCAGTTCCGGGACCAGCTCCGCGCCGTGGCCGAGGTTGATCTCCGCGTCGAACCGGTCCTCCACGGCCGTCAGGCGCAGCCTCTCGAGGCGGGTGACCGCCGCGTCGAAGGCCGCGCTGTCGGACAGGCCGACGTCCTGCATGGCCGCACCGCGCCACAGTCCGAGGGCCTCGCGCAGCCGCCGTACCCGCTGCGGACCCTCGTCGTCGCGGGCCTGGCGGACCAGGCGTTCGAAGCGCACGGCGTCGACGGCGTCGGGTTCCACCGTCAGGCGGTAGCCGTCCGGCCGCCCCTCGACCGACCCGTCCGGCAGCGCTTTGCGTAGCCGGGAAGCCAGCCGCTGCAAGGCGTTCGCCGCGTCGGAGGGCGGGTGTTCACCCCAGATCCAGTCGACGAGGGTCGCCTTCGGGACCACGCGACCGGATTCGAGCGCGAGGGCGATCAACAGGCCGCGCAGCCGGGCGCCCGGCACGTCGGCGTGGACGCCGTCGGCCAGGCGAACCTCGAACGGTCCGAGCATCCTGATCTGCACCGGCAGATCTTGCCACGGGCGACGAATACGCCTCCACCTGCTGACCCGGCGCGGCTGCGGTTCGCCGCCCTAGCGGCGGGCCGCCGACCGATCGCGTACCTCGGCCGCCCGGCTCGCCGCGGCGCGCGCCTGCTCTTCCCGCCCCAGGTCGCGCAGGATCCCGGCGAGCGCCTCCAGCGCGTTGGCGAGGTTCTGTCCGTGCACGGCCGCATCCTCCCGCGCCAGTCGTTCCACGATCTCGACGGCTCGTCGGGCTGGTTCCACGGCCGCTGCCGGGCGCAACCGCCACCGGTTGACCGCCAGGAGATACAGCGTCGCGGCGAGCGCCGGCTCGTGGGTGGCGGCGTCGACGCGCACGAGCCGCTCGTAGATGTCGACCGCCTCCGTCGCCGCGACCGCCGCCTCTCGGTGCTGCCCGACCCGCTCCAGCCTCCGGACCTGGCGTTGCAACGCCAACGCGAGGTGATCGTGGTGTTCGGTGGACCCGTCGCGGGCCAGGCGACGGCGGACCGCGACGGCCTCCCGGCCGGCGGCCAGGGACTCCCCTGGCCGGTCCAGGATCCACAGCGCCTCGGCCAGCAGCTTCAGCGTCACGGCCAGGCCGTGCTCGTCGTGCGGGTCGCCGCCGGCCCGCTGGCGGTACGCCGCCGCTATCTGGTCCAGCGTGGCAACGGTCTCGTCCTGGGCCACCTGCCCGTAGCCGCTGTCGTCGGGCGACTCCTCCGGCGTCACCCCCGCCCCGTTGGTGGCCACCGCCACCAGCGCTCCGCCGAGACCGTGCTCCAGCCCACTGGCGGTGCCCTCCCGCCGGAGTTCCTCGGCGATCTCGCCGATCACGTCCAGCGCCTCGTCCCACCGCCCCAGCATCACCAGGACGGCGCCGTTGGCGGCCATTACGCCGATGACGTCGTACCGGAGATCGTCGTCCGCGGACTTGAGGAAGTCGATGAGGTCGCGCTGCACGGCCAGGACGAGATCCCATCGCTCCAGCTGCCGCAGCATGTAGTCGAGCACCAGCGAGGCGTGGAACAACGCCAGCCGGTGAGCGGTGGGGTTGGCGCGCGCCTGGCGGCGGAGCACGTGGATGGCGCCTTCCAGGCCGGCCCCCGCGTCGTCCTCGGACCCCTGCACCCACAGCAGGCCGAGCGTCAGGGAGACCGTCTCGGCCCAGGCATCGCTGCCGTCCGGGTCGTCCGCCCGCCGAGTCGGGGCGATTCCCACCGCCTCGTCGAGCACGGCGAGGGCCGGCTCGGCCCGGCCCAGCCGTAACAGCACTCCAGCCTGGACCACCAGGGTGAAGTGAAGCGCGAACCGACGCGCCTCCTGCTGTTCGGGATCCGCCGGATCGTCGCCCGCCAGCCGGCGGGCAGCCTCGACCGCCTCAGCGGCGAGCGCCGCCGCCTGCTCCGGCTCCGACGTCACCAGGTTGCCCGCGAGGTTGGCCAGCATGAGCGGCATGGTGTCGGCGTACTCGTCCGGATCGTCCCGCGCCAGCCGGCTGACGATCTCGACGCACTCGCGGGCGAAGGCCCGTGACTCCTCGGCCGCACCGAGATGCGGCCCGAAGACGCCGACCACCGAGAGCGCCGCGGCGAGGTCCTTCTCGTGTTCGGCGGGGTTGTCGCGGGCCAACCGCCGCAGGATCTCGACAGCCTCGCGGAACGCCGCCAGCGCCTCGTCCCGACGGGCCGGGCCGGGCCGTAACGCGTCACCGCCGACCGACAGATGCCGGAAGACGCCCGGCTCGGGTACGAGGTTCAGGCCGACCAGCACCTGGGCGAGGTTCAGCGCCGCCCAGGCGAGCTTGGGCTCGAAGGACCGCGGATCGGTCGCGACCAGCGCGCGGTACAGCCGTACGGCCTCCCTGAGCGCGTCGGCGGCCTCTTCCTCCCGGTTGGCCCGGTCGAGCCAGCGACCCAGGACGTCGTGCAGCTCGGCGCGCGCGGCGGGGTCGGTGACGGTCGGCAGGCGGTGCCGCGCCAGGCGCTCGGCGAGGTCGGCGGCGGCGACGGTCAGGTCGCCGGCCGCGTCGTGCGGATCCTCCGGCAGCAGACGCTCGAGCCCTTCCAGGGTGGCGATCAGGTGGGGCCAACGCTCGCTGGCGGCGGTGAGGAACGTGAACGCGCGCGCGGCGTACGGCGGCAGCCGGTTGTCGCCGGCCGGTGGGGTGAGCAGCACCTCGGCAACGCCGTGGGTCCAGGCGTCCGACGCGTGGCCGGGCAGGTCGTGTCCGGGCAGGCACAGGGCCAGGAAGTCCTCGGCGAGGCGGTCGGGATAGAGCGGCTCCAGCGCGGTGCGGGGGTCGGCGGGCGGGTAGCAGAACGTGTGGTCGTCGAGCACCTGGTCGGCGTCGCCGACGCCGACCCTGTCCAGGGCCGCCCTGGCGTCCCGGTAGGCCAGGGGGCCGGTGAGGGCGGCGGTGAACACGGCCCGGCGCATCTGGGTCGGGGTGGTGGTGAACGTCGTACGCCCGCCCGTCAGCGGGTCGCCGCTGGCGTGCATGGCGTGCCAGTGGAGGTTCTCGCGTTCCAGCAGGTAGGCGGTCAGGGCGGTCATGCCCTCGCGTGGCACCTCCGGCTGGGATGCGCTGCGGGCGTGGCGGTCGACGGCGACCAGCGCCGCCATGTGCACCGCGAGGGTGAGGCCGAACTCGTCGCGTTCCAGCCAGTCGGGTACGCCGATCGCGGCGGCGTCCGGCAGTCCGTAGCGGCGGGCGAAGCAGTCCCGGGCGGCGACGAACATGCTGCCTCGGGCGTCACGGGTGCGCGGGAGAGCGCCCAACGCCTGGCTGGTGCAACCCTCGGGCGACCAGCCGGCCTGGGCGAGGGCGTGGCGCAGGGCGACCCAGATGTGCTCGTTGCGCGCGAGGAGCAGCACCCGCACCGGCACGTTCTGGTCGAACACCTTGTTGCTGAACAGCCACGTGAGGTGGGCCAGCGGCCACCGATCGGCGTAGTCGACCACCATGAGCAACCCTCGGGCGCCCCCGACGCGCAGGTCGTGGCTGGTCGGCTCGTTGAGATCGACCACCCGGGCCGGCGTGTGCTCGGCGACGATCACCTTCCACCCGTCCCGGGCCGCCAGCCCGGCGAGGTGGCTGGCCAGACGGGTCTTGCCCTGGCCACCGGGGGCGTGCAACCAGCGGACCGCGCGGCCGCCACCGCCGTCGCGCCAGGCGGTCAGATCGCCGACCTCGCCGTGCCGGCCGGTGAAGTCCACGACGGCGTGCCGGGCGTTGAGCAGGTGGCTCGGCTGAGCCGGCAGCCCCTGGCCGTCCACGGCGAGGCTCAGGCCCGGCCGCCGGCCGGCTTCGCTGAGCAGGTACACGGGTCGGCCGTCGCCGAAGACGTGCAGGTCGGCCCCGATCACTCCGTAGCCGAAGCCGTTCTCGACGAACACCTGCTGGTGCGCGCTCGGTGTGCGCCCCCACTGGTCGGGCGCGCCGTCGACGGCGGTCACCGCGGATCGTCCGAGCTGTCCATGGCCGCGACCACGACCGTCGCGCCGCTGGCCGCCAGCGCCGTCCGAACCTCGATCGACAACGGCGGCTCCTCTCGGTGCGATCGCCCGGCTCCGTCGACGTCGACGGGATGCCGGGCCCGACCCTCACCCGGCGCAGCGCCCCTCGGCAGCATGTGCCGCACCGCTTCGGCGGGACTCCCAGCGGGTATCAGCCGGTGACGAAACAGCGATGTCCACGGATGGACGGCTACACGGTAGACGGGTAGGTCAACCGAACCGATGGTGCGGCGTCGTCGAGGACGGCTCGCACGACCTGGCCGAACGGCGGATGTGCACGGCCAACTCGCGGTGGCCTGGGTCCTCGACGGCCAGGACCCCGGTGCCCTGCTCCCGCGGGTCCACGCCGGCATAGGAGGCCGGCACCTCACCGGCAGCCTGCGGGTCACCGCGTCGGCTGGGGCTCCCCTCCCCGACTGATCCGCAGGGTCAGCACATCGGTACGGACCGTGATGTGTCCGTGAAAGAGGACCGCGTCACCCGTTCCGTAGCCGATCTGGGTCGCGGTAACCAGCGGATGCCCGACCGCCACGCCGAGCCGGGCGTTGGCCTCCTCGTCGGCGAGGACGGCGGCGAGCTCGATCTCCGCTCGCCGAACTGGCATGCCGGTGGCACTGGCGAGGAACTCGAACATGTCGAGGTCGATGCTGACCAGGCCGGAGGGATCGAGGTCACGGCCGTCGAAGCGGAGCGGCAGATGGTCCCGGATCCAGGCCGCCGCGACGCCGTCGACGGCGAAGAGGCGGTCGACCCGCCACACCGGCGAGTCCGGCTCCACCCCGAGCACCTTGGCACAGTCAGCCGGGCATTTCGCCCGGCTGACCGCGGCGTCCTGAAGTGTCGGCCGGTGCCCCGAGGCGGTGATCCGGTCGCGCAGAGCGGTGACGTCACCGATCGACACCGGCACCCGTTCCGCGCCGTCGTGCACGAAGGTGCCGATCCCCCAGGTACGGGTCACCACCCCCTCGGCGGCGAGCTGGCCCAGCACCTCACGCACGGTGGCTCGGCTGACCTTCAACCGGTCGGCCAGGTCCCGCTCGTTGGGCAGCTTGTCGCCCGACCGGAACTCACTGCCGATCAGCTCCCGCAGCCGACCGTGCGCGGTCTGTAGCGCGGTTTCGCGCCGAACCATCCGCCCTCACCTCATCGCTCCCCGCCGCCATCAGCGGCGTACGGAGTGTAGTTCGTCGGTCCCTACTCGGCCGAACGGCCGGGAGGGCATTACCAGACCTGTTCGAGCACCCGGATGGTGTTCCCGCCGATGACCTTGGCGATCTCGTCGTCCGAGTAGTCGTGCTTGACCAGCCAGCCGACGATGTTCCCGAACGCCTCGCCCGGGTTCTCCAGCCCGGACACGTACTCCACCCGAGGGTGCTCCGGCCGATTGCCGGCGTCGTGGGCGTAGTTGCCGGCGTACGTGTTGTGCACCCCGACGTGATCACCGAACATGGTGTCCGGGCCGAACGTGACGTGGTCGATACCGACCAGGTCGACGCAGTAGGTGAAGTGGTCCATCACCGATTCGATCGAGTGGTGCTTGTGCGCCTCGGAGAGGGTGGTGTGCGGGGCGGCCTCGATGCCGATCACGCCACCGCGCTCGGCGCAGGCCCGGATCACCTCGTCCGGCTTCATCCGGGAGGTGTTCCAGACCGAACGGGCACCGGCGTGGGTGATGAACACCGGGACCCGGCTTGCCTCGATCACATCCAGCGAGGTCTGGTCGCCGGAGTGCGAGATGTCGATGGCGATGCCGAGCTTGTTCATCCGGTCCACCGCGCGCCGACCGAAGTGGGTGAGCCCACCGTCGTGCTTCTCGGAGAGGCCGCCGCCGAGCATGTTCGCCTGGCTGTACGCGATACCGAGCTGGCGGACACCGAAGCCGTACAGGATGTCGATCCGGTCCAGCTCGTTCTCGATCGGGCTGCTGCACTCCAGGCCGGCGACCAGGGCCAGCCGGCCGTCTCGCTTCGCGGTGTGGATGTCGGCCAGCGAGGTGGCCAGGAAGACGTGGTCCTGCTTGTAGAGATCGCTCATCCGCATCCCGAGGGCGTAGATGAGGTCGTTCCACTTCCAGCCGTTCTCGCTGGTCACGCAGGAGGCCCCGGCCATGAAGTTGTCGAAGACCGCGGCCAGACCGGAGCGGGCCAGGCCCTCGTAGCCGGTGCGCTGGCGCGCGGTCCGGTTGTAGGCGCGCAACTCGCGGACGTCCTCGGGCAGGATCACCGGGTGCTCGTGCAGCGAGATCGCGGCGTGCTCGGTGAGCAGCCGCGTCACCCGCTCACGCTGGGCGTCGGTCAGTCCGAGGTCGTGCTCCGGTACCCGACCGATCTCCTTCGCCAACGTGAACACCCGGTAGTCCGAGTGCGGCTCCAGGTACGAGTACGACCTGTGGCCCTGGTACCGGGGGGCGGGTTCTTGCAGCAAGACACCTTCTCCTTTGGGACGGGTCGCCGGCCGTCACGCGGCCAGCGGGTAGTGGCAGGCGACCGGATGCGCACCGGCGGCCAGCGGCGGTTCGGTGGTGGCGCAGGTCTCGGTCGCCTGCCAGCAGCGGGTCCGGAACCGGCAGCCCGAGGGCGGGTCGACCGGGCTGGGCGGGTCGCCGGCCAGCAGGATCCGCTGTCGCTGTCGGCGGCCGGCCGGATCGGGCACCGGCACGGCGGAGAGCAGTGCCCTGGTGTACGGGTGCCGGGGCGACTCGTAGAGGTTGATCTCGGGGCCGGTCTCCACGAGCTTGCCGAGGTACATCACGGCGACCCGGTCGGAGATGTGGCGTACCACCGACAGGTCGTGGGCGATGAAGACGTACGCCACGCCGAGCTCCTCCTGGAGCCGCTCCAGCAGGTTGACCACCTGCGCCTGGACCGAGACGTCCAGTGCGGAAACCGGCTCGTCGCAGACGATCACGTCGGGGTTCAGCGCGAGCGCCCGGGCGATGCCGATGCGCTGGCGCTGGCCGCCGGAGAACTGATGCGGGTAGCGGTCCAGGTGCAGGCTGGGGTCGAGGCCGACCAGATCGAGTAGTTCCCTGATCCGCTCGGTCCGGCGCCGGCGGTCCGGCACGTCAGAGTGGATCTCGAAGGGCTGGAGCAGGATTTCCCGGATGGTGCGGCGGGGGTTCAGCGAGGTGTACGGGTCCTGAAGCACGATCTGGATCCGCCGGCGCAGGGCCCGCAACTGCCGCCCCTTGGCCTGGTGCACCACCGACGTGCCGAAGCGCACCGCGCCGGAGGTCGGCTGTTCCAGCCCAACCAGCATCCGGGCCAGGGTGCTCTTGCCGCAGCCGGACTCGCCCACCACGCCGAGCGTCTCGCCCCGGCGCAGGTCGAAGGAGACCCCGTCGACAGCCTTGACCACCCCGCCGGTGGTGAACGGGATCCGGCCCTTGAGCGGGAAGTGCTTGACCAGGTTCTCGACCCTGAGCACCACGTCATCGCTGGGTGGCACCGAGCACCTCCTCGTGGTGGTGGCAGGCGCTGGCCCGGTCGGCCGGCAGCGCCCGCAACGGCGGCAGGGTCACCAGGCATTCGTCGGTGGCCCTTGGACAACGCAGGTGGAACGGGCAGCCGGCGGGGAGCCGGGCCGGGTTGGGCGGGGCGCCGGGGATCGCGTAGAGCTGGTCGTCGCGCCGGTCGACCCGGGGCATCGAGGCGAGCAGCCCCTCGGTGTATGGGTGCGCCGGACCGGCGAAGATCTGCTCGACAGTGCCCCGCTCGACGATCCGGCCGGCGTACATCACCGCCACGTCGTCGGCGACCTCGGCGACCACCCCGAGGTCGTGGGTGATCAGCAGCAGGCCCATCCCGCTGTCCCGCTGGATCTCCGCGAGCAACTCCATCACCTGGGCCTGCACGGTCACGTCCAGGGCGGTGGTGGGCTCGTCGGCGATCAGCAGGTCCGGCTCCAGGGAGATGGCCAACGCGATCATGATGCGCTGGCGCATGCCGCCGGAGAACTGGTGCGGGTAGTCCCGGACCCGGTCCTTGGCCGCCGGGATCCGCACCCGGTCGACCAGCTCGATGGCCCGGCGGCGGGCGTCGGATCTGGACATGCCCCGCCGGACCCGCAGCACCTCCATGATCTGGTGCCCGACGGTGAAGACCGGGTTGAGCGCGGCCATCGCGTCCTGGAAAACCATGCCGATCTCTTCACCGCTGACCCGTTCGCGCTGCCTGCGCGGCAGGGTGAGCAGCTCCCGGCCGCGCAGCTGGACCGAGCCGGTGATCGTGGCGGGCGGCGCGTCGAGGATGCCCATCACCGCCTGCGCGGTGACGCTCTTACCGGAGCCGGACTCGCCGAGGATGGCCAGGGTCTGTCCGGAATCGACCCGCAGCGACACCCCGTTGACCGCGTTCACCGGCCCGTTCGGGCCGGGGAACGCGACCCGCACGTCGACGATCTCCAACAGGGTCATCGCAGCACCCCGGCCCTGCCGAGGAAGTCCCGCACCACCTGCTGGAACCTGTCCGGCTCCTCCAGCTGCGGCGAGTGGCCGGACTTCTCGAAGATCACCAGCTCGCTGTCCGGGATCAGGTCCGCGATGACCTGCGAGGCCGCCACCGGGGTACGCCAGTCGTGCCGGCCCACGGTGACCAGGGTCGGGCAAGTGATCGACGGCAGCTTCGGCTTGACGTCGTAGCGGGGCATGTTCTGCCCGAAGGCGGCGTTGTGGGTCCGGTAGTGGAACCGGGTGGCGGCCAGCCGCGCCTCGTCCTTGACCGGGTCGTGCTGGTGGTCGTAGAGCGGCAGGATGGCCCGCCAGTACTCGCGCAGCTGCCCGTCGCTCTCGAACCGGCCGGTGCCGATCCGGTCGATGACCCACTCCGGGATCACCGATCGGTCGGTGTTACGGGCCCGATCGACCGCGAGGTGGTCGTGCGCGGTGTCCGCCGCGGTGTCCCGCAGCACCAGGGCGGAGACCCGGTCCGGGTGGGCGATGGCGTACTCCATGGCGATGAACCCGCCGTACGACCCGCCGGCCATGACGATCTTCTCGTAGCCGAACTGCTCGCGGATGGCGTCCACGTCGGCCACCCACTGCTCGTGGGTGAACGGCTCGTCGTCGCTGGATTCGCCGGATCCGCGGGCGTCGAAGACGATGACCCGCATCCGGTCGGCGAACGGGCCGAACGAGCGCTTCGGCTCGCTGCGTGAGCCGAGGCCAGGCGCCCCGTGGTGCACGATCATCGCCGGCGCGTCGGTCGGGCCGAACGCCTCGACGACCAGTTCCGCTCCGTTGATCTTCATCGGACCCCCTCGATGACGTTGGATGCCAGGTCGCGCGGGTAGCCGGTGAGCCGGCGTGGACCGGCCTCCTGCACCAGGACCGTGTCGGAAATGCGGTAGCCGGCGTGGCCGGGGACGTAGACACCGGGCTCGCTGGAGAGCAGCATTCCGGGGGCGAGCACGGTGTCGTCGCCGTCCTCGACCCACGGCGCTTCGTGGTTCTGCAGCCCGATGCCGTGCCCCTGCCGGTGCCGGATGTAGTCGCCCAGTCCCTGCTCACGCAGCACGTCCAGGCAGATCTTGTTGACCTCGGCACAGGTCCGACCGGCGATCATCGCCTGGGTGCCGATCTCCTGCGCCTGCCGGTCGGCCTCGTAGTAGCGCACCTGCTCGGCGGTGGGTTCGCCGATGATGAAGGTGCGTTCGCTCTCCACGAACCGGCTGGCCACCGCCGCGCCGAGGGAGAGGATCAGGGTGTCGCCCGGCTGGATCCGCCGACGGGTCGGCAGTCCGTGCGGCAGCGCCGAGTTCGGGCCGGCGTAGACCAGCCCGCCGGCCAGCTTGGTGGTGTAGACGACAAGGTCGTACTCGGCGTACATCCGGTCGGTGCCGTGGCCGATCACGTGCCGGGCGAGCTCGTCCTCGCGGGGCAGCGGGCCCCCGCTGGCCAGCGCCTCCTCGATCAGCGCTCGCCCGACCGCGAGCATCTCGTCGCAGATCCGGGCGGCGGCCTCGTGGAACGGGATCTCCTCAGGGAACTTGCGCAGCCGCAACTGCGCCACCACGTCGGTGGTCTCCAGACTCGCCCCGGCGATGGCCCGCGACAGCGCCGTGAACGCGCCGACCGACACCCCGGCGCTCACCCCGATCCGGCGGACCGGGCCACCGGGGCTTGACAGCGCCGAGGCGAGCGTCTCCTCGGGGGTGACCACCCCGGGGTACTCGAAATAGCTGACCGTCGGGCTTGTCACGCCCTGCTGGGCGGCGTACTCCTCGTCGAGACGCGGGATCACCAGCAGCGGGTCTCCTTCGCGCGGCATCCAGAGATAGACCGGACGCTCGGTGGCGATGTAGAAGAAGCCGCTGAGGAAGGCGACGTCCGCCGGGGACGTGGCCAGGAAACCGTCCAGGCCGCGTGCGTCGAGGGCCTCGCTGAGCCGGCCGCGGACGCGGGTGTAGAAGCTCTCAGGCAGTCGCATGGGTCAGCCTCCGTTGCGGCGGGGGTCACGGGTGTCGTTGAACCGGGTTCCGGCGAGGGTCGCCGCCAGCACCAGGAACAAGATCGCCAGGGACGGGAAGAGCGTCTGCCACCAGGCGATCGCGATCGTGCCGCTGCGCTGGGCGTTGAGCAGGATGCGTCCCCAGGACCAGGCGTCCGGGTCGCCGAGGCCGAGGAAGCTCAGACCGGCCTCGGAGATCACCGCCCGGGAGGCGGTGAGCAGCACACTGACGATCATCAGCGAGACGACCGCGGGCAGGATCTCCCGGGTGACGATGCGCCAGCCGGTGGCGCCGAGCACCCGGGCCCCGTCGATGTAGGGCATCGCGCTGATCACCAGACCCTGCGACCGGATCAGCCGGGCCACCTCGGGCCAGGCGAAGAATCCGATGATCAGGGTCAGCGTCCAGACGCTCGGGTTCACCACCGCGGCGAGCATGATCATCAAGGGCAGGGTGGGCAGCGCCAGCATCACGTCGGTGATCACCGTTGCGACCGCGTCGAACGGACGGAAGTACGCCGCGGCGAGGCCGATCGCGGTGCCCAGCACGATCGCGATCAGGGAGGCGGCCAGGCCGATCACCAGACTGGTCCGGGTGCCCCAGACCACTTGGGCGAAGATGTCCTGCCCGAGGTCGTCGGTGCCGAACCAGTGCGCCCCGGACGGAGGTTGCAGCACGTCCGGGCCGGCGCCGGCGGGTTCGTCGGCGATCAGCGGCGCGAAGACCGCCATCAGCACCATCACGAGCAGCACCAGCACCGACAGCGCAACGGTGGGCTGACGCAGGTAGCCGAACCAGGAGGACCGCTTGGGCGCGGCCGGGGCTGGCGGCAGTGCCTGCTCGGTCAGCACGGGGGCACTCACAGCACCCTCCCTTCGTTGGTGGCGGCGAACGGGTCCGGGCGCGCCCCGTCCGGGGCGCTCGCGGCAATTCGTGTCGTCGCGCGGGCGGGGGCGCGCCTCGCCGGGCCGCGCGCGTTCACAGCCGGATCCGGGGGTTGAGGACCGCGTAGAGCATGTCGGTCAGTGCATTGGCGATCACCACGGTGACCGCGAGCATGATGAAGGCGCCCTGGATCACCGGGTAGTCCTGCTGCCCGACCGCCTCGTAGATCAGCCGGCCGACCCCGGGGTAGGCGAAGACCGTCTCGGTCAGCACCGCGCCGCCGACCAGGGTGCCCAGTTGCAGACCCATCAGGGTCAGCGCCGGCAGGATCGCGTTGCGCAGGCCGTGCTTCCAGACCCGGCGCCGGGCCGACAGACCGCGCGCCTGCGCGGCGCGGATGTAGTCCTCACCGAGGACCTCGATCATGTTGGTGCGCAGGGTCAGCGCGTACGGGCCGAGCTGCACCAGGACCAGGGACAGCACCGGCAGCACCAGGTGGTGGACCAGGCTCAGGTAGGCCGCCGCGCCGCGGGTGTCCGGGTCGACGGCCCCACCGATCGGGAACCAGCCGAGCCGGGCGCCGAAGAAGACCAGCAGCAGGATGGCGACGCTCGGCACGAAGAGGGCGTTCGCGCTGATCCCGAAGCCCTGCAACGCGCGGTCGAGCCACCTGCCGCGGTTGACCGCGGCGGCCACGCCGATCGGGATGCCGACGGCGATGGTGAGGACGAACGCGGTGCCGGCCAGCAGCAACGTCCAGGGCAGCCGGTCGAGGATGATGTCGGTTACCGGCTGGATCTGCCGGAACGAGATGCCCAGGTTGCCCTGGACCAGCTCGCGCAGGTACGAGACGTACTGCTCCCACAGTGGACGGTCCAGGCCGTACGTCTTGAGCAGCGCCGCCTGCATCTCCGGCGTCATGTCTCCCTCGACCATGAGGGTCGTGGGGTCCCCCGGCAGGAGCCGGAGCAGGAAGAACGTCGAAGTGATCGCAATCCATATGGTCAGGACGGCCTTCAGTGCCCGGCTGAGCACGAAACGCACCACGGGGGACCCCTCCTTTCCCTCTGGTTCGGGGGTTACTTGACCGGGGTGACCTGAGCCAGCGAGTACGCGGTGACCATGCCGAGCAGGTCCGACGGCGACGGGACGAAGCCGGTGAACTTGCTGGCGTTGTAGGCGAACCGGAAGTTCTCCACGTACAGCGGGGTCAGGTACGCCTGCTCGTGCACGACCTTGTCAATGTTCTTGATCTTGGTGCGGAACGCCTCCGGGTCGGTGGTGGCGGCCGCGTCGTTGATCAACGCGTCCATCTCCGCCGACTCGAGCAGGTTGTAGTTGATGCCACCCGGATTGCTGGACAGGTAGGTGCTGCGCAGCTGGTCCATCGGGTTGTCGAACACCCCCCACTGCGAGGCGTCGATGTCGTACTCGCCGTTCTTGGTACGGGTGAGGAAGGTGTTCCGCTCCACGCACTCGTTCTCCAGCTTGATGCCGGCCTTGGCCGCGCTCTCCCGGAAGAGCTGCACCACGCGCGTCATGTTCGCGTTGGACTGGTCGCACGCCACGCCGAAGCTCAGCTCGTCGAAGAGGCCGTCGTTGTTGGCGTCCTGGTAGCCCGCCGCGCTCAGCTTGGCCTTCGCGCCCGCCGGATCGAACGGGTACGGCTGGATCGCGGTGTTGTCGTACTCCGAGAAGATCGGCGAGATCGGGCCGGCCATCCGCTGGGCGTCGCCCTGGAGCACGGCCGAGATGATCGACTCGGTGTCGACCGCCATCGACAGCGCCTGCCGGACGTCCTGGTCGGCCAGATACTTGTTCTTCGTGTTGTAGGTAAGGTGCGCGAATCCGAGCGCGCCGACCTTCTTCAGCTTGATCTTCTGGTCGTTCTCGAACGTCTTGGCCGCCGAGATCGGCACCGGGGTGCCCATCATGTCGATGTCACCGTTGCGCAGCGCCAGCATCATCGTGTTCACGTCCGGGTAGACCCGGTACTCGACCTGGCTGACCGCGGCCTTGCCCTGGGGCGCGAGCGGGTAGTGCTCGTTGCGCTTCAGCACGTAGCGCTGACCCTTGGTCACGCTCTCCAGCACGAAGGGGCCGGCACCGACCCAGTTCGAGTCGTTGGCGAACTTGGACAGGTCGCCGGCCGGCTCGAAGACGTGCTTCGGCACGATCGACATCCAGAAGCCGACGCCCTCGGCGAACGGCGCGTACGGCTGGGAGAGCTTGAACTTCACAGTGGTCGCGTCCGGCGCCTCGATCGACTCGACCCAGGTCAGCTTCGCCGCGACGTTGCCGAGCTTGTACTTCATGATCATCTCGGCACTGAACTTGACGTCCTCGGCGACCACCGGCTTGCCGTCGGTCCACTTGAAGTCGTCCCGCAGCACAAAGACAGCGGTCCTGCCGTCGTCCTCGTAGCGGTACTCCTTGGCCAGCTCCGGCGCCTTTTTCGCGTTCTCGTCGATCCGCAGCAGGTGCGGGTACATCGCGTTGAGAATCCACGAGTCGGTCTTGCTCAGCGACTGCAGCGGGTTGAAGTTGCTCACGTCGGTGGTGGTACCGATCCGCAACACCGCGTCCGACGACGAGCCACCGGAGGACGAGTTGCCCTCGTTCAGACCACAGCCGGAGATACCCAGCGCGGCCGCCACGCCAAGCGCGACAGCGACCCGCCACCGACCCTTGACTGTCTTTTTCACCAAACCTCCTCAAGAACCCGGATGATGTTGCCGCCGATGACCTTGGCGATCTCGTCGTCGGAGTAGCCGTGCGCGACAAGCCACCCGACGATGTTGCTGAAGCACTCCGCCGGGTTCTCCATGCCGCTCACGTAGGGCACCCGGGGGTGGTCCACCACGCCGTGGGCCTTCCCGATCGCCAGGTGCTGGGTGAAGCTGTCGTGCAGCCCGACGTGGTCACCGAAGTTGGTGTCCGGACCGAACGCCACATGGTCGATGCCGACCAGCTCCACGCAGTAGGTGAAGTGGTCCATCACCGACTCGATCGAATGGTGCGGGTGGCCCGCCGACAGGGTGGTGTGCGGAGCGGCCTCGATGCCGATCACGCCACCCCGGTCGGCGCAGGCCCGGATCACCTCGTCCGGCTTCATCCGAGGGGTGTTCCAGACCGAACGGGCACCGGCGTGGGTGATGAACACCGGGACCCGACTGGCCTCGATCACATCCAGCGAGGTCTGGTCGCCGGAGTGCGAGATGTCGATGGCGATGCCGAGCTTGTTCATCCGGTCCACCGCACGCCGACCGAAGTGGGTCAGGCCACCGTCGCGGTCCTCGGAGAGGCCGGAACCGAGCATGTTCGCCTGGCTGTACGCGATGCCCATCTGGCGGACACCGAAGCCGTAGAGGATGTCGATCCGGTCCAGCTCGTTCTCGATCATCGTGGCCGCTTCCAGACCGGCCACCAGGGCGATCTGGCCGTTGCGCTTGGCCTCGAAGATCTGTTCCAGGGTGGTCGCCACCACCACGTGGTCCTGCTTGGCGACGTCGGCGAAGCGCAGGCCGATGTCGTAGATGACGTCGTCCCACTTCCAGGCGTGCTCGCTGGTCACGCAGCCGGTGCCGTTCATGAAGTTGTCGAAGACCGCGGTCAGACCGGACCGGGCCAGACCTTCGAACCCGAAGGCGTTGCGGCCGGTGCGGTTGTAGTCGCGCAGCTGCGTCACGTCGGCCGGCAGGATCTTCGGGTGCTCGTGCAGCGAGATGGCCAGGTGTTCGCGCAGCAGCCGGGAGACCCGGGCTCGCTGCTCGTCGCTCAGGCCGAGGTCGTGTTCGGGGACCCGGCCGATCTGTGGCGCGAGCTCGAAGACCTTGTAGTCAACGTGCGCCGTCAGGTAGTCGAAGGACCGGTATCCGGCATAGCGGGGGGCGGGTTCCTGCACTCGTCAACTCACCTCGTAAGTCAGGAGGCCTGAGGAATGAGGTCTGACCTCATGCCTCGTGCTGGGAAGGTATCGAGGGATACCGGACTTCGGAATACCTCGTAATCTGACCGTTATCGAAAAGCGCTGACGTTCCCGCTGGTCGGGACGGGTTCTGGGCATCACGGCCGCCGACACAACCGGGATCAATCCGACCCGTCCGAGGCTCGGAGAAGCCACAGGAAGAGCACCAACTCCCCCTCCGCCACGCCATTTCAGCCAGTGGTCAGACCACTTCGGCCGATCGCCTGCGGGGAAGGCAGGCCGGCAGCAGTGCCGCCGTCACGTGATCCACCCGGTCGCTGCCTCCAGGCCGGGCCATCCGCCGTGGGCCCGCTCCCTCCCCCGAGGGGAGGGGTCCGCTCGTGCGAGGGGAGGCGTCGCCCGGGCGAGGTAGCGAGGCCGGGAACATGATCAGGAAACAGCTCACGCTGACTGCGGGACGGTCGCTGGCGGCCATCGGCGTCCTGCCCGCCGCGGTGCTCCTCCGCCACCCCTACTGGAGCGAGTGGCTCACCGGCGGACTGCGTCGGGGCGAAGGCAGCGACGTCCCTGTCCGTGCTCTGGGCACTGCCCGGGAGCTTCGTCGCCTCCCTCGTCCTGCTCGGCCTCCTGCTCGCTCAGGCTTGGACGGCGCGGCGAGCGGACGCCGGGCGGAGCGCGACGGGGCCGGCGACCGGGCGGCAGGAGGAGGCGCGGTCGCGGCGCTGATCGCGTTGCTGGGCCGGCGCGGCACGACCGGTGGAACCCCCGTCAGCGCAGGCGCAGTCCGGCGATCAGGAGTCCGACCATGCGCCGTGCGTCGTAACGGGGGTTGCTGTCCGCGCCGATACAGAGATTGCCGACGCCGCGCAGCAGTTCGTAGGCGTCCACGTCGGGACGGATCTCGCCGGCCGCCGCGGCGGCGTCGAGCAGCTGGGCGCACACGGGGACGAGTCGGTCGAGGAAGTACGCGTGCAGCGCCTCGAAGGCGGCGTCGTCGGACTGCAACGCCTCGGCGAGGCCGTGCTTGGTGACCAGGAAGTCGACGAAGGTGTCGATCCATCGCGCCAGGGCGGCGTGCGGTGCGGCGCTGTCCGCCAGCAGTGTCGGGCCGGCCTCGGCGAGCGCCTCGACCTGGTGCCGGTAGACGGCGACGATCAGGTCGGCGCGGGTCGGGAAGTGGCGGTAGATCGTGCCGACGCCGACGCCGGCCCGGGCGGCGATGTCGCGCACGGGCACGTCGACGCCGGACGCGATGAAGGCGGCTGCGGCAGCGTCCAGCAGCGTCTTCTCGTTGCGTCGGGCGTCGGCCCGCTTGCGCGTTGCGGATGACCCTGGACCGCCGTCGGTGTCGACCACCAGCCCCACTCCCATCGTCACTTGGCAAACGGAACGGAGTTCCGTATTCTGTTTAACGGAACGTTGCTCCGCTTGTTCAGCATGCCAGAGCGAGCGGCGCACCGCCATGCCCCGCAACCTCTGACGGAGGAAACAGCCATGCAGTACCGCACCTTGGGCCGCACCGGCGTGCAGGTCAGCACGCTCGTGCTCGGCGCGATGAACTTCGGCAGCCTGGGCCGTACCACCCAGGACGAGGTCACCGCCATGGTCGACGCCGCCATCGATGGGGGAATCAACCTCGTGGACACCGCCGACATGTACGGCCGGGGCGAGTCGGAGGAGATGGTCGGCAAGGCCATCGCCGGCCGCCGCGACGACCTCGTGCTGGCCACGAAGGCGGGCATGCCGATGGGCGACGAGCGCAACCAGCAGGGCAGTTCGCGCCGCTGGCTGGTGACCGCGCTGGACAACAGCCTGCGCCGGCTCGGCGTCGACCACGTCGACCTCTACCAGATCCACCGCTGGGATCCGAGGACCGGCGACGAGGAGACCCTGTCGGCGTTGACCGACCTGCAGCGCGCGGGAAAGATCCGCTACTTCGGCTCCTCGACGTTCCCCGCGTACCGCATCGTGCAGGCGGAGTGGGCCGCCCGGGAGAACCACCTGAGCCGGTACGTCACCGAACAGCCGAGCTACTCGATCCTGCAGCGCGGGATCGAGACCCACGTACTGCCGGTCACCGAGCAGTACGGGCTCGGCGTGCTGGCGTGGAGCCCGTTGGCCTCGGGCTGGCTGTCCGGCGCCATCCGGAAGGGCCGGGAGATCACCACCAGCCGCTCGGCCTTCATGCCGCAGCGCTTCGACGTCGCGACCCCCGCAAACCAGGCCCGGCTCGACGCCGTCGAGCGGCTGGCCACGCTCGCCGACGAGGCCGGTCTGACGATGATCCAGCTCGCGCTCGGATTCGTCACCTCGCACCGCGCCGTGACCAGCGCGATCGTCGGCCCCCGCACGATGGACCACCTGCGCTCCCAGCTCGCCGCCGCCGACACCGTGCTCTCCGGCGACGTGCTCGACGCGATCGACGCGATCGTCGCCCCCGGCGTCGACCTCGCCCCCGACGAGAAGCACGACACCCCGCCCGCCCTGCTCGACCCGGCGCTGCGGCGGCGCTGACCGCTCGTCACGCCGGCCGTCAGTCGCGGGCGGCGGCCAAACTGGTCCGCCGCCCGCGCCTGACGCGGCAGGCTGCCGGGGCTCAGCTGGACCGTGCGGCTCAGGCGGCGCGACCGGCCTTGAGTGCGGCTGCGGTGTCGACGGCTCGGCGGGCCTGGTGACGGGCCGCCTGCAAGGCCACGTCTCCGGGCGGGCCGTCGCCGGCGACGTGGGAGGTGCCGTAGGGATTGCCCGACTGGAACTGGATGGGGTCGGTGTAGCCGGGCGGCACGATGATGCCGCCCCAGTGGTGGAAGACGTTCCCCAGCGCCAGAAGGGTGGCTTCCTGTCCGCCGTGGGCGGTGTTGGAGGCGGTGAAGGCCGAGTACACCTTGTCGGCGAGCCCGCCCCGCAGCCACAGCGGGCCGGTGGTGTCGATGAACGCCTTGAGCTGGCTGGCCACGTTGCCGAAGCGGGTGGGGGTGCCGAACAACACCACGTCGGCCCAGGCCAGGTCGTCGAGACCGGCCTCGGCGACGTCAGCGGTGTCCGCGCGGTGCCGGGCCCACTCCGGCCTGGCGTTGATCGCCTCCGGTGGTGCCAGTTCGGCGACCTTGCGCAGTCGCACCTGCGCGCCGGCCTTCTCCGCGCCCTCGACGGCGGCTTGCGCCAGGGCGTACACGGTGCCGGTGGCGCTGTAGTAGATGATCGCCACGTTCACGGGTTCCATGCTCGTTCTCCACCTCAGGTTCCAGGATGGTGCCGTTCAGCGGTACGACGGCGCGACCCGGCGGAATGTCAGGCGGGGCGCCGGCCCGCACAATCGGGTGCGCTGTCTCGTCGAACCGGTGAAGGCAGAACGACCGAGGGAGTTGGCGGCACCATGACCACCCCACCCCGGCCAGGACAGGACGGGCCCGATCCGGGCCTGAGCGCGATCATGAGCGAACGGCGTCAACTGATCGGTCTCGCGTACCGGCTCCTCGGGTCCCTGGCCGACGCCGAGGATGTCGTGCAGGAGACCTACGCCCGCTGGTACGCCATGTCGGCGCAGCAGCAGGACGCCATCGAGTCCCCCGGCGCCTGGCTGACGAAGGTCGCCGGTCGCATCTGCCTCGACGTGCTCCGCTCGGCACGCGTCAGGCGGGAACGGTACGTGGGCGAATGGCTTCCGGAGCCGCTACCCGGGCACCCGGGGTGGATCCATGGGCGCCCGGGTGACGCCACGGTCGACCCGGTCGACCGGGTCACCCTCGACGAGTCGCTCAGCATGGCCTTCCTGGTCGTGCTCGATTCGATGAGCCCCGCCGAGCGCGTCGCGTTCGTGCTGCACGACGTCTTCCGCTACTCCTTCGCGGAGGTGGCCGAGATCGTCGGCCGTACGCCGGCGGCATGTCGCCAGCTGGCCTCGTCGGCACGCCGTCGCGTTCGCGCGGCGCGGGTGCCCACGACTCCGACAGCTCAGCAGGCCGACATCGTCAGGGCCTTCAAGCAGGCATGGGAAGCCAGGGACATCACCGCCCTCGTCGGCCTGCTGGCCCCCGACGCCACCGCGACCGGCGACGGCGGCGGACTCGTCCGGTCCGAACCCCGCCCGGTTGACGGCGCCGAGCGGATTGCGCGCTTCTTCGCCGACCGGGCTGGTCCGGTGGCCGGCATGGCGATCGTGGAGCGCAGCGTCAACGGTCAGCCCGGTCTCGTGGCTCAGCTCGACGGCGTCCCGGTGGCGGTCTACGCGTTCCGCGTCGCGGGCGACCGGATCAAGCACATCTGGGCGATCCTCAACCCGGAGAAGCTCCGGCCCTGGACGACAGGCTGAGACGCCCCTGCCCACCATCGATCCACCGGCAACCGCACAAGGGTTGTTGGTGCGACCAACATCCTGTACCGTTGGCCGCACCAACAATTATCCCGGGAGATCGCCATGCACATCCCCTTCGGTCCCCAACTGATCGGACAGACCGAGAAGACCCTCAACGCCATCCTCACCACGATCCTCGGTGACCGGCTGACCGAGCCGCAGTGGGTGACGCTGCGACTCGCGAGCCTGCTGGAGCAGGAGATCTCCAGCGGCGACGACCTCGCTCGGAAGGTCGCCGACAGAGCGCGCTTCGACAACGCCGGCGAGCTCGTGCGGGACCTCACCACGGCCGGGCTGCTTCGCGGCGGGCGGCTGACCGACGACGGCCGGCGGGCCGTCTCGCAGATCCAGGCGCAGACCGCCGAGCGGGTCGCCCCGGTCTGGGCGGACCTGCCTCCGGACGACGTGGCCGCCACCACGCGGGTGCTCAACGAGGTGCTGCGGCGGGCCAGAGCCGTTCTCGCCTGAGCGGGGCGCCACCGCCCTGCTCGTGACGACGAAAAGCCAGGCCTGGCTGCGGAGCCGAACGGAACGGTGCGCCACGGGGTCGAGTTATTCCTTGACAGGAATATTCCCTGTCGGGAATACTCGAACCCGTGGACGCACTCCTCACCGCGCTGGCCGATCCGGCCCGCTGGCGGCTCGTGACCCTGCTGGCCGAGCGGCCCCGCCCGGTCGGCGTCCTCGCCAAGCTCGCCGGGGCACGCCAGCCGCAGACGACCAAGCACCTGCAGGCCCTCGAGCGTGCCGGGCTGGTGACCTCGCAGCGCACCGGCCAGCGCCGCATCTACGCGCTCCGGCCCGACGCCCTGCGGGAGCTGGCGACTGCGCTCGGCCGGCTCGCCGACAGCGCGGACCAGGCCGGCGGCCCGCTCGCGACCTACGACCGCTACGGCATCAGCCTGCAGGCCGAGCGGCTCGCCGCGACGGCGCCGGGCTGGGCCGACGGCCGCTCGTTCGGGTTCCTCCGGTCACTGCCGGCGCACCCCGGGCTGGTCTGGCGCCACCTGACCGAGGCCGGCCTGCTCGCCCGCTGGTGGACCCCCGACGGCCTGCGCGTCTCCGAACTCGTCTTCGAGGCCCGACCGGGCGGACGGATCGTCCAGGAGTACCGCGACGCCGAGGACGCCGACGGCTCCGACCTGGTCGCCGGGCGCGCGGAGGGCGTCGTCGACGACGTACGCCCGGCTGAACGCCTCATCTACCGGCTCTCCCCGCTGCTTCCCGACGGCGGCCTCGCCTTCACCGCCCACGTCGGCCTCCACCTCCGGCCCACCGACACCGGCACGGACCTCGACGTCCGGTGGCGGCTCACCGGCAGCACCGTCGACTCCGCCGACTTCATCGCCGGCATCGAGATCGGCTTCGGCCAGAGCCTCGACAAGCTCGCGGCGGTTCTCGCCGCGGACCCGCACGACGCCGACGCCACCGATGGCACCGGCACCGACACAAGGAGCACGACGTGACACAGCAGACCGCCGGCCGCAGGGTCGTCACCAACATCGCCCTCTCCCTCGACGGCCACTACGCCTCGCCGCGCAACCCGGAGGACATGAGCTGGGTGATGCCGTACGCCCATACCGACGTCGCCCGTGACCACCTGACGAGCCTCTGGGAGCCGGCAACGACGGCCCTGCTCGGGCGGGTCAACGCCGAGGGGTTCCTCGCTTTCTGGCCCACCGTGATCGGCTCCGAAGGCGTCGACCCGCGTGACGAGGGCTTCGCGAAGTGGCTCGTCGACACCGACAAGGTGGTCTTCTCCGGCACCCTCGGCGAGGCGCCGTGGGAGCGGACCACGATCGTCGACAAGCCGACCGCCGAGGTGGTGGCGGACCTCAAGGCCGCCGGAGGCGGCGACATCCTCGTGGTCTCCAGCGCGAGCGTCATCAAGGCGCTGCTGGCGGCCGACATGGTCGACCGGCTGGCGATGACGATCTTCCCGGTCTTCCTCGGTGGCGGGCCGCGACTCTTCGACGACGGCCTACCCGCCGGGCGGTGGACGCTCGCCAGCCAGGCCGCGGGCGAGCACGGCACCCTGGCACTCGTCTACGACCGGGTTCGCTGAGCCGGCCGACCAACGTCCCCAGCCGGCGCGCCGCCCCGGCACGGCAGGACGTCCACGTCGCGCCGGCACCACCCGCGCCGAGCGGGCGGGTGGTGCCGGCGCGGCGGTGGTCCGGCGGAGGACTCTATCGGCCGTCGGTCGACCCCGCTCCCGTCCACGGTGGCGGCTATCCGCGGAGGCGCTGCTCGTGCACGCGCAGCGCCACCGTCGTGGCGTCCAGCAACGGTGTGGGTACGCCGAGCGCCCGGGCCCGCGTCGTGAGGTCGCCGAAGATCTGCTCGGCCTCGGTCGGCTGTCCTGCGATCAGGTCCCGGTAGAGCGAGGCGGTGTCGGCCGAACCGGAGCGGGTCACGAAGGCCCGGACGGTGTCGAGGGCCGGCTGCGGCACCGGATACCCGGCCGCCGCGGCGACGGCCGCGACCTCGGCTGCGATCTGCGCGCCGAGGCGGTCGCCGTCGGGAACCGCCACGGCGTCGCCCACGGAGCCGCGCGCCAGGGTGTTGAGCGCGCCGAGCGTGCTGATGAAGACCCACTTGTGCCACATGGCACGGCGGATGTCGGGCGAGATGGAGAGGTCGAAGCCCGCACCGGAGAGCAACCCGCCGATCTCCTCGACGCGCTGCGACGTGCCGCCCCGCTGCTCGCCGACCACGATCTCGGCCAGGGCGCCCAGCCGGACGATGTCACCCGAGGCGTCGAGTGTGGTGAGGACCCGGACCACGCCGCCGAGCACGGCGTCCACACCGAACCGCTCGTTCAACGCGTCCATGTGCGCCATCCCGTTGAGGAACGGAATCACCGTGGTATGCGGGCCGACCGCGGCGGCGACGTCGTCGATCGCCGCCGGCAGCGCGGTGGCCTTCACCGAGACGAGGACGATGTCGTAATGCCCGTCGAGCTGGGCGGCGGTGAGCAGCCGGGGCGTGAGCACGGTCTCGGCACCCAGGCCGGTGATCCGCAGCCCTCGCTCCCGCAGCACGTCGGCACGCCTGGGCCGAACGAGGAAGGTGACGTCCCGCCCGGCCTGCTGGAGCTTGGCCCCGAAGTAGCCTCCGGTCGCGCCGGCCCCGACCACAAGAATCCTCATGCGCCGAGAGGTTACCGCTGGGCGGCCAAGGCGCCACACGTGCACGCTGCTCTACCTGGACACCTCGCGGGCGGGCAGCCGCCGCTGGTGCGCGATGGAGGTCTGCGGCAGCCGCGACAAGATGACCCGCTACCGTCGGCGCGCCACCGCACGCTGAGGCCCGCCCCGGCTCCTCTGCCGCTACCCCTTGTCCACCTCGACATCCCAGGCCGGGCCGGACCTGTCGCGCCATTCGTCAGCGAACGTCCGCGCGAGGTCGCACAGTTCGTCCAGCACGATCTGGCTCGCCGCGGTGAGCGCCGATCGACTGCGGACGGCCGCGTAGACGTGGCGGGTCAGCGGTCGGCGCAGCGGGCGGGTGGCGACGTGGTAGCGCCGGTCGACGGCCAGTTCGGGCAGGAGCGACACGGACAGGCCCGCCTCGACGTGCGCCAGCAACAGCTCGTAGCTGGCGAAGCGGCCCGCCACGACCGGTTCGAAACCGGCCTTCCGGCAGGTGCTCGTGACCAGGCTCGACAGGTACGTACCGGGCATGTCGATGGACCAGGCCGCATCGGCGAAGTCGGCCACATCCGCCGGAGCCTCCGGGCCGGCCTGCGACCGGGGCACCACGAGCACTATCGCGTCGGTGAGCAGGGGGATGGTGTGCACGTCCGGGTGCAGCGGCATGGATCCGTCGATGAAATCCGCGGTCACGATGACGTCGTAGTCCCCCCGACGCAGCGCCGGATGGCTGGCCTGCGGATCGAGTTCGGAGACGGACAGGTCGATCTGTGGATGCCTCCGCCGCAGCCGCGCGACGAGGGGAATGACCAGAGTGCGGATGGCGCTGGAGAACGCCGCGAGGCGTACCGGTCCCGCTGGTTGTCCGGAGGCGCCCGCCAGGTCGGCCTCGGCGGCCTTGAGCTGGTCGAGGATGATGCGGGCGTGCCGGGCAAGCGTGCGCCCGGCGGTGGTGAGCTGGACGCGACGGCCGGTGCGCCGCAGCAGTTCGGCGCGGGCCTCCGTCTCCAGCACCGCCAGCTGCGCCGACACCGCCGACGGGCTCAGATGCAGGGCGGCGGCGACGGCCCGTACGGTGCCGAGGCTGTCCAGCAGGCTGAGCATCTCCAGGCGGGCCGTGTTCAGCCGCATCGGAACTCCTTGTACGCGATTTCCGCACAGCGTAGCCACAAACTTCAGCTATTCGCGTACAACGAACGGTCCTATCGTCAGGCTCATGACGCTGACCGCTGACCAGACTGCCGCCGGACAATTCTGGTCCGACGTCGACCGCCACCTGGTGCGTTACGGCGCTCCGTTCACGCCCGCGATCATCGAGCGCGCGGCCGGAAGCTTCGTGTACACCGCCGACGGCCGGCGGATCCTGGACTTCACCTCGGGCCAGATGAGCGCGATTCTCGGCCACAGCCACCCCGCGATCGTCCAGACTGTGCAGCGGGGGATCGCGAGCCTCGACCACCTGTTCAGCGGCATGCTGTCGCGCCCGGTCGTCGACCTCGCGCGCCGGCTCGCCGGATCTCTCCCGCCGCCACTGGAGAAGGCGCTGCTGCTGACCACCGGCGCCGAGTCGAACGAGGCGGCCATCCGGATGGCCAAGCTCGTGACAGGCCGGCATGAGATCGTCGCCTTCGCCCGGTCGTGGCACGGCATGACGCACGCCGCGGCCGCCGCGACGTACAGCGCCGGCCACCAGGGGTACGGGCCCACCCCGCCGGGAAACTTCGCCATCCCCGCCCCCAACCCGTACCGCCCCGACTTCACCACCCCGGATGGCGGGTTCGACTGGCAGCGGCAGCTCGACTACGGCTTCGCCCTCGTCGACGCCCAGTCGTCGGGGAGTCTCGCGGCCTGCATCGTCGAGCCGATCCTCAGCTCTGGCGGCGTCATCGAGCCGCCCCCGGGGTACTTCGCCGCGCTGGCACGTAAGTGCCGCGAACGCGGCATGCTGCTGATCGTCGACGAGGCGCAAACCGGTCTGTGCCGCACCGGCACGTGGTACGCCTTCCAGCGCGACGGCATCGTGCCCGACATCCTCACCCTCTCCAAGACGCTGGGCGCCGGCCTACCACTCGCCGCGGTGGTCACCACCGAGGAGATCGAACGAACGGCACACGACCGCGGCTACCTCTTCTACACCACCCACGTGTCCGATCCCCTCGTCGCCGCCGTCGGCAACACCGTGCTCGACGTCCTCGAACAGGAGCAGATGGACGTACGGGCGCGGGGACTCGGCGAGTTCCTCCGCGCCGGCCTGCTCGAGATGCGGGACCGCCACCACGTCGTGGGAGACGTACGGGGACGCGGCCTGATGCAGGGCGTCGAACTCGTCGTCGACCGGGAAACCGGGCAGGGCTCGGACGCTCTCGGCGTCCAGGTCACCCGCCGCTGCCTCGAACTCGGACTGCACATGAACGTCGTGCAACTGCCCGGCATGGGTGGCACCTTCCGGATCGCGCCGCCGCTCACCACGACGCGTGAGGAAGTGGCCCTCGGTCTGGAGATCCTGGACCAGGCGATCGGCGAGGCGACGCCGGCCGCCTGAGTGGTCGGCCGACCGGACCGCGGCCGTCGCGCCGTTCCTTCCCTCTCATCGGCAGTCCGGACCGTGTTCCAGTCAGGCTGGTGTCGGGACGTGGAGGCGTCCGTCGTGCATCTCGACGACCCGGTCGACGGCCGCGAGGTGGCCGCGGTCGTGGGTGACCAGGACGGTAGCGGTGCGCTGCTGGTGGGTGAGGCGTGTGATCAGGTCGATGACCGCCGTGCCTCGTTCGTGGTCGAGGGCGCTGGTGGGTTCGTCGACCAGGAGGATGGTGGGGTCGTTCATCAGCGCCCGGGCGATGTTGATGCGCTGACGTTGACCGCCGGAGAGCTGGTGGGGGTGGCGCCGGGCCTGGCCGGCGAGGCCGACGGCGTCGAGCAGCTCCATGGCGCGGCCACGGGCCTTGGCGGGAGACCGGCCGTCCATCTCCGCCATCACCTGCAGCTGTTCGGCGGCGGTCAGGGACGGCAGCAGGTTCGGCTGCTGGAAGACGATACCGATCTTGCGGCGGCGAAGGTCGGTCAGCGCTGCCCGGGTCAGACCGGAGGTGGCGGTGCCGTCGATGGCGAGGACGCCGGAGTCAGGGGTGATCAGGGTGGCCGCGACCGCGAGGAGGCTCGACTTGCCGGAGCCCGAGGGGCCGATGACGGCGGTCAGGCTGCCCCTGGCGACGTCCAGGGTGACGCGGTCGAGGGCGGTCAGGCGGGAATCCCCGTCGGGGTAGGTGAGGGTGACGTCGGTCAGGCTGAGGCTCATCGTGCGGCTCCCAGGGCGGTGAGCGGGTCGACGGAGGTGATCCGGCGGATGGACAGCGCGGCCCCGAGCACGCCGAGCAGGATCATCACCGCGGCCGGAACGAGAACCGTGGCGGGGGCCAGGACGAACGGCACGGCCGAACCGGAGACGACGGCGCCGAGTCCGGCGGCGATGCCGGTGCCGGTCAGCGTGCCGCCGACGAGCAGGACGACGGCCTGGCCGAGGGCGTCCTTCAGCAGGTGAGCGGTGGGGGCGCCGAGGGCCTTGAGGACGGCGACGTCAGCGCTGCGCTGGATGGTCCAGACGGTGAACGAAGGCGCCGATGACCAGGGCGGAGATGGCGAACAGGAAGCCACGCATGAGCTGCAGGGAGCCGTTCTCGGCGGTGTAGGAGCCGATCGCGGACAGCGAGTCGTTCCGGGATGTCGTCCTGGTGCCCGCAGCCCGGTCGGCGGCTGCCAGGTCGGCGCCGGCCGTGGTGGTCAGGGCGATCACGGTGGCGGTCGGGCTGCCGCTGCTGCCGGTGGGCGGTGCGATCTGCTGCCAGACGGCGAGACTGGTCCAGATGACGGGGGTGTGGCTGAAGAAGGCGTCGCCGTGGATGGCGGCGACGGTCAGGTGCTGTCCGGCCAGGGTGAGCTGGTCACCCGGGGCCAGGCCCAGGTCGTCGGCGGCCTGGGCGGACAGCACCACCCCGTGTCGGTCGAGCTTGCCGCTGTGCGGGACGAGCCGGGAGCCCGGCTCGACGCCGAAGGCGGAGACCCCGGCGCTCCTGTCGCCCGCGGTGGCCATGGTCGTCGTGATGCCGATCGGTTCGGCGCTGGTGACCCCCGGAGTCCGGGCCCACCGCCGCCACTGATTCTCGGTGACGGTGGAGTTGGCGTACGAGAGGTCCTGCCCGCTCGGCGGACCGAAAGCGATCTTGTCGGCGGGCAGGCCGGTGATCGCGGAGACGTTCTGCTGGGCCAGACCGGCGGTCAACCCGGACAGCAGGCCGACCAGCAGGGTGATCAGCACGATGACCGTGCCGATCAGGGCAAACCGCCCCTTGGCGAACCTCAGGTCTCTCCAGGCGACGAACACGGCCCTGGCCTGCCCTTCTGACGGTGGAAGCTGTTACCTCCACGGTCGCCGCCAGGCCCCGGCCCCGGCATCTGCCACGGAATGGCACTTCCGGGCCCGGTAGGCGGCATGCGGGTTCTAACTTTTGATGGAGGGCCGCTCGCCGGTCCGCTCCCTAAGGTGGAGGACCTGTGGACACCACCGCTCCCGCCCTGACCCCGACCACGCGGGCCCTGGTCTGGTGCCTCCACCTGCTGGTCGTCACCCTGCTCGTCCTGGCCGGCGGACGCGCCGTGGCCGACGGCGAACCGGATGCCGCGATCGTCGTCGTCGCCGCGGCGGTGTTCGCGCTGGTGTACGCGGCCGGCGCGCTGCTGCCCGGCATCCGTCACCGCCGGAGGGCCGCCGTCTGGTGGCTGGCCGCGATGGCAGCGGCGTGGTTGGTGCTGCTGGCCCTGTCCCCCGACGGGGTGTGGGTCGCCTTCCCGCTGTACTTCCTCCAGCTGCACCTGCTGCCGCGCCGGGCCGGGCTGCTCGCCGTCGCCGCGACCGCGCTGGCGGCGATCATCGCCCTCGCCGGCCATCGGGGCTCCTTCAGCACCGCCCTGGTGATCGGCCCGGCGCTCGGCGCCGCGGTGGCGGTGGCGGTGGTGTGGGGATACCAGGCCCTGTACCGGGAGAGCGAACGACGCCGGCGCCTGATCGAACAGCTGACCGCCACCCGCGCGGACCTCGCTCGAGCGCAGCACGACGCCGGTGTGCTGGCCGAGCGGGAGCGTCTCGCCCGCGAGATCCACGACACGCTCGCCCAGGGACTGTCCAGCATTCAGCTGCTGCTGCGCGCCGCCGAACGCGCCCTGCCCGGCCGGCCGGAGGCCGCCGTCGACCATGTGGGCCAGGCCCGCCAGGCCGCTGTGGACAACCTCGCCGAGGCGCGCCGCTTCGTCGCCGCCCTCAGCCCGCCGGCTTTGGCCGGCACCACGCTGGCCGGCGCGCTGGAGCGGCTGTGCGCCACCACCAGCGCTCGACACCGGATCACCGCACACTTCCGCCTCACCGGCACGCCTGTCCCGCTGCCCACCGCACACGAGGTCGCCCTGCTACGGATCGCCCAGTCCGCTCTCGCCAACACCGTCCGCCATGCCGACGCCACCACCGCCGAGCTCGCCCTCAGCTACCTCGGCGACCACGTCGTCCTCGACGTCGTGGACGACGGAACCGGCTTCGACCCCGACCAACCGCTCACGCGGGAATCCGAGAACGGCGGGTTCGGCCTGGCCGCCATGCGCGCCCGCATACAGTCGATCGGCGGCACCCTGAGCGTCGAATCCGCTCCCGGCCACGGCACCGCCCTGGCCGCCCGACTTCCCCTCGTCACCCGCGGCGAGAACGAACCCGAGGCCGGCCCATGACCGACAGCCCCATCCGACTCCTCCTCGCCGACGACCACCCCGTCGTGCGGGCCGGGCTGCGCGCCGTGCTGGCGGCCGAACCCGGTCTCGTCGTCGTGGCCGAGGCCGACACCGCCGAGGGCGCCGTCGCCCGCGCGGCCGCGGGCGACATCGACGTCGTGCTGATGGACCTGCAGTTCGGCACCGGCATGAACGGCGCCGAGGCCACCGCCGCGATCACCGCCCGGCCGGACGCCCCCCGCGTCCTGATCGTCACCACCTACGACTCCGATGCCGACACCCTGCCCGCCATCGAGGCCGGTGCCACCGGATACCTGCTCAAGGACGCCCCCACCGAGGACCTGGCCGCCGCCGTACGCACCGCCGCCGCCGGCCGCGCCACCCTGGCCCCGGCGGTCGCGGACCGGCTCATGAACCGGCTGCGCACCCCCGGCACCGCGCTGACCCGGCGCGAGATCGAGGTCCTCGCCCTGGTCGCCGACGGGCTGTCGAATCAGGCCATCGGGCGCCGCCTTCACCTCACCGAGGGGACCGTGAAGTCCCACCTGGCCCGGATCTACACCAAGCTCGGCGTCGACTCGCGCACCGCCGCCACCGCCGCCGCCACCGACCTGGGCATCATCCGCCGCCGGCCCGGCCAACAACGGCCCTGACCGCGGTCGGGCCGACAGCGAGGATCTTGAGCGCCGGGTGAGGTGTTGATCACTGTGGCCGCCGCCATCCGAGCCGGCCCGCACCGCAGCCACCGCCCGGGCCAGGCGCGGCGGCGGTAGGTCGGACGAACCGCCCAAAGCGCAACCAGTGGCCACCGCGCTAGCTTTGCGCGGTGCGCGGGTATCGGATCGGCGTCCTCGGACGGATCGAGGTGAGCGTCGACGGGGTAGCTGTGTCGCTCGCCCCGCTGGAACGGGCGTTCGTCGCGAGCCTGCCAGCCCACCATGGACGCATCGTTTCCGTCGACCGCCTGGTCGACGGCCTCTGGCCGAACCGCTCGCCCGCGGGAGCGCGCAACCGGGTCCAGGCGATCGTCGCCTCGGTCCGGCGCAGGACGACGCCGGAGCTGATCCGCACCAGGTCACCCGGCTACGAGCTGGACGCCGCGGTGGTGGTGGACGCGGCGGAGTTCGCCGCCGACGTGCAGGCCGCCGCGGCCGCCACGGACGCCCGCTGTGCCGTGGAGCGGCTCGACCGGGCGCTGGCGCGCTGGCGCGACGACGCGTTCGTCGACGTCGACGCGAGACTGGTCGACGTCGAGCGTGACCGCCTTCACGAGCTCCGCGGGCACGCGGTCGAGCTGCGCGTCGAGGCACTGCTCTCACTCGGCCTACACCAGGAACTGGTGCCGGAGCTGACCACGATGGTGCGTGACCGGCCCCTGCGGGAGCGGCTGCGCGGCCAGCTCATGGTGGCCCTGCACCGCAGCGGCCGGAAGGCGGAGGCGCTCGCCGTGTACCGGGCCGGAGCCCGGCTGCTCACGGAGGAGCACGGTATCGACCCGGGGCCGCAGCTGCGGCAGTTGCACCGGGAGATCCTCGGCAGCGATCAGGAGGTGTCCCCGCCGGCCCGGGTGCGGCCCAACCAGCTCCCGGGCGTCACCGGCGACTTCATCGGACGGGACAAGGAACTCGGGCTGCTGCTGTCGTTGCTGGGGCGCACCCCACCGGCCGCGGGAGCCGCGCAGATCGTCGTCGTGACCGGGCTTGCGGGAACGGGCAAGACCACCCTCGCACTGCGCGCGGCGCACGAGAGCCGCCACCGCTTCCCGGCCGGGTGCCTCTACGCGGACCTGCGCGGCAACACCACGGACCCGGCGCGGCCCGGCACGGTGCTCGGCGCGTTCCTGCGTGCCCTCGGGGTGGCCGGCGAGGCCATCCCGGCGGCCGACGAGGAACGTGCGGCGCTGTACCGATCCGTGCTCGCCGACCAGCCCATGCTGGTGATGCTGGACAGCGCGGCGGACGCGGCGCAGGTACGGCCGCTGCTGCCGCCCGGTGGCAGCGGGGCGCTCATCACCAGCACCACGGCGTTGCCCGGGCTGGCCGGCACCGAGGTCGTCCCGCTCGACGTCCTGCCGGTCGACGACGGCCTGGACCTGCTGGCCGGGCTCGCCGGCGCCGAGCGGATCAACCGGGAGGCCGCGGCGGCCGCCGACGTGGTGGAGCTGTGCGGTCGCCTGCCGCTGGCCTTGCGCATCGCCGGCGTGCGGCTGGCCGAGCGGGAGGCGATGCCGGTGGCGCGGCTGCGCGACCGGCTGCGCGACGAGCGGCGCCGCCTCGATGAACTGTCGCTCGACGGGCTCGACGTACGCAGCAGCTTCACCGTCGGGTTGGAGCGGTTGCCACCGCCCGCCGCGCGGCTGCTCGCGGTGCTCAGCCGTACGTCGCTGCGCAGCTTCGGCATGTGGGACGAGAGCACCGAGCCGCTGCTGGAACAGCTGTGCCGGGCCCACCTGCTGACCGCCGATTCCAGCGGCCGGGTACGCATGCACGACCTGGTCCGCCTGCACGCCAGGGAGCGCACCGAGATCCCCGCCGACCAGGTGATCGCCTGGTACGCACGACTGCACGCGTACGCCGAGCGCGCCGCCGCGTCGCTGCCCTGCAAGGCCCTGCCGGTGGCGGACGTGGCGTGCGCGATCGACGCCTGGGACGCCGTCGACTGGTTCGAGGCGGAGCGGGAGAACCTGGTCGCGGCGGTGCACGACCTGCTGCGGCTGGACGCGGTCGACCTGGCGGGGCGGTTGGCCTGCACGATGGGCAACTTCGCGATGATGCGCAGCCAGCACCTGCCCGAGTTCGTCGACTGCCTGCGCGGCGTGCTCGATCGCCACCCCGACCTGCCGTCACCGACCCGGATGTCACTGCGGCTGCACCTGGGCACGGCCTACCGGATGGTGAACCGGCACGCCGAAGCCGTGCCGCTGCTGCGCACGGCACACCGGGACAGCCGCGGGCCGCTGGTGGCACACCGGCTCGCCGCACTGCACGGCTACTCGCTGTGCTGTCGTACGCTCGGTCGGCTGCGGGCGGCGGACGCCGCGCTGCTGCTGATGGTGCGGTTGTGCGCCGCGCACTGGCCGGTCGGCCCGGTCGGCGGGCACGTGCTGCTGACCCTCGGCGAGCAACACGCGCAGTACCAACTCACCTCACCGTTCGCCCACGCCGCCTTCACCGCGGCCCTGCGGCTCTTCGAGGACAGTGGCGACCTGTGGGGCGAGGCGCTCGCGCGGGAGAGCATCGGGCTGCTGCACCGACACGCCGAGCAGTGGCCGCAGGCTCTGGAGCAGCTACGGCAGGCGGTGACCGCCGCGCGCCGCCTCGGTGACCGGATGAGCGCGACCACCGGCGAGCAGGCGCTGGCCGCGACGCACCTCGCCGCTGGCGACACCGACGCCGCACGCCGGCTGCTGGTCCGTACGGTGTCGGCGTTCCGCGAGATGCGCCACGAGTGGGGCGAGGCGATCTCCCGCCGGCTGCTCGGGAAGGTGCACCTCGAGGAGGGCGACGCGGGTCAGGCGGTGGCCGAGCTGGAAGGCTCGGTGGCGATGCTGCGCGAGATCGGGCAACCGTTTCCGCTGGCGAACTCGCTGAGCCTGCTGGCGCGGGCGCAGGCCGCCCTGGGCAGGCAGGACCGGGCCGTCGTGCTGGGCGAGGAGGCGCTGCGCATCTTCGAGCACTTCGACGCCGCGTACGCCGATGACCTGCGCGGACGACTGGCAGGCTGGCGGAGCGCAGCCGGCGCGCAGTAGAAGCGCAGGGCGCGCGCAGCGGCGACCCGCACAGTGATGGGCAACCACCCCCACAAAGGAGGTTCGCTCATGACCAGGATCATCAACCGCGTCGGCGACGCCATGCTCGGCAAGATGCTCGGCCGCGAGGAGGCCGGCGCCTGCGTGCCGGAGCACGGCCAGGCGTGCGGGTGCGTCGCGTCCAACGGCTACTGCTCGGGCGGTTCCTACTTCCGCTACTACCGGCAGGGCTACTACAACTGCTACGGCTCCTGCGTGACCTCGACGTCGCGGCCGATCTGCTACACCAAGAAGGTCGGCGTCTGCTGACCTGACTTCCCCGGGGGCCGCGCCGTCCGGCGCGGCCCTCACCCCTCTGACTCGCCGAGGAGTTCCCATGTCAGGTTTCGCCTACGCCGCCATCGCCGTCGTCGGCGCGGTCGCCGTGCTCAACCTCGTCCTGACCCTGGCCCTCGCCCGGCGGCTGCGCGAGGTGCAGGCCGGCCACGCCCACGACCACGACGGCGAGCCCGTTCCCGAGGTGCTACCCGCCCCCGGCCTGGATGTCAGCGGCTCCCCGCACGCCGACCTGGCCACCGGCCGGCGCACGGTGGTCATGCTGACCCCCACCTGCCCACCCTGCCAGGATCTCCTGGACACCCTCACCGACGACGCCGAGCGCTACCGCAACGACACCCTGGTGTTCATGATCGGCACGCCGGCGGAGACGGCGGCGATGGCCCCCCGCCTCGCCGCCTTCGACACGGCGACGATCTCCGAGGCGCAGGCCGAGAAGGAGTTCCGGGTCAAGGGGTTCCCCGCCGTGCTGTCGGTCGTCGACGGCGTCGTCGTCGACGCCAGCCACCAGCTTCCGGTCCTGGCCTGAGACGTGGCCACACTGCGAGCCGCCCTGCGGCTGGGCTGCGCCGACCCGAAGGCCCTCGCCGCCATGGTCACCCTCGTCCTCGTCGGCGCGGCACCACCGCTCGGCATCGCGTGGTTCACGAAGCTGCTCTTCGACGAGGTCAGCAGGGGCCACGAGGCGAGCCCGTCGACCGCCACCTGGTACGCGGTGGCGATCGCCGTCCTGGGCGCCCTGGCGGCGATCGCCAGCCGCGTTTCCGGCTACTTCACCACAGCGCTGCAGAACGCGATCACGATCGCCGCCGACGTGCGGCTGTACCGGAAGCTGAACACCTTTGTCGGGCTGGGTCCCTTCGAGCAGCCGGCACTGCGCGACCGGCTGGCGCTGGCCCAGCAGGCCGCCACCCAGGCGCCGTACGCCGTCGTCATGTTCACCGTCGACGTGGCCCAGAACGTCGTCACCATCGGCGGCTTCGCCGCGATCCTGGCGTCCATCTGGCCGCCGGCCGGCCTGCTCCTGCTCGCCGTGGCCGTGCCCGAGTTCCTCATCCAACTGCGGCTGTCCCGGCGGGCCGCGCGTGCCATGGAGGACAGCGCCGGCCTGTTCCGGGCCCGGTTCCTGTTCCAGAGCGTGCTGACCGACCTGCGCGCCGTCCGGGAGGTGCGCCTCTACCAACTCGGCCGGTTCTTCCACGACCGGCTCACCGGTGCGGTGCGGGCGGCCTCCCGGATCGAGCTGGCCGCCGCGCGGCATGCCACGGTCGTACAGACCTGCTGGGCGCTGGCCGGCGCCGCCGTGACCCTCGCCGCGACGGTGATCGCGGTGAACGCCGCGGTGCGCGGCCGGCTCAGCCTCGGCGACCTGACCCTCCTGCTGGCCGCGTTCGCCGCGACGCAGAGCGGCCTGGCCGGCATCGCGGGTCAGTTCGGCGAGGCCGGCACGGCCATGCGGCTGTTCCGGCATTACGTCGCCGTCCTCGACAGCCCCGCCGACCTGGCCGACGGGACCCTGCCGGCACCGCCGCTGCGTACCGCCATCAGGTTCGAGGACGTGTGGTTCCGCTACGACGAGGACGGCCCGTGGATCCTCCGGGGGGTCGACCTGACGATCACCGCCGGTGAGGCCGTCGGGCTGGTCGGGCTCAACGGAGCCGGCAAGAGCACCCTCGTCAAGCTGCTCTGCCGCTTCTACGACCCCGACCGCGGCCGGATCACCTGGGACGGGGTGGACCTGCGCGAGCTGCGGGTCGAGGCGCTGCGCCGGCGGATGGGCGCGGTGTTCCAGGACTTCATGTGCTACGACCTCACCGCCGAGGAGAACGTCGGCATCGGCCGGCTGCCGCACACGACCGGGCAGGTCGAGGAGGCGGCCGCGCGCGCCGAGATCCACGACCGCCTCCGCGCCCTCCCCCACGGCTACGCCACGCTGCTCAGCCGTACCTTCGCCGACCAGGACGGCGAGCCCGGGGTGACGCTCTCCGGCGGGCAGTGGCAGCGGGTCGCGCTCGCCCGGTCGCTGATGCGCGCCGACGCCGACCTGCTCATCCTGGACGAGCCCAGCTCCGGACTCGACGCCGATGCCGAGACCCGGGTGCACGCGTCGCTGGCCCGGATCCGGCACGGCCGCACCGGCCTGTTGATCTCCCATCGGCTCAGCACCCTGCGCGACGCGCGGCGCATCGTCGTGCTGGACGCCGGCCGCGTCATCGAATCAGGCGCGCACGACGAGTTGATGGCGGCCGACGGCGAGTACGCACGGCTGTTCCGCCTCCAGGCCGACGGCTACCAACTGGCGGCGTCATGACCGGCTGGCTGCGCCGCCGCTGGCGGCTGGTGGTCGTACGCGGGCAGAGCATGGCGCCGACGCTGCGCGACGGCGACCGGCTCCTCGTCCGCGTCGGGCGGGCGCCGGCCGCGGGTGACCTGGTCGTCTTCCGGGCCCGGGACGTCGTCCCGGACGCGGACCTGACGTGGATGGTCAAACGCGTGCACCGGGTCGAACCTGACGGCGCCGTGACGGTGCGCGGGGACAACGCCCACAGCCAGGACTCACGGCATTTCGGGGCGGTGCCACGCGAGGCGATCCTCGGCGTGGCCAGCGGGAGGCGATGACGTGTACGTCGAGATCGGGTGCCGGGTGCTGCTCGGTACGGTGCTGCTGGCCGCGGCGGTCGGCAAGGTGTCCGGGCGGGCCGCCTACCGCGAGTTCACCAACTCGGTCCGCGACCTGGGCTACCGGCCGGCCGGGCCACTCGCCGCGGCCGTGGTGACCGCCGAGTTCACCGCCGTCGTCCTGCTGGCGGTGTTCCCGCTGGCCGGCTTCCTCTCCTCGGCCGCCCTGCTGCTCGCCTTCACCGTCGCCATCGCCGCGAACCTGCGGCGCGGCGGCGGCACCTGCCGGTGTTTCGGCCGCACAGCCGCGCCGCTGGGCCGGCACCACGTGTGGCGCAACGCGTTCCTCATCGCCGTCGCCGTCGCCGGCGCGCTCGCCCCGGCCGGGCCCGTACACCCGGGCGAAGCGGTGGTGGCCGTCGTCGGCGCGCTGGTCGTCGGGGTGCTGGTCGTCATGTTGGACGAGCTGCGTTACCTGCTCGGCGCGCCCAACCGGACGTGACCGCCGAGCCGGTCGGGTCGGCGGTCACCCGAGGTCGACGGGCCGCCGCAGCCGGTTTCCGGCTGACGCTGAACTCGTTGCCGTCGGGGTCGGCCAGCACGACGGCGCCGTCCGCACCGACCTCCAGCCGGGTGGCGCCGAGGGAGATCAGCCGGTCGACCTCCGCCTGCTGGTCTCCACCGGCCGGGGTGAGGTCGAAGCGCTGCCGGTTCCGGCCCTCCTTCGGGGTCACGGGCGGCCCTCCCCACGCGACCTTCGTACCGCCGTGCGGCGACTGGATCGCGGTCTCCTCGTTCTGGTCCCACACCAGCGGCCAGCCGAGCGCCTCGCTCCAGAACAGCCCGACCTCCCGGGTGCCGTCGCAGGCGACCTCGCCGAGCAGGCCGCACCCGGCGAGGAAGTTGTTGCCCGGCTCGATCACGCAGAACGCGTTGCCCTCGGGGTCGGCCAGGACGATGTGCCCCTCCTCGGGCCGCTGCCCGACGTCGAGGTGGCCGCCGCCGAGCCGCAGCGCCGTGGCGACCGTGTGCTGCTGGTCGTCGGGGCCGGCGCTGGTCAGGTGCAGGTGCAGGCGGCGGGCCGACCCCACCTGCTCCGCGGGGCTCGGGACGAACCGGAGGCCGACCTGGGTGTCGTCGCCCGGCAGGAACGCGCCACCGGCGTCCTCGACGACCTCCCGACCGAGCAGGCCGGCCCAGAACCGCGCCACGCGGGTCGGGTCGTGCGCGTCGAAGGTCACCGTCAGGGTTCGCGAGAGCATCACTGCACAGTAGGTACGGCGCGGCGGGACGACAAGGCGGTTTCCGGTCGGTCAGCCTTCCGCCTCCCCAGCCGGACCCGGTCGCGTCTCCGGGGCGGCAGATCAGCCTCCGCGAACGTCCGGTGTGCGGGAGGACACGGAACCTGAGCTGCGGTTGGACACGAAGAGGGCCGCCGTCGCGGCGGACGTCGCTCTGCGCCACAGGTTGAGAAGGTGGCCGACCAGGATCACCGCGCCGGCCCCCGCGCCGGCCAGCAGCAGCGGGATCGCGGTGAGGCGCCACGGCCATCGAAGGCCGCCCAGCTCCCGGTCGGGCACCGGGTACTGGAGGGACTTGCCGACCCAGCGAGCGGTGGCGACGTCGTAGGTGTCGGCGATGTCGCGCAGCGCCCCGTCGAAGGGAAACTCGCCCGGATCGTGCAGCGTGACCACCGGGACGGACGGGTCGCCGAGGGCGGCGGAGCCGCCGGAAGCGCCGTCGGGCACCAGCACGCGGTCGAAGCCCGGCTTCGCCGGCTGCCAGCCGGAGCGAGGCAGGACCGTCAGGCCGTGCCGGGAACGGACCGCCCGACCGTCGACGCTGAACGCCTCGAGGCGGGCCAGGTAGGACAGTTCGGTGTAGGGGCGGAAGGCGGCGGCCAGTTCGATCTCGCCCACACCGTCGGCCAGCAGCACGCCGGTCGTCGGCCGGTCCCACCGGTAGGCGGCGCTCAACAGCGCCACCAGGTCGCGCGGCGCCGGATTCTCGCCGGCGATGGCGACCGGACCGCCAGGTCGGTAGCCGGACCAGCGCAGTTCCCGAGACACCCGCTCGGCCTCCGCGGGCCCGAGGAGACGCTCCACGACCCGGAGCGCGCCGTCGATCCCGGACAGCACGCCCGCGGTGGTGACGATGTCGCCGTCGTCGACGAACCGGACGCCCTCGGTCCAGTTCACCTCCGGATCGCTGCGGCGCAGCCCGATCAGCTTGAGCCAGTGCGAGGTGGCCGGCCGGCCGTCGAGGAGCCCCGCGTCGGCGAGCACCTCGGCGCCCACGCACACGCTCATCAGCAGCGGGGCTCCGTGCCGCCGCTGCGTACGCAGCCACTCCACCACGTCCGACGTGGGGCCGTGCAACTGCGGCACGACGATGACGTCGGGCGGCTCGGCCGCCCGGGCCGCCAGTTCCGCGAAGCTCAGGTCGGGAACGAGGTCGAGACCGCCCGTCAGCGTCACCGGGTCGGCGGTCGGCGCCACGGTCACCACGTTGAACCGGCCGGTCGCCGCGAAGACCTCGTACGGCGCGAGCGTGTCGGCGACGTTGGCGCCCGCCGAGCCGAGCACGACGGCCACCGTCGGCCGGTCCGGATCAAGGACGGGCGCCGGACGCGCGGGCGAAGCGACACCCGGAGCCCGCTCGGGGTAGACCTCGCCGGCCGCTTGCCGGGCGCCCAGCGTGCCCACGGCGGCGGGCAGGCCGAGCGCCGCCACCGTGATGATGACGATGTGTGCGATCCGTCTGCGCATCCGCAACTCCTCGCTCGGGACGGTCCGGGGTGCGGCCGACTCGGGCCGACCGGGTCAGCAGCCGGTGAGGTGGTGGCGACGGCGCAGCAGCACGGCCAGCATGGCGGCCAGCATGAGGACGTGGACCGCGATCATGAACGGCATCGTTCCGATGACCCCGGCCCACACCAGGGGCACCAGCGCGACGGGGACGTACATGGCCGCGCACATCTCGAGGGTCGCGGCCCATGGGTGGCGGCGGACGCCCATCCAGGCGGCCATGCCGATCGCCATGTCCGTCGCCATCAGGAGGTACGCGGCGCCGGGGCGCTCGGCGAACGGGACGGTGAGCCCGATGAACGAGCGGAGCGTGCCGACCACCAGCATGCCGACGGTCATCGCGACGACCATCTCGACGTAGTGGCGGACCAGCGGACGCACGAGACGTACGGATCGGCGGTGGGCCGGTGTGGCCGGGTCGGTGGTTGTCATGGACCCACCGTGCGCGGCGGGCCGCCGTCGAGGCGACGCTCGGCCCGGTGTTGGTCCGAATACTTGGGCTGGCTGTCGGGCGGACATGTCGCCTGCGGGCGGAGCGGCACGTAGCGTGGCACCGTGGGGAGCACCCGTCGCGTCCTGGTCGTCGGCTATCCCGCGGCCGAACTGCTCGACATCGCCTGCGTGACGGCGTCCATGCAGATGGCCAACTACCTGCGCGGCCGGGCGATCTACGGGCTCCGGCTGGCGTCCCCCGGCGGCGTTCCGATCCGCACCGCGACCGGGTTGGTGGTAAACGCCGAGATGGCGCTGGAGCGGGCTCGTGGACCGTTGGACACGCTCGTCGTCTGCGGCGGGATCGGCTACGTGGACGCGATGCGGGACGAGCGCCTGGTCGCCCACGTCCGTCGACTCGGCCGGGAGGCGCGCCGCGTCGCGTCGGTGTGCACCGGCGCCGGCGTGCTGGCCGCGGCCGGCCTGCTCGACGGGCGGCGGGTCGCGACGCACTGGCACCACGCGGCGTACCTTCAGGGGCGGTTCCCGCAGGTGCGGTTCGACAGCGACCCCATCTTCATCGCCGAGGGTGACGTGTGCACCTCGGCGGGCGTGACGGCGGCGCTGGACCTCATGCTGGCGTTCATCGAGGCCGACGAGGGTCCGACGCTGGCCAGGGACGTGTCGCGCCATCTGGTGACCTACCTCCAGCGGCCCGGCAACCAGGCGCAGATGAGCATGTTCACGGCACCGCCAGCGGTCCGGCACTCACTGGTCCAGGACACCGTCGCGTACATCTCGTCGCACCTGCACGCGGACCTCTCCGCGGCGACGCTGGCCCGGCTCGCCGGGGTCAGCGAGCGGCATCTGGCCCGGCTGTTCCACCGGCAGCTCGGCGTGACACCGGGCCGGTTCGTCCGGCGGGCCCGGGTGGAGGCGGCCGCGCACCTGCTCACCGGGACCGACCTGACGATGGCGGCGATCGCGGGTCGCTGTGGCTTCGGCACCGTCGAGGCCCTGCGCCAGGCGTTCGTCGGCACCTACGGCGTCTCGCCGTCGCACTACCGCGCCACCCAGTCCACGTCCGGTGACCGCGTGGAGGCCACGACCCCGACGGGCCGGGCGTCCCCGTAGCGCGTCGTCCGCGTCCCGACCTACGATCCCGCCGTCCCGGGCGGGCCGGCGAGCACGGTGGGGACGAACTCCAGCAACTGGAGCCGGCCGTCGAACGTCCGGTTGCCGACCATCTCGAGCACGACGTCGGGCCACTCGTCGTAGGTCCGCTCCCGACCTGATCTGCCGGTGACCACCGGAATGACGACCACGCGCAAGCCGTCCAATGCGGTGATGAAGTCGACCATGAGATCTGACATGTCGACCTGGGGATCAACACACGACGGCGTACCGGACGTGGGCGGCGTACGGCGACGGGTGGACCGAGGGAATCGTGAGGTCGATGTCCCGGTCGAAGCCCTCGAAGAGCCGCTTCCCGCCGCCGAGAACGACCGGGGCGGTGGTGATGCCGAGTTCGGTGACCACTCCCGCGCGGAGCGCCTGCCGGATGATGTCGGCGCCCCCGCCGATGGCGACGGCACCGTCGCCGGCCGCCCGCCGGGCCACGGCCAACGCCGCCTCGAACCCGTCGACCATGAGGAAGCCGGTGCTCGGGTCGGGCTGGAACGCGGTGCGGTGGGTGAGCACGACCAGGGTGCCGCCGAACGGATTCCGGCCGCCCCAGGCGCCGGCGCTGTCGTACATGCCCCGGCCGCACCGGCCGGCGCTCGTCCCCTCGAGCAGCGCGTCGTAGTAGGCCCGGTCCGCGTCGGTCATGCCGGCGCCGGGATCGCGCTCCGTTTCGTAGGTCCACGGGCCGCCCATCACCCAGTAGTGGCGGCGCCGCTCACCGCGCTGACCGAACCGAGGTCGACCGGGGAGCTCAGCCGGGAGCTGCACTGGACCGAGCCCACGATCTCGTATCACCTGCGTGTTCTCCTGGCCGCCGGACTCGTGGACCGTAACCGGCGCGGACGCCGGGTCCTGTACCAGCGCACTCCCCTCGGGTCGTCTCCGCTCGCCGCGGCGACGAACGCCAACGTCGCCCGCCGCTGACGGCACACCGTTCGGAGCGGGAAGCCCGGCGCGGGCAGCGTGCGGTCTCTCCGTTCAGACCAGCAGTCGAGCTGTCCTCATTCGTGACTGAGCAGCTCGGCGGTCGGCAGCCGCTGAATCAGGATCGCCGGTACCAGCGCGGCGAGCACGGCCAGCAGCAGCGCCGCCGCGGTCACGGCCAGCCCCAGCACCGCCAACCGACCGTCCACCCGGCCGACCAGCAGGGCGACCGAGCCGAGGCCGGCGGCAACCCCGAGCACGCAGCCGAGCGCGCCGATGCCGAGCGCCTCGTAGATCAGCAACCGGTTGAGCGCGGAATCCGGCCAGCCGACGGCCCGGAGCGTGGCGAACTCGGCCGCCCGTTCCCGCACGTTGAGGTAGAGCACGTCGGCCACGCCGAGCACGCCGAACAGCAGCACTCCACCGGCCGCCACCAGGTCCACTTCGCGTACCTGCACGGAGACCGCCTGCCCGAGCAGCGAGCCGACCATGCCGTCGTTGAACGCCCAGAGCGCGGCGGCGATCAGGGTCACAGCGCCGACGCCGGCCGCGAGGCTCACCGCTCCGGCGAGGGTCCGTGCCGGCGCCCGCACCAGGTTGGCCGCCGCGAGTCCGGCGACGGTCCGCGCGGCGGCCCGGCGGGCGGGCGCCGCCCTCGCCTGGAGCGCCTCCGCCGACCGGGTACGGGCGGCCCGCAGTGCGGGCAGGGCGCTCGCCGCCGCGGTCAGCAGCACCGCGATCGGCACGCACAGCAGGGTGACCGTGCCGGCGACCCGTACGTCGGCCAGTTGGGCGAGCGGACCCGACAGCGCGGCGCCGAGCAGCCCCGCGGCCAGCCCGAGTGCAGTGGTCTCGGCGAGGATCAACAGGCTCAGCCGCCAGCCGGGCCAGCCGACGCAGGCCAGGATGGCCAGCTCGCGGCGGCGGGCCCGGACCGCGGTGGACACCGCGTTTCCGACCAGCAGCGCGCAGACCACCAGCAGCAGCCCCAGCAGCAGGACGTTCTTGCGGTCGACCGCGGTGACGATCTCGGCCGCCACGCCCTTGCGGGTACGCGCCTCCGACAGGTTGAGGTCGGGACGGCCGTGCGGGCCGGCGGGCAGCAGCACCGGGCTGGGTACCGTCGAACCGCCCAGCACGATCTCGACGGTCAGGCCGGTCTGCCGGACGATCTCGTCGGCCACCATCCGGACCCGTTCCCGGGCCACCTCGTCGAACCGGTCGATCCCGGCGACCCGGACCCGTACCGAGCTCAGCGGAGCGGCGGTCATCGCCGACCCGAGGCTCGCGTACAGCTCACCGGCCGCGGTCAGGCTGGTCACCAGGCCGGGCGGACGGTGCGGGTAGCCGAGCGGGTCGTCGCCCGGCAACAGCGGGCGGTCACCGAGCAGGCCCCGGGAGCGTCCGTCGGCGCCCACCGGCGGGGCCGGATGGTAGAGGTCGAGGGCCGGCTGCGCGGCCTGGGAGTCGACAGCATCCGGCGCGAAGCTGCCCACCGGGGTGACCGACCACTCCGACTGCCCAAGCAGACTCACCGGATCCGCCGTCCCGACACCGCCGGCGCCGAACCAGGAGTCTCGCCACACGTCCTCGATCGTCGGGTCGGTCGAGTCGGAGGTTGATCGGGGCAGCACCCGGGCGACCCCGTCGGGCTGCTGTGTGTAGGTCAACGGTCCGGGCCGGAGCAGTGCCAGGATGCCGGACAACGGGGCCTGCTCGGCCAGGGCGGCGTCGAGTCGGGCGCGGTAGAGCCGCGCCAGGTCGTGCTGGACCGCCCGCGGCGGCGTCTTCGCCGAGTCGCGCAGCAAGGTCCAGAGCGCCTCCGTCGCGGTGCCGGGCACCCGGTCGGCGGTGGAGCCGGTCAGCCGGGACACGGCGAGGTCGATCCGTTCGTCCAAGGCGAGGTCGGCGGCGGCGAGCACCGGCAGCGTCCGACCGGCCGGGCCGGTCGTGGGCAACGGGGAGAGCTGGGTGAACGGGGGCGCCGGAGCGACGGCATCGGCACCGGTCAGATAACGGCCCTGGCGGACCGCCCGGTCCAGGCCGACCAGACGGGCCTCTGCCGCTGGATCGATTCCGGCGACCAGCACCGGCACCACCGCCGGCAGCCGGACCTCCAGCCGTGCGGTGGCGGGAACGGCGGACGCAGGACGGCCGCTGGTGAAGACGGAGGCCAGCCGGAATGTGCCGTCCGCGAGCACCTGGTACGCCTGCACGTCACTGACGCTGGTCCGCCGGGCGTCGGGGTCGAAGCTGCTCACCGCGGTCTGGCACACCTGCCGGTGGCGGCCGTCGGGCTGCACCTCCAGGATGCCGCCACCACCCGTGCCCGGGCACTCGGCAGCGGAGGTGGACTGGCTGATCCGGGTGCCGTCGGCGTAGACGTACATTCGCCCGCGCTGGTCGGAAAGCGGCACCAGGGGGCGCCGGGACACGTACACGTAGGTCGGCGCGGTGGTCAGCGTGCTCAGTCCGCGGTCGCCGCTGATCCGGGCTGCCACCTCGATGACCTGCCGCTCGGCCGACCGGTCGATCTGGTCGGTCAGGTCCACCCGCAGGTCCGGCCGGATGTCGGCGAGGCCGAGAACCGCCAGCGGGGCGGCCACCTCGACCCCGGGGATCCGCTCGATCCGCCGCCACTGGTCCAGGCCGATGCCGCCGTAGGTCGCGGTGGGTCGGGTCTGGTCGAGCAGGCCGGTGGCCGGCGCCGAGGGATGAACCAGGATGTCGTACGACGGCCGGAACTGCCCGTCGACGGAGCCCTGGGCGACCAGCCGGGAGGTGCTGGCGGCGCCGGTGAGCACGGTGAACCCGGTGGTCGCGACCAGCACGGCGGAGAACATCGCCAGGCTCCGGCCGGGGGTGTTCCGCAGCTGTGACCAGACCATCCGCAACATGGGTGGCTCTTCTCCGCTCGGGCAGTGTGGGCGTCCCCCCGGGCGGGGCCGCCGTCATCGATGCGATTGTGCTCCGGTCGGCGGCGCGTCGAGGGGACACGAACTCAGAGCCAGCCGCGGTCGCGGGCCTGCCACCCCAGTTGCAGCCGCGACCGCGAGTTGGTCAGTTCCATGAGGTGCTGCACCCGACGGACCACCGTGCGGCGGCTGACGCCCAGCCGCGCGCTGACCGCCTCGTCGGTCAGGCCGGCGACGAGCAGGGACAGCAGGTGCCGGTCGTCGGCGGAGATCGCGTTGGCGGCGGCGAGGTCGGCGGAGTCCGCCACGGACAACGGCGTCGCCTGGTTCCAGACCGTCTCGAAGAGCGCGATCAACGCGTCGAGCAGGCCACACGGGTGCACCAGCAATGCCGCGTCGTGTGCCGCCTGCGTCCACGCCAGCGGCAGCAGGGCCAGCTCGCGGTCGGCGACGGCGAGCTTGGTCGGGAGGCCGCGGGCCAGTCGGGCCTGCTCGCCCTCCTGGACATGCACCACGACGCTGGCCACGAAGCCGGGATCGGTCAGCGCGTCGACGTCGTACACCGCCCGGTAGGTGATCCCGGCGGCCTGCCGTTCGAGCTGCTGGCGGTTGACGTCCTTCGGCACCGCGTACGGCGGGGCGACCAGCACCCGCATCTGCTGCCGGGCGGTACGTTGCAACCGGTCGAAGGCCTGCGCGACCGCCGCCCGACCGGACACGATCTCGATCAGCTCCTCGGTACGCCGATTGCTGGCCCGGCTGCGCGCCTCCTGGGCGAGGCGGTGGGCGGCCGCCCGTACGCCCTCCAGCTCCTCCTGGCGGCGGCGGACCTGCTGCTCCACCGCCAGCTCAGGGGGAACCGGTACGACCCGCTCCTCCGGAGCCGGGGTGTGGTGCACGAAGCCCTTGCGCTGCAGGGAGAGCACCGCGCGGCGCACCCGGGCGGGGGTGAGCCCGGTCCGGGCGGTCAGCTGGATCAGCGTCGCGCCGCCCTGGCGGACCAGTGCGAGGTAGGCGGCCTCCTCGGCCGCGCTCAGCCCCGCCGGTCCAAGCACGATCGTCCTCCCCTGGCGCATCTGGGCCATGTCACAGCTGCGCTGACTCTAGATCCTTTACGGTGCTGCTGACGAGGTGTGACGCTGCCTGCCGTACGGCCGGCACGTCGAAGGGGGCCTCGTGTTCAGCTCGTTACGTAGGGTGTTCGCCGCAGCGGTAGCTGCGGTCACCATGGTCGCCGTCACGCCAGCGGCCGCGACGGCCTTCGCCGCTGACGCAGTTGCGCCAAGCGCGGCGCCCGGCTCGGCGTACACGGTCACGCTGATCAACGGTGACGTCGTCCGGCTCACCCGGTTCGCCGACGGCCGGCAGGAGGCGACCATCGACGACCGGGGCAGGCCGAACCGGCACGGCTTCCGACTGTCCCACCGCGACGGTGACGTCTACGTGGTGCCGGACGAGGCGTTGCCGTACGTCTCCGCCGGCGTGCTGGACGAGGCGCTGTTCAACGTCACGGATCTCGTCGCCGAGGGCTACCACGACGCGGCGAGCCCGACCCTTCCGCTGCTCGTGGCCGGGGCGCCCGCCACCGCCGGCGCCCGGGCAGCGGTGCCGGACACCCCGCCCGGCGCCACCCGGACCCGCGTGCTGTCCAGCATCGGCGCGGTGGCGGTCACCGGACGCAAGTCGGAGGCGCGGGCGCTCTGGGCGGCGCTGACCACCGGGCCGCGTACCCTCGCCGCCGGCGAACGGAGGGTGTGGCTGGACCGGCGGGTCCGGGCCGACCTGATCGACAGCGTGCCCCAGATCGGCGCACCGGCCGCGTGGAAGGCCGGATACGACGGGCGGGGCGTCACCGTGGCGGTGCTCGACAGCGGCTACGACCCGACCCACCCGGACCTCGCCGGCCGGGTGGCCGCCACCGCGGACTTCACCACCGAGGGCGGTACGGCGGTCGACCGGTCCGGGCACGGCACGCACGTCGCCGCGACCATCGCCGGCAGCGGCAAGGCCGGCCGCGCCGGTGGCAGCGGCGTGGCACCGGGCGCCCGGCTGCTGGTCGGCAAGGTCCTCGACGACACCGGATACGGCGACCTCTCCTGGGTGATCGCCGGCATGGAGTGGGCGGTACGCCAGGGCGCCCGCGTGGTCAACCTGAGCCTCGGCGCGCCGTCGTACGGCGGCTCGGACCCGGTCAGCGAGGCGGTCGACGCGCTGAGCGCCAGCTCGGACGCGCTCTTCGTGGTCAGCGCCGGCAACTCCGGCCCGGGGCCGCAGACCGTCGGCACGCCGGGCATCGCCACCGCCGCGCTGACCGTGGGCGCGGTGTCCAAGCAGGATGCTCTGGCGGACTTCTCCAGCCGGGGCCCACGCCTCGACGACGGTGCGGTCAAGCCCGAGATCACCGCACCCGGGGTCGGGATCGTGGCGGCCCGGGCGACGGGCACCTCGCTCGGCCAACTGGTCGACCAGAAGTACACAGCGATGTCCGGTACCTCCATGGCGGCGCCGCACGTGGCCGGCGCGGCCGCGCTGCTCGCCCAGGCCCGTCCCGAGTGGCGGCCCGAACAGCTCAAGGCCGCGCTGGTCAGCAGCGCCGAGCCGGTCGGCACGGCGCCGGTCTGGGCGCAGGGCGTGGGCCGGCTGGACGTTCCGGCGGCGCTGGGCCAGACCGTCCAGGTCGACACCGGCAATGTCGTACTCGGGCAGGTGCCGGCCGGGTCCGAGCCGCGCAGCGTCGACGTGGTGTACCGCAACACCGGCCGGAAGCCGGTCACCCTCGACCTGACCGTGGCCGCCACCGACACCGGCGCCACCGGCCGGGCTGCCGCGTTGACCGTCACGCCGGACCGGTTGACCATCGCCGCCGGCGGACGGGCGACGGCGACCGTCCGGCTGGACACCGCGGCCACCAGGCCGAACCAGTACGCCGGGGTGCTCACCGCCACCACCGCCGGACTGCGGCTGCGGACCCCGGTCGGCCTCAGCGTGACCCCGCCGGTGCACACCCTCACCATCGAGGCGACCAACCGGGACGGTCGCCCGGCCACCGGCTTCCCCGACCGGGCGGAGCTGTGGAACCTGGACACCGGCGCGCAGCACTACGGATTCTTCGCCGACGGCCGGGCGACGGTGGAGCTGCCCGCCGGGCGGTACTCACTGATGGCGCTCGTGCACAGCCTGGACGCCGGCGGCACCGAGAAGGACGTCACCGTGGCGGGCGACCCGGAGCTGCTCGTCGACGCGGACCGCACGGTGCGCCTCGACGCGCGCGCCGGCAACGAGATCCGGATGGACGTCGCCGACCCGACCGTGATCAGCCGCGGCGCTGTCTCCTGGCAGCGCACCGCCGGGAGCCGGTCGAACCTGTCCGGCTGGGCGTTCAACCCGTCCAACGTCCGGCGGGTCTACGCGGTGCCGACCCGGCCGGTCTCCACCGGCACCTTCCAGTTCTTCAGCCGGTGGGATCTCAGCGCCCCCGAGCTGACCGCCGAGGTGGCCGGCGAGGGCGGCTTCCGGCTGGCCCGCCCGCTGCCGCTGGAGTACGCGCCGTTGCTCGACGGTACCCACACGCTGCCACTGGTCGACGGCGGCGACGGCGGGCCGGCCGGGCTGGGCGCCGCCCGCGGCGCGGCGCTGCTGCTGCGGTACGTCGGCGACGAGGCGGTCGCGGAGCAGTTGCGGGCCGCGGCGGCGGCCGGCGCCGTGGTCGTGCTCTTCGCCCCGGACAAGCCCGGGAAGATCTACGCCGGCGGCTACGGTTCAGCGGTACCGGCCTACCAGATCGAGTACGCCGACGGCCAGCGGCTGCGCGAGCGGTTGGCGGCGGGGACGGCGACCGTCGACCTGACCGGCGTGGCAACCAGCCCCTACCACTACGACCTGCTGCTGGCCGAGCCGGACCGGATTCCGGCCGACCTGCACTACACGTCGCGGGAGCTGGCGCTGGCCACCGTTGACAACGAGTTCCACCAGCACGCGCCGGAGATGTTGGCGCTGGACTCGCGCGGCGGCTACCCGGACGGGGTGAGCGTCGCGTTCAGCTTCAACCGGTCGGTGACCGCGGGGCAACGACGCACCGACCACGTCAACACCAGCGGGGTGCTCTGGCGCGCCCAGGCCACCGCCGAGGGCGAGAACCGGCAGGGAACCCAGGGCACCATGTACGGCCCACTGCGGGCGTACCGGCCCGGTGAACGGACGCGGGAGGTGTGGTTCCCGGCCCTGACCCGGCCCGCCGTCCCGGCGGGTGCGCCGAACCACCCGTACGGGACGCCGGCCAACCGGTGGCACGACACGATCCGGGTGGCCGTGCCGCAGTACGCCGACGGCGCCGCCACGGCGTACGGCTGGATCGACGGCGGCTCCGACCGGGCCCGGCTGACGCTGCGCTGCGGTGACCAGGTCATCGGCACCACCACCCGATCGTCACAGCAGTTCACGGTCGGCCCGGGCAACCGGACCTACCAGCTGACCCTGGACGTGACCCGGGACCGGTTCCCGGAGCGGGTCTGGTGGACCACCTCGACCGCGACCTCCACCACGTGGACGTTCCGCTCCGGGCGCCCCAAGGGCGACGAGCCGCTGGTGCTGGCGCTGCCGCAGCTCCGCTACGACCTCCGGACCGACCTGTCCAACGCGGTCCGCGCCGATCGGCCGTACCGGCTGTCGCTCGAGCCGGGCTACCAGCCGGGGGCGACCGGGCCCGGCCGGTTCGAGGTCACCGTGTCGGTGTCCTACGACGACGGCGCCCGCTGGCGGAAGGTGCCCACCCGAGGCGCCGGGACGGTGACGGCGACCATGCCGGCGGCACCGGCGGACGCACGGTTCGCCACGGTCCGGGTCACCGCCACCGACCGCGCCGGCAACCGCATCGACCAGACCATCACCAGGGCCTGGAAGGTGCTGCCCTGACCTCACCGGTCGGTCGGGCCGCCCCGCCCCCGGCGACGGGACGGGCCCGACCGGCACCGTGGACAGCGCTGCTCCGGTCGCTGTCCACGGCCGGCGGTGCCGGGCGGCCCCACCCTCGTCGCCCGGCACCGCCCACACCACCGATGTCGTCGGCGACGCACTGATCAGTCAGGGTTGGTGATCGGAGGCGCGGGCCGGGGTGGGGGTGCCGCCCGAGGTCGCGTCGGTCTTCGTGTAGAGGATCTCGCGGGCCTGCTCGGCGGCGCGGATGATGCTCTCGCCGACGAAGTCGACGAAGCGGGCGATGTTCTCCAGGCGGGTGGCGGCCGGGGTGTGGGAGCCGAGGATGCGGACGCCCTGCCGCGCGGTCTCGGCGAGTTGGGCGTGGGATCGGGCGCTGGCGATCATCGACTGGTACCAGACGTCGTCGTCGACGACGTAGCGCTCGCGGCGGCGTTCGTCGCGTTCCCGGCGGATGAGGCCCTGACCTTCGAGGAACGTGGTCGCCTTGGAGATGGACGCCGGGCTAACCTGGAGGTGCTGGACGAGTTCGGACGCGGTGAGGCTGCCCGCGTCGGCGGTGAAGAGGCAGGTCAGCACCCGGGACATCATCTTGGGCAGACCCTGTCGCATGAGCAGGGTGGTGAACGTCTCCTCGTACTCGCGTACGGCCTCGGCGTCGCGTCCGTGGGCCTGCGCGGGCACCTGCTGCCCGCGCGGAACGGCCTGCCGGCGCCGGTGGGCGCGGCGTTCGGTGGCGCGGTGGGCCAGGTCGGCCCGGTAGGCGGTGGGGCCGCCGTTGCGCATCACCTCACGGGTGACCGTCGAGGTGGGGCGGTCGAGACGTCGGGCGATCTCCGCGTAGGCGAGCCCGTCGGCCAGCCCCAGCGCGATCTGCTGGCGTTCCTGCTGGGTGAGCCTGCCTCCCGGCATCGCGATCTCCCTCTCCCGGTTGCCTGACGCCGCCAGCTTAGCGTTCACTCCTCATCCATTGCAACGAGCCAGCCAATGTTCGTTGCGTTAGGTGTAGGACCGTTGCAACGATATCTAGCAGTCTGCCTGCACTAACGCTTTCGGCACGCAACGATTTTGTTGCTTAGTTCTTGAAGGCAACGTAGCGTTTCCGACATCGGAAAGACCGAGCACGCGAGGAGAACACGATGCAGACCTTCGACACCCCCCACCCCATCTCCGCGGTCGTCGACATTCCCGCGGGGCGCATCCAGGTCATCGCCGCCGACCGAACCGACACCACGGTGGAGGTCCGGCCAGCGGACGCCGCGAAGGGCCGCGACGTGAAGCTGGCGGAGCGCACCACGGTCGACTACGGCGACGGCGTCCTGCGGATCGAGGCCTCGGCGAAGCACCAGATCCTCGGCAGCTCCGGATCCGTCGAGGTGACGGTCCAGCTGCCCGCCGGTTCGCAGCTCACGGCGAAGGCGGCCAGCGCCGAGTTCCGGGTCGTCGGCCGCGTCGGCGACGTCACCTTCGACGGCGCGCACGGCGCGGTCAAGGTCGACGAGGCCGCGAGCGTCCGCCTCGTCACCGCCAGCGGTGACGTCGAGGTCGGCCGCCTCAACGGCCCCGCCGAGATCAGCACCGCAAAGGGCGACATCCGGATCGTCGAGGCCGTGCGCGGCACGCTCGTCCTGCGCACCCAGGCCGGCGACGTGTCAGTCCAGGCCGCCCACGGGGTGTCCGCTTCCCTGGACGCCGGCACCGGCTACGGCCGGATCACCAACGCGCTGATGAACACCGAAGGCGTCGGCGCCGAGCTCGACATCCGCGCGACCACCGCCTACGGCGACATCGTCGCCCGCAGCCTCTGAGGAACACCCCGTACTGAAGCCGCGCGCGAAAGTACCTAAGCGCGTCAGATTCGCTGTCGTTCCCGGGCCCATAGCGTGGTCGTCACCAGGAAGCACGACCACTGAGGAGACAGACATGAGCGACATCAGGGAGCTGGTCCAGCGCTACCTCGCCGCCTGGAACGAGACCGACACCGCCGCGCGACAGGCCGTTCTCCAGGAGGTCTTCGCCGACGACGCGGTCTACACCGACCCGCTGGTGTCGGTGCGGGGCCGCGACGGGCTCGACGCGACCATCGCGGCCGTCCAGGGGCAGTTCGGCGGGCTGGTCTTCAGCCTCGGCGGCGCCGTGGACGCCCACCACGACATCGCGCGGTTCACCTGGCACCTGGGCCCGGAGGGCGCCGAGCCGGTCGTCGTCGGCTTCGACGTCGTGGTGATCGGTGACGACGGGCGGATCCGCCAGGTGCTGGGCTTCCTCGACAAGGTGCCGGGCGGGATCTGAACACCTCGGGGGTGGACCGCCGGGCCGGTCCGCCCCCGGTCGTCGACGCAACAGAGGGAGGAACCATGACCGCCTACGTGATCGCGCATCTTCGTGACCCGGAGGAACTCCACCCGCAGGTGCTGGAGTACATGGAGCGGATCCAGGCGACGATGGACCCGTTCTCCGGCCGCTTCGTCGTGCACGGCGGACCGGTCGACGTCCGCGAGGGCAGCTGGCCCGGCAGCGTCGTGATGCTCCAGTTCCCGTCGGCGGAGAACGCGCGGAACTGGTACGAGTCGGCGGCCTACCAGGAGATCCTGCCGCTGCGGGCGGACCACCTGGAGGGCGAGGTGATCATCGTCGAGGGCGTCGGGCCCGACCACGACTCGGCCGCGATGGCCGCCGAACTGCGCAACGGCTCCGGCGTACGTCAACCGGTGACGTCGTAGTTGAAGCCGAAGGCGCGTACACCGGTCCGCGTACGGGGCCGGTGGCTCGTCTTCGGGCCGAAGGCGACGTAGGAGCCCGGGCCGTGGGTGCGGTCACCCTCGATGACCTCGCCGCGCACGACGAAGTACGCCTCGCCGTAGGTCTCGTGTACGTCGAGGTCCGGCCACTCGGCGCCCGGGGCCAGGTCGATCACCCACGTCCTGATCCCCGGCATGCCCGGCAGCGCCCGTACCTGGACACCGGGACCCAGCTCGACCGGCGGGACCTCGTCGACGTCCACAGCCATCATCTGCCCAGGCAGCACCTGTTCCGCGGTGGTCATCCGGACAAGATCTCACAGCCCGAGCTGCCCGGCGAGATCCTTGAGTTCGCCACGCGAGGTGACGCCGAGCTTGGGATAGGCCTTGTAGAGGTGGTAGCCGACCGTGCGGTGGCTGAGGAACAACCGCGCGGCGATGTCGCGGTTGGACAGGCCCTGCGCGGCGAGCCGGGCGATCTGCAGCTCCTGCGGGGTCAGGCCGGCCGCCACACCGTCTCCGGGCGTGGGGCCCTGGTCCTGGACGCCGGTCGCGGTCAGCTCGGCACGGGTACGGGCGGCCCACGGCCGCATGCCGAGCCGGTCGAAGACCTCCACTGCGGCGTGCAACGGCGTGCGCGCCTCGGCCTTGCGCCGGGCCCGACGCAGCCACTCCCCGTACAGCAACGCGGTCCGGGCGTAGTCCAGCGGGCGGGCGTCCCGATCGTGCAGGTCGAGGGCCGCCGCGTAGAACGCCTCGGCCTGGTCGTCGGCGGCGAGCAGCCCACGGCAGCGCAGCACGAGCGCGTCGGCCCACGGCTGCCGGACCGACCCGGCCCACCGCGCGAAGCGTGTCAGCGGCTCGGCGGCCCGCTCCGGCGCCCCCACCCGGACGGCCGACTCCACCAGGTCGGGAACGGAACGGGTGGCGCAGATGTGATGCCGCATCGGCTCCCGGTTCAGGCGCTCGAAGCGGGCGAGCGCCGCCTCGGCGCGGCCAAGGCCGAGATCCAGCAGCCCGAGCGACCAGTACGCCCACGGCGCCCCGGCGGAGATGGCCGCCGCGGTGGCCCCCGCCAGTCCTTCCTCGGCGTTGCGCCGGCAGGCCGCCTCCTCCCCCGTGGCCGCGCCGAGGTAGGCGAGCACGCTGCTGAACTGGCTGACCCACTGCTGCTGACCGGTGTCGCGGGCGAGCCCCAGGGCCTCGGTCGCCGTGGCGAGCGCGTCCCGGTGCCGACCGGCGAACACCTCGCCCTCGGCGGCGAAGAACAGCACCGTCGGCAGTCGCCCGGCGCCGCCGCTGGCGCGGTGTTCGGCGGCAAGCGCGGTGGCCAGCTCGTACGCGTCGGAGTCCTGGCCCAACGCCAGCGCCGCCCCACAGAGGATCAGCAGCACCTGGTCGGGGACCGGGCCGCGCCGCCGCACCGCCGCGAGGGTGTCGCCCAGCGGCGGCGGCCGCTCGGAGCGGCCCGGGTCGAGATGAACGAGGTAGCGCCCGACCGGCGCGAGTGGGTCCGCGTCGTCCAGCGGCAGCGCGGCCAGCCGGCCCAGCGTTTCCGCGAGCTGCCGTTCCCCCAGGTACCAGGAGGTGTGCAGGGCCTGGATCAGCAACCGGGCGGCCTGGCCCGGGTCGGTGGCGCCCACGAGCCCGGCGCCGCCGAGCAGCAACCGGTGGGCGGTGGAGTAGGAGCCCTGCCAGAAGTCCGCAACCGCCTGCACCTGGGCGGTTCGCGCCCGCATCACCGGGGCCTCATCGAGCCGCCGGGCCGCGCGTGCCCCGAGGGCTCTGGCCCGCTCCAGGTCTCCCGCTTCCAGGGCCGCCTCCGCCGCCAGGGCCTCCCGGTGGGCCCGGGCGGCCGGCTCGGCGCTCAGCCGGGCCGCCCGTTCGTACGCCGCGGCGGCCGCCTCGTGGCCGCTGCGGTCACGGGCCCGGGCGGCGGTGCGTTCCAGCGCGGCGGCGACCTCCTCGTCGGCGCCGGTGGCGGCGGCCGCCAGGTGCCAGGCCCGCCGGTCGGCGTGTTCGGGCGAGCCGAGGGCGGCGGCGAGCGCGCGGTGGACGGCGAGGCGTTGTGCGAGCGGTGCCCGTTGGTAGACGGCGGCGCGGATCAGCGGATGGCGGAAGCGGATCGTGGTGCCGTCGGCGTCGCCGCGGCGCACCAGGCCGGCCCGCTCGGCGGGGGCCAGGTTCTCGATGGCCGCTCCCAGCGCGGCGGCGGCGCGCAGGATCACGGCCAGCTCGCCGGTCTCGTCGGCCGCCGCCACCAGGAGCAGGCTCTGGCAGGCCTCGGGCATGCGGCTGACCTGGCCGTGGAAGGCCAGTTGCAGGCGCCCGGTGAGCGGTAGCGCTCCTGGCGAGAACGCGCTGGCGCCTTCGGCGGCCAGGGCGACCGGCAGCTCCAGCAGGGCCAGCGGGTTGCCGCGGGCCTCGGCGAGCAGGCGGTAGCGCACGGCGGGCGTGAGCGGATGCCGGTCGAGCAGGGCCGCGGCCGCCTCCGGAGCCAGCCCGGACAGGCGCAGCTCCGCAAGGCCGGGAGCGGGAAACGAACCCTCGCCGTCGCGGGCGGCGAAGATCATGACCACGCCCTCGGCGTGCAGGCGCCGGGCGGCGAACAGGAGAGCCTCCCGGGAGGCCCGGTCGAGCCACTGCGCGTCGTCGACGAGGCACAGCAGCCCGGTGTCGTCCGCGTACTCCGTCAGCAGGGAGAGCACCGCCAGCCCGACCAGCATCGGGTCGGCGCCGGCCGCGGGCCCGAGCCCGAACGCCGCTTCCAGCGCCTCGCGCTGCGGTCCGGGCAGCGCGGCGAGGGATCCGAGCGTCGGGCGCAGCAGCAACTGCAACCCCGAGTAGGGCAGCTCGGCCTCGAACTCGACCCCCGTACCGCGCAGCAGCCGCATGGTCCCGGCCGCCGCGGCGGCGTGGTCGAGCAGGGCGGTCTTGCCGATGCCGGGCTCGCCGCGCAGCACCAGCGACGAGCTGGTACCCGCCCGGGCCCCCGCCAGCAGGTCGGCGATCGCGTCCTGTTCGGGCTTTCTCCCGTACAGCTCCCCGGTGCCCATGATCCCATCCTGGCATCGCCGCCTGCCGGGCCGGGACGAGGGCGAACCGGGCTGGGCCGAGGCCGACGCGGCGGCGCCGAGGAGCTGGCATACCTGGCCGATCACCCCGATCCCGACGTACGCGAAACCCTGGAGAGCGTCCTGCGGGCCTACCGGGGCCGCAAGGCGCGGCGACTACGCGAACGGCTACAGCACAACGCACCCACCTCGGACCCGGACGACAGCTGATCGAGGCCGCCGACTCGCGCAGCCTGCGGCGCTCACTCCGTGAACTTTCGCTCGAGAGCGAGGGCCAGTCGCCGTTTCCAGGCCGCGGCGTTGCCGGGGATGCCCGGGTACTCGTCGATGAAGTTGTCCCAGTCGACCTTCCAGCGGAGGACCGACCCGGCGGTGAAGTCGTCGGCTTCGCGGCCGAGCTCCGGCCGGAGCAGGTCCCGCACGAGCCGCAGGTCCACGGTGGTGTGCTCGGCGAGCAGCGTGGCGTCGTAGAGGTCCTTGCCCTGGGGGTACATGTCCGTCGCGAGCCACATGAGCTTCCAGGCCAGCGACTGCGCCGGGCCCGCTGCCCGCATGGCGCGGCCTACGCCATCCAGCCGGATCGTGACGGGTTCCAGGTCGAGGTGTTCGTTGAAGACGAAGTCGGCCTGCACGGATCCGGTCAGTTCGTCGTCGGTGGCGAACGGAATGACCAGGCGCCGTCCGTCGGCCCGTTCGTAGGTCCAGATTTCGGACATCTCCACCAGATCAGGGTCGAGGCCGGCGCCCGGCCGGGCCCGCAGCGCGGACAGAACGCCGGCCAGCATCGCCTTGGCCTCGTCGCTGCGGATGCTCATCGAGAAGGGCGTCACGACGAAATCGACGTCACCGGGCTCCCGCGCGGCCGCGCCGAACCACGCGGACATCGTGACGCTGCCCCGCAGGACCAGCTGCTGCGCCCAGGGCGTGTCGGCGATGACGTCGATCAGGTGCCGCATGGCGGCCCGACGGGCAGCATGCCAGCGTTGGCCGGTGCCGGGGTCGGTGAACACCGGTTCGCCCGCCCGGTAGGCGTTCGCGTACTGCTTCAGCGCGGGATCGAACACGGCCCGCTGCCGTAGCTTGGGCCGGGGTGGCAACGGCTGGTACGTGGGTGGGTAGCCGGCCGCGCCGGCGGTCGCCTCGGGCATCGTCTGCTCCCTGGTCAGTGCGATCGATCGGGTCCGGTCGGGGCGAGCCAGCCCGCGTCGAGCTCGATGCGGTCGTCGAACACGACGTACTCCTGCTCGACGGCGACGATCTCCAGGCCGGCGGCCCGCAGAGCCGCGACGAGCTCATCGAGACGAGCCCGGGCGGTGGCACGGCCCAACCGGTGGCACCGTTGGGTGACGAACCGCTCCTGCCGCCCGTCGTCCCGTGCCCGCCGGGCGTTGCGGGACAGTCGGGCGTCGTGCCCCTCCGCCACCGTCGATGCCGCGGCCACCGCGCCGGCACCGGGAGGCAACAGCAGCTTGACGTGGTGCTCGAAGTACCGTCCGGAAGGCTGGGCCGCGGCGTCCCCGTCGGTCACCGGCACACCGTCGCACCACGGTGCGGCCTCGATCTTGACCCGGGCGACGCCGAGACCGGCGGCCCGCAGCCGCGCGGTCCACTGGTCGGCGGCGTCGCGCTGCCGGTGGAGCGGGCCGGATCCCGTCAGGGTCAGCATGGGCTGCGAGGGCTTCTCGCCGCGGTCCAGGACCACGTGGGTGTACTTCAGGCCGTGCTCCCCGGCGAAGTCGGCCAGCTCGCCGGTGTTCCGCTCGTACACCGTGATGTGGATCTCGAAGTCGCCACTGACATCGTTCGGAAAGCCGTCCTCGGACACGCCACCCACCGTACGATCCGGCTCGGCACGGCCGCGACCTGGATTCGCACCGTGCCCGTTGGTGGCCTGGCCGCGGTTTGCGGGAGCCGCGACGGCCAGCGCCGGGCGCCGGCCCGGCGTGGACGACAGCAGGTCGACCCGCGTCGTAGGCTGCATCTCGCGCACCTGATGGACCAGGAGGCTGAGGTGGCCGGGACGACGCTGGGCGGGACGACGGTGGCCGAGGTGATGGCCGAGCTGGCCGCGCTCGAGGACCCGAAGGCACGCGAGGTGAACGAGAAGCACGGTGACGATCATGGCGTGAACCTCGGCAGGTTGCGCGCCCTCGCGAAGCGGCTCAAGACGCAGCAGGAACTCGCGCGGCAGCTCTGGGAGACGGGTGACTCCGCGGCGCGCCTGCTGGCGATCCTGATCTGCCGTCCGAAGGCGTTCACACGTGACGAGTTGGACGTCATGGTGCGCGAGGCGCGCACGCCCAAGGTGCACGACTGGCTCGTGAACTACGTGGTGAAGAAGCACCCGCACTCCGAAGAGCTGCGGCTGGCCTGGTTCGCCGATCCGGATCCGGTGGTCGCGAGTGCCGGCTGGGCGCTGACCACCGAACGCGTGGCGAAGAAGCCCGAGGGCCTCGACCTCGCAGGTCTGCTGGACGTCATCGAGGCGGAGATGAAGGACGCCCCCGATCGCCTGCAGTGGGCGATGAACCACTGCCTGGCTCAGATCGGCATCGAGCACGCCGGGCAGCGCGCCCGCGCGATCGACATCGGCGAGCGCCTGGAGGTGCTCAAGGACTACCCGACCTCCCCGGGCTGCACGTCTCCGTTCGCGCCCGTCTGGATCACCGAGATGGTGCGCCGACAGCCCGCCAGGTAGCCGGGGGCGGGCTCACCTGTCGGCTACAGCCACCTGGTCAGGTTGAGCATGTTGCCGTCGGGGTCGAGCACGTGCGCGACCCGCTGGCCCCACGGCATGTCGTTGGGCTGGCCGGGCACGGCGCCGCCGGCCGACTCGACCTTGGGCAGCAGCGCGTCGACGTCCGGTACGTCGGCGCTGAGGATGATCCGTACCGGTGCGCCGATCTGGGTGTCATCGTTCTGCACGAGGCCGAGCGCGGTGTCGCCGATCCGCAGCTCGACGTAGAACTCCGGGCCCTTCTCGGGTACGCGCAGGGTCTGTGTCGCGCCGAGCACCTCTTCGTAGAAGCTGCGCAGGCGGGGCAGGTCGGGCGTACTGACGACGGGTTGGATCGAGGTCATCGGAACTCTCCTGAACGGTCGGCTGTCACGAGGGCAGACCGGTCAGCCCTCCGGAACTCATCGGTGCCGAGGAGTCCACGTGGTGGATCACGTCCCGGACGCCCGTGATCGTCGCGTCATCGGGAGGTCGCTCGCGCGTCGGCCGCGCGGGCGGTGGTGGTGAGGAGCGCGGCGAGTGCGGCCCGAGCGTTCTGGAGCGTCGAGATCTTGTCGTCGAGGCCACGAAGCTGTTCCCGCAGGGTCGGCGCCGCGCAGTGCTCCAGTTCCGGGCCCGGACCCTCGACGCAGGGCAGCACCTCGCGGATGACGCTGGTGGGCAGGCCAGCGGCGAGCAGCGCCCTGATGTGGCCGACCACGACCGGGGCGTCGTCGGTATACCGCCGGTGGCCACCTCCGACCCGGTACGAGGTGAGCAGTCCCTGCTCCTCGTAGTAGCGCAGGAGGCGCGGGCTGACGCCGGTCTCGCGAGACAGCTCCCCGATCTTCATTCCCTGTGACCTCCCTCATCCGCGCTTGAACCTCACACCAGTGTCAAATTCTAGGTTGCCGACATGACCTCCTTCGTTGTTCAACGTAACGGCCGTGCGGCGACTGCCGAGGAGTTGGCGCCGCTCGCCTTCGCGGGCTATGCCCACTTCACCGCCATGCAGGTGCGCGGAGGCCAGGTCCGGGGCCTCGACCTTCATCTGGACCGGCTACGGCTCGCCTCGATGGAGATGTTCGGTCGGGCTCTGCCCGACGACCGGGTCCGGTCCTACCTGCGGACGGCACTGAAGGCCGGTCCTGACGACCTCTCGCTGCTCGCCACGGTGTACTCGCCGGCGGGCGAGTTCACCGCGGCCCGGCCCGACGGCGAACTCGAGGTGCTGGTCCGCACCGGGCCGGCCGCGTCCGGGCCGCCGGGTCCGCTGACGCTGGCGACGGTCGAGTACGAGCGGGTCCTGCCGGCCGTGAAGCATGTCGGCGAGGTGGGAAAGACGTACTTCCTCCGCCAGGCCGTTGGACAGGGCTTCGACGACGCCGCCTTCGTCGACCGGCGGGGTCGGCTCAGCGAAGGGTCGATCTGGAACCTGGCCTTCTGGGACGGCGCCGCGGTGGTGTGGCCCGCGGCCGAGATGCTGGGCGGGACCACGATGGGCATCGTCCGCCGGCAGTTGGATCGCCTCGGTGTCCCCCAACGCGTCCAGGAGATCACCCTTGCCGACCTGCCCATGCTGGCCGGGGCCGTAGTCATGAACTCATGGACGCCGGGCGTGGCGGTGCATCGGATCGGCTCGGTGCCGCTGCCGGAGGCACAGTCCTTCCTGGCGCTGCTGCACCGGGCGTACCAGGCCGAACCGCCGACCTCGCCGTGAGGGCCGGCCTGACCGCGGCTCAAGGCTGAATACCGGAAGGGCCCCTCCAGGCGGAAACCTGGAAGGGGCCCTTCCACCGCGGTCACCGCCGATAGCTCACCACGATCGACGAACGACTCTGACCGAGTTCGGCACCGACCCTACGGCCATGACCGCCAGCCCTCCGTTTCGACCACCGCTCACTGCATGGCGTCGGACGGGGCCGCGGCCTGCCGTACGTCGAGCGCCGAGCTGTCGGCGAGCTTCAGCCAGACGACACCGCCGATGATCACGGCCAGCCAGACCGCGCGGACCGGGGTGAGCGACTCGTCGAAGAACACCGGGCCCAACAGCGCCGCCCCGACGGCGCCGATGCCCGCCCAGACGGCGTAACCGATCCCGACGTCGATCCTCTTGAGTGCGACGCTGAGGGAGAACAACGTCAGGAGGAAGAAGACGAAAGCGGAGATCGACCATCCGAGGACGCTGAACCCCCGGCTTCCGCCGACACTGAGCGCGTAGCCGACCTCGAAGGCGCCGGCGAGGAGCAGCACGAGCCAGGGGCCGGCCTTCTTCGAGTCGTTCCTGGTTGTCGTCACAGTCATCGAATCTTTCCTTCGTGTGAGGTGGGTGGATGGGCGCGGGTCACGCGGCGCCGCTGAGCTGCAGCCCGACGACGCCGCCGATGACGATGAGGATGCCGAGCGCCTTCTTCCAGTTGAGGCGCTGGGAGAGGAAGAGCGCGCCGACGATCACGATTCCGACGCCGGCGACGCTGGTCCAGATCGCGTAGCCGACACCGACGTCGAAGGTCAGGAGCGCGAGGCTGAGGAAGAAGGTAGCGATCGCGCCGCTGGCGAGGGTGGCGATGGTCCACCACAGGCGCGTGAAGCCCGTCGCCTTGCTTGCGAAGAGGCCGACCGCCACCTCGAAGATGACGGCGATTCCCAGATAGAGCCAGCTCATGATGGTCCTTTCGGGTCCGTTGACGGAAGGTCGGCATCCGCGCCCGCGTGTCCGAGGCGGCGGAGGCGGTCGAACGGCTCCAGTCGGCGCGTGACCGGGGGCCGGTGCAGGTTGGTCAGCCGCGAAGCGTCGACCATCTGCATGTACATGCATATTTCGGGGTCAGATCGGGGCTGCGACACCACCCGCGACCCACTAGGAAGTGAGCAGGCGGCCGATGTCGCCCAGGGCTTGACTCAGCTGCCGCGCGTCCACCTGCGGAAAGTGCACTGCGGCGCTGCCGAGGAGTTCCCGAACCCGCTCCTCGTACGGACCCCGCACCCGCTTGACCAGAGCCTCGCCCTGCTCGGTGATGACCGCGTACACCCCGCGCCCGTCATCCGGGCAGATGTCGCGGCGCGTCAGACCCTTCGCCTCCAGCCGGCTCACCAGCCGCGTGACGGAGCTCTGGTTCAAGCCGACCCGTTGGGCGAGGTCGTTGACCCGCAGCTCCTTGTCGGCGGCCTGACTGAGGTGGACCAGCGCGCGGTACTCCGTCAGTCCGACCCGGTAGGCGTCCGTGAGCCACCTGCCCAGACTCGCATCGACCGCGGAGACGAAGGCTGTGACCTGCGACCAGGCCGAACTCACGCCGCCCGCAGGGGTGATCCCGTTTGCCGATGGCTGCATGTGCATGCAGATACCATAGCACGGTGCGGTGGCACGACAAGCACCACTGTCCGGATCGACCGGGCTTCGCGGGGGGGCGCCCACATCGGTGCCGCCGGCTCAGCGGCGCGGCGGGGCGCCGACGCTGCTACGTGGAATCAGGGTCGGTGCGATGGTCTGCCTCAGCGGGCCGACGACGTCCGACTCGATCTGGGTCAGCAGCAGCTCCAGGCTCGCCCGGCCGACCGCGGCGAAGTCGGGCCGCACCGTCGTCAGCGGCGGGATGAAGTAGGCCGCCTCGGGTACGTCGTCGAAGCCGACCACGCTGATGTCGTCCGGCACCCGCCGGCCGTGCTCGTGCAGCGCCCGCAGCACGCCGAGAGCCAGGTGGTCGTTGGCGGTGAAGACCGCGGTCACCTCGGGCATCCGGGCCAGCATCTGCCCGCACCGGTACCCGGCCGCCGCGGACCAGTCCGCCGGCACCAGGGGCGGCACCTCGGCTCCGGCCGTCCGCAACGCCGCCTGCCATCCTTCGATCCGCCCGGCGCTGTCGAACCAGTCCGACGGCCCGGACACGTGCCAGACCGTCCGGTGCCCGGCGTCGAGGAGGTGCTGCGTGGCGGCTCGGGCACCAGCGACCTGGTCGACCGTCACCAGGGGGATCGGCCGGCGGGGATCGCCGTCGACGGTCACCAGGGGCACGTCGTGGGGCAGCCGCTCGAGGGCCTCCCCGGCCGACTCGACCGGGGCGATCACCACGATGCCGGCGACCCGGTGCGCCAGGTGCCGCTCGACCGCGGCCGAGATCGACCGATGGTCGAGGTCGCGTACGCTGCCGACGCTGACCGCGAAGCCGACCTCGGCAGCGGCCTGTTCGAGGGCGGCCAGCAGCGAGGCCGGGCCGTAGAGGGTGGTGTTCTGCGCCACCACGCCGATCACCTGGGATCGGCCGGTGACCAGCGCGCGGGCGGCGCGGTTCGGCCGGTAGCCGAGTTCGGCGATCGCCGCCTGGACCCGCAGCCGGGTCTGCTCGCGCACGTTCGGGTGCCCGTTGAGGACCCGGGACACCGTCTGGTGGGAGACGCCGGCGAGGCGAGCCACGTCCGTCATCGCAGGACCGCGCACGGCCACCTCACTTCCCCACGTGCCCGCGGCGACCGCGGCCGGTCGGCGTCGGCTGGGCCGGCCGGGGCGGTGCGAATCGCTCACGCAGCCGCCACGGCGGTTCTTCCGGGCGGTCGATAATTGATCGCCGACAGTCTACGCCAGCGGTCCCGCCGGACCCGGTGCGGCGAACCCCCGGCGCAGTTGCCCTTCCGGACGGGCCGACAACGCCGCCGTACGGTTGCCGGGGCCGACGCTCGCGGAACAGCCCGTCGACTCAGAACCCCCGGGCGAGCCGGTAGTACGCCTGATTCCAGCGGATCTCGTCGGCGAGGCGCCGCGGATCGGTGTCCGCGTCGATGACGACCAGCTCGGTACGGGTCATCTCGGCGAGGTCGCGCAACTCCTCCACACCGACGGCCTGCGACAGCACGGTGTGGTGCGGGGCGCCGGCGGTGATCCAGGCTTCCGCCGAGCCGGCGAGGTGCGGACGGGGCCGCCACACCGCCCGCGCCACCGGCAGCCGGCGCAGTGGGTGCGGTGGGGCCACCACGTCGACCTCGTTGGCGACCAGGCGGAAGCGCTCCCCCATGTCCGCCAGGCCGAGCACCACCGCCGGCCCCGGCGCGGCGTCGAACACCAACCGGACCGGATCCTCCCGGCGGCCGATGCTCAACGGATGGATCTCGACGCGCGGGGTGTCACCGGCGATCGTCGGGCACACCTCGAGCATGTGGGCACCGAGCACCAGTTCGTCGCCCGGGGTGAGGTCATAGGTGTAGTCCTCCATGAACGACGTCCCGCCCTCGACCCCGACCGCCATCGCCTTGAGGGTGTGCACCAGCACGGAGGTCTTCCAGTCGCCCTCACCGCCGAAGCCGTAGCCGTCGCTCATCAGCCGCTGCACGGCGATGCCGGGCAGCTGGCGCAGGCCGCCGAGGTCCTCGAAGTTGGTGGTGAAGGCCCGGAATCCGCCCTCGTCGAGGAAGCCGCGCAGTCCCAGTTCCAACCGTGCGGCGTAGCGCAGGGAGTCGTGGCGCGGCCCACCCGGGCGCAGTTGCGGGTCGACCCGGAACGTGTCGTCGTACTCCTTGACCAGGTCGTCGATCTCCGCCTCGGCCACCTGGTCGACGACCGCGACGAGGTCGTTGACGCCGTAGGTGTTCACCGACACGCCGAAGCGCAGCTCGGCCTCCACCTTGTCGCCCTCGGTCACGGCGACGTCGCGCATGTTGTCGCCGAAGCGGGCCAGCCGCAGCCCGCGCATCGCCGACCAGCCCAGTGCCGCGCGGGACCAGGCGCCGACCCGCGCGACCACCCGCGGATCGCTCACGTGGCCGGCGACGGTCTTGCGGGCGACGCCCAGCCGGGTCTGGATGAAGCCGAACTCGCGGTCGCCGTGTGCCGCCTGGTTCAGGTTCATGAAGTCCATGTCGATCTCGTCCCACGGCAGCCGGACGTTGGCCTGGGTGTGCAGGTGCAGCAGCGGCGTCTGCAGCGCGTCCAGGCCGGCGATCCACATCTTGGCCGGCGAGAAGGTGTGCATCCAGGCGATCACCCCGACCGCTCCCTGCACGGCCGCGTCCCGACAGGCCTTGAGGATGTCGGCGCTGGAGGTCAGGACCGGCTTCCAGACCACCCGGACCGGGATGCCCGGCGAGTCGTCGAGGTGCGCGGCGATCCGCCGGGACTGGTCGGCGACCTGCCGGAGGGTGTCCTCGCCGTACAGGCCCTGGCTGCCGGTGAGGAACCAGACCTCGGGTTCGGGATGCGTTGCCATGGAGTTGCCTTCCGCGAGAGGGGCGGTCACTTGAAGCGGATGCCGATGAGGCGCTGCAGGAGGATGAAGGCGAAGAGCAGGCCGCCGATCACGATCCGGGTCCACCAGGAGTTGAGACTCCCGTCGAAGGTGATCAGGGTCTGGATGACCCCCAGCACCAGCACGCCGAGGACGGTGCCGAAGACGTAGCCGGACCCGCCGGTGAGCACGGTGCCGCCGATGACGACGGCCGCGATCACGTCCAGCTCCATGCCGACGGCGATCAGCGGCGCGCCGGACAGCGTGTAGAACGACAGCAGGATGCCGCCGATCGCCGAGCAGAGCCCGCTGACCGTGTAGACGGCGATCCGGGTACGGCCCACCGGTAGGCCCATCAGCAGCGCCGACTGGGGGCTTCCGCCGATCGCGTACACGGTGCGGCCGAAGCGGGTGTACGCCAGCACGTACGCGGCGGTGAGGACGACCGCGAACGCGATGAGCACGCTGACCGACACGAAGTTGCCCCGCGGGTCACCGATGCGCTCCTGCGACACCGCCGTCCAGAAGCCGTCGGTGATGGGGATGGACGAGTCGCTGATGAACGTGCACATGCCCCGGGCGAAGAACATTCCCGCGAGCGTCACGATGAACGGCTGGATGTCGAAGACGTGGATCGCGCAGCCCATCAGGAACCCGAGCACCGGGCCGATCAGCAGGGCGATGACGAGCACCAGGGCCGCGGGCAGGCCGTCCTGGAGCAGGGCGGCCGACACCATCGCGGTCATCGCGACCACCGAGCCGACCGACAGGTCGATGCCGCCGGTGAGGATCACGAAGGTCATGCCGACCGCGACCACGAGGAGGAAGCCGTTGTCGATGAAGACGTTGAAGACGACCTGGATGTCGGAGAACGCCCGGTACTGGGACACCCCGACGCCGTACATGACCAGCAGCAGGGCCAGGGTGGCCAGGACCGGCACGTGCCGGCGGGACAGCGTGGGCCGCCAGGTGCGACCGGTGGTCAACGTGTTGCTGCTCATGCCGACACCTGCTCCTTCTCGCGCTGCCGCGGTGCCGGCCGCGGTGTGCCACCGCGCCGCCGGCGGGTGAGCGTGGCGCGGAAGGGCGGCGACTGGATGAGGCAGACGGCGATCACGACGACCGCCTTGAACAGCAGGGATGTCTGCGGCGAGATGTTCATGGCGTACACCGTGGTGGTGAGGGTCTGGATGATCAGCGCGCCGAGGATGGTGCCGCTGAGCGAGAACCGGCCGCCGGCCAGCGACGTGCCGCCGATGACCACCGCGAGGATCGCGTCGAGTTCCACCCAGAGGCCGGCGGCGTTGCCGTCGGCGCTGGAGACGTTGGCGGTCATCATGAAGCCGGCGATGGCGGCGCAGGCGGCGCTGACGACGTAGACCAGGAAGATGGTGCGGCTGGAGCGGATGCCGGCCAGCCGGCTGGCCTCGGCGTTGCCGCCGACGGATTCCACGATCAGGCCGAGGGCCGTGCGGCGGGTGAACGCGGCGACCAGCAGGGTCGCCGCGAGGGCGATGAAGATCGCCAGCGGCAGGGTCAGGACGTGCCCGAGCCCGATCGCGCGGTACGGGCCCGAGTTGATGGTGATGATCTGGCCCTCGGTGATGAGCTGGGCCAGGCCCCGACCCGCCACCATCAGGATCAGCGTGGCGATGATGGGCTGGATGCCGATGACGGCGACCAGGACGCCGTTCCAGGCGCCGAGCACGAGGGCGGCGCCGACGGCCAGCGCGAGCGCCGTGGACACGGTGGCGAGGCTGTTCTGGTCGGGCGCCTCGCTGATGTGGAGACAGGCGATGGCTCCGCTGATGGCACAGAGCGAGCCGACGGACAGGTCGATTCCGCCGGTCGCGATGACCAGGGTCATGCCCAGCGCGACCAGGATCAGCGGCGCGCTCAGCCGCAGGATGTCGATCGGGGTGCCGTAGAGGTGCCCGTTCTTGACCTCGATGGACAGGAAGCCGGGGCGGTGGATCGCGTTCGCGGCGATCATGACCACCAGCACGAGCGCGGGCCAGAACAGGCGGTGGCCGGTCAGTGGGCGGAGGCGGTCGGCGACGGTGTTCATCGGTCCACCTCCGTACCGCCGGCCCCGCTGGCGATGGTCTGCATGACGCGGTCGGCATCGAGGGCGGCGTCGTTGTCGAGCTGGGCCACCATCGTCCGGTCGCGCATGACGGCGACGCGGTGGCTGAGCCGCAGCACCTCCTCCAGCTCGGCGGAGATGAACAGCACCGCCATGCCGCCGTCGGAGAGTTCCAGCACCAGCTTCTGGATCTCGGCCTTCGCGCCGACGTCGATGCCGCGGGTGGGTTCGTCGAGGATCAGCAGGCGCGGCTCCGTGATGAGCCAGCGGGCCAGGAGCACCTTCTGCTGGTTGCCGCCGGAGAGGTTGCGCACCGGCAGGTCGGGATTGGCCGGCCGGATGCTGAGCGCTCGGATGTACTTCTCCACCAGCTCGTCCTGCCGCCGCCGGGGAATCGGTCGCAGCCAGCCGCGGGCGGCCTGCATCGCGAGGACCATGTTCTCGCGGACCGACAGCTCCGGGATGACGCCCTCCGCCCGGCGGTTCTCCGAGCAGAAGCCGACCCCGCGGTCGATCACCTGGACCGGGCTGCGCAACGACACTTTCCCGCCGTCCAGCGTGACCTGCCCGTGGTCGGCGCGGTCGGCGCCGAAGAGCAGCCGTGCCACCTCGGTGCGGCCGGAGCCGAGCAGACCGGCCAGGCCGACCACCTCGCCGGCGTGGATACGCAGGCTGAACGGGGCGACCGCACCCTTGCGGCCCAGCTCCGCGGCGTCCACCAGCGGCGCCGCGCCGGACCGGATGGCGGTCGTGCGCTTCTGCTGCTCGTCAAGGCGCTCCAGGACGTCGAGCTCCTTGCCGATCATCTTCTCGACGAGGCTGAACTGCGGCAGCTCGCCGGTCCGGTACTCCCCCACCAGGGTGCCGTTGCGCAGCACCGTGATGCGGTCGGCGACCGCGTACACCTGGTCGAGGAAGTGGGTGACGAACAGGATCGCGATGCCCTGGTCACGCAGCTGGCGCATGATCCGGAACAGCTGTGCCACCTCGCCGGCGTCCAGGCTGGAGGTCGGCTCGTCGAGGATCAGCACCCGGGCCCGCACGTCGATCGCCCGGGCGATGGCGACCATCTGCTGCACGGCCAACGAGTACGTGCCGAGCTGCGCGGTGACGTCGAGGTCGAGGTCGAGCCGGGCCAGGAGTTCCCGCGCCCGCCGGCGCATCTCCCCCCACCGGACGGCGCCCAGACGGCGCGGCTCCCGGCCGATGAAGATGTTCTCCGCCACCGACAGGTTGGTACAGAGGTTGACCTCCTGGTAGACGGTGCTGACGCCGGCGGCGGCCGCCTGCATCGGGCCGGTGAAGGCGACCCGCTCACCGGCGAGGCTGATGGTGCCCTCGTCGATGTCGTAGACGCCGGTCAACACCTTGATCAGGGTCGACTTGCCGGCGCCGTTCTCGCCCATCAGGGCGTGGACCTCGCCGGGGAACAGCCGGAAGTCGACGTCGTGGAGCGCACGGACCCCCGGGAAGGTCTTGCTGATCCCGGTCATGGTCAGGACCGGAGGGCTACCCGTCATCCCATCAGACCTCTTCTGGATGGTGTCGGTAGGGAGTCGAGCGACGGGGCGGGGTCGCCGCCCGTCGGACGGCGACCCCGGCGTCGGTCAGTACTTGCGGTTGGGCAGCGCCTCCTTGGCCTGCTCCTGCGTGAAGGTGGTCTCCTCGGTCTCGATCCGGGGCGGCACCGCCTCGCCGGCGTGGACCTTCTTCACCAGTTCCATCAGCTGTGGCCCGAGCAGCGGGCTGCACTCCGCGATGAAATTGAACTTGCCGTCCGCGAGGGCCTGCATGCCGTCCTTCACCGCGTCGATGGTGATAATGACGATGTCCTTGCCGGGCGTCTTGCCCGCCGCGGTGATCGCCTCGAGGGCACCCAGGCCCATGTCGTCGTTGTGCGCGAAGAGCACGTCGATGTCCGGGTTGGCCTTGAGGAACTGCTCCATCACCTGCTTGCCGCCGGCCCGGGTGAAGTCACCGGACTGCGAGGCGATGATCTTGAGGCTCGGGTTGGCGCCGATGGCCTCGGCGAAGCCCTTCTTGCGGTCGTTGGCCGGCGCGGAGCCGGTCGTGCCCTGCAGCTCGACGATGTTCACCGGCCCGGTGGCGTCCTTGGTGTTCGCCACCAGCCACTCGCCGGACAGGCGGCCCTCCTTGACAAAGTCCGACCCGAGGAACGTCTTGTAGAGCGTCTTGTCCGGAGAGTCCACGGCACGGTCGGTGAGGATCACCGGGATGCCCGCGTCCTTGGCCTCCTTGAGGACGGTGTCCCAGCCGGACTCCACCACCGGCGAGAAGGCGATCACGTCGACCTTCTGCTGGATGAAGTTCCGGATCGCCTTGATCTGGTTCTCCTGCTTCTGCTGGGCGTCGTCGAACTTCAGCTCGATCCCCGCCTGGGCGGCGGCCTCCTTGATCGAGGTGGTGTTCGCCGTCCGCCAGCCACTCTCCGCGCCGACCTGGGAGAAGCCCAGAACGATCTTGTCGTCGCCACCGCCGGAGTCGCCGCCGGTGTCACTGTTGCCGCAGGCCGCCAGGCTGCCCGCGAGCAGCATCGTGGCGATGGTCGCGATCATGGCCCGTGCTGTTCCCGTGGTTCTCATCGGTTCTCCTCGGGGGTTGGGTCGTCCGGATCGCGCCTCGACGGTGTGCGGCCCGGTTGTGGTGGAGGGTGGGTGCGACAGTGGCGGCGGATGAGCGGCGCCGGCCGGGAGGTGCTGCGGTGGCGCCCGTTCAGCCCGTCGCCGGGCGTTGGCCGTAGACGTTCTGGTACCGGTCGTGGAGCGAGTCGATGTCGGCCTGCGCGATCGGCAGCGGCTGCCCGAGGGCGCGAGCCAGGTGCGCGGTGCGGGCGACGTCCTCGCACATCACCGCGGCCTTGACCGCCGCGCGGGCGTCCCGGCCGATCGTGAAGACCCCGTGGTTGCGCATGAGCACCGCGGGTGAGCGGTGCCCGGACAGGGTGCTGACGATCCCCTTGCCGATGTCGTCCCCGCCGATCAGCGCGAACGGCCCGACCGGGATCTCCCCGCCGAACTCGTCGGCCTGGGCGGTCAGCCAGCACGGGATCGCCTCGCCCCGGGCCGCCCAGGCGGTGGCGTACCCGCTGTGGGTGTGCACGACGCCGCCGATCTCCGGCATCGCGCGGTAGACGTACGCGTGGGCGGCGGTGTCGCTGGACGGGGCGCCGGCGCCGTCGACGACGTTGCCGTTGAGGTCGCAGACCACCATGGCCTCCGCGGTGAGGTCGTCGTAGTCGACGCCGCTGGGCTTGATGACCATCAGCTCCCGATCGGGGACCCGGGCCGACACGTTGCCGGCGGTCCACGCCACCAGGTCGTACCGGGTGAGTTCGCGGTGCAGGTCGGCCACGGTCCGCCGAAGCGCGGACACCTGTCGGGTCAGGTCGGTGTTCATCCGGCCACCTCCAGAACCGGGTCGGCCTGCGCCGGGGACCCGTCGAGGGCCGCGTTCCGGATCGCCCGCAGGCGGAGCATGACGTCGTTGCCGCCGCGGCCGAAGTGGTCGTGCAGCGCGCTGTACTCGGCGAAGAGGGCGTCGTAGGCGCGCACGTTGTCCGGGTCGGGCCGGTAGGCGCCCTCGTGCACCCGGCCCATCGCCGCCGACGCCTCGTGGATCGACGGGTACGCCCCGGCCGCGACCGCCGCGTGGATGGCCGAGCCGAGCGCCGGCCCCTGGGCGGAGCCGATGATGCTCAGCGGGCGGTTGGTGACGTCGGCGTAGATCTGCATCAGCAGCCGGTTCGAGGTGAGACCGCCGGCCACGACGAGATCGGTGACCGGCACCCCGGCGTCGACGAACGCGTCGATGATCATCCGGGTGCCGTACGCGGTGGACTCCAGCAGCGCCCGGTAGACGTCCTGCGGTCGGGTGGCCAGTGTCAACCCGATGATCAGCCCGCTCAGGTCGTGGTTGACCAGCAGCGAGCGGTTGCCGTTCCACCAGTCGAGCGCCATCAGGCCGTGCGCCCCGACCGGCTGGGCGGCGGCCAGCTCGGTCAACCGCTGGTGCGAGTCCGCACCGGCCGGAGCGGCGTGCTTGACGAACCAGCCGAAGATGTCGCCGACGCCGCTCTGCCCGGCCTCGTAGCCCCAGGCCCCGGGGCTGATGCCGCCGTCGACGACACCGCACATGCCGGGTACCTCGGCGGGACGGTCGCCGTTGAGGACGTGGCAGGTGGACGTACCCATGATGGCCACCAGCCGGCCGGGCGTCAGCGCCTGGGCGGCGGCCGCGGTGACGTGCGCGTCGACGTTGCCGACCGCGACCGCGATGCCCGCCGGCAGCCCGGTCCAGGCCGCCGCCCGGCTGGTGAGGGTGCCGGCGCGGGCGCCCAGCGGCAGCAGTGGACCGTCCAGCTTGGTCACGAAGTCGGCGAAGCCCGGGTCGACGGCGCTCAGGTAGTCGCTCGACGGGTACCGGCCGTCCTGACGGATGCCCTTGTAGCCGGCGGTGCAGACGTTGCGGGTCTCGGTGCCGCACAGCTGCCACACGATCCAGTCGGCCGCCTCGATGAACCGCTCGGCGCGCCGGTAGGTCGCCGGGTCCTCCGCGAGGAGTTGCAGGCCCTTGGCGAACTGCCACTCGGCGGAGATCCTGCCGCCGTAGCGGCCGATCCACGGCTCGCGCCGCTCGTGGGCCAGCGCGTTGATCCGGTCGGCGTGTGGCTGGGCGGCGTGGTGCTTCCACAGCTTCACCCAGGCGTGCGGCCGGTGGCGCAGTTCCGGGATCTCGCACAGCGGGGTGCCGTCGGCGAGGGTCGGCAGGACGGTGCAGGCGGTGAAGTCCGTGCCGATCCCGATGACCTGGCCGGGGCGTACGCCGGCGGCGGCCAGCGCGGCGGGGACGGCGTGGCGCAGGACGTCGCGGTAGTCCTCCGGGTCCTGTAGCGCCCAGTCGGGGGGCAGCGGCGGCCCGCCGTCGGGGAGCGTCGACTCGATCACGCCGTGGCGGTACTCGTGCACCGCGGTTCCGACCTCGGCGCCGTCGCGTACCCGGACCACCAGGGCCCGCCCGGAGAGCGTGCCGTAGTCGACTCCGACCACGTACCGCTCGCCGGCCCCGTCGGCACTGCTCATGACCACCTCCGCACCATCACGGCTCTCAGTGTTAGCGCTCACATAAAGGCTCGTCAAGATACTCCTCGGCAACAGCTCCGTAACGTACGGCGCTGCAGCTCTGTCCGAGTTGGACGGCTATCAAGGGATAGTGCAGCGCACCGGGCGGCAGCCGGTGGCGCATGGTCCTGCCCGGCGATGTGTTAACGAAAACAGGGATCGGCCGACATCCCCGTCGAGACAGCTCCGCTCAGGCTCCGGCGGGCGGCGCCGCGGGCGGCGGCAGCGGCAGCTCGACGGCCTCCTCGACCCGCAGGGTCGAGTGCGCCGGCGGCAGCTTCTCCACTCGCGGCGAGCGGCTGTGCAGCCGTCCCCGACCGGTCGGGTCCGGCCGCCCGTCCACCTGGCAGGTCACCATCCGGATCGGCGCGGGTGGCGCGGTGAACCGGCCGGCGCCCCAGCGCACCCAGAGCGCGATCCGTCCCGCGTCGGCTTCGGCGAGCAGCTTCTCCCAGGTCCGGCGGCGCGTACCGTGATCGATCTCGATGACGACCGGAGGTCCGTCCGGGCGCGCACAGGCCACGTCGAGCACCGACCGCTGTGCGGACCTCGGCGGCGGCAGCGGCAGGACGCTGGGCGCCCGCCGGTAGACCCGCCAGCCCTGCTCCGTCGCCCAGCCGACCACCACCTCGATCAGCCGGGCGGTGACCTGGTCGGTGGTCAGGTCGGTGAACGTGACGCCGTCGAGCCACTCCCCCAGCGACGCCGCCAAGCGCTCCCCGTCCGCACCGACCATCACCGCCGCAGGGTAACCGCGCGCCGGCCGTCGCCGCCGGCAGGGCGGGCCTGACCCCGGGTCAGCCGGAGCGGTCCCCGCCGCCCCGGCCCATGTCACCGCGACCCGCCGCCGGCCTCCGCTCCCGGGCTGTCCGCACCGGACACCTGCTCGGCCGCGCCGGCCAGCCGGGCCGCCAGCGTCCGGACGTGCTCGACGAGCTCCGGCGGTTCGTGCACCTGGAAGTCGAACCCCTTCGTCGCCACGTAGATGGCCAACTCGTCCAGCGAGTTGGACCCGGCCCGCAGGGTGCAGCTGTGCTCGTCGATCGGCTCCAGCGTCCCGGTGGTGGGCACGATCCGCTCCGCCGCGGTCTCGGCGCTGACGTGCAGGGTGATGCGGGCCTGGTAGCGGTAGGCGGACGTGGAGACCGCCCGCGAGGTGTAGCCGGCGATATCGGGATCCGGCGGGGTGCGCGGGGTGAACCGGGGGCCGGTCGGCGTGCGCGGGTCGAGGCGGTCCACCCGGTAGGTGCGCCAGTCCCGGCGGTCGACGTCCCAGCCGACGAGGTACCAGCGGCGACCCGCGTGCACCAGCCGGTGCGGCTCGGTGGTGCGGATGCTGCTGGTTCCGTCGTGGGTGCGGTAGTCGAAGCGCAGGCACAGCGAGTCCCGGCAGGCCGCGGCGATGGCGGTGAGGGTGCTCGGGTCGACGGTGGGGCCGGTGTTGGCCATCGGCACCGTCACCGAGTGCAGGGCGTTGATCCGGTGGCGCAGCCGGGACGGCAGTACCTGTTCGAGCTTGGCCAAGGCGCGCACCGAGGTCTCCTCGATGCCGGTGATCGAACCGCCGGCGGCCGTCCGCAGGCCCATCGCGACAGCGACGGCTTCGTCGTCGTCGAGCAGCAGCGGCGGCAGGTCCGCGCCGGCACCCAGCCGGTAGCCGGCGGCGCCCGCGGTGGCCAGCACGGGGTAGCCGAGGCCGCGCAGCCGGTCGACGTCGCGGCGCACGGTACGCGGACTGACCTCCAGCCGCTCGGCCAGTTCGCCGCCGGACCAGTCGCGTCGAGTCTGCAGGAGCGAGAGCAGTCGCAGCAACCGTGCCGAGGTTTCCCACATGGGTTGAAGTCTGCCATTCGCCTAGGACCGAACCTGACCTAGCCGGTTCCTAGGCTTACGGGTATGCAGAACGACAGCGCGATCCGGCCCTTCACCATCGACGTTCCCCAGACCGACCTGGACGACCTGCGGGACCGGCTCGCTCGGACCCGGTGGACCACTGACCTGCCCGACGTCGGCTGGAGCCGCGGGGTACCGGTCAGCTACCTCAAGGGGCTGGCCGAATACTGGCGCGATGGCTACGACTGGCGCGCCCACGAGCGGAAGCTGAACACGTATCCCCAGTTCACCACCGAGATCGACGGCCAGAACATCCACTTCCTGCACGTCCGCTCGCCCGAGCCGGACGCGCTGCCGCTGATCCTGATCCACGGCTGGCCCGGCTCGATCGTGGAGTTCCTGAACGTCATCGGCCCGCTGACCGACCCCAGGGCGCACGGCGGCGACCCGGCGAACGCGTTCCATCTGGTGATCCCGTCGATCCCCGGCAGCGGATTCTCCGGGCCGACCACCGAGGCCGGCTGGGACACCAACCGGGTGACCAGGGCGTTCGCCGAGCTGATGGACCGGCTCGGCTACGACCGCTACGGCGCGCAGGGCGGGGACACCGGCGCCGTCGTCGCCCCCGGGCTCGGCCGGCTCAACCCTGACAAGGTCGTCGGCGTGCACGCGAACGGCCTGTCCGCGTTCACCCAGGTCGACCCGGACGAGATCGGCGACCTGACCGAGGCCGAGCGGGCCCGGCTGAAGCAGCTGGAGTACCTGCACACCGAGCAGTCCGGCTACATGATGATCCAGATCAGCCGGCCGCAGACCCTGGCGCACGGGCTGCACGACTCCCCGGTCGGGCAGCTGGCCTGGATCGTGGAGAAGTTCAAGGAGTGGACCGATCCGGCCGCCGAGCTGCCCGAGGACGCGGTGGACCGGGATCTGCTGCTCACCAACGTGATGCTGTACTGGCTGACCGGCACCGCCGGGTCCTCGGCCAACAGCTACTACGAGACCGCGCACGCCGGCGCCTGGAGCGCCAGTGAGCGGTCGCCGGTGCCCACCGGAGTCGCGGTGTTCCCCCTCGATGTGTCGATCCGACGCACCGTCGAGCTCGAGCACAACGTCGTCCACTGGTCCGAGTTCGACCGCGGCGGCCACTTCGCCGCCATGGAGGCCCCCGACCTGCTGGTCGGCGACGTCCGGGAGTTCTTCGGCAAGCTGCGCTGAAGCACTGCGGCGCCGGCCTCGACCAGGCCGGCGCCGCGGCGCGCAGGCGGCGGGCCGGTCGCGACCTTCCGGCCCGGGGCACATCGAGGGTGGCACGCCGGCCGACGCCGGTGGGATCATCCATCCATGCCTATTCGTCGATTTCTGCCACGACGCCCGACCCGTTCGGCACTGGTCTTCATGACCGTCCTCGCCGCCGCCGGCGTCCCCGCCCTGCTGCCCGCGCCGGCCAGCGCCGCCGAGCCCGACCCGGTGCTGAACAAACCGGTGTTCAGCCGGCCGCTCGGCTCGGTCGCCGAGCAGAACGCGATCTTCATGCAGCTGGCCCGGATCATCGACCGGGTCCCGGCGGGCGAGGAGATCCAGATGTCCTGGTTCCACTTCTCGTTCTCCGACGTGACGGACTCGGCCAGCACCCCGGACCTCCCCGGCCGCCTGATCCGGGCGCACCAACGGGGCGTCCGGGTGAAGATCATCGTCGACCAGTCCTCGGCTACCGGGCGCCCGTTCCAACGGCTGCAACCGGTCCTCGGCTCGACCGACACCGCCGGCTCGTACATCGTGCACTGCGCGGACCGGTTTCCCAGCCAGGACCGCGGCTGCATCGGCACCCGGGCGATCCACTACACCGACTCGACGGTCACCGCCTACAACCACAACAAGTTCCTGACCGCCTCGAAGGTCGTGCTCGACACCGGGGCGATCGTGTCCAACGTGGTGTTTCAGGGCTCGGCGAACCTGACCTGGTGGGACGCGAACGAGGCGTACAACAACGGGGTGACGTTCAGCGACGCCAGCACGTACAACGCCTACCGGACGTACTTCGCGGACCTGCGCTCGCACCGGTACAGCTCGACCGGCGACAACGACTACTACTGGGTGACGCCGACCGGCAGCACCTACAAGGCGCACTTCTTCCCCCGCCGGGAACGGTCCGGCCAGCCGGTCTCCGACCCGGCCACCGACACCGTGGTGAGCATCCTGAACGCGGTGACCTCGTGCAGCTACGACGACGCGGGCACCCGCCGGCAGACCGACATCCGGGTCAACATGTACTCGTTCACCCGGCCCGAGGTGGCCAAGCGGCTCACCGCGCTGCGCAACGCCGGCTGCTGGGTCGACGTCGTCTACACCGAGGCCAACACCGCGGTGCTCAACGCGCTGGGCAGCAACATCCAGCTCACCAGGTGCAACTTCAACATCGGCCCGGGGCTGGACGTCCGGACGCACAACAAGTACATGCTGATCGACGGCGCGTACGACGACGACATCGTGCCCCGGGTCTTCACCGGCAGTCACAACTACGCCGTCTCGGCCCTGCGGCAGGCCGACGAGACCCTGCTGCGGATCATGGGACGCGGCATGCACGACGACTACCTGCGCGACTTCTGGCACGTCCGGGACACCTGCCGGGCCCGCGGCGGAGCCGTCCGCTGAGGTGCGGAACGATCCGGTCCTCGGTGTGGCCGGGCAGAGCCCGCGGCCTCAGGTCGTGATCTCGCTCGGCTGGTTCGACAATTCGGCGGTCGACGGGTCGACACCGTGATACCGGAGGACCCGCCGGCCGAGGGCCCTGACCGCCTCGCCCAGCGCCCCGAGAACCATGGCGGAGCTGCCGGACAGATGGGCAGGTCACTCGGCGGCGGGCCGGGCACGCCCGGAGCCACCGGCCGGAGTCGTGCCCGTAGCCACCCTGGCCCGGGCCTGCCAGGGCCACCGGCCCTCCAACTCGACCTCCAGCGAGATGCTCAGGAAGGTACGCACCGCGACGATCAGCGCCAGGACACCGACGCTCTGGAACGTGGGCGAGACGGCCACCGTACGGATGATGTCGCCAGCCACCAGGAACTCCAGCCCGAGCAGGATCGCCCGGCCGACACCCTGCCGAAACTGCGGGTAGACAGCGATCAGCTCCCGGACGCGCAGGTAGCGGTAGACGAAGACGACGGTCGCGATGACGACTCCGACCGCGATGATGAACACGCCAGCGAGGTCCAACAGCTCGCCGACCCGCTCGGCCATCTCCTCCATGGACAACTGTCGTTCCTTATCCGTCACTGACAAACTGAAGGAGGCCCTCGCTCCCCGGTGCCTCTCACCCGGCCGCCGCAAGTTCATCAACGACCTCAGGCCGGAATCGTCTCCCCGTCCATCGCCTTCGCACGGGACCGTTCGTCGAAACCGAACGGATCCTCACCTTGTCCCGAGCCGGGAGGAGCCACACCGACCGGCAGCCGTGTCGTGGCCCGCATCCTCCCGGCCCGTACTGCTAGCGTCGTCGGCGCTACCCGCGCCGGCTGTCCGCGCGCACGGCAGCGACGGCGGCCGCCGTGCGGGCGAGGCGCGCGCCCTGGAAGCGGGCCGCTTCGAGGACCGCCTTGGCGTACGCGGCATCCCGGCTGGCGCGGCTCTCCACCTGGCTGACGCCGTACGGGTTTCCGCCAGCGGCGTGCGCGACGTCGTAGTTGAGGTAGCCCGTGGGCAGGATGATCGCCCCCCAGTGGTGGAAGGTCTGGTAGAGGCTGAGCAGGGTCGCTTCCTGGCCTCCGTGCTCTTCGTAGGTGGCGGTGAAGCCGGTCGCCGGCTTGTCGGCCAGTTCCTCCGCCTGCCACGGGGCGCTCGTGGTGTCGAGGAACTGGCGCAACTGTGCGCAGACGTTGCCGAAACGGGTCGGCGTGCCGAAGGCGTACCCGTTGGCCCACCGGAGGTCGTCCAGGGTGGCGAGCGGGATGTCGGCGGTGGCGTCGAGGTGGGCTCGCCACTGCGGCTTGGCATCGACGACCTGATCCGGCGCCAGCTCGGCCACCCGCCGCAGCCGGACCTCCGCGCCGGCGTCGGCGGCGCCGTCGACGAATGCCTGCGCGAGTCGGTGCACGGTGCCGGTGGCGGAGTAGTAGATGACGGCAATCCTGGCGTCCGCCTGCATGGTTACCTCCTGGGTCGGCTCGGTTCTCGGTCAACCGTGCCGAGCCGGCTTACCGTTCGCTGACCAGCCCCTTACCGGCGTCGCCGAGCGCCGGTTCGTCGAGGTCGACCTCCGCGCCACGGCTCATCTCGGCAGCGAGTTCCTCGCTGCCGAGCGCCTCCCGGATGCGGGAGGTGATGCGCTGCACGTCCTGCTGCTCGCCGGCGGGCAGCGGCGCTCCGGCTGCCTCCCGCAGTGTCCGGGCCGCGCCGAGCAGCCGCGCGGCGTGGCGATGATCGCCGCCGAGGCTGGCGGCGCCGGCCAGGCCCTCGAAGGCCAAGGCGACTGCCCGGTGATCTCCGGTGGCTCGCGCCGCGTCGAGCGACTCACGATGGCGGCGCTCGGCGAGGACGGCGTCACCACGGTGCTCGGCGATGAACCCCAGCTCGGCCAGCGCGAGCGCGCATCCTGGCAGGTATCCGGCGCGGCGGTTCCAGTCCAGCAGATCCCGCTGCTGGGTCTCGGCGGCGTCGAGGTCACCCCGCCGCCGCGCGATGATCGCCAGTCCGGTGACGGCGAAAGCGGCGGCGGACGGGCTCGACTGCTCCTGCGCCACCTGTAGCGCGCGCTCATGACAGGCAACGGCCTGTTCATGGTCGCCCCTCAGGAGGGCGAGCCGACCGATGCTCGCCAGCTGCCGGGACACCGACGTCCACAGCCGCAGGTGTTCGGCGATGCGCAGCGCCTCGCGGTGGTATGCCTCGGCGCGATCGTAGTCGCCGCGGATCTCCGCCAGGCTTCCCAACAGGCTTGTCGGGTGGACCTGACCCCAGCGGTCACCCAGTTGCCCGAACAGCGACCGGCTGACCTCGCAGTCTCGCTGCGCGGCGGGCAGATCGCTGCGCAGTACGAGCGCGAGGTCCGCTCTGGTGGCGCACGCGGCGGCGATGCCCCACCGGTCCCCGTTGGCACGGAACGCCGTCAGCGCCGCGTTGACCAGGTCGGCGGCCTCGGCGGCATCTCCGGAGCCGAGCATCATGGAGGCGAACAACCACTGCGCGAACGCCTTGTCCGGCCCGTCGGCGTCCTGGTACCGCGCCAGGACCCGTCGCCGGGGAGCGCTCGGATCGCCGTCCCGGGTGGCGAGCGCGGTCAGCCACATGTCCGCATGCCGCCGCAGGGCCTCCGGTGCGACGTCGTCCTCGCTCGTGGGGACAATGCCCAACGCCGTTCGTAGTGACCGGCTCATCTCTCCGAACCGTCCCCGGAGCAGCCGGTACCAGGACAACGAGGTGGCGAGCGTCAAGCCGACGCTGGCGTGACCGTCGGTGGCGGCGATGTCGAGTGCCGCGCGCAGGTTCGCGTTCTCGGCGTCGAGTTCACCCAGCGCCTGACTCTGATCATGACCACGTAAGCGCCCGGCGGCCTGCTCGGCGAGACGGGCGAAACAGCTGGCGAAACGGTGACGGGTCGCGGGCAGTTCGCCGGCGCTGTCGAGCTGTTCGAGACCGTAGGCGGCTACTGTCTCCGGCAGTCGGTAGCGTCGCGGGCGCTCCGCGTGCCGCACCATGACCAGCGACCGGTCGATCAGGCGTGCCAGCACGTCGAGGACCTCGCCCGAGGCCACCTCGCCGCCCGGGCACACCTGCTCGACGGCCGCCAGGGTGGCACCGTCGGCGAAGACCGCCAGCCGGCGCAGCACCGCGCGCTCGGGAGCCGACAGCAGCTCCCAGCTCCAGTCGATCATGGCGCGCAGGCCCTGCTGACGTGGGGGCGCGGTGCGCCGGCCGGATGACAGCAGTCGGAAGCGGTCGTCGAGCCGCGCCGCCAGCTCGGTCGGGTCCAGCACCGGCAGCCGGGACGCGGCCAGTTCCAGCGCCAGCGGTACCCCGTCGAGGCGCCGGCAGATGGTGGCGATGGTGTCCGTGTTGCCGTGATCGACGGTGAATCCGGGCGCGATGGCCTGGGCGCGGGCTGCGAAGAGCCGGACCGCCGGGGCCTCGGCGACCTCCTCGGCGGGGGCCCCGGGTTGCGGCAGGGCCAGCGGCGGTACCGGAAAGACCACCTCGCCGGTGATTCCGAGCGGTTCCCGGCTCGTCGCCAGGATGCGCAGGTCGGCCGCGGCACCGAGGAGTTTCTCGACCAGCTGAGCGATCGGCGCCACCACATGTTCGCAGTTGTCGAGCAGCACCAGCATCTGCCGGTCCCGCAGCGCGGCGACGAGCCGGTCCATCGGCTCGCGAGGGCGATCACCCGGCAGGCCGGGCGGACCGTCGTCCCGGATCTCCAGAGTGGCCGCCACCAGGTCGACGACCTCGGTGCAGGTCGCCAGGTCGCCGCAGGGTGGCTGGCCGGCCAGCTCGACGAGCCACACCCCGCCGGGGAACGTGTCGGTCAGCAGACGAGCGGCCTCGAGCGCCAACCTGGTCTTACCCACGCCGCCCAGACCGGTCAGGGTCACCAGCCGCTCGTTCGCCAGCCGCTTCCGTACCGCCTCGACGGCCTCGTCGCGCCCGATCAGTCCGCCGTGCGGGCCGGGTGACAGCGGTGCCGGCAGGTTGGTGCGGGCCCGGCTCGACGGCGGCGCCGGCGGCTGTAGCGCGGGGTCCTGGCGCAGGATCGCCCGGTGCAGCTCGGCCAACTCCTGGCCCGGATCGACGCCGAGTTCGTCGCGCAGTTGCCGACGGAACTGCTCGTAGGCGGCCAGGGCGTCACGCTGGCGTCCCGAGCCGTACAGCGCGCGCAGGTGCGCGGCTCGTAGTCGCTCGCGCCACGGGTGGCGTGCGACCAGGTCGGCCAGCTCACCGGCGAGCAGGTGGTGCTCACCGAGTTCGAGCCGGGCCTCGGCCAGCTCCTCCAGCGCGGCCAGGTACTGGTCGTTCAGCCGTTGGGCGGCCTGGCGGACGAATCGCTCGTCGCTGAAGTCGGCGTACGGGGAACCACGCCACAGCGACAGGGCTTCGGTCAGCGCCGCCGCCCGCCGCGCCGGCTCCCGCTGCGCCCGGGAACGCGCCAACAGGGCGGTGAAGCGACCGGCGTCGACCGATTCCGACGGCATCCGCAGCCGGTAGCCCGCATCACCGGACTCGACCAGCGCGCGGCCGCCCGCCTCGCCCGTCTCCAGCGCGCGGCGCAACTGCGACACCTTGGCCTGTAGTGCCCCGAGCGCGTTACCCGGCGGCTCAGCACCCCAGAGGTCCTCGATCAGCCGGTCGGCGGTCACCGGGCGCCCTTCATGGACCAGCAGGTCAGCCAGCAGGGCACGAACCTTCAGGCCGGGCACGGCGACCGGATCGCCAGCCGATGTCCACACGGCGATCTCGCCCAGCACCCCGAACCGCACCGCTTCACCCTAGCCAAGTCAGCGGTACCGCCCCGGAAAGCTTCGCCGACCGTCCCGGAGCTGCCTGGATCAGCCGTGTCCGCCCGGACGGGCGGGCCGGCAGGAATGACACCGGGTACGTCAGCGACCCGTCAGCCAGCGGTAAGCGCCCTCGGCACGGTGGATCCAGCCGACACCGGAGGATTGAGATGGATCACCTACACCGCAGCGCTGTCGCTCACCACCGCAGCCTGCCCGGACCGGACCGGGTGGCCACGCCCTGGCTCGCTCTGCTGGCCGGTCCGCTGTCGTACGGGATCGCAGCGCCGGCCCTGGTCCTCGACGACCTCGCGGAGGTGCTCCGTACCGGACAACAGGCGGCGGCCGCCGGCGTGACCGCCTTCGGGTGGGGGATCGCGTTGGGGACTCCGCTGTTGGCTGCGCTGCTGGCCCGCCGCGGGGTACGGGCGGTCCTGACCGTCGCGACCGCGCTGTTGGCCGCGGGAACGCTGCTCCTCGTGCTGATCCCGAGCATGCCGACGTTGGTTGCCGGTGCGGCGGTACAGGCACTGGGGTCTGCCGGCCTCACCGTGACGGCGATGAAACTGGCCGACTCGCCTCGCCGGATGGGGGTGGCCGCCGCCTCGCTGGCGGTCGTCGGAGCCACCGGTCCGCTGACCGGCGCGCTGGTTGCCGACATGATCTCGTGGCAGGCGGCGCTGGCGCTGCCTCTGCTGGCGGCGCTCGCGGTACCTGCGGCTCGCCGCGGCGCCACACCGCCGGACGCGGCGCCGGCGTCGTTCGATCCCCTCGGCATGGTTGTAGTGGCCATGCTGGTCACCGCGGCCGTTGTCGTTCCGCACCGGCCGCTGGTGGCCGGCCCGGCAACCGTCGCGCTGCTGTTGTTGCTCGTGGCCCGGATGAGGGTCCGCCCGGACGGCTTCCTGCCCGCCGCGGTAGCACGCAACGGCCGGTTCCTCGCGGCGTCCGCGCTGGCCTTCGCGTTGGGCGTGGTGAACTTCGCCCTGCTATACGCCGCGCCGGAGCTGCTGCGAGAGCACGCGGGGTGGGCCGGCACGCGCAGCGGAGTCGTGCTGCTGGCGCCGTACCTGTTCGGCGGGTTCTGCTCGGGGTTCCTGGTCGCGGCGTCCGGGCGGGCGCCACGCCGGGTGGTGGCGGTGGCGCTGCTCGTCGCGGGTGCCGCCGCGCCGCTGCTGGCGGCCGTCACCACCGCCGTACCGCTGCTGCTCGCGGCGATGGCGCTCGCCTCCCTGGCTGCCGCCACCGGTCAGGGAGTCCTCGCCCTGCACGCCACCGGCGTCGTGCCCGCCTCTCACCGGGCCGAAGCCCTGGGTCTGTTCAACCTCGCCTACCTGCTCAGCGTCGCGTTCGGACCGGCGATCGCCGTGACGCTCCGGTAGCCCGATCCCCGTGCAGCTCCGGCGGTCGGCGGTCGTCAGTCACGGGTCTTCCGATAGGCGTCCTTGCGGCAGATCCTGCCGTCTCGGAACCGCCAGAGGTCGATGCCGCGCTCGCTGCGCCGACGGTGGTCCTGCCATGGTCAGCCGGCGGGATGGGAGCCGGGGGTGTGCCCGAAGGTGCGTCGGAACACGTCGATGAACGTGCTGGCCGACGACCAGCCACACCGATGCGCCACGGCGGTCACCGGTGTGTCGCCCGCCAGCAGGACGAGAGCGTGATGCAGGCGCAGCTGGGTGCGCCATTGCGGAAAGGTCATCCCGAGGTCGCTGCGGAACAGCCGGGACAGGGTGCGGTCGCTGGCGCCGACCGCACTACCGAGCTCAGCGAGCGTCCGGTTGTCGCCCGGGTCGGCCTGCAACATGGCGCACAGGGTCAGCAGCAACGGCGCGGTCGGGGCTGGAACGTGCAGCCGCTGCTGGGGGGCGGCCCTCACCTGGTCGAGCAGCACGGCGCGCAGACGGGCTCGCTCGGGGCTGTCGTCGTCCGTGCCGAGGGTGTAGGCGACGATCAGCTCGCGCAGCAGCGGGCTGACGGACAGCACCGTCGGGGTGTCCACGCCGAGCGGATTGTCCTCAGCGGGCAATCCGACCAGGTGCAGGTCGAGGTCGCCGTAGGCGCGGTGGGCGTGCACCGTGCCCGCTGGCACCCAGATCGCGCGCGTGGCCGGCGCGATCCATGATCCCTCGCTGGTCGTCACGGCCAGCACCCCGCGTCCGGCGTAGACGATCTGGTGGTCATCGTGCCGGTGAGCGTCGATCTCACCGCCGGACGCGAGCCGCTGGGTGCGCGTGGGGGCAACCGGATCGTGGCGTATTTCCGTCATTAGATGGCAGTTTATCGGAAGTCAGACAGCGTGCCGGTTGGAACCATCGAGGGGTGCGAAGGAGAACGCTGGTCACTCTGCTCTCGGTCGGTCATGCCTGCGTCGACATCTACCAGGGCGCCGTCGCGGCTCTGGTGCCGCTGTTCGTCGCCGAGCGCGCCTACACCTACGCGGCGGCATCCGGGATCGTGCTCGCCGCGTCCGTGCTGTCCTCGGTCGCGCAGCCAGCTTTCGGCGCGCTCACCGACCGTTGGGCGCTGCCGTGGTTGCTGCCCGTCAGCACCCTGCTGGGCGGGGTCGGCATCGCGTTGAGCGGAGTGAGCGGCAACTACACCCTCACCCTGCTGTTCGTGGCGCTCTCCGGCATCGGCGTGGCCGCCTACCATCCCGAGTCCGCGCGCCTCGCTCGTGCGGCCAGCGCAGGCAGCCACCGCTCCATGGCCTACTTCGTCACCGGCGGCAACATCGGCTTCGCGCTGGCCCCGCTCCTGGTCGCCGTGGTCACGGCTGTCGGAGGTTTGAGCTGGACACCGCTGATGATCGTGCCGGCCCTCGCCGGCACCGCTATGGCGTTGCCCGTGCTGCACGCTCTTGCCAGGCGCCGGAGCACCGGGAGCGGAAGACCGGCGCCGATCGGGCGCGACGACAGGGCCTCGTTCACGCGGCTGACCGTGGCCGTGGTGTTCCGGTCGATCGCCTTCATCGGCCTCAGCACGTTCGTGTCCCTCTACGCCCAGCAGCGCGTGAACGGCAGTGCGGCGGCCGGCACGGCGGCATTGTTCGTGCTCTACCTCGGTGGCGTCGTCGGCTCGATCCTGGGTGGTTCCGCGGCGAATCGGTGGGGCCGGGTGGCGGTGTCCCGCCGGTCCTACGCGATCACCGCGATCGCGATCGCCGGGGTGGTGCTGGTGCCCGGACCCGCCATCTACCTGTTCGTGGCGTTGACCTCGGCCGGCCTCTACATCCCCTTCTCCCTGCAGGTGACCCTCGCGCAGGACTACCTGCCGACGAAGGTCGGCACCGCGAGTGGGATCACCCTGGGCCTCACCGTCAGCGTCGGCGGCCTCGCCAGCCCCATCCTGGGGCGGCTGGCCGACGCCACCTCGCTGCAGATCGGACTGACACCGCTCATCGTCATGCCGTTACTGAGTTGGCTGATGTTCCGAACCCTGCGCGACCCCGAGTCACCGAGCAGTCCTGAGGACGGCGCACCGCAAGGCGAGCCCGCGCTGCCGTCTCCAGGCTCACGATGATCCTTCGCCCGGATGTCCGGGCTGCTGCCGGCGGGTCAGGCTGGACGCAGGTCGTTCGTCGACGGATCGTGGCCGCGGTCCCGAGCGGACCTCCGCTGACGCCGACGGCCGCTGCCGTTACTCTGCTCGCGTGGGGCTGCGGTTCACGACACGCGCGTCCGACTCGCCGTGGATCGACACCGTGTGGACCTGCACGAGCGTGCAGGTGAAGCAGATGACCTCCGTCGCGACGGTGAACTGGGGCCTGGTGTTCTGGGAGCAGGAGGGCAGCGCGCACGCGGCTGTCTCCGGCCCTGAGACCGGCGCCGGCGTCGCGCCCGTGCCGCCGGGCGCGACGTTCGTCGGCATCGAGTTCTCGCTGGGCACGTCGCTGCGGGCCGTGCCCACGCCGGCCCTGGTCGACGCGGGCGCCGAACTGCCCGACGCCACGCGCCGGACGTTCCGGTTGGACGGTACGCGCTGGGAGACGCCCGGCCCCGACGACGTCGAAGCCCTGGTCGGCCGCCTCGTCCGCGCCGGAGCCGTGGTCCGGGATCCGCTGGTCACCGAGGTGCGCATCGGGGGGCGTCCCGCGGTGTCGGCACGCACCGTCGAACGCCGGTTCCGGGCCGCGACCGGGCTGACCCAGGGCGCCGTACGACAGATCGAACGCGCCCGCGAGGCCGCGATGCTGCTGGCCGGCGGCCTCGCGGCCGCCGACGTCGTCGGCCGGCTCGCGTACTACGACGAGCCGCACCTGGCCCGAGCGTTGCAGCGGTACGTGGGACGCACGCCGCGGCAGCTGCGGAAGGGTGCCGGCGGCGCCATCGCCCTGGATCTGGCTCAGCCGGCGACGTCGTAGATCAGCTTCACCACACCGTTCGGGTACGCGGCGGAGTCCCGCAGGCGCAGCACCTGCTTCTCGTTGTCCGCACTGCTGAACAGGCTCTTCCCGGCGCCGAGCAGGGCGGGGAAGACGAGCAGGTGATAGCGGTCGATCAGGCGTGCGTCCGACAGGCGCCGGGCCAGCTCGGCGCTGCCGTGGATGAAGATCGCGCCGCCCTCGCTCTTCTTGAGGTCGAGAACGTCGTCGGTGGAGCGCAGGACCGTCGTCGGGCCCCAACCCTCGACGAGTGCGCTCTCGGGCAGCGTGCTGGACACGACGTACTTGGGCAGGTCCTTGTAGGCGGCGTGGTCCTCCGAGTCACGCCACACCGGCGCGAACACCTCGTAGCTGCGGCGACCGAACAGCAGCGCGGTGGTCTCGGCGAGCTCCTCCCCCTTGAGAGCGAAGGCCTCGGGCAGGACCTCGACGTCTTTGAACACCCAGCCACCGCTGCGGTGCTCCTCGCCCGGCCCGCCGCCGGGCGAGTCCACCACGCCATCGAGTGACATGAACCCGGTGTAGACCAGCTCACGCATGCGTCTTTCTCCTCATCGTCGGAACGCCGTCGCCCAGGATAGAGAGCGGGCATCGCCGCTGTCTTGTACAGAAACGACGGCCGCTTTACGCGGTGGGCCAGGACCTGCTCGCCACGCGGTCATGCCTTGTCAGGGGTGACCAGTCCTGTCTGGTAGGCGATGACGACCAGTTGCGCGCGGTCGCGCGCACCCAGTTTCGCCATCGCGTGGCTGACGTGGGTGCGCGCGGTGGCCGGGCTGAGGAACATCTCGGCACCGATCTCGTTGTTGCTCAGCCCCTGCCCCACCAGGGCCAGCACCTCGCGCTCGCGCTGGGTCAGCACCGCGAGCCGGTCCTCCGCGGCCCGGGCGGCGGTACGTCGCGCGGTGAACTGGCCGATGAGACGTCGGGTGATCCGCGGCGCGAGCAGCGCTTCTCCGGCGGCGACCACCCGGATGGCGTGCAGGAGTTCGGAAGGCCCGGCGTCCTTGAGCAGGAAGCCGCTGGCACCGGCCTGCAGTGCCTCGAAGACGTACTCGTCGGTGTCGTAGGTGGTGAGGATGAGAACTCGAACGTGCTCCAACCCGTGCGTCGCGGTGATCTGGGTGGTGGCCTGGATGCCGTCCAGCTTCGGCATGCGGATGTCCATGAGGACGACGTCCGGACGGGTGGCGCGGGCCCGCTCGACGGCTTCGGTGCCGTTGGTGGCCTCTCCCACCACCGTGATGTCGTCCTCGAGATCGAGCAGGACCTTGAACCCGGACCGCACGAGACCCTCGTCGTCGGCGAGCAGCACCTTGATGGGAGCGTCGGTGGGCGGTGACCCGGCGGCGGCGTTCACAGGCGGGACCCGGTCGGCGCGAGGGGCAGCCGGGCGGTGACCTCGAACCCGCCGCCCGGGGTCGGCCTGGCGTCAAGGTCTCCGCCCAGCAGCTGACAGCGCTCCCGCATGCCGAGGATCCCGCGGCCGGGCCTGGCCGAGCTGCCGGTGCTGGTCCGATGCTGAGCCGGTAGGTGCGGATTCGCGGCGCCATCGCCTGGGGCGGCACGGCGGCCCTCGTCGGTCACCCGGATCTCCAGGGCGTCGACCCCTGGGTTCAGCGCCACCGTCACCTGGGTCGGGCCGACATGGCGGATCACGTTGGTGATCGATTCCTGCAGGATCCGGTAGGCGGCACTTCCCACCGCGCTCGGCAGCGGTGCGGCGGCCGTACTCTGCTCGAGTTTGATGTCGAGGCCGGCGTCGCGTGCCTTGGCGGTGAGTTCGTCGATCTGCTCAAGCCCGGGGTATGGCAGGCGTCCGTCGTTGTCGTCCCGGAGCACCCCGAGGATGGCCCGCATCTCCCGCAGCGCCCGGGAACTGGTCTGCTCGATGGTCTGCAGCGCCTCGCGTGCCACATCCGGCCGCTTGTCGAGCACGTGCGCGCTGACACCGGACTGGACGTTGATGATCGCGATGGCGTGCGCGACGGTGTCGTGGACCTCGCGGGCGATCCGGAGCCGTTCGGCGTCGACCCGCGCCCGCGCTTCCTCCTCGCGCGTTCGTTCAGCCAGCTCAGCACGCTCCTGAGCCTCGGCCGCGATGACCCGCCGGGACCGCACGGACTCACCGAGGGCGGCGCTCATGACCGACGCACCGATCCGGAAGAACACCCAACCGATGGCGGCGCGCGGCTCGATGTCGGCCGCGACGATCAGCCACTCGGTGGCGAGCACCGCGATACCGACGCCGGCGATCACCACCGAACGGCGCCCGTCACCGTACGCGGTGAGGGTGTACAGGGCGACGAAGAGCCCGAGCCAGCCCGGCCCGTCCGGGAAGTCGACGCTGTAGTACACCAGGCTGGCGAGTGCGGCGGTGACGAACACCGGAACCGGCCACCGGCGCCGGAGGGCCACGACCAGGCCACTCACCGTCAGCAGCAGATATCCGAGGTGACCGAAGTCGGTGAGCGGGCGGGGTGCCCCCTCCATGGCGACCTTGGCGACCGTGCCCTGCACCTGCATCACGGTGACGAAGAGCGCGAGCGCCACGTCCTGCGCCACCAGACGCGGGGGGAACGACACGGCACGGCGTTGCATGCCGTGATCCTACGGACCTCGCCCACGGACGACGCTCAGCAGGAACGCGCGACCCGCTACGCCGACGGGCGTAGGGAGCTACGAGCCCGGCTACGCCCGATTGCGTAGCTGCCGCCATCCGCCGTCCGAGGCCACGGCAGCCTGCCCGGCGTGATGATCACCGCCATGAGCGATCACCTTCACCCACCTCGAGGAGCACGCCATGCGTAGAACGTTCGCCGGCCTGGCGGCCCTGCTGATGCTGGCCGTCGTCGCACAGTTCTTCCTGGCGGCCAGCGGTGCCTTCGACACGGCACCCACCGACGAGGCCTTCCAGCCGCACCGCGCGCTGGGCGGCGGAGTCGTCCTGATCGCGGTCCTGGTGACCGTCGTCGCCGCAGTTGCCCGGATGCCCGGGCGGCTCATCGGGCTGAGCGGCCTGGTCGCCGGGCTCGCGGTCGTCCAGTTCGTGATCCGGGCGATCGCCACCGCGTTCGACGGCACCGGCGGCAGCACGACCGCCGGCGAGCTGGTCTTCGGTCTGCACGCGGTCAACGGTCTCGCCATCCTGGCCGTGACCGGGAGGATCGCCCGCCAGGCCAGGCAGCTGCTGTCCGGGCCAGCCGCACCGACGCGACAGGTGCCATGACCACCGGGCTGTGGATCATCCTGGACCACCTCGTCGCGCTGCTGAGCGTCGCCACGTGGTTCGCGGCCGGCGTCACCCTGACGCTCCGACGTACCCGGCTGGCGCTCACCGCCCTGATCACGGCGGTGGTCGTGACGCTGGTCCGGGTGGGCACCGTGGCGGTACTGGCCAGCCGGGGCTGGTGGTTCGTCCAGGAGAAGGTGCTGCTCGGGCTGCCGATGCTGGGGGCCGCCGGGACCGCCGCAGTGCTGCTCGCCGGCCGGCACCTGCTCGCGGCGAGGAGCGGGCGGGGCGACGGCAGGTCGGCAGGCGGCGTGGTCGCGGTGCTCACCGCGGCGTACGCGGCGCTGGCCGGTCTCGTCGTGACCTTCCTGGCCGGATACCCGCTCACCTGGAGCACGGCCTTGATCACGATCTCGCTCGTGGGCGCCGGCGCACTGCTGACCGCGCGAGCGGTCACGGCTCCCGCCGGGAGCACCGCTGACGCCGGCGGCACGCAGGCGCCGATCTCGCGCCGCCGGTTCATCGGCTGGACGGGTGGCGCGGTCGTGGTGACCGCCGCCGGCGCCGGCGCCGGGCTCTCGTTCCTCTCCGCCGAACCGGTGGCCCTGGGAGGAGGCCGCGTACGCTCGTCCCGTGCGGCCGTGTCGGTCGCCGACCTGCGGGGTGCCGGCTCGCCGGCACCGGGTGGCACCGTGCGGCGACACGTGCTCACCGCAAAGAAGGCCACCGTACGGCTGCCGTCCGGACGAGAGGTCGACGCGTGGACCTACAACGGCGAGGTCCCGGGTCCGGCGATCACCGCGACCCAGGGTGACCTGATCGAGGTGCGGCTGCGCAACGCCGACATCTCCGACGGCGTCACCGTGCACTGGCACGGCTACGACGTACCGTGCGGCGAGGACGGCGTGCCCGGGCTGACCCAGCTGGCCGTGGCACCCGGTGCGGACTTCGTCTACCGGTTCCGCGCCGAACAGGTGGGCACCTACTGGTACCACACCCACTACGCATCCCATGTCGGCGTACGCAAGGGGCTGTACGGCGCGCTCGTCGTGACGCCGCGCGACGGGCGGCGAGCCGACGAGGACCCGGCGGCGGAGCAGGTGGACCTGACCCTGCCCGTGCACTCCCTCGACGGCATCGTCACGATCGCCGGCAGGGACGGCAGGACCGACCACTCCGCGGCACCCGGTACGCCCGTGCGGTTGCGGTTGATCAACACGGACTCGGATCCGCACCGCGTCGTCCTGGCCGGAACCCCGTTCCGGGTGGCGGCCGTGGACGGCCGGAACCTCAACCAACCCGGCGAGGTCAGCGACGTGGGGTTGCACCTGCCCGCGGGCGGGCGATACGACCTGGTGTTCCTCATGCCGGGCACGTCCGTGGCACTCGTCGTCGACGACGATCGTGACGGCGGACTGCGCCTGCGCCCGCACGGCGACGCCGCGGGTGACGCGCGGATCGAGGACACGTCCGACCTGCCGGAGCTCGACCTGTTGCGGTACGGCGCTCCGGCGGCCGCGCCCTTCGACATCCGCGATGCCGACCGGCACTTCACCATGGTCCTCGACCGAGGAGTGGCCATGGTCGACGGCCGACCGGCGTACGCGCAGACCGTCAACGGTCGGGGCCACCCCGCCATCCCGGACCAGCTCGTCGCCGAAGGCGACCTCGTCCGGTTCACCGTCGTCAACCGAAGCCTGGAGACGCACCCCTGGCACCTGCACGGCCATCCCGTGCTGATCCTGTCCAGGGACGGGACGCCGTCCACCGGTAGCCCGCTGTGGATGGACACCTTCGATGTCCGCCCGGGCGAGACCTGGGAGGTCGCGTTCCGGGCCACGAACCCCGGAATCTGGATGAACCACTGCCACAACCTTCCCCACGCGCATCAGGGCATGATGCTGCGACTCCGCTACGACGGCGTCACCACGCCATTCGCCGGCTCGCACGGCGGAAGCCATGGCCACTGAACTGGCCCGCGCCGCTCGCCAGTCCGTCGGGTGCGCGGACGACCCCACCTCGAACCTCCTTGCCCTGCTCCACCGGCACAGCCGGGCCGTCATCGACGCCGAACTGCATCGGCTGGCCCGTCGAGCCCCGTCCCTCTCCCCTGCCGACCTGGCCGTCATCACCAGCGTGCTGGAAGACCTCGCCGAGTCGGCGCTTCTCGTCCCGCTGAAGAACGCACCACGGGACAAGGCGCCACTGCTGACGCGCATTTTCGGCGCCGAAATGACCATCGACGAAATGGAAACAGACGGTTCGCGGCGAACGGTAGGGAAGACACCGGCCGCACGATCGAGCGCACCGCTCGGCAATTCGAGGAGAAGATGATGACATCCGAGGCTCCCCGTACGGATGGAGCTCTGGCGGAACTGGCCCGGTTCTGCTACCGGCGCCGTCGCCTGGTCCTGTCGACCTGGATCGTCGGCGTGATCGCCATGGCGATAATCGGCTTCGGGTATGGCGCCGCCCCCGACAACGACTTCACCGGTGGGGACTCCGAATCCGCCAAGGCGCAGGCGCTGCTCGAGAAGCACTTCCCCGAGCAGCAGGGAGACAGGCTGACCCTCGCGATCAAGGCAGGGAAGGGAATCGACGACCCGGCCGCCCGGCAGAAGATCGAGAAGGTCATCGCCGATCTGGACGCCTCACCCATCACCGGGCCGGTGACGTCGCCGTACCAGGGCGAGAACCTGGTGACGGAGGACCGTCGGATCGCCCGTACGACCATCCCGCTGAGCGACAAGGACGTGACCAAGACCGAGGTCAAGCCCTTGGTGGACCTGGTCAAGGCCGCCTCCGACGACAGCGTCACGCTCGGGCTGGGCGGGTACATGGCGGAGAAGGCCGAGACATCCCCGCAGGGTCCGGCCGAAAGCGTGGGCATCCTGGCGGCAGCAGTGATCTTGTTCATCGCCTTCGGTTCACTGGTGGCCATGGGCCTGCCGATCGTGACCGCCCTCCTGGCGATCGTGAGCGGCCTCGCGCTGACCAAGGTGATCGGACACCTGGTCCCCGCTCCGGATTTCACCCTGGCCTTCGGCGCGATGATCGGCCTCGGCGTCGGCATCGACTACGCACTGTTCATCGTGACCCGCTACAAGGACGGCCTGCAGGATGGCGAGGGCCCCGAGAGCGCCACCGTCAAGGCCATCTCCACCGCCGGTCGCGCGGTACTGTTCGCCGGCACGACCGTCGTGATCGCGTTGCTGGGCCTGGTCGTCATGGGACAGCGGCTGATGACCGGGGTGGCCGTCGCCACGTCGGTGATCGTGCTGGTGACGATGATCGCCGCGGTGACCCTGCTGCCCGCGTTCCTGGGCTTCACCGGACACAGGATCAACTCGCTGCGCCTGCCTCGTCGCGCGTCCCGCCGGAGCCAGCCCGACAGCGCCACGTCTCCGGAGCGCCGTACGCTCGCCGAGCGGTGGGCCGGCGTGGTGCAGCGCAGGCCGCTGGCCGCCGCGCTCCTCGCCGGCGTGAGCCTGTTGGTGCTGGCCGCCCCCACGCTGTCGATGCGGCTGAGCCAGCCCGACGCCAGCGTCCAGCCCCGTGACCGGAGCAGCTACATCTCGTACGAGATCCTCTCCGAGGGCTTCGGTCCCGGCTACGGCGCACCCCTGATCTTCGCCACCCGGGTCGACTCCAGGGACGCCGATCTGCGTCCCGTGGTCGAGGCGGTCAGCAAGGCCGACGGCATCGCCTACGCCACGCCACCTCGGGTCAGCGTGGACGGGCAGGCCGTCACCTTCACTGCCTTCCCCACGACCGGGTATCAGGAGGAGGCGACCGCGAACCTGGTACGCGACCTCCGCGACGACGTGCTGCCCGCCGCACCCGGCGGCCAACGGGTGTACGTCGGCGGACCGAACGCCAGCACCATCGACGTCGCCGAGGAGTCCGGCTCGCGCCTGCCCCTGATGATCGCTGTCGTCATCGCGATCTCCATGGTGCTGCTGATCGCGCTGGTCCGGTCGGTCACGATCGCCCTGCAGGCCGCTGTGATGAACCTGCTGTCGATCGGCGCCGCCTACGGCGTGATCGTCGCGGTCGTACAGTGGGGATGGCTCGGCCCGGCCCTCGGGTTCCCCACCGCCATGCCGGTCACCACCTGGGTCCCGATGATGATGTTCCCGGTCCTGTTCGGCCTGTCCATGGACTACCAGGTCTTCCTCACCGCACGGGTTCGTGAGGAGTACGAGCGGACCGGCGACACCCGCACCGCCGTCGCCCAGGGGCTGGCGCGCACCGCCAAGGTCATCACGGCCGCGGCCGCCATCATGATCGCCGTCTTCACCACCTCCCTGCTCGGCCCCGACATCGCCGTCAAGCAGGGCGGCCTCGGCATGGCTGTCGCGGTGCTCATCGACGCCACCATCGTCCGGATGGTCCTCGTCCCCGCGGTGATGGAACTGTGCGGCAGGGCCAACTGGTGGATGCCCGGACGCCGGGCACCGAAGCCGACCCCAGCCTCACCGGCCAGGGTCGGGCAAGGGGCCAGAGTCTGACCGCTTGCCCAGGTCGAGTGCGGGGATCCCTCGGGTGCCGCACCCGACCCGGTGGTGTCGATGTCTGCGGCGGTTGGCCGTCACACCACTGCTGCTCCGGCCCAGGACGACGTCCCCGGGCCGGAGCAGTGGCTCCCTGATCAGACGAAGTTCACGTCACTGCACCACATGTAGGCCTGGTCGAGGTGCGATGCCTGCCAGATGACGAAGACGATGTGGTGTCCGGTGTACCCGGAGGTCGAGACGTTGAACGAGATGTTCTGCGCGGGCGCGTACCTCCCCGTCTGCGCGATGAAGTCGAGGTTCCCCCATCCGAGGCGCTGGGTGACCGGGTTGAACCCGTTCTTGCTGACGTAGACGCGGAAGAAGTCAGCACCGTGGCTGGCCTGGTCGTACAACTGGATCGTGAAGTTGCGGCCGACGTTGGTCGTCTTCCACGCTCCGGGCTGGTTCAGGCTGTCGTTCCTGGACAGAGCGTTGCTGCACAGCTGTCCGTCGGGGGTACGGCCCTGGAAGTTCCCGCCGAGGCCGTCCCGCAATGCGCTCATCCAGTTCCACATGGTGTCGGGGTTGGCCTGGAACGCCCGCCAGCACATGGGGTCCTGCTGCTGCATGGCCGGGTTCGTGTGGTTGTTTCCCCAGGTCTGCCAACACTTGTAGGCGCGAGATGCCGGGTTGATGACGGTGCCGTGGGCCTGGGCCGCACCGGCCCAGGGCAGCATGCCGACCATCATGGTGAGCAGCAGGACAGCTGCTCGAAGGGGCTGGCGCACGGCCGGCCGGGATCGCCCGCCGGGTTGATCGGGGCTGCGTGAACGCATGGTACGTCCTCCGTTCTTCGGCTGGATCCGCCATGGGAGCGCTTCCAGTACGAGCTTCGCAGCTTCCCGTCCACACATCAATGTCTTTCGATGAATTCGGTGCGCCGAGGCGACCGGGCCCGGGGTCGGGCGGGCCATCGCACGCTGAGGGTCATCGATATTGCCCAACCGGGGGCGGGCGTGCTGGAATGGCTCACATCGCCGCAGCGCGGGGGCAACCGCGCTGAGAACGGCCAGCACGGGAGCATCGCAGTGCCGGCAGCGCGCCGCTCTGGCAGACGCACGCGCGCCGCATCGCCGGGCCACCTCCACGACGACGGGCAGACATCCCCGGGCAACTGTCCCCGCTGTACGTATCCCCGGTCCGTGTCATCGCGACGGCCGACCCGCTCGACGTCCGACACGCCGGAGGCGTCCGATGCGGTCTGCCAACGCACCACAACCCGGCGACGAGGTGAGCAGCAGCATGATTCCCCAGAAGAGTTTCGCGGGGTGGTACCGGAACCGCTTCGTGTGGGTGGCCGCGGTCCTGGCGGTGACGGCCGGCGCGGTCGTACTGACCACCTCGGCCGGCTCGGAGGCGGAGCCGGCGGATCTGCAGGCGCAGATCCTGACCCGGATGCGGACGACACTCGAACATGCGGACCCAGGGCAACACAACCACGCCGGACACACCGCCCAGCAGGCGGCCACCGGGGAGGCGGCGAAGCCGACGGTGATCTGCGGGGTCCGCGTCTACGGCCACGAGCCGGCCGACGCCACCACGCTCGCCGACGTGCGGACGGTCTACGGCTTCCACCTCTGCGGCGTCGCCGAGCAGAAGCGCCCCTGGGACTGGGCGGTCAAACTGGCCGGCCCCGTGATCATGGACATGTCCACCGAGCCGCCGGGCATCCAGGTCGTCGAGGCGACCGCCGACGTCAGGTTCGTCGACCGGTTGCGGGAGATGTTCCCGGACACGTACGCGGAGCTGGCGCTCAAGGAAGCGCTGGCCGAATCGGAAATGGCCGACCTGCGCCGCCGGTACGACGCCGCGGCCGGGCTCTGACCAAGCGGGGCGTCCGGTAGCCGTCATGACTCGGCTGCCGGAGCGCGCGAAACCGCCACGTCACGCCCCCCACCCGCGCGCTCCTCGAGTGCCGCACGGACGATGGCCACGGCCCACACGGCCATGAACGGGATGATGGTCACGTTCTTGACGGCCAACGTCCAGGCGAGCGCCGTTCGTGGTTCGGCCAGGCCGGCGATCCACGTGTCGACTCCCACCTTGAAGACGAGCGTGAGCGCGACGAGCACGACCCCGTTCCAGAGCATGGCGGCCCTGTGGCCGGCGAGGTAGTCGGTGCTGTGCCTGACGTCGGACCAGGTGGGGCGCAGCGTGCGGAGCATGGTCCGGGCGGCCCAGACGAGGAACAGCAGACGGGCCCCGTTGGTGAACAGCTCGCCGGCGATCCCGCCGGTCCACGCCCAGTCCTCACCACCGCCCACGGCAAGGAAGCGCTGCGTCGAGGCCAGTACGCCGAACGCGAAGACCACCGGGTAGTGGCGGACGAAGAACCGCAGGGCATTCACGAGCACGGCTCGGGACTCGACCCACCCTGTCGTCATGACAGCTCCTTCAGTCGACTAAACTATTTAATGGCCTAAACCATAGGTGATGGTGAAGGATGTGTCCATGGCGATGGATGAGCGAGCGTCAGAGGCGGCAGCGCAGGTAGGAGCCCGACTCGGCACGGACCTGAGCGACGCCGTCGTGCTGTTCCACGAGGCGCTGGGCTCACTCATGGGACTGTCGGCCGCTGACCACAAGGCGCTCGGGATCGTGCGCCGGGAAGGTCCCATGTCGGCACGCGAGCTGGCCCAGCGGACCGGGCTCACGGCGGGCGCCGTGACCGGCCTGGTGGACCGGCTGATCGCCGCGGGACTTGCCCGGCGGACACCCGACCCGGGCGACAGGCGCCGCATCGTCATCGAGGCGACGGAGCCGGCGGACGCCGCGGTGAGCGAGGCCGTCGGGCGCATGGTGGCCGGTATGGCGGAGGTGACCAGCCACTTCACGACCGAGCAGCTCCTCGTCATCGCGGACTGGGTCGAGCGCACGACGGCGGTGCTGCGCGAGCAGGCTCAGGTGATCTCGCACCGCTCACCCACCTGACGCACATCGTGGTGTGCGGGATCGGCGTGGCGGGCGGCGATCTGAACGGCGTGGAGGCCGACACCGGTTGGTCGGCCTCCGGCCGCGGTAGCGGTCAGCGCAGCTCGGCCGCCTGGCGGATCACCCGGCCGAGGTCCCGGACCTCGGCGTCCTCGGTGGCGTCGGCGGCCCGGTCGGCGATCGTCGCCAGGTCATCCAGGCGCGCCTCCTCGACGCCCCGCAGGGCCACGGCGAAGTACGCGGCCGCGTAGCAGGTGCGCAGTCGCGGGGAGGCCTCGGCGAAGTCCTCGTCCAGGTCAGCCACGGTCACGGACCGGGACGTCTCGGCCGGCTCGCGGTCCCTCGGATCACTCCAGTGCACCTGCGCCCGACCGACCTTGGCGGCTGGGGACACTCCGTCGGCCAGCCGGACGACGTAGAGCGCGGTGACGCTGTGCCCGGGGCCGACCTCGCCCCCGTCGACCCGGTCGTCGCGGAAGTCGTCGTCGGCGATCGCCCGGTTGTCGTAGCCGATCAGACGGTAGGAGCTCACCGTCGACTGCTCGAAGGTGACCTGCACCTTGGCGTCGAGCGCCCGGACGCTCAGCGTGGCGGGCAGCTGGTCCACGAACACCTTCCGGGCCTGCTCCCGTTCGCTGACGTATACCGCGAAGCCGTCGCCCCGGTCGGCCAGCTGCTCCATCAGCTGGTCACCGTACTGGCTGCCGACGCCGACGCCGAGCAGCGCGATCTGCTTGGCCGCCTCCTCGCGTACCCGGCGCAGGATCGGCTCCGACGTGGTGTTGCCGGTGTTGGCCAGCCCGTCGGAGAGCAGGATCACCCGGTTCGTCCGGCCGGCGCGGAAACCGTCGCGGGCCACCTGGTAGCCGAGTACCAGGCCGGCCTCCAGGTTGGTGCTGTCCTGGCTGCGCAGGGAGTCGATCGCGGTGTGCAGCCGTCGGGCGTCGGAGACGGGCGTCATCTCACGGACCACCCGCGCCTTCGTGCTGAACTCGACGATGGCGATCGAGTCGGTGGGGCGTAGCTGGTCCACCAGGGTGCGCAGCGAGTCCTGCACCAGGTCGAGCCGGCCTCGTTCCCCCATCGAACCGGAGACGTCGATGACGAAGGTGAGAGCGGCGTCCGGGCGGCTGTCCCGGTCCTCCGAGCGGGTCTGCAGGCCGACCCGCAGCAGCCGTTCACCAGCCGCGGCCTGGTGGGTCCCGGGCAGACGGGCGCCGTCGACGTGCACGGCGAAGCCGTCGCCGGCAGGCTCGGGGTAGTCCTGCCGGAACGAGTTCACGAACTCCTCCGGCCGCACCTGCGACCGTTCCGGGAGGCGGCCCTGCCCGATGAGCCGGCGGGCGTAGCCGTACGAGGCGGTGTCGATGTCGACACCGAAGGTGGACGCCGCGTCCTCCTCCGTCCTGGTCTCCTCCCCGCCGGACCAGGGCGTGCTGCCGTACGAGCGGATCGGCTCGCGGACCGCGTCGGCGCCTTCATCGGAGCCGCCGTAGGAGCAGGCGGTGATCGTCGTCATGGCGGCGACCACCAAGGGCAGCATCACCGATCGTTTCAGATGAGGCATCGGAAACCTCCCGGCTGGATTGCGAGGTGGCGATCCCGGCAGGTCGCATCGGGATCCGTCACGGTCATTGACGCAGTCCCGCCGGGCACCCGATCCCGCCGTGGCCGAGCCGATACACAAGCGTGAACCTCGTGACCGAGCCGTCGGTCAACCGTGACCTGAGCGGTCACCTGCGCCGGTCGCCCTGTGTTGCGGCGGCCCCACCGATGCGTCAGGCCGGCGCGCGTCGGCAGACGGACCTGCGTGGTACGCGTGCAGCTGGATGCGGTGCTGGTGTCACCCCGGCAGAAGCTCGACGGCATCCCGCAACCCGACACGACCAGGGCGTTCGACTGTTGCCCAGACGCCGAGCGTCATGTCGTTGTGCTCCGCGACGGTCTTCAGGAGGTGTCCGTGCTCGGGGAGGCCCTCCTGGGCAAGGTCGATCATGACGCACCGGGTCAGCCGTCGGCGTGGTCGCAACACGACCTCCGATCCGACGCGGATGGCTCGGCCGAGCCATCCGTCTTCGACGAAGTCACTCCCGGGTACGTCGATGAGGAGGTATGCCCGGAACCGCGCCGGGTCGACCGGCTCCCCGAGAAGATCATGAAGTCGGCGCAGCGCTGCTGTGCTGAGCAGGCTCACCGGTCATGGTGCTTGACCTCCGCCTCGCGCTCGATGGTGACGCGACGGGCGAGCACATCGCTGACCGCCTCGTGTACGGCCGGGTCATCGGCGCCGAAGCGGCGCCCGTCGGGCAACTCGACGACCGGCACCGGGTCACCACAGTGCCCGCGGAGCATGAACAATCCCGGCATCCGGCGAAAGCGGCGGGTGTTCTTCCCGCTGCCCAGCTTCCCGTCCGCGTCCCGCACCGCCCACAGCCGGTCACCAACCAATCCGCGCTGCTCGACCTCCACAGTCGTCAACCGCTCACCGAGTAGCGACTTGATCGGATACCTGCGGATCTCGGTCACCTGCATCCGCCCTACCCTAGATCACCGCGACAGGCATGATCATCTAGCCGGACAGTTCACGGACGTTCCCGGACCGACTTCTTCGGCACGCCATGGTGTGGTTTCTCGGGCGATGACAGCGGATCTCCTCGTAGGCGGTCCAGCCTGACCGAACGCGGGGACGAGGGTGGCGCGCGCCCTACTGCCAGCGAATGAGGTAGACGCCTTGGCAGTTGGTGGCCAAGTGCCCGTCCGCGGGGTGCAGGGTCGCGGAGTGGTAGGAGCCGGGATGGTTGGAGTCGGGTCTCTGGACAGCCATGTCGAGCAGGTAGCGGGCGGCGGCGCCGCGACGCCCGCCGTCGGTGGCGTACCGGCCGGTCGACGAGCCGACCGTGACGGTCGGCACGCCGCGGGTGCGGCCCGGCCGCTGCGCCGTACGGTGCACACTGTCACCGCGTCCCTCGACCCGGTCGCGGTGGCCGAGGACATGGCGCGGTATCCCACCCCCGGAGGGCCGTGGCCGCCGATTGTCGCCGGGGACCTGGACGCCGGGCTCGTGCCGCGGTGGTCGCCGCACCCGCATCGCAGCGGACCCGCACCGCCGGTGGGTTGGGTACCATCGCGTAAATGTCGATCACGGCCCGTACGGTGCGGCTGCTCATGCCGGTGGCCGCGCTGCTGTTCCTGGGCCTGGCACTGCTGATCCGCGTCGTCGACGACGGTGCGCTACGGCAGTACTCGGGCACCGCGCTGTACGCGTCGATGGTCTGGGCCGGGGTGCTGTTCCTGTGGCCGCGGATGGCGCCGGTACCGGCCGGGATGATCGCCACCGGGTTCTGCTGGCTGGTGGAGTGCGCGCAACTGACCGGGGTGCCGGCCGAACTGGCCGCGCGGAGCCTGGCGGCGCGGCTGGCGCTGGGCGTGCAGTTCGACCCCGTGGACCTGGCCTGGTACCCGGCCGGCGTGGTGCCCCTGATGGTGGTGCACCACCTGATGCGCGCCAGGGCTCGCCCCACCTCATGCTCGGCTCCGGCGCGTGCGCCATCGGTTTGACGATCAGTCCTCCGGACCGTTGGGGCCGAACGCCTCCTGAAGCATCTCCGCGCACTCGATGTCGGTCGCGCCCCGCCATTCGCCGGTCGTCGGGTCCTGTACCAGCCACGGCTGGTACAGCGTGCCCGCCACCCACTTGGCGAACCAATCGACGACTGTCATGTGCTGCGGAAACCTACACGACACTCCGTCCGGTGCGGGGTTTGGATCGCAGCCCCAGACCTGGCCCGTGGCAAGGTCGAGCTCGCTGGTGATACCGCAACCCCAGTCGCAGAGGATGAGGACGCCGCGCTTGAGCCCGACCAGCGCGTCGAGTTCGCCCATCCGATGCCCGCCCCGCAGGCCGAGGAGACCGTAGCCAGGACCGAACCCGCCGTTGCCGACCTCCAGGTAGAGCCGACGCATCAGCGACGGCAGTGACCGACCGGCCAGTTCCTCGGCCTCCGCGACCGCAGCAGGCGACGCCGGTCGAAGGGCCGCTGACCGGCTGTCGGGCAGCCCGTCGAGGTACCCGCCGGTGGTGATCCGTCGGATCACCGCATAAAACACCTCGTCCTCCGTCGGCATGCCCGCAGGGTAGCCCCACGGGTGGTGCGGTGTATCAGTCGCTCCACAGCACGATCCTGCTCGAGCGAACTGTCATGTCGGTCCCGGCGCGTAGCGTCCAGCAGTGTTCCCGACAGAGGAGAAGCGAAAATGATCGACAGTAACGACAGGCCGGATTTCGCGCCCGCGGGCCGCACGTTGGAGACGTTGCTGCAAGGAGTGACCGACGATCAGCTCGCCAGTCCCACCCCGTGCGAGAGGTGGACGGTCGGCGATCTGCTCGATCACCTCATGGGGCTGACGGTCGCGTTCAGGATAGCCGCTGAAAAGGGATCCGACGCGGCGCCGGCTGGCCCGGGCAATCCCTCGGTTGCCAACCTCGATCCACAGTGGCGAAGCCGACTGCCGGTGCAGCTCGATGAGTTGGTTGGCGCATGGCGCGTGCCGGCCGCCTGGACGGGCGAGACCGCGGCCGGCGGGGTGGTTCTGCCGGCCGAGATCATGGGCATCGTCGCGTTGAACGAGCTGGTCGTCCACGGGTGGGACCTCGCCAGCGCGACCGGACAGCCCTACGACGTCGACAACCAGACCGTCGAGACGGTCTACCGCCTGGTGTCCCAACAGGCGGGCAGTGACGGAACCCCCGGCCTGTTCGGGCCGTCGATCACCCTGCCCGCCAGCGCCTCCCTGCTCGACCGCGTCCTCGGGCTCACCGGCCGCGACCCCGGATGGAAGTCCTAGCTCCCGACGCGCAGATCCGGCGAGGATGGCAGACGGTAAGGGACTGGGTACATGTCCACTGGCGCCAGCGGCGCGGGGTGAAGAGTTCGGGTTCAGGGGCGCGGATGGCGGATCGGCTCGGCATCGTCCGGCCAGTTGGGCCCGGAAGCCTCTTCCTGTCAGGAGTCGTCAGCCCGACTGTGCGCCGTACTCGTTGATCGCCGCTACCAGTTCACTGAACATGGCCTCATAGGCCTCGCTGAGACGTTCCACCAGCTCGTGCGGCAGAAGGTCGGTTATCCAGACCAAAGTCGCCGCACCGTCGCCGTCCGTCAGCACACGCATCTCGGCCTGGTGGTGCTCTGCCCCGGGGAACCTGGGTATCGTGTAGACGGCCCGCATCACTGCGGGGTCGACGGTCACGTTGCGCTCCCAGATCTCGGTGCCGTCGGTCAGCGTGACCACGCGGTAGTCGTCCTCCTGGCGCTCGCCCTTACAGGCTGAGAAGACGTGCACCTCCGAGCGTGTGTAGCGATCCAAGAAATCCCACGCCACGTCCGCCGTCACCTTGAGCTTCGCCTCACGATAGATGGTTCCCATCCGCCCCACCTGGTTACTCGGTCCAGCGATCGGCTTCGCTGCCAACCCTTGCACACAAGGCCGGTGCGGCCAAGCCGTGGCCGAACTTGGCCAGGCCGTCCCGGTCTCAGGTGGGCTTCACGGTCCGTTGAGTTGTCCGCCCGTCCGGCGGCCAACACGTTGCAGGCGGCGTTGACGTCCCGATCGTGGGCCGCTCCGCAGGGGCAGCTCCATGACCCGGCGTTGAGCGCCATCTTCTCGTTGATCCGCCGGCGTCGACCGGGAGACAGGGTCAGGGCGCGACGGAGAGCCGGCGCAGACGAATCTGCCAGACGTCCGGTCCGTTCTGCAGCCATTCGGCGGTTACCTGGCCGGCGTAGCGGGTGTCGATCTCCGCCAGCAGCGGCCGGGGCGCGTGCGGGGCGACCAGAACCATCGCACGGTCGGCGGGCAGCGCGTCGATGGCGGCCAAAACCCGGGCGTGGCGTTGCCCATGTGGCAGGTCACGCACGTCAAGCCGGGGGTCGATGGTCAGCAGCGAGGCGTTGCCGTCCGCGCCGGCGGCGTCCCCGCCGCAGCCGCACCCGCCGCCGCAGCAGCCGCCTGGGGACGAGCCGGTTCCGGTGCCGATGACGTCGTGCATGCCGTCGAGCAGCCCGGCCAGGGACACCGTGTCGGCGGCGACCAGCAGCGGCACGACCAGGTCGTTCTCCTTGGCCAGGTGGGTGGCGAAGACCGCTTGCAGCGCGCGGGCGGTGGCCGCAGCCACCGTCGCGGAGGTGGTCTCCTCCAGTTCGGCGAGCAGCGCCCCGATGGCCCGGTGCTCGCCGAGCATCCCCTGCACCAGAAGCCTGCCAGCCGGCAACTCGCTGGCGGCCGGGTACAGGGTCGCCTCCTCAGCGTACGCGTGCGGCAGTAGCTCAGCGCGCAGCCAGGTCACGAACGCGTCGCGGCGCGCCACCCACGCCTGCCGGTCGACGCCGGCGTCGACCGCGTCGATCAGTTGCGCGACGTGCCCGGTCAGCGTTGTGGCGAGTTCGCTGTGGTGGTGGACGACCGCGCGAGCGGCCCGTTCGTCGGCGGCGAGACCCGGCTGTGACATGAGACCCTCCCAGGGTTTGTACGTCAATTGACGTTGTAACGTTATTCAACGTGGAAACTCCGCGGAAAGGCCCCAGCGGGGAGACGATCGACACTTCCCGGTACCGGGCGTTGGGCTCGGCCAGCCGAGCGGCGATCCTGCGCCTGGTACGGGCCGCAGCGAGCGGCGTCACCGCCGCCGAGGTGGCCGCGCGTACCGGGCAACACCTGTCCACGACCCGGGCCCACCTGGACCGGCTCACCGAGGCCGGACTGCTGGTCAAGGCGCGCGCCAGCGGCGGGTTGCCGGGCCGTCCCGCCTGGCGGTACCGAGCGTCGGCGGCCGATCCCGCCCCGGCCCCGTACCGAGCGCTGGCCGCAGCCCTGCTTGCGCACCTGTCCCGCACCCGCGGCGATGTCCGGGCCGCGGCCGCCCAGGTCGGCCAGGGGTGGGGCCGGCAGTTGGCCGCCGCCGGTCCACGCCACGACGATCCGGTCGACGCGGTCGTGACGGTGTTGGACGGGTTGGGGTTCAGCCCACAACGGCAGCCGACCGAGGACCGCGACGCCGGGGCGGAGGTGCATCTGCTGACCTGCCCGTTCCTGGAGCTGGTAGGGCAGAATCCGGACGCGATGTGCGGGCTGCACCTCGGCGTCGTCCGGGGAATCCTGCAACACGACGGCGTGCCCGACGAGTCGGTGAAGTTGGAGCCCTTCGGCGCGCCCGACGCGTGCGTCGTACGCCTGTGGGCAGCGATGCCACCCGCGACCGGGCAGCAGCCGTGAGCCGCCCGACCGGAGTTCCGGTCGGCTGGCGGCTGCCCGTCCTGGCCGCGGCCGCCGGTACGCTGCTCGCCGGCCTGTACGGGGGCCTGCTGCTGCTCGGCACTCCGGTGCTCACGCCGCCGGTGGCGGTGGAGCAGGTGCACGGACCGCTGATGGTCCTCGGCTTCGTCGGCACGCTGATCGCGCTGGAACGTGCGGTCGCGCTCGGCGCCCGTTGGGCGCTGCTCGCCCCGGCCTGTTCCGGGCTGGGCGGGCTCGTGCTGGTGACCACCGGAGCGAGTTTGGCCGCAAAGGCGCTGCTCATGGTGGCGTCGGTGGTGCTGCTCGCGATCTACCGGGCACTGTGGCGACGTCAGCCCGGCGCCGCGTTGCTCGCCCAGGCCGCCGGCGCGTTCGGGTGGTACGCGGCCACACTGCTGTGGCTGGCCGGTTACCCGATCCCCGAGATCGTGCCGTGGCTGGCGGTCTTCGTCGTGGCGACGATCGCTGGCGAGCGCCTCGAGCTGGCGCACGTCGCGCTGCGCCACCCGTACGCGGAGCGGTGGTTCCTCGCGGCGCTGGCCGCTCTGCTGATCGGCGCCACGGCGACCACGCTGTGGCCGGCCACCGGCAGCTACCTGCTCGGCGCCGGCCTGCTCGCCGTCACAGCGTGGCTCGCGGTCTACGACGTCGCCCGGCACACCGTTCGGGCGCGGGCGCTGCCCCGTTACATCGCCGCGGGCCTGCTGGCCGGGTACGGGTGGCTGGCGCTGGCCGGCGTGCTGTGGACCGGCGCCGGCCCGGCCTCGGACGGTCCTCGGTACGACGCCACGATGCACGCCCTCTTCCTCGGCTTCGTCATGTCCATGATCTTCGTGCACGCGCCGGTGATCCTGCCGGCGGTGCTGCGCCGGCCGCTGCCCTACCACCGGCTGCTCTACGCGCCCCTCGTCGTGCTTCACAGCTCGCTGCTGGCCCGGGTCGGCCTCGGCGACGCCGGCGGGATGGAGCAGGTATGGCGCTGGGCCGGCGTGGTCAACGTGGCTGCGGTCCTCGGCTTCGCCGGCTGCGCCGTCGCCCTGTCGGTGCGACGTCGGACGCCACTCCGAAATGTACGGGCACCCTCTTCCGGCCGGCAGGTCGTCCCGGCGGGCCGGCCATGACCGCCACGGCGGACCGGGATGCGACACCGGTGAACGGCGGACCGACCGGGCGGGCACGCTGGCACCGGCGCGTCGGCCTGCTGCCCCTGGCGTACCTGGTCCTGCTCGTTGCCGTCGCGCTGACCCACCCGTTCCTGCCGTCCTGGCGATGGCTCGCCATCCACCTGCTGCTGCTCGGCGCCGCCAGCAACGCGATCGTCATCTGGAGCGCCCACTTCACCACCGCGGTGCTGCGCTGCCCGGCGCCGACCACCCGACGCCGCGAGGGCATCCGGCTGACCGTGCTCAACCTCGGCGTCGTCGGCGTACTGGCCGCGGGCGTCACCGAGCGACCGTGGCCCGGTGTGATCGGCGCCGCCGCGATCTTTGCCGCGGTCGCGTCCCACCTGGCCTGGTTGGCGGCGCGGCTGCGCGCCGCGCTACCCGCCCGTTTCGCCGTCACCGTGCACTACTACCTGGCGGCGACGGGCGCGCTGCTGATCGGCATCCCGGTCGGTGCCTGGATGCTCGTCGCCGATGTGGAGACCCGACCGCGACTGGTGCTGTTCCACGCCCACGTCAACCTGCTCGGCTGGGTGACGCTCACCGTGCTGGGCACCCTGCTCACCCTGTGGCCCACCGTCCTGCGCACCCGCATGGCCGACGGCGCCGGCACCACCGCCCGCCAGGCACTACCGCTCGCGGTGACCGGGCTCGCGGCGCTCGGCATCGGGGTATTGGCCTGGTGGCCGCCGCTGGCCACCGGTGGGCTGGCGCTGATCGCCGTGGCCGTGCTGCTCACCGCCCTACCGGCCGGGCGGGCCGCGCGGCAGAAGGCGCCCGCCTCGTTCCCGAGCTGGTCCATCGCGGCCGCCGGCGGCTGGCTGCTCATCGCGCTCGGTGTCGACGCCTGGACCCTGGTGTCCGCACCCACCGCGGTCGCGGCGGCCGACCGCTTCAGCGTCGTTCTCGTGCCGCTCCTCGTCGGCTTCGTCGGCCAGGTTCTGCTCGGTGCGCTGACATACCTGCTGCCGATGGCCCTCGGCGGTGGCCCGGTCCTGGTCCGGCAGCGCACCGAACGACTGGACCGCAACTGGCCGCAACGCGTCGCGATGGCCAACGCCGCCCTGGCCGCCTTCATCCTGCCGACACCCCCGTACGTGCGGATCACCACCTCGCTGCTCGTCCTCGCCGCCCTGGTGCAGTTCCTCGTTCCCGCCGGGCACGTCCTGCTCGCTTCCCGGAGACAACAGTGATGTCACCCGCCGCCCCACCCCCGGCCGCGCCGGCGCGCCCGCTCGGCGGCGTCGCGGTCGGCCTCGCCCTGGTCCTGCTCGCCGTGCTGACCGGCGTGGCCGCCCAACGCGGCACCGCACCGACCACCGCCGTCACCGCCGCCGCGGCCGGCGTGACGCCCACCGGGCACACCACCACCGTCGCCGTCACCGCCGAGGGGATGCGTTTCGACCCCGACCGGATCACGGTCCCCGCCGGGGACCGGTTGGTCATCGAACTGACCAACCGCGACCACCGCCGCCACGACCTCGTCCTGGCGACCGGAACCAAGACCCCCACCCTTGCCCGCGGCGGCACCGTCCGCCTGGACGCCGGCATCATCGGCGGCACCGTCGAGGGCTGGTGCTCGCTGCCCGGGCACCGCCAGGCCGGCATGACCCTGACCATCACCACCACACCGGCCGGTACCGACAGCCACGCCCAGCACGCCCCGACCACGACGGATCCGACGGCCACGCCACACATCGACGCGATGGCCGTGCCGCCGGCCGGTTTCGCCGCCCGTGACGCCGCCGCCCCGCCCACCCCGACCGCCCGGGTGCACCGCATCGAGTTGCGCGTGCAGGAGGTCGTCCGGGAGGTAGCCCCCGGAGTGCGACAGCGACTCTGGACGTTCAACGGCACGGCACCCGGGCCGGTGCTGCGCGGACGCGTCGGCGACACCTTCGAGATCACCCTGACCAACGACGGCACCCTCGACCACGGCGTGGACTTCCACGCCGGCGCCCTCGCCCCCGACCGGCCCATGCGCCCCATCGACCCCGGCGAGCGACTGCTCTACCGGTTCACCGCCACGAAGGCCGGGATCTGGATGTACCACTGCTCGACCATGCCGATGCTGCACCACATCGGCAACGGCATGTACGGCGCCGTCATCATCGACCCGCCCGACCTCACCCCGGTCGACCACGAGTACGTGCTGGTGCAGTCCGAGTTGTACCTCGGCGCCGACGGCGAATCCGGCGACCTGGCCAAGATGCAGGCCGAACGGCCCGACGCGGTGGTGTTCAACGGCTACGTCTCCCAGTACGCCCACCGGCCGCTGACCGCGCGGGTCGGCGACCGCGTACGCATCTGGGTGCTCAACGCCGGACCCAACCGCGGCAGCGCCTTCCACATCGTCGGCGCCCAGTTCGACACCCGGTACGCCGAGGGACAGTGGCAGCTCCGCCCCGGCGACCCGGGCGGGGCCCAGGTACTGCAGCTGAGCCCGGCGGCTGGCGGGTTCGTCGAGGCCGTCCTCCCCGAAGCCGGGTCCTACCCGTTCGTCGACCACGTCATGGTCGACGCCGAACGCGGCGCCCGGGGCATGATCGACGTGGAGCCACGATGACCGCCGCCGCACGCACCGACCCGGCCCGCCGACGCCCACCGGCCCGGGAGCGTTGGCGCGTCAGGGAGCGCGCCGTGCTGCGTGAGCTGCCACGGCAACGTCGGTGCGAAGCACGGGTTGGTGGCCGCTAAGGGTTCAGGGGATTGCCGGGCGAGTAGTCGCCGAGGCTGGCGAGCAGCTTGCGCAGTAGTCCGGCGAGCTGTTCCTGGTCACGGCCGCTCAGCCCGTCGAGCAGCTTCGCCTCCAGGTCGACATGGGCGACGACGACTTCGTCGATCAGCTCCCGGCTGCGCTCGGTCAGGGTGATCAGCACGCTGCGCCGGTTGGCGGGATCGACCTCGCGGGTCACCAAACCCCTGGCAACGAGGCGATCGATCCGGTTGGTGATCGCTCCGGAGGTGACCATCGCCGACTCGACCAACTGCCCTGCGGTGAGCTGATACGGAGGCCCGGACCGGCGCAGCGTGCCCAGCACGTCGAATTCCCATAGTTGCAGGCCATGCGCGGCGAAGTTGACGCGAAGCTCACGCTCGAGGAGCCGGGAGGCGCGCTGGATCCGGGCCACCACGCCCATCGGCGTGGGGTCGATGTCGGGTCGCTCGGTCCGCCACTGATTCAGCCGCCAGTCGACGTTGTCCTCCACCGGCCTGCCGCCTCCTGGATCTCTCAACGTGAAAATGTTTGACGCTAGCCTATCAGATGGCTACTCTCGCCAACGTTGAACATTTCAACGTTAAGGAGATTGGATGACGCGGGCCCCGAGCCGGCGGGACGCGGGCAGCGCGTCCCGGCCCGGCAGCACTCTGGGACTGACCGCCCTGACCGCGACCGCACCGATCAGCTGGGGCACCACCTACCTGGTCACCACCGAGTTCCTCCCACCCGGCCATCCGTTGGTGTCCACCGTGATCCGCGCCCTGCCGGCGGGGCTGATCCTGCTCGCCATCACCCGTAGCCTGCCGCGCGGCCAGTGGCTGTGGCGCTCGCTGCTGCTCGGCACCCTCAACATCGGCGCGTTCAACGCACTGCTCTTCGTCGCCGCCTATCGACTACCGGGCGGCGTCGCGGCGACCCTCGTCGCCGTCCAGCCGTTGTTCGTCGCATGCCTGGCATACCTGCTGCTCAGTGAGGAGCCCACGCGCTGGCGGGTCGGCTGGGGTCTGGTTGGCGTGGTGGGGGTCGGGTTGATCGTCCTGCGCGGCGAACTCTCCTTCGACCTGGTGGGCGTTCTGGCCGGCATTGCCGCGGCCGGTGTGATGGCCGGCGGGATCGTCCTGACCAAGCGTTGGGGACGCCCGGCGGGCGCTGGCGCGGCGACCATCGCCGGCTGGCAGCTCACCCTCGGCGGGCTCGTGCTCGTTCCGCTCGCGCTCGGCCTCGAGGGAATTCCGCCCGCACTGGACCACCGTGCGATCGGCGGCTACGCCTGGTTGTCACTCGTGGGCGCACTGCTGTCGTACGTCGCCTGGTTCCACGGCATCGGCAAGCTGCCCGTGGTTGCCATGTCGTTCCTCGCCCTGCTGTCCCCCGCGGTCGCCACGATCCTGGGCTGGCTGTTCCTCAACGAGTCGCTGACGCCCTGGCAGGGTGTCGGCTTCGCGCTCGCCCTGACCACCATCGCCGCCGCACAACTGACCCCGGACGCCGTCCGCAACCTGGTCCGCATCCCCGCTACCACCAAGGGAGCATGAGCGTGTCACGCACCGTACTGATCACCGGAGCCACCGGAACCGTGTCCACCGCACTGCTGAGCGCGCTGAAGGGCAACGACGTGAACCTTCGCGCTCTCGTCCGCGATGAGTTCAAGGCCGACGGCCCACGCGAGCAGGGCGCCGACGTCGTCGTCGGTGACCTCGGTGACCCCCGGTCGCTGCCTCCCGCCTTCGCGGGCGTGCAGGACGTGTGGCTGCTCACCCCGAACGGGCCGCGCGCTCCGGAGCACAACATGAACGCCGTGTGGGCCGCGCGCCAGGCCGGTGTGGAGCGCATCGTGCGCTTGTCCGTCGTCGGCGCGGCACCCGAAGCGCCGAACCGCAGCGGCAGGCTGCACGCGCTCTCCGATCGGGAGACCGAACAGTGCGGCATGCGCTGGACCATCCTGCGTCCACACTGGTTCATGCAGAACCTGCTGAACGAGGCAGGCGACATCGCCGCCACCGGCACGTTCTCACTGAACATGGCCGCGGCGCGGATCGGGATGATCGACGTACGCGACATCGCCGAATGCGCTGCCCGCGTGCTCCTCGACGACCCGGACCGCCACCACGGCCGCACGTACACCCTCACCGGTCCGCGCTCGCTGACGTTCGACGACGTCGCCGACGAACTGAGTCTCGCACTCGACAGGTTCGTCACGTACCGACCGGTCAGTGACGACGCCCAGCGCAACACGCTGCTCGGCTACGGCGTCCCGACGTGGATCGTCGACATGCTCGAGGAGTACGCGCAGGCGTATGTCTCCGGCTGGGGAGACTTCACCACCGATTCGGTCGCGGACCTGCTCGGCCACCCCCCGCGCGGCATCGGAGATTTCATCCGCGACCACGCCGCGGCGTTCACCCCAGCCGACGACAACCGGAACCGGGATCGAGGCTAGTGCGGTGTCCACAACCGGGGCGTTCAGCGTCCGCTGCGCGTGTAGGCGCGGAGCGACAGCGGGACGAATATCACCAGCAGCGCGGCCGACCAGAGCAGGACGGCGGTCACCGGATGCGCGAGTGGCCAGGCCACGTCGTCGGACGGGGCACCCGGGTTGCCGAACAGTTCCCGGGCGGCGGCGGTGAGCGCGCTCACCGGGTTCCAGTCGGCCAGGAAGCGCAGCCAGCCCGGCATGCCGTCGGTTGGGACGAACGCGTTCGACAGCATCGTGAACGGCACGCCCAGCGGCACCATCGCGTCGGCGACCTGGTCGTTCTTCACCGCCAGGCCCACATAGACACCCACCCAGCTCAGCGCGTACCGCAACACGATCATCAGCAGGAACGCCTGAGCCGTGGCGATCAGGCCGCGGTGCGGCTGCCAGCCCACCAGCAGGCCCGCGCCCACCATGATGGCCAGCATCAGCAGGCCGGTCAGCAGGTCGGCGCCGGTCTGCCCGAACGGCACCGCCAAGCGCGCCATCGGCATGGAGCGGAACCGGTCCATCACACCGCGGGAGGCATCGGTGGCCATCCGCGTCATGACCCCCAACCACGCGGAAAAGGTCACCATCGCGAACAGGCCGGGCATGAGGTACTCGCGGTAGTCACCGCCGGCCGGCACCTGGATCGCGCTGCCGAAGACGTACCCGAACAGCACCACCATGATGACCGGGAAGACCAGCGCGGCGACAATCTGCCCGGGCTCTTGCCGCAGCCGTCCCAGCTCGCGGCCGACCAGGGTCAGCCCGTCGGTGAGCGTCCAGCGCAGGCGGCCCAGTGGTGAGGCGAGGGCGGTCATCGGACGGCCTCCTTACGGTCGGTGAGGCGCAGGAACACCTCGTCGAGGGTGGGGCGGCGCAGCCGCACGTCGGCCGCGCCGACCCCGGCGAGGTCGAGTTCGCGTACGACGTCGGCGAGCCGGAGGCCGGTGGCGGGCAGGGCGACGCTGAGCCGGTCGGCGCCGGTCGGCGTGGTTTCGGCGCCGGCCAGGATGTTCAGGACGGTCGTCGCCGTGGGCATCGCGGCGGGGTCCTCGATGGTGACGTCGAGGCGGTCCCCGATCGTGGCCTTCAGCTCGTCGGGCGTGCCGGTGGCGATCACCTGTCCCTGGTCGACGACGGCGATGTCGTCGGCCAGCTGGTCGGCTTCGTCCAGGTACTGCGTGGTGAGCAGCACCGTGGTGCCGTCGGCCACCAGGTCGCGGACGCTGTCCCAGATCTCGCCGCGGCTGCGCGGGTCCAGGCCGGTGGTGGGCTCGTCCAGGAAGAGCACCCTGGGGCGCAGGATGAGGCTGGTGATCAGGTCGAGGCGGCGCCGCATGCCGCCGGAGTAGCCGGCGATCGGGCGGTCGGCGGCGTCCATCAGGCCGAAGCGGTCGAGCAGCTCGTCGGCCCGCCGGTGCGCCTCGCGGCGGGGCAGGTGGTAGAGGTGCCCGAACATGCGCAGGTTGCTCCGGCCGGTGAGCTTCTCGTCCACGGCGGCGTACTGGCCCGCGAGCCCGATGCGCTCGCGCACCTTGCCGGCCTCGCGGACGACGTCGTATCCGGCGACGCGGGCGTGCCCGGCGTCGGGATCGGACAGGGTCGCCAGGATGCGCACCGCTGTCGTCTTCCCGGCGCCGTTCGGTCCGAGCACGCCGCAGACCGTCCCTTCCGGGACGCTCAGGTCCAGGCCTCGTAGCGCATGGGTGCCGCGGAAGGACTTGTGCAGCCCTTCGGCGAAGACGACCGGGTCCGCCATGATCACCCCTACTGGGTACATTGTACGCGGTTATCGCGGCCAGGCTAAGTTACTGAGTACCGTGTACGCAAGTAGGGGGTGCGAGGGTGGCCGACGCCGAGTACGTGAACATCTGGATGCGGCCCGAGCGCCCGACGTACGGGCCGAAGCCCGCCTACAGCCGGGCGCAGATCACCGAGGCGGCGATCCGGATCGCCGACGCCGAGGGGCTGGAGGCCGCCACCATGCGGCGGATCGCCGCCGAGATCGGCACCGGCGCGATGTCCCTCTACCGGTACGTCCCGAGCCGGGACAACCTGGTAGAGCTCATGGCCGACCGGGTGATGGGCGAGATCGACGTCACGGGCATGCCCTCGGGCGACTGGCGCGCCGACCTGACCCGCTACGCCGACGGGCTGCGGGCCATGTGGCTGCGGCACCCGTGGATCGCCACCGTGCAGCGGTCACTGCCCAGCTTCGGCCCCAACCAGCTGCTCCTGATCGAACGGCTGATGGGGGTACTCGACGCCTTCATCCCCATCGACGAGAACCTCGGCCTCATCGCCATGCTGAACGGCTACGTCGAGGGCACTGTCCGCGAGGAGATCAGCTCGGCCGAGGAATTCCGCCGCAGCGGGCTCAGCGAGTCGGAGTGGATGGCGCGGAGCTACCCGTACGTCGACCAGCTGGTGAAGAGCGGCAAGTACCCGATGTTCACCAAGATCGTGATGGAGGCGCGCCAGCCGCACCTGAGCCGCGACGACCAGTTCCGGAACGGGCTCCAGCGCGTTCTCGACTGCATCGCCGGGGCCCTCCCATCAGACGGCCGAGCCTCCGAAGGTTCCAGGGATTGACCGCTCCGCTCGGCGAGGCGGAGGTCGGCGGCCAGCACCCGGCGCGGCGGTTTGCCGATAGCCACGGCGCCGGCCGCCGTCCGCCAGGGGTAGAGGCCGCACCTGGTGGACCGCGAAGCTCGGCGAGGCGGGAGGCCATGGCTTGACTTGAAGTGCGCTTCAACTCCCATGCTGACTCCCGTCGCACGACGAGGAGGCAACCATGGCGGTCTTCACCGAGCGCGAGCTGGCCTATCTACGGGAGCAGCGCCTGGGACGGCTGGCAACCGTCCGCGCGGACGGGACAGTGCAGAACAACCCCGTCGGGTTCGGGTACAACGAGCGGCTGCACACCATCGACATCGGCGGTCACAACATGGCAGCGAGCCAGAAGTTCCGCAACGTCGCCGCCGGTTCCAAGGTGGCGTTCGTGGTCGACGACGTAGCCTCGGTCGACCCGTGGACGGTCCGCTGCCTGGAGATCCGGGGCGATGCCGAGGCGTTGACCGACCCCGCCGACTCCGCCGGCCATGTCGGCGGCCCGATCATCCGGATCCACCCACGCCGCATCATCAGCTTCGGCATCGACGCCGACGCTCCGGGTGGAAGCACGCGGGACGTGCGGCGTAACCGCTGACGCCGAAGGCCGCTGGCCGGGCTGCGAGGTCAAGGGCCAGGTGGACGCGGTGTGTGTCAGCCACCCTCATCCGGGTCACCGCGCCGGCTGGCGGGCTGACGCGGTACCCGGGTGGTCGGCGGCCCGACGGCGGCGGTGAAGCGGGCCGCGAGCGTGCCCATCGCGTCCCGCAGCTCCGGCCCGCCCTCGACCCGGAAGTCGATCGGCACGGTGGCCAGCCACTCCTGCGCGTACATGGCCGGGTTGCGGGTGCTGCCGAGGAGCACGCAGCCGTCGCCGTACGGTTCGAGTCGACCCATTGGCGGCCGGATCCAGGGGGCCACCGCGGCCGGGGGCGCGTCGAACACGACCCGGGTGGTGAACTGCCATCCGCGGCCGAGGTTCTCCTCCAGGGTGGCCACCGCGTCCAGGCCGTCGGGCGGTTCGAACCCCTCGTCGGTCGGCCGGACGCCGCGCACCCGGTCGATGCGGTACGTGCGGATCGCGTCGGCCCGGTGCGAGTGGCACAACAGGTACCAGCGCCCGAAGCGCACCACGACGGCCCAGGGATCCACCTCCCCCTCCCACTCGGTGCCGGACTCGCCCTGATAGGTGAGCACCACCCGGCGCCGGGCCGCCGAGGCGGCGACGAGGGCGCTGGTGGTGGCCGGATCGGGGCGGGACGCGCGCCGGTCGGGTGCTGCCGACGCGTGTTGCCGCAGGGCGGCCGCCTGCCGGCGGAGCCCGTCCGGCAGCGCCTGGATGACCTTGCTGAGCGCCGAGCCGACGAGGTCGTCGCCGTCGACCGCCGCCGGCTGGCCGTCGAGTACGGCCATCACCAGTCCCAGCGCCTCGGCCTCGGTGAAGACGACCGGCGGCAGTCGGACGCCCCGCCCGAGCCGGTACCCGCCGTACGGACCTCGGGACGACTCGACGGGGATGCCGGCCTCGCGCAGGATGTCCACGTACCGGCGCGCCGCCCGCTCGCTGACGCCCAGCCGAGCGCCGAGCTCGTCGGCCGTCGTACCGGGCCGGCTCTGCAGGATCTCCAGGGCGCGCAACGCGCGTGCGGTGGGGCTGACGTCGTTCCGCACATCAGGAGGTTAGTGGGATCCGCCCGAAACCGGAAGTCGATCGTCCGGAATAGGTCCTAGCCTCACCGCCTAGTCGACCGTTGGAGGAAACGATCATGGACATCCTGCTCATCGCCGGCCTGTGGCTGGACGGGTCCGCCTGGGACGAGGTGGCGCCGCAGCTCGAACGGTTGGGCCACCGTCCCGTGCCGCTCACCCTCCCCGGTCAGGGCGACGGTTCCGCGGCGGCGACGCTGGACGATCAGGTGGCCGCCGTGCTCGCCGCGGTCGACGCCGCGTCCGGCCCGCCCGTCGTGGTCGGGCACTCGGCCGCCGCCACGCTGGCCTGGCTGGCAGCCGACGCGCGCCCCGAGCGGGTGGCCCGGGTCGTGCTCATCGGCGGCTTCCCGTCCGTCGACGGGAAGCCGTACGCCGCCTTCTTCGACGTGCGGGACAGGGTCATGCCGTTCCCGGGCTGGGAGCCGTTCGAGGGGCCAGACTCGGCCGATCTCGACGAGGAGGACCGGCGGCGCATCGCCTCGGCGGCCATCCCGGTGCCGGCGGGCGTCGCGCAGGGCGTCGTGCGCCTCCGCGACGAGCGACGGTACGAGGTGCCGGTCACGCTGGTGTGCCCCGAGTTCACCCCGGCCCAGGCCCGCGAGTGGATCGACGCCGGCGAGTTGCCCGAGCTGGCCAAGGCCAAGCACCTCGAACTCCTCGACATCGACTCGGGCCACTGGCCGATGTTCACGCGGCCGGCCGAGCTGGCCCAGCTCCTCGCCGCGGCGGCCGAGGCCTGACATGTCGTACACGGTCCGGGCCCTCGACGCCTCGACGTGGCCGGCGTTCGTGGAGCTGGTCGAGCGCAACAACAGCGTGTACGGCGGATGCTGGTGCATCGGCTACCACCTGGACCGGGCGCAGAAGGGGATGGATCGCCGGGCGGCCAAGGAGAAGCTGGTACGGACCGGCCGCGCCCACGCCGCCCTCGTGCTCGACGGGGACGGCTTCGCGCAGGGCTGGTGCCAGTACGGCAGCCCGGAGGAACTGCCCGGCATCAAGCACCGGCGCGCGTACGACCAGGACGCCCCGCCGTGGCCGGACTGGCGGATGACCTGCATCTTCGTGGATCGGCAGCATCGGGGTCAGGGCGTGGCCCGGGCCGCTGTGTCCGGCGCGCTGCACCTGATCGCCCGGTCCGGCGGCGGCCTCGTCGAGGCCATCTCGGAGGTCACCGTCGGCCGGGTCGCGCAGGGGCGGTTCCTGTTCAGCGCGACGGTCGAACTGTTCGAGGAGTTCGGCTTCGCCCGCGGCCGGCAGGTCGGCAAGCACGCCTGGATCGTGAGCCGGGTGGTCGACCCGCAGTGACGGTCGGTGCCGGTCCGTGGGCCGCCGCCCACCACGAAGGAGATCCCGGTCAAGGTGGAGAACGCAAAGAAGAGCTGACCGAGCGCGGGGCCGGCCCCGGGTCGGCCCCGACATCGGCTCCGCGTACCTCTTCGCGCAGCTTGCCGCTCTGCGGAGCGACGCGGGCCCGCTCAGCAGGCTGTCATCGGCTCACTGCGTCGTTGAACCGTCCACATCGGGCAGCGCGCCGCGCACGATGGCGCGGGCGAGCGGCTCGACGAGCTGCCTGTTGACGCGGTCGACCGGCGTGGTGACCAGAACGAACAGCGCGCCGCCGTAGAGAGTGACCAGCGTCGGAATGGCCTCGGCGGGGATGGGCAGGCCGAGGGCGCCGTGGTGGTCGGCCGTCAGACCGATCGAGCTGTCCTGCAGACCGGCGAGAGCCGAGGCGAGGGCCGGCCGGCGCACCGCCTCCAGCTGGAGCTCGTAGATCGCTCGATACCGGGTCCGAAGCGTGATGGCTGCGGTGAGCAGCGCGTCGGTCAGCAGGGCCGCCAGTCGGTCGGCGATGCTCGCGCGGGTCGGCGGGGCCGTCGTGTCGGTGTGGTGGTGTCGGGCGGCCCGGTCCATGTCGGCGTGGTGCAGCTCGACGATGCGGCGCGCGGTGGCGACCAGGAGCGCCTCGCGGCTGGGGAAGTAGTTCGAGGCCGTTCCCGGGGGCAGCGCGGCGGCCTTCTCGACGGCCCGGTGGGTCACGCCGTGAACTCCGGACGCGGCGAGCAGCTCGATGGCGGCATCGGTGAGCGCTTGGCGACGGGCGGGGTTGGTCGGCGGCACCCCACCATGATAGGACTACGATCGTAGTAGGACGACCGTAGTGAAGGTGAACTCATGCGAGCCGTGGTGGTGGGCGGTGGCCTGTGCGGGGTGTCCGCGGCGGTCGGGCTGCATCGACAGGGACACGAGGTGGTGCTGTACGAGCGCGGCGCCGAGCTCCGCGAGACGGGCACCGGGGTGGTGCTCATGCCCAACGGAGTCCGGGCGCTGGATGCGCTCGGCCTGGGTGACTACGTGCGCGGCCAGGCGATGCGTGCCACCACCGGCGGGTTGCGCGACTGGCGCGGACGGCCGCTGTTGGTGACGGACGCGGTCCACGCCAGACGAACGGTCGGTACTGCGCACGTGGTGAGCCGAGCGGAGCTGCACCGGGCGCTGCGTGCGCCACTGCCCGCCCACCTGGCGCACACCGCCGCGCCGGTACAACGGCTGGAGCCCGATCCGGCCGGCGTGGTCGTCGTCAGCCACGGCCAGCCGGTGACCACGGCGGATGCGGTGATCGTGGCCGATGGCATCGGCAGCAGCCTGCGCCGTCAGCTGTTTCCCGCCCATCCCGGGGTACGGCAGATCGGCCGGCTGGACCTGCGCGGCATGCTGCCCACGCCTGCGGGGCTCGACGTCACCGCACTGCTGGCCAGCATCATGGTCGACCGCCGGACCGGCGCCATGTTCGGGCTGTTCCCGGTCGGTGAGCGCGATCTGTACTGGTTCACCGACACCGCGCTGCCCGAAGCGCGGCCCTCCGCGCACGACGCGCGTCAACAGGTCCTGGCTCTGATGGCCGACTGGCACCCGGCGGTTCCGGCGCTGATCAAGGCGACGCCGCTCGCCGCTGTCCACGTCGACGCCATCGCACGCCTCGCCACTCCGCTGCCGTCGTTCGCGGTCGGTCGTATCGCGCTGCTCGGCGACGCCGCTCACGCCATGACCCCCGATCTCGGACAGGGCGCGAGCCAGGCATTCGAAGACGCGGCCGCGCTCAGCCGGCACCTCAGCGGGGCCGACCCGGCCGATGTTCCCGAACGACTGCTCCGCTACGACGCCGAACGCCGGCCCCGTACCAGTCGACTGATGGCCGCGGCATCCCGGCAATCACGGATGACCTCGCAGACCGGCGCCGTCGCGTGGCTGCGCGACACCCTGCTGCGCGCGACACCGCCCCGGCTCGCCACCAGACTGCTCGCCGCCACCTGGCACGCACAATAGGCGGCCCGCAACGATAGGCGGATCCCGCTGAAAACCTGATGCTGCTGATGCCATTGCGTGGCGTGGTTGGGTCTGTCGACGCCGCGATCAGGTCCGGCTCAAGGGGCGAGTCGCCTGCACGAACGTGACCCGGCCGAACCTGTGGTCGGCGTGCGCGACCTCCCGGGCGTCGCCGAGGCCGGCGTCGGCCAGGAGCGTGACGATGCCGTCGCCGTGGTTGCGGGCCACGACCGGGCTGGCCGCCACCCGGCGACGCATGAGGCGGGTCAGGTGCCGGAGGGCATGGACAGGGCTGTGGCCATGGCGGTGTGTTGGGTGCCCGGCGTCCTCGACGTTGGACGCTGGGCCGCCGAAGTCGACGACCGTGACCCTTCCTCCCGGCCGAAGGGCCCGCAGCGCGTCACGCGCGAACGCGATCCGAGCGTCGTCATCGACGTGGTGCAGGGCCAACGACGAGACAACATGGTCGAGCGAGGCGTCCTCAGCGGGGATCCGGTCGGCGTAACCCTGAACGAGGGTCAGAGCGGCGCTGCGGCGGCGCGCCTTGCGCGCTGCCGTGCGCAGGGCGTCTCCGTCCGGGTCGAGGCCGGTCACCCGCGCGCTCGGCTGGGCCGCGAGCACCGCGAACGAGAGGTTGCCCGTGCCGCAGCCGACGTCGACCACCGTCTGGCCGGGCTCGATGTCGGCGAGCTCGACCACACGTTCGTGCAGTGCGCGGACGCCGGCCAACCGGGTGAAGGCGTCGTAGAACGGAAGAAGCCAGGCCCTTCCCGCGCCCGGCAGGAAGGGGCGGTCCCGATCCTCCGGAGTTCGCTGGTCGAGGATGCGTACGTGGGTCGAAGCTGCCATGAGTGCCTCCTGTGCATGCGGGGACGGGTCTGCCTCGGCGGCCCCCTGACCAACCGGTGTCGCCACCTCCAAGTCTTGGATATTCTGCGGTCGCCGAGCAGGATTTATCGTGGTAACCATGGGACATTCTTCGGTCAATGACGTGCCGGGGGTCCCGTCGGGGCTGCGCACGGTACGGTCCGACGGGACGCCGGTCTACCGCTACCGGCAACGCCCCGGCCTGCCTCCGGTCTCGGTGAGCCGTTTCGACACCGAAGCCGCCCACTCCAGGCTCCCGCCGGACCACCGGCACGCCCACGACTTCCTCGTCCTGGTCTATGTCGAGGAGGGCATGGGCTCAGTCACCGTCGACGGCGCCGAACGGCCGCTGCGCGCTGGCGAGGTCCACGCTCTATCGCCCGGACAGGTCATCGGCGTCACGGCCGCGGCTGAACTCGCCCGCGGCCGCGCGTGGTCGGTCGCGTTCACACCGGACGCCGTCCCTGCCCTGACCTCGGTCTCCCCACTGGGCTGGGCACACCATCCCCTCCTCGCCCTGTTCGCCTTCAGCGCGGGCCACGGTCGGATCGCGGAGCCCGACCGGGCCAACTGGTCGGCGTGGCTGGCGGACCTGGCCGACGAACTCGCCGACCCAGGCCGTCTCGGCGCCGGCGAGGCCGTCGCCGCACTGCTCACCCGGCTTCTGGTCGCGGCCGCGCGACTGGCACCCTGCGATCCCGCCGCGCCGGACCCACTGGTCGAGCGGGTCTTCGCCGAGATCGAGGCGACGTTCCGCGAACCGGTCTCCGCCACCGATGTCGCCCGCAGGCTCGGCTACACCCCGGGGCACCTCACGACCGTGCTCCGTCGGCGCACAGGCCGCCCCCTGCTGGAATGGATCACCGAACGGCGCATGACCGAGGTCCGGCGAATGCTGCGCGAGACCGACCTGCCGCTCGACGCCGTGGCAGCCCGAACCGGCCTACGCGACGCCACCTATCTCGTCCGCCGCTTCCGCGACCGCTACGGCATCACCCCACAGCGATGGCGCCGCGCCCAGCGCGCATGGTCATGACACCGGCCCATCCGCACACACCGCTCCACGGTCTCCGATAGGCGTCGCCGTGCGCGTTCAGTCGTGCTCGGGGATGCCGGCCACCCGGTGCGAGGCAGCGTGGATGACCTCGGCCACGAGCCGCCGGACATGCCCGCCCCGGGCCGTGTAGAGGGCTCGGCGGCCCTCCCGCCGCACGGTCACCAGCCCGGCCAACCGCAGCCTGCCCAGGTGCTGCGACACCGCCGGCCGCGCCGCACCCACCGCCGCGACCAACGCCGTCACGTCGTGCTCGCCCTCGGCCAGCAGCGCCATCAACCGCAGCCGGGTGCCGTCGCCCAGCATCCGCAGCATCTCCGTTGCTGCCTCCACCTGGCTATCTGTGGGCAGGCGTTGTTGCAGGTCATGTGCATCTACAACCTTGTCGCGTGCGTACATGAGCACATATTATCGCCGGCGGCACGTCGGCCCCGATCTTCCGAGCCGGACGGGTAGGAGGAGCTTGTGCAGGACCAGGAGCACGAACACGATCACCGGCACGATGACCGGCACAGCGGAGGCCACCCCGCCACCTGGTGGCACCGGCTGCGGCACGCGGTGGTGCCGCACTCACACGACTCACGCGCGAAGGTCGACCCCGCTCTGGAGTCCTCCCGCGAGGGACTACGCGCGCTGTGGATCTCGCTGGTCGGCCTCGGGATCACCGCCATCGCCCAGGCGGTCATCGTCGTGCTGTCCGGGTCGGTCGCCCTGCTCGGCGACACCCTGCACAATGTCGCCGACGCCCTGACCGCCGTACCGCTGGGGATCGCCTTCCTGCTCGGCCGCCGCGCCGCCACCCGCGCCTACACCTACGGCTACGGCCGTGCCGAGGACCTGGCCGGCATCATCATCGTGGTCGTCATCGCCGGATCCGCTGTCGCCGCCGCCTGGACGGCCGGCAGCCGACTGCTGCACCCCGCCGAGGTGACCCACCTGCCGTGGGTGGCCGCCGCCGGCCTCGTCGGGTTCATCGGCAACGAACTGGTCGCCCGCTACCGCATCCGCGTCGGCCGCCGCATCGGCTCCGCCGCCCTGATCGCCGACGGCCTGCACGCTCGCACCGACGGCTACACCTCCCTCGCCGTCCTCGCCGCCGCCGCCGGCGCCGCCCTCGGCTGGCACTGGGCCGACCCCGTCATCGGCCTGGCCATCGCCATCGCCATCACCTTCGTGCTCAAGGACGCCGCCCGCGAGGTCTACCACCGCCTCATGGACGCCGTCGACCCCGCCATCGTCGACCAAGCCGAGACCACACTCCGCGCCGTCGACGGCGTCCAGGACGTAGCCGCGGTACGGCTCCGCTGGATCGGCCACCGCCTGCACGCCGAAGCCGAGCTGGTTGTCGACGCTCGCCTCAGCCTCATGGCCGCCCACGAGATCGCCGCCGACGCCGAGCACCAGCTCACCCACGCATTACCCAGACTGGTCAGCGCCACCGTCCACACCGACCCCGACAGCCACCCCGGGATGCGCCACCACACCGACCTCTCGCACCAGCGCCGAAAGCAGCCACGATGACGCTCGCGATCAGATGTTGTGGCGGAGCTTGGAGCCGCCACTCCGCAACCAGCAGGAACGGCGCTCAACGCCTGCTCATGCGGCTCTGCGGGCTGCCATGATTCGGCACTGGTTCGCGATGCCGCGACTTCTCACGCGGTGGTTGGTGAGGTTGGTGGGCTAGCGGCCACTGCCAGGCAAGCGCGTTACGGGTCGCGATGGGCACATCGGCGGGGAGTTCGGCCGGGCGTCCGGCCACGACGATCCGCATCTGGCCTCGGGCCGCGCGGGCAGCAGCGCGGCGAAGCTGTACGACTGCGCCCCCTCGCGAACCCCGGAGTCCTGGTCCGTGGCAGCCCTCTTCGGCACCCGGTGTGTGTCGCACGTAACGCTACGCCATTGATGAACGCTTATCGATGCGGAAAGCCGGATGTGCGGCTTCCACGGACCGGGCATGGCCTCCACCCGTCCCCCACCGGCCACTCAGGTCGTACCGCCACTGGCCACCGTCAGTGGCGCCGGCACCTGCCGTCCGTTGGCGGCGACTCACCGGGCCACCACCCGTCTGGCCCATCACTCCCGTAGGAGGAGACAGTGAGGATCACCAGGAATCCCTCCCGCAGCCGCACCGCTCGATCCGCCCAACTGCTGGCCGTAGCCGTCGGTGTGATCGCTACCGCCGCCTTCACCCAGCCGACCGCCGCGTCGGCATCCCCCCGGGACTACAGTCCCCGCCAACTCGCCGAGGTGACCGACGCGGTGGACAGGTCGGGCGTCGAGGGCATCGCCTGGCACGTGGACACCGCGTCCGGCCGCGTCGTCGTGGTCGCCGACAGCACCGTCAGCCGCGCCGAGATCGCGAAGATCAGGCAGAGCGCCGGCGACAAGGCCGGCGCGGTCCGGGTCGAGCGCGCCTCGGGAATCTTCAAGCCGCTGCTGTCCGCCGGCGACGCCATCTACGGCGGGGGTTACCGCTGCTCGCTCGGCTTCAACGTCGTCAGCGGCAACACCTACTACTTCCTGACCGCCGGGCACTGCGGAGACGTGGCCAACACCTGGTACACGAACTCCAGCCACACCACGCTCATCGGGGCGACCATCGGCTCCAGCTACCCGGGCAACGACTACGCGCTGGTCCGCTACGACAACACGTCGCTGAGCCACCCCGGCGGGTTTTCCGTCGCGGACGCGTACGTCGGGGAGTCGGTCAAGCGGACCGGGTCGACCACGGGTACCCGCAGCGGAACGGTCACCGCGCTCAACGTCTCGGTCCGCTACGTCGGCCAAGGCGGCGGCAAGGTGAGCGGCATGATCCAGACCAACGTGTGCGCCGAGCCCGGCGACTCCGGCGGCGCGCTGTACGACGGGTCCAAGGCGCTCGGCATCACCTCCGGCGGCAGCGGCGACTGCCGATCCGGCGGCACCACCTTCTACCAGCCGGTACGCGAGGCGGTCAACGCGTACGGCGTAACCGTCTACTGATCCGTCGCGGGGCAACGGGCTCTCGGCCGCGGCCGGAGCCCGCTGCCGCGGCGCCCGGCGCTCATTCGCGACTGAAGAATCGTGGCTCCGGTGAGCGGATGCATGGACCGGATGCGCGGAGCATGTCTCCGGCGAGCATCGAGTTGCGCCTGGTCGCGTCAGTGTGTGGTGTGTTCAGGCGCGGCCGCGTACGAGCGGCAGGAAGACCTCATCGACGATTTCTATCAGTACCTCGTCGGGTACCGAGGGGATGCCGCGCATCGCGTAATCGGCGCGTAGCAGCATCGTCGGCGTGGTCGCGACGCGCGGATGGACGGCCGCCGGTGGCGCCTCGCCACGCGCTACGGCGCGTTCGAGCATGGTCAGCCAGGCGCGGTCCATGGTGTCCGCGCCCGACCGTTCTCGCATGAGATCGAGCAGCGCCGGGTCATCCGCCGCAGCCGCCAGCAGGCCGCGCAGGACCGCTCCGTGCGGCGACGACCACGTTTCGTTCGCCTGCCGCAGCATCTCGAGTGCGTCGCCCCGCAGGGTGCCCGTGTCGGGGTTCGGCATCGTGGCGTCGGAGAGGTGGCGGTACGCCGCGATGCCCAGCGCCGCCCGATGCGGCCACCGGCGGTAGATGGCGTTCTTGTTGGTCCCGGCCCGGGCGGCGACCCGGTCCATGGTCATCCCCGCGTAGCCGGACTCGCGCAGTTCCTCCGCTGCCGCTGTGCGGGAGCGGTTCGGCGGCGCCGTCGGCTACGCCTCGATCCCGCTGGAGGACGTCGACTGGACGCCGTGCGACATCATCGCCAGCGACGCGCGCACTCAGACCCACGCAGAGTAGTCGCGCGACCTCGTCCCGCCCTCGGCGCACAGCGCCACCGTGGGCAGGCCCAAGCCCCGACCGGCGGTCATTCCCGGCGTGAATCCCGCCGACGAGCGGTTCGGCTCTGCGTAGCCGCCTCAGTTGCCACCGGCAGCGCTCGATCAGGGTTCCGCTCATGCCGGGGCCGCTTGTCGCCGGTCCGCCCCGGGCGTGACCGACCATGACCCTGATCCTCGCTCCGCCGGGTCACGGTCTCCCGGCTCCGGGCGCGGGCGCCGGGAACGCCACCAGCCTCCCGCTGGGCCGCGACGACCCCGGTCCACCATACGTCTGGCCCACGACGAACAAGCGCGGATCTCGACTGCGGCTGAGCACGCAAGCGAAGGCGCCGCGATCGAAGTCGACGGTGGTGAGCACCTCGCCGCCCTCGCGTACCCGGACACAGCGCTGATTGCCGACGTCGGCGTACCAGACCGCACCCTCGGCGTCCATGCAGATCCCGTCGGGGTGGTCGTCGGGTGTCGCCGCCCACACCCGCCGATTGCTGAGAACCCCGTCGCCGCCGATGTCGTAGGCGGTGAGCCGGCTCGCGTACGACTCGGCGACGATGAGCGTCGCGCCGTCCGGGCTGATCGCCATGCCGTTGGGGAACGCGAGGTCGTCGGCCACCTGCTCGACGTGCCCCTCGGGGCTGACGAGCACGACCAGGCCCGGGGCGAACTCGCTGCCGGGAAAGTCGAAACCGATGCTGTTGACGTAGGCGTTGCCCCGCTCGTCGACCACGATGTCGTTCCACGGCTTGTCCGAGACCGCGGAAAGGTCGGCGTGCTCGACCAGCGACCCGTCCGGCTCCCGGCGCAGCAACCGACGCTGCGCCGAGTCCACCACGAGCAGCCGCCCGTCCGGCAGAAAGTCGATACACATCGGGAACGACGTGACCGTCGCCTCCACCTCGTGGCGACCGTCGGCGTCGAGCGAGATCACTTGGTTGGCGCCCCAGTCGGAGAACCAGACCCGCCCGTCGTGCCAGCGCGGCGACTCGCCGAAAACGATGTCTTCCAGCAGGACCTCAGCTTCGCCCATCACGACCTCCATCTGCTTGGCGTTGGTACAGACCCGACTCGGCAGCGAAACTCATCGCTCCCTCCTCGATGGGCTGCGCGTCCCCGCGCACGGGTGAACCGCCGGGTTCTGTGGAGACCTTAATGTTCCCGGGTCTGGTGGAGTCGGGTTGGTCGATTCGGTGCGGTCGGCGGAACGTGCCCGATGGCTGAGGGGCTTGCGATGCTGGACATAGGACGTAGGATGTCCGCCAACCGTTCCTAGCTGTTTCCGACGGAGCACCTGGGAAGAGCTGCGGACAATCCACGAGCGCAGCAGGTGCGACAACCAGCAGTCGGGACTCACCTGCCGCTCGACACGAGCCGCCCCAGCGGTGACCAGTGGAGGTATCGCATTCCATGACGAGGCAGAGACACAGCAGAAGACACCGCCGACTGTTGTCCACCATGGTGATCGCGGCGATGGCTGCCGCCCTGCTCACCAGCGGCACCGCGCACGCCGCGGAGCCGTACCACGAGGAGCGTGCGGTCTACACCGCGAACACGGACGGGTACTTCTGCTTCCGCATCCCGGCGATCGTGAGGGCCACCAACGGGGACCTGCTGGCGTTCGCCGAAGGCCGGATCGACAACTGTGGCGACAGGGGCGACATCGACCTGGTGCTGAAGCGGTCCCACGACGGCGGCCGTACCTGGGGGCCGCTGCAGGTTGTGTCGCGCGGCAACGGTGACACGCACGGCAACCCGATGCCGATCGTGGACGAACGGACCGGTCGGGTCGTGCTGTTCACGACCCACAACCCAGGCGCCGGCAGCGGTGGCCGCGTTCCGTTCCTGCAGGTCAGCGATGACCGGGGAGCGACCTGGAGCGCGCCGCGAGAGATGACCGACCTGATGCTGCCGGAGTGGTCCGCGTGGTACGCCACCGGTCCGGTACACGCCATCCAGCTCAAACGCGGCCCGCACGCCGGGCGGCTGGTGATGAGCGCCAACCACGAGTCCTTCGCGTCTGACGGGCGGCGCATCGCCGGAGTCCACCTCGGTTACAGCGACGACGGCGGCGAAACCTGGCATCGCGGCGCCAGCGCCGGTGGCGCGGAGGACGACATCCTCGTCAACGAGTCGACGCTGGTGGAACTGACCGACGGGCGGATCTACGTCAACGTGCGGGAAGCCGGTACGGCTGAGGGCACCCGGGCGTACGCGATCTCCAGCGACGGCGGCGAAAGCTACGACGCACCGTTCCGGATGGTGCCCGAGCTGACGATGCCGGTCGTGCAGGGAGCGTTGCTACGCCTCACCGCCACCGACGAAGGTGACGCGCGGAACCGCATCCTGTTCTCCGGACCAGCCAACCCCGGCAAGCGCGAGGCACTGACAATCCGGTCCTCGTACGACGAGGCCCAGACCTGGGAGACCTGGCAGGAAGGCAAGGTCATCACCTGGGGTCCGGGTGGCTACTCCGACCTGGTCGAGATCGAGACCGATCCGGTCGCGGGCCCCGTGGCAGGGGTGCTGTACGAAGGCGGTGTCGCCGCCCTGTACGAGGTGATCCAGTTCGTCCGGTTCAACGAGGCGTACCTCGACACCCCGAACGGTTCGCCTCCGGATCTGCCGCCGCCCCCGGCGCCCGGACCGACGACCCCGGACGCAGCACCGCGCTACGACAACACCGCCTACGTCCGCAACGGTGCGACGCTGACCGAGGGGCGGTACGGCACCGGGATCGCGCTCGACGGCGTCGACGACCACGTGGAGGTGCCGTACAACCCGGACGTCGACCTGGAGGACAACCACTTCACGATCATGACCTGGTTCCGGTACAGCCAAACCACCGGCAGCCACGTGATCTGGTGGTTCCACCAGGTGGGTACGGGAGCCGCTCAGATCTGGCTGCGAGCCGAACCGGCAGGCAACCGCATCCGGGGCGTCGTCGGCACCGGCCAGGGCGACGCGAACATCACCATCGCGGGCGCGTACAACGACGGGCTCTGGCACCACGTCGTCATGCAACGCACAGCGACCCGGGTCACGGTCCTCATCGACGGCGCCACCGTCGCCAACCTGGCCGCTCCGCGCGGCTCGGTGACCACCGGAAAGGAGTTCGGCATCGGCAGCATCCACCTCGGTCAACGGATCGACGGCGTCAACCGGTTCCGCGGCACCCTCGACGAGTTCCGCATCTACGGCCGCGCCCTCACCCCTGAAGAGTTGCGGGATGTCCGGGAACACAACGTCCCGATCGCCGGCCAACTCCGGCTTCGCCTCCCGTTCACGACCGTCAACCCCGAGCAGTAGCCGCAGGGTCGGTGCCCCGCCAGCGGTCGTCCGGCGGGGCGCCACCACCCGCGGATCCACGAAATTGCCACCCACCGTCACGAAAGAGGTGCGCATGTCCCGTACACCCCGCTCGATGATCGCGCTCGGCGCTGCCGCGATCGCCGTCTCCCTGGCCCTCGGAGCCCCGCCCGCGACGGCCGAACCGACAACACCCGCGCACCGGTGCGACACCTCCGTGCCGTTCGTCTCCGGCACCGAGGGCTACACCGGATTCCGGATCCCCGCCGTCGTCACCACTCGGTCCGGCGTCCTGCTCGCCTTCGCCGAGGGGCGACACGGCTCGTTGGCCGACGCGGGCAACATCGACCTCGTCCTCAAGCGATCCGGTGACGGCGGATGCACCTGGGGGCCGTTGCAGATGGTTCACGACCGCGGTCCGGACACCGCCGGAAACCCCGCGCCGGTCCTCACGGCGAGTGGCCGTCTCGTCCTGCTGTCCACGACCAATGCCGCCGACGCGTCCGAAGCCGAGATCATGCGCGGTGAGGTCACGCCCGAGCAGAGCCGCCGGGTCTTCGTCCAGCACAGCGACGACGACGGAGTCAGCTGGTCGGCCCCGCGGGAGATCACCGGGCAGGCGAAGGCGGAGAACTGGCGGTGGTACGCGACGGGACCCGGCCACGCCCTGCGTCTGACCGGTGCGGCCCACCGGGACCGGCTGGTGGTACCGGCCAACCACTCGATCGCACCCCCGGCCGGATCGAGCGATCTCGGTACGGAGGCCAGGTACTACGGTGGTCACCTGCTCTACAGCGACGACGCCGGCGAGACCTGGCAGATCGGCGCGGTCGACGACAACCCCAACGGCTACGTGAACGTCAACGAGACCACGGCGGCGGAGCTGCCGGACGGCCGGCTCTACCTCAACACCCGCGAACACAACGGCAGCGCGCCCGGCAACCGGGCCGACACCTGGAGCGCCGACGGCGGCGAGTCGCTGGTGCTGCCGTACCGGCCGCAGGCGACCCTCGTGGGCCCGGTCGTGCAGGCCAGCGTCCTGCAGCTGAGCGGTCCGAAGGCGCCGCTGCTCTTCTCCGGGCCCGCCGACCCGGCCAGCCGGGCCGCGATGACGCTGCGGATCAGCACCGACCAGGGTGCGACCTGGCGGCCGGCCCTGGCGCTGTCCGGCCTTCCCGCCGGGTACTCCGACCTGGTGCAGCTGGACTCCCGAACCGTCGGCGTGCTCTACGAGACCGGCAACTTCGGCCCGTACGAGACGATCACCTTCCGCCGGATCCCGGCGGCCGAGCTGCGGAAGCTCGGGTGACGCACGGGTGTGCGCCGCGACGAGCGTCGCGGCGCACACCCGCCCGATCAGGAACGCAGCACAGCGACACCGCGCGGAGGCAGGGTGACGAGGTCGGCCGCCGCGTCCTGGTCACCGAGCAGGTCGACGGCGACGGACGGCAGTGCCACGGTCGCCGGCGTGCCGCCATGGTTGAGCAGGAACAGGTACGAACGGTCGTCGCCGTGGCGACGCACGGCCTGCACGCCGTCGGGCAGGCCGGGCAGGACCGGCGCGACTTTCGCCTCCGCTCGGACCTGGTCGAGCACCGCGCGCATCAGCGCCGGGTCGGGGCGAGTGGCGAGGTACCACGCGGCGCCGGTTCCGTAGCGGTGCCGGAGCAGCGCGGGTCGGCCGGCCAACTCGCCGTCGGTGAACGTGCCCATCACCTGCGCCCCGGCCGGCTCGACCCACTCCGACCACTCCAGGCCGCGACCGTGCCGGCCGTCGAGGTCCAGGCCGATCGTGCCGTCGACCGGCAGGGGCCAGAACTCCTCCACCCGCAACCCGAGCAGGTCACGCAGAGGCCCCGGCGCACCTCCCGGGTGCAGCCGCTCAGTCTCGTCGACCACCCCGGTGAAGTACGACACCAGCAGGGTGCCGCCGCGGTGCACGTACTCGCGCAGCGCGTCGGCCGTCGCGGTCGAGAGCAGGTACAGGTTGGGCACGATCACCAGGCGGTAGCCGGCCAGGTCGGCGTCGGGCGGCACGACGTCGCAGGTCACATGGGCATCGAAGAGCGGCGCGTAGTGCGCCCGGTGGGCCGCCAGGACATCGAGCGGCGCCGGGTGGGCGTCGCCCTCCACCGCCCACCAGTTCGACCAGTCGTGCAGCAGGGCCACGTCGGCCTGCACCCGGGTGCCGGCGAGTTCGGCGGCGGCCGCGATCTCGGCGCCGAGCTCACGGACCTCGCGGTGGGTCCGGCTGTGCTCTCCGGTGTGCGGCAGCATCGCCGAGTGGAACTTCTCGGCACCGCCCGCGGCCTGCCGCCATTGGAAGAACAGCACCGCGTCGGCCCCCTGGGCGACCGCCTGCCAGCTCCACAACCGCATCACTCCCGGCGGCTTCGGCGCGTTGCGCTCCCGCCAGTTGACCGCGCTCGGCGCCTGCTCCATGAGCAGCCAGGGCTGACCCCGTCGCGCCGAGCGGACCAGGTCGTAGCCGAACCCGGCGTCGACGTGCGTACGCGGATCATACGGGTCGGGATAGCTGTCGAGACTCACGACGTCCTGCTCGGCGGCCCAGCGGAAGGAGTCGATCGGCTTGTGCACGAGGCCGATGAGGTTGGTGGTCAGCGGTACGCCGGGGGTGTGCCGCCGCAGGATGTCACGTTCGATGGTGTAGCAGGCGAGGATGGCGTCGTTGCTGAACCGGGCGAAGTCGAGCTTCTGGGCCGGGTTGCCGAAGGTGGGCGCGGTACGTGGCGGCAGTACCTCCGACCAGTCGTCGTAGCGCTGAGACCAGAAGGCGGTGGACCAGGCGGCGTTGAGGGCGTCCACGTCGCCGTAGCGGTCGCGCAGCCAGCGCCGGAAGTCGGCCGCGGACACGTCGCAGTAGCAGGCCCGCACGTGGCAGCCGTACTCGTTGCCGACATGCCACAGCCGCAGCGCGGGATGGCTGCCGTAGCGCTGGGCGAGCTGTTCGACCAGCCGGGCGGCGTGCTCCCGGTAGACCGGGCTCGACGGGCAGTAGTGCTGGCGGGCGCCGGGCCACAGCCTCACCCCATCGGCCCGGGTGGGCAGCACCTCGGGGTGCAGACGGGACAACCAGGGCGGTGGCGAGGCGGTCATGGTCGCGAGGCTGGCCCCGATCCCCGCCTCCGCCAGATGGTCCAGCACCCGGTCGAACCAGCCGAAGTCGTACTCGCCCGGTCGCGGCTCCACCTGGGCCCAGGCGAAGATGCCCACCGAGACCAGTGAGACGCCAGCCTCGGCCATCAGCTTCATGTCCTCGACCCAGACGTCCTCCGGCCACTGCTCCGGGTTGTAGTCACCGCCGAACCAGATGTTGGGCATGGTCATAGTCCACTCCTCGTCGTCGGGCGACCACCTCTGGGTGCTTCCGAATCAGGGCGAGACGGACATGGGATGTCATCCGCCATCCGGGCACACTAGGTGGGGCCACAGTGACCGTCAAGGCATGAGCCGTGTAAATTCTTCCCACCGCCCCGCCGCGTCGATGGCACGACGTGGGATGTTTGGAGCGAGAAGACGTGGCGGCGCGGAAGTGGGAGGGAACATGCGGGCACGCACGAGGGAGACGCTGCAGGACCGCATCATCGCCCTCATCCACGAGCGCCGGCTCGCACCCGGTGCCCTGATGCCGACCGAACCGCAGCTGATGGATCTGCTCGGCGCCAGCCGCAACAGTGTGCGGGAGGCGATCCGCGCCCTACAGGCGCTGGGCATCGTGGAGATCCGGCACGGATTCGGCACGTTCGTGGGGCACGCGCCACTGGACGTGCTCACCCCGTCACTGACGTTCCGGGTGCGGACCCGGCCCGGGCACGGGGTCCGGGCGCTGCACGATCTGGTCGCCGTCCGCGAGATCCTGGAGACGGGCCTCATCGGTTCCGTGGCGCGCGACGTCAGCGAGGCGCGACTCGCCGCACTGGACGCCCTGGTCACGGCGATGGAACGGGACAAGGAGGCCGACCGCGCCTTCCACTCTCTGCTCTACGAGTCCTGCAACAACGAACTGGTCCTGCAGTTGATCGGGCTGTTCTGGGACGTCTACCACGAGGTCGAGCCGGCCCTCGGCCCGCCGGAGGACCGGGCGTCCGACATCGTCGCCAACCACCGCCGCATCGTCGAGGCGCTGCGCAACCGCGACGGAAGCAGCGCGCAGGAAGCGATGCGTTTGCACTTCCGGGACGTCAAGGCCCGGATCGCCCGGGCCGAGCGCTGGCTCGACGAAGCGGGCCAGCAACCCGCCTGATCCCGCCCGCCGCCCCTCCCTGGCGGCCACCCCTTGCCGCCCCAGCCCTTCGGGGTGGCGAACGCGGACACCCGGCCGGCCGTAGCCGGCCGGCTGCACCTGGGGCCTCACGGGGAGCCGACTCCGGGACCAGCCGGGCACATGGCCCGGCGGCCTACCGCGGTGGCCCGCCCCTTCGCCACTGCTTCTCGACGCTGCCCCCAACCATCTTCCGGACATCCCACGTCCCACATAGGATGACCGGCACCACCACCCGACATGGAAGGGCGCGACATGAGAGAAGGGCACCGACCATCCAGCCGCACCGGGCGGCGGCACCGCCGCCCGGCCCTTGTCCTGCTCGCCGTGGCCAGCATGCTCGCCGCCACGCTCACCACGGCGCCGCCCGCGAGTGCCGCCGAGGCGAGCGACGGGCTGGACGGGGCGGGCGGCACCGTTCCGTTCGTCGATGAGCAGGTGCTCTACGAGCAGAGAACCTTCGGATACGCCTGCTTCCGGATCCCGGCCGTCGTCCGCGCGATGAACGGCATGATCCTGGCGTTCGCCGAGGGCCGAGTCGCCGACTGCGGCGACGACGGGGACATCGACCTGGTGCTGCGCCGGTCCTCCGACGGCGGGCGCACCTGGGGCCCGCTCCAGGTGGTGGTCGATGGCAACGGCCAGACCCGGGGAAACCCGGTGCCGATCGTCGACCAGCGCACCGGTCGGGTCGTGGTGGTGGGGACCAGCAACGGTCCGGCCCCCTGCCCGAACGGCTGCGACCGTGACCCCTACCTGGTCACCAGCGACGACAACGGCGCGACCTGGTCGCCGGTACGCGAGCTGACGGAGGCCAAGCGGCCGGAGTGGAACTTCTGGTACGCCACCGGCCCGATGCACGGCATCCAACTCCAGCGGGGGCCACACGCCGGCCGGCTCGTGGTCGGCGCCAGCTTCGAAAGCTACGACGGGGTCGGCGCACACGTCTACGGCACCCACCTGCTCTACAGCGATGACGGTGGACTGACCTGGCAGATCGGCGCCGAGACGTCCCGCGACGACGGTTCGGTGATCGCCCAGGAGGTCACCGTCGTCGAGCGGACCGACGGCCGGATCTACGCGCTGGCCCGGGAACGTGGCACCGATCCGGGCCACCGGGCGTACGCGGTCAGCAGTGACGGCGGAGGTAGCTTCGACGCCCCCTTCCGGACCATCCCCCGTCTCGAGATGCCGGACGTGCAGGCCTCACTGCTGCGGTTCGGCGCGACCGACGCCGGCGACCGCCGGAACCGGATCCTGCTCTCGTCCCCCGCCCACCCGGTGGCGCGGGAGGTGATGACGGTCCGTTCCTCGTTCGACGAGGGGCGCAGCTGGCAGACCTGGGACGAGGGCAAGGTCTTCCACTGGGGGCCGAGCGCGTACTCCGACCTGGTCCGGCTCGACGGCGACGAGGCGGCGCTGCTGTACGAGGCGGGGCGGACCAGCCCGTACGAGAGCATCCGGTACGCCCGCTTCAACGAGGCGTACCTGGCGACCCCGAACGGGACGCCACCGGGGATCCCGAGCCCACCGGCGCCAGGCCCGACCACCCCTGACACCTCGCCCCACCACAACCCGGCGTACGTCCGGGGCGGCGCGCAGCCGACGGCGGGCCGCTACGGCGACGGGCTGGCGCTGGACGGGCTGGACGACCGGATCGAGGTGCCGTTCGACCGCTCGGTGGACCTCGGCGACGGGGATTTCACGTTTGCGACCTGGATCCGGTACACCGAGACGAAGGGCTCGCACGCCATCATGTGGGCCTACCGCACCGGTAGTGGCACGACGCCCCAGGTCTGGTTGAGGGCCGAGCCGGCGAGCAGCCGGATACGCGCACTGATCATGGTGGACCGGTTCAACATCTCGGTCGCCTCCGCCGAGGCGTACAACGACGGGAACTGGCACCACGTGGTGCTGCAACGCGTCGACGGCCGGCTGGTCCTGCAGGTCGACGGCGCCGAGGTGGCCGCCGCCGCGGTGCCGCCCGGCTCGGTCACCGCCGGCAAGGAGTTCGGTGTCACCGGCATCCACCTCGGGCAGCGGGTGGACGGGGCGGACCGCTTCCACGGGACGCTCGACGAGGTCCGCCTCTACCGTCGGGCCCTGTCCCCCACCGAGCTCGAATTGATCCGGGAGCGGAACCTGCCGATCGGCGGCGGGCTCGGCCTTCGGCTCCCGCTGGAGACCGTAGGCTGACCGGCCGCCACCGACCAGCACGGTGGCGCCCACCAGCGCGTGGGCGCCACCGTGCGCCGACCACGAACCGATCAGGGAAGACGCTGTGCTCACCGACTGGCCACTGGACACGCTGCGCGACTACCGCCCCGCCCGGACCGAGCCCGACGACTTCGACGACTTCTGGGCCGCGACGATCGGCGAGTCCGCAGCCGCCGCCTGGCCGGCGCGGCTGGAGCCGTACGACGCGGGGCTGGCCACGGTGGAGGTGTACGACGTCACCTTCGCCGGTCACGCCGGCCAGCCGGTACGCGGGTGGCTGCTGCTGCCCCGCCACCGGTCCGGGCCGCTGCCCTGCGTCGTCGAGTACATCGGCTACGGCAGCGGCCGGGGCCTGCCGCACGACTGGCTCTTCTGGAGCGCCGCCGGCTACGCCCACCTGGTCATGGACACCCGGGGCCAGGGCGCTGCCGGCTCGCTGACCGGGGACACGCCCGACCCGGACCCGTCCGGGGCGCCGCAGGCCAACGGCTTCCTCACCCGCGGCGTCACCGACCCCGCCCGCTACTACTACCGGCGGGTCTTCAGCGACGCCGTCCGGGCGGTCGAGACCGCGCGGCTCATCCCGCACGTCGACCCGACCCGGATCGTCGTAGCCGGGGGCAGCCAGGGCGGTGGGATCGCGCTGGCCGCGGCTGGGCTGCTCGACGGCCTGGCCGGGGTGCTCGCGGACGTGCCGTTCCTGTGCCACTTCCGCCGGGCGGTCGACGTCACCGACGCCGGGCCGTACGGCGAACTGGGGTCGTACCTGCAGACCCGCCGGGACGAGGTGGATCGGGTGTTCCACACCCTGGGGTACTTCGACGGGCTGAACTTCGCCTCCCGGATCACCGCGCCCGTGCTGGTGTCGGTGGCGCTGATGGACCGGATCTGCCCGCCGTCGACCGTCTTCGCGGCGTACCACCACTGCGCCAGCGCCGACAAGGACATCGTGGTGTGGCCGTACAACGGGCACGAGGGCGGGGCCGCCTTTCAGCGGGTGGAGCAGCTCCGCTGGCTCGGCAAGCGGGTGCCCGTCGGGGGAAGCGGCACCTCCTGACAGTCAGAGCAGCCCGGCGTCGGCCAGGTAACGGCCGATGCGGGCTGTCTCCTCGCTGTTCAGTGGGACCTGGGGCAGCGCCGTCGTCGGGTGGTCGATGATGCCCCGCAGGTGCAGTGCGGCCTTGAAGGCGCCGAGCGGTGAGGAGCTCATCCCCATCCGATGGGCTCCGACGAACACCAGCTCGAACATCCGGTACAGCCGCTCCTGCTCGGTGCGCGCCGCCACCCAGTCGCCCTTGGTGGCGGCCTGGTGCAGCCGCACGTAGCCGTCCGGGTCGACGTTGCCGAGACCGGGCACGACCCCGTCGGCGCCCATCCACAGCGCCGAGTCGACGGTGAGCTCCGAACCGGTCAGCACGCTGAACCCGGTGAGGTCCGGCCGGTCACGCCGGCGGAGGATCAGCGACCGCAGCCCGGCGTCGTCGCCGCTGGAGTCCTTGATGCCGGCCAGCACCCCGTCGGCGGCCAGCGCGAGCACCAGCTCCGCCCCGAGCTTCGTGTGCACCGACACCGGCAGGTCGTACGCGTACAGCGGCAGGCCGGTCCGGTCCGCGATGGTCCGGAAGTGCGTGTCGATCTCCATCGGGTGGGTGCGGGCGTAGAACGGCGCGGTCGCCACCAGGCCCGCCGCTCCGGCCTGCGCGGCCACCCGGGCGTGGTCGAGCACCCGCAGGGTGGTCATGTCGATGACGCCGGCGAGCACCGGCACCTGACCCGCGACGTGCCCGATCACGGTCTCCAGCACCACCCGCCGGTGTGCGTCGGGCAGGAAGGCCACCTCCGAGGAGGATCCGAGCACGAACAGCGCGTCCACCCCGCCCCGGAGCTGGTGGTCGACGAGGCGGGTGAGCGATCGGGTGTCCACCTCGAAGTCGGGGGTCAGCGGGGTGCACACCGGGGGGATGACGCCGGTGAGTGCGGCGGCGTTGGTCATGGACGCTCCTGTGCTTGGCTGATCAGTTCGGTGTCGGTGGCGCCGCCCGGTACCGGGTGGTGGCAGCGGAACAGGTGCCCGTCCGGCAGGCCCTGCACGGCGGGCAGGTCGCGGACGCACATGTCGTCCGCCTTCCAACACCGGGTGCGGAACGGGCAGCCGGACGGCGGCCGGGTCGCCGACGGCACCAGGCCGGACAGCGGGATCGGGTCGATCGGCGAGAGCAGGCCCGGGGTCGCCGAGAACAGCGCCCGGGTGTACGGGTGGCGGGCCTGCCGAGGTACGGACCCGGCTGGCGCCTGCTCCACGATCCGCCCCAGGTACATGGTGACCACCCGGTCGCTCATCCGCCGCACGGTCTGGATGTCGTGCGAGACGAACACCATGGCGAGCCCGAGCTGGTCCTTGAGGTCCAGCAGCAGGTTGAGGATCTGGGCCCGTACCGAGACGTCCAGTGCGCTGGTCGGCTCGTCGGCCACCACCAGGTCGGGTTCGAGGGCCAGGGCCCGGGCGATGGCGACCCGCTGCCGCTGCCCACCGGAGAGCTGACCCGGCAGCAGGTCGGCGGAGCTGGCCGGTAGCCCGACGAGGTCGAGCAGCTCGCGTACCCGCCGCTCCCGGTCGCCCGGTGTGCCTCGCCGGTGCACGTCCAACGGATCCCGCAGGATCTGCCGAACGGACAGCCGGCGGTTCAACGCGGTGGACGGATCCTGGAACACCATGCCGGTGGTAGCGCCGATCGTCCGTCGGCGTCGCGACTCCGGCGTCGACCACACGTCCTCACCGCGGAAACGGACGGTCCCGGCGGTGGGCCGTTGGAGCGCGACCAGTACCCGCGCGAGCGTCGACTTGCCGCAGCCTGACTCACCCACGATCCCGACGGTCTCCCCCGCCCTGACGGTGAGGTCCGCGCCGGTCAACGCGTACACGCGGTCGCGGGCGAAGATGCCTCCGGAGCGGGCCCGGTGGACGACGTGCACGTCGGCGAGCTCCAGCAGAGGTGTTTCGGTCGGGTTCACCGGGCCTCCGTTCCCGCCGCGAGCGGCTGGGTGAGCGTGATCGCCGGGTGGTGGCACGCCGTCGCGTGGCGGCGCTGGTCACCGGCGAGTTCGGGAGCGGCGGTGCGGCACACGTCGGTCGCCATGGGGCAGCGGTCGGCGAACCGGCAGCCGGCCGGGAAGTCGGCGGGGGCCGGCACGACGCCGCGGATCTGGGACAGTCGCGCCGCGCCGGCCTCCAGCGACAGCACCGAGCCGAGCAGGCCCCGGGCGTAGTGGTGGGCGGGTGCGCCGACCACTTCGGCGGTCACCCCCGTCTCGACGATCTGCCCGCCGTACATCACCACGACCCGATCGGTCACGTCGGCGACCAGCGCGAGGTCGTGCGAGACGAGGATCAGCGCGAAACCGAGTTCCGCCCGTAGCCGCAGCAGCAACTGGATCACCTGTGCCTGCACGGTCACGTCCAGCGCGGTGGTCGGCTCGTCGGCGATGATGAGCTTCGGGTCCCGGGACAGGGCCATGGCGATGAGGACCCGCTGCCGCTGGCCGCCGGAGAGCTCGTGCGGGTAGGCGGAGAGGGTCCGGTCCGGGTCGAGCCCGACCAGTGCCAGCAGCTCCCTCGCCGTACGCCGGCCGCCCCGCCGGATGAGCTGCTTGAGCTGGGCGCGGACGGTCATCGCCGGGTTGAGTGAGGAGAGCGCGTCCTGGTAGATCATGGCCAGGTCGTGGCCGAGCAGCCGCCGTCGCGCCGCGCGGGGCATGCGGAGCAGGTCGGTGCCGGCGAACCGGATGCTGCCGCGGATCCGGGCGTCGCGCGGTTGTAGGCCCATGACGGTCAGGGCGGTCAGCGACTTGCCGCAGCCGGACTCCCCGACGAGCCCCAGCACCTCTCCGGGCCGCACGTCGAAGGAGATCCCGTCGACGATGTCCACCCCGTCGTGCCGGCCGTCGAAGCCGATGGCGAGGTTCTCCACCTCGAGGATCGCGGGGCCGTCGGGCAGGGGGCGGGCCCGTTCGGAGAGCCGGCGGGCGGCCTCGGCGAGCCCGGGCAGTTCGGTGACCTCGCCCGATCCGGGCCGGGCCTGCTCGATCGGGTCGACGTCGCCGGAGCGGCGGGCGGGTGGGCGGCGGGCGGCCGGTGTCGCCCAGGCGTCGGAGATGCCCTCGGACAGGATGTTCAGCGCCAGCACCGTGATGAGGATCAACAGGCCGGGGAAGACGGTGGCCCACCATCCGCCGAGCAGCACCAGGTTCTTGCCGTCGGCGATGACGCTGCCCCAGGACGGGTCGGGCGGCCGGACGCCCGCGCCGATGAACGACAGCGACGCCTCGAACACGATCGCGTCGGCGACCATGACGGTGCAGAACACCAGGATGGGTGCGGCGCAGTTGACCGCCACGTGCCGGACGAGGATGAACGGTGTACGCGCCCCGATGATCTTCTCGGCGGCGACGTAGTCCTCCCCGTACTGGGCGAGCACGTTCGCCCGGACGATGCGGGCGACGGGCGGAGTGTTCAGGAACCCGATCGCGGCCACCAGGACGCCGACCCCGCCGCCGAAGACCGCGACCAGCACGGCCGCCAGGGCGATGCCGGGAAAGGCCATGATCACATCCAGGACGCGCATGACGCCCTCATCGACCCACTTTCGTGCGGTGGCCGCGAGGGCTCCGATCAGCGCGCCGGCGAGCAGGGCCAGGCCGGTGGCGCCGAGCCCGATGACCAGCGACCACCGGGCGCCGTGCAGGAGTCGGCTGAAGATGTCGCGGTTGGCGCTGTCCAGGCCCATCCAGTGGGTGGCGGACGGGCCGCCGCTGGCGGAGTGCTGGGTCAGCGGAGAGTGCGGCGCGATGATCGGGGCGAGCAGGGCGGCGAGGCCGACCACCACCAGGACGCCCAGCGCGACCCAGGACAGGGGTGGGAGCCGGCGGAATCCGATGCCCGGCCGGGCCAGCCGTTCAGTGAGTCGTCGCCGCATCAGCCAGCACTCCTCAGGCGTGGGTTGACCAGTAGGTAGAGGATGTCGACGACGAGGTTGACCACCACGAAGCCGGTGGCGATGGTCAGTACGGCGCCCTGCACCACGGCCGGGTCGCCGTTGGTCACTCCGTCGATCATCAGCTTGCCCATTCCGGGCAGAGAGAAGATCGTTTCGATGACCACCGCGCCGCCGAGGAGATAGCCGACCCGCAGGCCGAGCACGGTGAGCGGGTTGATCAGCGCGTTGCGCAGCACGTTCCGGCCGACCACGACGACGGGCGGTAGGCCGTTGCCGATCGCCGTGCGGACGTAGTCCTTGTCGAGCTCTTCGACCATCGAGGTCCGGACGATGCGGGTGAGCTGGGCCGCGACCGGCAGTGACAGGGCCAGCGCCGGAAGGGTGAGGGACCGCAGCCAGCCGGTGAAGGAGTCGGCCGGGTTGATGTATCCGCCGGTGGGAAAGACCCCGGCGTCGACGGCGAGGTACTGGATCATCAGCAGGGCCAGCCAGAACGACGGCGCGGCGACGCCGGTCAGGGACAGCACCCGGATCAGCTGGTCCGGCCAGCGGTCCCGGAAGAGCGCCGCGGTGACGCCGAAGACCAGCGCGGTGACGACGCCGATCAGCAGGCCGAGGAAGGTCAGCTGAAGGGTCAGCGGCAGCGCGGTGAGTACGGAGTCGAGCACCGGCGCCTTGGTGAGGACGCTGGTGCCCATGTCGCCCTGAAGGAGGTCGCCCACGAACCGGAGATAGCGGATCGGCAGCGGATCCAGCAGGCCGTTCTCCAGTTGGAACTGATGGATCTGTTCCGGGGTCGGGTTCGCGCCCTGGAAGTACGCGTACTCGGGCTTGTTCTGCGAGAACCGCATGATGATGAAGACGAACAGGATCACGCCCAGCAGGAGCGGGATCAGGAGAAGCAGGCGACGGACCAGCATTCTGGCGATCACTGCCACGGTGTGACTCCTCGGCGGGTGGGACGGCCGGGCCGGAGGGGCTGCCGGGCGGGCGGTGACGGTCCGGCCGCCCGGCAGCCCTGCTGTCAGACGCGCTCGGCTTGGAGCAGGTTGATGCCCGGGTAGGCCTGCGGGCGGATGCCGGTGAGCCGCTTGGGGTCCCAGGCGGTCATCAACTCGGTGTGCACCACCGGGTAGAGGACGGCCTGCTCGGCGATGACGTCCAGGTACTGGTGGGTCAGGGCGAGTTTGCGGCTCTGGTCCGGCTCCCGGGTGGCCTGGTCCATGAGCGCGAAGAGACTCTTGGCCTCGGCGCTGCTGTCCCACTTGGTGTACTTCATCCAGGTGCCGCCCGGGGAGTAGTTGTAGCGGAGGATGAGGTCGGCGTCGAGGCCGAACTGGTTGGGGTTCGACGCTGCGGCCACGACCTGGTAGTCCTGAGACTGGTCCATCTTCGTGAACAGCGCGCTGGTGTCCTGCGGCTGCAGGGTCGTCTTGACGCCGATGGCGTTCCAGGAGTTGGCGATGGTGGGCAGGCAGTCGGCGATCCAACTGACGTTGACCGCCATCAGGGTGATCGACAGGTTGGTGACGCCCGCCGCGGCGAGCAGGGCCTTTGCCTTGGCCGGGTCGTAGCTGTAGACGGTCTTCGCCTTCGCGTACGACGGGTTCTGCTCGTTGAGGAAGCTCGTGGACGCGGTGCCGTGGCCCTTGAGCGCGACGTCGATCATCTTCTGCGTGTCGATCGCGTAGAGCAGTGCCTGGCGGACCCGTACGTCGTCGAACGGCTTGGCGCCGGTATTGAACATCAGGAACATGTGGTTCATGCCCTTGCCGCCCTCGACGGTGAGGCCGGACTTCTTCAGCTGGTCGATGTTGGCGTACGGGATGTTGTCCGCGATCTGCGCCTCGGCCGACGCCCCGGAGATCTTCGCGACCCGCGCCGAGCTGTCGACGATCGACAGCCAGTTCATCTTCTTGAACCGGGCCTTGCGCGGACCGTTGTAGTCCGCGTACGCCTCGAAGGTGGTGTTCGACTTCGGGTTGTGCGCGGTGAGCCGGTAGGGGCCCGAGCCGACCGCCTTGCCGCCCTTGGCGGCGTCCCAGCCGCCGGCAGCGCCGAACACGTGCTTCGGCATGATCTTGGCAATCGAGAGGCGGCGCAGGGCGTCCGGGAAGGGGAAATGGAAGACCAGCTCCACGCTGCGGTCGTCGACCCGCCGCACCTCCTTCAGCCAGGCGCGGAAGAACGAGCTGACCAGGGTGGACGTGTCGAGCACCCGCTCGAAGGTGAAGAGCACGTCGTCCACCGTCACCTTCTGGCCGTCGTGCCAGGTGGCGCCCTCGCGCAGGGTGAACCGCCACGCGGTGGACGCGGTGTCGGTGGGTAGCGCGGTGGCCAGCGCCGGGTAGGGCTCGCGGGTGACCGGGTCGGTCTCGATCAGCCCTTCGTAGATGTGGTTGTTGGCGGCCATGGAGAACGCCGAGGCCGTCATCGTCGGGTCCCAGCTCTGGTCGTTGCCGTAGCCGATGACCGCGGTGACCAGGTCCTTGTCGGCACCGGCACCCACCGAACTGGTGGACGCCGGTCCGGACTGGCAGGCGGAGATGTTGGCCGTCACCACCGCCGCCGCGCCGAGCATCCCACTGAAGCGCAGGAAGTCGCGGCGGCTGTAGTGAGGGCGGGATACCGGGGCGCTCACGGTGCCTCCTACCGATTGGGTGACTGAGGTAACTGCTAGGACGTGGGACGTTCCACATCCCACCTCCCCGGCTAGGATGGAGGCTAGAGTGGCCGAAGCAATCGGGTCAAGGGAATGAGTCATTGAGGTTTCCCGGATGTTTCGGCCTCGGCGACCGGCCGGAAAGGGTCGGCCGACGAAAGTCATAGGATGTCCAGCGGAAGGTTGCCCCCCGAGCATGAGCGTTGCCGACCGTCCCGTCCGCCCGCGAACGAGTCGCGCTGCCGAGGCCCGGGAGGCGGTGAAACGACTGATCCTCGACCGGGGCCTCGGCGTCGGCGACGCGTTGCCCACCGAGACGGAGCTGATGAGAGAACTCGGCATCAGCCGCAACTCGGTCCGGGAGGCGCTCAAGGCGTTGCAGGCCGTGGGCATCGTCGAGATCCGGCACGGCTTCGGCATGTTCGTCGGGCAGATGTCCCTCGGCGGACTGGTCGACGAACTGGCCTTCCACGGCCGGATCACCCCCGCCGGCGGCGGCCACCAGCTCGCCTACCTGATGCAGGTCCGGGAGGCGCTGGAGAGCGGCCTGGTCATCCAGCTCATCGAACGGCACCGCGAGGCCGATCTGAATGCCGCAGCCGACGTGCTGGACCAGATGGCGGTCGAGGCCCGTCTGGGGACCGTCTCACCGGAGACCGACCGGCTCTTCCACGACGTGCTCTACCTACCGCTGCGCAACCCCCTCGTCGGCCAGTTGCTGGGCGCCTTCTGGGACGTGTACCACCAGCTACGGCTGGACCTCGGCGCACCGACCGAGTCACCGCAGGAGGTCATGCACCGTCACCGGGCGATCCACGAAGCCGTTGTCGCCGGCGACAAGGAGGCAGCCGTTACCGCCGTGCGGGCCCACTTCGACGGCGTACGCGAGCGGCTGGCACGCCTACGCGATCGATCCTGACCCGCAGCCTCGCCCACGGATCCCGCCGCCGGTGGGATTGCGTATGGAGACCCACCGGCACGGCGGGACCGTGACGCCCTCGGCCACGGACCGGATCACATGAGACCGGCGCCCGCCGGTGACGCTGCCGCTCGTCGCCCCCGCTCAGGCGACCACGGTGGTCAGCCGGCTGTCCGGTGCCGCCACCCGGACGGCCTCCGCGGCTGGGTCGTCAGCCTGGGTGTGGGAGCGCCGTTCCGCCTCCACCCGGGCGATGTACGCCTCGACCTCCTCACGCCTGCGCTGCTCGTCCCAGCCCAGCACGTCCGCGACGATGTCGGCGACCGCCTCGGCCGTCTCCGTACCCCGGTGGCTCTCCTCGATGGAGATGCGCGACCGGCGGGCGAGCAGGTCGTCGAGGTGCAGGGCGGACTCGTGGGTGGCGGCGTAGCGGAACTCCGCCCGCAGGTAACGCTCGGCGCCGGGCATGGGTAGCAGCAGCGACGGGTCGTCCTCGCCGGCGGCCAGCACCTCACCGATCAGTGAGCCGTAGCGGCCCAGCAGGTGGCGGACGGTCCAGGTGGGCAGGCCGTACCGTTGGCCGAGAACGGAGACCTGGTTACGCAGCGCCGGGTAGCCCTCGGCACCGAGCAGGGAGATCCGGTCGGTGACCGTGCGCGGCAGCGGCCGGTCGAGGTCGACGGCGGCGGCGTCGACCGCGTCGGCGGCCATCACCCGGTAGGTGGTGTACTTGCCGCCGGCCACGGAGAGCATTCCGGGCTGGGTGCGGGTGACGACGTGTTCCCGGGACAGCTTGGTCGTGTCGTCGGTGCCGCCGGCCAGCAGTGGTCGCAGGCCGGCGTAGACGCCCTCGATGTCGTCGCGGGTCAGCGGGGTGGCCAGCACCTCGTTGACCTGGTCGAGCAGGTAGGTGATGTCCGCCTCGGTGGCGGTCGGGTGGGCCTTGCCCAACTCCCAGGTGGTGTCGGTGGTGCCGACGATCCAGTGTGCGCCCCAGGGGATCACGAACAGCACCGACCGTTCGGTACGCAGGATCAGGCCGGTGCTGGAGTGGATCCGGTCCCGGGGCACCACCAGGTGCACTCCCTTGGAGGCGTGCACGTTGTACTGCCCGCGCTGGCCGGCGAGCCGGTGCAGTTCGTCGGTCCACACCCCGGCGCAGTTGATGACGACCGTCGCCGAAACGTCGGTGTGCGCGCCGGTCTCCACGTCGCGGACCCGGGCGCCGACGATGCGGTCACCGGTGCGCCGGAACTCGACGACCTCGGCGGAGTTGAGCACCGTCGCACCGTAGGTGGCGGCGGTGCGGGCCAGGGTCATGGTGTGCCGGGCGTCGTCGACCTGGGCGTCGAAGTAGCGGATCGCCCCGACCAGGGCGTCCGGACGTAGCGACGGGCAGAGCCGCCGCGCGGCGCTGCGGGACAGCTGCTGGTGGCGGGGCACCGAACGCTTGCCGGCCATCGTGTCGTAGAGCGTCAGCCCGGCGGTGACGTACGGGCGTTCCCACATCCGGTGGCGCAGCGGATAGAGGAACGACACCGGTTGGACCAGGTGTGGGGCGATCCGGGTGAGCATCAGTTCCCGCTCCCGCAGCGCCTCCTTGACCAGCCCGAAGTTGAGCTGCTCCAGGTAGCGCAGTCCCCCGTGGAAGAGCTTGCTGGACCGGGAGGAGGTGCCGGCGGCGAAGTCGCGTGCCTCCACCAGGGCCACCCGCAGCCCGCGGGTGGCGGCGTCGAGGGCGACGCCGGTGCCGGTGACGCCGCCGCCGACCACCAGGATGTCGAACTGCTCGGACCCCAGTCGCCGCCAGTTCTCGGCGCGTTCCGACGGTCCCAGCCTCGTTGGGTTGATCATGTCTTTACCTCCCCGTCCAGTTCAATGATCGGCTCACGGCCGCTCGCCAGGTATCGCGCTGCTCCAGCCGCCAGGTGAGGTCCCGGGTGGGATGGAAGCGGGCACCAACCCGCCAGTGCCGGCGCAGCGTGTCCAGGTCGGGCCAGATCCCGACGGCCAGGCCGGCCGCGTACGCCGCGCCCATGGCGGTCGTCTCGACGTTCTCCGGTCGCACCACCGGGATTCCCAGCTGGTCGGCCTGGATCTGCAGCAACAGGTCGTTGGCGGCCATGCCCCCGTCGACCGGGAGCTCACGCAGGTCCAGGCCGGTGTCGGTGCGCATCGCCTCCAGCACGTCGCCGATCTGCAACGCGGTGGCCTCCAGCGCCGCCCTGGCCAGGTGCCGGCGGTCGGCGTAGCGGGTCAGCCCGACGATCGTTCCTCGCGCGTCGGGCCGCCAGTGCGGCGCGAACAGGCCGGAGAAGGCCGGTACGAGGTACACGCCGCCGTTGTCGTCGACCTGCCGGGCGAGGACCTCGACCTCCTCGGCGCGCCGGATGATGCCCAGGTTGTCACGAAGCCACTGCACGAGGGCGCCGGTGACGGCGATGGACCCTTCGAGGGCGTACACCGGGTCGTGCCCGTGGCACTGGTAGGCGACCGTGGTGATCAGGCCGTGCTTCGACGGCACCGGGTCGGAGCCGGTGTTGAGCAGGACGAACGCGCCGGTGCCGTAGGTGCTCTTCGCCTCGCCGGGGGCGAAGCGGGCCTGCCCGAACAGCGCGGCCTGCTGGTCGCCGAGGATGCCGCTGACCGGTACGCCGGGCAGCGGCCCGTCCCGGTGGCCGCGGGCCACGGTGCCGCTGGAGGCGCGGATGTCCGGCAGGACGGTGAGCGGCACCCCCAGCTCGGCGGCGAGGTCGGCGTTCCAGTCGACCGTGGCCAGGTCCATCAGCATGGTCCGGGAGGCGTTCGTGACGTCGGTGACGTGCAGCCCGCCATCGACACCGCCGGTGAGGTTCCAGACCAGCCAGCTGTCGATGGTCCCGGCGGCCAGGTCCCCGCGCTGCGCGGCCTCGCGGGCACCGGGCACGTGGTCGAGGATCCAACGGATCTTCGGCGCGGAGACGTAGGTGCTCAGCGGCAGGCCGGTGCGCGACCGGTACCGGTCAGGGCCGGCCGGGCCGGCGAGCTGACGGCACAGCTCCTCGGTGCGGGTGTCCTGCCAGACGACGGCGCGGTGGATCGGCCGGCCGGTCCGGCGGTCCCACACCACCACCGTCTCCCGCTGGTTGGTGATGCCGACCGCGGCCAGCTCCGCCGGGGTGCGACCGGCCCGGTCGAGGGCGTCGGCGATGACGGTACGGGTGTTCGCCCAGATCTCGTCGGCGTCGTGCTCCACCCAGCCCGGCCGGGGAAAGTGCTGCCGGTGCTCGACCTGCGCCGCCGTCACCACGCGGCAGTCGGCGTCGACCAGCAACGCCCGGGTGCTGGTGGTGCCCTGATCGACGGCCAGCACGAGACCGCCGGGGACAGCGTTGTTCACAGCTGAACCACTCCTTTCACCACGGTTATGGCCGCACCGGTCAGCGCGAGGGCCACCACGGCCTGCCGAGCCCGGCGCGCCGGTACCCGGTCGGACAGGCGGTTACCGACGAGGACGCCGACGGTGAGCCCGGCGCCCACGAGGGCCCACCCGGCCGCCGGCAGGGACGGCAGGCTGCCCTTGGCGAGCAGCGACGCGACACCGAGGGTCGCGAAGATGAGCTGGGCGGTGGCCGCGAAGGAGCGTTGCGGCCAGCTGGTGGAGATCGCGTAGACGGTGATCGCCGGGCCGCCGACCCCGGCGGTGACGTTCATGAAACCCGACCCGGCCCCGGCCAGCAGGCTGGCGCTGACGTCGCGGACGGCCCCGCCCAGGTCGGGCGTGGCGTCGGCCGGTCGGCGGGTACGACCGCGGCCGAGCACCGCCGCCAGCGCAGCCAGCACCAGCCCGCCGACGACGACGGAGAGCACCGGGCCGGGCAGGTTCCGGGCCACCCAGGCGCCCGGCAGCACGGCCACCACGGCCGGGCCGAGCAGCAGGCCGGCCCGCCGGACGTCCACGTCCCGCCACACCTGCACGAGCACGACCAGTGCGGTGAGGGTGCCGCAAAGGTTCACCAGGAGCACCCCGTTGAACGGGTCGGTCAGCAGCACCACGAACGGCGATGCCACCAGCGCGAATCCCAGGCCGGTGACGCGCTGCGTCCCCGCGCCGACGAAGACCGCCGCCGCGAGTGCGGTCAGCTGCAGCCAGGTCACCGGGAATCACGGCCGCCAGGCGAGGTAGCGCTGGTCGGTGAACTCGGCCAGGCCCTCGGCGGAGCCCTCCCGTCCGAGCCCGGCCTGCTTGACCCCGCCCATCGGGGCGAACGCCACCGACGGCAGCGGGTCGTTGGCGCCGAGGATGCCGACCTGCATCCGGTCGGCCATCCGCCAGATGCGGGCCGGGTCCCGGCTGTAGACGTAACCGGCGAGGCCCAGCTCGGTGGCGTTGGCCCGGGCGACGGCTTCGTCCTCGTCGCGGAAGCGGAAGACGGCGGCGGCGGGTCCGAAGACCTCCTCGCGGGCGATGCGGGTGTGGTCGGGCACGTCGGCCAGCAGGGTCGGCGGCAGGTAGTGCCCGTGCCGGGGCACCGCCCGTTCGTCGGTGAGTCGGCGCGCGCCGGCGGCGAGCGCCTCGTCCACCAGCGCGGTGACCGCGTCGACCCGGTCGGAGTCGATCACCGGGCCGAGGTCGGGGCAGGGGTCGTCGAGGCCGTTGCCGATGCGCAGCGCGTCGAGCCGCTCGGCTAGTCGGCCGGTGAACTCGTCGTGGACCCGCTCGTGCACCAGGAAGCGGTTGGCGGCCACGCAGGACTGGCCGGTGTTGCGGGTCTTGGCCAGCACGGCGCCCTCGACGGCGGCGTCGAGGTCCGCGTCGTCGAAGACGACGAACGCCGCGTTGCCGCCGAGTTCGAGCAGTGGCCGGACGACCCGGCGCGCCGCGCGGGCCATGATCCGGCTGCCGACGCCGGTGGAACCGGTGAAGGTGACCACCCGGACGGCGGGGTGGTCGAGCAGCGCGTCGGTGAGTTCCGCGGCCGGTCCGTGCACGAGGTTGACCACCCCGGCGGGCAGCCCGGCGTCGGTCAGCGTCCGGATCAGCTCGGTGACCGCCAGCGGGGCCTTCTCCGACACCCGGGCGACGACCGTGCAGCCGGCGGCCAGGGCGGGCGCGAGCTTGCGGGCCTGGATCGAGCAGGGAAAGTTCCACGGGGTCAGGCTGGCCACGACCCCGGTGGGGCGGCGCAGGGTGAGCTGCCGGCGGCCCGGCTGTTCGCTGGTGAGCAGGTCGCCCTGGGGCCGGCGGGCCTGCTCGGCGAACCAGCGGAGGTACTCCGCGCTGAAGGAAACCTCGGCGAGCGCCTCCGGCAGCCGCTTGCCGGCTTCCCGGGCCAGCAGCTCACCGATGGAGCGTTGCCGCTCGCCGATCAGTTCGGCGGCCCGTAGCAGCAGGTCGGCGCGGACCCGGGGCGGAGTGTCGGCCCAGGTGTCGAACGCGGCGGCGGCGGCATCCGCGGCGCGCCGGGCGTCGGTCGCGTCGCCCCACCCGACCTGGCCGACGACACTGCCGTCGGCCGGATCGGTGACGTCGAGGTGGTGGTCGGGGGTGTGCCAGGTCCCGTCGATGAGCATGGTGCCCGTCACGTCGGTGACCCTCCTTCAGTCGATGAGCAGATCAGGGCGGTGCCGGCCGGCGACGGTCACGCTCGGCCAGTCCGGGTCGTGCACCAGGGGGCGCGGCCCGGCCGGAGTGACCAGGCAGGTGTCCTCGACCTTCCAGCCGGCAGCCGAGGGGTTCCAGGCCACGACGCTGCCCGCGGTGAGCGGGTCCGCCGAGCCGGGGTGGGCGGGGTGTTCCCGGGGCTGCCAGCCGGAGAATCCGCCCTGGTGGTGCCGATGCCACTCGGTGGCGTCGAAGCCGTACGTGGGGTAGGCGGCGACGCCGGCGGCGACCACGTCGCCGATCGGCGTCCCCACCCGGCTGGCGTCGAGGAAGGCCGCCTCCACGTCGAGCAGCCGCCGGTAGGCGTCCCGGTCCTCCCCCGTGGGCGGGGTGAAGCAGCGGATCCGGGTGACGCTGGCGATCAGGCCGTCACGGCGGGCGCAGCAGACCAGCATCACCCGGTCGGTGATGCTGGCGGTGGTGGGCAGCGGGTGGCGGTGCGCGGCCCCCCGGCGGTCGGCGGCGACGAAGAGCGCGACCGGGTCCAGCGCCCGGTCGAGCAGTTCGGCGGCGAGCAGCGCCGCGGCGGCGTACTCGGTCATGCCGGGCACGCAGCGACCGGCGGCGGCGGTGGCAGCCCGCGCGGCGTCGGCGCAGACGCCGCTCAGCGTCTCGGCCTGGGCGGCGGTGAGCTGCCGGCGCAGGGCCGCGACGTCGGCGCGGAGGTCGACCATGCCGGGAGCGGGCCGGTCGGAGCCGACGCCCGGACCGGTCGGCAACGCCGCCGACCGGTCCTCCCACCACGGCACGACGGCCCAGTCGACGGCCCGGTCGGCCAGCTCGGTGTCGCGTAGCCGGGGCGCCTCGATGGCGTTGGCGACCACGGTCAGCCGGGCGGCGGCGTGGCGTCCACCGTCCGGGTCGGCGCCCCGGTCCCGGCAGTCGACGACGATGTCCAGGCAGGACGCGTCGAGGGTCTGCGGCACGTGGGAGCGGGCGCCGGTGAGCCAGCTGATCGTCGCCGGCTCGCGCAGCACCAGCGTGTCCAGGCCGTGCCGGTCGGCCAGGGCGGCCAGCCGGGCGAGCTTGCCGGGCAGGTCGTCACCCATGCCGGACCACCTGCCGCCGGACGGGCTGCCCGCCGGCCGCCTCTGCCACCGCGCCCCGGATCCGCACCGTCGTGTCGGTGCCGTCGAAGCCGGCGAGGCGCAGGTCGTGGTCGGCGTCGCCGAAGACGTGCAGCGTCCACGGCAGTCCGATCAGGTCGTCGGTGCGGCGGAACTCCTCCGGCAGGTCGACGCGGGGGATGACCGCGCCGTCGCGGACCAGCACGGGCATCCGCTCCAGCGGCACCTCGACTCGGTGCCAGCCGGGGCCCTGGTAGCGCTCGCCGGTGAGCAGGTCGGTCCACTGTCCCGCCGGGACGTGGAAGCGGCGGTGGACCGGCTCGTCGCCGTCGTCGAAGACCGGTACGACCAGCAGGTCCTCGCCGAGCAGGAACTGCCCGTCGAGGCCGGTGGCGACCGGGTCGTGCGGGTCGTGCAGGGCGCACGGCCGCAGCATCGGCCAGCCGCGTGCCGCGGACTCGGTGGCGACCCGCCACAGGTACGGCAGCAGTGAGTAGCGCAGCCGGATCCAGTCCCGGCTGACGGCCAGCGCGCGCGGGCCGAACGCCCAGGGTTCCCGGGGGCGCAGCCCGTGGGCGCGCATCAGCGGCGACAGGGCGCCGAGCTGCGTCCACCGCACGTAGAGGGCGGGGGTGAGTTCGGGGCCGAAGAAGCCACCGATGTCGTGGCTCCAGAATCCCGGTGCGGACAGCGCGTAGGACAGGCCACCGCGGACCGTGGCGCGCATGCCGGCCACGGTGGACTCGGCGTCCCCGCCCCACTGGCCGGGGTAGCGGTGCGAGCCGGCCCAGCCGGAGCGCCCCCAGACCAGTGGGTCCCGGCCGGTCCGTTCGGCGATCGCCGCGCTGACCGCGCCGTTGTAGCGCAGCGGGTAGAGGTTGTGGGCGTGCCGGGGCGGGGTGCCGTCGGCGAGGGCGGCGTCGTCGGGCAGCCCCTCACCGAAGTCGGTCTTGAACACCGCCACCCCGTCGTCGAGGAAGTCGGCGTGCAGGTCCTGCCACCAGCGGCGGGCCCGCGGGTTGGTGAAGTCGATCAGTGCGCGGGGCCGGCCGTCCGGGGTGGGGGTGCCGCGCAACCGGGCGGTCGCCCCGCCGGTGTCGCGGACCAGGTAGCCGGCCGCCTCCGCCGCCGCGTAGCGCGGGGAGGCGGGGTCGAGGTACGGCAGTTCCCACACCGACAGCCGGCAGCCGTACGCGTCGAGGGCCTTGACGAACGCGGCCCGGTCGCCGAAGCGGTCGGTGTTCCAGATGAAGTCGGTGTTGAGCCGGTCCACGACGAGCCAGTCGGGGTCGAGGTGCAGCACGTCGCAGGGGACGTCGTGCTCGGCCATGCCCCGGGCGACGCCCTCCATCTCGGTACGGGAGTGGTAGCGGCAGCGTCCCATCCAGTAGCCGAAGGCCCACAGCGGTGGGCGGTTCGGCCGGCCGGTCAGCGCGGTGTAGTCGCCGAGCCGGGTCTTCGGGTCGGGGTCGACGCAGACGTACAGGTCGATCGCCTCGTCGGCGGCGGTGAGGGCCAGCACGCTGGGCCGGGTGTGCCCGACGTCCGCGGTGACGGTGGCGCCGGTGTTGAGGAATCCGGTGTAACCGGCGGTGGAGTGCCAGACCGGCACCGGCTTGTACGCCATGCCGGTGCCGGTGCCCAGCGCGTCCTCGACCCGCAGCAGCAGCCGCTGCCCGTTCTTGACCAGCCGGCCGAACTGCTCGCCGAAGCCGGTGATCTCCTCCTCCGGGCCGAGTTCGCAGTGCAGAGTGGTGTGCTCGCCATCGCCGAGCACGGGCGGGGCCATGGGGAACCCGGCGACCTGGCGCAGTCGTTCGCCGGTGCGCAGCACCGTACGTCCGTCGGCGTCGGTGATCGTGACGGCGAACGGGAACCGGCCGATCCGTACGCCCACCTGACCGGCGCTGACGGTGAGATGGGCGGGGTGCTCCTCGATGTGGGGGTCGACCGGTTCCGGCCGGGGGTCGGTGACGATCCCCAGCCAGGTCGGGTCCTCGGTGAGCACCCGGGCGCCGGTGGGGGCCACCACGATCCGCACGGTGCGGGGCCCGGCGAACGCCACCCGTACCTGCCAGGTTCTGGTGGTCAGCGGCGGCAGGTGCAGGTCCGGCAGGTTGGGCATGGTGGTTTCCACGCCCTGGTCGGTGACGGGTTCGCCGGTCAGCCAACCCGGTGTGCCGGGCAGCCGGACGGCCGGGTGGGCGTCGACGTCGACCACGACGTCCGGGCCGTCGCGGCGGACCCGGTTGACCCGGCGCAGGATCTCGGGGGTGCCCGTTTCCGCGTCGTGCACGATGCCGGTCACCCCTTCACCGCGCCGGAGGTCATACCGGCGACGAAGTAGCGCTGTAGCAGCACGTAGCCGACCACCACCGGCAGCGAGGAGAGCACGACGCCGGTGAACAGCAGCGGGTAGTCGGTCTGGAATTCGCCCTGGAAGCTGAGCAGCGCCAGCGGCAGGGTCCGCTTCTCCGCGGACTGGATGAACAGCAGCGGGTAGAGCAGTTCGTTCCAGTGCATGACGAACAGGAAGATCGCGGTGGCCGCCAGCGACGGCAGGGAGAGCGGCATGACCACCGAGCGGTAGGTCCGCCACGGTCCGGAGCCGTCGAGGGCGCTGGCCTCGTACAGGGTGCTGGGCAGGGTGCGCATGAATCCGCCGAGGATGAACACGGCAACCGGCAGGGTGACCACGACGTTGATCAGGATCAGGCCGAGCAGGCTGTCGAGCAGGCCGAGCCGGCCGAAGAGCACGTACTGCGGGATCATGTTGGCCTGGGCGGGCACGGACATGCCCAGCACCAGGAACCCGAAGATGAGCCAGCCCCGCCAGCCGGGAATGCGGGCCACCCCGTACGCGGCCAGGCTGCCGAGGAACAGCGTCAGCGTCACCGACGCGACGGTCACCAGGGTGCTGTTGACGAACGCGCCGCTGAGGTTCTGCTCGGTGAGCACCGTGCGGTAGTTCTGCGCCGACAGCGACGTTGGCGGGGCGAACGGGTTCTCGAACAGGGCGCCCGTGGTCTTGAACGTGCCGAAGAGGATCACCGTCAGCGGTACGACGATCAGGACCGCGTAGCAGGCGAGGATGGCGCGTCGGCCGAGTGTGGCGAGCATGGGGCCTCCCTCAGGTGTCCGCCGTGGTCGCCCGGAGCATGCGTCGCTGCGTGATGGTCACGACCCCGATGAGGATCATGAACAGCAGCGACTCGGCGGCGGCGTAACCGAAGTCCGAGTTGGCGAACGTGGTGTAGATGCGGGTGGAGAGGATGTCCAGCGACGACTTCGGGGGGTTGCCGCCGAGGCCGAGGATCAGGTCGAACGCCTTGAACGACTGGATCGTGGTGTAGGCGACCACGATGGCCGTCGCGGGCGCGATCATCGGCCAGGTGATGTGCCGGAACTTCGCCCACCGGCCGGCGCCGTCGATGCCGGCGGCCTCGTAGAGCTCGACCGGGATGGACTGCAGACCGGCCACGAAGACCACCATCATCTGCCCGGCGTGGAACCAGACCTGGGTGATCGCCACCCAGTAGATCGCCTGGTCGTCGCCGAGGAACGACGAGCGCATCCCGCCCAGCCCGACGGCGTCCAGCGAGCGGTTGATCAGGCCGAAGTTCGGGTCGTAGACGAACTTCCAGATGAACGCCACCGACACCGAGGACAGGATGGTGGGGAAGAAGAACAGCGACCGAAGGATGACGCTGCCGCGGGAGTTGCGGGCCAGCAGGACGGCGAGCAGCAGCGACAGCGCGGTCTGCGCGATCACCACCACCAGCATGAACTTGAGGTTGTTGACCAGCGCGTTGCGGAACAGGTCGTCGCCGGTCAACGCCCGGGTGAAGTTGTCCAGGCCGACGACGTTGTAGCCGGCGCTGAAGCCGTCCCAGTCGGTGATCGCGTACTGCACGGCCTGCGCGGTGGGGATGGCGAAGAAGACGACCAGCAGGGCGACCGCCGGCAGCGGGAACAGGTAGAGGCCCGGGTGCACGCGGGTGGCCCGGCGGCGCGGCCGCCGGGCGGCGGGGCGCGAGGCGGTGGCGGCGCCCGGCCGCGCCGAGCCGCCGGTGATACCCGGCGGGTCGGCGCGTCCATGTGCGGTTCGTGGGGTCACGGCACTTACCTGCGCTGGTCGACGATCCGCTGGGCCTCCTCGGCCGCCTGCTGGGGTGCGGTGCCACCGACTACCTTGACGCAGGCGCCCTCGACGGCGTTGCGGATGTCCAGGTCGAGGAACTGGAACCGGGGGGCGAGCAGCGTCTTGCGGCTCAGCCAGGGCTGGGTGGCCTTGAGGTCGGCGTTGGTGTAGTCGACCCCCTTGACCGTCAGGTGCTGAGCGGTGGCGTTGGCGTAGGTGGCGGCGTTGGCCGGGTCGCTGAGGAAGTCCAGCCAGGCCAGCGCGGCCGGCTGCACGTCGGACTTGGCGTTGACCCCGAGGATGAACGTGGCGTTGTAGACGCCCTCGTTGCGAACCTTGTCCTTGCTGGTGGTGATCGGCGCGATGACGTTCATCGGAAACTTCGCCCCGAGCGCGCGGACCGCGGCGAGGTGGTAGCTGCCGGTGGCGAGCATCGCGGCCTTGCCGGTGGCGAAGAGCTGCTGCGCCGGTTCCACCGCCGTGCCGGTCGGGCTCGGCTGGAAGTACGGGCGGAGCTGGGCGTACTGGTCCAACGTCTTGAGGAACCAGTCATCGGTGCACTTCGCCTCGCCCTGCTCGATCTTCGTGCACATGTCGTCGGTGGGCGCGTTGTTGGACACCATCGAGTTGAACAGCTGGCCGGCGTTGCCCGGCTCACCACCCGGCCAGGCGATCGGTACCACGCCCTGGCCCTTGAGCTTCTCGCAGAGGGCGAGGAAGCCGTCCCAGTCGGCGGGCGGCTCGGACACGCCGGCCCGCTCGAAGATGTCGGCGTTGTACAGCGGCATCGGGAAGACCACCTGGTACGGCAGGCCGTACTGCTTGCCGCCCTGGGCGCCGGCCTGCAGCAGCCCCGGCTCGAACCGGTCGAGCATCGCGGAGCCGGACAGGTCGGTGTAGACCTGCGCCTTGACGAAGTTCTCGAACTGGGCGCCCCGGAACGTGGCGAAGGCGTCACCGACGTTGCCGCCGCGCAGCCGCTGCAACGCCTGGGCGTTGTAGTCGTTGGACGGCGCGATGTCCTGCGTGATCTTCGCCTCCGGGAACTTCGCGGTGAAGGCGGCCATCAGCTTGTCGAACGTCTCCCGGTCCTCGCCGCGCCAGTGGGCGAAGGAGACGTCGCCGGTCGGCTTGCCGGTCTGGACCGCCTTCGGCGCGCCGGAACCGCCACTGTCGCCGCCGGGGCCGGCGCAGGCGGCGGTGGCCGCGGCCACGCCGGTCAGTCCGAGCAGGCGAAACAGGTCACGGCGGCGGTAGGACGAACGGGGGTGGGTAGTCATGACTCATCTCCTCGGGACGGAGTCGTCACCATTCAACGACGGGGATGTTCAGCAGATCGGCGGCGGCCCGCAGCGCGGGTCGGACGTCCCGCCAGGCGAGCACGGTGTGGTGGGGGAAGCCGCCGGTGACCAGCCCGTGCACGAAAGCGGTGGCGTCGGTGTCGAGTCGGACATCGGCGGTGTTGCCTTGGAACCGGTTGACCGCCGGCAGGGACTCACCGGCGGCGATCAGGAGCCGCAGCCCGTCACCGGACGGCACCTCGGTCAGTCGTGCCATGATCACCGGGCCGGTGCGCAGGCTGAAGTTGCCCGCCACCCCGATCCGGCGGTTGCAGTGCACGTCCTGGGTCGCTCGGGCCGGGTCAGCGGCCAGGCTGGTCGCCGCGGATCCGCAGTGCCACAGTCGGACCACGTTGGCGGCGGCGTCGAGGTCGACGGTGTCGACCAGGTAGGTGGTGCCCGAGCCGAGCGCCTCCAGCAACAGCATCGTCACCGCGCCGTAGACGTCGCGCTCGCAGACGGTCGGGGTGCCCTCGTCGGCCAGGCGGGACAGCGACGAGCACGGGCACACGCCGAGCCGGGTGGGAAACTCCGGCCAGCAGCGGACCGCCACCGCGGCGAGGGAGTCCTGCGCGGTCCAGTCCCGCATCGCGCAGGTGACCCCGGCGTGCCGTGCCACCTCGGTGGGATCGAGGCCGGTGAGGCTGGGCCGGGCCGCGGTCACCGCCGCCAGCTCGGCCGCTCGCTGCGGCTCGCCGACCGCGCCGATCCGGTCGAAGGCGGCGTCCACGGTCAGCGGGGCGACGTCGAGGCCGAACAGGCGGTCCAGCAGGGCCGGGTCGTACTCGCTCGGGGTGAACCCGGGCGGCGCGTCGCCGAGCAGGCCGACGCGCCGCCCGCGCAGGGTGGCCAGGGCGCGCTCGGCGTCCGCGCGGTCGCCGCGTTCCCGGTGGCGGTCGGGTTGCGGCGGCGCCGGTGGCAGCTCACCGGCCAGCGCGCGGCGCAGCGCCTCGCGGACCTGCGGCTCGTCGGGGTCGCCGTAGAGCAGGCGCACCTGCGCACCGACGCCGACCAGCGCGTGGCCGAAGAGGTTGGCTCCGCACAACGAGTTGAGCCAGAGCCGGTCGCCGACCGGGCCGGGCTCCCGGAACGACCAGAGCAGCACCGGCCGGCCCAGGTCGCGGTAGAGCGCGAGCGCCGGGGTCGCGTCGGAGAACGAGGCACAGACGTTGATGACGAGGTCGGCGTCCGGGTCGACGAAGCGCGCCGCGCCGGCCACGTCCTCGGGGGTCATCACCAGGTCGGTCGGGCCGGTGACGGTGGCGCCGAGGTCGGTCAGCAGCGCTCGGGCCTGCTCCGCCCGCTGCCGGGCCACGTCGATCACGAAGGTCGGGCGGGCGGTCGGAACCATCACGACGCGGGGCATGGTCACCGCTCCCCCATCGCGGCGTCGACCACGTCGCCGAGGTGACGCAACCGCGTGACGGCGTGGGTGGCCAACTCGGTCTCCAGGTCGGTGGCGCCGATGCAGGACGCCCAGACGGCCCGTCCGGCCAGGAACCCGGAGGCGCCCTCGGCGCAGGCCAGCCGGACCGCCTCGGGGAAGACGTCCTGGGGCACCCCGGAGGAGAGCACCACCCAGGGGCTGGCCACGGTCTCGGTGATCCGCGCGCAGCGGCGCCGGATCTCGTCCGGGTCGCCCTGGCCGCGCAGCGGCACCTCGGCCTTGTACAGGTCGGCGCCGAGCGAGCCGAGTTCGGCGGCGGCGGCCAGCACGCCCTCGTCCCAGTCCCAGGCACGGCCGTCGAGCGGCCGGCGGGAAACGGGCTCGACGATGCTGATCAGGCCGGCGCGCCGGCATCGGTCGACGAACTCTTCCACCATCGCGATCCGGGGGCCGGGGTCGGTGTCGGGCCGGTAGAGCACCAGCAGTTTCTGGGCGACGGCGCCCTGGTTCCGGACCCGCTCGGGCACCACGTCGGGGTCGATGTCGACCTCGCCGACGAGCTCTCCATGGGCGGTGTGGAACCGGTCGGCGGCGGCGATGAGGGCGCAGCCGGGAGCGACCGCCCGCTCGGCGACCACCCGGTCGAAGGCGAACTGCCGGTCGACCAGCACGGCGGAGGCGTACGGGGTCAGGATGCGGGCCGCGGCGAGCTTGAAGGCGGTCACCTGTTCGTCGCTGACCGGCGCCGCCTGGTGCTCGGCGAACATGGCCCGCATCGCCTCGCGCTGGTCGATGGCGAGCATGGCGTACCCACCTGAGGGTCGGCGCAGCACGGACAGGTCCGGTGCGGTGGTGGGGCCTGAGCTCACAGGTTTTCCTCCTGTCGATCGGGAAGGACACCGTCCAGGGCGGACAGCACCTCTGCGTGGTTCGGGATGGCCGAGCGGCCGTCGATCCCACGGCAGGACAGCGCGGCGGCGACGTTGGCGTAGCGCAGGCACTGCGCCAGGGGCAGGTCGCGGACCCACGCCGCCAGCAGGGCGCCGTGGAAGACGTCCCCGGCGCCGAGCGTGCTCACCACGTCGATCGGCAGGCCGGCCGCCTCCGTCGGTGGGTGTCCGGCCCGGGCGGCCACCGATCCCCCGGCGCCCCGGGTGGCCACCACGGTCTTCGCGCCCTCGGCCAGCGCCCGGCCGAGCAGGTCGGCCACCGGCAGCGACCCGTAGCGGGCGGTCAGTGCCTCGACGGTGGGCACGTACAGGTCGACGTCGGCCAGCCGCAGGCCAGCGATCGGGTTGCCACCGTCGACCGAGATGCGGGGTCGGGCGGCGGCCGGGAGCCGGTCGAGCAGGGCCCGGGCCACCGGCCACCCGCGGTGGTCCACGTGCATCCAGGCGGCACCGGTGATCCGGTCCGGCAGCGCCGGGTCGTCGCCGAGGCTCAGGGGTGGCACCGGGCGGGTGCAGATGGCCCGGGTGGCCCGGGAGCGGTCGATGACCACGACGCTGGCCTGGGACGGCTGCCCGGGCACGACGCGTACCCCGGTGGTGTCCACGCCCTCGGCGCGCAGCCCGGCGACGATCCGCTCCCCCTCGTCGTCGTCGCCGACCGCCCCGACGAAGGCTGCCGGCACGCCCAGCCGGGCGGCGGCGACGGCGGCGGTGGCGGCCGGGCCGCCGCCGGCGTACCGGACGGCGGCGGCGACCTGGCGTTCGTCCGGCTCCGGGAAGTGATCGACGAGCGTGATCGCGTCGAAGGTGGCGGCGCCGACGAACACGATCGGGGGTGGTGACGTGCTACTCGCCATCCGGACCTCCGCGACGTGTTTCTGCTGGTCAAGGGCGGTAGGGTGACCGGCACCACCGCCTGCTGTGTTAAAAACAAAACATATGGGTGTTCGGAAGTCAACACCCAGGGGTAGGCTCAGCGACGATCCAGGGGGCGGCGTGGGCCGGCACAGGATCGGGGAGGTGGGATGACCAGAGCACGTACGGCGGAGCCCGGGGCACGCCGCGGCACACGCGACGGTCAATGCGTGCGAGGCTCGGCCGTAGAGTTGAAGTCCCCGCGGTCGCATCGGCGCCCGACGCGCCCGCCCCGGTCCACATGGCGGCCGCACGGGCCCGGCGCAGCAACGGAGACGACCGCGACGAGGAGAGGGCGGTGGCGGTGACGAGCGAAGTGGCCACGCCGACGAGCGCGGCGGCGCGGCGTCAGGCGATAATGCGACGCCTGCACACCACCGGCTTCGCCTCCATCACCGACCTGAGCCAGCTGTTCGGCGTCTCCGACATGACCATCCGACGCGACCTGAAGCGGTTGTCGGAGACCGGCGAGTTGCGGGTGGTCCACGGTGGAGCGAGCCTGCCGCACGGCACCCTGCGCACGGCCAGCTTCGCCAGCCGGGCCGGACAGGAGGCGGAGAGCAAACGACGCATCGCCGAACGCGCCGCGACCCTGATCGACCGCAACGCGACCGTCGCCGTCGACGCGGGCACCACCGCGTATGAGCTGGCCACCCACCTGCCACCCGGCTTCCAGGGCTCCGTCATCACCCACTCGATCCCCGTGCTGCAACACCTGCTCGGCCTACCCGACGTGCAGGTCGTGGCCCTCGGTGGGCAACTCCTCGCGGACAGCCAGGCGCTGGTCGGTGAGATCACCATCCGGTGCCTGGAGGGCCTGCACGCGGAGGTCTTCTTCCTGGCCGCCGCGGCCATCAACGCCGGTGGCATCTACGTCGCCGCCGACGTGGAACGCCCCACCAAGCGCGCCCTGATCGACATCTGCGACCGGGTGGTCGTCCTCGCCGACCACACCAAGTTCACCACCTCCGCCCCGATCCGACTGGTCACGTTCGACCTGGTCGACATGGTGGTGACCGACCAGCCACCACCGCCGGCGGTGGCCGACGCGCTGCGCGCGGCCGACGTGGAACTCGTCGTCTGCGACGACTGACGCAGGTCATCCCGCCGTTGCCGGAACCGGTCCTCGCCTGGCCCCGCCAGAGGCGATGTTGGTGCGACACTCCTGCGATGCTGATGTGGATCGGGCGAGGTGGCCTTGTTCGGTCTGAGCCTCCTGGGCGGCGGCAGCTGGATCGCGGTCGGCGTCGTCCGCCGCGTGCTTCAGCGCACATCCTGAGCTGACTGCTGGCCGCCGCACGCCTCGTGGGTCCGGCGAAGGCCTCAGCGGCGGCGCTTGCGCCCGTCGCGGTCGACGAGGCGGGAATAGTCCCGTATCAGGAGACTGCTCGCCTCTTGATACGCCCTGGCTCGCACCGCCGCGTTGGGAGACCTGGTGGCCGCGGCCGCGGCGTCCCAGCCCTCCCTGGCCGTGGCGCGTCCGGCGCCGTCGAGGGCGGTCCGGTACGCGGCCTCCCGCGCCCGCTGCCGCTCCCGCCACGGACTCAGCAGGTCGGCACCCCCGATCAGCCCGGCGAGCACGTATCCCACCGCCGCCAGCACGAGGAACACGATCGTCACCAGCTCACCAAAGGACGGCAGGCTCCCGTGGTCAGGGCGCACCAGGCGCTCATCCCGGTAGACCAGGTAATCGTGGGCGATCAGGCTGGATACGAGCAGGACGCCGCCGGCCATCGCCCCGACCGCGCGCGCGGCGCGCCGACGTGGAATCCAGGATGTCCGCGCCTTCAGCGCGGGACGGTACCCGGCGCCCAGGCGCGCGGCATGCACGGCCAAGCCGATGGCGACCAACGCGCCGGCCGCCATCGCCTGCCGCGTCAGGACCACCGCGAGGTCGGCGTCGTAGAGGCCGAAACTGAGCCATGCCACGACGACGACGGCGAGAGCCCAGCCGCCGGTGATCGTCACGGCGATCGCCATCGCACGTATCCGAGCGAACGGGCGCAGCCTGTCGGCCTCGGCAGCGGCCCACTCCTGCTTGAGCCGCGCCAGTTCGCGCTCCGCCTGCGCCACCAACTCCTGCTCGGCACGCAGACGCTGCTCCTCCGAGCGCTGCCGGCGCTCCTCGGCCCTGGCCGCGATGAGCACGTCCAGTTCAGCCTGCTTCACCATGAACGCGGGCCGATCAAGGACCCGGACGACACCCGGGTCGCGCAGGGGATGCCCGGTGGGTACATCGGCGGGAAGTTCGGCCGGGCGTCCGGCCACGACGATCCGCATCCCGGCCTCGGGCCGCGCGGGCAGCAGCCCGGCGATGCTGTACGACCGCGCCCCCTCGCGAACCCTGGAGTCCTGGTCCAACCCGTCCACCACCAGCACCAACCGCTGGCCCTGGCGCCGGCACGCGTGCGCCGCCCGCTTCAGCAGACCGAGCAGGTGTGCCTCGCGGGTAGCCCTGGTCAGGTGCGCGGGCATCGACTCGCCCAGCAGCTCGGCCAACTGTTCCATTACGACATCGACGAACCCGGCACGGTTGCTCTGCCCGGCGTGCCGGGTCGTGACGAAGAACGACACCACCCGCACACCCGGAGGAGGGTTCAGCACGAACCACGACATCAGTGTGGTCTTGCCGACGCCGGCATCAGCCTGCCACCACGCGTACGGGCGCTGTCTCGCGCCGGTGCAGAACTCGGTTATCTGCCGCAGTTCCTGCTCGCGGTCCTTCAGTTCGACGGGGGCGAGCGACCGCACCTGCTCCAGATACGCCGAACGCGCCAACGACCCGTACTGATGGAAGGTGTTGTTCTGGATGTTGTTGTTGCCGACCTGGAGGCCCCGGGCGTACGGTGCGTCGAGCGCCGGCCGGGCCGGATCGGGCTTGTCCATGTTGGCCATCGGTAGCCGGCCGTCAGTTGAACGTGTTGTGCTGGACGTTGTTGTCTCCGAGCTGGACTCCCTTGGCCTGTGACAGGTCCACCTGATACCTACCGGCCGACTCCACCTGGGCCAGCAATTCGCGCGCCATCGCCAGGATCCGCTCGTCGCGGTCGGCGCCGCTGTCGATGAGATCCTGACCGAGTCGCACCCGCCACACGCCGGGGTCACTGCTCTCAGCGTCGAGCGCTCGCACGGCATGCTCGCCGCGCCTGGCCAACGCGCGGCGCAAGGCTTCCCGCAGCGACGCGTAACCATCCTGGATCGCAGTGCCGGTCACCTCCGTGACACCTGCCGCCGCGCCGCCCGCCAACGCTGCCACGATCAGCTCCACCCCGGTCACCGCAACCTCCACTTCCCCGTACCGGTCCTGCCCGGCCCAAGCGCTAGCGAGTAGCACCCGCCCGCCACCCGATGGTGGCCCTCGTACTCAAACAGTTGCCGGTTTCCATCATCGGTGATCCGAGCCGTGCAACGCCATCACTACCTCGGCAACGGCCAGTCAACCCTGACAGGGGTACTCCCGTCCACGGCCATCGCATACCCCCGAGGGGTACGCTCCCTTGGGATCCATGACCACACCGACGCCGACCCCGATCCGGGGCTACACCGCCAGCGAGGACCGGCTGCTCGCGCGGCTACGCCGCGCCGAGGGGCAAGTCCGAGCATCGAAAGATGGTCGACGACGACCGGTACTGCATCGACGTCCTCACCCATCCAGGCAGCGCTGGACAAGGTGGCGCTCGGCCTGCTCGACGGGCACGCGCGCCACTGCATGCACGAAGGGGCCGCCGAGGGCCGGGCCGACGAGATGGCAACCGAGATGATGGTCGCCGTCGGCCGCCGGATGAAGCGCACCTGCCCCTGATCGCCGGCCTGCGTAGCCGGCCGTGACATCGGAGGACGGACGTTGTCGCCCCATATCAGGCGGCGACCGCCACTCCCCGTTGGCCACCTGTGGGGCGGTCGGCCATGACGGCCGGCCGCCCCACGGAGTTCATCGGATCGGTCAGCGTGCGGATGCCCGGTCAGCCGGGTCGGGCGTCGGGGTCACGACGGTTTCCGGGCGCGGCGCGGCGGTGCGCAGCGTGATCCCGGCGATGACAGCCGCCGCGGCAGCCACGATGCCGGCGCCGACGAAGGCGGCGGAGTAGCCGTCGGTCAGGGCCGGCACGTCGCCGAGCTGGCTGGCGCCGTAGGAGGCGGCGACCGCGGTCATGGCGGCCAGCCCGAGAGCCGAGCCGACCTGGTAGCTGGTGTTGACGATGCCCGAGGCCAGTCCGCCCTCCTCCGGCCGGGCGCTGGAGATCGCCGTGCCGAGGGACGGGATGAAGGCCAGGGACATGCCGAGCGCCGCCACGAGTGAGGCGGGCAGGACGTCCGCGACGAAGGTGCCGTCGGGCCGGATCAGGGCGAGCCACCCGAGGCCGGCAGCGAGGACCGCGAGTCCCGTCACGACCATCGGTTTGGGTCCGAACCGACCGATGGCCCGCGGCGCGATGGCGATCATTCCGACCATGATGAGGACTGTCATCGGCAGCAGCGCGGCACCACTGGGGAAGGCGCTGTAGCCGAGAACCTGCTGCAGGTACAGGTTCAGGTAGAACCACATCGGAATCCACGCCGCGCCGAGCAGCAGTTGCGCCACGTTCGCCGCGGCGAGGTTCGGCGTGCGGAAGATGGACAGCCGCATCAGCGGCTCGCGACGGGCCGCCTGGATGGCAACGAACGCCACCAGCGCCGCCACGGCACCGGCCAGCACCAGCCAGGTCTGAGCGGACGTCCAGCCGACCTCAGGAGCGCGGACGATGGCATACACCGCGCCACCGAGACCGGCAGTGACGGTCAGGGCACCGGCGACGTCGAGGGAGCCACGACGGGCGCCGCCCGCCGGCATCAGCGCCGGGGTCGCGAGGACGGCCAGCAGGGCGATGGGAATGTTGATGTAGAAGACCCACGGCCAGCTGACGTACTCCGTGATGACACCGCCGAGGAACACGCCGGCGGTGCCACCGGCGGGGGCGGCAGCTCCGTAGAGGGCCAGGGCTCGGGTGAGCTCCCGCGGCTCGGCGCCGAAGAGCATCATCAGCAGCGTCAACGCCGACGGCGCGATCAGGGCCGCCCCGGCACCCTGAATGGCGCGAGCAGCCAGCTCGACGGCGACGCCGTCGGCCAGGCCCGCCGCGGCCGAGCCGACCAAGAGAACCAGCCACCCGGCGACGAACATCCGGCGAGCGCCGAACAGATCCGACAGCCGGCCGCCGAGCAGCAGCAGGCCACCGAAGGCCACCACGTAGGCGTTGAACACCCAGGACAGATTCTCCGGCGAGAAGCCCAGATCCGTCTGCATCCGAGGCAGGGCGACGCCGATGATCGACGTGTCCATGATGACCATGAACTGGGCGAGCGCGATGAGGCCGAGGGCCCACCATCGCTTGTTTCCGTGCGACATCACAACCACTCCTCTATGCCCCTGGGGGGTATGGGTAGGTGGTGAAGGTGTACCCCCTAGGGGTATGCCGTGTCAAGTGATCGACGTCAACCACGAGCGGACATGGGGCTCCTTGTGTCCAATACCCCCTATGGGTAGTCTCTCGGAGAGATCGCAAGGCAGATCGGGACCAGGCACGCACGGCTTGGCGAGCACGGCCACAGCGAAGCCGGACCATGGGACGGCCCGGCGGTCCGGATGACCGGCGCAACCAGGGCCATCGATGAGCACCAGGCGCAGTGTCTGGTGACCGGCCCAGGCCAGGGCCCTACGCCAGGATTGCTGATTCTCACGTCGCCGCCGGCTGGGCCCGCTCCCGATCCACCTTGCAGCCCACCACGAGCAAGGGAGATCCGTCGAGGTCGATGTCACCCGCGGGGTGGTCAGCGTCATCAGCGACGTCCCGCTGGAGACCGCCGACATCCGCCGGGCGGTCGACCAGGCCGGCTACCAGTTGGCCAACTGACCGCCGGGGTCGGCCAAGTCGATCCCTCGCGGCAGACTGGGCCGACCCCGCCATCCCGCCGCCGCTTCCCGCCCCACGTTGACAGAGAGACGAGGTGTCGGCTGTCGGCCTCGCCACCACCACCGGAGCCCGTCAGTCCCGGTCCAGGGCCTGCGGGACTCGACTGTGTCGTGACGTCCCCTGCACGAACGCCCCGCTCGCCGCCTCGGTGGACCACCGCGACCGACCTTTACGACACGTGGAGGCGGACGGGCTGACAGCCGGCCCCGGTCAGCAGGTAGCCGGGTTCCCCGCTCCCGTTGGACTCATCTACCAGTCGGATGCCCGTGCCGTGTCGGGCAGGCGTCGACGGCGCGGTAACCTGGTCGTCCACCGCCAGCCGCGCTCCGGCCGCCCCGGTCGCACTCACCGTGCACGAGGGGCTCATCTACCTGACTACGGAGGACGGCCGGGTTTTGCGCAGCGCCGACACCGGCGCGCCATGGCAGCAGATGACGCCCTGAACCCAGTTGTCGGGGTACGGCCTGGAGTGCAGAGCTAGGTACAGCTGATCTTGCAGAGGTGCGCACTGTTTGTCCGTCGTCAGCGGGTGACTGAGGGTGAGGCTGCTCGGGTCGTGATCGGACCGGCGTGGGGCGGCTGGCGGTGGGGGCGTTGGATGAGCAGCGGTGGCTGGATGTGCGCCGGTTCCGGGCGTTGCACGAGGCTGGTGCGAGTGTCTCGGAGATCGCTCGTGAGACGGGCCTGAACTGGCGGACGGTGAAGAAGTACCTGGCTGCTGGTGGCGGTGAGGTGGTGCCGCCGGTTCGGGCGCGGCCGGCTCGTGGGCAGTTGATCGATGTGTTCGCGCATGTGGTCGATGCGTGGTTGCGGGCGGAGTTGCTGCTCAAGGGCACGGTGATCCATGAGCGTCTTGTCGAGCAGTACGGGTTCACCGGTAACTACCAGCGGGTGAAGTTGTATCTGCAGCAGGCCCGGCCGCGGATCGCTGCGGAGTTGGGGATCAGCCCGGATCAGCTGGCGGGGCTGCACCGCCGGTTCGAGGTCGTTCCGGGTGCGCAGGCGCAGGTGGACTGGGGCGACGAGGGCGGCATCCTGGCCCACGTCGGGATCCCGAAGGTGTACTCGTTCCACATGGTGCTGTCGTACTCGCGGGATCCGTTCTGCTGCTTCACCACCAGCCAGGACCTGGCCGCGTTCTGGGAGTGTCACCGGCGGGCGTTCGCGCACTTCGGCGGGGTCCCGGGGGTGATCGTCTATGACCGGACCAAGACCGTGGTCCGTCGGCACGTCGCCCCGGGTCAGGCGGTGCCGCTGCACCCGGAAGCGGTCGCGTTCGCCGGGCACTACGACTTCGACATCGATGTGCTGGCCGCCTACCGTCCGACCGGCAAAGGGCGGGTCGAACGGCAGGTCACCATCGTCCGTGATCATGTCCTGGCCGGGCGGGCGTTTGCGTCGCTGGCCGAACTCGACGCCACGTTCGTGGCCTGGGTGCCGCAGCGGCGGGCCGTGCGGCATCGCACCCACGGTGAGATCATCGGCGTGCGGGCGGTCCGTGACCACGCCGCGCTGCGACCGATCCCGGCCAGGGCGTATGTGGTCGCCGACCGGCATCTGCGGCACGTCGGCAAGGACTGCCTGGTCGCCTACGCCGGCAACCTCTACTCCGTGCCGGCCCGACGGGTCCGCCATCGCCAACTCGTGGAGATCCGGGCGACCGCCGCCACCATCACCATCCACGCCACCGTCGGCGGCCTGGACGGCGCCACGCTGCTGGCCACCCACCAGCGGGCCGTGGGCCGCGGCGCCCGCGTGGTCGATGAGAGCCACTGGGACGGTCTGCCCGACGGACACACCCGTGCCGTCACCACCGGCGACCCCGACAGCCCGCAGTCGACCACACGCCGACCCGCCCGCCTCGACGGGGGCCAGGGACCGCTGCAAGCCCTGCTCAACCGGGCTGCCGCCGCCCAGATCGCCGTCGAGGCCCGCCCGCTGTCGGTCTATGAGCAGATCGCTGCGGCCAGCCCGTTCACCAACCGACCACACCTGAAGGACGTCTCGAAGTGAGTGAGCTGGTCACCAACCGCATCCACGCCAGCGCCACCAAACTCGGCCTGCCTCACCTGGCCAAGACGCTGCAGGAGCTCACCGGTCGGGCCGACACCGAGGCCATGGGCTACCTGGAGTTCCTCGACCTCGTCCTGCAAGAGGAACTCGCCGTCCGCGACGAACGCCGCTTCCGCGCCGGGCTGCGCCTGTCGAAGCTGCCGCACCACAAGACCCTCGACGACTACGACTTCAGCTTCCAACCCGACCTGGACCCCCGCAAGGTCCGTGACCTCGCGACCCTCGCGTTCGTGCAGGCCAAAGCCAACGTCGCGTTCCTCGGCCCGCCGGGCGTCGGCAAGACCCACATCGCGGTGTCCCTCGCGGTCGCCGCCTGCCGAGCCGGGTTCACCGTCTACTTCACCACCCTCGACGACATGGTCCGCCACCTCACCGCCGCCGACGCGATCGGCCGGCTGGCCCGCAAGCTGCAGACCTACCTACGCCCCACCGTCCTGGTCATCGACGAAGTGGGCTATCAGCCCCTCGAACGGCCCGAGGCCAACCTCGTCTTCCAGGTGATCTCGAAACGCTACGAGAAGGGCTCCACCCTGCTCACGTCGAACAAGGGCTTCGGCGAATGGGGCCAAGTCTTCGGCGACGAGGTCCTGGCCACCGCCATCCTCGACCGGCTCCTGCACCACTGCGACGTCGTTCCCATCAACGGCCCCAGCTACCGACTCAAGAACCGCCTCACCGCCATCGAGAACGTCGCCTGATGCCCACCCCGGCCATCCCGGACGAACCTGCGACCACCAGCAACACCCATCACGACGACCTGCTGCAGCTCCTGCTTCAGATCTGCGAGGACTTCCTCGCCAACACCGGGCCGGCGACCCACCACGAGGTCGACATCCATCTCCGCGCCCGCGGCATCACCGGCGGACCCGGATGGCTCATCGACATGCTCGGCCTCACCCGCCTACGCCTGCAGAACGCAACCCACCGTGACGAACAAGGCGCCCACCACGACACCTGACCTCTGCAAGATCAGCCGTACTCACCTCTGCACTCCAACGAGTACCCCGACACCAGTCGCGACACCCGCCCAGCCGCGCGGCGGCCCGGCCGGAGCATCCCGACCGGGCCGCCGTTCGTGCGTGTGTCAGTGCTGTCCGGGGGTGAGCTTGACCCGGCGCAGCAGTTGGGCGTTCAGCGCCACCACGATGGTGGACGCGGACATCAGCACCGCACCGACCGCCGGGCTGAGCGTCACCCCGGCCCAGGCCAGCGCGCCGGCGGCGAGTGGGATCGCCACCACGTTGTATCCGGCGGCCCAGGCCAGATTCTGGACCATCTTGCGGTACGACGCCCGGGACAGCCGGATCACGCCAGTGACGCCGCGCGGATCCGACGAGGCCAGGATGACCCCGGCGGACTCGATCGCCACGTCGGTACCTGCGCCGATGGCCAGGCCGACGTCGGCGCGGGCCAGCGCGGGCGCGTCGTTGACGCCGTCACCGACCATCGCCACCGTCAGCCCCCGGGCCTGCAGGTCAGCCACCGCCCGGTCCTTGTCCGCGGGCAGCACCTCGGCGAACACCTCGTCGACCCCGGGCCGGAACCCCAGGTCCGCGGCGACCGCCTCGGCGACCGGGCGCGCGTCCCCGGTGATCATCACGATCTTCGCGACGCCCTGCTCGCGCAGGTCGGAGATGGCTTCCCGAGCCTCCGCACGGACCTCGTCCTCCAGCGCGAACGCGCCGACCGCGACCGGTTGGCCGGTCTCCGGCAGCCGGACCAGGTGCAGCACCGCCGCGCCGCGGGCCGACCACGCCTGCGTGGTGGTGGCCAGGTCCTCGGGAACCTGCGCACCGAGTTCCCGCAGCAGGGCGGGACCACCCACCGCCCAGGTGGTGCTGTCCACCACCGCTTGGACTCCGCGACCGGTCAGGGATCGGAAGTTCCCGGCGACCGCCCGCAGCCCCCGGTCCTGCGCGACCTTGACCAGCGCCTTGGCGAGCGGGTGCTCGCTGTCGGCCTCGACCGCGCCGGCGACGCGGAGCACCTCATCCTCGCTGACGCCGCTGGCGGCGGTCATGGCGGTGACGGTGTGGGCACCCTTGGTCAGGGTGCCGGTCTTGTCGAACAGCACGGCATCGACGGTGCGCATCCGCTCCAGGGCGAGGCGGTCCTTGACCAGGATGCCGGCCTTCGCCGACACCGCCGTGGACAGCGCGATCACCAGCGGGATGGCCAGCCCGAGGGCGTGCGGGCAGGCGATGACCAGGACCGTCACGGTCCGGACCACCGACTGGTCCAGGTCACCCAGGGCCCACCAGGCTGCGAAGGTGACCAGCGCGGCGGCGGTGGCGACGTAGAAGAGCATCGCGGCGAACCGGTCAGCCAGGACCTGCGCCCGGCCGCTGGAGGCCTGCGCCTGCGCCACCAGCCGACCGATGCCGGCCAGCGCGGTGTCCTCCCCGACCGCGTCGACCCGAACCCGCAGCGCGGAGTCGGTCGCCACCGTACCGGCCACGACCCGGTCCCCGACACCGCGGGACACCGGCCGCGACTCCCCGGTGATCATCGACTCGTCCAGTTCGGCGGACCCGTCGATGATCCGGCCGTCGGCAGGTATCCGGCCACCGGAGCGGACCAGGACCACGTCTGCCACCCGCAGCTCGCCCACCGGCACCCGGTGCACCGTGCCGTCGGCGTCGACCCGTTCGGCGTCGTCGGGCAGGAGCGCCGCCAGCGCGGCGAGTGCTCCCTGTGCCTGGCCGATCGCCTTCATCTCCTGCCAGTGCCCCAGCAGCATGATCGTGACGAGCGCGGCCAGCTCCCACCAGAAGTCCAGGTCGAACGCGCCGAGGCTGGTGGCCATCGAGGCGACGTAGGCCACCGCGATCGCCATCGAGATCAGCAGCATCATCCCCGGAGCCCGGTCGCGGACCTCGCGGACGCCGCCGACCAGGAACGGCCAGCCTCCGTAGAAGAAGACCACCGAGCCGAGCACCGGGCCGACCCAGCTCATGCCCGGGAAGTCCAGGGTGTAGCCGAACCAGTCCATCACCATGTGGCTGGTCGCCACGATCGGAACCGTCAGCGCCAGGCTGAGCCAGAACTTACGCCGGAACTGCTCCGGGTCGTGGCCCGCGTGCTTGTCATGGGCCCCGTGCCCGCCGGCGGATCCGTGCCCGGCGTGGTGGTGGCCACCCGTCGGCCCGGCACCGCCGTGATGCCCGTCGTGCGGTCCACCGACGTGGTGCTCGCCCACCGGCACGTGATGGCCCTGATGCCCCGCACCGGTCATGACCGTGCCATCGGCGTGGGTTGTGTGTTCGTGTCTCATGCCGTCCACCTCCGGCCAGCACCATATACCCCCTGGGGGTATACGACAAGTACGTCTGCCCCGAGGACCAACTCCTGCGTCGCACCGCGTCAGCGCCTCGGCCGGCATCACCTACGAATACCCCTACCCCCCAGCAGTAGGAACGCATGGAAGCCGCCTGCACGAGAGGTGGGAATGCTGCGGGTGTTTCACGGTTGCCGGCAGCGAGGCAGTCCTGGCCAGCCGCGCCCGCCGCCGGCAGCAACTACCCAATCGGGGATGGAAACTTCAAAACAGCCCTAACGGGGACGGTTACAGCGAGACTTCCTCATGACATCGCCACCGCGTCGACGACCGTCGACGCCGCTTCCGAGAACCGAGGAGGTGTCATGACGCCCGCCATCACGCGCCGTCGGCTGCTGGCCGGACTGGCAGGCGCGGCGGGACTGTCCGCAACCGCCGCCAGCGCCGCACGGGCCGCCGACTTCGTCGATCCTGGCTCGGCAGGCCCCGAGGACGACCTAGTGTCCCCCCTCGATGCCCGTCGCCGTCGTGACGCAGCCACGGTCACCACGACACTGAACCCCCGGCCGGTCACCATCGACCTGGGCGGGCCGCAGGTACGAACCTGGGGCTACGCCGACGACCTGCCCGGACCGCTGATCAGGGCCCGCGCCGGCGACCTGCTTCGGGTCGACGTGGTCAATGACCTGCCCGCCGGCACCAGCGTCCACTGGCACGGCGTCGCGCTGCGCAACGACATGGACGGTGTCCCCGGCCTCACCCAGGCGCCGATCATCCCTGCGGCCCGGCACCGCTACGAGTTCACCGTCCCCGACGCTGGCACCTACTTCTACCACCCGCACACCGGGCTGCAGCTCGACCGGGCGCTGTACGGAGTCCTCATCGTCGACGATCCGCACGATGCCGGCGACTACGACCACGAATGGATCGTGGTGCTCGACGACTGGGTCGATGGCACGGGCCGCACCCCGGACGACGTCCTCGCCGCCCTCACGGCGATGTCCGGCCACGATGGCGCACCGGGAATGGACCACGGCAGCGCGGGCCATACGCCGAGCATGGGCCACGGCGCCATGGACACCGGTGCCGGTGACGTCGGCGGCCACGGGGACATGGCGGGGATGGAAATGATGACCTCCCCGTTGCTCGGCGGCGCCGGCGACGTCGCCTACCCGCACTACCTGATCAACGGCCGCGTCCCCGCCGCACCGGTCACCTTCCGCGCCCGACCACGGCAGCGAGCGCGGATCCGGCTGATCAACGCAGGCTCCGACACGGCCTTCCGGGTCGCGCTCGCCGGGCACCGGATGACGGTCACCCACACCGACGGCTTCCCGGTCACCTCGACGACGACCGACGCGCTCGTGCTCGGTATGGGCGAGCGTGCCGACGTCGTCGTGGAGCTCACCGCCGGGGTGTTTCCGCTGGTAGCTGCCGCCGAGGGAAAGACCGGGCAGGCCCTCGCCCTGATCCGCACCTGTCCGGGCGACCCCGCTCCGGTCACGGCCCGGCTCGCCGAGTTGGACCGGCGCGTACTGCTCACCCACACGTTGCCCGCCGCCGACAGCGCGGCGCTTACCGGCCGGCGACCCGACCGGGTGCACCGGCTGATGCTGGACGGGTCGATGGCCCCCTACCGCTGGACGATCAACGGCGTCACCTTCGATGAGGCCGACCCGCTCCTGGTCGAGCCCGGGGAGCGGGTGCGGCTGGAATTCGTCAACCGCACGACGATGTTCCATCCCATGCATCTGCACGGGCACACGTTCGCGGTGACCGGCAGCGGCACCCGCAAGGACACCGTCATCGTCACCCCGGACCGGACCGTTGCCGTTGACTTCGACGCCACCAACCCCGGCAGGTGGATGACCCACTGCCACAACGTCTACCACGGTCAAGCCGGCATGATGGCAACGCTGGCATACCACCAGTAGCGCGATCACTGATCGTCGGCAGCCTTACGGCCCGCTCACCACACCACTCCCCCAGCGACCGGCGAGGTCCGCGGTACGGCACCCGGCCGGTGCGCACCCGACTCCACCGCGACCAGTGACGCCCACCGACTCTCTCGACGAGGCGCCGGACAGCAGGTGAGTGCGGCCGCAGGTGGGGTACGCGAAGGTTCGCCCGCTCAAGCGTCTCCGGAACTGGCGCGGCCGTCGCGCAGCACCGCTGAGAGGACATGCCATGCACGGCAACGGTTGGGTCTGGCCGATGGGCGTGATGCTGATCGGCTGGCTGGTACTGGCACTGATCGTTGCGGGCGGGGTGTGGCTCGCCGCCGGCTACGGCCGCCGCCCGGCGTCGGATGGCCAGGACTCTGCACGGCGCATTCTGGGCGAGCGCTACGCACGGGGCGAACTCGACACGGAGGAGTACCACCGGCGCTTGAACGCGCTGCGGTGACATGTCTGGGTCAACCAGGACACGAGCACCCAGACGGTCCACGGTGGCGCGCTGCGTCTGCCGCTCGAACGGCTCGACGCGGTGCTGTTCGACCTCGATGTGGTGCTTCGCAGCCACCGGCCTGGCGCCTTGGCAGGCACCCTCGACCTGGCCGAACGCGGTCACCCTCCGATGACCATCAGCAGCGGGAAGACGCTGGCGGTGCCGCTGAGACCCGCGCCCTCGGTGCGAGCAGAGGCCGACTGACCGCTACTCGCAGGCTCTGGACAGCCCTCGCCAGGATGCCGGCCCGTCATCCGCCGTCGGTGGCCGGAGTGCTCGGTGCTGGTCGGTGTTGGCGATGGATCCGTACCACTGTCCTCGACCGGTACCCCCGCGGGTAGGGACCACCAGCCCCCGGGTCAGGGTCCTTGCGCCATACCCGGCGGGGGTAACAGGCGGCAGTGTTGGCAGTAGCCCCACGAAGAGGAGACGGTGACGAGACGCCAGCAGCTGCCGCTCTACCCCATAGCGCTGGCCATCCTGGTCATCGGCGCGCTCGCAGTCGGCGTACCCGCCAGTTCCCTGGCGATCGGTCTGCTCGTCCTCGCCTGCCCGTCTGCCGCCGTCGTCTCCACGCTGCCGGCCGCGGTGCCGCTCGGTGAGCGGCGATCATCGCAGCTTCCGCAGTACACATATGAAGAGGAGTGAGTGTTATGCACGGGATCGGATGGATGTGGCCGATGGGCGGCATGATGGTCGGCTGGCCGGTGCTGATCGCGGCTCTGGGTGTGGTGGTGTGGCTGGCCGCCAGCCGCAGCCACCCGAGCGGAACTGGCGACAGCTTCGGTTCCGCCCGCCGGATCCTCGCCGAACGCTACGCCCGAGGCGAGATCGACACCGACGAGTACGAGCAGCGGCTCGGCGCGCTACGCTGACCTGCCTCAGAACCCGACGCGTCCCGGGTCCCGACAGACCTCGGGACGCGTCGGTATGGCCAGCTCACAGCCGAGAAAGCCGTGCGCAGCGGTCACGAGTGTTGGCGTCGTGCGGCGGATGGCACCGTCCGGTCGCCGCGAACGGCGCCTCGTCGGCGCAGACTCAGCCGGCGAGTGCGTGTTCGAGGATGTCCGCGAGGAGCGCCGCGCCGGTGGCGTCGGGGTCGAGATCCGGGTCGTACACCGTCAGCTGGAAGCCCACGCACCGCGGTGAAGCCGCCAGGGTACGCAGCAGCCGGCTCACCTCGTCGGCGGTCAACCCGTTCGGGTCCGGGCTGTCGACCGCGGGCATGATCGACGGATCGAGGACGTCGGCGTCCAGGTGTACCCAGAAGCCGTCCAGCTCCCGCGACTCAAGCCTGCTCAGTGCCATCCGTGCGACGGCCTCGGCACCGTCTCGCCGGATGTCCTCGACGACGGCGTACTGGATGTTCAGTCCGGCCAGCTCGTCCCGGTCCTCCTCGTCGTCGCGGATGCCGAGGATCGACACGTCCTCGTCTCGCACGTACGGCCCCAGGCCGTCGATGTCCGTGAGGTCGCGCTGGCCGCGTCCGGTCACCAGGGCGAGATCCTCGCCGGCGGCGGCACCGATCCCGTCCGAGTTGCCGGCGTGGCGGAAGTCGGAGTGCCCGTCAAGGAAGGCCAGCCCGTGCCGGCCGGTGCGGCGCAGCGCGAGCGCCGCTCCCAGCAGGATGCTGCAGTCCCCGCCGAGCACCACCGGGAACTCCCCGTTGTGGAGGTGGATCTCCAGGCGGTCCGCGAGCCGGCGGCTGTAGGCCGCCATCGCCGGGGCGTTGAAAACGCCGTCACCGGGCTTCCAGTCGCCTCGGTCGTATCGGGGCGGCACCACGACGCCACCTTCGCTCGCGCCCAGACGCTCCAGGAGTCGCTGATCGCGTAGTGCGCCGGCGAGCTTGTAACAACCGGGGACCACGCCGGGGAGGGGCGGGCGCAGGCCGAGGTTGGAGGGGGCATCGAGGAGAAACATCCTGCGCATGGGGCAAGCCTCGCACATGGTGGTGGGATGGACCCGGTGGTGACGGCACGGCCGCGGATCAGCCGTGCTGCGCCTGCCTCCTGGCTCGGATGGTGCGCAGCATCCGCGCGTCCTGAAACCCGACCTCACGGGCTGCGGCATCCGCAGTCGCCCCACGACCGATCAGGTGCTCGGCCCTCTCCAGCCGCAGGATCTGCTGGTATGCCAAGGGTGTGGTGCCGGTCGCCCGCCGGAACAGGCGGGTGACGGACCGTTCGCTGCATCCGGCCACATCCGCGAGCAGACGCAACGGTAGCCGCTCGGTGAACCGGGTGTCGATCAGGTCCTGGATGCGGTGCACCGCTTCGTCGACGTGCGACCGGTGGCGAAGAATCGGGCTCAGCTGCGGATCGCCGCCCTCGCGACCGACGTAGACGACCATGGCCCGCGCGATGCTGGCGGCCACGGCCGGCCCGTGGCGGACGCCGACCAGGTGCAGGGCGAGGTCCGCAGCGCTGGCCACACCGGCGCAGGTGACGACCCGGTCGTCCGACACGTAGAGGACGTCCCGCACGACCGTCGTCCGCGGGTAGGCGCGGGCGAGTTCGTCCTGGATCGCGTGGTGGGTGGTGCAGCGCCGCCCGTCGAGCAGGCCCGCCCGACCGAGGGCATCGGCTCCGGCGCAGATGCTGACCACCGTTCCGCCGGCTGCGTGGTGCTCACGCAGCCGGCGGGCGTTCGCGGCGCTGATCACCCGGCCGGGTCCACGCCAGCCCGGTACGACGACCAGGTCGTCGGCGGCGAGGGGTGGCCAGTCGACGTCGACGTTCAGGGACAGCCCCTGCACGCTGGGCACCTCGGCGTCGTCCGAGACGTAGTGGAGCCGGTAGTCGTGGCCCAGATCGGTGGCGATCGAGAACACCTGAGCCGGCGCAGCCACCTCCAGCAGATGCACCGAGGGGACGAGGACGAAGGCGACGCGGGGCATGGCAGGTTCAGTGTATGGACGTGCCGGTCAGGTCATCCACCGTACGGATGGTCGCGAACCGCCCGGACAGCGCGTACCGGGTGCGCTCGATGATCTCCCGTACCCCAAGGGTGGGCCCGCCGTCCTCGTCGGGGATGGGGCAGGTGGCCGTCGCGTCGATGGCGAAGGTGACGTCGAAGCCCATGTCGGCGGCCAGGCGGGTGGTCGTCTCGCAGCACTGCTCGGTCTTGATACCGCAGACCGTCAGCTCACGGATGCCCCGCCGGGTCAGCGTCTGATGGAGGTTGGTGGTGGTGAACGCGTTGTGGGCGGACTTGACCAACACCGGCTCGTCGGGCGCCGGGCTCAGGCCGTCCATCAACCGGACGTACCCCCGGGCGGGATCGAAGACGGTACCCGAACCGGGGCGTCCCCCGAGAACCCAGACGACGAGGTCGTCCTCCGCCCTGGCCAGGTCCACCAGACGGTTGACCTGCCCGACGATATCGGGCTCGGAGACCAGATCCCAGTCGGGAAGCTGGCGAAACGACTCCTGCACATCGATGACCAACAGTGCTCTGTTCATACGACCAGCGTGCAACCTCCCGCTGCCCGGCCGAAGACGGGAAATGGCCAGCTTGCGGATCGATCCGGACAACCGCTGGGCCGAGCCTTCCGATGTCCTCGAGAGCAGCCCGGGCCGGGCCGACTAACGTGGCGTGCCCTGGTGTGACGCAAGGGTGAGGGCGAAGCCGTGGCCCGCCAGTTCGGTGAGGAACTCGACCGGGTCGACCACCTCCTCGGTGTGCCGGACGCCAGCGGACATCCCGGGCAGCCGCTGGATGAGCAGTGCGGCGGCCAGCCCGGTCGCCCGGCTCTGCCGATGCCCGCTGAACGCCGCCGTGGCGGCACCGGCCTGGACCGCCACCGCGAACGCCTCACTGCCGAAATGGATGCGAGTGAGTGCGGCCAGCAGGGCCGCCCGGGTGCCGCGGTGCCGAAGCACCCGGCCGAGGACCGGCCACCGCGCCGCCGCCAGCAGCGTCGTGAGCGCACGGGAGTCCCCGCACAGCCCGGTGCGCGCCCGGGCCACGCCGAGGGTGCCGGGCAGGGTGTACTGGTCGGAGAACGGCATCCGGTACACGGTGCGACGGCCGTACCCCGGGAAGTCCATGGCCCAGGCGCCGGACAGTTGACCCAACCCGTCCAGCGTCCACCGGAGGGCCGCCGGCCCGTGCCGCTCGCCTGCGCCGGCCATGATGCCGATACGTACCTCATCGGCGCCCGAGTGGGCGACGCAGTGGGCCGCCAGCAGGTTCGTCACGCCAGGGGCCAGACCGACACTGAGCACCGCCGTGGCATGGTGAGCCCGGGCCAGCGCGTCGAGGTCGGCCAACTGGGCGAGGACCGGGGCGCTCGCGGTGACGTCGAGGTAGTGGATGCCCCGTTCCAGGCAGGCGCGCGCCAGCGGGACGTTGTTCACCTCGGCGCACATGAGCACCGCGTCGGCACCATCGAGCAGGTGGGCCATGCCTTGCGGATCGGCGACGTCCACCCGCACGGCCGTGGTTCCGTGCACGGGTGGAGCCGCGGCCGGGTTCCGCCCCGCCACCACGACGGTCGTCTCGGCCAGCTCACGGACGAGTGCGCTGGCAGCTTCGCGGCCAACCGCGCCGTACCCGCCGACGATGACGATCTTGTTCATGTTGTCTCCTCCAGGTCGCGCCATCGTCCGCCCCTCGGGTGTCGCCGCTGGGTGGGTCCGGAGGCCGACCAACGGGACCGCCGGGCGCGGCTGGCCACACCGACGTGCCAGCACGGTTCATCGGCCGTCGAGGACGCCGAAGGCGAGGGCTCGCAGCGCAGCAGTGATCTGCTCGGGCGTGGCGTGACGCTGCTCGCGCTGTTGCTGGTAGACATCGGGGGCCAGCGGTGCCAGCAGGACATCGACGAGCGCGTCGACCTCCGGAGCGCCGGCCTGCACGAGGAGTAGCCGCACATGCGCACGCCAGAAGCCGTACGCCCCGGTCGCGAAGCGCGCCGGCCCGACCTCGGCACCGAGCACGAGCGGCAGGTGCTCCTCGAGCAACTCCACCATCGCTGCGTAGAAGGCGGCCAGCCGCTCTGCCGGTGGGGCACCGGGGCCCAGCGGCGGTGGCCCCGACATCAGCCGCTGCTGCAGGTCGCGCTCGTGCTCGTCGAGGAGGGCCTGGGCGATCGACGCGGTGTCGGGGTAGCGCCGATAGAGAGTCGCCCGTCCCACTCCCGCCGCGCGGGCGATGTCCTCCATCGTCACGCTTCGAGCATCGCCACCGGTGAACAATTTCCTCGCGGCGGCGAGCACCCGCGCCCGGTTCCTGGCCGCGTCGGCCCGTTCGCCGGTCGCGCGAGCGCCGATCGGATTGCCGGTCAACAGGTCGGTGCGGCCGTTCACCAGGCCAGCCTAACAAGTGGACGTCATGTCCGCATCGACTCGGGGTCGGAGCCCAACGGTGGACAGGCCCAGGCTGGTGATCAAGCCGAGTGGCTCGCGAGCGTGCCGAGTCGTTGAATCGCCGCGGTTATCACCGCGCCCGGACGGTCGTGGCAGATCCTTACGAAACTCGAGGTGGCACGGCGATGATGAAAGATCTCCCCGGGCGCGATGAGCAGTCCCGCCGCCCTCGCCGCGGTGACGATCCGCGCGCCGCCGGACTCTCCGGTGTCGATCCAGTGCGTCAGTCCGCCGTCCGGGGCCACGATCCGCCAGCCAGGCAGATGGTGGGCGAGTTGCTCGCAGAGCAGGCGCGACTTCCGCGCGAGTTCACTCCGCCGGGCAGGCAGGAACTGGTCGTAGGCGGCGAGCACGCGAAGCGCCAGGAGTTGACTGGGAATCGGCTGCCCCAGGTCGCGGTCGAAGGCAGGGAGAACGCGTCGGCGTAGCTCGTCGGAAAATCGGATCCAACCGGTTCTCAGGCCCGCCCAACCAGTCTTGGAGACCGATTCGATGGTGATGCTGGGCCCGGTGATCATGCTCGCCAGTGGCACTGGGCGCGTCTGGTAATGCAGGTCCGCGTAGGTTTCGTCGACCACGACGGGCACCTGGTGGGCATTGAGCACGCACGCGAGTTCGCGGAGTCGTTCTGGAGCGGTGGACCGGCCAGTGGGTGAATGGATCGACGTCGCGAGGACGACGAACGCCGGCCGGGTGCGTCGCAGGGCACTTTCCAGGTCGCCGGGGCTGACCCCGTCTTCGTCCGATGGTAGTCCGACCAGAGTTGCTCGGTGGCGCTCGGCGAGGTCGACGACCGCTCCGTAGGTGTACTCCTCAACGAGCACGGCGGCGGTCGGCGACGCGAGGACGTCGAACGCGGCTCTGAGGGCGTGGTGACCCCCGGCCGTCACGATGATCTGGTCCGGGCCGGTCGGCAGACCGATCTCGGTGAGGTGCTTCGCGGCTGCCTGCCGCAACGCGCCCAGGCCGAGTGGCGTCACGCCGTGGTCAGGCAGAACGGTCAGCAGGTCCGTTGCGGTCAGGGCCAGGCCGGGTAGGTGCGAAGCGTCGAACGGGACGGCCGCCGCAAGGTTGACGGTGTGCGGCGCCAGCACTGCACTGGTGAACGGTACGGGCTGATCCGCTGGTTGGGACAGGTCCGTCCGGGCAGCCACGCGGGTACCGCTGCCCTGCCGAGACACGATGACGCCCGCGTCACGGAGGTAGTTGAGCGCGGCCGACACGGTCGGCCGGCTGACGTGGAGGGACTGGGCAAGCAACCGCTCGGAGGGCAGCTGTTCTCCGGGGGCGAGCAGCCCGACCGCGATGAGCTGACGCAGGGCCAGGGCCAGCCGCGCCGCGAGATTCTCGGCCTCCAGGTGGACCCACCCGTCGAGAAGCTGGTCGATCGGGGTGCTCACCCGGCGATCGTACGCCAATTGGCTAGTGCGTCCCCAGCCACTTCCTGGTCATTCTGTCGAGGTGCTGGAGGTCGAAAAAGCGTCGGGCGGGATTCCGCCGTTGACATCAATTCATCTGACGGGTCCCAACAGCCGCCGCATCGCGACAACCGTCGGGACCCTGCTGAACATCACGGCACCGAACTATCTCGGGCTCACCGATCACCCACACGTGGTGACCGCGGCGCGCGAGGCCCTGGATCGATACGGCGCAGGGCCCGGGGCGGGCCCGACAGTTTCCGGCCGCAGCGTCCTGCACGGGGAACTGGAACAGGCGCTGTGCCGGCACCTCGGAGTCGAGGCGGCCGTCGTGATGCCGTCGGGCAGTGCCGCCAACCACGCCGTCCTGGACACCCTCGTCGGCGCGGGCGACGTCATCGTCAGCGATCAGCTCAATCATGCGAGCATCGTCGATGGCTGCCGGCTCAGCCGTGCGGCCGTGCGGATCGTGCCGCACGGGTCCATCGGGGCGGTTCGTGAGGCCGTCTCCACCGCACGTGCTGCGGGCGCCCGTCGAGTGCTCATCGTGACCGACGGCGTCTTCAGTGTCGACGGCGACATCGCCGATGTCCGGGCGCTGGTCGACCTACGTACCGACGAGGACATCCTGATCGTCGTCGACGACGCCCACGGTCTCGGTGTGCTGGGCCACGGCCGCGGTACCGCCGTCCACGCCGGCGTCGACCCGAACGCCGTGATCACGACCAGCTCGTTCTCGAAGGCCCTGGGCGGCTTCGGCGGAGCGGTCATCGGGCCGGCGTGGGCGGTCAACCAGATCCGCGCCCGGGGCCGCGGCTACATCTTCTCCGCGGCGCTGCCGCCGCCCACGGCCGCGGCAGCGCTGGCCGCTCTTGATCTGATCTTCACGACCTCGCTGGTCGACCGGCTGTGGGAGAATCAGCGCCGTTTCGTTGATCTCCTCGCCTGCCGGGGATTCGCGGTGCGATCGCCGACACCCGTGATACCGCTCATTCTCGGGGACTATGCAGTTGCGCTGCGCACCGCGGGCGCCCTGCTGCGGGCCGGCGTTCTCGCGCTGCCACTCGGGCCGCCCGTCACGGCCGCCGACGGCGCCCGGATCCGGTTCGTCATCACCGCCAGCCACACCGCCGGCGATCTCACCGCCGTCGCCGACGCTTTGACATCATCGATGCAATTCGAAGGGGCTCTGCCATGACCATCGACCCCGTCCACGCCGAGCGTGTCCGCAGCGCTGTTGCCGAACGGCGTGACGAGATGATCCGCCTACTGATCGACTTCTGCGCAATCCCGGCGGAGAATCCGCCGGGCTCATCCCTGGTCGACTCTCAGGCGTGGATCGAGCGGACTCTGGCCGGCTACGGCATCCCTTTCGAAAGCCACCACACCTCACGGTCGGGTGACGAGCACCGCGTGATCATCGGCTCGATCGGCGACTCCGGACCGGTGATGTACCTGCACGGCCACTACGACGTGGTGCCCGCCTTCAGCGCCGACCAGTTCTCGCCCGCGGTGCGAGACGGAGCAGTGTACGGCCGCGGCGCGTCGGACATGAAGAGCGGCCTGGTGGCCATGCTGATCGGCGCTCTGGTCCACCGCGATCTCGGCGGCCTCGGGCGCATCCGGCTCGTCTACGTGCCCGACGAGGAGACCGGCGGGGAGCACGGCTCTGAACGCATGGTCGAACGCGGCCTGATCGACGCCGAGGACTGTGTCGGGGCGATCGTGGGCGAGCCCAGCTTCCCCGAACTGTGGTACGCCGCTCGCGGCGCCTTCACCGTGAAGGTCACGGTCCATGGTCGCCCGGCGCATGTCGGACTGCACTATGCCGGAGTCAACGCCTTTGAGGAAGCTCATGAGTTGATCGGGAGGTTGCTGGCCTATCGCGACTCGATCGCCAGGCACAAGACCAACATGAAGATCACCCCAGCGGCGGCCAGGGAGTCGATCATGTTGATCGGTGGCCTCGCCTCCGGCGGGACGAACTTCAACATCGTGCCCGACACGTTCAGGTTCACCATCGATCGTCGGCCGAACCCCGACGAGGATTACCCGGCGGCACGTCAGGAACTGCTCGATGTGATCGAGGACTTCGGCAAGGACCATCGCCTGACCGTCGAGGTTCTTCAGGACGTGCTTCCCGCCTACACCGACGAGGACGTCCCGCTGATCCAGACGCTGCGAACGGCGGCACTCGCCACGAACGGCCGGACGGTGCCGCTGTCCATGTGCCCGGGCTGCCTCGAGACTCGCATCTACAGCAACCTCGGCATCCCCTCGGTCGCCTACGGCCCGGGCCCGCTCGCCGAGATGCATTCGCCCGACGAACATGTCCCGATCGGCAACCTCCTCGAGGCCGCTGCCGTCTACGCCATCACGCTCGGACAGCAGTTGGGGACCGGCGAGCGAGACGTCCCGTGAGCCGGATGGTGTCTTTCGAGGACAGCCGCCGGGGATGTCGTGGTGCGGGTGATCACCCCGAAACGTCGCTCAGGTAAGCCCGCGTTCCGCTCCAGCTGACGCTGGTCCGGCCCGCCGGACCAGGAGCAGGTAGCGCTGTTCCTGGTTGGCGTCAGTCCGGCCGCACGTTCCGCTCCGCGGCGCCGAAGGATGCCGCGCCCGCGCCCAGCCGCAGCAACCGGTTTCGCAGGCTGGCGGAGCAGCGTGCGCAGGAAGGCGGTTGGGCAACCCGGGCCAGGCAGGCAGTCGGGCACCGGGCGGTCACGCAGCCCGGAAGGTCGTCCGGTAGGCCTGGGGCGACACGCCCACGATCCGCCGGAAGTGCGGTCGGAAGGCGACAGCGTCGGCGAAGCCGCAGCGACGGGCCACCCCGTCGATGTTGAGGGTGGTCCCCTCCAGCAGCTGCTGCGCGCGTAGCACCCGCTGGTGCAGCAGCCACTGCAGCGGTGACGAGCCGGTGGCCTGCCGAAACCGGCGGTCGAAGGTGCGCCGGCTCATGTGCGCACGGGCCGCCAGGGCGTCGATGTCCAGGCCGGCGTCGTCGAGGCGAGCGAGGGCGTAGTCGATCGCGTCGCCGACCAGGTCGGCCTGCTGGCTCTCGCGCACCGGGTACTCGATGAACTGCGCCTGCCCGCCCGTCCGGTGCGGCGCCACCACCATCTGCCGGGCCACGGCGTTCGCGGCGTCGACGCCGTACTCGCGGTGCAGCAGGTGCAGGCAGGCGTCGATGCCGGCGGCGCTGCCCGCGCTGGTGATGATCCGGCCCTCGTCGACGTAGAGGACGTCGTGGGTCACCTGCGTCGACGGATGCCGCCTGGCCAGCACGTCGGTGTAGAGCCAATGCGTGGTGGCGCGACGGCAGTCGAGCAGGCCCGCCTCGGCGAGCACGAACGCGCCGAGGCAGAGCCCCGCGACGATCGCTCCCTCCTCGTACGCCGCGCGCACCATGTCCAGCGCCTCGGGCGCGACCGGGTCGCACGACGGGTCGCGCCAGCCCGGCACGATCACGATGCCGGCCGTCGCGAGCGCGCTCAACGGGTACGGCGCGTGCAACTCGATGCCGGCCGTGGTGGCGACCGGGCCCGGCCGTTCGGCGACGGTGACGACGTCGAACCGCGGTCCGCCGCGGGCGGACAGATCGACGCCGAAGACCCGGGGTGGCACCGAGAGCTCGAGCAGCCCCGCCCCGGCACCGAGCAGCACGCCGACGGCGGTGGCCGAGCGGGTCGAAGCCAGCGACGCGGGCATGGCGCGATTCTATCGTGTGATGTGGTTCAAGCCACTGCCGCTGACGGCCTACCCGTGTCAAAGTGCTGGTTATGACCGACCCTCCGATGAGCCGCCCACCGGCCGCCCGCGGCGTCTTCGTCGGGCGGGCGCTGCTGTGGGTGTGCGCGCTGGGCGCTGCGGCGGCGGCTGTGGCGTCTCTGGCCGCCGTGGCCGATGCGGCGCCCGAGGCGAAGGTGGCGGAGGCCTGGCGTGGTTACGGGTTCCTGGTGTTCGCCGGGTTGTTCGCGCTGCTGGCGGTGCGTCCCGGACAGCATCCGGTGGTGTGGGTGCTGGTGATCGGCCACAAGGCGGCCATGACCGTGACGGCGTTGGCGTGGACCAGATCCGGGGTGCCCAACACCAACACGGTCGCTGTCGCCGACGGGGTCGTCACGGTGTTTCTCGTCGCCGCATACCTCCTCACCCGTCCCGCCCGGACATCCCCTGACCGGAAGCCGGACCGGAAGGACGCAGGGACCCGTTAGTCACTCCTGCCGTCGTCACTCTGGCGGTGTGCGCTCGACGAAAGCACCCGCGCGATCGGACCGGACATTCGGCTAGAGGAGCGCTCTAGCTAAGCGAGAAGGGTACGGGCCAGCGTGTCGCTTGCCCATTCCCTCCAGGCGTCCGGGTGCCAACCCCGCTCGTGTACCAGCAGGTGATACGACTCGGGCGCCAGGATCGTCAGCGCCATGTCGGCCGCGCGCAGCGCGTCCAGGCCGGGCCGCAGTCCCGACTTCGCGGCGAGGGCGCCGGTGAACACGGCCAGCACGGTGTGCCGTTGCGCGATGTCGGTCCGGCGCGGGTGCCCGGCCCGGTCGTCGCTCGCGCCGCCCAGGGCACCGGGGCTGCCGTGATCATCCCGGCCCAGCTCGCCCTGCTCGCCCGGACCTTCACCGAACCGGCGGCCCGCCGCCGCGCATTCGGGGTGTGGGGTGCGATGGGAGCCGCCGGCGCGGCGATCGGCACCGCTGCCGGCGGCCTGCTCGCCCAGGGGCTGGGCTGGCGGTCCATCTTCCTGATCAATCTGCCGATCGGCGTGGCCGCGCTGGCCGGTGTCGGGCGGCTGCTGCCTGCCGATCCGGCCCGCCGGGCGATGTCCGCGGGCCGGCTCGACCTGCCCGGGGCGCTCCTCGGCACCGGCGGGCTGCTGCTCATCGGATACGCCCTCCGCGCCCTAGCCGACCCGGCCGCGCGCCCGACCGCCGCCATGCTGGTGGTGGCGTTGGCGGTACCTGCTGCATTCGTGGCGGTGGGGCCCGCGCCGCCCGACCGCTGCTGCCGCTGCGCCTGTTCCGAGTCCGTGCGGTCACCAGGTCGTCCGTCGTCAGCGCCCTCGTCGGCGCCGCCCACGTCCCCGCCTTCGTCCTGCTGGCCCTCTACCTGCAGAACGTGCAGCACTACAGTCCGATCCAATCCGGTTTCGCCGTCATGCCGATGGCGATCGTGGGCCTGGTCGTCGGCCGGATGGTCCTGCCGCAGGCCATGAAGCGCTTCGGCGCCCGGACGGTGCTGGCCGCCGGACTGGGACTGCAGACCCTCGCGCTGGTGTGGTTCGCCGCCCTGCCCGCCGCCTTCGTCGGCGTCACCGTCCCCGCCGTGACGGCAGTCGACGATGGCGACACCGGGGTCACCGCGGGGATCATCAACACCACCCAGCGGGTCGGTTCCGGCCTCGACGTCACCGCCGTCCTCCTCCTCGTCGAGGCCGCCGCCCGCGGGTCCGGCCCCGCCGCGTATCTTGGCGGCCTGCACGCCGGATTCGTTGTGAGCGCCGCCCTGGCCGCTCTGGGCGGACTGCTCGCCGTCATGTTGCCGCGCGCGGCGCCGCGCTCCGAGGCCCCGTTGCCGGCAGCAGCGCGGGAAGGGGCGCGGTCCGGGCCTGCGACCGCGGTTGACGAGTGAGCGACCCGCCGGGAGGCCGAGGTATGGCGGAAGCGAGCGACCATGCGGGGGCGGCAACCCTCGCCCCACGAGGGTGCATCGCGCAACGCGATCAGCCCGACGAAGGCCAAGACCCCGTAACCGAGCTACGTCTCCGCCGCCTGATGACGCACCAGCCGTACCGCGGGAGCCTAACGCGTCAATCGGCAGAGGTATCATTAGGTTGTGAGTGACCCGACACCGCTCGTGGGCGAGCCGCTAGCACTCGACCTGGTCAACACGGTGGTGCGGAACGGCGACACCACTGTCGACCTGCTGGCCACGCCCGCGCAGTTGCAGGCCTGGCTCGCCGCCCAGGCCGAGCGCGTTCCCGACCTGCCCGACGTCATCGCGGGCGAGATCACGCCGGACGACGTGGTCACCGTCCAGGCCGTACGCGGTCACATCGCGGTTGCTGTCGACCATGCTCGGCGCGGCCTGGCACCGCCGGCCGCCGCGATCAAGGGCATCAACGACAGCCAGCGCAGAGCCCCGGCCGTCCGGGAGCTGCGCTGGCTGTCGGGAGCGGTGCAGGCTCGCGTTCACCGCGGGGGAAGCCTGGGTGAGCAGCTTGCCGCCCGTCTCGCCGAAGCCGCTGTCGACCTGCTCACCGATCCAGCGGTAGCCACCATCCGCCAGTGCGAGGCCGAGAGCTGCGTCGTGCTGTTCCTGCCGGCGCATCCCCGTCGTCGCTGGTGCTCCCGCACACGATGCGGCAATCGTGCCCGCGTCTCCCGGTACTACCAACGGCACAAGGCAGGACGGTCAGGGCCGGCCGGCACCGCTTCCGATGGTCAGCGGCAGTGACGCCTCACGGGGTGGGCGGCGTCGGGCGAGGGCCGCGATACGGCAGGGTGGCGCTGTATACGACGTTGGTGGTGGTGCTGCCGAACGCCGCGAGCTCGTTGACGACCTGCTCCAGGTGTGCCATCGACGTCGCGGCCACCTTCAGCACGTAGCAGTCGTCTCCGGTGGTGCGCAGGCACTCCAGAATCTCCGACCGTCGCTCCAGCAACCGGTGCAGCGGTTCGTGCCGGCTGCCGGGATACTTCAACCGGACCACCGCGAGTACGGCGAAGCCCGCCTTGGCCAGGTCGACCTCGGCGCGGTATCCGGTGATGACGCCGATCGCCTCCAACCGCCTGACCCGCTCGCTGGTAGCCGAAGCGCTCAGCTTGACCCGGCGGCTCAGTTCGGTGATCGGCACCCGCCCATCAGTCTGCAACTCGCACAGGATAGACCAATCGACGGGGTCAAGATTCTCGGCCACTGCTCCAATCTACCGGCGAATCCACGGTGAAAGCCAGCAAAGGCAGGGAGCATGGTGTTCCCAGCTCGTTCTCACGCCGGTTAGCGTAGGACTCGTGCAAATCGGCGTGAACGTACCCAACTTCGCCCCGGGCACCGACCCCGGCGTGCTGCGGCAGTGGGCGCAGACAGTGGAGGGCCTCGGGTTCGACCTACTGATGGTCTCCGATCACATCGCAATCACCCCGGACGTGGCCGAGCAGTACCCGGCACCCTTCTACGAGCCGTTCACCACGCTGTCCTGGTTGGCCGGGATCACGTGCCGGGTCCGGCTGGGCACCACGGTGCTCATCGTTCCGTACCGGCACCCGCTACTCACCGCCCGCATGGCAGCGAACCTCAACCGGCTCAGCGACGGGCGGTTCGTCCTCGGCGTCGGCGTCGGCTGGGCACGGCAGGAATTCGAGGCGCTCGGCGTGCCGTACCGGAGGCGTGGCGCACTGACCGACGAATATCTGCACACCATGCGCGACGCCTGGCAGGACACCGACGACTACCAGACGCCCCCGATCCCGATCTGGGTCGGTGGCAACAGCGACGCCGGCATACGCCGCGCGGTCCTCCTCGGTGACGCCTGGCACCCGCTGCGGTTCACGCCCGAGTGGCTGGCCGAGGCGGCCGGCCGGCTGAAGATCACCGCCGACGAACTCGGCCGGCCGGTGCCCGCGATGGCGCCCCGCATCGCCCTTCGGGAGACCCGGGAACCGGTCACCGCACCGGACCGACTCGCCGGTGTCGGCACCATCGACCAGATCATCGCCGACCTCGACCACATCCGCCTGCTCGGCGCGGAGACGGTGCTGCTCGACCCGTTCAACGACGACCTGACCGAGATCCGCCAGCCCGAACGCGCCTGGCGGACCCTCGCGGCGGTTGCCGCGTATCACAGATCCCAGGAGGACCGATGACACCCGACGACGAGAAGTTTCTCCGCCGTGCCGTGGAGATCGCCAGCCAGGCCGGGGCGTCCGGCGAGCGGCCGTTCGGTTCGCTGCTGGTCGACGCGGACGGCACCGTCCTGATCGAGGACCACAACACCGTGGTCTCCGACTCGGACATCACCGCCCACCCCGAACTGAAGCTGGCCCGCTGGGCCGCCCGGGAACTCGCCCCCGACGTAGCGGCCGGTACCACCATGTTCACCAGTTGCCAGCCCTGCCCGATGTGCGCGACCGCGATCGACCGGTCCGGCCTCGGCCGGGTGGTGTACGCCCTGTCCGCCGAACAGTTCGAGGACGTCAAGCCGGCCACCCCGCCACTGCCCCCGGTGCGGTACGAAGGGCCGGCGCTGTTCGACGAGGCCCGCAAGCCGATCGACAACTACTACTGATTCGCGCTCCGGGGGATGGGACGGCTTCGCCGTGCCATCCCCCGGACGTTGGCGCTCTGCTTGATTCTGTACCTACTAGTACGTACATTGCGAGCATGAACGCCTCGGAACGGTTGATCGCGAGCACCCAGGAGCTGCTCTGGGAGCGGGGCTACGTCGGGACCAGCCCCAAGGCGATCCAGCAGCGCGCCGGCGCCGGACAGGGCAGCATGTACCACCACTTCGCCGGCAAGGCCGACCTCGCGCTGGCGGCCGTGCGGCGCAGCGCCGAACAGATGCGCACGCTGGCTGACGCCCAGTTCTCCGGCACCGGATCGGCGTTCGAGCGGATCTCGGCCTACCTGAAACGGGAACGGGACGTGCTCCGCGGCTGCCAGATCGGACGGTTGACCCAGGACCCGGACATCATCGCCAGTCCGGCGCTCCGGCGACCGCTGCAGGAAACCTTCGACTGGCTGCGGCAGCGGCTGGCCGGCGTACTCGCCGAAGGCAAGGCCCGCGGCGAATTCCCGCCCGCTCTCCACCCCGCCGACACCGCGGCCGCGATCGCCGCCGTGCTGCAGGGCGGCTACGTCCTGGCCCGGGCCGCCGGCACGGTCGACCCGTTCAATCAGGCGATCGACGGAATCCTCGCCCTACTCGCGTCCCAAGCAGCCAGCGCCGCGGAGTGATTCATCAGCAAGCTCTCGGCAGCGGAAGCCGCCGAGGAACGGGCGCGGCGGATCCGGCCTGAGAACGTCCAGGGAAAGTGAGCACCCCGACATGCACGCCAAACAGTACGAACTTCGGCTTCCTGCCAACTACGACATGGACATCATCCGGCACCGGGTGGCAACAAGAGGGCATCTCACCGACGCGTACGACGGGCTGGGGCTCAAGGCGTACCTCATCCGCGAACGCGGGCGCGACGGCTCGCCGGTCAACGAGTACGCGCCGTTCTACCTCTGGGCCGCCACCAGCGGCATGAACCGCTTTCTGTGGGGAGCCGGTGGATTCCGCGGGATCATCGACGACTTCGGGCGGCCCGCCGTCCGAAACTGGATAGGCGCCGCGTTCGAGCACGGGCCGGCCCGACGCGGCACCCCCCGCGCGGCCACCCGCCACACCGAAGCCATTCCGGCCGGCGTCGATCCCACCGGCGCGGTGGAGCGGGCCCTCGATGACCTGAAGCAGCGCGCCGGCACGCCGGGAGTGCATTCGACGGCCCTCGCCGTCGATCCCCACCATTGGGAACTGGTGCAGTTCACGCTCTGGGAGCACACCGCCGCCGAGACAGCCGGAACCCGCTACCAGGTGCTGCACCTGTCCACCCCGCACCTCACCGACCTCAAGGTGGGACGGCACTGGTGAGCCCGAGCCGCGGTTCACTGTCTGCCGACGACGAGCGTCGGCCGGCCCCAACTGCTTCAGCACCGTCATCGACCCGTGCGGCACCAGCCCGGTGGGCAGCTATCCCTGACCGCGATGCGCGCGCACGTCGGTGCGGCCCCACCTGCCCTTGAGGTCACGCAGCTCGACCCACTGGACCCGGTCAGGCAGGTAGGGGGACGACGACAACTCGTCGCCCGGCTCGAGCCCGAGCATCAGAGTCAGCAGCAGCAGTGGGGTTCCGGCCGACCACGCCTGTGGGCTACAGGCCGTGGGGTACTCGACCGGGAAGCAGGTCAGGCCCCGCTCGTAGCCCGCGAACGCTTCAGGCAGCCGCCCCTGGAAGAAGCCGGCCGCGTCGATCATGGCCCTGCGCGACCCGCGCCGATTCCCGCCGGAAGCCGTAGCGCTGCAGGCCCCAGGCGATGAAGGAGTTGTCGAACGGCCAGACCGTACCGACGTGGTATCCCACGGGGTTGTAGCGACCCTCCCGAGTGGCGAGCGTCCGGATCCCCCAGCCGGAGAAGAGTTCGTCGCCCATCAGGTGATCGACGATCGCGCGAGCCTTGTCGTCATCGACGATGCCACTCCACAGCAGATGGCCGATGTTCGAGGAAAGTGAGTCGACGCGCCGGCCCTCCTGGTCCAAGGCAATGGCGTAGAACTGGCGGTCATCGATCCAGAAGTCGCGGTTGAATCTCGCCTTCAACTCGGCGGCGGCACGCTCCAGCTGGTCGGCGTAGTCCGGGTCGCCCCAGCGGAGCCGGGCGAGCCTCGCGGCGCGGACCTTCGCGTCGTAGGCGTATCCCTGGAGTTCGCAGGTCGCCCGAGGAAAGCCCGGTAGGGAACCGTCATGGAACGAGACAGCGTCCCACGAGTCCTTCCAGCACTGGTTGACCAGGCCCGTGTCCGGGTTGCGCGTCTGGCGGCGCCAAACCGGACAGCACCTACTCCTGGGTGATGGCGGTGGGAGCGACGATCACCGTGGGACGAGGCTGTCGAGAGTGCGGCGGACCTTGTCTGCGGCGTGCGGTTCCTCGAGGCGCATGGCTGTGTTGGCTGCGGTGAGCACCGCGTCGATCTGGAAGGCGGCCAACTCGGTGTCCACGTCAGGCATCTCGCCGGCCGCGATCGCGTGGCGCAGCTGTTCGGCAAGGAGAGCCAGCCACGCCTGGCGGTGGTGTCGCAGGGCGTCGCGGACCGGGCCGGGTCGGCTGTCGAAGTCGGGAAGGTTCGCCGCCCAGAAGCAGCCGCCCCGGAAGAGCGGCTGCTGGGCGTAGGAGATCCAGTGTTCGATGAGTGCCCACAGCCGGGCGGAACCGCGCGTCGCGTCTGAGGCGGGCCGCACGACCGCGTCCAGGAACGTCTCCCGGGCGGTCTCGACGGTGGCGAGTTGGAGTTGTTCCTTGCTACGGAACAGGGTTGCCACCCCGCTCTTGCTCAGCCCCAGATCGGTGGCGAGACGGCCGAGGCTCAGCCCGTCCAAGCCCGTCAGGGAGGCGATGTCTGCGGCGTGACGGGTGATCGCCCTTCTGGCGCGCGCACCGCGGATCAGGCGTTGATCGCTGGTCATGGCAACTCACTCATCGGCACTTGCGAAATACGTACGAACGATCGTACGTTTTGTTGGTGACTACAGCAACCACGCGTCTGGTCGAAGAATCCGATCCCTACTGCCTGACCGCGGCGCATGCCGCGGCATTGCTCGGCCAGGCGCCGTGGCGCCGCTTCGCGACCATCGGCGACAGCCTGTCGGCGGGCACCGGGGATCCGAGTCCCGGTTATGCCAGCCTGGGATGGCCCGCCCGGGTCGCGGACGTCCTGCGCCGGGTCCATCCTGACCTGGCCTACCTGAACCTCGCCGAGGTCGGCGCAACCACCGACAAGGCGTTGCGCACGCAGCTGGACCGACTCGTGGAGTTCGGCCCCGACCTGGTCCACGTGCCCTGTGGCGCGAACGACCTGTTCCGGCCAGACCCGGACTACGCGGTCATCGCGCGCGAGCTGGGACGGGTGTTCGACATCGCTGCTGGGACCGGGGCCCAGCTGACGGTGTTCACGCTGGGCAGGGCGTTCGTCGTTCCGCGATACGCGGACTGGAGCGACCGGGTGCGCAGGGTCAACGAGATCACCCGTGCCCTGGCCAGTCGCCATGGCGCGGTCCTGGTCGACATGTGGGATCACCCGATCAACGACCGTCCGGACCTGCTGAGCGCGGACCGCATCCACTTCGCCGCGGCCGGGCAGGCCGTGATGGCCGCGGAAATCGTCAAGGGCCTCGCCGGTAGCCTCCGGCCAGGGCGATGAGCGAACCCGGCGTCGGCGATCTGCCGCGCCGGTCTCCGGTTACACAGCATCCCGGCGACGTTGAGGTCTTCCACCACGACTGTGCCGTGCTCGTGGGCAAGCCGGGTGGTGAGCTTGTGCAGACCGTCGCGCAGAGGTGTGATGCGGCTGTATGCCCGGCCCAGCTTGCGCTGGGCGTGCTGCCACCGGTTCGAGGGCCGCTGGCCGGTGCGGCGGTCCGGTCCATGTCGGCGCGACACGCGGCGGCCGAGGGCGCGCAGCCGCTGATCGCGGTTGCGGTAGTCCGCGGCCACCGGTCGGTCGCCGTCGCCAGCTCGTCCGGCAGCCGTACGCCCAGCTCGCGCTGTGCGCGTCGCCAGCGCCGCTGGGAGCTTTCCACAACAGCACCTGCTGGAGCGGACCACCCTGGATCACCCGTCGGTAGCCTGCCTCGTCGGATCTCAATCAGACGGACGCACCCTGCTCCGCCGAGGCGGTGGCGACCGCTCCTGCGGGATGGCGAGGTTGCCGCGTGCAGAGCAGGGCGACGGCGGCTGCCGGCGCAGCAAGCAGTGCCGCAACGACTGGCAGCGCGTGCGAGCCAACAGCGCCCACTACCGCGCCGCCGGTCCAGGACCCGGCGCTGATCCCCAGGTTGAAGGCGAGGAGAAACACGGCCGAGGCGCTCGTCTTCATCGCCGGCAGAGCGGACATGACCGTCGACTGCAGCATGATCGGCAGAGCCGCGTACGTCGCGCCCCACAGGGCTATGGCCACCAGGAGGCCGCCCGGCCAGGCAGCAGTGGCGGCAATTCCGGCCATGGCCACGACGAGCAGACCCACACTGGCTGGCAGGCCGAGTGGGACGCGCCGATCCACGAGGACGCCGGCTGCCCACGCTCCCGCGATCCCGGCTCCACCGAACACGGCCAGGGCCAGACTCGATCCGGCCGCGGGAAATCCGTACGCCATCAGGACCGGGACGAGATAGGTGTGCAGCGCGAAATGCCCGCCCATCACGATCGCTGTGGTAGCGGCGATCGCCAACAGCACCGGCTGACGCAGCGCGTCACTGATGCCCGACGGGCCGTTGGCGGGAGTTCCCGGCACTTCGGGGAGCGCTACCGGCGCGGCGGCCATGATCGCGGCGGCCATCAGCGCGAGCGCCGCGAAGGAGACTCGCCACCCCACAGCATCGCCGAGCGCGGTGAATGCGGGGACCCCGACCGTCAGCGCGAGGGAGTTGCCACTGAACACGAACGCGACCGCTCGTCCAGCTCGCTCGGGCGGGACGATCGCCGTGATGTACGCGGCCATCCCGGCCCACAACACGCCGTGACCAAGCCCAACCACGACCCGGGCGACGAGCGCCACCTCGTACGAGGGCGCGACCGCCAGCAGAGCGTTGCCGGCGGCGAACGCCGCCATCACCGCCATGAACAGCCGCCGTCGTGGCCGCCGGTTGGTGAGCGCGATCAATGGCAGCGTGGAAACCATGACCGTCGCGGCGAAGATCGAGACGAACAGGCCGATCCGGTGGTGGTTCACCTGGAAGTTGTCCGCCATCTGCGGGAGCAGCCCGGTCGGCAATACCTCCGTGGTGATGGTGGCGGTCGCTGCGAGAAGCAGGACCGCCACCGCCGGGAGGGCACGGTGACTGCTCGGGTTCCTGCCTGTCCTCGTCCCTGGGCTGATGGTCACTTGCCGGAAGAAGCGATCCGGTCGAGGAAGCCGTCGATGAGCGGGGCGATCTCGGGCAGTTTCTCCTCAAGGGCGAAGTGACCCGTGTCGAACAGGTGCAGTTCGGCGTCGGGCACATCCTTCAGGTACGCCTTGGCGCCGGGCGCGGGGAAGAAGGGGTCGTTGCTCCCCCAGACGATCAGCGTTGGCGGCTTGTGCGTCCGCAGCCACTCCTGCCAGCGGCTGTACTGCTGCACGTTCGACTTGTAGTCGAAGGCCAGGTCGATCTGCGGCTGGACGCGGCCAGGCTGATCGAGGAAGTGTTGGTCGAGGGTCCAGCCGTCAGGAGACACCTCCACCGGGTTCGAGGTGCCGCTCTCGTACTGGAAGCGGGTCGAGGCCAGCGTCAGCAGGTTGTGGATCTGCTCCTCGGCGTCCGGGTCCTCGGGCCGCAGCGCGATGAAGTCCCGCGCCCCATCGGAGAGCCCATCGGCATACGCGTTGCCGTTCTGCACGATGAGGCCCGCAACGCGGTCCGGCTGCCGCATGGCGAGGCGGAAACCGACGGGTGCGCCGAAGTCAAACATGTACAGCACGAAACGGGTCAACCCGAGCTCGTCGACGAAGCGCTCGACCACGTCCGCGAGCCGGTCGAAGGTATAGGTGAAGGGACCACCTTCCGTCGCCGAGACGGGAACGTCGCTGTGGCCGAAGCCCGGGTAGTCCGGGGCGATGAGGCGGTAGCGGGTGCCCAGCGCGTCGATGAGCCGCCGGTACTGGTGCGAGGCGGACGGGAAACCGTGCAACAACAGAACTGTCGGCCGCTCTGTGCTTCCGTCCTGCGAGGGGACGGACTCCCGGTAGAAGATCCGGAGTCCGTCCACGTCGAGGTGCCGGTGCCTGACCCGGGTCACGTTGACAACCACTGCCACATCCCTCCTGTCGCTGTGTTTGCATTAGGGTATAACCCAGCTTCTGCTAATGCGTCAAGCCGTCGAGGTGCCATTAGGTGGCCCTGATGGGCGAGCCGCTGGCGCTCGACCTGATCAACGGTGTGGGGTGGAACACGCTCGTCACGCGGCCGCTGGTCCTGTGACACCGGTTCTCCGACTTACCGGCGTTGCCCGCGTCACGCTATCTTGCCATTGACAAGATGACCTGACCAGCAAAGACTCGTCCCGTCATACGTGATGTCAGTAGGCCGGGACCCACTCGCGGCCGGCCGGCGAGAGACGCTGAGGAGAAACCCAATGGTCGCGCTCCCCTGGATCGCACCCAATTCCAGTGACGGTCATGACGAGGCGGTGGTGATGGCCTCCCGTCTGGAAGTCGCCTCGCGATCGCACGTACCACGGTTCTTGTGGAAATCACTGATCGCGTGGCGCCAGCTCGGCAAGGCGCCCGGCGTCCTTGGCGCCTCGCTGGACGCCGACCTGCTCGGTGGCGTCTTCTGGACGCTGTCGGCATGGACGGGCGAAGACACGTTGTCCGCCTACGCTCGCAGTCAGCCGCATCGCGCGATCATGCGCGACCTTCGCCCAACCATGCGCAACTCCAACTTCGTCTACTGGAAGGTCCGCACCAGCGAACTGCCGATCGCCTGGCAGGAAGCGCGGCGACGCATCACACAAACCCGGGCGGAACGCGCCGAAGGCCTCCCGTCTTGAGGTGACCTGGTCGACCTGGCGCCCGAGCGCCTCCCACAACCTGTGGCGGGGGTCACGGCGGCTCGAGAAATGGACGCCCTGTCCGGTTGGTTGCTACCGTCGAGCAGCGCAAGCGGACAGGGTGTCCGCATGCTCGGAAGAAGGGGAAGGCTGTCATGGCCAATCTGCTGCACCTGGACACCAGCGCCCGCCGTGCGTCGCACTCCCGCGCACTAGGCAGGTTGTTCGCCGAGCAGTGGCGGGCGGCGAGTCCGGAGAGCACCTACACCTACCGGGATCTCGCCGCGAATCCGGTGCCGGTGATCGGGCAGGCGTGGACCGAGCTCTGCGACTACGCCCTCGAGCACGGCATCACCGATCCGGGTCGCCTTGTCGAGGGGGTGCGCACCCCGGCGCAGCGGGAAGCGTGGGCCGTCGTCGAACCGCTGCTGACCGAACTGGTCGCGGCGGATGTGCTGCTCATCGGCGCTCCGATGTACAACTTCTCGATCCCGGCGAGCCTGAAGCTGTGGATCGACCAGGTGACGTTCCCGCGCGCGTCGTTGGACGTCAAGGTGGTCGTCGCCTCCGCCCGCGGCGGCTCGTACGCACCCGGTACGCCCCGTGAGCCGGTCGACCATCAGGAGCGTTACCTGCGTGACTTCTTCCGGGGTCACTTCCAGGTCGACGACGTGACCGTCATCAACGCCGAGTTCGTCAACTCGACAGTGGACCCGACGCTGGAGAAGTGGCGCGAGTCGTACGCCGCGTCGTACGCCGAAGCGAAGCGGGCGGCGTCCGACCTCGCCCGTGTCCTTGCCGCCGGTGATCCCGTCACGGCCGGGGGTGCCGCATGAGTTGGCTCATCCTGGCGCTGGCCGGCCTGGTCGAGATCGCCTTTTCACAGAGCATCAAACCGACGCAGAACTTCACCAGGCCGCTGCCGACCCTGGTGTGTTTCGTCCTCGGCGCCGGTTCCATCTACCTGCTGTCCCGGGCGATGCAGGACCTGCCGGTCGGCACCGCCTACGCCGTGTTCACCGGCATCGGCGCCATCGGAGCGATCTCACTGGGCATCGTCGTGCACAAGGACCCGCTCAGCATCGGCCGGTTCGCCGCACTCGCACTGATCATCGGCGGCATCGCGCTCGCCCGCGTCACCAACCCAGACTGAAGGCCGGGGAACCACCGACATGACCACACCTACGACCCACCCACGGGACCTGACCCCGCCGAAGGGGGTCATCGTCGTCTTCGCCGACATCTGGTGCTCGTTCGCGCACATCGCCATCCACCGGATGCACGTCACCCGGCAACGGCTGGGACTCACCGACCGCGTCGTCTTCGACCTGCGGGCGTTCCCGCTGGAACTGCTCAACACGGCGCCCAGCCCTCGCCCCGGCACGGACAGCGAGGTGGCCCGGCTGGCCGCGCTGGAACCGGACGCCGGCTGGCAGCTGTGGCAGGCCAAGGACTGGACCTACCCGTCCACCATGCTGCCCGCCCTCGAAGCCGTCCAGGCCGCCAAGGAACAGGGGCTGCGCGCTTCGGAGGCCCTCGACCGCGCACTGAGGCGGGCGTTCTGGGCGGAGTCCCGCAACGTCAGCTACCTGAAGACGATCCTGGACGTGGCCGACGAGACCCCCGAGGTCGACGCCGCCGTACTGGCTGCGGCGCTGGGCGACGGGCGGGCCCGCGCCGCGCTCACCCGCCAGGCCGAGATCGCGGCGACCGACACCGTCGTCTGCAGCCCGCACCTCTTCCTGCCCGACGGCACCGACAGCGCCAACCCCGGGATCCGATCCGGCTGGTCCGGTGGATATGGCGTCGGCTGGCCCGTCATCGAGCACGATGACCCGGCGGTGTACGAGGACCTGTTGCGCCGCGCGGCACGGGGCGGGGCAGCTACCCGGGCACCGGCATGAACTCGCTGCAGGGTGGATTCGAGGGTGACCACCGGGCCCACCCTGGCATTCGTCCGGACCCTCCACGCAGCCGCCCACGACTGACGTCGTCAGCGAGCCATCAGGGCGCGAAGGCGCGGGGATCGACGCACGAAAACGGCGTACCGGTCAGCCGCACGCGCTGCCGTCTCCGAACGGTTCGCCGCCGGAGGCCGCGCCGGAAGTCCAGTACAGATCTTCAATCAGAAGGGGCGTGACATTCGTGGACGGCTCCCCCGGCAGCTCTCGTGCTGCCACCGTCGGCCGAGCCATGCTGTGGGTCTGCGCGCTCGGTGCTGCGGCATCCGCCCTCGCGTCCCTGGGTGCGGTGGCCGCTGCGGCCCCTGAGACGAGGATCGCGGAGACGTGGCGCGGCTACGGTCTTCTGGTCTTCGCAGGGCTGTTCGCGCTGCTTGCGTCGCGCCCCGGGCAGCATCCCGTCGTGTGGCTGCTGGCGATCGGCCACAAGGCCGCCGTGACGGTGACCGCGCTGGCGTACGCCGGATCCGGCGTCTCCGACGCGACGACGGTCGCCGTCGCCGACGGGGTCGTGACGGTGTTCCTCGTCGCCGCGTACCTGCTGATTCGTCCCGCCCGAACAAACTCGACCTGATCACGAAGGAATCCCTCATGGAACCGTTGATCACTCTCACCGCCGTCACCCTCGGCGTGCGTGCCGCCGGCGCCCTCGGCGCCCGTCGGCTGGCCTCGTGGCCGGTGGCGCTGCGCGGTGGTCTCGCCGCCATGTTCCTGCTGACCGCCGGCGCCCACTTCATCGGCAAGCGCGACGAACTGGTCGCCATGGTGCCGCCGGCCCTGCCCGCGCCCGAGCTGTTGGTCACCGTGACCGGACTGCTGGAAGCGGCCGGCGCCCTGGGGCTGCTGTACCGGCCCACCACACCATGGGCCGCCGCCGGCCTGACCGCGATGCTCCTGGGGATGTTCCCCGCCAACGTGTACAAGGCGGCGGAAGGGCTCAGCAACGACTTCACCGACCAGCTCGTGCCGCGCACGATGATGCAGCTGATCTTCCTCGCCGCCACCGTCACGGTGACGGTCCATTACATCCGGGCCCGCCGGGCGACGCCGAGCCGTACCGACCGGAACCCGTAGACAAGTCCGCCTGACGATACCGCGTGACGGCGTTGGGCCCACCGTCGACCATCGCGCAGATACGATGCCAGCGGGAGGAAGGGCCCGTCCTGCACCGCAGGTGCCGGTGCGGCCCAGGGCCGCCCCGTGAATGATCAACCGAAGTCTGGTTGGGGTGTGCGGGGAGATCGTCACAGTCGGCCGCGCCCGACGGCGTTGGCGCGGCCCCACCGACCAGGGATGTTGAGCAGTCCGATCCGGCCGATGTCCGTGGGGAATGCGGGATCGACCACCAGGTGGTCGCCTTGTGGTTCGAGGCCGAGCATCGTCCGCAGCAAAAGCATCGGCGCGCCGGTCGACCAGGCCTGTGGGTTGCATGCAGTCGGATACTCAACCGGGTACTTGGTCAGCTCCCGGTCGTACCCTGCGAACGCCTCCGGCAAGCGTCCGCGGAAGTATCTGGCAGCGTCGATGATGCCTACGGCGACACGGCTGGCTTCCTTTCTGAAGCCGTAGCGCCAGAGTCCCCAGGCGATGAACGAGTTGTCAAAGGGCCACACCGCGCCCACGTGATAGCCGATCGGATTGTACCGAGCTTCGCCCACGGCCAGCGTTCGTACGCCCCATCCGGAGAACAACCGGGGCCCGAGCAGGTGCTGAGCGATCCGGTCAGCCCGCGACGTCTCCACGATGCCGCTCCAGAGCAGATGACCGATGTTGGAGGACAGTACGTCCACCGGTCGCCTCTCGTTGTCGAGCGCGAGGGCGAAGAACTCCCCGTCCTCGACCCAGAAATCGCGATTGAAGCGATCTTTCAGGTTGGCTGCTTGCTCTTCCAACTCAGCAGCGTACCCAGGGTCGTTCCAGAACTCACGGGCCAACCGGGCGCCCCGAACTTTGGCGTCGTAGGCGTAACCCTGTAGCTCGCAGGTGGCGCGAGGAAAGCCAGGCAGTCGGCCGTCCCGGTAGGAAATCGAGTCCCAGGAATCCTTCCAACACTGGTTCTCCAACCCGTTCTTGGTGTTGCGACGCTGATACCAGACGTAGCCATCGCCCATGAGATCGCCGTACCTGTCAATCCACCTCAGGGCGGCACGAGCTTCGTACTCAAGAAGGCGGACCAGGTCGCCGTCACCGGTCCAGCGCTCGTACTCGTCGAGCAGAACCACGAACAGAGGGGTGGCATCCGCGGAGCCGAAATATGCGGTGTGCGGCTGCTCTTCGAATGCAGCCGACTCTCCGTACCGGATTTCGTGCACGACCTTGCCCGGCTCCTGATCACGAAAGTCGTCAAGGCAATGGCCCTGCGTGGCTGCCAACACGCGGAGCGCCGCAGCGGCAAGGTCGGGTCGGAACGGCAGCGCCTGAAGGCTGGTGAGAATGCTGTCGCGACCGAACAGCGTCATGAACCAGGGCAGTCCGGCTGCCGGCACACTCATGCCAGCGGAGACGTGCGAGACGAACCGCAGCGCGGCAAGGTCGACCATGCCGCGCTCGTACGACTCGGTCAATGCGTCGTAGCTGCTGACCAGCTTCGGTGCATCTTCGAGCCACCGGTCCAGATCCTGCCGCATACTCAGCTTAACCTGGCTTGCATGGGCTCGTAGGCTTGCCTGGATCGCCCGTCCCGGCGCGGGGAGCACCGATGTCTCCACCTGCAGACTGGTGAGCCACCTCCGGTTCGGGTCGATCCGTACACGGAAGGTCAGCCCGTGCTCGTCAAACTCGGCCGGCTCACTGGACCAGATCACGGTTTCCCGTCGGAACATTTCCCGCTCGTACATGAAACGCAACGAACCGTCAGCGACGCGGCTCGACCGTATTCCCATCTTCTCGAGTGTCACGTTCTTGACCTCGAACAGATCAGCGAAGTCGCAGTCGACGTCAACGCGGATTTCCAACTCGAGCGGATCCTCACCATGGTTGAGAACCGTCAGTTCTTCACTGAAACTACCTCCGATCGTGCGCTGCCGGACAACCGACAGTGCGGAATCGGCGTCATGCGCGGGCGCACCCGGAACGAGAAAGAAGCGAGTCTCGAAATACTGCAGGTCGTCGACGGACAGCGCGTGCAGCCGTTGGCCGTTGATCTTAAGCTGCCATGCCGACAGGAATCGCGTGTCGAACGAGAAGAGGCCGGTCGGAAAGGTCGACGACGGATCGATGTCGCCGTTTCTGTCGCTGACAACGAACGTGTTGCCGTCCAGGATGCTGACGTACTCACCCATCGCTGGCGCCCTTTCCTGCGTTTGGCGAACCCGGGTCATGCGCGCCGGCCGGCCCTGGGAGAAGCTTCCGGAAGGTGGTGAGCAGCAGCATGTCGCCCTCAACCGTGACCTGATTCCGGAACAGCGCCGCGATAAAGTTCACCTCGCCCGTGACGATGCGGTCGAACAGCTTCTTGTCCGCGTGGACGACGCAGTCCGCGCTCTGGTCGTGCCGCGAAGTGTGTACGATGCCCTGATCGATCCGGAAAAGCCAGTGATCGGTCCGCTCACCGGATTCAAGATCGAAGCGGATCGTCCCTCTCCTCAACCGCGACAAAGTTTCGGGGTGGGTATGGTCGAGCCGTTGCATGAACTCCGCGCTCGGGTCGCGCATCAACTCGCACTCCCATACTGTTCCGTGTCTGCCTGGCGTACGTCCTCCGGAAAACCGACGCTGGCCACCCGAGCCTGCCGGGCGGGCCCACGTGCACCGTCCCGCCGTGAAGGGTGACCGGGCATCACCCGGAAGTGGTGATTTCACATGCTGGCCTGTGTTGCCCTGGTGGGAGCGGCCTACCAGCGCGGATAGGCGTCTGCGCAGGCAACCACCGGAGTGTGCGGCCGCACGGCAAGGTCTGGATCGAGCCGCGCTGCCTCCGCGACCTCACGGCACCGCACGAACCGCACGTCGGAGCACTCCTGGGCGTACTGGATGAGCTGGCGCAACGCAAGGGTTCGGGAGGGATGGCCGGTCAGGAACGGGTGGATGGTGAGGTTGAACAGGGCCCCGAACCGGCGCCTGGCATCCAGCTCCAACCGCCACATCTCCAGCACCTTGGCAGGAGACTCGATGACCTCGCCGACGTGCGGCGAGGGCAGGAAGGCGTACTGCTCCCAATCGTCGAGCGACCAGTGGACCGGCAGCTCCACCACCTCCCCGGCACGTGTGGAAATCCGGTACGGCCGGTCGTCCCCCATCAACGAAGAGTCGTACGACAGGCCGTGCTCGGCGACCAGGATGACGGTCTGCCAGCTGGCCTCCCAGAGGGCCGCGCGGTGACCAACCACCGGGATGCCCTGATCGGCGAAGACCTCGAGCCCACGGACGAAGTCCGCTCGCTCCTCCTCCGGCGTCAACTCGGTGGGCGACCGGTGGCTGTAGGAGTGGTGGGCGACCTCATGGCCGCGCTCGGCGATGGAGGCGGCAAGCCCTGGTCGTTGCTCGGCGACCCAGGCCGGCACGAAGAACGTGGCCGGCACCTGCGTCTCGTCGAGAAGGTCGAGCAACCGCGGCACGCCGACGTCGGGGCCGTATGCCTGGTGCGACATGGCCGTGGCATGTTCGGCGTACCGGCGTCCGCGGGCGAGAATTGGGCTCTCCGCGTCGACGTCGAAGGTGAGGGTGCAGACCGTCGCGGCTCCCCCGTGCCAACTCGCTCTCATCCCAACCCAGCCGTCCCTTCTTCATCGAGCCAGCGCAGCTCACAGGTGCGATACGCTGGCGAGTCCAAAGGCATCGATGCGCCCCCAGCGTCCGGGGATGTCGAGTAGTTCGATCCGCTCGATGTGTGCAGGCAGCACTGGATCCACCAGCAACTTGTCTCCGAGCGGTTCCATGCCGAGCACGCTGCGGAGCAGCAGCAGAGGTGTGCCGGCGGACCAGGCCTGGGGACTGCAGGCAGTCGGGTAGCGGACCGGGTACTTGGTGAATTTACGGTCATAGCCGCCGAAAGTCTCGGGCAGCCTCCCCTCAAAGAACTGGGCCGCGTCGATAATGCCCTCCGCGATACGGGCTGCTTCGGCTTTGAATCCGTAACGCCGCAGTCCCCACGCGATGAAGGAGTTGTCAAACGGCCAGACCGTGCCCACGTGATAGCCGATGGGGTTGAAGCGTGCCGCACTCGCGGCCAGACTGCGGACGCCCCAACCGGTGTAGAGGTCCGGCCCGAGCAGGTGCTCGGCGATCTTGTCGGCCCGTTCCGGTTCGACAATGCCACTCCACAATAGGTGACCGATGTTGGAAGAGAGGGCATCGACAGGGGTGCCGTCGGCATCAAGGGCGAGGGCGTAGTACTGCCGGTCCTCGAGCCAGTAATCACGGTTGAAGCGTTGCCTGAGGTCGGCTGCACTCTGTTCGAGCCGTTCGGCGTAGGCGGGGTCGTCCCAGAATTCACGGGCAAGACGGGCTCCGCGAATCTTCGCGTCGTACGCGTAGCCCTGCAGTTCGCAGGTAGCGCGAGGGAAGCCGGGGAGCCGCCCATCCCGGTAGGAGATCGAGTTCCAAGAATCCTTCCAGCACTGGTTCAGCAGCCCGAATGTCTGGTTGCGGCGTTCATACCAGATGTAGCCGTTACCCGCGAGGTCGCCGTAGTCATCGATCCACTCGAGGGCCGCGCGGGCCGGGCGTTGCAGATGCCGCACCAGCTCGCCATCGCCAGTCCAGCGCTCGTACTCGTCGAGGAGCACCAGAAAGAGCGGGGTGGTGTCGGCGGCCCCGAAGTACGAGCTCTGTGGCTGCTCCTCGAACGCGGCGGTTTCCCCGTACCGCCACTCCCGCATGATCTTGCCCGGCTCCTCGTCGCGGAAGTCGTCCAGCTTGCTCCCCTGCATGCTCGCCATCAGGTTCAGCGTGGTGGCGGCGAGCTCCGGCACGAACGGCAGCACTTGGAGACTGGTGAGAAGACTGTCACGGCCGAAGATGGTCATGAACGACGGCAGGCCGGCAGCCGTTACGCTGTGCCCGCCGAAGACCAGCGGCGACAGTCGCAGCGACGCGAGATCCACCAGGCTGCGTTGGTATGTTCTCAGCAGCGGTTTGTGATCCGTTGTCAGGCGAGGTGCCCGCCCGAGCCATTCGTCCAACTGCTGGCGCATCTGCGGCCTGGCCCGGCTGGGTCGACCCTGCAGGCTTGCCCGAATTTCGCGCCCGTTGGCTCCGAGGATTTCCACGTGCAGATCGGTCGACCACTCGCCTCCTGGCTCTAGGCAAATACGGAATGTCAGTCCCTGGTCGTCGATATCGGCTGGAGCGGTTGTGGAAACGACGCTCTCGCGTCGGAAGGTCTCCCGTTCGTAACCGAGAAGAAGAGATCGCTCGTCGGTGCGACTGTAGTAGGTACCCTTCTTCTGTTTCGCGTCCTGCGCCTCGAACGGGTCGGCGAAGTCGCTGTCGACCTCCATGCGGATCTGCAGGTCGACCGGCTGCACGTCATGGTTGAGGATTTTCACCTGTTCGTCGAGGCCGCGTCCGATCGAGCGCCAACGAATCACCGAGAGCTTGGCGTCGATGTAGTGGCTGGGGGCACCGGGGACGAGGAAAAAACGGCTTTCGTAGTATTGCAGATCGTCGACGGACAGCGGGTTCAGCCGACCGCCGTTGATGCTCAGCCGCCACGTCGAGAGAAATCGGGTGTCGAATGCGAACAGCCCAGTGACCGCCGTCGGAGTCGCGGCCATGTCACCACGTCGATCACTTATGGCGAACGTGTTTCCGTCCAGGAGTCTGACGAGATCATCCTCCATGGCTAGCCCTCCCATGATGGACGGCGGGTCTCGGATCATGCGCCCCAGGCGGCCCCGGAAGGATTCGCTGGAAGGCGTCGATCAACTGTGGCCGGTTTCCCTCGATCGTGATCTTGTTACGCAACCATGCCGCGTGGGCGTTCGCCTCGCCGCAGGCGAGACGGTCGAAAAGCGCGCCGTCGGTGCGCAACACGCAGTCGGCAGCACCTTCTGCCCGTGACACGCTGACGTCGCCCTGGCAGATGGAGAGAAACCAGTGATCGGTTGAATGATCGCGCGCGAGGTCGAACCGTATGGTGCCCTTGACCTCGGTGAGCAGAGGCTCGTGACCGCGACGGCCAAGCGCGTCGAAGAACTCCTCGGTCGGGTCCGTCATGAGCTGCTCCCTCTGTTGCCCTCCGCCAGGCAGCATCGCCAGGGCAAGGGTTACCGGACATCACCCGCAATGGGTGAGGTCGCCAAGGCTCTGCTGACTCTCGCCGTCCGCACGTCACGTCGGACGCGGTCCTGGCCTGGCGAATGACCGAGGTTGGCGAAAGATGGAGGCTAGTCTGATGCGGGTGTAATGCGACCACGCGGAACGCGGCTCGGCACGAGGCTGGTCGGAATGGGGCCTGGGTGAGTGGAATGACTCTCGACGACGACATCCGGACGACCACCGGCCACCCGGGTCCGACGGGGCCGGCGGCTGGTGACGGCGCCGCGGAGGCTGGCACTGTGGGTCAGCGGATGGTGGTCGTCCCGTCCGAACCGTCGGCGCTGGCTCGCTGTGCAGCGGTCGAACCGGCCACCTTCGCCGCCGCGCACTGGGGACGCATTCCGCTGCTCTCCCGGGAGGCTGACCTGCCCAACCCGGCGGGCTTCACCGACCTGTTCAGCCTCGCGGACGCAGATGAGCTGCTTAGCCGCCGCGGCCTGCGTACGCCTTTCCTGCGCGTGCTCCAGGAGGGTGCGCTGGTGTCCGCAACCCGGTACACGGGGAGCGGCGGTGCTGGCGCGGAGATCGCCGATCAAGTCCTCGACGAGCAGGTCCTGGCCCAGTACGCCGCCGGCGCCACCGTGGTGTTGCAGAGTCTGCACCGGCTGTGGCCGCCCACCATCGATTTCGCCTGGGAACTCGGCACCATCCTGCGGCAGCCGGTACAGGTGAACGCCTACGTGATCCCACGCGGCAGCCGAGGCTTCGAGATGCACTACGACACCCATGACGTGTTCGTGCTGCAGGTGGCCGGGCGCAAGCGCTGGCGCGTCCACGAGCCGGTGCTGCCGGACCCGCTCAAACGGCAACCCTGGGACGGGCAGGCCGACGAGGTGGCGGCGGTCGCCGACGGGCCGGCCGTACTGGATGTGCTCCTGTCGCCCGGCGACGCGCTTTACCTGCCACGCGGCTGGCTGCACGGCACGGAGACCGAGGAGAGCGATTCGCTGCATTTGAGTGTCGGAATCCGGGCGCTGACCCGGTACGCGTTGGTCGAGGAGTTGCTCGTCCTCGCCGCGCAGGATCAGCGACTGCGATCCAGCCTGCCGTTCGGTGTTGACGTCACTGAACCCGACGCCATCGAACCGCAGCTCACCGAGACGGTGGCGGCGCTGCGCGAGTGGCTTCTCGGTGCCGATCCGGTTGCGATCGCCGGACGGCTGCGCGCCCGGTCGTGGTCGCTCGCGCGTCCCGCACCGATCCGGCCACTGGCCCAGGCCGCCGCACTCGCCGAGGTCGACGTCAGTACGCGGCTCGTCCCCCGGCCGGGGCTGCGCTGGCAGCTCATCGCCCAGGACGCCGATCGCGTCATCCTCCAGGTGCTCGACCGGGTGATCAGCTTCCCGGCTCGGTGCCGGCCCGCCCTACGCGCGGTGCTGACGGGAACCGTGTCCCGGGTCGGCGAGCTGCCCGGGCTGGACAACGACGAGGAGCGGGTCGTGCTGGGCCGACGGCTGCTACGCGAAGCCGTCGCTGTGCCATCCTGAGTCATTCCGTGTCGATCCACCCCGTGAGTCTTCGGGCCGGTGGCTGGCGGAGCGGATGCGCCGGTTACGGCAGCGGTGCTGCCGAGGGCCGGATATCCTCAGGCGAGAACGGCGGCGGGACGTCGAGGGCTGCCTTCTACCCGGCCTCTGTGATCCGGAAAACGCACGTTTTGACTGTGGCAGCCGATGAGGTGTCACCGTTGGGGTAACCATCTCCCATGAACCGGAAACTCATTGCCGACCAGCTGACCGTGCCTGCCCGTGAGGGGCGCGGCGTCCGCCTGCGCGCCGGAGATCGGCTGGCAGTCGTCGACCTGGAAGGCCAGCAGGTCGGCGATGTCTTCGCCTTCGCCGGCGACGACGTCACCGAATATCACAGCGCCGCCCACACCCGCAGCATCGTCGACCGCCTCTTCCCCGCGTTGGGAGAATGCTTCGCAACAAACCGCAGGCGACCTATCCTGCGCTTGATCGAAGACACCTCGCCAGGACTGCACGACATGCTGATACCGGCTTGCGACACCGCCAGGTACGTGGGGCTGGGCGCAGGTGAGGATCACGCGTCCTGCGCGAACAATCTGCACCAGGTCATGGCCGGACTCGACCTGGAAATGGACTGGGTGCCGCAACCGATCAACGTGTTCATGAACATCCAGGTGGTGAAGTCCGGCAAGTTGACCTGGGAACCGGCTGTCTCTCGATCGGGCGATCGTATCGTGTTCGAGGCTCTGATGGACTGTTTATTCGTGCTGTCCGCCTGTCCACAGGACATCGTTCCCATCAATGGTCCGGGCCCGTCACCGCTCGCCATCGAACTTCTCGCGGACTAACGGTCGGATGAACGGGTGGACGCCTTCTGGGGGTAGGCCGTCGAAGATGATGGCGAGGTATGGCTGCCACCCGTCGGGCGAGGCGTCCGGCACCGGCTCGAAGGACGACCTACTCGCCACGATCGTCCTCGGCCGGATCGACAAGCTCAACGCCGTCGGCGAACAGTTGCTCGACGCGGCGGACCCGTGGGCAGCGCTGCTGGAGTTCCTCACCGTCGCCGCGGACCGACAACAGCAACGCGACCTGTCGTTCCTGCAGGAAGCCGGCGACCTGAACGCGGACGTCACCAGGGCCCGCGAGCAGATGTTCCGCACCGTGCACAAGCTCGTCGACCGGGCTCGGGAGAACGGCGCGGCGGCCGCCGGACACGGTGGGCCGGCTCGGCGACGGAGATGATCGGCGCGACGGCGGCGAGCACCTGGGTGAAGTCGTGACCGGACTTCCCGTCGGCCTTGGCGTCCATGGTGACCGGTTCGGTCAGCGGCGGGTGGACGAGCAGGTCAACGGTCGTGGTGGTGAGGGTGGTTCGCGGCTCCGGCGGGACGGGCCCGGTTGGAGCAGCGGTGGGCTGCGGCGGCCGGGCCAGCCGCGCAGGCGGCGGCGAACAGCAGGACGGCGGCGGTGAATCGCCTCAACCTTCCTCACTTCGGGCACCTCTGGCAACCTTGGGCACCAGCCGTTCGGAACGCCACTGATCAACGGTCCGGTAACCCATGCCCGACCCGAACGGGAAGAGGACTCGCGTACCGTCCGCCGTGCCGACGGTGACCGGCAGGCGGCCGATCGGCACTTCGCCGACCAGGGAGTCCGCCACGGCGGCGAGTGAGACCTCGCGGTAGCCGTACGCCGCCAGGTAGGTGGGGGCCGACGGGAAGTAGGCGATGTCGTACGGGCTCCCGACGGCGACGGTCACCACCTTCACGTTCGCCGCCGGCAGCGCCTTGACCAGATTCTGCTGGGCCACGTCGCCCCAGGCGTTGTTGGTGAGCACCACCGTGACATCGCTCGCGCCGGCCGCCGCCACCACCTGTTGGATCGTCTGCTGGTCGGGCGATCCGGTCCACATCGGAGTGGCGACCAGGCCCTCGGCGGACAGCTTGTCGGCCAGGGCGGGGACCGAGTTGAAGCCCCAGCCGGTGACCAGCACGTGTTGGCCGGAGTTCGCCGGCAGCGGCAGCACACCGGCCTGGTTGCGGAGCAGGGTGATCGAGCGGCGCGCGGCGTCGGCCACGACCTGCCGCTGGGCCGGGGTGCCGACCGTCGAGTCGACCGCCTCGCTGGTGGTGAACGGATCGTCGAGCAGCCCCAGCTCGGCCTTCATGCGCAGGATCCGGTACACGGACTGGTCGATGCGGTGCTGGCTGATCGTGCCGTCGCGTACGGCGTCGAGCACGGTGGCGATCGCGGCTGGCGGATCCGCCGGCAGGAGCAGTTCATCGTTGCCGGCCTGGATGGCGCCGAGGATCACCTGCTCCTGCGGGATGTCCTGGAGCGCGTCCGCACGCAGCGCGTCGGTGACCACGACCCCGTCGTAGTTCAGCTTGTCGCGGAGCAGCCCGGTGATGATGGGCTTGGACAGGATGGCCGGGGTCCGGGTGGGATCCAGTGCGGGGACGATCACCGCGGTCGGCATGATCGACTTGACGCCGACGTCGATCGCCGCCCGGAACGGGGGGATGTGCGTCCGCAGGATCTCCTCGCGGGTCTCGTCGACGACGGCGACCCCGGTGTCCGGGTTGGCCTCCGCGTCGCCCAGGCCGGGGAAGTGCTTGGCTGTCGTGGCGACCCCGTTGCGCTGGAAGCCGCGGACGGCCGCCGCCCCGAACTCGGAGACCATCTTTGTGCGGTCGCTGAACGCGCGTGGTCCGTCAGCCGTGTTTCGCGGGTTGGTGTTGACGTCCACCACCGGCGCGTGGTCCATGTTGATGCCCATCGTCCGCAGTTGCCGGCCGGTCGCGGCGGCCGTCGCGTACGACACGTCGCGGTCGAACGTCGCTCCGATCGCCATGTTGCCCGGCGACACCGCCGCCGGCGGCGGGATCCGGGTGACGACGCCGCCCTCCTGGTCGGTGCTGATCTGCACCGGCACGCCGGTGTCAGCGAGCGCCGCCTTCTGCAACCCGTTGGACAGCAGCGCGATCTGCTGCGGATGGTTCAGGTTATTGGTGTTGGTGAAGTAGATGATGCCGCCGGGGTGGTACGTCGCCAGCAGGTCCGCGCCGTTGCGGACGTCGCTGCCGTAGAGCGCCTGATTGGCAGCGACGTCGGAAGGGTTGGTAGTCGTGGCGGTCTCGCCGTAGACCTCCAGGACGAACATCTGGCCGATCTTCTCCGCCAGGCTCATGTCGGCCATGACGGCTCGGACCCGCCGGTCCACCGGGTCGCCCGTGGCCGGGCCGCCGTCGGCCCGGTACGCCGCGGTCCCCGAGACCGCGCCCGCCCCGGTGACGCCTCCCGCCGGGCCGGGCACCGGCGGCAGCAGACGGACAAGTCGCGCGAAAGGCATAAAGCCAGTCAGCGCCAGAGTCACGTCCACTGCCGCCAGCCATCAGTACGAGCCGACCCGGCCAGCCTCACAGTCAGTGAACCTCAGCTGGGCTGTCATCCCGCTGACGTCGGGTTCTGGACACACGAGGGCGTCAGGACGTCCTGGACGCAGTCGCCTCCCGAGTAGCCGGTGCTGGGCGTTGCAGGCGCACCGCGAACACGATCAGCAGCAGTGCCAAGGCGGCGAACATCACGCCGGCGATGAAGGTGTCAGCCACCGCGTCGGCGAACTGGACAGGTGTCGTCTCGTCCGCCCGGCCGGTGGTCGCGCCGAACACCGACACCAGAATGGCGACGCCGAGTGCCGCGCCGATCTGCTGCATGGCCTGCATCGCGCCCGATGCCGCTCCGGAATCCTCCGGTGCGACGCCGGAGAGCAGTACCGCACTGAGCGGCGCGTACAGCAGTCCTGCGCCGAGTCCGAACAGAACCAGCGGCGGCGCGAGCGAGGTGAGATAGCCGCTCGACGCGGTGAGCTGGGTGAGCCACACCATCGCCACGGTCAACGATGACGCGCCGACGATCAGCAGAGGACGAGGTCCGAAGCGGGCCATCAGCGTCGGGATGGTCCGCGACGCCGTGAAGATGAGCACGCTCAGGGGCAGGAAGGCCAACCCGGTCCGGATCGCCGAATAGCCGAGGGCGACCTGCATGAACTGCGAGCCGAAGAAGAACATGCTGACCATGATCGCGGTGACCAGCATCATGGTCAGATAGGCGCTCGCGGTGACCCGGTGGGCCAGCAGTCGCAGCGGCAGCAGTGGCTGCTCAGCGCGCCTCTCGACCATGACGAACAGCGCCAGCAACACCACCGCGAGCGCGAAGGCCACCACGGAGAGGTCGTCACCCCAGCCGTGGTCCCCGGCCCGGATGAAGCCGTAGACCAGGCTGACCATGGCGACCGAAGACGTCACGGTACCGGCCACGTCGAAGCGACGGGGAACACGCACGGTTTCGGTGACCACGAGCAGGGTCAAGGCGACGATCACGGCGCCGACCGGCACGTTGATCCACAGGACCCAGCGCCAGGACAGCCCGGATGTCAGGACTCCGCCGAGCAGCAGACCGATCGCGCCGCCTGCGGCGGACATCGCGAAGAAGAGACCGAGTGCCTTGTTACGAGGCCGGCCCTCGACGAATGTGGCGAGCAGGATGGCCAGGGCGCTCGGTGCGGCGATCGCCGCGCCGATGCCCTGCACCGCCCGGGCGGTGATGAGCACGGTGTCACTGGAGGCGGCACCGCCGATGAGCGATGAGAGGGTGAACAGGGCTACGCCTGCGATGAAGACGCGGCGGCGGCCCAGCACGTCGCCAAGGCGGCCACCGAGCAGGAGCAGTCCACCGAAGGCCAGGATGTAGGCGTTCACGACCCAGGCCAGCGCGGCGGTGGAGGCGCCGAGCCCCTCCTTGATCGAGGGCAGCGCGAGGTTCACGACGGTGTTGTCGAGCACGATCATGAGTTGGGTGGTGGCAACGACGGCCAGGACGAGACCCGGACGCGTAACCTTGGTGCCTTGCAACATTCCCTGTCTCCTAGACAGACATATGGCATGGGCAGAGCGCGACGTCCTCGGGCCGGTTCTCGTCGGCGTCGGCAACTACACGCTCTGCGGATCTTGACGTGACACGAGGCTGTCGCCGCGCACCGACCGGCCCCGTCACGGCGACGGGGCCGGCCCAGGCGACTCAGTCAGCCTTCTCGTGCGGGGTCTTCTCGCCGGCTTCGACGGCGAAGGCCAGTCGATTTCCTGCGGTGGGACCGAGCAGATGGGGAAATGCAGTGAGGGGTAGGAGGCATGCCACGGCACGGATTCGAGCGTGACAGCCTTTACGGCGTGTAGGGGCTCACATCCCCCACAACACCCTTTTTGGGTCCGGCCCGTAGGTGGGCACACCCTGGGAGTCGCGCCGCGACGGCGACTCCCGGTCGAGGAGTTCACCACGGTCCGGCTCGGTCAGGAACTCCTCGCGACCCGACCAGCCAGAGCCGCCGGTCGCTGCCGAACTCCTGGGCGTTGTCATACGGCTCCAGCGCGCCGAGGTTCTGATCTCCGATCGTCATGATCCGCTCCATCTTCTCGTTCATCTCGAACCCACGTTTCGCCGCAGATGCTTCATCGCTTCCTGACAGACAGCAAGGTTCTTTGCTGTTTCAGCAAGGAAGGTCAGCTGTCGAAGCGTCGCGGCAGCATCCGACCGTGCGGCAACAATCGACGAGAGAACTTGCGGCTATGGCAAGCTCCAGGCATGGCGGACGAGATGAGCAGCGTGGGCCCACGCTTGAGCTCGCTTCTCCCCTGGCCAGGGAGTACCGCGTTGCACTGGACGAACTTGTCGGTGCTCCGTCGACGGGTGACCCACGCATCCATCCGCGGCCCACCCGGCGACCGGCGCGACGGCCTCCACGGTCGGCCTCATCGCGCCGACACGGGCCGTGGACCACCGGCCGCTCCCGATGCTCGTTGAGTCACCCCCGCGGTGCCGGCGTCCGCACGTACGCCTCGCCACAGACGCCGGAGGCAGAAAGCAGCACGTCAGTGAAGAGAAATCGAGCGATAGAACTGCTGCGAAGGCCAGAGGATCCACAGCAGGCGACATTCCTGGAATTGTTCTTCGACGTCGTCTTCGTTCTGGTGCTCACTCAACTCTCGCGAGGACTGATCCAAAACCTTACATGGGTAGGCGCTGCTCAGACGCTGCTGCTGCTGTTGGCCACTTGGTGGGTCTGGTTCAGCACGGCGGGGATAACCGACCGGTTCGACCCGGCCCGCCCGGTGATACAGTGGCTGGTCATCGCGATATTGGCCGGCAGCATGATGATGGCCGCCGCGTTGCCGGCAGCGTTCAACGACAAAGCCCTGATCTTCGCGAGCAGCATCGTCGCCATCCACATCGGTCGCCAACTGTTTCTCGTGGCCGTGCTGCGCGGCCACGAGTGGCAGGACGCCCCCTTACGGGTGCTCTTGTGGTTCAGCTTGTCCGGGGTGCTGTTGATCGCCGGGGCGCTGGTGGACGGCGCGGTGCGAGGTGCGCTGTGGGCAACAGCGGTGGCCGTGGACTACGTCGGCTACACGCTCCGCTACCCCGCGCCCCGGCTGGGCCGAGTTCAACCGACGGTGTGGCCGAACGCCGCCGAACACCTCTCGGAGCGCTACCGACAGTTCTTCGTCATCGCGCTCGGAGACTTGATCCTGGTGACTGGCCTGACACTCAGCGCCGCAAGCTTCACGGCGGACCGCGCTATAGCCGCCCTGGTGTCCGTTGGCACCACGGCGCTGTTCTGGCGAATCTACATTCATCGAGCCGGGCAGTTGCTGCCCGCTGTCATCGCAGCGGCCGCCGACCCGGCCAGGCCCGCCCGCCGGACGTCCCACGCCCACCTGGTCATGGTGGCCGGCATCATCGTTGCCGCCGTCGGGGCCGAGTACGTCATCGCGCACCCGCTGGGACACACCGAACCGGCCTGGGTCGCCGCCGCCTTCGGCGGACCCGCGCTGTTCCTGGCCGGGCGCGCCGTCTTCGAGTACGAGGTGTTCGGCCGCGTGTCCCGTGATCGACCGCTCGGCGTGCTCGTGCTCGCCGCCCTGACACCGGTGATGCTCCTCGTACCGCTTCTCGTGGCTGCCCTCGCCGCCACCGCCGTCCTGGCCGGGATCGCCGTCTCCGACGCGGCCCGCTCTCGAGGGCGTCCACCCGAAGCGCCGTCGCCGCCAGCAGGAAGGCCGTCGTGACAGGGCAGCGGGCGAGATCCCATCCGCGCGAGCAACAGCCGAGCCGCATCCAGCTCCGCCCGGCCCACGGTGGTGTCACTCATGCCTGCCATGTAGCCGGCGCCGGCGGACATCGCACCGGCGGCGGCGCCCGCGACGAGCAGACACCCGACACCGGCGGCCACAGTGCGCCGACCGCGACGGTCGCGGCGATCCCCACCGCGGCCGTGGCGTCGAACGTCCACGCGGTCGGTGGCCGCCTCGGCGCGGCAGACGGTCCGGTTGCCGCCGGTGATGTCGTCTCATCAGTCTTCGAACATGAGCGCGTGGGCGGCGTCCGCGAAGGCGCGGACGCGGGCAGTGGCGCCGTCGGCGCGCCAGAGCAGGCCCCACTGCAGGGGTTGCGCGTCGCGCAGGTGCACGTACGCGACGTCGGGGCGGGCGTAGTAGCGCTTGGCGTTGGCGCCGACAGGGAAGACGCCGAGACCGGCGCCGACGTGGGTGAGGATCTCGTGGAACGTCGCGGCGCAGAGCCCGGCCCTGATGGGTCGCCCGGCCGGGGTGGCGTGCGGTGTGCGGTCGGCGCGCAGAGACCGCGGCAGCGTGTCGGGCAGTTGTAGCATGGCGACCTCGGCCAGGTCTTCGACCGAGACAGCGTCGCGACGGGCGAAGGGATGCCCGACCGGCACGGCCAGGAACCGCGCCTCGGACACCAGGACCGGACCCGCGACGATGCCGGGCTCGTCCACGGGCAAGGTGGCCAGGGCCAGGTCGACCTCGCCGCCGCGCAGCCAGGGCATCAGCTCACCCAGCTGCGCTTCGCGGATCTGGACCTGGCACTCGGGATGGCGCCGCCGGAACACTTCGGTGATGCCGACCAGCAACTGACCACCGGCCGCGCCGGTGAAGCAGACCCGCAGGGTTCCGGTGAATCCTCGGCCGGCCTCGACCGCTCGGCCGACTGCCTCGGCGATCTGATTCCAGGCCGGTCGGAGATCTTCGTAGAGCGCGCGCCCGACCCGGGACAGCTCGACCCGGCGGCTGGTCCGGTTGAACAGGGCGACGCCGACCCGTCGTTCCAACTTGCGAATGGTCTGGCTGACTCTCGCGGTGGAGACCCGTAGCCGTTCGGCGGCGCGGCCGAAGTGCAGTTCCTCGGCGACGGCGAGAAACGCCTCCAGTTCGTGCCGCTCCAGCATGCCCGTCTCCCTGCATCGTTAATCGCAGCTTCACGATTGTGGCACACGTCGGCATTGTTCGTCGGTCGGGCCGGCCGCAGGATTGAGGTACCGAACACCCGATCAACCTGCGGGAGCAACCATGTAGGTCACCGACGGCCAGGCCCTGGCCGTTGGTGCCAGGTGCCACTGGTCGGACCGGTCGGCATTGCGTGGCCGTCTTCGTTGCGGCAGCCGGCATCGGCGTCACCGCGCTGATCGCGTTCGGCTGCACCCCGCCAACCGCCGCACCACCACGGACCGCCGTCGCGGTCGCGCGCGTCGCCGCCTGAACCCACGAGAAAAGGAACACCATGAACGCCCTGCACGCTCTGCGCTCCTCCATCCGCGGTCAGGTGTGGCTGCCCGGCGAGCCCACCTTCGACACCGCCCGCCGGCCCTGGAACCTCGCCATCGAGCAGCAGGTCGACGCCGTGGTCGAGGCCGCCGACGGCGCCGACGTCGTCGCGCTCGTCCGCCACGCCCGCACCGCCGGGCTGAGCATCACCACTCAACCCAACGGACACGGCGCCACCGGCCGCACAGGCGGCACGATCCTGCTGCGCACCCGGCGCCTGGACGCCCTCCAGGTCGACCCGGCAACCCGGCGCGCCCGCGTCGGCGCGGGCGTACCGTCCGGCCTGCTCCAAGCGGCCGCCGCACCCCACGGCCTGACCGGCCTGCCCGGCAGCTCACCGGTGGTCAGCGTCGCCGGCGTCGCGCTCGGCGGTGGACTGAGCTGGTTCGGCCGCGCACACGGCTGGGTCGCCGACAGCGTTACCGCCTTCGACATTGTCGATGCCGAAGGCCATGAACGACACGTCACCGCCGACACCGAGCCGGAGCTGTACTGGGCGTTGCGCGGCGGCGGCGGCAGCTTCGCCATCGTCACCGCCCTGGAACTCGCCCTGCACCCCGCACCGAGCCTGTACGGAGGCAGGATCCTGTGGCCCGCCTGGCACGCCCCGGCGGTGATGGACGCGTACCGCACGATCACCGCCACCGCACCGGACGAGCTGACCGTTTGGCTCGACCTGTTGCACTTCCCCGGCGCCGAGCCGATGGTCGCCGTCGACGCCACCTACCTCGGCGACCCGGACGAGGCCCGCGAGCTCCTCAGCCCGCTGGACCGCCTGCCCTCGCCGCTGTCCGACAGCCGGCAACCCATGTCGGTAGCCGAACTCGGCGCCATCACCGCCGAACCGACAGAGCCCAGCGCCGGCCTGTCCCACACCGAACTGCTGACCGTGCTCGACGACAGGGCGGTCCGGACGTTGCTGGACGATCCGATCGAGCCGCTGCTCAGCGCGCAGCTGCGGCACCTGGGCGGCGCGCTCGCCCGCCCGTCGGACAGCCCGCACGGCCCCCTCACCGAGCCCTACGCGCTGTACATGTTCGGCCTGCCCACCGACCCCGCCCGCGCCGAAGCCGTCACCGCCAGACAACGCGCCCTCGCCGACGCGCTACCCTCCAGCGGCCGCAAACCATTCACGTTTCTCAACCCGAGCGAAAGCGTCGCCGACGCCTTCACCCCCGACGTGGTGAACCGCCTCCGCGACATCAAGCACCGCCACGACCCGCACGACATGTTCCGCGCCAACTTTCCGGTGTGCGCCTGAGGCAGACCCGACGCGATCAGGGTGGCGGCGGCGTGACGTCGGTGACGGCACGCCGCGGCGATCCCTGGCCGCGACGACGTTCGTCGCGACGGTGGACCATGACCGGCTGACGGCGCTCCCCGACGGCTAGGTGGCCGACGGCTCGACCCCACCCGACCCGGCCTTGGGGGTACGCATCAGCCGCTGGTGTAGGCAGGTGATGTGCCCGGCCACGCGTGCGGCGTGGCCGGGCACATCACCGAACGGAGTTTGGCCGCACCTACCTGGTGTTCAGCCGGTAGGCGTGGGTGATCGTCTGGGTCACCGAATTGCCGGCGGCATCGGTCGCCGTGGCCCGAAGCGACACGAAGCTGCCACCGGCCGGATGCCGGACGGTGGCGGTCCAGCCATCCGGACACGCCCTGACCTGTGCCTTCGACCAGGTCAGACCATCATCGTACGAGACCTCGACGGTCAGCTCCGTGATCTCTTGCGCGGGGGCGCGGTTGCCCATCGACCGTGACCGGCACCGCCCACCGCCGGGAGCTCCCGAGCTACCCGGGCACCTGCGGTGGACAGGGTGCCGCTGGCCGTGACGCGGGCGGACGAGCCGGTGCCGTACTGCACGATCAGCGGCAAGCTGTCCCGTTCGTGATCGTGGTAGCCGGCCTTGACCAGGCCCGCAACGTCGGACGGGACCACGTACGGGCTGTCACCGGCCCGCTCGACGGCGAAGCGCATGCCGTACGCCCCTTGCCCGGTCGTATCGAGCGGTGGTGGCCGTCGGTGGAGACGAGCGAGATGCGGTCACCGGTCACCAGCCGAGGTTCCCCGCCGGGTGATGATCCATATTCCGGTCGGCGAGCCGGCAAGGGAGAGACGGAGCATCCCCGCACCGCGCCGACGCGGGCAACCGACCCGACATGCGGATGTCACCCGGAAGTAGGTGCCCGTTCACGAAGGCTCAGGCGCGGCGTGTGCATCGAAGGCTCTTTGGAGCGGCTGTTCCTACCGTGACCGGGTCGTGATCGACAGATCGGCAACCCCGTCGCGCATCGGATGGTTGTCCAGCACCGGTACGGGATGTGGTCGGCCATCGAGACGAAGACGGCACCCGAGCCGGCGTCGCCGCCCGCTGGCACTGTTCGCAGCGGAGGGCCGGCGACCTTCCACATCCTCGGCCCCTTGGAGATCCAGGGCCGGACGAGCCCGGTGACGCCACGTGGGGCGCGGCAGCGCATCGTCCTGGCTACATTGCTGTTGAGGGCGAACAAGGTGGTCGCGACGGACGAGATTGTCGACCAGCTGTGGCCGCACCGCGTCCCGCCGACCGCCCGCGATCAGGTGCCGATCGTCGTCTCCGGCCTGCGCCGGCTGTTGCGCGACGCGGGGGTGCCGCACGGGGCCGAGGTTCTACTCACGCGGCGACCGGGCTACGTGTTGCAGCTCGCTCCCGCGCAACTCGACGCGCGCCGTTTCGAGGCCCTGCTGCGGGAAGCGGATCGGGAATTGACCGCCGACCGTCGCGCCGAGGCAATCCGGCTGCTGGAATCGGCGTTGTCGCTGTGGCGGGGGCAGGCGCTGACCGGAGTAGCGAGCGGGCAGGCCGTCATCGAAGCGCAGCGGTTGACGGAGCTTCGGTTGTGCGCCGTGGAAAAGCTGATCGATGCGCAGCTCGCACAGGGCCAGCATCACCAACTCGTGCCGCGGCTGAGCCAGTTGGTCGCCGTGCACCCGCTGCGGGAGCGGCTGCGCGGCCAGTTGATGATCGCACTGAACGCGACGGGGCGCCGGGCCGAGGCGTTGGAGACGTACCGGGCCGGCCGTCGGTTGATGGTCGCCGAACTCGGCCTGGAGCCTGGTGCGGAACTGCAACGGATCGAACGGGCGGTCCTGGCCGACTCCGTCGTTCACTCGATCGCCGAGGTGAGCGACGCGTCGTCGCGCGCAACCAGCGCCGACCGAACGTCGGCGCGGGCTGCGTCGCCGCCGGCGTCCTACCTCGCTCGTCCGGCGCAGCTCCCGGCCGACCTGTGCGACTTCAGCAGGCGTCGCCGGGAGATCGACGGCATCCGGCAGGCGATCGGCAACGCGGGTGACGCCGTGCAGATTGTCACCATCACCGGGCCGCCCGGGGTGGGCAAGAGCGTACTCGCCACGCATGTCGGGCACCTGCTTCGTCGTCGCTTCCCCGGCGGGCAGTTGCACGTCGACCTGCGCGGCAGCGGCGAGCGCCCGGGCGACGTGTCGGAGACCCTGGCGAGCCTTGTCGCGTCCTTCGGGGTGCGGCCCTCCACGATCCCTGAGGGGTTCGCTGAGCGGGTACGCGTCTTTCGCGCCGTCACGGCCCGAAGGCAGGTACTGGTCGTGTTGGACGATGTGTTCGATGCGAGCCAGGTGTGGCCGTTCATTCCGAGCGGGCCAGGCTGCGCGGTTCTGGTCACCAGCCGATGTCACCTACCCGACCTCGGCGGCGCGCGGCACGTACCACTTGACGTCATGTCCGCTGACGACGCGCTGGCGCTGCTGGCCCTCGTCGTGGGACCGGATCGGGTGACCGCCGAGCCTCGGGCGGCCGCGCGCGTCGTCGATCATTGTGGGCGTCTGCCGCTGGCCGTGCGGATCGCCGGCGCCAGGCTGGCCACGCGACCGCGCTGGTCGCTGACGATGCTGGAGCGACGACTCGCCGCCCCGGAGCGCCGCCTTGATGAGTTGCGGATCGACGACCTTGACGTACGGGCGAGCCTGGCGTCGGCAGTACGTCGCCTGCCGCCACGGGTGGAGCTGGCCGCGCGGCGACTCGCACTACTGGAAGGAGCCGACTTCCCGTCCCGCATGGCCGCGGAGGTGCTCGGCACGTCGATCGGGGCCGCCGCGGAGCTGCTCGACCTGTTGGCACGGCACCACGTGCTCGTGCCGGCCCGACGCGGCGCCCGGCCGCCCCGGTACCGGCTACCCGCGCTGACCCGCCTGTACCTGCGCGAGCCGGCGACCCGGGGCATGGGGGCAGGTCAGCTGCCGGAGGCGTGATCGCGCGACCGTCCCGCCCGTTCGCGACGAACGCCGCCGGGCGCGGAATGCCCGCGCAGGCACAACCGGACCAGTTCGGGGAACCGGTACCGGGGCGGTACCGACGGTTGCGGCGGGACGTACTCCAGGACCCCCCACTCGACGAGTCGATCCGTGAGATCCTCACCGCGTGCCCGGGTCACGCCCAGCGCCGCGACGGCAGCAGGCAGGGAGAAGGGCGACGGGGCGAGCGCGGCCAGTTGCCGCGCGGCGCGCGCCACCGCGGGCGGCAGCTCGCGCAGATCCGACTCGAGCGTGGCGCGTACGTCGATCGACCCGACGCGCAGTTCGTCGAGGCGCAGCCGAGGGTCGGCCAGCCGGTCGGCGAGCGCGCCCAGCCGAAGGTCACCGGGCGACGCCGCCTTCGTGCCCGCGGCCCGCAACGCCAGCGGCAGCCGCCCGCACAGGTCGACGATCCGCCGGGCCGCCTCCGGCTCGGCGGCCACCCGCTCGGGACCGGCGGTGGCGCTGAGCAGGGCCAGTGAATCGACGTCGGAGAGGACGTCCAACCGGAGCCGGTGCACGCCGTCCAGCCCGGCCAGGCGGCGCCGGCTGGTGATCAGCACCGCGCAGCCCGAGCCGCCGGGAAGCAGCGGGCGGACGTCGGCCGCCGCGGCGACGTCGTCGAAAACAATCAGACAGCGGCGTGCCGCGGTCACCGACCGGTACAGCCGCAGCTGGCCGTCGAGGCCGCCGGGAGCCGCATCAGGCGACAGGCCCAGTGCCGCGAGCATCCGCGCCAAGACGACGGCGGTGTCCCCGCGGCCGGGGGCGACGTAGAGCTGTCCATCAGGGAAGTCAGCACGGACGAGATGCCCCACGTGGGTGGCGGATGTGCTCTTGCCAACGCCGGCGGGCCCGGTGACCACGACGATGGGAAGGGCGGTACCGGTGCCTGGGGAGCTGCTCGGGTCGAGCCACTGGCGGATCGCGGCGACCTCGCCGGCGCGGCCGGTGAAGTCGGCGACGTCCGGCGGAAGCTGGGACGGGGCACCGCCCGGCCGAGCGGGCTCGCCTGGCGCCGGGCCGGTCTGGGCGGGAGCGGACGCATCGGCACGGATGGCCCGTTCGAGCACGCGCAGCTCGGCGCTCGGGTCCAGCCCCAGCTCCTGCACCATCAGGCGGTGGCCGGCCCGGTAGATCTCCAGGGCGTCGCCCGTGCGTCCGACCGCGTGCAGGGCCACCATGAGCTGCCCGCGCAGCCGCTCCCGCAGCGGGTGCTCCCCCACCAGCCGGGCGAGTCCCGGCACGACGTCGCGATGCCGGCCGAGCGCGAACTCGGCCTCCATGAGCTTCTCCACCGCGGCGAGCCGCAGCTCCTCCAGCCGGCGCGCCTCGGCGACGGCGAACCGGCCGGGCACATCGGCCAGCGCCGGGCCACGGTACAGCGCCAGGGCCGTACGCAGCGCCGCCACGGCCTGCGGCAGGCGTCCCGCCGCCGCGTGCGCGTCGGCGTCGCGGATGAGTGCCTCGCACCGTTCGACGTCCAGCTCATCCGCGTCGACGCGCAGCAGGTAGCCGGTGGGCCGGGTGACCAGTGACTCGCGTCCGGCGGGGCCGGCCGCCGTGCCGAGCCGGCGGCGTAGCCCGGAGACCACGTTGACCACCTGGTCCCGGGCGGTGGTGGGTGGCTGGTCCGGCCAGAGGTTGTCGATGAGGTCGTCGACGGGTACCACCTGGTTGGCGCGTAGCAGCAGGGTGGCGAGGGCGACCCGTTGTCGGGCTCCCGGCATGGCAACCGGGCCCGCCCCACCGTGCACGAGCAGCGGGCCGAGAAGACCGAATCGGGGCCCCGGCCGGTCCGGGTCGCTGCTGGGTTCACGGCCATGGCGAATCGGGTGTTCCGGCGGGGTACCGGCCAGGCCGCGCGTCCCGGTCGCATCGAGCATCGGAGGCCTCGGCTGCGGACCACCGGATGCCTCGCTGTGCGTCAACGTCATCGAACCCGACCGTTCCGCTCCGCCACGACCGTCGGCCGTGTCGCGTAGGAGATCATCTCCGGTCGATGACATCGCGGGAAGGTCACGAACCGAAATGGCAGGTGGATGGCCTCGGCCGTTCACGCCGAGGCCATCCACCGTCCAGGTCGGGCCCGGCTATCCGAGGGAGAACAGTGATCGGGTTCCGGAGATGTTGATTCCTCCCGTCCCGAGCCAGCCGCCCCTCGGGTTCGTGCTGACCTTCACCTCCCAGTCGTCGAAGTTCAGCGTGCCGTTCTTGCCGATGCCCCAGCCCACGGAATACCGGCCGACCGAGATCGTCATGCTCTGCTTCTCCCGGCGCTCTCCGTGCTTGTGCGAATATCCGAGGCGGGGGAACAGACCGTTGAGCAGGGTGTCGACCGACGGCATGGAGGACGAGGTCTGGTACCCGTAGCCGACCTTGGTCTTGCCGTTCTGGACCTTCGCCTTGGCGCAGTGGTGGACCAGACATGCCTGCCACTCGGCGAACACGCGGGGGGCGAGGTAGGAGATCAGGCCCCCCGAGGACTTCTTGCCGGCGTTGGCCGGGTTGGGTCCGCATTTCGAGTTGCGGGCGGGACCGTACACGGCGACACAGTCGTTCCACTTCTTCTGCTTCGCCGCCCGCGCCGCCTCACGAGCCTTGCGTTCGGCCGCGGCCTTGGCCTTCTTGGCCGCGTACTCTCGGGCCAGCCGCCGCGCCTCGGCCGCCCTGCGCATGTAGTCGCAGCCGTCGCAGTAGTGGCGCGTGGCCGGCGAGGACGAGGCCCGCTTGGAATAGTCGCAGCCGTCGCAGTAGTGCTTCGCGGTCCCGCCTCCGCCGGAGGACTTCTTTTTCCTGCTGCCGCCCGACTTCTTCTTTTTCTTCGGCTGGTCCTCGTTGTTGTAGCCGCCGCAGCCGTCGCAGTAGTGGCCGCCGGGGAGGACTCGCCACCGGCCGTCCGGGTCGCTCATGGTGACCGGCGTGTTGTTGGCGTACGCGTACCCGTTCATCTGCTGGGGATCGTTGTAGTCGATCAGCGGGTCGACCGAGATGAACCGCCCGGTGTCCGGGTCGTACTCGCGCGCGCCGAGATGGGTGAGCCCGGTGGACGCGTCGACCGTGCCGCCGACGTACCCCTTCTCGGTCGGCCAGCTCACCGGCACGCTGCGCTGCTCCCCGAACGGCAGGAACCGGCGCTGGGTCACGGCGAGGTCGTCGGCGTCCACCGAGAGCTGGGCGGTGCCGACCCGGTCGGCGGCCTCGAAGGACAGCCCCTTCGCGGAGGTCCGGACGGCCGTGACGCTACCGAGCTGGTAGTAGCGGGTGGCCGATGTCGCGCCAGTGGACTTCGTCAGCTTCACCTCGCTGTTGCCGAGGTAGAGGGTGACGGCGTCCGGGTCGCGGCGGATCAGGCGGTTGCCGTCGCCGTCGTAGAGGTACTCGGTGACCTTGCCGCCCTCGGTCACCGTGGCCAGGTGGGCCTCGGCGTCCCAGCTCAGCTCCTGGGTCGAGCCGGCGACGGTACGGCGGGTGGTGTTGCCCAGCGCGTCGTAGTCGTAGCTGTTGATGGTGCCGCCGATGGTCACCGTCGCGAGGGTGTGCGGACCGTGCCCGGCGTCCGGGTAGGCCGATGTGCTGGTGGTACCGGTGCCCGTGACGGTGTTGTGGTTCGTCTCGGTGAGCCGGTTGCCGACCTTGTCGTACGTCCAGTCCTGCCAGTACGGTGCCGGCCCACCGATCACCGACGGGCTCGGCGCGGCGGCGCAACCGTCCGTCGCCGTCCAGGCGCTCGTGAGGCGCTGCAGGTAGTCGTACCGGAAACACTGCGTGTCCGCCGTGCCGCCGGCCGGCTCGTCGGCGATGCGGGTGACGTTGCCCGAGGCGTCGTACGTGTAGTTGACATCCGCCAGGTGCATCGGCGAGACGTTCCGGTCCACGAGGGCCCGGGTCATCCGTCGGGTGGCTTCGTCGTAGCTGAAGGTCTGGACCAGCTGCTTACCGGTCACGGCCTCCAGGGTGTACTGTGCCGGCTCGTCGTACGGGGTGTAGCGCGCGTCGCTGAGCAGCCTCCCCAGGTTGGTCTGCGCGGTCTTCAGCCGGCCGTCGGCGTCGTAGGTGTACCGCAGCGTCTCCGCGCCCAGGCCGCCGACCGCCGGATACGTGGTCAGCAGCGGCAGACCGGTGTCGGTGTAACCGGTGCTGATCCGGTACGTGCCGGCCAGCGCGCCCTCGGCGGACGGAACCGTGAGCGTGGTGCCCAGCGACCGGTAGCGCACGTCGTAGCCGTCCACGGACATCCGGTAGGCGGTGCCGCCCACGTACCGGGTGGTGGTGGCCAGCTGCCCCTTCACCACGACCCCGTTGGCCAGCGTGTCGTACGTCCAGCCGATCCGCTTCGGACCTGCCGTCGAGCCGTCGTACACGCCGGTCTTGCGGCCCAACGCGTCGTAGCTGTAGGCGAGCGTGACACCGCGCCCGTCGGTGGTGGTGCTCACCTGGTCGGCGTTGTCGTAGGTGTAGGTCGTGCTGCCCTTGTCCGGGTCCTCCTCCGTGACCTTGCGACCGCGCAGGTCGTAGTGATTCCGCCAGACGTTGCCGCTCGGGTCGGTGACGGTCGCCACGTCACCGCCGGGCGTGTAGGTGTACGTCGTGGCGTCGTAGGCCCCGCTCGGCGAATCCCCCGTGTACTGCCGTAGCTCCACGGTCTGCCCGTCGGCGTTGGTGATCGTGGTCGTCGGGGTGTCGCCGGCCGGCGGATCCACGGTGACCCGGTCGCCGCCGTAGCTGGTGGTGGTACGCCACTTCTCCGTGCCGAACGACAGCGTGATCCGGGCGGTCTCCCGCTCGTCGCCGTCGAACACCGTGCGGGTCTGCGACGGGACGGTGTTGTCGGTGACGGTCAGCAGCGTGGTCCCCGCCGGCTGATCGTTCCAGTAGGCCTCGTTCTGCTTCACGGTCAGGCCGCGGGAGTCGTAGAAGGTGTCGGTCACCACCCGGCCGCCACCGGGCGCGGGCTTCTGGGTCTGGCGCGGGCGCAGCCGGCCGTCGAAGAAGTCGTACTGCGCGTCGTACGTCGCGTCGTCGCGGATGTTCTGGGTCGTCACCACGTTCGGCGCGTCCTTGCGCACGAGGTAGGAGAACTTCGCGTTCGGCGTCTCGCTGCCCGCCTTCGAGCGGTCCGGCAGCCAGACCGCGGTGACCCGGCCGAGCGGGTCGTAGGTGATGTCGGTACGTCGGGTGTTCGCGTCGACGACCGCCGTCTCCCGCCCCCACGCCGGGTCCAGCGTCTTGGTGACCGCGTGCCCCATCGGATTGGTCACGGTGCTGCTGGTGACCGGCCCGCCGGTCGCCGGAGTGAACGCGGTGGCGGTCTTCTGGTTCAGCGCGTCGTAGCTGGCCACGGCGCGGCCGTAGCTGTCGAACTCGGCCCGGGTCGACTGCACGTACGTCGGGGTGCCGCCCGAGTACGACGCCACCTCCTGGGTCAGGGTGACGTCGCCCCTGGTGGGTGCGGTGCCGAACGTGGTCGACCCGTCGTAGAAGGTGCGCACGTCGGAGATCAGGTCGGCCGGGTACGACGCTGCCGCGCCGCACGACACGGAGACCCGCTCCTCGCGCACCTTGTAGTCGACCATCCACCGGACCGTGTTGCGGGCATAGGTCGTCCGGTTGCACTCGTCGTCGTTTCCGATCGATGTGTCACCGAGGTCGTTGACCTGGGACGGCAGCCCGTACGAGTCGTAGGTCGTCTGCACCTCGGTACGCCGCCAGCCGCCCGAGGACAGCGCCACCCGGCTGCGTGCCTTCGCCACGCCGATCAGGTACGCCTTGGTGGCGCCGCGGGTCGCCGTCGCCGCGGAGATCCATGGGTCGTTGATCTCCCCGTCGAGCGCGCTGCCGCCGACGCCGTTGTAGGAGATGTACTCACGGCCGAAGCCGGCCAGGGCGGGATGGTCCGTGATCGCGGTGCCCTCGGAGTCGGTCACCGTGACGCTGCGGGTGCCGCCGGCCGTCTTGTCACCGTCCATGCCGCGCATGAACAGCTGCTCGGACTGCGAGCGCACCCCGCCGACAGCGCCCTTCGTGGTGCGCACCTTGGCGAATCCGCGCCACTGGCTCCAGGTGCGGTACTTCGTCGGGGTCAGCTCGTTGTCGTCGTAGTGCCAGGCGCCGCCGCCGACGTACTCGTAGTCGGTCTGCTCGATGCCCGCCACACCCGAAACGTCGTCTTCCAGCACCTGCACGGCCACGTACTTGTGGAACCAGTCGAGGGTTGGCGCGGTGGCGCCCTCCGGGGTCCAGTACTGCGGGAAACACCGCCTGGTGTTCGAATCCGGGACCGGTGTGGCGGCCCGGGTGCAGTCCTTGCCGGAGTAGTTCACGCGGACGTGGCCGCCGGACTCGTCGTAGACGTCGGTCAGCCGCCACTTGTACATCGGCGGGATGCCCTCCATGGCATCGACCCGGTTCTCCAACTGGACACCCTCGAAGGTCACCGCCGGCAGCGTCAGGCTGCCACCCACCTTCCCGGTCCGGGTGATCGACGCCAGCCACAGTGCCGGTGAGGTGCCGTCCCCGGGCTCCCGGAACTGGTAGCCGAGGGCCCAGACGTCGACGTCCCGGTAAGTGGTGCCGGAAACCCACACCTGCGTGGTCACGCTCGCCAGCCGCTTACGGGTCCAGAACGTCGGCGCGTACAGGTCGGTGCAGGTCGCCCCGGCGGCACAGTTCTGGTCGTACGGCACATCCGGCCAGTTCCTGGCGGTGTCCTTCGTGATCGTCCCGGTGCCGCAGGTTGCTCCGGCCGCGCACCGCTCCGCCACGCCGAACAGCACCCGCATCGGCGCGGGCGCCGAGTACATGGTGTCCGCACGCTGCCCGTAGTCGATCCGGCTCAGGTAGCCGGCCCGGTGGTAGGCGGTGCCGGCGGTGGCGGTCCGGTTCCGGCCGTAGTAGTTGGTCTCGGTGGTGTAGAAGTACGACATCGCGTTGCCGTTGGGGTCGACGACGTAGTCGAGGCTCCACCGCCACGCCTGGTTGCAGTACGACGTGGCGAAGGTGTTCGCGTGGCACGGCTCGCCGGCGTCGTTGCCGAACACGGGCACCGTCCACGCGGAGTTCGTCACCTCCTTGCCACTGGCCCAGCCCGGCAGCCGGTTGAGCCCGTAGAAGTACTGGGTGCCGTCGCGGGTGGTGATCTTCCAGTGCTCGCCGTCGTTGTCGCCGTTTGTCGCGCCGGTCAGCCGCTCGACCCTGGATCCGTCATCGTTGCGCAGGTGCCAGGCCCCCGTGGTGGCGTCCTTGACCAACTCCACCGTCTGCCCGTTCATCGACAGGAAGGCGTTGTCGGTCTCCCAGCACAGGTCGTAGGGCTTCGGCGTGGACGTCACGTCGTCGGAGCAGGACTTGTAGCGCCGCTCGACGAAGCCCTCGCTCAGATCCCATCCCTCGCCGACCCAGGAGGACTGGTTGTTGGTCGACGCGGTGCGCCCGTCCACGCCGCCGGACGAGTAGCCGAGTTCGAGGTCCGGCTCCGGGCCGCCGAGGCCGGGCACCCCGTCCATGGGATACGTCCAGGTGAAGTCCCCGGACGGTCCGCCGGCCTCCCACGAGGAGGACGGCGACAGCTTCGTGGCCTGGTAGTCGCCCGCGCTGCCCGCCGGCGCCGCCGCTGCCGCCAGCACGGTCATCTCCCCCGCCGCCATCGTGACGTCGGCGGTGAGGCGTCCCTCCTTGACCGCGTTGCTGGTGGGCAGCGCGGTACCCGAGCGGCACTCCGCCCGCTCCGGCGTCGACACGGCACAGGCGGGCAGCTGCACCAGCCGCAGCCGGGATGCCCAATCCCCGCCGTAGGCGTGGCGGAACGAGGAGTAGTCCAGCTGCACGGACAGCCGGCTCCTGGCCGGGACGGCGGTGGTCGCCACGGTTTTGTCGATCACACCGGGTGAAACCGTCACCAGCAGGCCCGACACGCCGGCGCGGTCGGCAGCCGCACGGTCCAGCACCCGCACCCGGGCCGCCTGCGGCGCCGCCGCCCTGACCGCCGCCGACCCGCCGCCGCTTCGCCCGACCCAGACCGGCAGGGCGCCGGCCCGGACCCGCGCCGAACCGGCCGCCGGCACGGTCACCTCCACCGTGCCGCCGGCCGGCCATCTGACGGACACGGGCCGACGCTGCACGGCGGCTGCCGCCCGAGCGGACGGCTTTGCGCTTGGCACGAAGTCCCGGCCCGGCACCGAACGCTCTGACGGCACTTCGGGCCGTTGCCATGCCGGGGCAGCCGCCGCGGGCGCCGGCGTGGCCACCAGACCGGCGGCCAGCACCGCGAGCGCCACTGCTCCGGCAGCGGTCCGACGCCCCATGATCCCTTGTCTCCGCACGGTTCGTCTCCGGATGCTCAATGGCTGACTACGGGTTGGCGATGGCGTTGTAGGCATCGAAGATCTCCTGGTCGCTGAGCACTCCGGAGTACGCCCGCACGTCGTCGATCCCGCCGGTCAGCCACTGCGAGAACGTGACGTCCGAGACCTGCCCGCGCCCCAGGACCAGGGCACCGCCCGCGTTCCAGGCGCTGGCATGGTAGGTCTCGTCCACGGCCTGCCCGTTGACGTAGAGGCGAAGCCGGTGGGCGCGGGCGTCGTACACCGCGGCGAGGTGGGTCCACGCCCCGGTGGTGGGTACGTCGAACAGGTCCACCGCCTCGCGCAGCGGTGACCCGGTCGCGTCCTGGTCAGAGCTGCGCACCGACCAGAGGTACGTGTAGTAGTCGTCGCTCCACGACCAGCCGAGGTTGAATCCGCCGACCTTGCTGCCGAGCTGGCTGACCGCGATGCCGTTCTTGCTCAGTGAGTCGGGACGCACCCACGCGGTGACGGTGTAGCTGCCGTCGGTGCGGATCGACGGGCCGCTGGTGGTGAGCACGCCGGTGGTGCCGTTGACCGCGACCGCGTTGCCCTCGACCCCGGCGACGCGGGTCACGCCACTGGAGGACCAGGTGGCCGGCCGCGTACCGGCGGAGTCGGCGGCGGTGGTCCCGGAGGTTTCGTTGAGTTTCCAGTGCCCGGCCAGCCTCGGCACCTGCTGCAGTTCACCGGCGAGCAGCACCCGGTCGTAGACGCGGACGTCGTCGATGTCGCCGGACCAGAAGTCGACGAGGGTGTCGTTGGTGAGCGCCCGGCCGATGGTGAGCGGACCCGTCCCGGTCCAGGCCGCGCTGTAGCTCGCCGAGCCCTGTAGGACGCCATTGACGTAGAGCCGGATCTGGCCCGCCGACTTGTCGTAGACGCCGGCCAGGTGCACCCACTCGCCCTGCGTCACAGTCGACAGGGAGTCGACGGTCACGTAGGCCGGCCGTTCGACGCTGTCGGCGACCGGGAACGACCACCGGAACTTGTCGCTGCTGGCCAGGTACTGAAGGTAGAAGGAACTGCGGTGGGTGCCGTCCTGGCTGAGCACGCCCCGGTTGCCCGACGAGGTGGTGAGACGCGTCCACGCCGACACCGAGAACGACTTCGACGTGTCGAGCACGACGCCGCTGGTCGCGGCGTAGTCGTTCGTGCCGTCGAGGTGCAGCGCACCGCCGGACACGCCGTCACCCCAGGTGGCACCGCCGTACAGGGTGGCGTCGCGCCCGTTGCCGGATCCGTCCACGGCGACCGTGCCGTCACCGGACTCGTCCAGGGACCAGTCGCCGACCGGGCCGGGTGGCGCGGCTGCGTAGAACACCACGGTCGCGACCTCGGACCGGTTCGCCGCCTTGTCGACCGACCGCACGTGCAGCCAGTTGACGAAGCGGTCCGGGGCGACGGTCACGGTCACCGACCCGCCCGCGGTCGACGGGGTGGCCTTCTTGCTCAGCGCCGTGGAGTCGCCGTTGAGCACGTACTCGTACGAGGTGGTGTCGGTGCCACCGTTCGCCGCGAACGTCACCGACGAACTGCTGCCCATCACCGAGTCACCCTCGGCATTGTCCGGGAACGCGGTCGAGGTCACCGTCGGGATCGGCGGGCGGCTCGTGTCGACCTGGAACTCGCACCACGAACTCCACGCGCTGTTGTCCGTGCCGTCCTCGGCGCGTACCCGCCACTTGGCGGTCACGCCGTTGCCGAACGCGCCGGACGGGATCTGCTTCGCCACCACGGTCGGGGTCTTGCCGGCCACCGACGCCGACGTCCACTCCCCGACCGGAGCCGTCCCGTCGACCCGCCACCACTGGAAGTGCGCCTTCACCGCGTTGTCGGCGTCGCTCACCGTGGCCCGCAGCGTCGGGGTGCCGGTGCCGATCACCAGCCGGCCGGAGCCGGTCGTGCACGTCGCCGATCCGTCGGTGGTCAGGTTCGTGGGCAGCTTCGGCACCGTGTTGTAGGTGATGGTGATCGACGGGTTGTTCCGGACCCGCTTCCACGAATAGGGATCCCGGTTCGACTCCGCCGTGCTCGACGCGCGCAGGCCCTGGGTGATGGCGTCCCAGCCGTTCTTCGCCGCCTTCGCCACGTGCGCGGTCACGCTGAACTCCGCGCCACCGGCCGGGCAGCTCGACGACCAGCCCTTCGCGAAGCTCTTCGCCGCCAGCTTGCTGATCCAGCTCGGCTGGCTGTTCCACGTCGTCGACGACGAGATGCCGCCGGTCTCCCAGACCTGCACCTCCCGGGCTGTGCACGAGTACGCCCACACCTCGTACGTCTGCAGGGTCGCCGAGATGATGTGCTTGCCCTTCACACCACTGACGTCGAAGCGGAAGAACGAGCGGGTTTTCTTGCCGTCGTACGAGTCGTAGCCGACCCGCGCCTCCTTCTCGGCGTCGTTGGCACCGTTGTAGAACGACGTGGTCGGCAGGTTGCTCCACACCTGCGTCCACGCCGTACGCGAGCCCGACCAGGAAGGGTCGATGTATACCGGGTAGCGGGTGGTCGCCCCGGTGAGCAGTTCGCGGTCCGGCACCAGGGCCAACTCGTCGGCGGCGATCCCCACCCGCACCGTACGGACCCGCCCGCCCGGCACCATGCGGGAGCCGCTGCCGCTGGAGTCCCACATGTACGGCGCGGGTGCCTCGAACACCGGCTCACCTATCGAGTCCACCGCAGCCAGGCTGCCGTCGTTCGCCGCCCGTACCGTCACGCCTTGGGCGCTCGTTGCCAGCCGCAGCCGGGTGAGCGCGGGGTTCGCCGCCGCCCGCGCCGATTTGACCACCAGCACCTGGGAGAAACCCTCCGGGTCGGCGCGCACCGTGAGATCCACGCCGGGCAGCACCTCTGGATACGTGGCCATGGCGCCCGACAGCACCGGGGCGGGCAGCCGGCCTGGCCAGCGCAGCGCCAGCTCGGACCGGTCGCGCCGCATCCGCACCAGCGGCGCGTCCCCACCGCCGGAGAACGCCATGTCCAGCACGCTCGCCACAGGCGCCACCGTGCCGTCCGAGGCGACCCGCAGCGTGGTGTCGACCGGCACCCAATCCGCGCCGCGCCGCACCCGCACCGGCTGCACAGACTGCTTCAGGGTGAACGTCCCGTCCGGGTTCGCGAACACCTGCTGCCGCTCGGTCCGCAGCGCGGTGGCTTCCACCGGCTGTCCGGAGGACACCGCCGCCGCGCGGGCGGCGGCCTCGCCCAGCGCCGACGGGCTCGGCGGTGCGGCGGCCGCGACCTCCGGCACGGGCTGGACCAGGGCCGCCGTTACGGCCGCGCTGATCAGGGAGGCAAGCACGGCGGCCCGCACCCGGCGGGGCGGGCGAGCGCTTCGGACCGGGACGGCCGGCATCGATGTGCTGCGGGCGGGCATCAGGACTCCCCCTCGACGTCAGGTGACCGCAGCATGATGGGGATGGCTATCGCGACGCCATCGACCCGGCAAGCCCGCTCGAGTGCCCGCCCGACAGGCTCCCCTACGACCACCCCTCCGGAGGCCTCACCCGCCTGCGGTCGGCACAGCCGAGGGGGGTAGCTTCTCCGCGTCCGGGTGTCCCAACGCGTCGAGGATCCGCAGCGCCTCCTGCCGCGATTCGCGTGCCGCCGCCTGGTTGCCCGCCACCTCGTAGGCGACGGCAAGCTTGCTCAAGGTCTGCCCCTCGTTGCTGAGGTCCCGCACCTCCCGGAACAGCTCCAGCGCCCGCCGATAACACGCCACCGCCTCCATCGCCTCGCCCCGCCGCTGGTGGATGTACCCGAGACTGTCCCAGGTGACCGCCTCACCGAACCGGTCCCCGGTCTCCCGCAGCAGAGTCAGCGCCGCCCGGCAGTGTCCGAACGCCTCGTCCAGCTCGCCGAGCTGGGCGTGCTGCCAGCCCACCGTGTTGCGGGCGTTGGCGGTCATCGCCGTGTCGCCGATCCGCTCGTACAGCACCATCGCCCGCCGCGCGTGGTGCAACGCCTCGACATGGCGACCGTCTCGCTCCAGCACCCAGGACAGGTTGCCGTGCACGTGTGCCGCGCCGGCCTCCTCGCCCGCCTGGCCGTACAGCTCCAGCGCCTGCCGCAGGTGGGTGTCCGCGTCGGACAGCATCTGCAAGCGGCTGTACGCGCGACCCAGGTTGCGGTGAGCGTGCGCGCTCGCCAGCGCCCCCGCATCACGCTCCGCCGCACCGACCGCTGCACGGTGGACCGCAACGTAGTCGTCCCAGTGTCCCTGCCGGTCGAAGTAGGTGACCAGTGTCCAGGCCAGCTGCCAGCGGTGCGCGTCGTAGCCGGCCGACGTGGACAGGACCAGCGCGACCAGCACCGGATGCTCGACGGTGAACCACTCCATCGCCCGGTGGGCGTCACCGATCGGCTCGGGTCGCGCCCCGTCGCACGCAGACGCGGGCGTGATCGCGTCCCGGTGGGGGTTCAGCCTCCTGTCGGCCGCCAGCGCCGTGTGCAGGTAGTGGTCGAGCAGCCGGTGGGTGGCCGCCCGCCGCCACGTCCCGTCGTCGTGGCGCCGGGCCAGCTCGGCGGCGTACCCGCGCAGCAGGTCGTGCATGCCGTAGCGGCCCGGGGACGGCTCGTCGGCCAGGTGGGCGCGGGTGAGCGCGACCAGTGCCCGGCGGACCGTCTCGATGTCCGCACCGGCCAGGCTCGCCGCGGCGGGCAGCGAGATCGTCGGCCCCGGGTGCAGGCCGAGCAGCCGGAACATCGCGGCGGCGGCGGCGTCGAGGGTGCGGTAGGAGGCCGCGAGCACTGCCCGTATGTCGCTGCGTGGCGCGCCCCCGTCGAAGGAATCGAGCCGGTCGTGGTCACGCAGCTCGGCGGCGAGAGCGGCCAGCGGGAACGACGGCCGAGCGGCGGCCCGCGCCGCGACGACCGCCAGGGCGAGCGGTAGCCGGGCCGAGGCGGCAACGATCTCGTCCGCCGCCGACTGTTCCCGCTGCACCCGGTCCGCGCCGATGCGTCGCGCCAGCAGCTGCCGGGCCTCGCCGGTGGTGAGCAGATCGAGCGGTACCGGCACCCCTCCTTCCGTCGCGACGATGCTGACGAGGTCGGCTCGGCTGGTCAGCACGGTGAAGCAGGAGGCGCTGCCGGGCAGCAGCGGATGCACCTGGTCGGCGTCGCGGGCGTTGTCCAGTACCAGCAGCACCCGCCGGTCGGCCAGCAGGCTGCGGTAGAGGCCGATCTGGGCGTCCAGGCCGGTCGGGATCCGGTCGGCCGGCACCTGCATCGCGTCAAGCAGGCTGCGGACCGCCTCGGCCGGGGTCGCCGCCGGGCCGGTGGGGTCGAAACCGCGCAGGTCGAGATGCAACTGCCCGTCCGGGAACCGGGCTCGCACCGAGTGTGCCCACCGCACCGCCAGCGCCGTCTTTCCGACGCCGGCGGTGCCGGTGATCGCGACGATCCGTGCCCCGGAGCCGGGCCGCACCGCCGCGTCCAGGTCAGCGAGCTGTCGGTTACGGCCGATGAACCCGGACAGTGGGGCGGGAAGCTGGCGGGGCACACTGACCGTCGACTCGATGCGCCTCGGCCCGTCGGCGCCGAGCACCAGCCGGTACGCGCGGCGCAGCAGTTCACCCGGATTCACGCCGAGGTCGTCGGAGAGCCGGACCCGGACGGCCGAGTAGACGTCGAGGGCCTCGGCGGTCTGACCACAGGCATGCAGGGCGAGCATCAACTGGGCGTGCAGCCGTTCCCGCAACGGATCAGTCTGCACGGCCTGCCGCAGCGACGCGATCACCTCAGCGTGCCGGCCGGCGGCGAGCTCGGCGTCGTACCGCGCCTCCATCACGGCGAGGTGGCGGTCCCGCAGGGCAGGCCCGTGGGCCTCGCGCAGCCACGCGGTGGTGCCGGACAGCTCCGGGCCGGGCCAGTCCTCCAGGGCCCGCCGCAGCAGGTCGGCCCGGACGGCCGCGTCGGTCTCCCGCTGCGCACGGGCCACCGCCGCCTCGAACTCGTGCAGGTCCAACTCGCCGGGCGCGATGGCGATCAGATAACCGGGTGGACGGCGGACGATCGTCTCGGCGCCGAGCCAGCGGCGCAGACTTGAGACGTACGTCTGGAGCTGACCGAGGACCGTGGCTGGCCACATCTCGCCCCAGGTGAGATCGAACAGCCGCTCTTGTGGGACCACCCTGCCCGCCCGCAGCAGCAGCGCGGCCAGAATGGTGCGCGGCTTGGGGCCGCCCAACGGCAGCGGTGCGCCGCCCTCGTAAACCGCCACCGGGCCCAACACGCAATAGCGCCGGTTCTCGTTCCGGTCGATGTTCACGGGCATACTATGGGTCACGTCCGGTGACGTCGAACAGCGCCGGGGCTCGTCACTCCTGCGGACCTGCTCCCCGCCGGGCGTCCCCTGGCCGACCTCAACGACATCGGCACGGGGCAACTACGGGGCGCCACGTACGCGGCGTCCTGCCCACCGGTCGGTCTGGACGAGATCGTGGAACTCGTCGCCCTGCGCCGGCTCATAGTCGTGGTGGGCGCGAGCGCGCCGGGCCGTCTCGGCACGGGCGTGGTCGCCGTGCCGGTCACCGACCTGACCCCGACCACCCTGGTCCTGGCCCTTGGCCGGAGGAGTCCACCGACCGCGCCGTCGCCGCCCTGGTCAACGCCGGATCGGCATTCCGCCCCGCCGCCACCCCGGCCGCCGCACAGCTGTCGCTGACCCCGCCGATGGGCGAGCGGTCGCGCGGTGGTCGGAAGCTGACCGCCCCCGATGGTGGTGGGGCCGGGTCAGAGTCTGTCTCGCTAACGGTGTTTCCGGCGATCTTGGTTAGCGATGGCGCTCCACTGTCAGCTACGGGGTGCGCAGGCAGGTCGCCCGCCGCCGGTAGCCGGATCGCACGACCGACGGTAACCGGTTACATTCCTCGAACCGGTTCAACCACGACCGCCAGGAGGTACCCGGTGACGAACGCCAGCGGACCCGAGTCGTCCGACGCCCGGACCGATTGGGAAGCCCGCATCGCCCGCCGCAGCGACGAAGGCGGCACGGCCGCGCTACCCGAGCTGCCACCGCCGGCCTGGCTCACCGCCACCCCCGGCCACGGACACGTCCGCCTCTCTTGGCAACCCGTCGACGGCGCAGTCGGCTATCTGGTGCATCGTGCAACGCTGGACGGTGATCGGGTGTCCGGGCCGTTCACCCCGCTGGACCACCTCGGCGGCGACGTCCTCTCCGTTCCCGACACCTGGTATGTCGACACCACCGGCACCCCGGGCGAGCGGTACGCGTACGCGGTGGCCGCCGTACCCGAGGTGACCGTGACCGGCGCGCTGAGCGACCCGGTCACGGCGGCCGCCCTGCCGACCGCCGAGGAACCGCCTACCGTCACGCTGCGCCTCGACGCGGACGCCGCGGGCACCACCCTGCACCGTCCCTGGCAGCCGATGATCGGCAGCGAGCGGCTGTCCCAGCTGCTCTGCCGGGACCGCTCAGGCGGCCGGGAGATCGGCATCGAACTGCTGGCCGCGCTCCGCCGGGTACGCGAGGAGATCGGCGTAACCACCGTGCGGGCGCACTCGATCCTGCACGACGACCTTGGCGTTTACCGCGAGATCGACGGCGAGCCGGTATACGACTTCAGCCGCGTGGACCAGATCTACGATCTGCTCCTGGAGATCGGAATGACGCCGGTGGTCGAGATCGGGTTCATGCCCCGCGACCTGGCCAGCGACCCGGACCGTACCGTCTTCACCTACCGCGGCATCATTTCCCCGCCGCGTGACTGGGACCGGTGGTCCGGGCTGGTTCGGGCACTGGTGGCACACCTGCTGGACCGGTACGGCGAGCAGGTGCTCGGTTGGGACTTCGAGGTGTGGAACGAGGCCAACCTGGAGGTTTTCTGGAGTGGCAGCCGCGAGGAATGGATGCGGCTGTACGACGTGACCGCCCGCGCGGTCAAGGACGTCGACCCGAGGATTCCGGTGGGTGGGCCCTCGTCGGCGGCCGCTGGCTGGGTGGACGCGCTGCTGGAGCATGCCGTGCGGTCCGGGGCGCCGGTGGACTTCGTCTCCACCCACACGTACGGCAGCCCGCCGCTGGACCTGCGGCCCACTCTGGCCCGCCTCGGCTTCCCCGACACGCGAATCCTGTGGACCGAGTGGGGCGTCACCCCCACCCACTTCCACCCGGTCAACGACGGCACCTCGGCCGCCACGTTCCTGCTCACCGGCATGCGGTCGGCCGCCGGCAGGGTCGAGGCACTGTCCTACTGGGTCGCCAGCGACCACTTCGAGGAACTCGGCCGGCCGCCGAGGCTGCTGCACGGCGGGTTCGGCCTGCTCACCGTCGGCGGTATCGCCAAGCCGCGCTACCACGCGCTGCGGATGCTCGCCCAGCTCGGCGAGACCGAACTGCCGGTACGGGCCGCCGGCGACGGCGCCGACGGCCTGGTGCAGACCTGGGCCAGCCGGCGCGGCGACGGCGGCCTGGCGATCCTGGTCTGGGTGTCCACCCTTGACCAGGACAAGCGGGACGGAGACCCGGCGCTGGCCCGGCGGATCCGGTTGGTCATCGACGGCGCGGCCGGCCGGCCGGCCCTGGTTTCCCGGCTCGACCGGGAGCACGGTGACATCACCACCCTCGCCGAGCGGCTGGGGGTCGCCGAGTGGCCGACCGACGAGCAGTGGGCCGCGCTGCGCGCTGCCGACCAGCTCACGGTGGAGAAGGTGCAGCCCTCCGCCGATGCCGGAGCGGCGGTGATCGAACTGGACCTGCCGCAGCCCGGCGCGGTGCTGGTCGAGGTGCCCCGGGCCTGACTCGTGCCCGCCACGACTGGCGCCCTCCGCCGGGTACCGGCCAGTCATGTCCGCGGGACCGTCCGGCCTCGGCCCGGCCTCCGTCGCGCCGGCCACCGGCAAGATCCTGCTCGATCAGGGAAGTAGGGCCCGGCGGCGGCGGCCGAGGGCCCTACTTCCCTCCTGCGGCGCGATCGACTGGATGGGGACCGGCTACCTCCTACGATGCCGTCAGACGGCTCCGCGCAGCTGTGGAAGGTTCTGGTTGGCCGGCACGTTGAACGTCTCCTGGGCGATCAGTGGACGGATCCGGCGTTCGAACTGCGGCGAGACGAACGCGCGGCGGAGGAGGTCGTTGGCGAGCTCATTGCCGAGCGCGCCCATGATCATGGACTGGTCGAGTGAGAGGTAGCGCTTGGCCACGGTGCCGCTGCCGACCGCGATCGCGTCGTAGAAGCCGCCGGGGCCGTACGAGTCGTAGTTGGCCTTCAGCCGGGCGAGGTTGTCGACGCCCGCTGCCTTGGCGTACGGGAGAGCGAGGAATACCGCGTGCGGCGTCACCACGCCGTCGCCGTAGTCGGGGTCCGGGCCTGCCGGGCGGCAATCGCCGAACCCCGCATCAAACTTCGACCGCTCCATGTCGGACGGGTAGCCGTCGGTGTCCATGCCCATCGCGTCGACACCCCAGGCCAGGTAACCGCCGGCCGGATCGCTGGCCGGGGAGAAACCCCAGTAACCGTACCCGGCGTCATTCATCCCGTGCTCGATCTGGCCGGCGACTGTCGCGGGATGGTTACGACCCCAACTGTTGGGCGCCCACCGCGCCTCGGGCACGAACAGGTCGGGCATCAGGGCCTCGAACATGTCGCCGCCCCAACTGGGTACGAACTGGATACCGCGGTACCGGTACGCGCCCTCGTACACCGGAACGTCCTCGTAGGTGGTGTCGAAGCCGACCGGCTGCATCTCGTGCCAGCTCCAGTCGCAGGTGGCCGGCAGGGTGCGCATCGTGTTGTAGTAGGCCTTCGGCGGGATCTGGCCCATCGCGATGCCGAGGTACGTCGCGATGCGCGGCTCGGTGACGGTGATGTCGTAGTGGTTGCAGGTGAACCAGACGCCGTCGCGCTGCCGCGAGCACCCCGGCGGTGGCGCGTCCCAGAAGCCGCCGGCGATCAGGCCGCTGGCCCCGAACGGGGTCGACGCCGCCGGGTTGTAGTAGAAGCCGAAGTTCATCTTTCGCAGGATCGCGTCGGCCTTGCCGCGCAGCTCCGGCACGGCGCCCTTGACCACGTTGAGCGCGGCCGCGAGCCAGCCGTTGTCCACGCTGGACAGGAACGGATAGACAGTGTTGCCGTTGTCGGGCCAAACCGTGACGACCGAGCCGTCCCGCGGGTCGTACCAGTTGTAGTACATGCCCGACGCGGTGTGGTGCTTGAGCCGGGCGAGCGTGTCGAGGGTCCTGGCGATCCGTTCGCGGGCTTCGGCGGGCGGGATGATGCCGAGTTCGCGGGCGACCACCGCGGACCACAGGTAGCCGCCGATGTTGGTGGGGGACGTGTAGGTGGCGCGGCCGCCGGCGGCGAGGTCGCCGGTGATGTTGTCGGCGACCAGGCCGGTGCCGGGGTCGGTCATGGCGGCCATCGACCGCCACGTGTCCTTGGCATAGCGGAGCAGGGCCCGGTCGGGACCACGCTCGTCGGGTGCCGCGACGGCGGCCGAGCCGCCTGCCAGCACGAGTGCCAGCGCGAGGAGCGGTGCGAGAAGGCGTCGCATGAGTCTCCTTGTCTGGTTCCGGGGATGGGTCACTTGATTCCGGTGGTCGCGATGCCGCGCAGGAAGTGCCGCTGGAGAAGCAGGAACACGATGAGCACCGGGAGCACGACGACGACCGCTCCCGCGAGAAGCAGACCGTAGTCGGTGCGGTTCTGGCCGACGCTGTAGAGCGCGAGGGCGACCGGCAACGTGTACTTGTCCTCTGTGGTGGCGACCACGAGGGGCCATAGGAAGTTGTTCCAGGAGGCGAGGAACGTGAGGATCCCGAGGGTGGCCAGTGCCGGCCGGCACAGCGGCAGCACCACCCGCCAGAAGATCCGGAACTCGCCGGCGCCGTCGACCCGGGCCGCCTCGATGAGGTCGTCGGGGATCGACTGGAGAAACTGCCGCATGAGGAACACGCCGAACGGTCCGACGAGGAACGGCAGGATCAGGCCGGCGTACGTGTTGGTCAGGCCCATGTTGCTGACCAGCACGAACTGCGGCACGAAGGTCACCATGCCGGGCACCATGAGCATGCCGAGCACGGCTAGGAAGAGCACTCGCTTGCCGGGGTAGCGCAGCTTTGCCAACGCGTACCCGACGAGCGAGCAGAACAGCACGTTGCCGACCGTGACCACGGTCGCGACCAAGGCCGAGTTGAAGAAGTAGAGCGGGAAGTCCAGCCGGGAGAACAGCTCGCGGAAGTTGTCGAGCGTGAACGTCTCGGGCCACCAGGTCGGCGGCACCTCGCGGATCTCCCGCTCCGGCTTGACCGACGAGAGGGCCATCCAGACGAACGGTCCGGCCACGGCGAGCAGCCCGAGGACCAGAACGACGTGGAGGAGCGTCCTGGCGATCCGGTCACGGGTACGCAGGCTGGTGTCCTTCGTGGCCATCGTCAGTTCCTCTCTCCTAGCAGGCGGAACTGCACGACCGACAGCGCCACGACCGCCAGGAAGAGCACATAGCTGGCAGCGGCCGCGTAGCCGTAGTTGCCGAAGCCGAACTGGTTGTAGATGTGGAACGACACCGACAGCGTCGAGGAGAGCGGGCCGCCCTGCGTCATGACGAACGGCTCCTCGAAGAACTGGAGATAGCCGATGCCGGTGACCACCCCGCCGAAGAGCAGCGTCGGCCGGAGCATCGGCAGGGTGACGTTGCGGAACTGCTGCCACCGCGTCGCGCCGTCGAGCGTCGCCGCCTCGTAGAGGTCGGCCGGCACCGCCTGGAGTCCGGCCAGGAAGATCACCATCAGGAAACCGAAGTTGCGCCACGCCGCCATGACGATCAGCGACGGCAGCGCGAGCCTGGTGTCGTACAGCCAGTTCGGCCCGTCGATCCCGACCAGTCGCAGCAGGTTGTTGACCAGCCCGATCTCGGGGTCGAGCAGAAAGCGCCAGACCACCGCAATCGCCACGATGCTGGTCACGACCGGCAGGTAGAAACCGACCCGGAACAGCGCGCGGAAGCGGACGAGCCCGGAGTTGAGCGCGGTCGCGGCGGCCAGGGCCAGCACCATCGTCAGCGGCACGCCGATGACGACGAACACCAGCGTGTTGACCGACGAGCGCAGGAACAGCTGATCGGAGAACAGGCGGGTGTAGTTGTCGATGCCGACGACGTTGACGGCGAGCGGGTTGCGCAGGTCGGTGGAGCGCAGGTCGGTGAAGCTCATGGCCAGCGAGACCACCACCGGCAGTGCCATGAACACTGCGAACAGCACGGTGAAGGGTGCGGAGAAGGCCCAGCCGGTCAGCGCGCGCCGCAGGCGTTGACGTCGCCGGACCGACCCGGCGGGCCGGTCGGGGCTTCTCGCCCCGGCCGGTCGCGCCGGTGCCGTCGCCGCGGGGGCGCTGGCCATGTCAGCTCCCGGCCCCGATGGCGCTCGCCTTCTCCTGGATCGCCTTGGCGGTCGCGGCCGGGTCGGCGTTCTGCTTGCACAGCTTCTCGACCTCAAGGTCGAAGGCGGCCGCGATCTGCTCCCAGGTCGGGATCGACGGCGGCGCCTTGGCACTCTTGAGCTGCTGGCCGAACGCGGCCAGGAACGTGTCGCCGGAGAGCGTCGGGTCGGTCCAGGCCGACTGCACGGCAGGCAGGTCCTTGACCGCCTGGTACCACTTGACCTGCACCTCTGGCTTGCTCAGCCACTGCACGAATTTCCAGCCGCCGTCACGGTTCTTGGCGTCCTTGAAGACCGCGAGATTGCTGCCGCCGATGAACGAGGTCGACGACTTCTTCGTCGGCATCTGCGCGAGCGCGTACTTGTCCTTGAAGCCGGCGCCGCCCTGCTCCTCGACGATGCCCATGTGCCATGGGCCGGAGATGAACGCGCCGATCTCACCCTTGACGAAGCCGGGCTCGAGCGAGCCGTCCGGCAGCGCCGTCGGGGACAGGCCCTCCTTGAAGAAGGACTGGTAGTAGCCGAGCGCCTCGGTCATCTCCGGTGTGTCGAAGCTCAACTTGTTTGCGCTGGCCACGTCGGCGCCGTTGGACCAGGCGAACGGCATAACCGACTGCCAGCTGCCGGTCTTGCCGGGTTGGAGGTTGAGGCCCCACTTGGCGCCGGCCTTGTCCTTCATGCCCTTGGCCATGGCCTTGAGGTCGTCCCAGGTCTTCGGGCCGTCCGGGAACCCGGCCTTGGTCGCCAGGTCCTTGCGGTAGTAGATCAGCCGGGTCTCCACGTACCAGGGGACGCCGTACGAGGTGTTGTCGACGTTCGTGGTGTCCCAGGCGCCGGGGAAGAAGTCGTCTTTCTTGATCAGGTCCGGCGGGGTCGGGTCGAGCGCGCCGGACTTGGCGAACTCGCCCTGCCACGTGGTACCGATCATCGACACGTCCGGCGTCTGCTTCGCGGCGATGGCGCTCGCGATCTTCTGATGCGCCGCGTCCCATGGCACCGCCGTCACGGAGACCTTGGCGTCGGGATTCTCGGTGGAGAACTCCTTCGCGAACTCAGCGAGCTTCTCGCCTTCGGTCCCCATCGCCCAGACGGTGATGTCCCCGCTCGCCTTGCCTGCCCCGACGGACTTCGCCTCGTCCTGGCTGCCGCCCGAGTCACGGCCACAACCGGCCAGCGCGACCGACGCGGCCAAGGCGACCGCGGCCGCGGCGGCTAACCGCCTACTTCTCATGTCGTACCTCCGAGGGTTTGGTGGTTTTTAGGGGTGTGAGCTGTTCACCTGCCCGTATCTCCAGTCGGCGGCGCCGTGCAGCCGCAACTGCCGCGCAGGACGAGTTCCGTGGGCAGCACGAGATTGCCCGCGGGGGTGTTGTCGGGCTGGTCGGCGGCACGCAGGATCAGCCGGGCCGCCTCGGCGGTGAGCTCGCGTACGGGTTGCCGGACGGTGGTCAGGGAGGGGGTGACGAGGGCGGCTGCCGGCACGTCGTCGAAGCCGGTGATGACCAGGTCCTGCGGCACCCGCAGGCCCCGGCCGAGCGCGCCGACCAGCACGCCGAGGGCGATCTCGTCGTTGGCGCAGACCACCCCGCCTGGCTGGGGCGCGTCGCCGCCCAGCAACTGCTCGGCGGCGAGCAACCCGTCGGCCTGCTGCATGCTGACCGCAACCGGCTCGGCCGGTGGCTCGACGCCGAGATCGTGGTGCGCACGCCGGAAGGCGGCCCAGCGTTCGCTGACGTCGGGCGAGCCCGCCGGGTTGCCGACGAAGGCCAGATCGCGCAGGTCGTGGTCGGCGATCAGGTGACGGGTGAGCGCCAGCATGCTGCCGGCGTTGTCGGCGCGCACCGAGGGGATGTCGCCGGGTCCCTCGCCGGCGACCACCACCACGGGGACCATCCTGGCGAGCCGAAGCAACGCCTCGTCGGAGATGGTGCCGCCCATGACGGCGACGCCGTCCACCCGTCGGCCCATCTCCAGCACCTGATCATCGGAGTCGGAGCGCAGATGCGTGCAGAGGATGTGCACGCTGGCCCGCGACCCCACCGCCTCGGACTCGAAGCCCTGGATCAGCTCGGTGAAGTAGGGGCCGGACAGACCGGGAAAGACCAAACCGAGGGCACCGTGCCGGCCGGCGGCCAGGGCCCGGCCGAGGTGGTCGGGGCGGTATCCGTGCTTCTCGATCGCCTCCAGCACGCGGCGGCGCATCTCCTCCGAGACCTGGCCGGTCCCGTTGGAAACCCGCGAGACGGTGGCCACGGAGACACCGGCGAGCTTGGCGATCTCGCGAACCGTCATACGGCTGTTGCCCATCGCTCCCTCAATCCGTAACGTGCCTCACAGAAACCGGTTTCAGGCGACCATAGGCAGCCGCGAGGAAGTTCACAACCCTCGGGTCCACAATCTCCCGTGCGAGGAGGCCTGCCCCAAATGCCAGAAGTACTACTGCGGGATCACCGAATCCTCGTCGACGGCCGGCCCGAGCTGCTGCTCGCCGGTGAGGTGCACTACTTCCGCGTCCCCCGGGCCGACTGGCCGGTCCGGCTCGACCAGCTCCGCGACTGCGGCGGCGACACCGTCGCCACCTACGTGCCGTGGCTGTGGCATGAACTGCCGGACGGCTCGGTCGACCTGACCGGGCGTACCCACGAGCAGCGCGACCTGGCCGGCTTCCTCGACCTCGCGCACCAGCGCGGACTACGGGCCGTGGTCCGCCCGGGCCCGTTCGTCATGGCCGAGCTGAAGAACGAGGGCATCCCCTACCGGGTGTACGCCGAGTACCCGCGCCTGCTCCCCACCACCTGGGACGGCGCGCCGATCAGCACCCGCACCATCGACTACCTGGCGCCCGAGTTCCTCGCCGCGGCCGACGGCTGGTACGCCCAGGTGATGCCGCTGGTGGCGGAGCGGCTCGCGCCGCGCGGCGGACCGGTGGTGGCGGTCCAACTCGACAACGAGATCGGCATGCTGTCCTGGGTGACCAACTCCCCCGACCTCACCGACGGCCTCTGCGCCGACCTGGCCCGCTGGGCCGTCGAGCGGTACGGCAAGGACACCGCTGCGGCACGGATCGGCGCCGACCCGGCCGACCCGGCGGCGTGGTCCACCGCCCTGCGCACCCCGGCCGAGGAGCGGTCGCTGGCGCTGCACGACGACCTGGGCCGCTACATGCGGGACCGCTACCGCCGGTACGTGGCGGCGCTGCGGGCCAGCGCCGAGCGGCACGGGGTGACCGGGGTGCCGTTCCTGGTCAACGTCCATGGCACCGCCGACCGGCGGGGCCGCACCTTCCCGATCGGGATCAGCCAGTTGGTCGAGGCGTACCGGGGGCAGCCGCAGCTCACCTCGGGCTCGGACTACTACCTCGGCGACCTGACCGTCGGCAACGTCGCCGACCTGTACGTGTCCAACGCCTTCCTGGCCGCCACACACGACCGCGCCCAGCCGCTGACCTGCCTGGAGTTCGAGGCCGGCAACGGCGACTACGGCGAGGACCTGTCCACGCTCTACCCACCCGAGGCGATCGACCTGAAGACCCGGCTCTGCGTGGCGCAGGGCAACCGGCTGCTCAACCTCTACCTGTTCGCCGGCGGCCACAACCCGCCGATGGCCGAGCCGGTCGGCGACGGCAACAACCGGATCGCGTTCACCGGCGAGCGGCACGGCTTCGCCGCCCCGGTCGGCCCCGAGGGGCAGCTCAACCCGACGTACGCGGCGGTAAGGCGGACACTGCAGGCCGTACGTGGGGTAGGCGACCTGCTCGCCGACGGCGACGAGGAACACGACGGGTTCGCCCTCGGATTCGTTCGAGACCACTACCTGACCGAGTACCACCACCCAGCGTCCATCAGCCGGGCGGAGCAGGTCGCCGAATTGGAACGGTTCCGCGGCATGGGCGCGCGGGACGTGCTGGCGCGGGCACTGCTGCTCGCCGGCTACTCGTTCCCCGCAGCGGACCTGCAGGCCCCGGGCGACGCAGCACACGTGCCGGGCGGCACACCGCCGGTGCTGGTGCTGGCCACCGCCCCCACCCTCGGTTCGGACGTTCAGCAGCGGCTGGTCGACCATCTGCGGGCCGGCGGCCGGCTGCTGCTGCACGGGCCGCTGCCCTCCCGCGACCACGACGGCACGCCGTGCACCCTGCTAGCCGACGCGCTCGGGCTGCGGCCGGACGGCTGGCTGGAGGGCGGGCCACACTACTTCCCATCGGTGGTGGGCCACGACTGGGCGGCCGGCCCCGCCGAGGTCCGGGTCGGCTACGCCCAACTGCTCGCCGGGCCCGGTGAACGGCTCCTCACCGAAGTCGGCTCCGGCCGGCCGTGCGGCACCGAGGTGACCGTGGGCGCCGGCCGGGCTGTGGTGATCGCCACCGACTACCCATGCCACCTGGACTTCTGGCGAGCAGCACTGAACCGGCTCGGGGTGCGACCCCGGCTCCGGCACGACGCAGGCGACCCCGGGCTGCTGCTCACCTCGACCGTGGACCGGTCCGGCCAGCGGCTGCTTCACCTGGTCAACGTCGCGCCGTCGGCGATCGAGTTCGGCCTGTGGCACCGGGACAAGCCGGTACTGTCCGGCCGGCGGCTGCGCATCGGCGCCCGCGCCGGGCTGATGCTGCCCGCCGGAATCCGCGTCGGGCCGGCCATACTGGTGGAGAGCAGTTGCGAACTGGTGGCCCGGAACGGCTCGGAGGTGCTGCTCCGGCCGACCCAGCCCGAGGATGTCGCGATCTTCGCCACCGACCGGCCGGTACGCACCGACCGGGGTGAGGTGACCGTGGCCGGCGATCGGACCATTCTGACCGTCCAGGCCGCAGATGGCGAACCGGTCCGGGTCAGCGTCGACTGACCGCCGTACCGGATGACCGCCCACTCACAGATCTTGGTCGACTGCTTTCTTACCTGGAGCCCCGCCCTCATCGATCACCCGGACCCGCCACACCCGGCCTGAGCTGCAAGATCAGCTTGGCGGGAACCCAGGGGTATGCCGTACCAGCGCTGCTCGCGGCATCCAAAGCAGTCGCCGCCCGGCGACGCCGGCGGACAAAGCTGATCCGTACGATGAGCACTTCGCTGTCGCCGAAGAGGTCACCGAACGGGAAGCGCTGGTCAGACCCTTGCCAGTGGGATGGATCCTCCGGAACTCAGGACGACGCCAGACCGACAGACGGTCTTACATAGATGTACACCGATCATTGCGCTCGTAATCGGCCCACTTCGGCCGTCGACCTGGAATCCCAGGCACCCACAGCCGCCGCTTCAGCCACGCCGACCACTTCGGTCTCCTCTGGGCGGCCGCGCCAGAACGCCGGAGGGCTTCACCGCAGGTCCCGGGCGATCAGCTTGGGCATCTTGCCTGCCGCACGAAGGGCCCGTGCCCGCGCCCCCAGCTGGTTCGAGGTCACCCGGCCATCCCGGTGCCGGCGCAGCCACCGTCAAACCTGACGCCTTGCGTTCACAAACGGATCATTGACGAAACCTTCATGCGTATATATCAATCTTCTATCGCCGTCAGCATCTCGATCACCGCCACAAGTCGGTGGCCGGGACACGCAGAGGAGTCCACGTGAACCCACGTACCTTCCGCCGCGCCGCCGTGTCGCTGGGCATCGCGGCCACCACCCTGGCCACAACGGTCGCCACCCCGGCGTACGCCCGACCCGACCACCCGGCACCGGCAACCGTCGCCGCCAGCCCGGTCTACCACATCCTCGACGGAGTGGCCCGCCAGGTGGCGGGTGCCTTCGCCGACCGGTCCACCATGCATCGGCTGAGCTCCGCCACCGCGACGGGCCCGGTTGACCTGCTCACCGTCAAGGTGAACGGCCCGCTTACCGAGGACCTGCGCTCGGCCAACCAGCGGCTGTTGATCGCCAAGGGGTTGCCGGGTGGCACCGGCTCGTTGCTGAGGTTGCGGCTGGCCCACCCGGACATGCGCGCGGAACTGGCCTACGGCGAGGCGCCGCTGGTCGCTGCCACCCCGGCCGACGACTCGGTGACGAGCGTGACCGCGTACGACCGTTCCGGTGGCGAGGTGGTGCTGGACGCCGCCCAGGTGCCGCAGCGGCCGGTGTTGCTGGTCGACGTGGACACCGAGCAGGCGCTCTCCGCCGGCCTGACGATGATGCGCGAGGAACTGGGCGAGCTCGGCATCGGCCAGACGGCTTCGGCGCGGCCCGCGTCCCGTGCCTCGGCTGGGGAGATGACCGCCGCAGCCGGTTACTGGGCCACCAAAGTCGACGCCATCCGGCTCAGCGACGACAAGGAACCCTGGATCAAGGGCGCTGCCGAGATCTACAACATCGTGGCCGGGTTCGGGCTGGACGGCAAGGTCAAGGTCGACCTGGTGCAGATGCCGTACCTGGACCACGACGGCACCACGTACTACCCGAACCAGCTCCTCGTGCACTTCTCGTCGTACAAGTACAACCTGGCCGACGTGGTCATGATGGAAGACGACGGAGACACCAACTACTCGGCGCTGGTCAAGGCGATCGCCAACGCCCTGCTGGTGATCGTTGACGGTGGCGCGTACACCCCGCTGGTCAACGCGATCCTGGACGCCATCCCGACCTCCTGGTACACCGACGACCCGGACTTCGTGGACGCCTGGTACACGCTGAGCACCGCCAGCAGCGGCCGGAAGAACGGCGCGGCCGCCAACGGCTGGATGGACATCAGCCCGTACTGGGTTGCGCAGTTGTGACCCGCTGCGGTCGGATGTCACCCCGGCCTGCCGGGCGCTGAGTCGACGGCAGCCTCTCCGCGTACCGTGCGGGGAGGCTGCCGTGTCTACGTCAGTCGCGGATTTACCTGCAGCGTCGGAGTACCGCACGTCTCCACCTCAAGATCAGACAGCAAACCGGTCACGAACCCCGCTGGAGCGTCCGCAAGCTCGCCGACCACCTGCGCGTTCACTCCCCGACGGGTCCGGGTGGGGCCGGGAACGGCTGCGGCAGATCGCGCACCGACACTGGATCACCTTCCAGAGGACCAAGACGTGGAAGGAGTCCACCGACCCGCAGCGTGACGCCAAACTCGCCCGGATCGAGTACGTCAGCGGCCACTTCCCGCAGCGGGTGTTCGCCTTCGACGAGTTCGGGCCCCTGGTCATCCGACCGCAGGCCGGCACCGGATGGGCGCCGGCCTGGCGCCCGCGCCGGCTTCCCACGAACTACCACAAGCTGCACGGGATCCGGCAGTTCCACGGCTGCTACAGCATCGGCGAGCGATCCGCGGACGGATGCCCTTGGCCCGCACAGCCCGGCGGTACTTGTCGTGGTCGTAGGGCGGTCGGCGAACAGCTGGTCGGGGCGCTGGCGGGGTCGGCCACGGCGGCCGCGTGCCGGTAGGATCTTTGTCGATCAGCGGGAGCAGTTCGGTGACGTCGTGGCGGTTGCCGCCGGTCAGCGACACTGCCAGAGGGATGCCGGCGCCCTCGGTCAGGACGTGGTGCTTCGAGCCCGGACGGGCGCGGTCGACCGGGCTCGGACCGCCTGGTCCTTCAAGCCGCCGAAGACGCCCGCTACATACGATGACATTGGCTCACGGTCTCTTGATCCGCTTGTTTCAGAACCAGGTACACCCTGCTTGGCAAGCATCCGAACGGGCGCTAGCCTGTGGACGTGCCCCAGGAGCCGCCATGGTTCATCGTCGTTGCTCTGGTCGTGCTTGCGGCAGCCAGTTGGGTCCAGCCCTTCCGAAACCTTCGCGCACCTGCGGCACTGTTGGTGATGACCTACGGAGGCTTTTTCGGAGCCGCGATTGCGCGCGAAGCAGAGCGATGGCTGATCGCGGCTGTCCTCGCGACCGTTGGGCTGACCGGTATGGTTTGGGCACAGGCGTGGTGGATCTTGGCCCTCAGACGCCACCGCCGGGATCATCCGGAGGGCGCGCCATCCGAGCCTGCCGGCATGCACCGCGTGCGCGCTCCCAGTTGGCGAACCCGCAGGCGTTACACGGACGGGTCCCAGGCGATGAGCTGGTCGAAGATGCGACGGTCGCCGTCCAGCTTCAGCTTCAGAGAATCCGGCGGTATGCGGCCGTAAAAGAACAGGACCAGGTCACTGGCCGTGCCCCGGGCGGAGGCGTCGGCCGTGTCCGGGTCCGGGTCCTCGCTGGCAGCCGGCGCGCCGACGCGGGCGGCCCATGCGCCGTCGCGGGACAGCCGAAGGCGCCAAGAGCGGCCCTCGGTGGCGTAGTAATCGACGACGGCGGGTTCGTGCGGCCAGGCGACATCCGTCGAGCAGAGGGTGAACTGGCAGTCGTCGAAACCGTCGAGGGCGACCTCGTTCGGCAGCGGCTGCGGGGCACCCACGGTGAGCTGGACGTCGTAGGTGTGCACCGCGATCTCGGGAACCTGGCGCCGCGCCCATGCACCGGAGGTTTGCGGTGACTGCGAGTCACCCCACCACGTCCAACAACCGCGGTCCGGGCCCGCCTCGCGCAGCGCGCTCGTCAGTCGCTCGACGGACTCGGTCCACCAGGCCAGGAGAGCCTCGCGTTCCCGAGGCGCACCCGTGCCGTCCTCCCAAGCGGACTTCTCCGGGGGAGCGTCTGCAGGCCCTGCGGCGACGATGGCGGCCGACTTGCGGCGGCCCATGCCCACGTGTTGCACGAGATCGAACAGCGTCCGCTCGGGATGGGTCGGCACCGGCATGTCGAGGCTGGGCGCCGCAGCGACCGCGGCGCGGAAGGCGGTCGACCGTTCGTCAATCAGCCGCAGATGATCAGAGAACGTGAGAAATTTGTGCACCCCGGCTTCCTATCACTGTGCTCCGACAACCGGACAGCGATTTCAACAGCCGCCGCGGCGGGCGCCGCGGCACTGGCGCGGCAGGGTTCCACCCGCCGTGACCTGCCCGTCACGATGGAGGGTCGGGAGCTGGCGCGGTGGCGTGCCATTGCGGTAGGTCCAGCAGCCTTCGAGTTCCTGCGGTTTCCCGCGCGGTTGTCCCACTGCTGTGACCCTGGCCTTGACGTGCCCCGTTTCCAGCTCCCGCCCGTCAAACCGTGCGTGCGGTTCTCCCGCACACGGCTTACCGACGTCGTTCACCGCCGGCATTCGGCTTGTCCCGCCAGGGCTTGCCGGCCCTGGGTTGCACGACGATTCCGTAGAGCCTGACCAGGCCGAACTCGTTGGGCGTGAAGTTCAGCAGCGCCCAACGGCCGAAGTGTCGGCTGCGGCGATAGCGCTTGCTCAACCACAACGCGATCCGCATCCGCACGTAGTACCTGATCTTGCTGAAGCGTTCAGCTGAGTGACCGTACTTGAAGTAGGCGGTCCAGCCGCGCAGGAACTGGTTGACGTCCTGCACGATTGCTTCAACAGGTAGCAGCAGCCTGCGCCGGGCGGTCAGGTCCCGGATCCGGTCACGGGCGTGCTGCATGGCCTTGTCCGCAGGCCAGCGGGCGAGGAACGTGAACGGGCGTTGTCCGTCGCGAGGCCGGGACCGCACCAGGCGGTGGTGGAAGCCGAGGAAGTCCACGCCTTCCCCACCAACCTGCAAGTGCACGATCCTGGTCTTGGCCTCCTTCGGCTCCAGGCCGAGATCGGCCAGCAACTGCCGCAACCGCTGCAGGGCGGCGTTGGCTTGCTCGCGGGACTTGCACATCACCAACACGTCGTCGGCATACCGGACCAGCACCCCATGCTCCCGCGTCGACCACACCCGATCGAGGCGGTGAAGGTAGACGTTGCAGAGCAACGGGGAGATCACCCCGCCCTGCGGGGTGCCGGTCACTTCCCGACGGACCAGACCGTGTTCCATCACTCCTGCGCGCAGCATCACCCGCAGCAGCTTCAACAGCGCCTGGTCGCAGACCCGTTCCTCAACCGCGTGCATCAACTCCTGGTGCGGTATCGCCGAGAAGCAGTTGGCGATATCCGTCTCGACCACCCACCGCCTACCCCGCGCGGACTCCTCGATGAGCACCTGCAGGGCATCGTGCGCCGAACGTTTCGGGCGGAACCCGAAACTGCACGGCAGCATGTCCGCTTCAAAGACCGGCTCGAGCACGATCTTCACCGCGGCCTGCACTATCCGGTCACGAACCGACGGGATCGACAGCGGCCTCAACTCGCTGCTGCCGGACTTGGGGATGAACACCCGCCGCGCCGGCAACGGCCGATAGCTGCCGTCCCTGAGCTCGCGCGCCAGGTCATCCAGCAGCCGGCCAACGCCGTCCTGCTCGACCTGGTCAAGGCTGGTCTTGTCGATGCCCGGCGCGCCGTCGTTACGACGCACCGCGACCCACGCCCGCCACAAGACGTCCCTGCGCAGGACTTTGTCTCGCAGCGCGTGGAACCGACGTCCGGGATCGGCCTTGGCCGCCCGGTACAGCGCACGCTGCAAGGCACGGACCGGATCAACGATCGATCCGCCAGCGGCGGGACTAGCCGAAACGGCACTCACCGGGCCCCTCCTCAACACCACACGCACCGACGAAGCAGCGGCCCTTCCCTCACCGGCGGTTGTGTTGTCCGCCCGGCTCGATCGGTACTACGACCGCCTCCGACGCCCTCCCGGCCGGTCGCTCACTTCCCGAGATCATCGGTTATAGAACGCCGCGCTTCCGGTGACATACGCGCAGGTCACCGGGCCGGGGAGGGCCTCCCCAGTTCCCGCCGCCACTATCTGAACGTTCCGCGCCCCATACGCCGAGGAGTCCTTCACGGCTGCAATCCAGGTGCTTCACCGCTTCCATGGCCTTCACCCCGATTTCGAAGGGCTCAGCACTCCCCTGTGCCACCCTCACGGGCAGCTGAGTAACGACGCCGCAGGCTTCGCTTCACGCTACGGACCGCTCAGTCGCTCCCCCAACAGGGCTTTCGACACTGGGCTTCGACCCGACCCGTTTCCAGACCGAGCCGCCAGTCTGCTACCGGGCCTCCTGGCAGCTACCCGGACCGGACTTCCACCGGCAAGCGACGACGAGCTTACGAACGAAGATCAACCACCTACACGATCAACCTCCACTCTGCTGGGCGCACGAAAAGGGCTCACTGACGGCACCGGTGATGCATCTGTTCGCCAGGTGCCCGAGCAGCATCGTTCGTACCCGGCTCGGCGGCGCTGAACTCGACACGCCGTAGCCCTATCCGATCCGGTAAAGGCAGCGACGCGGACGGCGGTTGGGCAGGCGGCGGCAAGGCGACCGACCAGCCGCCGGCGCTCGCACCTGACGATCCGCCGCCGCTGCCGTGACGGTGTCATGCGACCCCGACCTCAGCCAGTGCCCTGAGTTGAGCGATGTCGTCCAGCACCGCCCGCAACGCAGCGGCGGAGTCGGCGAGGCTCACGGCGACTGGGCGCCCATAGACGGCCACGTCACGTGACGTGGCGACGCGACCAATGCATCTGCACATCAATGTGATCTACGCCACTGCTAACGCTGCGTCTGCAGAGGACACCAGTTGCCGCCTTACCGGACGGCCGGACCACTGAACGACCGCGCGGCAGCGCCGGGTCCACCAACCGTCCGCGGCGGGCCGGCCACGGCAGCGACGACACCGCCGCCCGGCCCCTGAGGCGGCGGTGTGCACCACCGACGCCGGAACGCCGTGGTCGTGCGGTGGTGCTGCCGAGCGCGTAGAGGAGGGTGTCGTATTCGAGCGGTCGACACCGCCGCCGACGGAAGGAGTGACGGTCCGATGCTCGACGTCGACGCTGGTGACGCGTGCCAGTCGTAGCCGGATGTCGGTGCGCGCGAATACCTTCGCCAGCGGCCGGTGGCGTAGCTCCTGCCCGACGGCGAGCTGATGCGGACGCAGCCGCTCCACGAAATCGGGTTCGGCGTTGACTACGGTGATCTCGAAGTCGTCGGAGTGGAGCTGGCGTGCCAGGAATGTGACGGAGAAGGCACCGGCGTATCCGGCCCCGTGAACGACGATGCGGTGCTTCATGTTGAGACTCCTGTCTGGTTCGCGTGCTTGCTGAACGAGATACCGCTGGCCGCGATTTTCCGACAGCCTTGACCAGTGATGTGGATCACTCCCCGGAGCCTCGTCGGTCGACGATTTCCATGCGGAACCATCGGTGCGTCGATCGCACGCGAGCCCATAGGTCGAACAATGCTGTGATCTGCTTCACAAGAGGTCAGGATTTTTGTCGATGCGGTGTCTTGTTCTCGACCTACTCGGATCGAAGGAGACATCATGGGCAAGAGAACCGAGGTAGTCGTGATTGGCGGCGGATACGCCGGAGTGATGGCGGCCAATCGTGTGCGGCAGCGCGACGATGTGACGGTCACCGTGATCAATCCGCGGCAGGTCTTCGTACCGCGGCTGCGGCTGCACCAGCTGGTGGGCGGGACCCACGATGCGGTCGTCGACTACCAGGAGGTACTCGCGGAGGGCGTCGAGCTGGTGGTCGACAATGCGACGCACATCGACGCGACTGGGCGCACCGTGACCCTCGCCGAGGGTGGCAGCATCGGCTACGACTACCTGATCTACGCGGTAGGCAGCCTCAGCGGCGGCCCGCAGGTGCCGGGCGCGGCCGAATTCGCTTATCCGGTCGCGACTTTGGAGGCCGCGCAGCGGCTGCGGTCGGTGCTCTTCGACACGCCTATGACGGCCACGGTGACGGTCGTCGGGGGCGGTCCGGTTGGGATCGAGACCGCTGCGGAACTCGCGGAACAGGGTCGCAGCGTCAGGCTGGTCTGCGGCGGTGTCCTCGGCCCGTGCCTGCACCCCAGCGCTCGGCGCACAGCCCGCAAATACCTGACCAAACTGGACGTCGAGGTAATCGAAGGCCCAGATACGTCGGTCACCGCGGTGAGGTCGGGAACCGTGGAACTCGGTGACGGCCGCACCCTGGCGAGTCAGGTCACCATTTGGGCCGCGGGTTTCGGTGTGCCCGATCTGGCCGACCGCAGCGGGTTGCGCACCGACGCCGCCGGGCGGCTGCTCACCGACGAGACACTGACCAGCATCGACAGCGATCGCATCATCGCGGCGGGTGACGCGTCGGCGCCGTCGGACCTGCCGTTCCGGATGAGTGCCTACATCGCTGGATGCCTGGGCGCCCACGCAGCCGACACGATGCTGGCCCGGCTCGCGGGTGAGCGGCCGGCGCCGATCGACCTGGCATTCCAGGCCATGTGCTTCAGTTTCGGGCGCGGCACCGGGATCTTTCAACTGCTCAATAAGGACGACACAGCGAAGCGGTTGTACTTCACCGGGTTCATGGGCCGCAAGCTCAAGGAGTTCTCCTGCACCGCCAGCGTCAAGCACCTGATGACCGAGGCGCGCAAGCCAGGCTCGCACCACTGGCCGAAGGATGGTGAACACCGGCCCGCCCTGCTAAGAGCCCGGAATGAGAACGTGACGACACCGAGCGCGTAGACGCCGGTTTCCCGCACCAGTCGCACGGTGTGCATCGTTCGGATCGAGAACGCCGCACATCGTGCGCCCGTACCGGCCCTACGACCACCTCCAGGAAGGAACTCATGCATACGACAGGTGAATCCAGCGCTCCCCGGCAGGCCGAGGGCGAGATTGCGAGTCTCGGCGACGGTGACCACGCCACCCTCGCGGCGACGGAAACGTTTGTCGCGCACCGCAATCTACTGTTCACCGTCGCCTACGAGATGCTCGGATCCGCAGCAGACGCCGACGACGTCCTGCAGGAAACCTGGTTGCGCTGGGTCGGCGTCGACGCGGCGCACGTCGACGACCCGCGCGCCTACCTGGTTCGGATTACCACCCGGCAGGCGCTCAACCGGCTGCGTGCGGTGAAGCGCCGCCGGGAGGCGTACGTGGGCTACTGGCTGCCGGAGCCGCTGCTCACTACTCCGGATGTGGCTGCCGATGTTGAACTCGCCGAAAGCGTGTCGATGGGGCTGATGGTCGTGCTCGAGACCTTAACCCCGACCGAACGAGCAGTATTCGTGCTGCGCGAAGCGTTCGGGCTAGGCTATGACGAGATCGCGGCCGCGGTGGAGAAATCCCCCGCCGCCGTCCACCAGATCGCCCACCGCGCCCGCCGCCACGTCGAAGCCCGCCGACCGCGCCGAGCGGTCACCGCGCGCGAGGCACAAGCGGCTGTCGAAGCGTTCCGGCGCGCGCTCGAGACCCGGGACCTGCAGGGCCTGCTCGACGTACTCGCCCCCGAGGTGGTGGCGATCAGCGACGGCGGCGGCATCAAGCAGGCCACCCCGCGGCCCGTCAGCGGCGCGGACAAGGTGGCGCGGTTCATGGTCAGGGGCCTCACCAAGCACGACGTCGCGCTCACCGTCGAACCGACCGCGATCAACGGCAGCCCCGCATTGGCGCTGCACGTCGATGGGGAACTCGACGGTGTCATCGCGGTGCGGGTCGAGGACACCCGCATTACCGGTCTCTACTTCGTCCGCAACCCGCACAAGCTGACCCACATCGACGCCGAAACCCCACTCACCCTGCGCTGACACCGGCCACTACCCCGACCGTTCAAGGGAGTAGACATGACCACGCGGGCATCCCTCGCCACCGACACGCCTCCGTCACGATGGCCGACCGTGGCCGCAGCCGTCGTCGTGCTCACGACGATCACCAGCGTATTGCTCATCGCCTTCGCCTGGCCGTCGGTGCGGTCCTCGGTGCACGATGTGCCGATCGCCGTCGCCGGGCCGACCGCCGCGGTCGCCCAGGTCCGGACCGCGCTCGAGCAGCGTGCGCCGGGCGGCTTCGACATCACCGAAGTCGCCGACACCGCGAGCGCGGAACAGCTGATCCGCGACCGGCAGGTGTACGGAGCTATAGATCTCAGCTCCGGCACCCCGCAGGCCATCATCGCGTCCGCTGCCAGCATCGCGGTCGCCCAAACCCTGCAGACCATGGCGGCCGGACTCGGACGGGACGGCAATGCCGATACGCGGGTGGCGGTCCGCGACCTCGCCGCCCTGCCCGCCGACGACCCGCGCGGCGCCGGCCTGTCCGCCGGTGCCCTGCCGCTGGTCATGGGTGGCCTGCTCGCCGCGGTGCTGCTGACCAGGCTCGTGCGCGGCACCGGCCGCCGCCTCGCCGGGACACTGGCCTTCGCAATCACAGGTGGCCTAGCCGTGGCGGGGATCCTGCAGTTCTGGTTCGGCTCGCTCAGCGGCTCCTACCCGGCCAATGCCGGTGCCATCGCATTGAGCATCGCGGCGGTCTCCCTGACCGTTCTCGGGCTCGAATCGGTGTTCGGATACGCCGGAATCGGGATCGGCGCCGTGATCATGATGCTCATCGGCAACCCGCTCTCGGGGACGGCCACAGCCCCCGAAATGCTGCCCGGCTGGTCCGGCGTACTCGGGCAGTTGCTGCCGCCCGGGGCGGGTGGTCGGTTACTGCGATCGACCGCCTTCTTCGACGGCCGCGGCGCTACCCCCGCCGTCACCGTCCTGGTCGTCTGGGCCGCACTCGGGGCGGTGCTGTGCCTGATCGGCGGCCTGCGCGCACACCGCGCCACCTCGAATCCTGAACGTGCAATTCGAAAGGAGTATCAGCGGGCGTAGTTCTCAAACCGTCGCCACATGACCCGTAGCGACGAAGACAGCGTGATTCTCACCGAATCGTTCGCCGGCCTGCCCGACAAGTTTCCCGAGTCACCCCGGCACGGATGCGGTGTTGCGCCAGGACGATTCGCAGTCTATGGCAGATAATGGGCCGCTATCTCCTCTGGCCGTATTTCTTCTAATGAACGATTGCATGCGGCACCAGATTCGGGCTCGGAGCTGGGAATGGTCGCCGATCGCCGATCCTGGTGGCGCTCTGTGACATCTTGTCCTGTGCCCCGAACGACCTCATCGGTTCCACAGGTCGAAACTGTCGAGTGGCACAAGGCAGTCGGTGCCGACCTATCCGGCGATGTCGTCGACCTCAACCGGATTGGCCGATCCCGACGCGCTCGCATCACCCCGGAATCCCAATGAGCAACAAACCATCCGGATTCGTCTGCGCCACCTGCGGTGCCGACGACCCAGGCCCCTCTGGGCAGTTCGAGAATGCGAACGAAGCGCGCTTCGACGCCGGGCGGACGGCTGCTAGATGACGGCTTTTCGAGGCATCACCAGCGCCGGCCGAGTCGCGGCCTTCAACGAAATCCTACGCGACATCCTCGCACCAGTCCTCGCCGACCTCGTCGGCTGCCACCCGCGGTTCGCCGCAGAACGCACTTCCGCCCTCGCGACCGACTGGGACTTTTCTCCTGCATGTTCCCGCCCCCGGTGTGCCCATGAATCCTGAGGCTGGCCCGAGCCGCAAGTAGCCCTCTCAGGGCGCGAGTTGATCCCTGCGGGTGTTCCGTTAGCCGGTCGTCGGCCGGATGAGTCCCCTAAGTGATCCACACCACCGGCCAGGGCTGTCAGAAGATCGCGACTGGCGGTGTCTTATGTCCGACCGGTTACACCATTGGGAAGCCGACAGGGATGCCCGCGAACGGCATTGTCTGGCAGCCCCGTCGGCGACGAACGGTTCGGCGGATCGACGGCCGGCCCGAGTCGCCCACCCCCTGAAAGGAAGCTCATGAACCTCGCCCTTTGGATCGTTGCCGGGCTGCTCGCCGCCCTCGCCCTGTTCAGTGGTGCTACCAAAGTTTTTTTTCCTAAGTCCAAGCTGGACGAATCAACGGATTGGACCGAGAGCGCAAGCGCCGGTTTCGTCAAAACCATCGGAGGCCTCGAGATCCTGGCCGCGGCGGGCCTGATCCTGCCCGCAGCGCTCGACATCGCACCGGTGCTGGTGCCGGTGACCGCCGCCTGCTGGATTCTGTTGATGATCGGAGGGATGATCACCCACGCCCGCTACGGGCACTACAAAAACGTCGCGCTGTGTCTCGCACTTCTCGCTGCGGCCGCCTTCGTGGCCTGGGGCCGCTTCGGCCTCGAGCCGTTCACCGGCTGAAGTGCGGCAGTCCGGCTTTGTGCTGGGTGGCATTGAAGCGCGCCTTCTGCTGACGATCCCCGCACTGGCAGATCAGCAAAGGCGGGGTGGTTTGCCGATCTGTAGCCAGCGCAAGGCCGTAAGTCTGTTGGCGCTGGGGCAACCGCAACGGGAGATGGGTCACAGCAGCATGATTCGATGACGACCGACGAAACCGCTCGGTCATTGAGGGCTTTTCATCGTGATGGGCCTGCTCACGATGGGCGCGGCGGAGCATGTGTCGACATAGGACGAGGCTCCCGGTAAGACAGCAGTCGACCAAGATCCGATGCCCCAACCGGGAGCCTCGCTGTGCTGTCTTACCCGTCAACGGTTGCCCTGTCCAGCGCACCCTGAACCACCTGGCCGACCTCATCCGCGCCGAACGCACCCGCCGCCGCGGCCGGTGGCGACGTCTTGATGCCGGCCAACAGGCGCTGCTCGCATTGGCCCATCTGCGTAACGAGGACACCATCGCCCGTCTGGCCTGCGGCTTCGCGGTCAGCGTCACGACGGCCTGGCGGTACGTCCGAGAAGCCATCAACCTACTCGCCGCGCACGCCGAGGACCTGAACCCGGCCATACGGCGCATCGCCCGGCTCGCCTACGCGATCTTCTATACGGGTTGTCCCGGACACCCCTCAAGCACCTCAGGATCGGAAGAACTCCAGCAGGTCGGCGTTGATGGTGTCGGCATGGGTGGTGGGCATGCCGTGCGGGAAGCCCGCGTACGTCTTCAATGTGCCGTTGGGCAGCAGTTTCGCCGACAGCGGGGCGGAGTCGGCATAGGGCACGATCTGGTCGTCGTCGCCATGCATGACCAGCACCGGGACCATGATCTTCTTGAGGTCCTCGGTGAAGTCGGTCTGTGAGAACGCCACGATGCCGTCGTAGTGGGCCTTCGCTGCGCCCATCATGCCCTGGCGCCACCAGTTCTGGATGATCGCCTCAGACGACTCGGCGCCCGGCCGGTTGAATCCGTAGAACGGCCCGGACGGCAGCGCCCGGTAGAACTCGGACCGATTCGCGGCAAGCTGCGCCTGCAGGTCGTCGAAGGCGCTCTTGGGAAGCCCGCCCGGGTTAGCCCCGGTCCGCACCATGAGCGGCGGGATCGCGGAGATGATTGCCGCCTTGGCCACGCGCGCCTCGCCGTGCCGAGCGAGGTATCGCACCACCTCACCGCCACCGGTCGAGTGGCCGACATGGATGGCATCACGCAGGTCCAGGTGTGCGGTGACCGCAGCCAGGTCGTCGGCGTAGTGGTTCAGATCGTGCCCATCTGTTACCTGGGCCGATCGGCCGTGACCACGGCGGTCGTGGGCGATGACGCGGTAGCCCTGCTGCTGGAAGTACAGCATCTGGTTGTCCCAGTCGTCGGCCGACAGCGGCCATCCGTGACTGAACACGATCGGCTGGCCGGAACCCCAGTCCTTGTAGAAGATCTCGGTGCCGTCGTTGGTCGTGATGTAGGGCATTTCCTCTTCCTCGTTTCTCGGTGCGCTGGTGTCTCAGGACGAGCCGGGCCCGACGCCTCGTACCGCTTCGGTGATGGACTGGGCGACCTCGCCGGGCTGGGACACCGCCATCGCGTGGGAGGCGCCGGCGACCTCCCGGACGCCGCGGGCGCCGGCGCGTTCGGCCATGAAACGGTGCGCGGCGACCGGGATGTTGCGGTCCGCGTCACCGAACACGAACCAGGTGGGCAACGACCGCCACGGCGGAGCAGCCGTCGCCAGGCCGTCGCCGAGCGCCTGCTCGGTCACCGGCCGCTGCGTCCGCGCCATCAGCGCCGCCATGTCGTCGGGTACGTCCGCGGCAAACTGCGCGTGGTAGGCGTCCTGGCCGATCGCCACCTCGTTGCCGCCGGTGGCCACCGGATAGGAGACGAGGGTGTCGGCGAGCGTGCTGCCGGGGAACTTTCCGGAGAGCGTGAGCGCCGACTCACCGGTGTCCGGGCAGAACGCGTTGACGTAGACCAGGGCACGCACCGCCGGGTCGTCCGCCGCCGCCTCCGTGATCACCATGCCGCCGTACGAATGGCCGACGAGCACAACCGGACCGCCGATCCCTCGTACCACGTCCCGCACGTAGGCCGCGTCCCCGGCGACGCCGCGCAGCGGGTTGGCGGCGGCCACCACGAAGTAGGCAGGACCGAGCCGCTCGATCACACCGTTCCAGCTCGCCGACTCGGCGAACGCGCCGTGGACGAGGACGACAGCGAGCCTCTGATCCGACACGACGACCAACTCCTTGCCCACGGACGACGTTGTGTGCGTACTGCGCTCGACCTGCACCGGGTCGGCTGATTACCCACGGTGCGACGGTGAAACGGCTGGTGGCCCCGGGCTTCTCGGCAGGTAGCCCTCGTCCGGCTTCATCCCTTGACTTCGATGTCGATGACAATCTTGCCGTCGGCGGTGCCGCCGGCGACCAGGGCGTGCGCGTCCATCACCGTGTCGAGGGTGAAGTGGCGTGGGTCGAGCCGCGCGTCGCCGCCAACGAGATCGCGACCGACGCCAGGGCACCGCTCCGGCCGGGCTCCCCGTTCGGCCCACTGCTCGAATCATTCGTCCTGTCCGAGCATTACGTCGTCGGGCTGCGGGGCGATCAGCTACGCCCAGGGCGGCGGCACGTCCGACCACTTGGTACACCGTGTGGCGTGCGACGCCGGACCAGGTAGGCGCGCACCGCGCCGGGCTCGGACGCCCGGTGTCCCCCACCAGCAATGGGTGGCAGGGGACATCGGCGGGTCTCAGGCATCAGGCGAACAGGACCCTGTCGACATCGATGGTGACAAGGTCGATGTCACGGGCCACAGCTCCGTCCTCACCCAATGGGTGCACGCGTCGCCGGGTCGGAATCATGATGCCGCCGAACTCCTTGTGGTGGGAGCTGTAGTGCGCTACCGGCCCGGCGTTGATCACCTCGGCTGTGTAGTCGTGCCTGCGCAGCAGCCCGTCCTGGCCGAAGTAGAAGATCTGTTCCCGGCAGTGGGTGGCGATGCTGTCTGGGAAGGTGACCTTGAGCCGGTTCCAGGTCTCTCCCTCCTCGGTCACGGGAGACAGTTCCTCGGTCTGGAAGTCCGGCCGCACAAAGGTGAACGGGGATGTCAGGTACGTCCACATGGCATACCCGGCGAAGTAGGCGACGTCCAGGTCGTCCCAGGGGGTTTCGAGGACATGACCCGCGAAGGAGGCACGGGGGTTGATGCGCTCGGATTTCACCTCGCCGGCGTCGCTCTCCACGGCCACTCGCTCAGCCGCGAATGAGGTATGCAGATCAGGCGCCTTGAAGGGGTAGTGGCTACGTCCTTGGCCAGGAAGAGCACGCGCGAAGAGATCATCACGGCTGCCCTCGACCGGTTCCACACCCATGGGTTCAATGCCGCTGGCGTCAACGACATCACCCAGGCGGCCGGGGTACCGAAGGGGTCGTTCTACAACCACTTCGCCAGCAAGGAAGCCCTTGCCGTGGTGACGCTCGAACGGTACGGCGCCGGACGCCGACTCGAGGACCTCACCGACGGCTCGGTACCGCCGGTGCAGCGGCTCCGGGCGCACTTCGAGTTCCTCCGCGACGAGGCCATCCGGTACGGGTACAACCGCGGCTGCCTGTACGGCAACTTCGGCACCGAGATCGTCGACCACCGCGAAGCCATTCGGGACGCTGTGCGGCACAGCCTTGACAGGTGGGCGGCTCTCGTCGCGAGAACACTGGTCGAGGCGCAGCAGGCCAGGACCGTCCGCACCGACGTCGACCCCGAGGTCACCGCAGGCTTCCTCGTCAACGCCTGGGAGGGGACGCTCATGCGCGCACGCACCGACCGGTCCCCTGCCGCCTTCGACGCCTTCTTCTCGGCATTCGACACCTTGCTCACGCCGCTCGGAAGCGAACCGGGGTCGCCCGACTGAACGTCCACGTCGCCAGTGCGGGTCAGCTCCCGAGGGCCATCGCGGACCTGCTGCTCGGCTCGGCGTGACAGAACATCTGACTGGCCCCGCTGATCGCCGGCTTCTCGTACGCCACCACCGTCTCACCCGGCGCGTGGACCGCCGGCGCCGCGCCGGCCGGTCCGCGCTCAGCGGGCTGCGAGAACCCGATCGGCGTACGCCAGGAGCCGGTCGGCGGCCACCAGGTCGACGGCGCGCTCGGCCACCCCGGTCATGGCGTCCGGCCGCCGGGAACGATCTCGGCTTCCTGGTTGTCCTCGAAGTATCGGCCCGTGACACCGGCCAGCAGCGGTGCGCCTGCCAGCAGTACGGAGGTCGCCGCGCCTTGGGAAGGGGGCTTGTAGTGGTCCGGTGTCGTCACAGCAGGTTGCCGGTCCACGCGACGCGAGCGTCGGGTATGTAGACGACGGTGTCGCCGGGGCCGTTGCCCGGGCCGAAGTGCCATAGTTGCACGATCCGACCGCCGAGGTCGATCTCGGCGCCAGCGCTTCGGTGTTGCCGCAAGAGCGGCTGCTGGTCAGCAGAAACATAAACGAGCGGTCGGTCATGGTCCGGCGTTCCTCGGTTCTCGCCGTGGTTGTGGGTACGTGCCCACGAAACCTAACCCATGGCGACCGAATAGCCGCGACGCAGAGTCTCCGTGTGGGCACAGACGAGTCGGAGTGAGCCCGGGACGCGGGGAGCGCTGTCGCCAATCCTCCGGGGCGGGCGTCCGCAGGTGGGCGAGCCCGCCCGCGGACGCCTCTGAGTTCGTTTCCCGTCGGCTGCCGACTGCTTGGGAACGCGTCTTCCGCGCTGCTGTCAGCGGAGCTTGGTGCGGTTGGTCCAGGCCGCGATCGCCTTGCCGATCGCGTCAGGCTGGTCTTCGGTGGCGTGGTGTCCAGCCGGGCCGAGGTGCTCGGTCTGCAGGCCGGCGATGTTGTCGGCGCACCACGCTGCCACCTGCTCCGTGATCAGCAGCGTGGGTGAGGAGTCGAAGGTCATCAGCAGCTTGGGCACCTCCGGGCTGGTGGCCAGCCACGCGCCGTAGGCGTCGACGCGTTCGGCGACGTCGGCCGGCTCGCCGCCCAGCGGCAGGGACCGGGCCCATTGCAAGATAGGTCGGCGGCTTTCGCGGGTCGGGTAGGGCGCCACGTACGGTTCGATCAGCTGTTGGCTGAGCGGATTCAACACGCCACCGGTGAAGGCGGTCTCGATGAAGAAGTTCTGGTCGAGGATCAGCTGTTCGCCCCGCGGAGATCGCATTGTCTGTGCCCGCTGGCGGGGGCCTTCTCCGAGCTCACTCCAGGACATTGGGCGCACGATGGTTTCGAGGAAAGCCACGCCGCGAACTCGGTGTGGGTGACGGGTGGCCCAGTCGAAGGCCAGTGCGCCGCCCCAGTCGTGGCCCACGAGGACTACCTGCTCCAAGCCGAGCCGGTCGATCCAGGCGTCCAGGTAGCGGGCGTGGTCGGCGAAGGTGTACTCGATGGCAGGCTTGCCGGACTGACCCATTCCGATCAGATCGGGGGCCAGCAGGTGGCCGGGCTCCCCGAACGCCGGCAGCACATTGCGCCAGGCGTGGGAGGAGGCCGGGTTACCGTGCAGGAACACGATCGGTGTACCGGTACCGGTCTCCTCGTAGTGCATGGTCGAGTCGAGCACGTCGATGGTCGGCATCGCTTCTCCTAAACTGTTAGCACCCCTAACGTTTGACTTCCTAACGAAAATAGATCGTTAGAGCCACTAACGCAAGAGGTATGATCTACGTCATGGCCGCGATCAACATGCCGCACGCCGCAGACGGCCCGTCTACGCCCTCCCGGCTGCGGCGTCTGCCGAGCCGACTGCTCGCGATGGCCGCGGCACGCGCAGATCGGCTTGTCACGGCCGGCCTTGCAAACGCCGACGCGCACAAGTGGCACTACGCCGTCCTCGCCGCACTCGATGAGAGCGGCCCTGCCAGCCAAAGCGAGCTCAGCGGCCGGACCGGCATCTTTCGCAGCGACCTGGTCGCTGTGCTCAACGAGCTGGAAGAGCGGGACTTCCTGCGACGTGCACCTGACCCTGCTGACCGCCGCCGCAACGTCATCTCCATGACCTCGCATGGCGCCCGGCAGCTCGCCCGACTGGACAAGCTGATGGCCTCACTGCAGGATGATCTCCTCGCGCCGCTGTCCCCGTCCGACCGAGAAGAGCTGATCGATCTGCTCAGCCAGGTGGTCGCCGATGCCGCACCGCAATCTGGTTGACCTGATGTCGCATATGCAAACGGTGGGTCGACGATCGCCAATCTTCCGTGACTCCGGGAAACGGGGGCGTGCCAGGTCGTTGGCGAGGGCACCAAGCAGCATGAATGCGGTTCGGGTTCCGCCGCCGTCCGGTCACGACGCGAGGCACTGCCAGTGCAAGCCGACACCTGCCGTGCACTTGGAGGGACGGCAATTGTCCACAAACCGGTGCTAAATTCGCCGATAGTGTCACGACGGTATAGAGAAGACCACACTGGCGGTGCACTGCGCGCATCGGGTCGCCCCGCTGTGCCCGGACGGCCGACTCTTCGCCAACCTGCGCGGCTTCGACCCGGCCGGTGCCGCCCGGACCGAGGATGTGCTGCGCGGATTCCTCGACGCGCTCGGCGTGCCGTCCCGCCAGGTACCCGACGGCGTGGAAGCCCAAGCCGCCCTCAACCGCAGCCGGCTCGCCGGGCGGCGGATGCTGGTGCTGCTGGACAACGCGCGGGACACCGATCAGGTACTACCGCTGCTGCCCGGCTCAGCCGGCAGCCTGGTGATCGTCACCAGCCGCAGTTAGCTACCCTGCCTGGTCGCCACCCACGGTGCCCACCCCACGCCACTGGACCTGCCCGACCACGACGACGCCCGCCAGGTGCTGGCCCGCCGGCTCGATGCGGCCCGGGTCGCCGCAGAGCCCGCTGCCGGCGACGAGCTCGTCGAGCGGTGCGCACGGCTGCCACTGGCGCTGGCCATCGTCGCCGCCCGCGCCGCCACCCATCGCCGGTTTCCGCTCGCCGCGATAGCCGAGGAGCTGCGTCGCGCCACCGGCGGCCTCGCGGCGTTCACCGGCTCCGAGGCGGCCGTCGACGTGCGATCGGTCTTCTCCTGGTCCTACGCGACGCTGCAACCGGCCGCAGCACGACTGTTCCGGCTGCTCGCCCTGCACCCAAGCCCACCGGCCAGCGTCGAGGCGGCCGCCAGCCTGGCCGGCGTACCGCCCGAGGAAGTTCGGCCCCTGCTGAACGAACTCACCGGCACACACCTGGTCGGCGAGCCCGCATGCGGCCGCTACGCCTTCCACGACCTGCTGCGCGCATACGCCGCCGAGCTGTGCCTTACCGTCGGGTCACCGACGGACCGTCAGGCGGCACTCGGCCGGATGATCGACCACTACCTGCACTCGGCGTACGCGGCGGACCGGCGGATCAGCCCGACCCGGCCACCGCTGCACCTGCCCGCCCCGGCGGCCGGGGCGACGGCGCGGAAGTTCCCGGACGAGGCCAACGCCGTCGCGTGGCTCACCGCGGAGCGACCGGCGCTGCTCGCCGCCCTCGATGCCGCCCACACCGGCGGTCTTGACGGCCAGGCCTGGCGACTGGCCTGGAGCCTGGAGCAGTACCTGGAACGGTGGGGCCACTGGGCCGACTGGACGCGGACGTGGCACACCGCGATGCGGGCCGCTCGCCGGCTCGATGACCCGTACGCGCTGGCCCAGGCGCACCGTGGCCTCGGCCTGATCGCCCTGGTCACCGGCACCGCTGAGGAAGCCACGCCGCACTTTGTCGAGGCCACCACGCTGTTCCAGCGGGTGGGTGACGTCGAGGGGCAGGCAATCGCGCAACGCGGGCTGTCCTTCGCGCAGGAACGGCAGGGACGACGCGACCTGGCGCTGCGCCACTCCGAGCTGGCGCTGGAACTCTGCCGCTCGGCGGGTGATCGCAGCGGAGAAGGCCTGGCGCTGAACTTGATCGCCCTGCAGCGCACGCGGCTCGGCGACCACGATGCCGCGGTGCCCATCGTCGAGCTGGCGATCGCCCTGCTCGCAGAGGTGGGCAGCCGGCGGGGCGAGGCAGCGGCGTGGGACACCCTCGGCTCGGTCCGAGATGCAGCACCCGGACGCCGAGACCGTCACCGACCTGCTCGCGAAGGTCTCCTGAGCGTGGGTGCGCCGCCGACGGTAGCGCCCCGCGGCCGACACAGTGGCGTCCCTCGCCTCGAACGACAGCCGCTGGATCGTCAGCGGGCCCGACACCCATCACCAAGACGTTCCAGGACCTGCACGGCCCTCGCTTCCAGGCGGACCCGAACCGGCAGTCCTACGTCTGGCAGTCGTTCACCGCGGCCGTCTTCCTCGACCCGGCCATCGCGACCAAGGTCGAAGGCTGCGCAGGCCAAGGTGATCAGGGCCTGGTGGAGGTCGGCTCGGCGTTCGTAAACCCGGTCGGACAGCCGAAGTTGACGCACCGGCCCGTGACGCTCACGTTGCGGCCGGCCCCGCCGTCCTGCCCGACCCACGATTTGCACAGCAGTCCACGGACCGGGCAAGGTATGCGAACCCGACAGACATGGACCGTAGCGATTCTGAACGCCAGCCGTAAACAATGACCTGGTGGGCGAGACCAACCTCCGCGACACGCCGGTGGTGGGACGCGAGCGGGAGTCTTCGCAGGTCGAGGCATGGTCGGCCGCGGTGGCGGACGGTGCACGCGCCCTGCTCCTGCGCGGCGGGCCCGGCATCGGCAAGACGACCCTGTGGCGCCAGGCGTTGTCGGCCTGGCGGTCCGCCGGGGGCATCGTCCTCGTCACCCGGCCGGTCGCGGAGGAGATGGCTCAGGCGTACTCCGGGCTGGTCGACCTGCTCGAGCACCACGTGCCGGATCCGGTCGCGCTGAGCGGTGCGGCCGACCCGATCGCCCGCGGCCGGGCCGTGCTGGAGGTCCTGCGTGATGTCGCCGCCGAGCGGCCGGCGCTGATCGCCGTCGACGACCTCCAGTGGCTGGACGCCGCGTCGGCCCGCGCGTTGCGGTACGCGCTGCGTCGCCTGGACAGCGAGCGGGTGGGAATCCTCGCCACCATGCGAACCAGTTCGTCGGCCCAGGATCCGCTGGACCTGCGGAGCCTGCTGCCGCCTGGACGGCTCGACACGGTCGACATCGGCCCGCTGGATCCACGGGCCATCCGCCGGCTGGTCGGCGGGGTGCTGTCGACGGTCTCCCCGCGTACGCTGGGCCGGCTCTACGAGGTGTCCGGCGGGAACCCGATGTTCGCCCTGGAGCTGGCGCGCGGTCTGAGCCACGGCCGCGACAATCAGCGCGGCCTGAGCAACGGCCGGGACGGGCAGCAGGGCCTACGGATGCCGGAATCGCTGCAGATGGCGATCGGCCTGCGCCTGGACGGCCTGCCCGCGGATCTGCTGGCGCTACTGGAGACAGTCTCGGCGCTCGCTCGCGCATCGGTGGCCCAGGTCCGCCAGGCGCTGCCCGGGCAGGACGTGGACCGGTTGCTCGACGTGGCGGCCCGGTCGGGGCTGCTGACCGTCGACGCCGATCTTACGGTCCGGTTCACGCATCCATTGATCGGCTCGGTCCTCTACGACCGAATAGGGCCGCTCGCCCGTCGGCACCTGCACGCGCGCCTCGCCGATCTCACCGACGACCCCGATCTGCGTGCACGGCACCTCGCACGGTGCACGGAGGAGCCGGACTCGGCGATCGCCACCGCGTTGGAGGAGGCCGCCGACCGGGCGAGCGCGCGGGGTGCCCTCGGACTGGCCGCCGAGTTCGCCGAGCACAGCCTGCGACTGACCCCGGCGCCGGACGCCGACGCGGAACGACGGCGCACGCTGGAGCTGATCCGGCACCTGGCCGCCGCAGGGGACATGGGCCAGGCGCTCGACATCGCCGACCGCGCGATCGCCCGGCTGCCGAGCGGGCCGGCGCGGGCCGAGGCGCTGGTCGCGCGCGCACAGTTGGAGGACGACGACATCGACACCGGCGAGGCACTGCTGGAGCGGGCACTGAGCGAGGCCGGTGACGACGAGGCGCTGCGGGGTCGGCTGCTCGACCAGTTGGGTTGGCTGCGCGGTGTGTTCCGGGGCGACCTGCCGGGTGGCATCCGGTACGCGCGGGAGGCCCTCCGGTACGCCGACCGCAGCGGTGACCGAGAGTTTCAGATGTCGGCGGCCGCGGGTCTGTCCAACATGATGACGCTGGCGGGCACGCCGCGACCGGAGCTGATGGACCGAGCCGTCGCGCTGGAGAACGAAGTCGGACGCCCGCCGCTGTGGGCCGGCCCGCGGGTGCTCCGGGCCGAGCAGCTGATGTGGACTGGCGACCTGGCCCGGGCGAGGGAGCTGCTGGAGGCCGCCGTCGCGCACGCCGAGCGGCAGAACCACGAGCGGTGGAAACCGTACAGTCTCTACGACCTGGCCGCCGTCGAGGGCGCGGCCGGCAATCTGGCCCGGGCCGACCGGCTGCTCGGGCAGGCGGTGGAGTCCGCGCGGGACTGCGAGGACGCCCACGTCGAGTCCTGGATCTTCTACCGGCGTGCCCTGGTGGCCGCATGGCTGGGCCGCGCCGACGAGGCCCGCGCGGTCGCGGGGCGGCGCATCGCCCAGGCCACCCGGCGCGGTGAGCGACCCGGCATCGCCCGGGCGCGGAGCGTCATCGGACTGCTGGCCCTCTCCGAGGGCGATCCGCAGACCGCCGCCGGGGAACTGTTGGACGCGGTCCACCTCCTGGACAAGATGGGGCTGCGCCACCCGGGCGCGGTGCCGGCGTTGCCGGACGCGGTCGAGGCGACGGTCCTGGCCGGGCAGTACGACACCGCCGAGGCCCTCCTGGAACGGCTGGCCGGCCTGGTGCCGGGATGCGGGGCCTGGGCGGACGCGGCTCTTGATCGGGCGTCGGGCACGGTGGCCTTGGCGCGCGGGGACGGGCAGGCGGCCAGGGTGCTGCGCCGCTCGGCCGCCACGTTCAGCGCGCTCGGATACCGGCCGGACGCGGCGCGCGCCGTCCTGCTGGCCGCTCGCGCGCACCAGCGGGCCGGGCAGCGCACCCTCGCCGCCGACGCGTTCGCCGAGGCACGCGGGGAGTTCGCCGCGATGGGTGCCCGGTTGTGGGCGCAGCGCGCGGCCGAGGGACTCGAGCGGGTCGCCCCAGGCCGCGCTTCCGGTGAGTTGACCACGGCCGAGACCCGCGTCGCCGCGCTGGTCGCCGAGGGGCGTACGAACCGGGAGATCGCCGGAGAGCTGTTCATGAGCGTGGCCACCGTGGAGGCCCACCTGACGCGCTTGTACCGCAAGCTGCGGATCCGGTCCCGCAGTGACCTCACCCGGCTGGTCACCGACGGCAGCCTTACGGTACGCCGGAGGGGCGGCGGCGACACGGCGCATCGGCACGGCAGCGGCATCCGCTGACCGCCGCGGAAGGTGTAGGGAAATCCCGCTACTGCGCGCCTTGACCGGCGCCGATGCTCGGTGTGTCCGCAGGCCGGGCCGCTCGGGCCCACGAGCAAAGGAACCGGATCATGGCTGAGACCAGGGTCGCCAAGCACACGTTCGTCTACAACGGGGAGCGCTACTTCCGAGACAAGTCCGAGGACGTGCTGATCTGCTCCTTCGGCGAGAAGGAGGACCCGTTGGGTACGAAAGCCAGCCTCAACGTCACCAACCACATCCAGCGGGACCTGCTGAAGGGCAGGGTCCGCTTCGTCACCACCGCGAACATCGAGTGGGAACGCGAAACCAGAGCGGACGTCGAGACCGAGGGCCGACTGAAGTACTTCACCCTGGGTGCCTCCGGCACTGCAAGGTTCTCGTACGACAAGGCGAAGAGCAGCCACCTGAAGCTCGCGAAGTTCGTCATCGACGAGGGCCCGCTGAAGTCGCTGCTGAACAACGAGGCCTCCGGGGCGCGGCGCTTCCTCGCCGACGAGGGCCGGGACGGCCGGATCGTCTCGACGATCTGGGTCGTGATGGAAGGCGAGATCGCCGAGTCGTTCGAAGCGGCCGGAACCTCCACCAACGCCGTCGAGGCCGCGATCACCTCGGCCGCCAAGCTGCAGCTCACCGCCAAGTACTCGGGCGGTTCGCGCGGCTCGGCGACGATCGTGCTCGAGGAGGGGACAACGTTCGCGTACCTCATGCACAGGGTGAGCAAGTGGAACAAGGACAAGACCCGCATCGAAGAACTCCACATCGACGCCAAGGGCTTCAACTAACCCCTTCACCGCCTCGCTGCCCGTCTGTTGGGCCGGCGGTGGGACGGCGATTCGGATCGCGGCGCCGGGCCTCAGGCCCGGCGCCGCACCGCGCCGAGCAGGCCAGGTGGTGGTCGCCACGCCGCCGGTACCTCGCGTGCACTGTTCTTCGCCCGGCCGGCAGTTCGACGTCCATTCCGGCCGCGAGGGCGAGCGACCCCACCTCCTCATCGGTGGCGGCGACCCGCTGACGCTTTCGCGCCCACCCAACGGGGATTACCAATTCACCGAGGAAGCCCCCCACCCACGCCTGCGCCACCGGCGGACGATGAAGTGGCATGGCGTCATGCCCCGAGCCACGTTGGAGACAGACCTTCGCCGCGTCGTCGATGCCCTGTCTGCCAGGGTGAGTTGAGGCCAACGGTTCATAGCAAGTCCGTCTGGCAGGGCGAGTTCAGGATCGAGATGCGTTGAGTACTGCTGTTGATATGACGGTGGCCCAGGATGGGGTCATGAGTCGCAAGAAGGGTCCGCGGTCGGACGGGCCGCGGGCGCGCCGGTCGTTCAGCCCGGGGCAGAAGCTGGACCTGTTGACCCGGTATGAGCAGGCTGTCGCGGCGGGTGAGGGCGGGGCGTTTCTGCGGCGGGAGGGCTTGTACTCGTCGTTGATGAGTGAGTGGCGCCGGGCCCGCGATGCCGGGCTGTTGCAGGGCAAGCCGGCTGGGGAGACGGTCGGGCGGCCCAGCGCCGAGCAGGCCGAGATCGCCCGGTTGCGGCGGGAGCTGGAGCGTACGCAGGCGAAGCTGGCGCGGACCGAGACGGCGCTGACGATCATGGGAAAAGCGCGCGAGCTCTTGGAGGAGATCTCCAGGAGCGAGCCGGACGATCCGGACGTGTTCGGGCTCGGCAGGCGCTGATGGACACCTACCACGCGTTGACCGGTGCGGGGACCACCACGCGGGACGCGAAGCGGCTGACCGGGATCGCCCGGTCCAGCGCCGATCGTGACCGACGTCGGCCGACACCGTCACGCCCGGCGCGGCGTCCGCCGGTGAACGCGCTCAGCCCGGCCGAACGGGAGCAGGTCCTGCAGCTGCTGGACAGTCCCGAGTTCGTTGACGCCGCGCCGGCGCAGATCTACGCGGCGTTGCTGGACCAGGGTGTGTACGTGGGCTCGATCGCCACGATGTACCGGATCCTGCGCGAGCACCGGCAGGTCCGCGAGCGGCGCAGGCTGGCCCGGCACCCGGCCCGCCGGCGTCCCGAGCTGGTCGCTGACGCCCCGAGGCAGGTCTACAGCTGGGACATCACGAAACTGCCCGGCCCTGCGAAGAGCGTCTACTACGACGCCTACGTGATGATCGACATCTACTCCCGGTACATCGTCGGGGTGCGGGTGCACGCCCGCGAGTCCGGGCCCTTGGCCGAGGCCATGATCCGCCAGGTGTTCGACACCCACGGCGTCCCGCACGTGGTCCACGCCGACCGGGGCACCTCGATGACCTCGAAATCCGTCGCTGACCTGCTCGAGGACCTGGCCGTTACCCGCTCACACTCCCGGCCGAAGGTGTCCAACGACAACCCGTACAGCGAGGCCTGGTTCAAGACGTTGAAGTACGCGCCGGTGTTCCCCGACCGGTTCGCGTCCCTCGCGGACGCCCGAACGTTCATGACCAACTTCGTGACCTGGTACAACCATGCCCACCGGCACTCCGGCATCGGTCTGCACACCCCCGCCGACATCCACCACGGCCGGCACCACACGGTCCGCGCCCACCGGGAGGACACCCTGGCCGCAGCCCGCGCCGCGCACCCGGAACGGTTCAGCACCACCCGGCTACTACCGAAGATCCTCGACCTGCCCGAACAGGTCTGGATCAACAAGCCCGACCAGGAAACGAAGCCCCTCCCACAAGCCGCTTAACTCCCGCTGGCCTCAATCCCTTGACACGTTCCGATGCGCCGGGCACGATATGCCAGTTCCGGGCACCTGCGGCAGCCGCACGCCTCGCGTTGGCGGCAGGGACACGCTGAGGTGGCTACGGCAGCCCCGGTGACCGTCGCCGATCCGGGCTCTGGCCCTCTGGCCCGTGCGACGCTGTCCTGGCCCCCTGGAACGCCAGGTCGAGCAGGAGCGTCAGGTGCGAGGCCACGTCCTTCGCCCGACCCTCGGCCCAGTCGCGCATGGCGGCCTCGAAGGTTCGCGCGATGTGTGCGGTGATCAGGGCCGGAGGGATGTCGGTGCGGACTGCCCCGGCCGCTGCACCCTCCTCGATCATGCGTTCCACCACGTCGAGGACGGGCGGGCGGGCTCCCTGGCCGAGCAGAGCGGCGTGCCGGATGGGCAGGGTGTAGACGAACCTGGCGAGCTGTTCGTTGCTCGCCATCCGGGTCGCGGCACCGACCAGGAGTTCGCGGATTCGAGGTAGCGCCTCGGCGGGCGGTCCTGGTGGCGCGGCCACGGGCTCTCGGCCGAGCAGCCGGGCGAAGAGTTCGGCGAGGATCTCCTCACGCTCGGCGAAGTGCTTGTAGAAGGTGGCGCGGGAGATGCCCGCCGCCTTCGCTATGTCCTCGACCCGTACGCCGACGTAGCCGCGTTCGGCGAACAGCCGTAACGCGGTTTCCAGCAGCTGGTCGCGGGCCCGTTCGCGCAGGTCGGCACCGACCGGGCCGAAGCCGGGTGGGCGTACGGCCATCTGATCCTCCAAATCCGGTCGCGCGGGTCCGGGCACGCCTTGACGGTCACCTGGCCACAAATCTACGCCAGTCGGCTCTCTCCTCCGCCGTCGCCCGCCGTGAGACTGCTACTTCGACGCGTGTGTATCGTCTGTCTAGACACGTGTCTCGTTCTGGACACCGCCCCCTTCCGGGGGGTTCGATTGACCCGTACCTTGTCCCGTTTTGGAGGTTTCAGCCTTGCTAGCTGCTTTCGGTAGATTCTCGGTACGGCACCGTTGGCTCGTGGTGATCGCCTGGGCTGTGTTGCTGGTCGGCGCGCTGGCAGGCGGCCAGCAGTACGGCGGGTCGTTCACCAACGACTTGACGCTGTCGAACACCGACTCGCAGGCGGCGTACGACACGTTGCGCGAGCGGTTTCCCGATATGTCGGGTGATGGCATGCAGGTGGTCATCCACAGCGACGACGGGGTGACCTCGCCCGAGGTGCGGCGCGCGGTCGACGCGTCGTTGTCGCAGGTGCGCGCCGACCCGGACGTCGCGACGGCGCAGTCGCCGTACGGGCCCGGCCAGCGTCTGGTCTCCGACGACGGCCGGACCGCGATCGCCACCGTGCAGTTCACCGATCGCGCCAAGGACATCCCGGAGGGCGCGGTCGAGCAGGCGCAGGCGTCGTTCGACTCGCTGCGCGACCTGGGCGTGCAGGTCGAGTACGGCGGCCCGGCGGTGCAGACGGAGTCCGGCCCCTCGGGCAGCGAGGTCTACGGGCTCATCGCCGCCGTCGTCGTCCTCCTGGTCGCGTTCGGGTCACTGTTCGCCATGCTCGTGCCGATCGTCACCGCGCTGATGGCGCTGGGGCTGGGCCTGGCGGTGATCGAACTGCTCACCAACTGGGTGACGATCGGCACCTCCGGTCCGGTGGTCGCCGCCATGATCGGGCTCGGTGTGGGCATCGACTACGCGCTGCTGGTCGTCACTCGGCACCGCGAAGGGCTCGCCCAGGGCCAGGACCCGGCCGAGTCGATCGAGCAGGCGATGCGGACGGCCGGCCGTGCTGTCCTCGTCGCCGGCGCCACCGTCATCGTGGCGATTCTGAGCCTCTACCTGATCGGTATTCCGTTCGTGTCCGCGCTTGGTCTGGCCAGCGCGATCACCGTGGCGGCCACGCTGCTGGCCGCGGTGACGCTGCTGCCCGCCCTGCTCGGGATCTTCGGCCGCAAGCTTGACCGGCTGCGGGTCCGGCGGATCCGCTTCGACCACGGCCGGGAGGGCGGCTGGCACCGCTGGGCGCGCGGGGTGCAGCGCTGGCGGTGGATCGCCGTACCGCTGGCCGCGGCGCTGCTGGTCGTCCTCGCCCTGCCGCTTGCCTCGCTGCGGCTGGGCACCGGCGACGGTGGCTCCCAACCGACGGAGTCCACGCAACGCAAGGCGTACGACCTGGTGGCCGAGGACTTCGGCCCCGGCATGACCGGCCCACTGCTGGTGACCGTCGGCTACCCCACGGGCACCTCGCCCGAGCAGGCCCAGCGGGCCAGCGGCGAACTGCGCGCCGACCTGGCGGCGACCGAGGGCGTGGCTCAGGTGTCGCCACCGCGCCTCGATTCCGACGGCCGCACGGCGGTGCTGACCGTGGTGCCCATCGGTTCGCCTGACGACGAGTCCACCGAGCGCCTGGTGCACCAGCTGCGCAGCGACGTGCTGCCGTCAGCGGCGGATGCGGCCGAGGCCCACGTCGGCGGCGCGACGGCCACCAGCATCGACCTGGCCGACAAGCTCGACGAGCGGATGATCTGGTTCATGCTGCTCGTCGTCGGCCTGGCCTTCCTGGTCCTGCTGATCGAGTTCCGCTCACTGCTGGTCCCGCTCGTCGCGGTCGCGATGAACCTGCTCGCCGTCGGCGCCGCCTACGGCCCGGTCGTGGCGGTCTTCCAGTGGGGCTGGTGGCCCGCCGACCTCATCGGCGCCCAGCCCGGACCGGTCGAGTCGTTCGCCCCGGTGATGCTCTTCGCCGTCCTCTTCGGCCTCTCCACCGACTACGCGGTGTTCTTGCTCAGCCGCGTCCACGAGGAGTACAAGAAGACCGGCGACGCCCGACGCTCGATCGTCAGCGGTATCGGCGCCACCTCGCGGGTGATCCTGGCCGCGGCGTCGGTGATGGTCGTCGTCTTCGCCAGCTTCGTCCTCAACGACCAACGCACCGTCCAACTGTTCGGCTTCGGGCTGGCGACCGCGATCGCGATGTACGCGCTCGTCGCCATGCTCGTACTGACCCCGGCGCTGCTCACGACTCTCGGCCGGGCCGCCTGGTGGATGCCGGGCCGGAAACGTCGGGCCAGCCGACGGTCGCTCCGCGATCGAGCTGGGCGTCCCGGGGTTGACCAGCCCTCGGCGGCGAGCGGCGACGGGTCGAGGTCCGCTTCCTGACGGCACGACCCGTACCCCTGTCGGGCCCGGCCGCGTTGCGGCCGGGCCCGCCGGGCTATCGCGGCACCGGCGACCAGAAACAGCCGCCGGTAACGGTCGGCAAAGCCGTGGCGCAGGTTGGTGCGGGTGCACCCCGCGACGGGGCGGTCAGGGGCGTGGCGTGATACCGCTGGTGAGGGTGCCGAAGACGAGGTCAGCCACCTGGCCGTCACCGAACCCCGTGTCGGCCGACGCGCGGACAGCGGCAACGAGCATCGAGGCCATCGCGATCACGACCCACTCCGGCGGCAGGTCCGACCGGATCAGTCCCGCCTCCTGCCCACGCCGCACCACCGCCTGCAGCGGGGCGAGCACCTCGGCGCGTTGCTGGAGGAACGTCGCGTCCAGGTCGGCCCCTTCGACGATCAGTGCGCGGAACCGTACACCGAGGGACGCGAGCGCTTCGACCGCGCGGCGCAGTCCCTCCAGCGGCGTACCCTCGTCAAGCCGGGATGCGGTGATCGCCTCGGCGGCGCGGACCAGCGCCTCCGCACGCATCGCCGCGAAGAGCTCCTGCCGGGTGCTGAAGTGCCGGTACAGGGTCGCGCGGGCGAGACCGGCCGCCTGCGCGACCTGGGCCATGGATGCGCCGGGGCTACGCGCAAGCGCAGCCGTGGCAGCTTCCAACAACGTCCTACGGTTACGCTCCGCGTCGCTACGCGACATTGGCGGGGGCTTGGCCGGCACCTGTCCTTAATAGCAGTTTCCCGCTCCCGACCGGGCCGGGCCCGGCCGCCGATGCCGCTCGACCCTGCGGTTACCGCTCGGCGGACGACAGCTCACCGGTAAGGTACCGCTGCAGGGTCGCGCCGACGGTCCTGATCACGATGTCGGCCGGGGCCGCCACCAACGGCTCCAACCCGACCAGGTAGCGACTGAACGCAAGGCCGGCCAGCTGCGAGGCGACGAACGCCACCCGTAGCGGTGCTTCGGCCCGATCGAGCCCGCACCTGCTGATCACCGCGTCGACCACGTCGGGAAAGATGACCTCCCGGACCAACCGTGCGATCTGGTCGCCCGTCGCCGCCGTACGCAACAGCGCGCTGGCGTTCGCACCCGCGCCGCCCTCCCACAACCGGAGAAACTCGGCAACGATCCGCTCGCCCAGCGTGTCGACGGCACCGGTGAGCACGTGTGCGAGGATCCGGTCAGGATCGACCGCACTGCGCAGTACGGTGAGGAAGAGCTGCTCCTTGGCACCGAAGTAGTGGTGCACCAACGCAGGGTCCACGGCGGCGGCCGAAGCGATCTGCCGGATCGTGACACCACCGAAGCCGCGCGCGGCGAAGGCGTCCCGCGCGGCGGCGAGGATGGTCTCGCGCGTGTCCGAGCCAGCCGGGCGCCTGCCGGTCCGTGCCATCGATCCTCCCACCGTCTGCCGATCTCCCCCGGCCGCAGCGGCGGCCTCGTGCCGTCAGCAGCATGCCCCGGCCCTCCGGTGTGCCTGCATCCGGCACGCGCCTCGCATACATCCGCACCTCTAGAAGCTAGACGTTCATGTCACAGTTCGCCTAGAGTCAGGCCGGCGGCCAACCGGTCCGCCCCTCCCGCGGCACCCGCTGCCCGGGTCCCGCCACGGCCACGTGGCCTGCTGTTTGGAAGGAGTGGAGCCCCGTGTTCGACACCATTGCCGGCCTGCCGACGCACCCGTTGGTCGTGCACGCCACGGTGGTCGTAGTGCCGGTCGCCGCCCTGGTCGTCGGGTTGGCCGGGCTCGGGCACAGTGGCGCGGAGGCTGCGTGGTCCGACGACCGTGGGACGCACCACCGCGACCTGAGGAGGCAGGAATGGCCATGGGTGTGAAGGGACGGCGACGGTGACCGCGGCAGACGAACTACCCACCGGAGCGAGCGCTCCGGCTGCGCCTTGGCGTCGACTGTCTCGGCACTTCGTCGAGATGGTGGCGGCGATGTTCATCGGCATGGCGGTGCTGGGCATGGCCACCCGTCTCGCCCTCACCCTGCTCGGCCACGCCGACCTGCTCGATTCGCTTGAGGCGCGGGTCGTCCTGATGATGTTCAGCATGGGCGCGGGCATGACGGTCTGGATGGCCTACCGCCGCCACCGGTGGGCCGGCATCGTCGAGATGAACGCCGCGATGCTCCTGTCGTTCGCGGTACTGCTCGTGCCGTTCTGGGCCGGCGCGCTGCCCGAGTCGGCGGTGATGACCGTGGGTCACGTCCTGATGCTGCCCGCCATGGCCCTGGTGCTGTTGCACCGTCGAGCCGAGTACGCGCACAGCCACGAGGCCAGTTGACGCCACGGGAGCCAGTTCCGACCCGCAACAACCGGCGGCGCGTGGCGTATGGCCCCCGGATACGAGGGGTATGCGGCAGGCGGTAAGGCTCTGGTTGTCGACTTTGGCTGATGGAGGCTGCCTCCTCCTTCTTCCGGGCCTCCTGCCGCCCCTGTTCGAAGCGCCGCTCGCCGGCTCCCGGCTCGAAGTTCCTGATGTTGCCGAGGATCATGGGCACCAGCGTGGACGGTCCGCAGCGCGTCCCCGGCGAGCGCTTCGCCCGCCAGCGGTTGCGAGCCGCATCGCTGATACCAGCCGCCCCGGCAAGCGCGCCGCACAACACCTAGAACAGCGGAGTGAACACGCACATGAACCCGGACCTCGCCCCACGCTTGGATTTGACCATCCAGTACTCGCCCTTGCGCACCACCGTGCCCGCGTACGAGTTGATGTCGTTGCCGGTATTCGCCTCGCACACGCGCTCGGTTGGCGGGTCCGAAGGCCCCACTAGCAGTTGGACCGTGTCGGTGAAGCCGCTGTCGAAGTACGCCGAGACATAACCGGTGCACTCGGCCTGATAGACCAGGTTGAAGTCCACCGTGTACCGCTCCTGCGCCACGTGTTCGGCCGCGGACAGCTGCCTGAGCGCGGCCAGCGCGGTCTCGGCCGACTCCCGTAACCGATCAGCCTCGGCGGCCAGGTCCCGCAGCCGCAACGTGTCGTCCAGCAGCGGCCGGATCGTCGCGTTCTCCAGGGCCAGCCGCTCCACCTGCGCCTGCAGCTGCGCCACCTGCGCCTGCAGCGCTTCGATTTGGTCTCCCCGGCCGAACATGGCACCCCTCACCGCGTGAACATCGACGCGACGCTACCTGCCGCCCCGGCGCGTGAACAGAGCAGAACAGCCATCTCGTCGGGACCACACGGACCAGCCCGGTGAGCCGGCACCACGCCGTACCTCGAGCTGAACATCCTGCCGCCAGCGATGCTGGAGTGAGCGCGCCGTCGGGCTGGTCGCCCGTCCGGATGCGCAAGGGTTGGGGGTCGCAGCGTTCCTCGTACGTCTTGGTGGGGCTGGTCCCGCGCTTCCACGGACCTGTCGATGGTGCTGGTGGAACGATGGAGGACGTGGGAATCGTGAAAACTGCACTGCCTGCCATCTCGCCGCTCGCTGGCGAGCCGATCAAGCGTGCCGACGCCGAGCGGCTCGCGGGGGTGCTCAAGGCAATCGCCGATCCGGCCCGATTGCGGCTGCTCAGTCTGATCCAGTCCGCTCCGAACGGCGAGGCATCCGTCACCGACCTCACCGCACCGCTCGGTCTCTCCCAGCCGACCGTGAGTCACCACCTCCGAATCCTCACGGAAGCCGGCCTGCTCGAGCGCGAGAAGCGCGGCGTCTGGGCGTACTACCGTCTGGTGCCGGCCGCGATATCCGCGATCGCCGACCTGCTGACCCCACCCCGCAAGCGAGCGACGAAGAAGGTCCGCTGAGCGCTAGCGCCACGAAGCGCGCCGCCGCAGAGGCGGCAGGATCGTGACGTTTGTCGCCGCCGACATTGGGTCACTCACGCACTGCAGTGGCTCATTCTGCCGGCATCCAGCGTCGGTGTCGGTAGCGGATTGCCGCTCTTGCCCAACGTGGCCTCCCAGGCCGCTTGGTACGACCCGTCCCGCGCGGCGGCCTTTAGAATCTCGTTGATCTTCTCGCAGCCGGCTTTGTCCTTCTTTTTCAATCCGATGCCGTAGGGTTCCTCGGAGAAGGTCTTGCCCACCAGCTTGAATTTGCCCGCGTATTCCGGCTGCATGGCGTAGCCGAGGAGGACGACGTCGTCGGTGCTCATCGCGTCGATCGCGCCTGACTCGAGGTCCGGGAGGCACCTCGAGTCCTGGTCGTACTGCTGCAAGCGGGCCTCCGGGTACTGGGACCGGAGCCGCCTGGCCGATGTCGAGCCGGTGTTCGAGCAGACGACCTTGCCCTTCAGATCCTCCGGGCCCCTGATGGCCGAGTCGGTCTTGACCAGCAGATCCTGGCCGGCGACGTAGTACGGACCGGCGAACCTGACCTCCTTTTTGCGCGCGTCGTTGATGGTGTAGGCGGTCACGACAAAGTCGGCCGTACCCTTCTTGATGGCCTGTTCGCGTATCGGTACGTTGGTGTCCTTCCACTGGATGTTGGCCGGGTCGACGCCGAGTCCCTTGGCGACGATTTTCCCGATCTCGACATCGAAGCCCACGTAGGTGCCATCCGTTTTCAGGCTGAGGCCCGGCTGATCGGGAATTACGCCGATGGTGAGCGTCTTTGTCTTCGCGGCCTTCTCGATGACACCCGGGCCGCTGTCGCCCCCACCGCAGGCGCCGGTGGTGAGTGAGAGTGCCGCGACCACGACCATCGCCGCCCGCGTGACACGCATTCCTCTCCCCTTCTTCGACCGCGCACGGCCCCGGAGCCGCACACCCACCCGGGACCCCCTCACGCGTCGGGATCGTCGCAGGAAGTCCTTGGCCGCTCGCTCACCGACCAGGTGCGGGTCGAGCGCAACGGACCATTCGTCGAAGAGCATCGCCGTGGGCTGCACCGCCGCGGCGCGGGCGGCTGGCCGACCGGGTGTCGACGGCGGCAGGCAAGACGAGCAGTCGGCCGATCGCCCTGCCCCATCCTACCGTCTCGTCTCGGCCGTACGGGTCAGTTGCGACTATCTCGATGAGGGCGGAACAGGGGATGGGACGTGCTATGCCGCAGACTGCCCCGGGCTCGCCTACTTGGTCCGGTAATAGTCGTAGAACGGTAAGTTGACCCCAACTGGTCTCGCACCCTCCGGTCGACGGGCGGAAGGGAGGAACCGTGCGCCCTGAGCGGGTACGTCTGCTGTGGCTGCTCGTCCTGACCGCCGTGCCGGCGGCGGCCGTGGCTGCCGTGTTGTACGCCGTCAACTTCACCTCGGCGTTCGGCCTGGCGCCCCAGGCCAGTGCGATCACGCCGTACGGGGCGTTCTTCGACCTGCGCTGGATCCTGGTGTATCACAACTCCTGGGCCATGTTCGCCGGCCTGTTGCTGGGCGCCATCGTGCTCCGCGGACTGTTCTCGGCCGTACTCGTCGCGCTCGCCTGGCCGGCTGAGCGGCCGTGTCCGTCGTTTCGCCAGCTGGCCGGCCGAAACCTGGCCTTCACGGCCGTCGTCGCCGTGGTTCTCTCGCCGTGGACCGCACTGGCCGTGGTCGCCTCGGACGTTTCGCTGGCCTATTTCCAGTTCCTCGAGTTGGTGCCGGTGATAATCCTGGCCCCGCTGCTCCAGCGGGGTGGGATTGTGCCGAACTGGTGGCGCGGCCTGCCGTCGGCCGCCATGGTCGGCTGGTCGCTGCTCAACTTCGTGACCCTCGCCGCGGGCGCCGCGCTCGTCTGGTCCGTCCCGGATTGGTTGACGGTGCCGGCGGCCGCCGTGGCCGGAATGGTCAACGGCCTGCTGTGGCAGCAAAAGGTGCGCGCCACGGTGCTCCAGCGCCGGGTGCGATGGGCTCGACTGCCCGTAACGCCGCTGGTCCTCACCTTGGTCGTGAGCAGCCTGCTGTTGGTCGAATACGCCGAGGACCTGGGGGCCCGCGGCGCCGGCCAGTCGCTGCAACCCATCGACGCCCTGCCACAGTTCGGGGACATCGACCACCCGGTGATCTTCCTCGGCGGCTACAACTCGGCCCACTACGGCGATCCGTCGGAATCCCAACCTCCCATCGTGCGCTTCTCGTACCGGGGCACCGACAACCACGGCAAGCCGGTGTTCTACTCCCCGGTCGACACCCACCAGTCGCTGTCCACCAGCGCCCAACTGCTCGCCACCCAGGTGGATCAGCTTCACGCGCGTAGCGGTAAACGGGTTTCGCTGGTCGGACAGAGCGAAGGCGCTCTCGTCGTACGCTACTACCTGGACCGCTACCCGCACCCCGCAGTCGACACGGTGGTGCTGGACAGCCCGATCCTGCGGGCCGGGCGAATCTACTACCCGCCGCCGCAGGCCCGTTCGGGCTGGGGCATCGCCACGGGCTGGCAACTGCGCGGCATGTTCAGGCTGATGGAGGCCACCAGTGAGGCACCGGACAGTCCCGACTCGCCGTTCATCCGCTCCCTGCTGGACGACGCCCCGTTCTACCGCAACCGCCTGCTCTGCCCGGTGCCGGGCGTACGGATGATCGCGCTACTGCCAATAGTCGATGCCATCACGGTCCCGGCGGAGCTCAACGCCCGGATTCCCGTGGTCCAAATGGGCGGCTTCCATGGCCACTTGCTCGACCGGCCAGCCGGACTGCGCCACCTGGCCGATCAGCTCACCGGCAAGCCGCCGAGCAACCTGCTCCGTTGGGAATACTCGGCCCTCCAGCGGGTCGCCGGGGCATGGCAGGCGCCAGCCTTGCCGTTGGCACTCAACCCGGCATGGCACGCCGCCGACCAACCCGATGCGGCATTGCGACGGGAGCCCTGCCGGCCCTGAGCCGAACCGCCATGGTTGCCCGCCCAGCGCCACGACTTTCGTCGGCTCGGCCACCGGCCGGCTCGGGTGCCCGCCCCTGCGGAACTGCTCGTCCTGGCTGCCGGTAGCAGAGGCCCTGGCGTCGCACGGCGTACGCTTCGGGGCCCTGCTCGTCGAGGGCGCCGACCTGGATCCCGCCCTTTTTGCAGCAGCGTGCCGAGGTGCTCGCCTCCCTGCATGAAGTCGTCCGGCGGGGACACGAAGCGGGGTTGATCCGCCCCGAGCTGTCGGCCCAGTGGATGGTCACGGCGATGGCCGCGCTCCTGGCAGCGGGCGTCCGCACGATGGCCGGCGATACCGATCATGGCGCCGTGGCCAATCTGGCTTCGAGACCCTCACCGACGGCATCGCCGCCAACCCTTGAGGTGCGCGCACGGATGGCCCTTGCCGGCGCTCCTGTTGAGCAGGGCCAGCGATGGTTGCTCGCAGGCGTACTCGAGGTCCTTGATCTTCGACTGACCACCGCCTCAATCAGTCCGGGAAGGCGTTCGGACCGCCGTCGCCGCCGTGGCGGCGGTGGCCAGCACGCTCGGTCGCGTGCGGATCGGACACAGCGGGTCGAAAGCCGCTTGGCCGGAGACGCCAGAACGAAGGAGACGGGCTTTCCTCGACGAAACTAGACTCCTGTGTCTCACTTAGGCTACGGTTGCTGCCGGCAGTCACCTCCCCGACCTCACTGCCCGGAGGAGAAAGAAAGTGACTTTCGAGCACCCCGTCCTGAACGCCGCGCAGACCGCTACCCGTAATGTGCCGCAGCACCAGCCGCTGCCGGTGCAGGACGACGTGGACCCCCAGGTCGACGTCCTGGTTGTCGGCGCCGGTCCGACCGGTCTGACCGCGGCGTCCGAAGCGATCCGACATGGCCTGACTGTCCGGATCGTCGAGCGCAGTCCGTACCGCTCCACCTTCTCGAAGGCTCTGGTGGCCCATGCCCGCACGCTCGAGGTGTTCGAGACGATGGGGATCGCCGACAAGGTCCTCGCCGAGGGCACCAGGTTCGCAGCCCTGAACACCCACGCCGGTCGCCGGCGTCGCCCCGTCCGCGTCGATCTGCTTGATCAGCCCTGGGGCGACACCACCTATGCATTCTGGCTGTCCATCCCGCAGTACGCGACCGAACGCATCCTCGAGGGACACCTCAACGATCTGGGGGGCGATGTCGAATGGCAGGTCACCCTCGATCGCCTTCGAGATCGTGGCGACCACGTCGAAGTGACGCTGACCCACCCCGACGGCGAGGACGAGGTGGTACGGGCTCGCTGGGTGGTCGGTGCCGATGGCGGGCGCAGCCGGGTACGCGAGCAGGTCGGCCTGCGGCTGGACCGTGCGGACGCGGGCGCCACCTTCATCCTGGCAGACGTCAGAACCAGCGCGAACCTGGTCGAGGACGAGGGACACGTCTTTCTCCACCCGGCTGGACTGCTGCTGATCGTGCCGATGCCGGAGCCCCGGCGGTGGCGGATCATCGCTCACGTGCCGACTCCCCCGGCGGGCGCGCCGATCACCATCGACGCCACCTTCCTTGATGAGCTGATCCGGGAACGCTCGGGGATCGAGTTCGGCAGCCACGACGTCGTGTGGGAGTCGCAGTTCAACCTGAGCCACGGCGTGGCCGATCACTACCGCCGTGGGCGAGTGTTCCTCGCCGGTGACGCGGCGCACGTCCACAGCCCGGTCGGCGGGCAGGGCCTCAACACCGGGGTACAGGACGCGCACAATTTGCTCTGGAAGCTGGGCCTCGCCCGGCGGATGGACGCCGAGGCCGCTGAGCGGCTGCTCGACAGCTACGAGGCGGAGCGTCGTCCGGTCGGCCACGCGATGGTCCGGGGCACCGCCCAGGTCACCCGGATCCTGACGACCCGAGGCAGTCTGATCCGAACGGTGGTGGGTGCGATGGCGCCACGGATCATCCGACGCTCCGCCGTCCAGGCCCGACTCGGCCGCAACGTCGGCATGCTTGAGATCGCCTACCCGGAGAGCCCGATCGTGCCCGCCGCCGCGGTCCCGGCCGGCGCCGGCCGCCGCATGCCCAACCCGGAAATGCGGTCCGGCGGCCGGCTCTACGAGCGACTGGACCGCACCCGGCATACCTGGGTGGTACGGGCACCCGCCGGCGAAATGACCCCTGACCCGAACCACCCCCGGTGGAACGGACTGCCACTGGTTCACGTCACGGACGACTCGCTGCTCCGCCACGTGGACGGCGTGGCGCGGGTAGCGCTCGTCCGCCCCGACCGCTACATCGCTGCGGCCGGAGACACCCCGGAGGCCGTCTGGTCCCAGGTCGACGGCCGATTGATCCCCGCTGCGGACACCGCGCCCCGTACTCCAGCGAGAACCGACTGACCGACTGTTACTCGACCGGCCATCCATCCGCAGAACACCAACACGCCGGTCATTGCCCCGCTGACGCGGGTGCGGGCGCCGGCCAGTCGCCCGAGCGCGGTCCGGGAGAACGAGCCGCCGACCGCGTATCCACCGCCGAATCCGGCCGCGAGGTTGGAGTGGACCCTCAGCGGCGCCCAGGTAGCCGCATCAGCCGGTTGCCGGCGCCGTTATCCCGGCGGCCGACCGGCCCTGGCCCCTCGCCGTCAAATCGAGGCTGGTGACCAGGTCACCGGTGGTCACCCAAATTCGTCCGGTGCGCAGGCAATCCATGATGTCGCCGTAGTCCTGCCGGGCCAGCACGTACGTCTTGCTGTACTCCCCGGCCAGAAGTCGGAATCGCCGCGGGTCCAGTGCACGTGCGAGTCGGACGTGGCGGTAATCCACCAGCGCCGGCCCTCACCGAGCAGCGAGTCCCACAGCCCACCGACCCGGGCGGTCATCTGGTCGAAGCCCCGTAGGTGGGGCGGTTGCCGTAGCCGCCCCGGGCCCCACCGTTGGGCGGACCCGCCCGGTGCCCCGGCGCGCCCTCGACGCCAACGTATATCTCCGGCGCGACGTTGTGGCCGTTGCGGAACTCACGCGGGGTGTCCTGCCCGTAGACGCCGAGGCCGGGCGCCGTCCGGGACGCGTGGTGGGTAGGCGATCACCATCCACCGCCGAGACCAGGCGGCCGTCGGTCGCGCGAGGCAGCGGGAGCTTCGCCAAGCTCGTGCGTATCCGCTGGAGCCTGATGCAACAGCGGGTGAACACCCGCGACGTGGCGCATCCGCCGCTGGTCGGCAAACACGATTTCGTCGCCGCCACATGTGGCCAAACGGTGTGGCTTCCGGCCACGGGCGTTGTGGCAGGCACGCCCTTCCGAGTGGGATGGCGGTCCGTCACGCACTGCGGCCGGCGGGTGTTCGTCCCGTTCTCCTACTTCCGGCCGTTATTCGGCTACTCGTGCCATGGGGTTCGGTCGTCCCTTGTCGTCGAGGATTCCGGGGAACTGAAGCTCATCTGAGGCGTACGCGAGGCAGCGCTCGGTCAGCTCCGCCGCCATGCCGGTATGTTCGGCGAGGAAGCGGATCCACTCCGGTAGCACCGCGACGAGCGCGGCGGCGAAGTCATCGTTGTAGAAATCCCGCAGGTGCAGCACGGTCGCCGCTACCTTGTGCGGCGAGCAGAACGGATACAGCGCGGCTTGATCGTGCGGGGACCAGGATTCGGCCATCTCCGCGGCGAGTTCGTCAGCGCCGGCCGGGCCCTCGTCCGGCCGATCGCCTGCCGTGCCGTCGTGGTAGCCGAGCTGCCGCAGCCGCTGAGCGAACTGTGCCTCCGCTTCGGCAGCCGTGAGCCGTACGGAAGTTCGGCCGCGCGCGCGGCGGACCGCCTCCCGGACGGTCCTGCTCAGCCGCCGACTGCGCAGGAACTCGGCGTACTGCTCCTCGTTCTCCCCGCCGATCCGCAATCTTTCGATATCGCCGCTCAGCAGGCTGCCGAGCGTTTCCGCGTCGTCCACCGGTATCAGGGCCGCACCGGCCGCCGCCTGCCCGACCGATTCACGCCAAGCGGCCAATGCGGACTCTGTCGAGGGGTAGAAACCGTTGTGTACGGCGACCACCTCGTAACCGCACGTATCCACGTCCCACAGGTACCACCGATCCGGGCCGTCCGGCGACGTGAACGGTGCGACCACCGCCCGACGACTGCCGTAGACGTCGCGCGCCCACAGCACCGGGCCCGTCACGGCACGCCCGCGCGCGACCTGTTTCGCCGCGCCGGCACTCACGTGCTCGGCGACCAGATCGCGGGCGGACTCGCTCAGCGGGACCGGCAACACACCGGCAACAACCGTCAGCAGCCGTTGGAGAACAGCGACGTCCGCGCCAGCCCCGGCTGCTTCGTGCAGCCGCTCGTCGATCACTGCCAGCAGGGCGTGGGTGAGGTCTTCCGGGTTGACCATGTCCTCCAGGGCGCGGCCCTCAAACTGCGTCATCGCCGCGCCGTAGCGGGCACAGAACTCGTCCTCGAGCTCGTCGTCGGACCGGCCTGGGGCGACCGTGACCAGGGAGTCGATCACCGCCCGGGCTGCGTCCCCGGCCAGCGCGGTGCGATGCTCGGCAAGCTTCCGGCGATGGTCGAAAAGCTCACCGAAGGCATCAGCCAAGGGCGCTCTCCTCGACGTCGGGGCCATCGGCTGACGCGGGGACCGGCGGCCGGACCCGGACTTCTTCTTCCGCTTACGAGATACGGGCACCGCCGGATCGTACTCACGACGAGGCGAACCACCGAACTGACGACATGCCATGCACAGCCACCCGCCACCCCGAGCGCAGCCACCGCGCCAAATGACGCCGTGACGCAGAGCGGCCACCGTCTGAGCGCCAAGAAGTTCGCCTACTCCACCGAGATGGTCGGGGCGATGGCCGTCGGCATGGCGGTCCTGCACCCGGTGTGGCTGTTCGTCCTCGACGCCGCCGGGCTGATGCACAACCCGCACACCGGCGTGCCGATCACGGCTACGAACCTTGACTGCGCCGCTACGGCCGGCCCACCTCGACAAGGTGCAGAAGAGCCGGCTCACGGCAAACTAAGCCGTACTTCAGCAGGCGCACCGGCGCGATCGGAATCCGGAATGGCCACGGCGGTGAGGACGAACCGGCGGTCGACCAGGAACCGCCCGGGGAACGCCGTCACCTGGGTTCCCCCGATCATCGGGCCGGGCACCAGCAGCCGGGGCGGTGACCGTCCCGGCCGCGTCTCCCACGATGTCCACCTTGGCGAAGTCCAGCCACCGGCCGGTGAGCGGGAGCCGCGAACTTGCCTGGACGGCGACCGCACAGTTGCAGTCCAGGTGACCAGCCGGGCCCGCGCACCTTGGTTGAGCCAACAGATGTTGCGGAGTGGCCGAGTCCCCCGACCCCTCACATCGTTAACCATCCATATCAAGTCGGATGGTTGCAACGCCGTGTGTGGGGAGGGTTCTGATGCAGTACGCGCCGGAGCTCGACGGCCCCGACCTGCTCGGCTCGTGGATACGGCAGTCCAATCGGCCAGGCCGCCAGCGGGCGCGGCGCCCGACAAAATGGAATCCACCCGGTCATCCACTTCGCTTTTCTGCGGCCGGATGTCCACCGTTGACTTCCAGGATCGGGCGTCGTCGTGTCGGTGGCAACGCAACTACGCCGAGGACTTGATCGCCAGCCACGGTCGGATTGTGGTCGAGTTCTTCGACGAGGGTGTCGCTCGCCGGATCGCTTGGCCGGATCGGCCGCAGGCGGCACGGCTGCTCGCCGCCGTGGCAGACCCGGCGCGCGGATTCGACGCGATCGTCGTCGGCGAGTACGAACGCGCCTTCCACGGCCAGCAACTCGAACAGTTGACCCCCACCTTGCTCAGGCATGGTGTGCAAAGCGATACGAGGCCCGGGTCGAGGGAGAGTCCAAGGTCGCGGGCGTCGCGCAGTACATCCGTACCGCGGAACTCGTAGCGTTCGTACACACCGAGGTCTCGCCGGAGTACGAGGGCCGCGGAGTCGGGGCGGCACTGGCCCGCACCGCCCTCGATGAGGCGCGGGCCGCGAACCTGCTGGTCCTGGCGACCTGCCCATTTATCGCGGGGTGGATCGCCAGGCACCCGGAGTATCAGGATCTGGTGTACCAGTCCTAGAGCAGGGTCAGGGGCTGAACGGCCGAGCAGGGCAACGACGGAGGTCGCTACGAGCGGCGGAACCGAGAAGAAGGCGTACGAGGGCCAGAAGATCACCGTCACGTTCGAGGCGAGGCGTTGCTTGCACGCCGCCGAGTGCGTCCGCGACTTGCCGGAGGTCTTCGACCCAAGCCAGCGCCCGTGGATCCGGCCCGACGGTGCCGAGGCCGAGCGCCTGGCCGAAGTGGTTCGGCGCTGCCCCTCGGGGGCACTGCAGTACGAACTCGTGGACGGCGGGGCCGAGAACCAGACCGGCCCGAGCAGATGACGCGCAACTCCGTCGGACAGTTGACCGTGCGCGGACCAGGGCCGGCCTGTGTGCGTGCGGGTAGGCAAGGCTGACCCGCTACCCCATCCGTAGGTGCTGCAGGACCAACGCGGCCCTCGGCTCGGGCAACTCGCAAGAGCCTCGTCGACCAAATCCTTGGCGCGCCGACGACTACCCCCATCTGGCCGACCCCGCGGGGCCGCTGGTCCTCTTTGCCGAAGCTGTTGTCCGGTAACGGAGCACGAGGGTCGTCATCACCGGTCTATCCTCTTCCCAAGGTCAGGCCAGCGACGGGAAGACAACCCACGAGCGTCCCTGACCGACAACGAGGTGTGAGATGCCGTATCTGAGTCCGGTCGCAGTGCAGCGCGTCGAGGGCCTCGTCGTCGCGGCTCTCGCCGTCGTCGTGACCGTCACCGCCGGGTACCCGTGGTGGTCGTTGCTTGCCCTCTTCCTCGTCTTCGACCTGTCCATGCTCGGCTACCTGCGCGGGCCACGTCTCGGGGCCTTCTGCTACAACCTGGCACACTCTTACACGCTGCCGGCTGCGCTGGGCGCGGTAGCCGTGGCCGCGGCCGAGTTCGGCGACCGGATCGGTTGGCTCGGAGTTCTGGCCCTTGCCTGGGTGTTCCACATCGGCGTCGATCGCGGCCTCGGCTACGGCCTCAAGACGGCCGAAGGATTCGAGCACACCCACCTCGGCTTGATCGGCAAGGCCAGAGGGTCTGACCCGCGTTGACGGACAACCACGATCAGGAGCCGGATGGGTGGTGTCGGCACCGCGTGACAATTCAGCCGGCGTTTGAACAACCTCGGTACCTTCCTGTTGGAAGTGGGTCGACGGGATCAGGCCGTCGACACCGGGTACGTCCTGGTCAACGAACTCGGCCAGCCGCAGCGCACCGACTGGCTCCGCCGCCGGGTGTACGAGCTGATGGCCAAGGTCGGAGTACGCAAGGTCCGGCCGTACGGCGCCCGCCACGCCTGCAGGAACTACCTCACCGGCGCCGGAGTGCTGATGTGGTGCTGGGGGCCTGGGCCGGCCACGCCGACGGCGGCACGCTCGCCAAGCGGGTCTACGTCCACCCGACAGCAGCCAACTCAAGGTGGCTGCCGAGCACCTCAATTAGCCTCGGTCTTTCGTTAGCCGGTGATCAAGACCGTAGTCAACGGAGTTGATCTCTCTGGGGCTTTCTGGAGTTCGTGGGCATGCTGATGGCCCGACGCGGTAGCCGGGGTCCTCCAGACTGCTCGTCGGGACGCGGAGTGGGGTTCAGGTGACTGGTTGCGGTAGTGCGGTCAGCCGCGCGAACGCGTTGACCAGGTCGGTCGCCCAGGGCCAGCCCTCGGCGATACGCAGCCGGGTGCGTCGCGCGGTGCGGGTGATGCGGGCGGCGACGTGTAGGAGCGGGTCTGTCATTCCTGAAGGAGTGGGGCCGTGTCAACCCTTCTTGGCCGGACTGCTGCCTCCGGTTTGTGCTGATTCCCGGCTTGGTACAGGCAAACGCCGGTGAGGGGTCGGGGTCAAGATTCGACCGGAGGTCGGCCGCGTCAGCGGCTTGGTCTTGACGCCGATCCCGTGCGGCGCACAATCGGTGCGCCGGGAGACACACGCTCAGCTGGTGAAGTTGTGGGGGGTGTGGCCGTGTTCTTCACCGTCCGTAATGTGGACGAGTTGGCAAGCCGGGAGGGTCCCGGTGCCGGTCATTCCTTCGCCACGCAGGTCTGCCCTGGTGGCATGAAGTGAAACGGCCGCGGCCAGGCGGGGTCAATCAAAATCGCTCGACCACGCCGGTGGGGGTCAGACAGACCACGACCTCGCGCCTGGCCGCGCCGGGACTGGGGGTGTTCATGCCGCTCGGTGGTTGGTCAGGCAGCGGATGTGTCCGTCGCGGAGGCCGTAGAAGACGAGGGTGAGTAGTTCGCGGGCGGCGGCGACCTTGGCGATGTTGGTGCCCCGCCGGGCGGCGAGCCGGGCTTTGGTGGCGGCGAGGGGCCCGTGGTGGACGCGTTGGACGGCCTCGACCGCGGCCCAGCGGACGAGGTTGTTGCCCTGCTTGGTGATGCGCCCACGGTGGACTTTCGTGTCCGACTCGCGGTGCCGGGGTGTCATGCCGGCCCAGGAGCACAGCTGCTGCGGACGGGTGAAGCGGGTGACATCGCCGATCTCGGCGACGAACACCGCGCCCAGCACGGGACCCACGCCGGGCAGTGCCTGGATCGCCCGGAACCCCGCGTGGTGGGTCAACTCGGCGCTGATCCGCTTGCCGACCAGGTCGATCTCGAAGCCGTAGGCGTCGATCAGGCGGAGCAGTGACAGCACGCGGGCCTGGAACGGTGGATCGAGTCGCAGCTCGTCGAGCTGCCGCCGGCCGGCCGCGCCGAACATGTCCGAGGGCGCCAGGGTGACGCCCTGCCGGGCGAGCACGGCGTGGACCTGTGCCTTGAGCCCGGAACGCAACGCGACGAGCTTGGCCCGGTGCCGTACAGGCTCCCGCAGTGCCCGCACCTGCGGCGGCGCGATCCACGCCTCCGGCAGGCGGCCCATACGCAGCAGGTCAGCCAGGTCGGCGGCGTCACGCTCGTCGTTCTTCACCCGCCGATACGCAAAACCCTTCACCCCCAACGGGTGAGCCAGGTGCACCGTGGCGCCGGCGTCGGCGAGGACGTCCGCGGCCCAGTACCAGCCATAGGTGGCCTCCAGCACCACCTCCGGAGCCTCGCCCCACAAGCCAACCTGGGCGGCGAACTCCACCGGGTCGCTGGCGATACGCACCACCGGCCCGATCCGCTCACCGTCCGGCCTCATCCGCACGATCACACTGCGCCGCCGGTGCAGATCTATCCCCACATACTGCCGGCCGTCATACTCGTCCACAGGGGCCTCCTTCGTCGTGGTACGTCGTGACAACCCCAGGGAAACCCCTGACCAGGGTGACTGTCACGAGGAGCGGAGGCCCCGCTCCTTCATCGCATCAAGTTAACGGTGTAACTGGGGTTGGTTGATCTTCTACTTGCGGGCGGTGGAGAGGCGTCCGTCGAAGGTGATGTCGAAGGCGTTGAGTGCGCTCTTCCAGCGGGTGGCCCAGCGTTTGCGGCCTTGCCCGGTCGGGTCCAGGCTCATCACGGCGAGGTAGACGCACTTGAGGGCGGCTTGCTCGTTGGGGAAGTGTCCGCGGGCGCGGACCGCGCGGCGGATGCGGGCGTTGACGCTTTCGATGGCGTTGGTGGAGCAGATGATCCGGCGGATCTCGGCGTCGAAGGCCAAAAATGGTACGAACTCGGCCCAGGCGTTCTCCCACAACTTGACGATGGCCGGGTAGCGGCTGCCCCAGGCCTCGGCGAACTCCAGGAACCGTTCGGTGGCGGCGGCCTCGGTGGGTGCGGTGTAGACAGGCTTGAGTGCCTTGGCGATCGCGTCCCAGTGCTGGCGGGCCGCGTAGCGGAACGAGTTGCGCAGCAGGTGCACCACGCAGGTCTGCACCACGGTGCGGGGCCACACCTGCCCGATGGCGTCGGGTAGCCCGGTCAGTCCGTCGCAGACGGCCATGAGCACGTCGTCGACGCCGCGATTCTTGAGTTCGGTGCAGATCTGCAGCCAGAACTTGGCGCCCTCGCCGCCGTCGCCGGCCCACAGGCCGAGGATGTCTCGGTGGCCGTCGGCGGTCACGGCGAGGGCGACGTAGATCGGCCGGTTGGCGACCTTCCCATCGCCGATCTTGACGTTGATCGCGTCGAGAAACACCACCGGGTAGACCGGATCGAGGGGCCGGTTCTGCCACTCGGCCATGCCGTCCATCACCTTGTCGGTGATCGTGGAGATCGTCTGACGAGAAACCTCGGCGCCATAGACCTCGGCCAAATGAGCGCTGATCTCACCGGTGGTCAAGCCCTTCGCCGACAGCGACAGCACCAGGTCCTCCACCCCGGACAACCTACGCTGACGCTTCTTCACGATGGCCGGTTCGAACGAGCCCGCCCGATCCCGCGGCACGTCGATCTGCACCGGCCCCACATCGGTGAGCACGGTCTTGGACCGGCTGCCGTTACGGGAGTTACCGGAGTTCGCGCCAGCCGTGTCGTGCTTGTCGTAGCCGAGGTGGTCGGTGATCTCCCCATCCAACGCCGACTCCAACACGATCTTCGTCAACTGCTGCAGCAGCCCACCCTCACCGGACAGCTGCAGCCCCTGCTCGCGGGCCTGGGTCACCAGCTGCGACACCAACGCCGGATCGACACCCGCCGGCGTCGTCTTCGTACGCGGCCGCTTGGCCTTCTCATCACCAGGCACAGCGGCAGTGTCCACCGCATCGGTCGTGACCGTCATCAGGTGCTACTCCCTTGATCGGAGTTACACCGTTGTTTTTACAGTCCCAGCTGAAGTGCACGCCGACGCCCGCCGACCGACTCGGCGATCTGCACCGCCGTCGCGCCAGACGCCGTCCGTAGCCGCCGAATCCACGCCACGAACCCGAGCGTAGGGGACCAATTAGTGCCTCAGAAACACCCCGCCAGCACCCATCACCCCAGTTCAGAGCACTACGCCCCATCGCGCCGCGAGGCAGTGACCAAACTCAGGGCCGATCGGCGATACTCGATCTACCAGCCGCGTTCGGCAGCCTTGACCTCATTACTCGCGATCGCGGCTCATGACCGGTGAGGCGTCGGCCGTGCTCAGACAACTTGCCAGCACGGTGCGACCGGTCGGGACCTCAGTAGCTTCCACTGACGCGAGCTGTCGCCGCGGGTGCGAGCCTGGTGACCCGACGATGACCGACGGCGATTCGGACTGCAAGACCTTATCCCGAAATAACCTGAAACTATGCGATCCCATGTCGCACAACCGATCTGGCCACCGAGTCGCCCGCAGGCCAGACCACGAGAGGATGATCATGCCTACCCTCAGCCACACGATCGACATCGCCGCACCCGCGGATCGCGTGTGGGCGATCCTCACCGACGCCGCTGCGTACCCGGAATGGAACCCATTCATCACGAACCTTGAGGGCAGCCTGACCCGTGGATCTCGGCTGGCGGTGACCATCGTTCTGCCCGGGGCCAAGCCGCGCCGTTTCACGCCCACCGTTACCGCCGTCGAGCCCGAGCGGCGGCTGGCGTGGCTCGGCCGTCTGCTCATCCCGGGCATCTTCGACGGCGCGCACTCCTTCGACGAACCGCTCACCACCGCGTCGACCCGGTTCACTCAGTCAGAACGCTTCTCCGGACTGCTCGTGATGATGCTGCCCGGCGTGTTGCGCTTGACCGAGTCAGGCTTCGCGGCAATGAATAAGGCCCTCGCCGCGCGGGCAGAGGCATGACGGCGGCGTGCAGGCAACGCCCGGCCCCAAAGGTCACGGTGATCGACTCGCCCTGTTCAGTCGGTGACCCTGCTGCGGGACTGGTAAACCAGGTCCTGGTACTCGGGGTGCCTGGCGATCCACCCCGCGAAGAACGGACAGGTGGGCAGGACCAGCAGATTCGCTGCGCGGGCCTCGTCGAGGCCGGCGCGGACCAGGGCCGCCCCAACTCCCCTGCCCTCGTACTCCGGCGAGACCTCGGTGTGCACGAACGCGATGAGTTCGTGGGTGCGGATGTACTGCGCGATACCCGCGACCTCGGACTCTCCCTCGACCCGCGCCTCGTACCGCTTGGCCTCGGGGACATCTTTCACATTCAATACCACGTTCTCCTCCATCAGGTCTCATCTCCGACACCGGCCGACCGGCGGTAACGCCGCGATCGTGCGGTCACATTGTTGGTCTTCACCGAGCAGATTTTTGATCCCAGCGAGAGGGGTTGTCCTCCAGCGCGGAGCGGTCCCAGTGCCCGAGGTTCGCGGCGGCTTCGTAGGTGGTGCGGAGGAACTCCGCGACCGCGCGGTCGGGGTCCGGTGCGGCGCGTACGACCTCGTAGGGCAGCAGGAACTGCTGGAACTCGGTATTGAAATACGCGCCTTCGGGGCCGACCGGCTGCTCGGCGAACCCGTCGGGAGCGGGGTAGGCGTAGGAGTAGAAGGCGCCCTCCGCACCGCCGCCGGGCCAGAACCCGCAACTGGACAGCTCACGGGAGTAGCCCTCGACCATGACCCAGTCCGCGCAGTTGGGCACGCCCCCGGGGTGCGGCGGGGCCGACCGGCCAGAGAAGCGGGTGCAGGCGAGGTCCATCCCACCCCAGAAGAAGTGCACCGGGCTGACCTTGCCCACGAAGTGCGACCGGAACTCGCCGATCACCCGGTTCGCCTGCAGCAACTGTCGCCAGAACAGGGCCGCCGCCTCAGCGTCGTAGGAGGCGTGGTCGTGGTCCTCGGCGAACGGGATCGCCGGATCGACCTCGTTGGGGTGCGGCCGGATCGGTGCCTCGATCCCGAGCTCGTCGAGCATGGCCATGACCCTCGAGTAGAACTCGGCGACCGACATCGGCCGCAGCGGGAGGCTCCGCGCACCGCCGTCGCTGCTGCGCACGTCGAGCCGATGACCGACGAAGTCGAACTCGATCTCGAAAGCCCCCGTGCCGTACGGGATGGCGGACGTCGTCAACCCGCGCGGGCTCACGTACAGGGGCACCTGCCACCAGTGGTTGAGAAACGGAGCGTGCGCCATGCGGATCTTGCCCACGATCTGGGTCCACATGTGCAGGGTCTCGCGGGTGGCGGTCCAGTCCGAGACCCGCAGGCTCGGCCAGCTCATCGTCGCCCGGCTTGTCATCAACACTCACAACCGTCCTGTGTGATCAGCGGTACTCGGGGTTGGCGGCGTCCGGATGAACTCCGGCGTCCCAGGCGGTGCGCTGGTTGCCGTAGGCCGGAAACCCGCCGGCACGACGGATCATCGACGCGAGGTGGAGCAGGTTGTAGGTCATGAACGCGGTATTGCGGTTGGTGAAGTCGTTCTCCGAACCGCCGGAACCCTCGTCGAGGTAGGACGGCCCGGGGCCGACCTCACCAAGCCAACCCGCATCGGCCTGCGGCGCAATGGTGAAGCCGATGTGCTGCAAGCTGTAGAGAATGCTCATCGCGCAGTGCTTCAGGCCGTCCTCGTTACCGGTGAGCAGACAGCCACCGACCCGCCCGTAGTAGGCGTACTGACCCTGCTCGTTGAGCATACCGGAGTAGCCGTAAAGCCGCTCGATCACCCGACGGGTCACCGAACTGTTATCACCGAGCCAGATCGGGCCGGCGATGACCAGGATGTCAGCTTCCAGCACCCGGGTCAGCAGCGCGGGCCATTCGTCGGTCTCCGCCCCGTACTCGGTCATATCAGGTCGGACACCAGTAGCGATTTCATGATCGACGGCACGGATCTGGTCCACGCTGACCCCGTTCGCCTCCATGATCGCCACACTGCGATCGACCACCCCCTGGGTGTGGCTACGGCCGGGAGAACGGTTGAGGGTGCAGTTGATGTACATCGCGCGTAACCCGATGAAATTGGGCTTCTCAATCCCCATAGCGGTCATGGGATCCTTCCTGGTAATCGGTCGTCCCGTCGGCGTTGTCGGTCGTGCCGTCGGCCTGTCGGTCGGGTGGGTGGGTCCACGTAACGAGTGGCGGAGGCTGCGGCCTGCGCCGGAGCGGCCGGTCAATCAGTCGGTCGTGCTCGGGGTAGCGCGCCCGATGCGCGGCACTCACATCGCCGACGATCGCACGTGATCAGCTGCGTCGATGACCGTGAGTCGGCCACCATCGCCGGGGTCCGGGTCCGGGATCATCATCTCCGGATCGACGAGATAGACCTCACGACCGTCCAGCGTGAGCCGACGCGCAAGCTCCAGGAGCATCCGTCGGGCCACATCGTCGATGGAATGCACCAGAGAAACGTCGAGGACCACTCGGGGCTCCGAAGGCGCACTCTCCACCAGCTCGCGGACGATCCGCTCGGCTCCCGCGAAACGGATTCCACCCTGCAGCCGCAGAACCCGGGTCGCGTCCGCTCCGGAACCCCGTACTCGATTCGAACGCACGACCGCGCGCGCCGCGGGCGGGACCTCCATCACGTGCAACCCCATGTCGGCCGAGAACCGCTCGAACAGCGACACTCCGCGAACACTGTTGCCGTGCCGATCCAGCCGAGGCGAGAAGGTGGCAATACCGAGCTGACCGGGAAGTGCACCGATCAGTCCCCCCGCCACCCCACTCTTCGCCGGAATGCCGACCTGCGTGGCCCAGTCACCGGCGGCGTCATACATCCCACAGGTGGCCATCACGCTGAGGACCTGGCGCACCACTGCCCCGTCCACCACCTGCTCGTTCGACAGGGGATTCACCCCGCGGTTGGCCAGCGTCGCCGCCATCACCGCCAGATCCCGTACGGTCACCAGCACCGAGCACTGACGGATGTAGCCATCGACGACGGCCCTCGGGTCCTCGGTGAGGATGCCGTGGCTGCGGAGCATGTGCGCGCTGGCGAGGTTGCGGTGCGCGTTCTCCATCTCGGATGCGCACACCGTCTCATCGACCGTCAGCTGACGGCCCGCGAACGCCGAAAGCCCCGGAACGACGCGGTCGACCCGTTCGGCCGGCGTGAGGTTCTCCGGACCGGCGGGTGAGTGAGTGGTGATCGCACCCGCGTTGATCATCGGATTGCGGGGACGCCCCGTGTCGCTTTCGAGGGAGATCTCGTTGAACGCCTCCCCGGACGGCTCGACCCCGACCCTGGCAAGCACCCGAGCGAAGCCACGATCAGCAAGCGCCATCGCGTACACAAACGGCTTCGAGATCGACTGGATCGTGAACTCGGCATCGACGTCACCGGCACCGTGGATTGTGCCGTCGACCGTGGCGAAGACCGCCGCGAGACGATCAGGATCAGCTGTCGCAAGCTCGGGGATATACCCCGCCAACTCCCCGGAGGTGTCCGATTCGACATCCCCGAGCACCTCAAGCAGATAGTCGGGAACAACTGGCCGCATCGACCCTCCTCAGGTTCTCGAGGAGGCTGTCCGCGGGGCCTCGCGCACCAGCAGTCCGGCCGGCTGCGGTGAGGGTTCGCAACTCGGCGGCCCCGACATTCGCTCCGAATGCAGCAGTCCCGGGCTCCAGGCGGGGGGCGGGCCCGCAGAAGGTGTCCCTCGGCATCGTGCCGTCTACCAGGTACGCCGTGGTCACGTTCAGCGCGCACACGTTGTCGCCGTACACGTAGACGCCGTGCCCGCTGCCGTCGACGCTGACCAGCCGGGAACGCTCGGCGAACTTCTCCCGGATCAGCTCACCACCTCGGTGCGGCGTGCCCGGGTCGCGAAGGTTCTGCACGATCAGTACGTTGCGTGGCCCCTTGCCGTTGATCTGCACCGGCGGCTCGGACGGCTCGTGCGCCCAGTACGCGCAGGGGGTGATGTTGGCGCTGGCCGCGCCGTACATCGGGTATCTCTCGCGGTCCTTGGCGACCGGGTGCCGGTAGGTGCTGACGTCCTCGGGCCAGTTGACGTCGTTGCAGGTCACGGCGAGGTACGCCGACAAGAAGTTGTCCCAGGGCAACACCTCCGGCGGGGTCGCGTCGCCCGACCCGGTTATCGCCGCGGAGCAGCGACTGCCAGTCCTGCGCCAGTGCCGGATAGTTGACCTTCCCGTATAGCGCCGCGAAGGTGGTGAACCGGAAGGCTGCCCCGTTGACGTAGCCCACCGGAGTCTCGTCCAACCGTTCAGCGAGCCGGAAGTAGGTCTTGCGTACCTGCGCCGGGGTACGGCCCAGGCCGTAGGCCCCGTGCCGGGCCGCCGCCCACGCGGCGAACTCCGGAAACGTCTGCTCCACACCCAGGCCGAAGCGGCGCTGCGCGGCATAGTCGAGGTGAGTGTCGCCGAGGTTGCTGTCGATCACGACACGGTCGGTGGTGTCCGCAAACATCGACGCGTACGCGGCACCCAGGGCCGACCCGTACGACGCACCGAAGAAGCTTGCCTTCTTTTCGCCGAGCGCGGCACGGATCGCGTCCAGGTCACGGGCGGTGTTCGCGGTCGTGATATGCCGCAGCCGCCCCTCGGCGTCGTTGGCCGCACACCATTCGGCGGCCGCCTTCGCGGTCCTCGCCCGCTCGATGACCGCCGCGTCGTCGACCGCGTACGGCGGGACGTTGCTCAACTAGTCCAGCTCGCCGGTGAAGCCGCAGCTCACCGGGGCCGAAAGCCCAACCCCGCGAGGATCCATGCCGATCAGGTCGTAGCGCTCCCACACGCTGCTCGGCAGACCCAACCCGACCAGGTCAGCCGGCATCGTCAGTCCCGAGGCGCCCGGGCCTCCCGGATTGAGCAGGAGGATGCCGCGGCGCTCGGCCGGCTTCGCACTTGCGATCAGCGACACCGCAAGGTCGACCATGGGCCTGCACCGGTGTCGCCGCCAGGGACGTGGCGATCCCGGTGACGACGGTGACCGCCACGCTTCGACGCAATTTCATACCCTCGCCCTCGACTGCTGACGGTCGTTCCCTGACGCTCCCGCGACGGTGAGGTCGGCTGCGAATCCGCTCTCCTGCAGCCTGATTCCCGTCCTGAAACGCACCACGCGCCGGTCCGCGGAGATCTTGCCGAGAACGCGCACCGTGCCCGCCGACGCCGTCCGCCGACCCTCGATGACATCGAGAGTCGAGGTCATGCCCGCTCCGTGGGTGCCGCGGAGTGCGTAGGGCTCCCGGCGCGCGACCTGGAACGAGAGTTCCTCGACGAGGTGGAACTCACCGTAGGCAGCGCTCAGTTGGGCGACTTCGCTGGCTGGGCTGACGGGCATCGCGGATCCTTTCGTCTCGGCACAAGACTCCCGTCATTGGCGGCACCTTCGCGTCGGTACAAGTCCCTTAGCTCTCACCCCTGCGCGTCGCGTCGCACGCGAGCCCCTGTCGAACCTCAGCCCAGCATCGGGTGGGCGCGAAACTGACCGACCTCCTGGGCCGGCGCGCAGGGCTCGTCGAAACGGCCTGCGCCACCGAGTTGGCTGCGGAGGAGCAGGCGATCACGCAGGCGACGACGGCCCGCCGCTGCCCGACGCCATACTCATCCTGGCTGCCTGGCGCGGCCGGCAACCCGGAACCTCGCAGCTGTACGGGGCCGTAGTCAAAGAGGCGACGGGCCGGGGTGAGGGCAGCGGGTCAGATGGGCGCGGGAAAGGTCCCGTCAGTGGCGAGCTGAAGCAGCAGGCGACGCGCGGTCGCGATGCTCGCTTCGTCCTCTTCCCCGTGCATGGTGGCGACGACGACGCCCTCGGCGGCTCGGCGCACGATCTGGATGCGCTCGTTGCTCAACCCATCGACGGCGAACTGCTCGCTCCACCACGCACTGTGCTCTTTCGCTACCACGGCAACCGCGGGGATCGCGTGCAGACCAATCCAGATCGACGCTGACGTGACGTCGTGCGCGGCTCCGGCGTCCGAACGTCCCGCGCACAGCGCGCGAACGTAGGCACGGAGCATCTTGCCGGGGTAATTCTCCGACAGGTCGAGGTAGCTGAGGACCGTCTCCCGGAAACGTTCCTGAACGTCTTGCACGACGGCGATCACCAACTGGTCCCGACTGCCGAAGTGGTGAATCAAGCCGCTCTTCGACACACCGGCGGCCGAGGCGACCTGATCCAGGGTGACCGCGGCACCTCTAGCCAGAATCACCTGGGTCGCCGCATCGAGCACGGCCCGACGCGTGCGCTCAGTGTTCCGCGTCCGTCGCTCCTCAGCCACCGGGACCACCCACCATGAATAGCACCAATACTGACCAACTGGTCCACAGTACCGTACAAGCGTACCGCCGCCTGGTGGCTGGTGGACCCCTCCGGGTCAGTGCATGAATCCGACCATCACGTCACGAATCATGTTGGTCACCACATTTCGTGGATCTAACGGACGCGAAGCCCGGCGATTAGGAGGCCGACCAGGCGGCGTTCGTCGTACGGGGATCGTTGCCCGCGCCGATGCAGAGATTGCCGTGGGACTGTAAAAACAACGGTGTAACTCCGATCAAGGGAGTAGCACCTGATGACGGTCACGACCGATGCGGTGGACACTGCCGCTGTGCCCGGTGATGAGAAGGCCAAGCGGCCGCGTACGAAGACGACGCCGGCGGGTGTCGATCCGGCGTTGGTGTCGCAGCTGGTGACCCAGGCCCGCGAGCAGGGGCTGCAGCTGTCCGGTGAGGGTGGGCTGCTGCAGCAGTTGACGAAGATCGTGTTGGAGTCGGCGTTGGATGGGGAGATCACCGACCACCTCGGCTACGACAAGCACGACACGGCTGGCGCGAACTCCGGTAACTCCCGTAACGGCAGCCGGTCCAAGACCGTGCTCACCGATGTGGGGCCGGTGCAGATCGACGTGCCGCGGGATCGGGCGGGCTCGTTCGAACCGGCCATCGTGAAGAAGCGTCAGCGTAGGTTGTCCGGGGTGGAGGACCTGGTGCTGTCGCTGTCGGCGAAGGGCCTGACCACGGGTGAGATCAGCGCTCATTTGGCCGAGGTCTATGGCGCCGAGGTTTCTCGTCAGACGATCTCCACCATCACCGACAAAGTGATGGACGGTATGACCGAGTGGCAGAACCGGCCCCTCGATCCGGTCTACCCGGTGTTGTTCCTCGACGCCATCAACGTCAAGATCCGGGCTCTGGCGCCGATCTTGTGATGTGGACGGTTCCATCCGGGGCGGGGCGGTTTCGTTGATCATTTCCGGCGTGTTCGCTTGTGGAGCAGCTACTGCCGCATCTGTCGGGTCTGTCGATCGAAGCTGTTGAGCAGCGTGAGGGCGTAGTGTGCTGTCGGGCCGGGCTCGGGCCGCGACTGCGCGGTGCGGCCGTTGCCAGCAGTGGTCGGGCAGGGTTCATGGGCGTTATCAGCGGCGGCTGCGGGATGTCGCGATAGCGGGGATGGCGCTGCTGCTTCAGGTGCAGGTCCGGCGGTTTCGCTGCGACAACACCGGCTGCCCGGCGAAGACTTTCGCCGAGCAGATCGAGGGGCTAACCGCGCCGCATGCGCGGTTGACGCCGGGGCTGCGAGGAATGCTGACGCAGATCGGTTTGGCGTTGGCTGGCCGGGCCGGTTCCCGGCTGACGTCGGCGATCGGCGCGGCCGTGAGCCGCGATACGTTGTTGCGGCTGGTCGGAGCGTTACCCGATCCGCTGATGCCACCGGTCACCGTACTCGGCGTCGATGACTTCGCGTTCCGCAGAGGGCGTCACTACGGCACTGTGCTGATCGACATGACCAGCCGGCGTCCGATCGACATGTTCGACGGCCGTGACGGCGACAGCCTCGCCGCGTGGCTGCGGCAGCACCCCGAAGTCGAGGTGATCTGCCGCGACCGCGCCGGCGGCTACGGCGAAGGCGCCCGCACCGGCGCCCCGGACGCGGTGCAGGTCGCGGACCGGTTCCACCTCTGGCAGAACCTGGGCCAGGCGGTCGAGAAGACCGTCAACGCGTATCGGTCCCGACTCGTCGCCCCGGCACCGCCACCAGCTGACGACACTATGCCCGCCGAGGTGCAGCCGCTACCTGAGAAGAAGATCGTGACCCGCCTTCGTGAACACCACACCGCCGGTTCACCAATTGGCTGCTCAGGGACTCAACAAGGCGGCGATCGGCCGCAAGCTCGGCCTGCACCAAGCCACGGTCCGCAAATACCTGAACGCCGCCAGCCTCGCAGAGCTGACCGCCGCCACCGAGCAACGCGCGCACCTGGTTGACGACTACGTCGCCTACCTGCACCAGCGCTGGAACGCCTGCGTTCCGCAGCTCGGCGTCGATATAGTCCGCGAATTTGGGGTTTGAGCTGGGCAAACGCCGGTAGGCCCGGTGACTGGGCGTGTCACTAGGCGGCTGTGTTGTTGCAGGTCAGGCGGTTGCGGGTGTGGCGTCGAAGATCCGAGGCGGTTCGGTGATCTTCAGCTTGGTGAGCAGGGCCTTCTGGGGTTGGGACAGCTCGGTGCGCTGGGCGAACGTGCCGGCGGGGCCGGTGAACACGCCCAGGTGCAGCCGGTCGATCTCGGTGCGGATCGCGGTCCAGGTGCGGCCGGTTTCGGTCTCGGCGACCCGGATCAGCAGCAGGGCCAGCCAGCAGAGCAGGATGTGGGCGCGGATGCGGTCCTCGCGGTGGTGGAACACCGGGCGCAGGTCGAGGGTGGTCTTCATGTCGCGCCAGCCGCGTTCGACTTCGAGCAGTTGCTTGTAGCCCAGGGCGATGTCCTCGGCGGACAGTGTTGGGTCGGAGCAGCGCAGCAGGTACTTGCCGTCCAGCCGCTGCTCCGCCTTGACCTTGGCCTGGTCGATGCGCAGCAGGCCCTTGGGCGTGACGCGCAGGAACCGGTTCAGGCCGGGCTTGGTCGAGATCACGCCGCGGAGCTCGGCGCGTTTGGTGGCCGACAGCCGGTCGGTGTCGTCGATCAGGTCGGTGAGCTGGGCGATCAGCCGGGTCCGGACGGCGGCGTCGCGGTCGGCGGCCTCGGGGTTGTAGCAGATGACGAACCGGTCGTCGGTGTCGATGTTGACTTCCTTGACCTGCAGGTTGTCCGCGACGGTGGCGTAGCGGCCCTGCCGTGCGAGGGCGGCGTCGGCTTCGCTGGTGCCGGCGCGCAGCTTCTCGCCGAGGATGTAGTGCCCGCCGCCCTGTTGCAGGAAGCGGCGGTTCTCAGCGGAGGCGAAGCCACGGTCGGCGACCCAGACGATGCGGGCCAGGCTCCACTCCCGCATGTCGGTCTTGACCTGCCGGATCAGGGCGGAGTCGCCGGTGTTGCCGGGCCAGCACCACACCCGCACCGGGATACCGGTGCGGGTGACGGCCATCCCGACCACGACCTGGGGCAGGTCGTCGCGGGAGTCCTTGCTCTTACCATGCGTGCGGAACCCGGCCTGCTTGACCGCCGCCGGGTCGCCTTCGGCCACGACCTTGCCCAAGGCGTCGCGCCACAGCGGTTCGTCGGCCTCGTCGAGTTCGAAGTAGGTGCTGGTGGTGTCGAAGAACAGCAGGTCGACCTCGAGGTTGAGCAGGTCGGCGATCTGGTCGTAGACACCGCGGGTCAACGCAGGTTCGACCTCGATCAGCTGGTCCATCGCCCGGTAGCAGGCGTCGTCGGTGACATGTGGCAGGCCGGGCAGGTGCACGTCCTGGCAGATCCACTCGGCGGCGGCCAGCTTGCTCGACGGCGCCAGGGCCCGGTTCGCGACCAGCGCGAACAGCACCCGCTCCACGTCGACCTCCCGCCGCGCCGAGCCGACCAGCGGCCGCAGGACGGTGTCGATACGCAGACGGCGCCACAACCCGTCGAGCAGCCACGCCCCGCCCAGCGGCCTCGACTGTTCGAACGACAACCCGGCCGGCGCGGCCGCGGCCAGGGCGTCGGCCGGGGCCAGCAGCCGCGACAACGCGTCCACCAGGCGGCGGATACCGGCCACGTCGAGCTGGTCCTCACGGCCGAACGAGTACAACACCCGGGTCTTGGACGCCTTCGCGGCCGGGTCCCACTCATTGTGGGCCAACTGCAGGTAGCGGATCGTCTGCCCGTCGCGGGTCTTGCGGGTCGACGCCTTCACGTACACGAGGAACGACCGTACACCGACTATGAGACCCGGCATAGATCAGCAGCTCATAACAGTTATACACAGGCAGGCGTGTCACTAGGCGATTTCGCGGTTTCCACCAGGCCGCAACGCCTTGACCTGCGCCTTCACGCCGCAACGCCGACTATATCGACGCTGAGCTGCGGAACGCAGGTCAGCGGGCACTGTGGAGAAGCAGCCGCTGGCCGGGTGGTAATCATCGCTGCTCGCTGCGGCCCTCGCGCCGGTCGGCCCGCCGCGAGCGGCATGAGGACTGCCGCGAATTGCACTACTCGAGCAGGTCTCGGATGTCGGCGGCGGTCAGTTGTGCGGACGCGAAGTCACCGCCGTCGAGGACGCTTCCGAACAATTCGGCCTTGCGGGCCTTGAGCGCCATCACTTTCTCCTCGATCGTGTCCTTGGCGACCAGCCGGTACACCATCACGTTGCGGGTCTGCCCGATGCGGTGCACGCGGTCCACGGCCTGCGCCTCTGTGGCGGGGTTCCACCAGGGGTCGAGCAGGATGCAGTAGTCGGCCTCGGTCAGGTTCAGCCCGAAACCGCCGGCCTTGAGGCTGATCAGGAACACCGGGGCCTGACCGTTCTTGAACTCGGCGAGCACCGTCGCCCGGTCTCGGGTGGCGCCGTCGAGGTAGCAGCAGCGGATGCCCGCTGCCTCCAGCCGCTGCCGGGCGGCGTCCAGGAACCGGGTGAACTGGCTGAACACCAGAGTCCGGTGGCCTTCGGCGACGAGATCGCTGACCTGCTCGGCCAGCACGTCCAGTTTGGTTGATGGCACGGCGCGGTGTTTCGGGTCGACTAGGGTGACGTCGAGGCTGGCCTGCCGCAGCAGGGTCAGTGACCGGAAGATCTCGAACCGGTGCTGCTGTAGGTCGCCGAGCAGGCCGAGCACCTTCTGCCGCTCCCGCTGCAGGTAGGTCTGGTACACCTTGCGGTGTTTCGGGTTGAGGTCCAGCTCGATGACCTGTTCCTGTTTGTCCGGCAGGTCGGCGGCCACGTCGGCTTTGCGGCGGCGCAGCATCAGTGGCCGGATCCGCCGCCGTAGCTGGGCGAGCCGTTCCGCGTCGTGGGCCTTCTCGATCGGATTGCGGTAGTGCTCGGTGAACCGGTCCGCGCGGGAGAACAGGCCAGGCGCGGTGATGGACAGCAGCGACCACAGTTCGAGGAGGTTGTTCTCCATCGGCGTACCGGTGATGGCGAGCTTGAACGATGCCGGGAGTTGCTTCACGCAGCGGTACCCCTGGGCGTGGGGGTTCTTGACGAACTGCGCCTCGTCGAGGATCAGCCCGGCCCAGTCGGCCGCCTCGTACTCGTCGAACTCAAGTCGGAACAGGGTGTAGGAGGTGACCACCAGATCCGCGCCGCGGACCGCGTCGGCGAGGGTCGCGCCGCGTCGCACGCGGGTCTGTGTGATGGTGGTGACCACGAGGTCTGGTGCGAACCGGTCTGCTTCGCTCGCCCAGTTGTGCACAACGCTGGCGGGGGCGACGACCAGGAACGGCGCCCGCGGACCGTCGAGCTCGCGGACGTGGCAGATCAGGGCCAGTGCCTGCAGTGTCTTGCCCAGGCCCATGTCGTCGGCGAGGATCCCGCCGAGTCGGTGCTCGTGCAGGGCGGCCAGCCACCGGAACCCGTCCTGCTGGTACGGCCGCAGCGTGGCCTTCAGCCGCGATGGGATCGGATGCTCGACGCGGTTGCCCACGCCGGACAAAGAGCGCACCGTTTCCTGCCAGGCGGCGGCCTGGCCGGTGACCTCGCCGAGCTCGGCCAACTCCTGCCACAGCCCGGCCTGAAAGCGCCCGACCCGCAGCACCCCGGGCGGCGGGTCGTCCAGCGCGCGGGACTCGACGATCAGGTCGCGCAGCTGGCGGAACTCGGCACGGTCGAGGCTGAAGTACGTGCCACTGGGCAGGATGAGGTACTGCTGATCCGCGGCGAGCGCGACGAAGAGCTCGTCGAACGGCACCTGCTCACCGCCGACCGTCACCTGTACCGACAGGTCGTACCAGTCCGGCTGCCCGCTGGTGTCTGCGCCGGCGAACGTGATGACCGGGGCCTGCAGCGTCTCCTGGTAGGCGGGGCACGCGTCGTCGAGCTGCGTGACGATATCGACGCCGTCGATGTCGGTCAGCCGGGGCAGGATGTCGTTCAGGAACCGGATCATCATGTCGCCGGCCACCTCGGCGGTGGCCGCCAGCTGAGGCCCCGCAGGCGTTGACTCCAGCAGGCCCAGCGCCGGGTCGGCGACCATTTCGGTCACCCGCCGCACCACCTTCTCCCGATCGGCGGCGTGCGCGACGGGTGCGGGCGCCCACAGCGGCTCCCGATGATGACGGTCACCGACCGGCAGCACCCACTCCCATCTCAGCGAAAGCCGATGCCCGGCCATGCGGTTCACCGTCAACGTCAACGCCACCGCCCCGAGATCGGGCAACCGCACCGACGGATCCACCGCTACCACTTCCGTCTGCCGTAACAGGCTCGGATAGTACTGCTCAAAGAACCGTGCCTCGTCGTCGGCAGGAACCTGGATCGCCGGCTTTGCCAGCATGCCGGCGATGCCCGGCTCCAGCGGCCGCGCCAGCGGCGCGAGCCGCAGCACCCTGTCCCGTGACCGCGGGGCAGCCTGTCCCCGCACGCCCCACCAGGCGATGCCGTGGACCGGCTGGCCCACCAACAGGGACGCATCCGGGGCGACCAGCATGCCGTCGGCCAGCAAAGTTGGTACGAGCAGCAGGTCGTCATCGGTCCGGTCGACCCGTACCGACACCCGCGCCGGTTCCCGACACACGACAACCCGACCGGCCGCCTTTCCGGCCTGCATCATCGGCAACCCGGTCTCCTGAGCCTCGCTCAGCAGGTCCCAGATCCGCCGGCTCGCGAACGCGTCCAGGTAGACCATCTGCTGGTAGCCGCTGTAGTAGTGCCGGTCCTCGGCGGCCGTGGACAACGCCAGAATCTCCTTGAGGAGCTGCCAGTGCCGCTCCACCCGCCTCGGCTGCCCGTACCAGGCGTAACTGAGATTCGACCAGGAGATCCCCGACCGCACCCACCCGCTGCGACCTGGCACCACAGGGCGCAAGGCGATCCGCCATGACGACTCCGCGCCGGCCTGTCCCCCAGCCGCGACGAGCTCGAACTGCAGCCCGACGCCGGCCCGGTCCGACACCGCATCGGCGGAAGCCTCGGGCACCGCACCGACCAGCGGGGACAGCGCGGTCTCCCATGCCGGCGGTGGCGCCACGGCCCGCGGGCGGGGCACACCCCGGGCCGACACGACAGCGATGATCAACGCGACCGGATGGGCGCAGCCCGGATCGTCACCGCAGCTACACGATCCTTCCACTGCAGTGATGTCGCCACTCGGATCGATGCGCGCGGTAGCGATCACCGTGCCGGACAGCTCGCCGCGGAGCCGGGCATGACCCCGCCCGGCCCGCGAATCCCACTGCACGTCGACCAGCTCGCCCCGGTCGAGGTGGGCCCGCGCATGGACGAACAACCGTGTGCCCACCGCGACGCGCACGGACTCCTCATCCTCGGTCAGCACCAGCCGCGCCAAGGTCACCTCCACGAAATCTGGCCCGGGCAGCCGTGAGCGTATCCATCCGCAAGGTGAATCTGTCCGGGCACCCGATCCGTCCACCACATCGGCTCAGGCACAAGCGGACTGCGGCCCGGCAGTGGTCGACCGGAGGCTGCCGACGTCCGGCGCAAGACCTTCGAACCCCGCGGGCGGCGGCACCCTGACCTGACCCGCCTTTGGTGCGCATCGGCACGCGGTGTTCGCCCTTCCAGCGATGATCATCAGGCCGCAGGCCGATCCCGAGAGATCAGATGGCCGGCAGGTCGATGTCGTACCAGCCGGCGACACCGCCCACACGTACGATCGGGGCAGGAGGTAGAGACATGGCCAGCGGCAGTGGTGCACCGCCTGGGTCGCGGTATGTGGACCAGCGGCACTTCGTGGTCGCCGCATCCCTGTCCGACCTGCGCGGTCCGGTTCGCGGTGTGGTGACGCTCGATCGATGGTTGGACTGGTCCGGCGACAGCACCTACGACTTGGACGACGCCGGTGATCTGCAGCTGATGTACCAGACGGTACTGAACCAGGCCAATTCGGTCAACGACTTGCGCCGGTGGCTGCACGGTCCCACGCTGCGCCGTTTGTGGCCCAGCTTGTGGCTCCCGGCCCGGCTGCGGGCGTTGTGGCAGGCGCGCTTTCCCGAGCTGAGCACGCCGCCGCAGACGCTGGCCGGGTAGAAGTGGATCAAGTTCACCTCCGCTTGGCCGAGATCGGATTGCGGGTCGCTGCCCGCTACGGGTTCGCGTTGGCCGGTGGCTACGCCGTACAGGCCCACGGCATCCTGGACCGGCCGAGCGAGGACGTCGACCTGTTCACGGCGTGGGAGCGGCGTGGGGAGTTCGCCGCAGCAGTGGACGCGGTGGTCGACGGCTACCGCGCCGGTGGGTATTCCGTCGAGGTGACGCAGCAGTTCGACACCTTCGCCCGGCTCGCGGTCACCGATCCCGCTCAACCTGAGCACCCGTACAAGGTCGAACTGGCGGCCAACTGGCGTGCGTTGCCGCCGGTGATGATGGACGTCGGGCCGGTGTTGCACGCCGACGACGTCGTCGCGGGCAAGATGTCCGCCCTGTACACGCGCGCCGAGCCCCGAGATTTCTTGGACATCGACGCGGCGCTCGCGACCGGTCGCTACACCCGGACGCGGCTGTGCGAGCTGGCCGAACAATCCGACGCGGGGTTCGACCGGCGCGTCCTTGCGGACCTGTTCGGCATGCTGGAGCGCTACCCGGACCGGCGCTTCGCCGCCTACGGCGCCGACCCCGCTCACATCGGTGAGATGCGCAAACGCTTCGCACAGTGGCGCGATGAACTCACCGCCAACCTGCCCTAGCGCCGGAAGCAAGGGGGCATGATGGCCACCCGCCCCCACCAGGTGGTAAGCGGCATCAGGTTCGCGGAACACCACGCAGCCCGCCTGGGTCGTCGCGGGCGTTCTGCTGTGATGTACCGGTGAGCGCAGGGAACGAGAATGAGCTGACTGTGCTGGTGGACCGGTTGCGGCGGGATCGCCGTCGTGACCCGTACGTGGGCCGGCAGGCCTACTCGCAGGCGGCGCGTGAGGTCGCGGACCGCTGCGCCCGGCTGATCGACGCGGGTGACGCGGCGGTCGCGGTGCCGGTGCTGCGCAAGGCAGTCGATCGGATGACGACCGCTTTGATGTACATGGACAGCTCCTCAGGAGTCCTCGGAAACGACCTCGCCTATCTGATGGAGCTCTACGCCCGGGCGTGCCGGGCGGCACCGCCACGACCCGCTGGCCTGGCCGGGTGGCTGGTCCGGCTCGTCTGCGACGGCCCTGGCTGGCCGGATGTGATCCTGCGCGAGTGGGTGCCGGCTCTCGGGGCGAAAGGCCTGGCCGAGGTGACGCGCTTGGTCGAGCAGCGTGCCGCGGTGGCGGATCCGGACAACTGGCACCAGCAGTGGACGGTACGGCACCTACGCGAGCAGCTCGCCGAGGTCTCCGGCGACGTGGACCGGTACGTGGCCGTGCTGGCGGAGCACCTGGTCAGCGCCGACCAGTACGAGCGCGTCGTACGGGTGCTGACCGAGGCGGGACGGCCCGCCGACGCGATCGACTGGGCTCGACGCGGACTCGCCGAACATCCCACCGGTCACCAACCCGCACGGCTGCGTGACCTGCTGGTGGGGCTGCTGATCGAGACTGGCGATCCGCGGGCCGCGGTGGCCGAGCGCCGGGCTGCGTTCGACAAGCAGCCGATCATTGACAACCTCCAGTCACTGCTGGCGACGGTGGCCGAGACCGACCGCGACGAAACCACCGAATGGGCGCTGACGGTGGTACGCGACCGCGTCGCCCAGCAGTCCGGCTACCTGCCTCACCTGATCGACGCGCTGCACCACACCGGCCGTGATGATGAGGCCTGGCACACCGGACTCGCACGCCTGGACGAGTTGCCCGCACGGCAACGCGTCGAACTCCTGCACCGCCGGCAACAAGGCCATCCGGCCGACGTGCGCGAACCCTACCGGGCACTCGTCAACGCCCACCTGCTGGACTCGCATGACAAGCGCCGCTACGACACCGCCATCACGCTGCTCCGTCATCTGCGTGACGCGTACGCGGCCACCGGCGAAACCGACCAGTTCGCCAAGTACCTGGACGAGTTGCGTGGACAACACCGGCGTCGGCCGGCGTTCCTGGCCAAGCTCGACACCGCCCGCCTCCACCCCGGCCGGTAAAGTGCCCGCCCATGGCAGTCCGCATCGACATCGACGCGTTCGACCGTTAGCCGGCCTCCACTTGAAGGGCCCGCTGCACGGTTGAGTCAACAGATGGTGCGACTAGCCGAGTCCCACGTACCACCGCATCGTTAGCCATCCATATCGAGATGGATGGCTGCAGCGCCCCTGGGTGTGGGAAGGGTACTGATGCAATACGCGCCGGAACTCGACGGCCCCGACCTGCTCGGCTGGTGGATACGGCAGCCGAACCAGCGAGGCCGCCAACGGGCGCAGCGCCCCACAACATCACCTCCACCCGGCATCCGCTTCGCCTTCTACGGGCGCATGTCCACCGTCGACTTCCAGGACCGGACGTCGTCGTGCCGGTGGCAGCGCAACTACGCCGAAGACCTGATCGCCGGCCATGGCCGGATCGTGACCGAGTTCTTCGACGAGGGCGTCTCCCGCAGGATCGCCTGGCCGGACCGGCCGCAGGCGGACCTACTACTCGCCGCCGTAGCGGACCCGGCACGCGGCTTCGACGCGATCGTCGTGGGCGAGTACGAACGTGCCTTCCACGGTCAACAGCTCGAACAGCTCACCCCCACCCTTGTCAGGCACGGCGTGCAGCTGTGGTTGCCGGAGGCCTACGGGCCGGTGGACTTCGACAACCCCCGACAGCTGGCTCTGCTGGACCTGCTGGGCGTGCATTCGCAGCGGGAGGTGTCCCGGGCCCGGCACCGCACCACTGCGGCGATGCGCGCCCAAGCCGAACTGCAGGGTCGACACCTCGGAGGCCGGCCACCCTACGGCTACCAGCTCGTCGACGCCGGCCCTCACCCCAACCGGGCCCACGCCGCCTGGGGACGGCGCCTGCACCGCCTGGAACCAGACCCGGCCACCGCGCCCTGGGTGAGGTGGATCTTCGAACAGCGGCTTGCCTGTCGCAGCGTGGCCAGCATCGCCCGCGAACTCAACGACAACGGTGTGCCGTGTCCATCCGGCGCCGACCCGGCACGTAACCGGCACCGCAGCGGCCAAAGCTGGATGCTGACCACCGTCACGGCGATCCTGGCCAACCCCCGCTACACCGGCCGCCAAGTGTGGAACCGGCAACGCACCGACCACGACGACCTCACGCCCGACGGGACCCTCGCACGGCACCGCGAGGTCCAGCGCTGGAACGCCGCCCCGCACTGGGTCATCTCCCGCCAGATCGCCCACCCGCCGCTGGTCACCGAGGAGCAGTTCGTCGCGGCCCAGGCGATCCACACCGCGCCTACCCCCGCTGATGGTGCTCCTCGCCACTACCTCCTGGCCGGCATGGTCTACTGCGGCGTCTGCGGCCGCATCATGGACTCGCACTGGGTCCACGGCCGTTCCGGCTACCGCTGCCGGCACGGCCACACGAGCAGCCGCACCAAGACCTCACCGCAGCCGAAGATCCTCTACATACGGGAAGACCACCTACTGGACCGCATCCGACACGACCGCGGACTACACCGTCACCACCCCGCACTGCGCAGCCCCGACCCGGAAAAGGTCACCGCCTACCTGCGCACCACCAACATGGTCATCGTGTGTGACCACCGCGCATGGACCCTCGAAGCGGAGACCGCGATCTACACGCTCACCCCCGCCGCGAGCATCCTGGCCACCACAGCAAAAATCCCCGCCCAACGGGACGGGGATCACGCAAAACACGAAGAACAATCACGCTTCGTGTGGAAATAACGTGTCCGAGGGGGGACTTGAACCCCCACGGTCCGCTCCTATGCGCACTCTGAGTGCGCATGCGCTGATACTACATGCCTTGGCTGGAGAAACGGACAGCGTGGCGGTTGCAGGCCGGCCTGTCGGCGCCCAGGCCTACGGCATGCAGTACGGGCGCGCGGCCAGCGCTGCGGCTACTGCTCGGTTGCGGTGATCTCGGTGCATCGGGCCTCCAGTGCCACGTCGTACTGATCGCGGTCGAACAGGAACGGCCCGAGCTCGGAATAGTCCCGGAACCGGCGGTGTGGTTGTTCGGAAGCGGCCCATACCACCCAGGTTCCCGGTCGGCGTGATCCGGGCCATTAGCCGCCAGCAGCCCACCTCGCCACACTCGCAGCCCAGCACCGCCGTCTTCGGGCCCAGGCCCGGGTTCTCCTTGCCCAGGAAGTGCTCATCAGGCGGCCCGTACCGGTAGTACGCGGGAATCAGCCCACCGTAGGACCGCCAGCCGGTCGCATGCCGGCGGCGAGCTCGAACCGGTCGATCACCTCGAGCAGCGACTGGCGCCGATGGCCGGCACGACGGCGTGGATCCGCCGATCGGCAAGCCAGCGGACGGCGAACGCGATGACGTGCAGCCCCGCGGTCACGACACGCCTATCATCGGGCCGGACCCGGCGACGGCGGCGGGTTCGAGGCGGATGTCGTGCCAGCTAACCCAGCAGTCGGACTACTCGGTGGCGACCTCGGCCCCGCAACCCGCGCAGACCAGGTTCGGGCCGTCGCAGCCGTCGAGCCGGCAGCAGCCGTTCAGCCGCCGCAGGTCCGGTTGAAGACGAAGCTCGCGGACATCGCCAGGATGGACGAGGATCGTCCTGGCCGGTCCGGCCGACACCAGGACCCGAGGGTTCTCGGCAGTCGGCCCGAACGGGGGCCCGAAGGGGTCGGGGTCTCGCGCGAAGGTACCCGGCGCGATGCGCGGCGGAGCCTCGCCCTCGTCGTCGTGCTCCGGTGCCCGCTCCGGGGAAGACTTCGGTTACGTCGGAGGTCACCGCCGCCCCACGGTTCCCACAGGTGAACACCGTCATGATCCAAGGATCGCAGGTCGGCTCCCCGGCGTCGCCTGCGCGGACGGCGATGATGACATGTTCGCCGGCGTGGCGTCCGCTGCGGCTGTTGCGCCGCGACTGGGCGATCGCGGCGATCTGCCGTTGCAGGGCCTCGGCGTCGCTCGCCGCGATGGCGTCCAAGGGGCAGTCGCCCCACGCGACGGCCGTGCGGTTCCACAAGTGTGGGCATCTGTCGTGCAGCAGGCTCCGGCCAGGACGGCACGGCGGAGGGCTATGGAACGCAGGGCCGGAGTCCGCCATCCATAGCCAGCGGGAGCTGGACGAGGATCGGTGGCGAAACGTCGCGCTCCGCCGCTAATCCACGGTGCCCCGCACGGTCGTTCTTGGTCGACTGGGTGCTACCGGCAGCTCTGTCCTGTCTGACGGAAGCGACACAGCGCCGCCCGCTCTGATCGGACGCCCCCACCACGATCAGCTGGTACTCAAGGCATGCTCGAAGCCGACAGCCGCACGTCCGGCATCTACACGTTCTGGGCTGGGCGTCGGCCGCTTACCAGGCCATTCTGGACCCGATCTTCGGCACGGATGGCGACGAGCCCCGACCGAACGTCGAGGGTCTAATTCGCGGTCGTAAGGCGGGTCTGCGCCGCCGCCGGTAACGCAGTAACCTCCTGCGACGAGAGGCCGCAGCCGCCCTCAGCACGAACGCGCGATCCGGCTCACCCGACAGGAGGGCAGCGTGGACGTCTTCGGGACGATGGTTGGACGCGTACGAGACGCTCAGGCCGGACTATCCGCCGTAGATCCCGGAGGCGATCGTGGGCCATCACGGCGGCAATCCGGCGTCCGTCGTGGAGATCGGTACCGGCACGCCCTGGACCCGAGCCGGATCGCGCCCAAGTGCCGATCCGTAGTCTGCACGCGTCGGCGAGGCGGCATGCCATTAGTTGCCAGGCCCGCGGTAGCTCCATTTCGGTCCTCGGCACCTATCGGCGTTCATGACGTCCGCGCGTGAGGTGACGGGGCCGTTCTGGGCGGCGCGGGCCTATTCGCGTGGCTCGGGGCAGGACCATCTTGGGCTTGGTTCGGTCAGTTCGGATCGGCTGTTGGCGCGGCTGTCGCCGGGCGTCAACGTGCTGACCGTCCACCCACGGTACTGGTCGTTCTACGCGTTCCTGCTCGACGAGTTCTGGGCGCGGGATCTGCCGCGGAACCAGACCGCCTTCCGGGATTTCTATCGGCCTCGGGAGGCCCTGTACTCCTTCGCCTGCCAATTCTGCGAGCAGCCCGAGCACGAGACGCTGACCAGCGGCATCGTCGGGTCCCGGCGCACCTACGGCGTGATCGGCCAAGAGGAGTTTGATCCAGCGTTCGACTACATCAAGGAGCCGCTCGGCGGCTACGGCCTCTACTACCGCACCGTGATGGAGACCATGGGCCTGGTCGTGCTCACCGATCCGGCCACTGGTGTTGTATTCGACGCCCCGACGCCGGAGGGCCGGGCGGTGGCGGCCGGGTTTCGCACGGCCGTCGACGGAACCCGGTTTTACCGGGACTACTTCGCGGCGTGCGACACCGCCGTCCCGCGGGACGTACTCGCGGAGTTCGCGGCCGCCGGCTGCCTGTGCCGGCTGCGCACCGCCGCAACCGCCGACCTGCCACTGCTTCAAGACGTGTTCCTGCACCACGGCGAGCCCGAGGAAGCCGAGCGGCGGCGGGCGACCTTCCGCTTCTTCCTCGACTTCTGCCGGACGACGCAGGCGGAGGCGATGAGTCAGGACCGGTTCCGCCAGCTCGTCTACTTCCGCGAGCTGGACGGTGAGCGGTACACACCGCTGCCGGGAGTGCTCGGCACCGCCCGCCGGTGGCGAATCTACCAGGCGCGTGAGTACTTCGCGTTCGCCTTCAACCGGCTGTGGGCCTGGGTGACACGCCGCGGGCTGGAGCTGTCCGGCGACGGCCTAAGCCTGGTTGCTTCGAGCAAACTCTGGGCGGTCATCACCGAGGAACTCGACGACAACAGCTTCTGCGGCGACCTGCCCGATCCCGGGATCGGGGCCGACATGCCCGGCCAGGCCTTCGCGGACTGGCTCACTGGGCACGTCGACGTAACGCCAGGAGTCGACGATCTCTGGCCCCGCCACGATGAACTCGACGAGCACACCCTCTACGCCTGGTGCGCCAACGCCGAGGACGACGCCGAGACGCTGATCGCGATGCTGGCGATCCTGCTGCTGGTCCACCGCCGGCTCACCATTCCCAGCCGGCAGGCCAACCTGGGCGACGACGCCGAGTTGCTGGCCGAGGGTGGCGGCCAGCGCATCGGAATGACCCGCTTCTACGAGCTGCTGCGCAGACGGCTCATGGCGAACCAAACGATCGCTGAGCTCCTTCAATGGATCATCGTCGACTTCGTGATCGTCCAGCATGAGCGGGTGGCCACGGCGAAGCTTCCCAACAGCGGGGACACATTCCGTTTCCGGCGTGTCGGTGACGCGCTGCGGTTCTTTCCCGCGGACGCGCCGGTCGCCTTCAACGACAGCCGGTTCGGGGCCCTCAGCACGATCGCTCATGAACTCGGCCTCGTCTCCAGCCTGGCCTTGGAGCGGCGGGAGCTGACCGCGGCCGGCCTGGCCCTGCTGGCCGACGGCGATCTTCCGGCGGGCGCGGTACAGAAGGCGGCCGCGGGGTTCCACCGGGAGAACGCGGGTGAGTGACGTGCCCGCGTTCGTCGTCCCGGAGCAGATCCAGGGTGCCTGGACGAACCTGATCGTGCTGACCTACTCGGCGCACCTGGACTTCTTCGAGACCCATCTGCTTCGGCAGTTGAGCCGGGTGCCGAACCGGATCGTCCTGGCCGATGATCGGCGGCTGGCCGACCAGTTCGCCACCGCGGCGCGATCCGGGCAGCGGCTCGGTCAGGCGAACCGAACCTATCTGGCCGCACCGATCCGTAACCCATGGGCAGCGCATGCGAAGGCGGTGCTGCTCACGACGCCCACGGCGGGCCGCCTGCTGGTCGGCTCGGGCAATCTGGGCCCAGACGGTTACGCCGAACCCGGCGAGCTGTGGCACAGATACACCTACGACGACAGCACCGGCGAGCATGTCGAAGTGTTCGCCGCAGTCCGGTCCTTGATCGACGGGATCGTGGCGCGTGGGTGGCTCGATCCGGCCGCAGTCTCCGGGCTGGACCTGGCCTGGTCTTCCACCCCGTGGCTGGCGCCACGGCCAGTCGCGCCGCAGCCGCTGCACCACAATCTCGATACCCCGCTGATCGAGGCGATCACCGCGGCCGTGGACGGCCCAGTCGATCTGCTAACGGTGCACGCGCCGTTCTACGACGAGGACGCGGCGTCGCTGGGCCAGTTGCTGGACCGGCTACGACCTCGGCGTTTGCGGGTTCTGCTCACACCGAACACATCGGTCGATGGCGAACGCCTCGCCGCCTTGGTGAACCGCCCCGGGACAGCGGTGTCGCTTGACAGTGTCCAGGTCAGCGACGCCCCGGCGGCCTTCCTACACGCCAAGATCATTCATGTGGTGGGTAACAAGCAGGAGGTGCTGGTCACCGGCTCGGCGAACCTCTCCCGACGGGCACTGCTGCTGCCGGCCGCCACCGGCAACATCGAGCTGGCTGTGATTGAGACGCGACCGCCCGGAGGGTTCACCGGCCTCTACACGCCGCTGACGATGCAGCCGCTGCCCGCCGCGGAATCGATCACGTTGACCTTCCGTGGCGGCGGTGAATCACCACCGGCGGACACCGTGGCACTGCTCTACAGCGAACTACGAGGCAACCTCCTGACGCTGGTGTTCAGCACGGCGGCCGGTTCGGACGTACCAGACCTGGCTTTTCCGGATGGGACCGCGCTGCTCGCGCTGGCGGCGGAGGGTGACGGAACTGTTTTCCGGTTCCGGCTCGCTGATACGGACGTCGAGCGGCTCACCCGCGGTGGGCGCATCGACGTCCGCCTGCCTGGCAGCACCGACGGCGCGGACCCTGAGCCGACGTGGCCCTACCACGTGGACGCGTTGCGTGGCCGGATGGATCGGGTCGGGGACAATCGTCTGCTGATCTCGACGGGGACTTTGCCCCGCACGGACGATGACCTGTTCCAGCTCCTCAGACAGCTGGAACAGACGCTCATCTTCGACCCGGAGACCGCCTGGAAGGTGGCCGGGGCCAGGACGGCCGCACCAGCCGGCGAGGAGGGTGACGGGGAGTGGGTGCAGTGGGAGGAGATCGACTGGGAGCGGCACTACCGGCATCCCCGCTATCGGGGCTACCAGCGGAACCGTCGGCCCAGTGGAGAACCAGCATCGGACATCGAGGTCATCCTCAGCGCGATCGCCGCTCGCCTGAACGGGGTCGCCGGGTCACCCACCGTGGAGGAGCGGGACGACGACCTCGGCGCCGAGAGCGAACCGGACGACGCCGACAACGAGGAGCAGTTCACCCGGCACCTCAGCGTCTCCACCCGGACCCGCATGGCCTGCAACCGGCTCGCCGTCCGGTTCACTGCTGCGCTGCAGGACACGGCCTTCCAGGAGAAACTCGGTCCCACCCTGACGGTGCGCAACGCGGTAATCCTGGGCCACGTCCTGCGGGAACTGCTGCGCAGTGACGCGATCGACCCGGGACGGGCGATAACGGCGCAGCTCGCATCGTGGTCGTTCCTCTGGGGCCCGGAAAAGCTAGTCGCCTCGCTCACCGGCGACGAGCGCGAAGCGGCCGAGCAGGTCCTCACTGAGGTGCAAGCTCGGCAAACCACGCTTCGCGCCCTCTCCGAACTCACCGAATACGACTTCGACGACGAGCTACGCCGGGCCGTGCGCGACCAAGCGCAGGCACTGCTACTCACACCCGCGCTCGGCCTAGACCAGCATTTGCTGACGCTGACCGCACCGGACGCGCGGCAGGCCGCGGCTCTCGTCGCCAATCTGCGCTACCTCGCTGGCGACTACACGGATCGCGAGATCATGGAGCTGATGACCGCCAATTGGGGCATCGGAACAACCTCTGCGGCATGGGAGAAAACGATCGTGCGGCGGCGTCCCAGCCAGGGACGTCCAGCACGCTCGGCCGAGGTCAATGTCCTCCGGGTGCAGGAACCAATCGCGGGCCTCACCGTCGATCGTGCGGGCGCTGATCTGGCCCGCCTCGCCGCCCACCTGATCGTGGCCGGGGTGGATCTCGACTACGTGCGCATCCGGTTCGCCGAAGGAGGCGATGTCGCTTACTGGGACGCCGCAGCGGGCGAGGGCATCTGTTTCATCACGGGTGACGAGAAGGATCTCACCGAACTGCGACCCGAGTTCCCCGAATGGTGGCAGCACCTGGACGAACTCGACGGCCGGGCCGCGATCTCTGCGACTGCCTGATGCCCGCTGGCGCGCTCAAACCAGCACCAAGGGGTGCTGGTTTGATCAGTCCGGTGTCGGCCGGGTCGTGGGGGCCGCGTCGGCTGCGCAGAATCGCCAGGACGGCGAGGGCGGCCAGGGCCAGGGTGGTGAACCGGTGCCAGGAGTCCCAGCGGCGGACCTGGTGTTGGTCCAAGCCGACCTGGCCTTTGGCGGCCTGGAAGGGCTTCCTCTACGGTCCAGCGGATCCCGGCGACCCGCACGAGCTGCGCGAGGCTGGCCGGTTTCGGGGTCCAGCAGCGGTAAAAGCCCAACTTGCCGTTGGTGGTGTTGCGGCGGATCAGCAGGCTGTGGGGGGTGGGTGGCCGCCGTCGTCGGGATCGGCGTCGGTGCACACGTCGTCGAGCCAGGCCCAGGCGTAGTAGCGGGGAACAGTCCCGCGCAGGGCTTGCGGCGATCCGGGAGCCGAGTCTCTCATCGCGCTCACCAGCCCCATGAAAGATTGAGGTCATTCGAGGGAACGGCCGGAGTTGACTTTCCAGAGTTGGTCCTCGAATCCGGCGATCTTGGGGACAAGATCTGGGTCGAGACGGCGCAGAATCCTCGGATCGAGGCAGTCGCTAAGCCCATGGGAGGCATACCGGAAAGCCGCCGGGATGTCGCCCTTATCGAGATAGCTATCGGCGAGGCAGAGATTTGCCTGGGCCGCGACCGAGGCGTGCGAGATGTAGCCCAGTAGTGGGGCGGCCAGTTCTGGCTCGCCCAAGAACGCCAGGGTCTCCACACAGTGCGAAAGAACGGCATCGTGAGCCCTGGACGCAGCATCTGTCGGCGCGGCTGTCGCGACTGCGCTGCTGGCCTCGGTGACGAGCGCGCGGGCGTCGTCTCGCTGGCCGATCGCCGCCCGAGACATTGACTCCGCGGCAGCCCCAAGGGCGGATAACTCACGAGGTGGCCCGCCAGGAAAGAAGAACCGACGCAGGCATTCGGAGGAGTCCTCAAGGGCTTCCTGAATCTGGCGCTTCACGTCCGGTTCTAGTTCCCCCACCAAACGCACGAGGTCGATGAGCCGGCGGCCAAGCAAAATCGGGGGACTTGGCGTTCCCGGGTCGTCGAGCTGTCTTTGCACGAGCGCCACGCGAAGAGCAAGGGTGGCAATTCTTGCCGCGGCCCCCTCATCGCCGGCTCTGTATAGGGCGTCGGCCAGCGCCGCGAAGGCCTCCTGCCAGCCCCGCCAACTGCCTGGCGTGCGGCTGCCTGTGGCCGCCTCTAGCGGATCAAGACCGGATTCCGGCAGTTCCGCGGTTGGGCCCTTCTCGCCGCCCTCATCGCGGTCACCAATCCCCCGGGAGCTATGCCAAAGCTCTATCGCGGCAAGGGTTGCACCCTCTAGCGCGTCGAGGTGTTTCTCCGGGTTCTCTAGCCAGTACGCGGCGGCCCACACGGCTTCCAGTCCGGTCTTGAGGTCCTGGCGGAGCATGTGCTCCCAGTCGAACTCACGACCCACCGCTGCATCCACGATTCCCTGACGGCGTACGCTCCTCGCCACCGCCGGGCTTGCAGCGAAGGTGAGGGCTTGGTCGAGTACCTCTCGGGCCTGTTGCGCGTTGTTGCCCTCCAGGTAGCAGATCGCTAAGAGGGCAAGCGCCTGTATCCGGTCCTTGGTGGAGGTGCGTGGGTTCATCCATTGCGGGTGGTGGACGTAACGCAGCACGACCTGAAGGTCGTCGCGTCGGGCCGCGGCTTCCACTCCGTGAAGAAGCGCATCGGCAGGGTCATCCAGCTGCTCCACGACGGAATCGAACTCGTCGTCGCGGCGTACTGCAATCAGGGCCAGTGCAAGCTGGCTCCGCAGCACAGGCTGGGCCTCCGGGTGGGAGCCGGCAATCAGTCTCTTGATTTGGTCCACTGCTCGAGCAGCCGCTCCCGATTCGGGATGCTCGCAGGCGAGGAGGGCGAACAGCACGATTTTGTGCTGCGTGACCATGAACGGCCGCGACGCTTCAAGTCCGGGGGTGTTGTCTGGAAGGGCGTCGAGGGTGTCGATGGCAGTGAACGCTTCGTCTGGCATTCCGGCTTTCACCATGAGCGCGGCATGAATCTGCTCGTACTCCTTCCCCTGGACGTGCTCTGCCAGGAACTGGCGCGCGCCGGCGTGGTTTCCGGTCGCGAGGAAGGCCTCGATGAGGGGCAGCACTGGGACGGTTGTGAGCAAGTCAAGGACTCTCGGTCCCGGAAATAGGAGAGGGTGGTCGGCGATGCCCGGTCGGCCTCGAAGGGTGGCGACCACCTCGACGACAACCTCCGGGATGGTACGGATCAGTTCCGAAGCCTCCTGGACATGACCGCCCCACACAAGTGCTGCAGCGACGTCCAGCGCCACAGCGCCGGCGGCGTACTCGACCGTGCGGTACTCCCCGAGAAGTCGCATCGCCAGTCCGGACGCGGCGGCATGATCGCCCGCCTCTTGGAATAGCCTCACGCATCTGGATCGGTTCCGGAAGTCATCGCGCACACCCACTAGGGAGAGCCCGAAGGTCTCGCTCCCGCCTTCCGCCAGGAGGGCTAGCCCGCTTTCCAAGAGTGCGCCTAGCGTCGGCGGGTCGTCTTTGGCGGCATCCCCCATCTCGCCTTCCACCAAGCGTCCTAGCACGCTTTCCACGAATGTGGAGAAGTCAGCTAGCATGGGTTGGTGGTCTTTGGCCGCATCCTCCATCGAGCTTTGCCAGGCGCGGGCCGCCTCGATCGCACCAGCTTGGTCGCCTTGGTGGAGGAGCGCTCGGGCGTACGCCTGGCGGACGTCCGGGTCATCTCGTGTGAGGGTGTACTCCTTGGCCGTGTCCGTCAGCCCGGCACGAACGAGGGCGCTGACGGTCTGGGCGGCGGAGCTGCTCAATGGTTCGAACAGGCCAGATCGGCCGCTCGTCGCGCCGGGGTCGGAGTCGGTGTCGCGTCCGATGATGTGGGTGGCGAGCCGTTTCGCGGCGACCGGCCCTGCCACGCGTCCGACAGCTTCCAGAAGGACCAGCGGGACGGTGTCGGCGGTCACCTCGTAGTTGATGCGGACCGTTCCCAGTTTCGCAATGGTCTCCAGGCTGGCCGTAGACGCGCCGGCCTGCGCAGCGCGAAGCGCCAGCGGCATTGCCTGATCAACGAGGAAGGAGATGGGGTTGGCGGGGCCGAACCTGCCAGCGACGGCCCGGAGGTAGCCAGGGTCGAACAAGAGTCGGCAAAGTCTGGCCAGGTCGCCCCGCTCAGCCAAGGATTCCGGGTAGTGGGTGAGCAGGTAGCGGGGGGTTTCGGTTGGCCACCCGGCGTTTCGGAACGACCCTGCCCAGGCCTCAAGGCGAATCTCGGTCTCAGCCTCCGCCGACACGGCAGCGGCCGATGTCAGTTCTCCAGCCGGCCAGGCACCCGCGGACTCGTCGAACAAGGCTCGGGCCACTTCAGCGTATTTGGGATGCGCGAAGGCCCAGCGGTCTTCTTCGCCGGGTTCGCGTACCGCGCTGAACACTCGCTCTTCGGAACCGGTCAGCGTCTTGCGGATGGCTCGGACACTGCCGCCGGTGAGCTGCGCCAGCTCGTCGGCCTGGAAGGCGCCGACTCCGAACGTCAGGTACTGCAGGATCCCCCGGGTGGAAGCGTGGTCGAACAGGCTCTCGAGTTCGGCCTCCATCTGTTTGAGGCATTCGGCGACGTACTCGGTACGCCGAACAGGCAGCTGCCGCCAGCCGGCGGCGGCCTCGGGAGGAATCCGGTCTGACCAGGCCGAGACGATCACCTTGAGCCTGGGAACCGAGAGCTCGCCCAGGATGCTCATCATCGTCTGCTCCTGCAGGCGATTTGATACGTCCTCGTCGATGCCGTCGACGATCAGGACGACGTTGCGTCCATCCTGTCTCGCTTGGCCGACGCACGTGGCAAGCAGTTCCCTCAGCCTGCCCGGGTTGCTGGAGTCGATGTGCAACTCCTCGCCTGTCGTCAGCAGGTAGGCCTGGCGGACCAGGTGGCGCACCATCGCTTCGGATCGTGCATCCTGCCGCTGATTTGGCGGCACGAAGTAGCCCAACCGAACGGTGTCGGGGGCTTCGGCGTTCACGAAGAACTCCGCCATCAGCGCTGACTTGCCGGAGTAGCGCTCACCGACGACAAGCAAGCGTTGCTCGTCATCGGTAGTGCAGAACTTCACCAGCTCGTCCAACTCGGGTTCGCGGCCCTCGAACGCGCTAGCCAGCTTCATTCGAGCGAAGCTGTGCTCGATGACCGATCGATGATGCGGCGCACCCTGCTTCCCGGCGTCGAGCCCACGTGGGCGACGGTCGGCACCAACCGTGGCGGGTGTCGCCAAGCCTGGTTGGTCTTCACGCCAAATGATCGACGAAATCCGATGTTTGCCGCGGTCGGATGGGGTGAGCTGCAGGGCTGCGTTTCCCAGGGTGGGCGGGTGCTGCGGGTTGCACTTGATGATGTGTTCTGCAGCCAGTACGGCCAGGCGGGCTCCCTGCTTTCGGAACCCTTGTCCTGACGACTTGTACGGCCCGTGCTCGTTGACGCGGGCCGCCCACTTCATTGTGGCGAAGTCCTTGTTCGCGTTCGGAGCCTTGATGTCAGCAGGAACCTGCTTTCCCGCGACAGTGACGACCTGCTCCGCCCGGATCGGCAGCTTGGGCCGTGCCGGCGTGCCTTCGAGATTCCAGTAGATCTGGCCCACATAGAGCAGCCCGATATCGGTCAAAGTCTGCTTCTTGTCGACAATGCTGCGGGCGCGCCGGCTCTGGGAGAGGTCCGCGAAGACGGAGTAGAGCCGGTCTCGCAGGGAGTCCGCGTCGACCGAAGCATCGCCGTCTGCCAAGTAGTGGTTGATCAGCGCCACAGCCGATGCTGGAAGATCAGCCCGCTCAAGTGGACCCACATCATCAACTTCCAGGCTCTCCGACAGCCCGTAGCCCTTCGCCAGCGAGTCCAGGTACGCCGCCAGGACAACGACCGGCACGGGTGTTGTGGGCGCCTCGCCCAGGACCCAGCTGAGCGCATCGGAGAGGTCCTTCGTGAGCTGAAGTCCGGGTTCGTGCGCCATGGCATTCATCATGCCAGCGGGTTCGATCAGGCAGAGCGAGGCACGGGGTCGCGTGATGCCTCGCGTGCCTAGCGGTTTGCTTGAGGCATCGCCACACCGGCATCACCTCGAAGGATGTAACAGTGAACATCAACACCCGGATCAACTCCGAACTCACCACCCGCTCGCACCGCCGCCACGGAGAATCTCGCCGGCACAAGCTGGCGCTCTGCCAGGCCACCGGGCTCGCGCGCTACCGCGATCGCCACCAGGCCCGGCAGGGCGCCAAGGCGATGCTCGCCGGCTCCCACCAGTTCGAGGGCAGCACGTTCGCGTGCCCCGACTGCCGCGGGTACCACCTGGAGAAGACCTACGCGCGGCAGCCGGTCAATGCTGGTGGCGCAATCGAACCGACTGAGGCCTTCACCGCGTCGCTGACCTCACGCAAGCGTCGCTATGTGTTGCTCGACATCGAGAACCCGACCCGCGGCGCGAAGGCCACCTGCGAAGAGGCCGCCGCTCTCTGGAACGTCCTGAAGCTGCAAGCCCCGGGCATCGCTCCACACGACCACGTCGTGGTCGGCGCCAGCCGCCTCGTCGTCCGCAAGTACCGCGCTGCGATCCATGGCGCGAACGTGAAGTGGGTCGTTGGGGCCGACGCCCCTGACGGGGCAGATCGTGCACTCCTGGCCGCGATCGACCTCCGTCGCGTGGCAACCGAGTATGGCGAACTGGTCATCATTTCTGGCGACCACGCGTTCGCCGATCTCGCCCGCCGGGCGAAGCGCGCCGGCCTCAGCGTCCAGGTCGTGACGGCCGAGCACCCAGACCAGCGCTCAGTGCTCTCGCGCAAACTGGCTGCCGCCGCAGACACCCACACCCTCGTCCGGCTCCAGCCCGGCACGCCCAAGCCGGCCAATGTCACGCCGATCAGGAGCACCGCGCGACTGAGCAGCCAGCAGGTCCACGATCTGCCCGCCGCGGCCTGATCGCCAAAGGCGGAGCCGCGTCCCCTGGAACCGCCGGGCGACTTCGCCCTGGCTCTCATCCCGCGAACAGAACGAGGTGAGGACATGGCCAAGAGCAACTGCTGCGAAAACTCCGGCAAGTCCGGATCGGACTCTGGCGGCGTGAGCTCTGCTCGACTCCATCAAAAGGCCGACTCCAGCAACGAGTTCGGCGGATACAGCAAACGTCGACTCTCGTTCGCTCAAGCCAACTAACCGCGCTCAGCTACTCGTCCTGAAGAAAGGTCCACCATGACTCACATCAACAATGCTCGGCGAGTGCTCGACGCAGCCACGCTCGTCACCCTCGGGAACCTGGCAATCCGCGTTCTGCAGGACCCTGCGGTACATAAAGCCTGGCGCGAAGCGGCCAGCGACTGCTCAGAGGCCATCAGCTCGATCGCGACGGCCGTGAACACGGCCGCGAGGGCCGTCAACTCGGTCGCGCGGGCCGGTAGCGAAACGGCCGCTTCCTCGCGTCGGCACGGCGGTACTGCGCCCCTATCCTCCTCAGCTGACTGAACAGATCCGCCAGATGATTGGTGTTAAACGATGGCTGCCGCGAGCATGGCAGCCATCGCTTTCTATCTATTTCGGGTAGTTCTACTGGTATGGCGTTGGGTGTGGCTCCACAGCGGCTGGACCTGCTGGAGCCGGTGATTCGGTTCTGCGGCGAGGCGTTGCCGGCGAACTCGAAATTCATGTTTCTGCATGAGCATGGGGAGTGGCGGCACCAGTCTGCATCTCGACATAAACGGGAAGTGGTCAGGGCTGGGACCTCCGCAGCGACGACTATCGCCGACAGACAGAAGCGAAGACGGCCATGGGCCCGCAGGTTCCGGCCTCTCGCCCGAGTGCGCCGATGAGTTCGACCAGTCTCATCCGCTGGCTGCCCGAAGCCAGCCCCCAACACGCACTCGTCGCCGCCGTCGCCATCGCCGCCCTCGCACTTGCCGGAGACATCACGGTGATCACGATCTATCTCGGGTCGAACGCTCCGGCGCAGGTGCTCGCCCTCATCGCCATCGCCGCCAGCCTCACTCGCATCGCCCGCAGCCTGGTCACGATGCGCCACGCTGCCGCCATGCATCACGCCATGTCGCCGCTAGTGGTCCAACACGCGGTGCATCAGCCGGTCATGATGGCCAGGTGAGCGAGACTGTGGGCGAGACATGATCGAGATACTGTACTTCGAGGGCTGCCCCAACCACGAGGGACTGGAGGCGTGGATCCGGTCGCTGCTGGATGCAGCCGGCATCGATGCAACGATCACCCACCGTCGTATCGACTCCGAGGACCAGGCGCGAGCAGAGCATTTCCTCGGCTCACCCAGCATCCGCGTAAACGGCATCGACGTGGAGCCAGACGCGAACCGCCGCGACGCCTACGGACTGACATGCCGCGTGTACGGCGCCGACGACGGACTACGCGGCACACCCCCAGACCAGTGGATCACCGACGCGGTGCAAGCCAGCACGTGACCGTCGGCTTCTGACGCCCGGGTTCCGCAGTTCGTAGACACATGAGCTCGGTCCGTCTCGGGTTTGTGCTGGTTACGGGCCTGCGGTTGGCCGGGATCCGGTGTACGGGGTCGAAAGTGTGGTAACACGACTGGAAGGCTTTCCCTTGTCTGGTTAGGCATGTCGTGGTTTGCTCGTGGTCATGTATCTGCGGTTCACGTCGCGGACCAACGCCGACGGCAGGGTGGTGCGTTACGTGGCCCTGGCCCACAACCGGCGGGTGGACGGGCGGACCAAGCCCGACGTGTTGATGAACCTCGGCCGCGTGGACCGCCTCGACGTCGAGGGGCTGCGCCGGCTGGCCGCGTCGATCAACAAGCACTTCGGCGACGTCGACGTGCTCGGCGATGCCGCCGAGGCGGGGCTTGCCGCGGGCACGGCCCCCCTCGAAGTCATCGACGCCCGACCGATCGGGGCGACGTGGCTGCTGGACGGGCTGTGGCGGCGGCTGGACGTCGCCGCGGCGGTGCGCGCCGCAACGGACGGGCGCCGGTTCACCACGAACATGGAACGGGTGCTGTTCGCGCTGGTCGCCAACCGGGCGGTCGCGCCGATGAGCAAGCTGTCGGCCGCCGAGTGGGTCCGCGAGGACGCCCTGATCAGTGGCCTGCCGGCGATGGATGAGGACCACGCGTACCGGGCGATGGACCTGCTCATCGATGCCGACACCGCCGGCCGGGTGCAGGAAGCGGTGTTCTTCGCCGTGGCCAACCTGCTCAACCTTGAGGTGGACCTGCTGTTCTTCGACACCACCAGCACCTACTTCGAACGCGATGGCGAAGACGACGGCGACGACGCGTTCCGCCGGTTCGGGCACTCCAAGGACCACCGCGGTGACCTGCCGCAGATCGTCATCGGCCTGGCGGTGACGAAGGAAGGCATCCCGGTGCGGGTCTGGTGCTGGCCCGGCAACACCAACGACCAGCAGGTCCTCGCCGAGGTCAAAGATGACATGCGCGACTGGCGGCTCGGCCGCGTCATCACCGTGGTCGACCGTGGCTTCTCCTCCGCGGACAACCTGGCCTACCTGCGCCGAGCCGGCGGGCACTACATCGCCGGGATGCGCATGCGCGACGGCAACCCCCTCGTCGACCAGGTCCTGTCCCGCCAAGGCCGCTACCAGCAGGTCCGCGACAACCTGCGCGTCAAGGAAGTCACCGTGCAGGGGCAGGACGCCCGGTTCGTCATCTGCCACAACCCCGAGCAGGCCGAACGTGACAAGCAGCTGCGCGACGACGCCATCGCCCGCATCAACGCCGAGCTCGCCCGGATAGCCGAGCAACGCCGGCGGGACGCCACGCGCCCACCCGGTGACAAGACCCGCAAGCGCAACGAGGCCGCGCACCTACGCGCCGAGTGCGCCCTACGTGACCACCCGAGCCTGGGCCGCTGGCTGATCCAGCAGCCGAACGGACGCCTGAAGGTCAACAACGCCAAGGTCAAGACCGAGTCCCGCCTGGACGGCAAGTACCTCATCGCCACCTCGGACCCGCACATCAGCACCGAGGACGTCGCCCTGGGCTACAAGAACCTCCTGGAAGCCGAACGCGGCTTCCGCGACCTGAAGTCCGACCTGCTGCTCCGCCCGGTCTTCCACCGCCTCGAACACCGCATCCGCGCCCACGTGCTCATCTGCTGGCTCGCCCTGCTCCTGACCCGCGTCGCGGAACGCGCCACCGGCCTTCCCTGGCGAAACATCAACCGGCAACTCGGGCGAATCGCGCAGGTAACCCTCGCCGGTCCCGCCGGCACCGTCGTGCAGACCACCCCACTCAAGCCCGAACAGAAGGCCATCTACCAGGCACTTTCCATCCAGCCACCGCCCCGCGTCACCACATTCGACCCCACATAACCAAGATCAAAGAACATGCCAAGGGCGTGGACACACGACTCTCTCTAGACATGCATCAATCTTCGCTGCTCAACGCCCAGATTCCGATGATCGTTTGACCACAAACTGCGGAACCCGGGTGACGGCCCGGTGACGGGCCCCGATGTCCCTGGAGGGCGCCCGATCGCCCTACCGTCACCGCCGTCCGCGGCTACTGGGGCCGGCCCCCGATAGCCCAACGAAGGTGCGGGCCCGTGGGCCGCCGCTAGTGGTAGGCACGGGGCTGCGCGGGGTCGTCCGTCCCGTCATGGTCTACGTCGTGAGTGGCGCCCGCGCTTGCCGCCCTCGCCACATAGATGTCCACCATCTTCTTGAAGTGTGGCGGAAGCGGGATGTCCAGGTAGATGTGGTCGATTCGGTAGCCGATCTTGAGCATTTCGATGCGTGAGAAGGGTGAGTGCCGGTGCACCTTCCAGTCGGCGTCCCAATACTTGGACGCCCACAGGTCGTCTCCGGGTTCAAGCTCTGCTAGGTCGACGAGCCGTTCTCCCTGCTCGACAGCATCGTTCTTGATCTTTCTGAGTGAGATCCAGCCGTGACAGCCGATCGGGGCCGGAGAGGCGGCCGCGGCCAGCCTGTGCAGGCTCTCGCCCCACAATTTGAGCGTATGGTTGTAGAGGTAGCCCATGTGCCGCTCGACCACGGAACCGCCGTCGGTTGGCGGACGGGCTACAGAGATCGCCTCGCGGGTGTGAGTGTTGTCAGGGCGCGGCGCGAGGTTCACGATCACCGGCACCCTCGCCTCGGCCCGATTGTCAGCCTCGACGACATCGGTGAACTGCTCGACGCGTGCCAGAGTGTCCAGTACGAAGCGCCTCATGGCAGGCAGCGAATCGTCCCACACGCCGAAGTTCGCCGGATGCGGCGATTGGACCGGTGGGATCAGCACCATCTCGTGCGCTGGGTCGTAGGCAATCGGACCGTAGACCCGCGGATCCCGTTTCAGTGCCTCCCGTGCTGCTGCGTTCCGCCTCGCCGTGCGATCCCGGTTCGCTGCCGCATTTTTCTCCCACTCTGCTTCACGTTTCGCGGAATACGGATGTAGATCGGCGACGGTCGCCGCTTGTCTTGCGTCCGCGTCCGCCCAACCTCTGTAACCGCACGAGCACTTTACGAAGTAAAGCTCGCACCCGTCCACACTTGCGGTGACGACCTCGGCGACATGCGGCCCGTCCGGATTGCCCTTCCACATGAGGGATGGCGGCCGTGGTTCTCGCCGCACATGAGCGTCGGCGTACGCGAAAGCTTGGTCGGCATCGTCCAGCGGCTGGCTCTGCATTCCGCACGAGCACCGGACCAGGTGAAGATCGCCGCCCGCGGCTGTGGCGATCACCATCTCGGTGGCATGCTTGCCGCGGGCTGGACCCGAAACCCCCGCTCGCGCTCGGGGAACGAGGTGTTCCGGCGTCGCCCGGCGTTCGGCCGCGCTCTGCCTGGGTGCCGCCCGGCGATGCGCACGCGCCGATGAAGGCGGCGAGGCGGCGGCGGGATGCGGGGCAGCGGTGGTTTGAGCCGATGTGGTTGCCACGCCTCGTGACACGTCGGGTGGGAGCGGACCCTCCGGCTCGTCGTCCTTGCTCTGGACGCCTTTCGTTGCCTGTAGCGCAGCTTGGAGGTCGATGGCGTGCTTGCCGACGAAACGGATCATCGCGGCCTCGCCGGCGAGCATCAAACCGATGGTGATGCTGCTGTGTCCGCCGACGTGGTGGGCGAGCAGTGCTGCCCGCAGGTCTTCGAGCGGCGTGTCCCGGGCGTGGCGGTACATGGCCGCGCACGTTGGGCATAGTGCGAGACGGTTCTCGTGCAGGTCGCGGGTGCTGTCCTTGACGAACTGGACTGCCTCGAAGTAGTAGTCGCGGCCGACCTTGAAGGGCATGGCCGAGGTGCACACCTGGCAGACCATGACGCCTTCGTCATTGGTGTACATCTGGGTCAGGTAGGCCCTCGCGGCACTTTGGAGGCCCGGCACCTGGATCTGGACGGTGCGCATGCGCTTCTCGGACCGGCGCTCAGGTGCATCCGCCGCGTTCTCGCCCGCGCGTCGGGCCCGCTGTTCCGGGTCGGCCGAGGCACCTTCCGGCAGTGCCAGATTCTTCCGCTCACGTAGCCAGGCCCGCATGCTTTCCGGGTCCGCCTGGTACGCCTCGGCGATCTCGAGCAGAACGTCGACGGATTCGAAGCCGAGCGCCTTGGCTTGGAGTTCGCGTTCTCGGCGTTCCTCAACGGCGATGGCCGCGTTCCTGCCGAAGCCGACGTGCTGCAGCATCGGTGAGGCGTCGGGAACGATAAGGCCTTCCGCCAGCTCGTCGACGGTGATGTCGGTGGGGAGCCGAAGGTTGCCGTCGCTGTCGAGGACCCACGGTGTGTGGCGCAGGCTTTGCAGCAGTTGCGACTCGAGGGCGTAGCGGGGGCTGGTCATGTTCGCCTGGAACTCGGCCTCTGCGAAGGATGCCTTGGCGTAGACGACTGTCCGCCAAAGGGAGCGCAGCAGGTCCTCGTCCTCGGTCGCGACGATCAGGTCGAAGTTGGGAATCTGCCAGTCCTGCGCGACCCGGGTGTACGCGCGCTGCTTGCCTCGCGACCACGACTTCTGAAACTTCGGGTTGTCTGAGATGTCTGCGGGCCTGACCGAGAGCCCGCGCGTGACATCGAGCGTATCGGCGAGGCCTGTGACATCGAAGTCTTCAGACGCGTACGCGGGGTCGAGCCGGCCGGGTGGGGTGCCCCGGTACTGATGCGATTGATAGAGGGCGGCGAGGCCGGTCGCGATGAACGGTTGGTCGAGGTAGACGTCGCGGGGTGGTGCCCAGTAGCGTTCGCCGTCGCGCCGTACGGCGACGAGGATGGCAGTGCCTTCGAAGGCCATTGCCTCGACGACGTCGTCGTCGAGCAGCCGTTTCAGCTGACGCAGGTCGTCGACGTGTCGTGCGGTCACGGATGCGGGATGGAGGTCGTAGGTCTCGAACCGGGCCCGCAATTGGGCTCCGGCATCCCATGGCTGGACCTCGGCATGTTCATAGAAGTCGCGCAGGGCTCGACGCGCGCCCTTGGTCACGTCCTTCGTCGCCTCGTCGCCGCCATCGTCTGAAACCAGCAGCGAGTCCGGCATGAGGCCGTCAACGTGCAGGCCCGGAGCCGTCGGTAGGTAGGCCTCTTTGCCTGGCACGTGACGGGTCGTGGCGCCGTCCCGAATGCGCAGTAGGGGTGCCTTGGCCAGCGTGAGGTTGTAGGGATGGCTCGCCTTGAGCCTGGCGGCGAGGGTGCCCAACGCGGTGTAGAACGCCCGGAGCCGCTCATCGGGCTTGGGTTCGATCCACTTCGTCCAGCCCTGCCACGTCTCGTACTGCTTCTCGACGTACCAGGGCACCTTGCCAAGATCGAATTCGTATCGAGCGACGTTCTCGTATGCGCGGGCTGCTCGACCCAGCGCGTGTGAAAGTTCGTAGGGGCCGAAGTCGATCGCATCGAGTGAGTCAAGGAACGCCCGTGCCCTGCCCTCCCGGGCCGGCATCCAGCCCTTGATGGCCTCGCGGTCATCAAGGTCGGCGAGACCGAGAAGGAAACGCACGTCCTTGACCGTGAGCGCTTCGCGAAGGCTGCGGTCCGACCTGAGTAGCTGCTTTCCCGGCGCATGTCCGCCGCCGGCGACCGGAGTGAGCGGTCCGTTGTCGAACGCCTCGATGATTCGCTCGCGCAGGACCTCGTACCGTGCCGGCAAATCATCGTCAGCGTTTGGGAGCGCACCGAGCAGGCCGTCGGTGAGCAGGCCGGCTTTGCGCATGACCGGCAGTGCTTGTGCGATGAGGCTGCCGATCCCGTCGATGAGGGCGTCGTTTCCTGGATCGTCGCGGACACTGTCGCGGGCGACGGTCGAGGCGAACGGTGCGTGGATGTGGAACCTCAGCCCCGACGTCTCCTTGACTGCGGGAAAGTAGATCGATACCTGGCCGTCGACCGGCGCCACCACATAGCCCTTGGACCGCTTCTTTGGCTTCTCCGCGGCCGGCACCTCGAGAGCGAACGCCGCCGCCACCGGGAAGGGGCGTCCGTCGATCTCGACGTCGCCGGCGATTCGGTACCATCGTGCCGGCCCAGCCATGTCGGGGGAGCTGGCGATCTCGATCACGTTGCCGTCGATGGAACGTCGATCGAGGCGCAGCGGTTCCTCGCCGAACACGGAGCTGGCGATCGACGTGATGTTGTTCAGGAACAGCAGCGTCGTCCCCGACAGCTCGCGCAGCGCGTGCGCGACTTCGGCCGCCGCACGGTCTGCCGGCTTGTCGGGACGGTCGAACGGGAACCAGAACGTGGTCCACCCCGGCCGCCCGCCACCGGGTACGACGACGGGGACGAACAGATCGCGAATGGCGAACGAGTGCGTGCCCGAGTGGATGACGGGTGTCTGCGTGTAGGCGAAGACAGCCTTGAATCCGACGCCGAACTTGCCGATGCTCGTCGCGTCGTCCGCCTTCGTCGACTGCCCGATGCTCGTGATCGACTCGATGTCACGAAGGTCGAACAGGCGGGCACCGTCGTGCTCGACAAGCAGGCCGTCACCCCGTAGTTCGAAAACCACCTGGCGGGCGCCGGCGTCCTCCGCGTTCTGCAGCAGCTCGTAAATGAAGTGGGCGTTGTCCGGGTAGAGGTCGGCGAGAAGGCGCCGCAGCCCTTCCTCGAAGCCGTTCTCACGCGCCGCCACCACATAGGCGCTGCGCCGCGCGGACAGTGCGTCGAACGTGGTCACGCTGCTTCGACCTCCAGGGACACGGTTACCAGATGACGGGTGATGAGGTCGGCGCCGCTGACCGCACGTTCGTGCTTTGCGATGAGCCGGTCGAACCTGTCCCTGGCTGAGATCAGCTCGCTCTGGCGCATCTTCACGATTTTGGGTTCGCTCACCTTGTCGGCGTTTTCCTGGATGGCGCGAAGCTGCCGGTCTCGCTGCGCCCGTAGTGATGCCACCCGCTGGGCGCCGGCGGTTTTCGCCCGAACAACATGCTGCTCGCGGGCCACCTCCCACTCCCGCTGGTGCCGCTTCTCAAGCGCATCCATATCGGACTCGTGGGGGGCCAGGCTCCCGTCGCCGTCGACGGCAAGCGCCAGGAGGCTGTCCGCGGCGGCCTCCACAGCCGGATCCGTGCTGATGTAGCGGAGCGTGAGGCTGTCACGAGCGTCGAGGCGCGTCCAGGCGTGGACCGCGATCGGGTACCTGCCGGGTGGCACGACGTCGGAACGAACCCGCAACGACGCCATCGGTGCGCCCGGCAGCGCCGCGTGCTGGGCGGCGAGTAGCACCAGTGGGTGAGTCGCGCTGAGCAGCTCCACGTCAGTCTCGTCGGCGGCCAGCTCGGGATCTGTGGTGACCCGTAGGACCGCCGGTTTGCGGCGCAACTGCCGCTCCAGTCGGGCGTCGCCGCCGACTGCGGCATGAAGGTCGCCGCTCACGCGGGCAGCGGCGTCCTCGTCCATGCGCACCACGGCGACCTTGCCGGGCCTCAGTGCCAGCCGGCGGCCCGGTAGGACGGCCTCAAGGTAGGCCCGGACGAGGTCGCCGATCTTCTCGTCGGAGAACCACTCGCTGCTCGCCTCCGCGACCCGCGATGCGAACGACTCGGTGGTCAGCCCGAGCAGCACTCCCTGTTGGTCCTCGAGCCGCTCCAGCTCCTGGATGCGCGCCACCTCGTTGTCGGCGATCTGGCGTAGCCGTTCCTCCCGGTCTGCGGCGGAAAGAGACAGATCGTCCGCGATCCTGCGCAGCTCGGTTGTCAGGTCACCGAGGATCCTCTCGCTGCCACCCAATGCGCGGTGGAAGACGCCGATACGCAGTAGGCAGCGGTCGTAGATCTCCGCCTCGACGGTCCCCTCGGTGAGGATGTTGATGATCGCGACGGACTCGCTCTGCTGCCCACGTCGGTCGATGCGGCCGATGCGCTGCTCGATGCGCATCGGATTCCACGGGATGTCGTAGTTCACCAGGGTGTTGCAGAACTGGTAGTCCAGGCCCTCGGTGCCGACCTCCGAGCAGAGCATCAAGTCGATCGCGTCAGGATTGCTCTTCGGCAGCTTGAAGCGCCGGCGCAGTGAATGCCGGTCCTCGTCCGGGACGGCCCCGTGGACCACACCTACTCGCACACCCCACGCGCTTGCCTCTTCTTGGAGGTAGCGCAGCGTGTGACGGAAGGTGCTGAACAGCAGAACCTTGTTGTTCTCCTCCGCCTGCTTGTCGGTGACGAGCTGCCGGAGGACGTCGACCTTGGGGTCGGAAAGACCGTTGAGGCCCTCGGCCAGCTGCCCGATGGCGCGGATCTCCGCCCGCAGCTCGTCCAGCGACGCGGGGACGTCGTCCGGCGCGTCGTCACCGATTTCGGAGAACTCGACCTTGTCGAGCCGGTTCTCCAACACTTGCTCTACCAGCGGCGCCAGGCCGCTGATCGAGCTGGCCGCCTGGCGCCGAAGCATGGACAACAGGAAGGCCACCGGCATGCCCGGCGTCTGGAGCTCGACGATGCGCCGTCCCAGATCGATGACCGCGTTGTAGACGACCTCCTGCTCGGGGGTGAAGGAGACAACTGGGGCGCTGGGCTTGCGCGTGGTGAACGTTCCGATGTCGCGTCTACGGGTTCGGCTGACAACGGAGGAGAAGGTGTTGAGCTCCTCAAGCGTGCGCACGACGCGGACGCGTGCCCGCGCGTCCACGGGGTCTTCGGTCAGTAGTTCGCGGACCAGTTCCACTCCCGGGTCCACCGCCATCACGGCGCGTCCCCAGGTTGTGAAGAGCGCACCGTCGAGGGCCTGCCGGACCTCGTCCTGCCATCCGTCCTGCCCGCCACGGGCGGCCTCGATGGCTTCGTAGAGGTAGTGGTTCGGCTCAAGCATCTGGGCGAAGTCACGCTCGGTCGGGACAAGGTCGTCGCGCAGCAGGTTTACCAGCGTGAACAGGTCCCGGCTCTGCGTCTGCAGCGGTGTAGCAGAGAGAAGCACGACCGCCTCGGCCGACCCGGTTAGGCGCTTCACGTTCTGGTAGGCGAAGGTGGCGCGGTTGCGGACATGGTGCGCCTCATCGACGATCACCAGGTCGAATCGCGGACCGGGGGCAAGATCAACAAGCCCGGCCTGCCGCAGTCGGCCGTTGGCGTCATTGCCCACGAGCAGGCGCTCGTCGAGCAGTGAGTAGGGAACGATCGCCTTCGCGAACCGAGCCGGCCACTCCCCTTCGCGCAGGGCCTCCTCGATACAGAAGCGTAGGTCCGAGCCGTCAAGGTGCACGAAGTCCTCGTCGAACCGCTTGAGCTCGTTGCGCCACTTCTCATCGACCACCAGCGGCTTCGGACAGATGACCAGAACCGAACGGACGCGGTGGCGTGCTTGGAGCTCCTTGAGAATAAGGCAGGCTTCGATCGTCTTGCCCACGCCGACGTCGTCGGCGATGAGGATGCGTGGGCGGTCCGCCTGCACGATCTTCAGAACCGGTCGGAACTGGTAGGGCTCGTAGTCGATGCGTCCGACGTTGCGGGCGTGCAAGTAGCCGGTGTTCTTGTCCCGGATCAGCTCAGACGTCAGACCCGCCCGCAGAGCTGCCGCGGAGATCATCTGTTCCTTCGAGTCCGGCATCACCATCTCGATCTGGGAGCCGAAATAGCCGTGCATCCGGTTGTCGTGAAACACGTCGTACCGAAGCACGCCGCCGACCTCCCGGGAACCGGTGATCACGCCGATCACATCCGGCCGCGCAACGAGTCGCACCGTGACTCCTGGGGCGAACTCGGTTGTCATGCAGCTGATCCCTCCGCTGGGTGGCGCCTCTTCAAGACCGGGATGGTCACGAAGCCCGCGCACTCCACAGCTCCGGCGAGCGAACGAGAAACAAGCCCTCTATCAATCAGGCTCGTGCAGCTACCGTGTGCGACCGGCAGCGGATTCGGCGAGTATCGGCGAGTGGGAGCCGTGGCGTGACCGGTCACAGCTCTTCGACGACCTGCCGTAGTTCCGGGTTGAGTGTCCAGCCGTGCGTGTCGAGCATCTCGCGCAGTTCGGCTAGCGCGGAGCGCGCCGGGATGCCGGTGGTCAGGGTCGTGTAGCGGGCGGCGACCGCCGGTGTGCGGCTCTGACCGGCGGCGCAGTGCAGCAGCACCACATGGCCGTCCTTGCGCAACTCGAGGACCAACCGGGCGGCCCGATCGACCACGAAGTGCGGCTGTGCGTTGGCGCCGGGCTGGTCGACCAGCCATACCGATATCCGGTTGGCGACGGGCACGTCGTCGAAGTCGTCGCAGCCAACCCGGCACAGGGAGACCACCGCGCTGGCGCGCGCCGGGGCGGCGTCGGTGTGGAGGTTGCCGAGGATCACCCCGGGGTCGCGCGGATGCGCCAGCATCAACGGCGCAATCGAAGGCCTTGGCGCGAGGGCGCAGCCCGGCCAGCCGGCGTGGTCGGTCCTGCCGCCTTGGGCCGTCAGCAGGGCCAGGCTGATCAGGTCCGCCGCGCGCCGGTTCGGCCAGCCGTGAACGAGGCGCTGCCAGGGCAGGGGCACCGCGGAGGAGCCCCACCGGGCGCCGAGCAGGGCCCCGGCGATCGCCGCGATGGTGTCGGTGTCGTCACCGACACGTACCGCCGCGGCCAGGGCGCGTTCGAGATGCTGGCAGGGGAAACTCCCCTGGCCCGGGTCGTGGTCCGGCACGTCGGTGTGGGTGATCGCCGACCAGGCGGCCTGCAACGCGGGGACCACGAACCCGTTGGGACGGAACTGCTCCGCCGGCTTGGACTCCGCCTCGGCCAACCAGCCCGACCATTGGTCCCGGCGTTGCGCGGGCAGCAGGTCGAGACCCTCGCGCACGCCGTCGAAGGTCCCGTCGAGAACCGCCCGGCGGATCCCTGCGCACCACAGCACACACGCGTCCCCGGCCAGCGGATCGTGATGGGTCAACTCACTCACTGCCCGGGCGGCCTCGGCGAGCTCCTCCGGCTGACCGAGATTGGCCAGCGCCACCGGCGCGGTGCGCATCAGGGACCCGTTACCCGCGCTGCGGCCAGTCCGCCGGTGCAACTCCGCGGCCGCGTCCCGCATCACCGCGGCTATGCCCGATCCGCTCGTGTGCGAGACCGCGTCGAGGACCTGGCGGGTCTGCGCCCCGATGTCGCTGGCGCCCTCCCGTCTCCACCGGAGGAAGTTGTCGGCGATGCGGTCGAGGGAGTCGCTGCTGCGCAGGTCCGCCCCGGTGGCGGACACCTCCGCGATGCACATCGCCATCTGGGTGTCGTCGCTGTACTCACCGGGCGCGTACGGGCCGAGCCCACCGCCGCGCATCTCAGGCTGCTCGCCCACCGCGAGAGGCGGCTGGAACTCGTACGGCACGCCCAGCGCGTCACCGCACGCCGCGGCGAGGAGAACACCGGCAGCCCGGTCGCCTTGGATCACATTCAACGGCACAGTCGCTGCCACTAACTCCCCCACCGCCAACTCCGAACGCCCGCATCGCCCCGGGCCAGCCCGGCGACCATACTGTGACAGCGCTGCTGAAGCATCCTCATCCCGGCTGGGTTGCCGCCCGCCGAATCGGCACTGCCGCAGCCGTCACGATGTCGTTGCTGCGCCAGTCCGCGCGCCCCGCGTAGGCCGGGCGTGGCGGGCTGCACCTGTGAGGTGCCGGCGGCGCGCAGGCCCCGCTACTGGCCAATCGGGCAGACTCCTTCCAGACCATGCCGCCAGCCGGCTACCGGGCGTCCTGGCACCAGCCCGGACCCGACTTGCGCCAGCCGGCGACGAGGTTACAAGCTGCGATGAACCACAGACTCACCTCCAGGTCCGCCGGGCCGTCCGAAAGGCCGACCTTAGACTGCCGCCGCTCATGATCCATCGTCCGTCGGATGCGGTAGAACCTGTTGTCGGGTACGGCACTGGCACAAGTAGCGGTGGACCAGGTTCAGAACAGCTGCGAACCGGCCGAGAGCTGGGAGCGGCCCTCAGCAGGGAGAACGGTATGGACGGCGAGCTTGTGTATGAGATTGCGCGCTACAGCCCCCGAGGCGAGGAAGAGCGCTTGCTCGAGCGAGCGCAGGTGCTCCGGAGAGGGGAGATGCTGTGGCGGCGCAACGCCGACGGGCTGGAGGTCCCTTGTCCTGGCGGTGAGGTAGCCGCACTCATCAGCGCTGACCCAACACTCGGTGAGGTCCACCCGAATGAGGTCACCCGGGTCCAGGCAAACCAGGAGGCGCTGCGGAACTTGCCGCTGGCGCTCTCTGCCCCTGGTGGCGGCGAAGCCGTTGATCGAAGCCTGTGGTGTGACGGCATGTGGGAGAAACACATCGAAGAAGCCGAAAGCGCACAGGAGAGAGGAGTGCACCGCGTGCTGTACGTCAACGGCGCTCGCTGGCCGGTGTTCTCCACGTCTGAAGGTGAGCGGTTCCTGCCCGAGGACTCCGGCTCGTGGGGTACCGAGCCGCTTCTGTCCCCCAAGTGGGGCGAGTTGAGGTTCACCGAAACAGGCAGTATGACGTCCGGCACCGATCAGACGGCGATCGGGCTTGTTACTTCCGGTGTCGTGGCCTGTACCACCTCGTTTGACGAATCGCCACGCGAGGACGTCATTCTCGCGCGACGCGGCGACGACGCTGCGGCGTTCGTCGACTGGCTTCTGGACGGCTCACTATCAACAGAATTCTTTGACAGCTCGGTTGGGCAGGAACTGCTGGCGCAACTGTTCGTCGAGGCGAGTACAGGCGGCCACAACGGCGAGGCCGTTCCAGGGAGCCGGCTCGTCGATGTTGACCAGGAGAATCCGATCTTCGGCTGCTACGACAGCAGCGAGTGGACGCTACTACTGGAGCTGGAACCGCCGATGGTGGATGCCATCCTCGACCTGCTTGCCCACCGTAGCCCCCGGCTCGCGGAGATCGTGGAGGCTGCCCGCAATCCCGAATCACCTGCCGGCCTTGCCAGGAAAGTCTGGCTGGAGCAGTGGGAGCAAGATCGCGAAGCGGCATAGCAAAGCGCCGGGACCCTGACGAGTCACGTGGGGTGCTGCGCCCTCGGCCAGGGAAGGCAGCCGAGGATTCGAGAGCTTTCCACGCATTCCCGGCGAGGCGGCCAGGCGGCCGTGATCTTCCGGGGCCACCCCGTGGTCGGGCCTTTTTCCGTAGCGGCGACACTGCCAGCATGAACCTGGCACAGTCCGACGAAATCGCTGCAGCGATCCGAACACGTCACCTTCAGACGCCGATCAGTCGCGTCCTCACCTACGCCGCTGACACTCCGGCACGCGACGTCACCGCTGCTCTGGAAGACGCGCGGTTCGACTATGCGCCCATCACCCGGGACGGCGAAGTGTGCGGCTACGTCCGACGCATCGACCTCGCCGGCCAACCAGGTACCCTCGAGCCGTACCTCCGGCCGGTCACCGCGTCCAGTGTCATTGCCGGTGACACGCCATTGGCGATCCTGCTGCCCGCTCTGCGTAAGGCGCGATTCCTGTTCGTCGTCGACGGCCACGACATCGTCGGCATCGTCAGTCCGGCCGACCTCAACAAGCAGCCGGGACGAACGTACTTCTACCTGCTGGTCACAGCACTCGAGTTGAGCCTTGCGGAGCGGACGCGCGAGTTCTTCCTCGATCAGGAGAAGGCGCTCGCCATGTTGCCCTCGTCAAGACAGGCGCGGATACGAGATCGCCTTGCCGACGAAGTGCGGGACGACGTGGCGGCCGACATCGTCGCCGCAATGGACCTGACCGACCTCATCAAGATCGTGAAGAGGACCGATGCTCTTCGCGGCGAGTTCGGCGATTACAGCACCAGCCGATGGGAGAGCGAGGTGTCTGCCCCGATTATCGACTTACGGCACGACGTGATGCACACCGTGCGCACGCTTGCGACCGATGCGCCGTCCTCGCTGCACCGGCTCATCGACCTCGACGAGCGGCTGCGCCTCCTGCTCTCGGCCTAGCCTAGTCGACGCCGAGTTGGTGTTTCCCTTGTTCGACGGGCTGGACCGCATGTCGGCAGACAACCGAACTGCCGCGCGCAACACTCATTGCGCTCGGCGAGTTCCGGTTCCCGTTCGTGCTCGCCTGCCGCACCGACGCCTACGTCGCAGCGGTGGAGCTAGTCGGGCCGCCAGTCCGCACTGCCGCCGTGGTCCTCAGCCCTGCTTTCCCGGCTTTTCTTCAGCCTTAGCCGCATAGAGGTCGAATTCTGGAACATTGGTCCAGGTCACGGCCTCGCCGAGCTCAGCAGCGCTCAACAGCGCCAGGTGCTTCCCACACTCGGTATAAACCCTTGCGCAGGTGATAGCTCCGTGCAGCGTGAGGGAGTGCTTGCCGCCCGCCGCAGGGCGCAGCACGGTACTTGCCGCAGGTGTGTCCTTGAGGGGTCCTGGCCAGAACTCTGTCCGCCAGCCGCTGGCGAGGCCGTGGGAGAGGCAGTGCCGCACCTGCATCCAGCCTTCCGACTGAACGACTGCCTGTTCCCAGGTCAGTTCTGCCTCGTGCCACCAGCTAGTGCCCACCGGCGGATCCCAGATGGACAAGCTAAAACCGTTCCCGAGGTTTGCCTTTAGCGCCGGCAGCTCCTTCGCGAGTGCATTGGAGAGATCCTTAACCGTGGGGTTGTTCATGTTTCCGATGCGCTTGGCGATCTGACCAAAGCTCTGACCTCGTAGAGCGAGGACCACGGCGAGGAAGTCCTCGGCAAACCCCTCGAAGGCGGACGTAACGCCGAGCGTGATGGCTGGAGCGAGGGCTGCCGCGTTCCCTGGGTTGCCTTTCGTCCGGGGATGCAGCTTGATCAATCGAAAAGGCACTTCGAGCGACCGGGCGAACCGATCGACCGAGGTTTGTAGCGTCGCAGGTAGCACGGCGTCTCCGAGGTCTCGACTCTGGAACATGGGTTCGGCCCGACCGAAATGGGGGTGACCCGTCTTGACGGACAGCGTGATTGAGGTGTCAGGCCACCCTACGGGCACGGTGTGGAGGGTGGCATCGTAGGCATCTAGACGATGTGAATGCACCCGCGGCATCGATGATCGGCGTAGGCCCTGCAGAACTTGCCGCTCGCGGGCCCGACGGGTGCGAGCGCTTGGGGCGGCGTGCTGATCCGACACCACTGGTGCCGGCCAGCTCGCGGCATCAGAGCACCGCAAGCGGTCGCGCCAAGGAGGCACGCGGCCAAAACGGACGCAGATCCGATTCGTGCGCTGATGATCTACGCTGAGGGCTGTTGACTCGCTCGCGTGGGAGGGTGGATGCCTACGGCGGCGGACTATCTCGCGATCAGCCCGTCGGCGGCCCGTGCGCAATGGCGCTCGATCCTCGTGCGTCCGTGGGCGGTCGAAGGAGGCCGGCAGGTCGCCTTCACCCCGGTGGAGACGCTGCTGTGCTTGGCCGCGAGCCTACTGGTCAACCATCGCCGCTACGGCGGGTCAACGGCGCACCGTGCCGAGGAGCCGGTCCCCAGCTTGGCCCGGCTGTTCAGACGCCCAAACAGCAGCATCCTGGCGAAGATGGCCAATCTCGACGGTAGCCGCCGCAACGGCGCCCGACACGAGGTGGAGGTCGCCGCCCGTCTGCTGGGCGGTCAGGACGAGCTGGCGACCGTGTATCGGATCATCGTGCGGGCGGCCCGCGACGCCGGCGTCACGGCGGACGACCTGCCCGACTTCCTGTACCTGGAACACGACGACGCGCCGCTGATCCTGCTGGGCCAGGACGAGCTGAGTACCAACGACATTGTCGACGCCGTCCAGACGGAGCACCCTGACGTCACCGACCAGTTGACCGAGCTGCTCCTGATCGCCGCAGCGCGTGTCGGTCAGCACCGCTTCGCCCGCGACGTACTGCGCAATCACGGCCACCGCTGCGTGTTCTGCGGCCTTGCCGTGACCGTCGATGACCGACGGGCCCCGCGGATGCTCGTCGCTTCTCATATCAAGCCCTGGCGCGAGAGCAACCCCCATGAACGCCTCGACGTCGCCAACGGCCTCACTGCCTGCCCAACTCACGACGTCGCCTTCGACACCGGTCTGCTCACCGTCAACGGCGGGCTGCGCATCCACATCCACACCGACCTGCATCGCAGGGTCCACGCCGACCCAGCCCTACACGCCGCGTTCGGCCGGCCACCCCTGGCCGAACGGCTCCTCCTGCCCGCCGACGCTCTGCCACCCCAGCGCGCCTACCTCGACTGGCACCGAACCCACGTGTACCGCGAGACGCGGGCGACTTGAGCGCCGTTGTTGTGTAAACCACCGCGCGAGCATCGGCGCAATCGGTCTCAGAGCGACGCAGGCACGGTCGTACTCGGCGGAGCCTTCCGTACAGCGCCCTTGACCGCTCTCACGTGCTCGACAATGGCATCTCCCACTGCCGAGGCGAGTCGGGGTGGTACTGCGTTGCCGATGAGCCGGCCGAGTGGCGCGAACTGTACTGGCTCCCCCGGCGCGACGAACTCGTAGTCCGGCGGGAAGCTCTGCAGATTCGCGGCTTCGCGGAGGGTGATGGCCCGGTCCTGCTCGGGGTGCCCGAACCGTCCCGCCCCGAAGTTGTACGCCAAGGTGGTGATCGTCGGGGACGGCTCGTCCCAGACCATGCGGGCGTAGACGTTGCGGAAGGTGGCCCCCGACGCCTTGCGGTGGCAGGGGGCCCGCAGTTCCTCGGGCCACTCCTCCCAGGTGCCGCCCGGTTTGGACCGCTTGATGCGTTCGAGGTTGAGCTCGTTCAGTGTCCGGCTCTTGTGGAGACGATCGTCGGGGTTGGTCTCTCCATTGCCCACGGGGGGAAGGGTGCCGATGGCTTGGCGGACGGTGGCGTAGTCGGCGGGCGCGATCGCACCTTTGGGCACAGCGATGTCGCCGAGCAGGGAGGCGACGAGGACCATTCGTCGGCGGTGTTGTGGCACTCCGTAGGCCGGGCAGTAGCACGAGTCGAAGTCGACCCAGTACCCGAGTTTCCGCAGGCGCGCGACGAAGTCTGCAAAGATCGATGTGCTGCCGATGCGAGGAACGTTCTCCATCGTGACGATCTCGGGCAGCGTGCCTTCGACCAGCCGGCGGACCTCGTCGACGAGGGGCCACTGGGCCTCCTGCGAAGTGTCGACACCGCGGCGGTACGACGAGAACGGCTGGCATGGTGCGCATCCGGCGAGGACGCGGACGGCTTTGGTGGGCCACATGGCGGCCAGCTCGTCAACGGTGATGTCGCGGACGTCGCGCCGATGGAACGGTGCCCGGATGTTGGTGCGGTACGGGTAGTCGCAAGTGCGGTCGAGATCGACGCCCGCGGCGACGTGGATGCCGGCGTCCTGCAACCCGTGGGAGAGCCCGCCGACGCCGCAGAAGAGGTCGACGGCGGAGATCGTGACGGGTCGGGCGGCCATGCTGGGACTGTAGTGAATCAACGGTCGTCGACGCTGCCCGAGGCTCGGCCTGCGTGGGCCGCGTCGCATCAACGATCGGCCAGCTGCCCTTTCCCGGATCATGGCGCCCTCGATGGCGCGGACGCGCCTGTAGTGACGAGGAGAACTTCGCGGGTGTCCCCACCTGCAGATTGCCGTTGCCAGGGTGGAAACGGGCCGGGGACGTGGCCGGTGATACGCAGACGGCATGGTCGAACATTTGTTCCAATGGCGAGTTCTGTCGGACTTGGTCCCTAGGATGGGGCCTCCCAGCAACGAGGAGGCGGTCATGGCGTCGTCGGCACGATCGTTGGCGCCGCGTTCGGCAGGTTCGACGCGCGTCACCGGCGCCCTGGTGAATGAGCTGCGTACGATCCTCGACCGTCGCGGCGACCGTCAGACCCAGTCCCTCGTCGCCGACTTCGTCGCCCGCCACCGCCTGTCCCACCGCGACGTCAACGCGCTGCTGGTCGCCCTGACGCAGCACGATGTCACCGCCGCCCCTGAGACTTTCGTGGCGGCCGCAAAGGCCGACGGGACTGACGACGATTTCGCGGACGAGCCCGTCGCCGCCGTGCTCGGCCCCATCGGGGCACCGGGGACTGGCGAGTCGTACAGCACGGCGGAGTCGGCCGAGACGAACGCGCCGGACGACGACCTCGCGTGGATGTTCGGGGAGGAGGAGCCGGAGATTCCGGCACCGCGGGCCGCCGACGACCTCGTGGGCCGCGCGCTCGACGACCTTCTTGGCGACTGGGCCCGTACGGGAGGGCAGCTCACCCGGGCCGAGGTGGCAGTGTTGGCCACGAAGCGCAGGCTCTCCCCCGCCCAGCACGGCGAACTCCTGGACCTCTTGGAACAGGCTGGGGTCGACCTGCCCGACCCCGCTGACGTACGACCGAGGCGAGCCGCACCCAAGGGCTACGAGTTCCACGGAGACTCGGTCGGTCAGTACCTGCGCGCGATCTGCCGGTATCCGCTGATCGATGCCTCGCGGGAGGTCGAGCTGTGGTCGTTGATCTCGGATGGCGTCGCCGCCCAGGAGGAACTGGACGCGGCCGGCGACGGCCGGCTGGCACGGACCGTCCGGCGGAGCCTGCAGACCCGGGCCGTTGCTGGGCGACGCGCGCACGCCGAGCTGGTCTGCGCGAACCTGCGGCTCGTGGTCTCGATTGCCAAGGCCCGGCACTACGAGTTCAGCGGTGTCGAGTTCGCTGACCGGATCCAGGACGGCAACCTGGGCCTGATGCGCGCGGCGGACAAGTTCGACGGGTCGAAGGGCTTCAAGTTTTCCACCTACGCGACGTGGTGGATCAAGCAGTCGATCGAGAGGGGCATCGGCGACCGGGGCAGGCTGATCCGGGTTCCCGTTCACGTCCACGACCAGCTGCAGAAGGTGAGAAGGGCGGTCTCGAAGCTCACCGCGCAGCTCGACAGGGAGCCCTCCTTGGCCGAGATCTCCGATATGACCGGAATGGAGCCGGGAAAGGTGCAGTGGGCGCTCGATCTCATGCAGCCGGTTCGCAGCCTCGACGCGCTTCTTGGAGACGACGGAGATCTTCGCCTGTCGGACGTCCTGGCACGCGAAGAGGAGCGCGACGGGCGTACCGACCCGGCGGAGATCGTCCTTCACGCGCGGTTCCACGCGGACATGGCGCGGACGCTCAGGACCCTCCTGCCGGAGCGCGCGGTCCGCATCGTCGAACGCAGGTTCGGCCTCGGCACGGGCGAGGAGGAGACGTTGGAGGACATCGCTGTCGACTACGGCGTCACCCGCGAGCGCATCCGGCAAATCCAGAGCAAGTCACTGGCGAAGCTCCGGGAGAGCGGAGAGGCAGCTGGGCTGTGGTCGTACCTGGGCGACAATCGGAAGGCCGGCTGGTCCGGTGGTTCCGTGGGGAGGACGGCGTCATGAGCGGTAACGGGGTCCAGTCGCAGGAGCAGGCGTGCGAGGCGTTCGTCGCCTGGCTCGACCGTCGGGTGGTGGCGGCGGGCCGCGGCGACGGGCTGGAGCGCTTGGAGGTGGCGCCGTCGGGGACGTTCTGGCTGGGCCGGCTCGCCTGCGAGGACGAGGTTCTCAAGGGTGCGGCCGACGAGCGGTCGGAGCGGTTGGATCCCTGCGCGATCGGCATCCGGCTGCGGCCGGCGTCGGCACCGCCGTGGTCGATGACGGTGACCGTACGGTCCCGGGCATGGGTGAAGGATTCGAAGGACGGGCCGGACCCGGACCGGCGCTGGTGGCGCAGCGGCCTTGTCGAGGAGGTCGTGTCGGTGCTGATCGACGCCAAGGGCGGAGCGTTCGGCGCCAAGCAGCTCGAGGAGGCGTTCGCGGCGGCGGGTGCGCCGGGCCTGTCGGCCGAGGTCCGGGTCGACGTCGAGGACTGGCACCGGGAGACCGAGCTGGTGGTGCAGTTGGTCAACACCAGTCCGGAGAAGGCGCCGGGGCTGACCGACCCGCACCTGTACGAGACCCAACTCGAGGTCTCGGGCCTTCCGACCGTGCCGTTCCAGTTGGAGGCCCTGCCGGACAGCTTCCGCTACGACCGTGAGGTGCTGGCGTACGGGGTGAACGTCGGTGTGGAGGTGCTGCCATCTGGAGCGTTCCGCACGTCGGACACGGTGTCGGTTCAGACCTACCGGCCCCAGTACTGGAACGGCGCGTACCAGGAGCCGGATCTGTCGTTCCGGACCCTGGCGAACGACCCGCTGCCCGAGCTCGCCAAGCTGGTTGACGCGCTCGCCGCGTACGACGGCACGCACTGGTCGCCGTCGGCCCTCGACGCGAGGCAGGCGGCCGAGGGATGGACGCCGATGATGCGCGCCGAGGCGGACCGGGAAGCGACGAAGGTGTTCGCCGAGCTGGACCGCCTGCGGAACGGTCTGAAGCTGCTGCAGACCCGCCCGGAGATTCTGCGGGCGTTCCAGCTCATGAACAAGGCGATCGCTCGCAGCGCCGAGGGACGCGGATACACCGCGTGGCGGCCGTTCCAGGTCGGCTTCCTGCTGTCGAGCGTCCGGTTCCTCGCCGAGCCCGACGACGAGGCGCGCTACGTCGACACGGTGTGGTTCGCCACCGGTGGCGGCAAGACGGAGACATACCTCGGGCTGCTGCTGACCGCGGCGTTCTTCGACCGACTCACGGGCAAGACCATGGGCGTCACGGCGTGGTCCCGGTTCCCGCTACGGCTGCTGAGCCTGCAGCAGACCCAGCGCTTCGCCGACGCCCTCGCCGGTGCCGAGTTGGTGCGCAACGAGGAGGGCATCAAAGGCAGCCCGTTCAGCCTGGGCTTTCTCGTAGGCAGGGCCGGCACGCCCAACAAGATCGTGCCCAAGACGGACGGCGACGACGTCACCCCGGACAGTCCGGGAATGCCGGACAAGTATCAGGTGCTGCTTCACTGCCCGTTCTGCCGGGACGAGAAACTCCAGATGCGGTTCGATCGCGAGCGGTGGAAGCTCGAACACCGCTGCACGAATGCGGCCTGTCCCTGGAAGGGGCAGGCGCTGCCGATGTACGTCGTCGACCAGGAAGTCTTCCGGTTCCTGCCGACGGTGGTGGTCGGCACGCTGGACAAGGCGGCCTCGATCGGTCTGCAGCAGGCGATGCGCGGTCTCGTCGGCCCGCCGCAGAAGGTGTGCCCCGTGCCCTGGCACGGCTTCACCTATGCCGAGCGGTCGACGACGCCGAACGGCTGCCTGGTGCCGAACTGTCAGGGTGGGAAGGCTCTCAAGCCGCTGCCGATGGATCCGAAGCGGTTCGGGCCGTCGCTGCGGCTGCAGGACGAGCTGCACCTGTTGCGCGACAGCCTCGGCGCGGTGGACTCGCATTACGAGAGCCTCCTGGACCACCTGCAGCGCGAGCTGTGCGGCACGAGGGCGAAGATCGTAGCGAGCAGCGCGACGCTGACCGGGTACGACCGGCAGGTCGACGTCCTCTACCAGCGCGAGGGGCGAGTGTTCCCGCAGCCGGGTCCCCGGGCGGGCGAGTCGTTCTGGACGTCGCCGACCACGGAACCGCTGCGCCGGTTCGTGGCCGTCGCGCCGCGGGGCGTGACGTTGGAGCACGTCAGCGACCGCACCCTCGACGCCTTGCAGCGCTGCGTGCGGGAACTCGTGAACGACCCGGCGACGGTGTGCGCAGAAGCCGGCGTCGACCCGAAGCACGCGGCCCTGCTCATCAGCCTCTACGGAACGGACGTCGTCTACGGAACGACGCTGTATGACGTGGAGGCCGCGGGACGTAGCCTTGGCAGCAACAACACCGTCGAGGGCATCAACATCGAGCAGCTCACGGGCCAGACCGAGTTCGACGATGTCCGGGAGATCCTCGATCGGCTGGAGAAGCCGGAGCAAGACTTCGCCGAGCGTATCCACGTCGTCGCCGCCAGCTCGATGCTCTCGCACGGCGTCGACGTCAACCGGCTCAACACCATGGTGATGCTCGGCCTGCCGCTGACGACCGCGGAGTTCATCCAGACCACCGCCCGGGTGGGCCGCAAGTACCCCGGCCTGGTGTACGTCCTGCACAAGATCGGCCGGGAGCGGGACGCGCAGACGTTCCGACAGTTCGAGCAGTACGTGCGCCAGGGCGACCGATTCGTCGACCCGATCCCGATCACACGCCGCAGCCGGCGGGTCCTGGATCTCACGATCGCCGGGGTCGTCGGCGCGCGGACGTTGATGATCCGCGAACCGGCGAGCAAGCAGCGGCTGAGCACGCCGGCGAAGCTACGTGACTATGCGCGCAGCGCCGGCATGACTCCTGCTGAGGAGGCCGCGGCCGTCGCGACGGTCCTGGGGCTCGACGGACCCGAGGACTCGGTACACCGCGAGCAGATCGCCGAGTGGGTGCAGGCCTGGTTCGCCGACCTCGAAGATCCCGCCATCAAGGCCACGTTCGTCAGCGAACTCGGCCCCCGTTCCCCGATGACGAGCCTGCGCGACGTCGAGGCCAGCGCTCCCATCCACGACTGACAGGCGGACGACATGACGATCCTGGGATCCCGTAGCGGCAGTCAGATCCTGCGTACGTTCCTGCCCGACCAGACGGTCGACCTGCGGGGCGCCGTCTACCGGGTCGCCGAATGGTCGGCACCGAGCCCCATCGAGGTCGATACCGACCTCGTGCGCAGGCACCTGCTGCGGGAGGTCGGAGCGTGGATCGCGCACGACACCGACGGCGGCATGGGCGACGACCTGCTGCGCAACGCACCCGTCGAGGTCGTCGAACTTGACGAGCGGCGCGGAGTCACAGTCGAGCGGTACCCCCAGGTCTGGCTGTGCGGGGCCTGCAAGCGCATCGGAAAGTCCATCGAGCGACGGTGCACGTGCGGGCAGCGCAAGTGGGGCCAACTGCACTTCGTCGGCATCCACGACTGCGGCGCGATCATCACACCGTGGATCCGGCGGTGCGCCACGCACGACGACGTCAAGGTCGTCATCCCGAAAAGCGCCAAGGCCGCCGACATCACCTTCGTCTGCCCTGTCTGCAACACCCTCACGATGCAGGGTCTCGGCTTCAACCGACCCTGTGCCTGCGGCAACGGCTCCATCCGCTGGAACGTGCACAAGGCCCGCGCGGTCTACACGCCGCGGGGCATGGTGCTGATCAACCCGCCGCGGCCGGAGCACCGTGAGGCCCTCAAGCTCGCTGGTGGCGCCCGCAAGGCGCTTATCTGGGTTGTCGAAGGCCTGACCGCAACGGGGCCCGGGGACGTGACCGCGAAGCAGACGAGGGAGGAGTTCCTCAAGAAGTTGATCGCCGGCGGCATCGACCCGACGTTCGCCGAGACGATGGCGGACATGGCCGAAAAGGGCGGACAACTCGCCAAGCCCGGCGACCACCCCATCGACCGCCTGTCGGCACAGCGGCGCGAGGAGGCGGAGCGAGAGGCTGTCGACATCGCGATGGCGCTCGCGGAAAGCCGGACGCCGACGACAGCGCTCCGCAGCGCCACGCCGGGCGACGCGCTCGACGTGCGATACCGGAACAGCTACCCGGCCGCGCTCGCCCGAGCGGGGATCGACGGCCTGGACCTCGTCGACCGGTTCCCGGTGCTCAACGCGATGTACGGCTACACCCGCGGTGAGGACGACCCGACGAAGTGCCGGCTGGTGCCGTTCCGACGCAAAAAGGGCGGCTACCGGCTGTACGGCAACCTGGCCGAGACCGAGGCGTTCCTGGTGCGCCTGGATCCGGTGCGCGTCGCGACCTGGCTGGCGGGGCGGGGTCACCAACTGCCGGGCTGGACTGCCGGAGACAAGGACCCGGTGGCGGCGCGGGTCGCGGTCCTACAGTCGGCGCTGGTGCCTACCAAACGCGACAGCCCATCGACGGACACGGCAGGCACCGACGTGCTCAAGCTGGTGCATACCTACGCGCACCGGTTCATCCGGCAAGCGGCGGTGTTCTCGGGCATCGAACGGGACGCGTTGAGCGAATACCTCGTGCCTGGGCATCTGGGATTCTTCGTCTACGCCGCCGCCCGCGGCGACTTCGTCCTCGGCGGCATGCAGGCGGTCTTCGAGTCGAACCTCGACGACCTGCTGAACGCGTTCGTGGACGCGGAGCACCGCTGTCCGTTGGACCCGGGATGCAGCCGCGGCAGTGGGGCGTGCAGCGCGTGCGTGCACCTGGGCGAGCCGTCGTGCCGGTTCTTCAACCGGTTCCTGGACCGCAAGGTGCTGTTCGGCGCTGGCGGTTACCTCCGCATGCAAGTCAGGTGATGGATCGGACCCGCCGCGCCCACTCGGCCTCGACGCGATCGGCGGCGGCGTCAGGGGCCTCGTGCTCCCAGACATGCAACACGGTCCAGCCCAGTTCGGCGAGGGCGGCGTCCTTGGCGCGGTCACGGACGACGTTGCGCTCGAGCTTCGCGAGCCACCACTCCCGGTTGTTGCGGGGCAGGGTGCTGTGCTCGGGGCAGCGGTGCCAGAAGCAACCGTCGACGAAGACGGCGACCCTCGCCCGGGTGAACGCCACGTCGGGGCGGCCAGGCAGCCCCGGGGGGTTGACCCGGAACCGCAGCCCGCGGCGGTGCAGTTCACGACGCAGCGCCAGCTCCGGCTTGGTGGAGGCCCTTGGCATCCGCCCGAACCGGGCCGACGTTGCGGCGTCCAGCGGTGCTGGCAGGGTGGACTTTCGGTCCATGGCTACAACCAATCCGGGGAAGTCACGAAAGATCATCCGAAGCTAGGCTACGACCGGCGGCACCATAACTTGCAGTAACGTTTCGAAGACGGAGAATGCGCCTGTGACGGCAACCAAGCCCGACGCCCGTGAGGCGCTCGCGCCAGGGTCGGTGGTCGTGATCCGCGACGAGGAGTGGCTCGTCCTCGCGACCGAGGAAACCGCGGACGGCACCGTTGTGCACGTCCAAGGCCTCGGCGAACTGGTCCGCGACACGAGCGCATCGTTCTACACCCGTCTCGACCAGGTGAAGCCGCTGGACCCGGCGAAGGCCGAGGTCGTGGCCGACAGCAGCCCGCGATACCGCACGGCACGGCTATGGCTGGAATCGACGATCCGCAAGACCGCTGTTCCCGTTGGCGAACGCTCGCTGTCCGTGGCGACGCGGGGCCTGGCTGACGCGCTGAGCTACCAGCAGTCGGCGGTACGCAAGGCGCTCGACCCCGAGAACTTGCGGCCCCGGATCCTGCTCGCCGACGCGGTCGGTCTCGGCAAGACGCTCGAGATCGGCATGATCCTCGCGGAGCTGGTTCGCCGTGGCCGCGGCGACCGGATCCTGATCGTGACGCCGCGGCATGTGCTGGAGCAGATGCAGCACGAGCTCTGGACGCGGTTCGCGCTGCCGTTCGTCCGGCTCGACTCGGCCGGCATCCAGCGGGTGCGGCAGAAGCTGCCGGCCACCCGCAACCCGTTCACCTACTACAAGCGCGCGATCATCTCGATCGACACGCTCAAGTCCGACCGGTACGTCGCGAGCCTTCGCAAGCAGCGCTGGGACGCTGTCGTCATCGACGAGTCGCACAACCTGGCGAACGCCACGACGATGAACAACCGGTTGGCGCGGCTGCTGGCACGTAACACCGAGGCGCTGGTCCTCGCCTCGGCGACTCCGCACAACGGCCGGGCGGAGTCGTTCGCCGAGCTGATCCGGTTGCTGGACCCGTCGGCCGTCAAGCCGGACGGCGCGCTCGTGCCGGACGAGGTGCGGCGGCTGGTGGTGCGCCGGCATCGACACAGTCCGGAGGTCGCGCAGGTCGTCGGTGCCGACTGGGCGGAACGGCAGGAACCGAACAACGTACTCGTGCCGGCGACGCATGCCGAGAACGCCGTCGCCGAGGAACTGGAGCAGACGTGGCTCTGGCCCGGCAGGGGCGGCAGCCCCTACTCCGGGCAGAACGCCTCACTCTTCCCCTGGACCCTCGCCAAGGCGTTCCTCTCCTCCCCCGCCGCCCTGAGGGAGACGATCGACGCACGACTGAACCGGCTCGGCAAGGACGAAAAGGGCGATCCGGAGCGGCAGGCACGCGAACGCCATGCGCTGGAACGACTCGCCGCGCTCAACGAGAAGACGCTGCAGCAGCCCTCGGCCAAGTACACCCGGCTCGTGGCGCATCTGAAGGACTGCGGCGTCGGCCGCGGCTCTCCCGCCCGAGTGGTCGTGTTCGCCGAGCGCCTGGAGACTCTGCGCTGGCTGCACCGCAACCTGCCGAAGGACGTCGGCCTGCCTGCCGAGGCGGTGCAGATTATGCACGGCGGGCTGGCCGACGACGAGCAGCAGCGCATCGTGGAGGCCTTCAAGCAGGAGCAGGCCCCGGTGCGCGTGCTCGTCACCGGTGACGTGGCCTCCGAGGGCGTCAACCTGCACGCGCAGTGCCACGAGCTGGTGCACTACGACATTCCGTGGAGCCTCATCCGCATCGAGCAGCGCAACGGCCGTATCGACCGGTACGGGCAGAAGCACCCGCCGCGGGTGACGGCACTGCTGCTGGACCCGACGAGCCAGCGCTTCGCCGGGGACGTACGGATCCTGGCGAAGCTGGTGGAGAAGGAGGACGAGGCGCACAGCGCGCTCGGCGATGTCGCCTCGCTGATGGGGCGCTACGACGTCAAGGGCGAGGAGGACGAGATCCGCGACGTCCTCGCCGGCAAGAAGCAACTCGATGACGTGGTACGCCCAGTCGCGGCGGTCGCAGCCGGCAACGACGTGGCGGCCATGTTCGCCCAGCTCTTCGACGCGCTGAGCGAGCAGCCCGCCGCCGAGCCGGCCAAGGATCGGCCGGAAGGTGGCCTCGACCTCGACTCGGGCCTCTACGACGACGACGTCTCGTACCTGGAAGACGCGTTGCAGGAGGCGTTCATCGACCCGACTGCCCCGGTGAGCCGTGGTGGTGTGGGCTGGCGGCGCGACAAGGCCTTCGGCACGGTCGAGCTGAGTCCGCCCCCGGACCTGGTGCAGCGGCTAGAGGTGCTGCCGCAGACCTACCTCGCCGAGCGCAAGGTCACCGAACGGCTGGTGCTCGCCACGACCCAGGCACGCGGGAAGGACCGGCTGGCCGCCGCGCGGCGCGAAGACAAGATCTCCTGGCCGGACGCCCACTACCTGAGCCCGCTGCACCCCGTGCTGGACTGGGCGGCAGACCGGGCACTGGCGGCGCTGGGCCGCAACGAGGTCTTCGCCGTACGCGGCACCGTCGACGCTCCGACAGTGCTGCTGCTGGGCACGCTGACCAACCGGCGCGGCCAGGTCGTCTCCACCGCCTGGCTGACCGCGGAGTTTCCGACACCCGAGAATCCGTCCTTCACGCTGATCTCCCCACACGAGTCGGCTCGGGCTGCCCTGCGCGCGCTCGGCTGGGACACCGCACGAAACAACCCGACGCCGGTCGCCGACGTGGAGGCACTGAGCCAGCTGGTGGCTCCTGCCGTGCACGAGGCGGAGCGCCACCTGCTCAATGTCTTCAAGGCGGCGGAGCGGGACGCGGCGCAGCGGGTTGAGGACTGGACGCGGCGGCTGGACCTCTGGGACGCCGACGCCGATGTGCTCATCCAGCGCAGCGATCTCAAGCAGCGCAGGACGAGTGTGGAGCAGGAGCGGGCGCTGGTGCAGGCGATGGCACCCGACCGGCAGCTCGTACGGCCGCTGCTGATGGTCGTGCCGGACACGGAAGGTGGCAAGTGGTGAGCGGGTCTGACGCGATCGCCGTCGGTGAGGGCTGGATCTCGGAGCACTACTTCACCACCGAGGCGAAGGGCGAGTCGTTCGGCGCGGAGGTCAAGAAGCGCCGGGACGAGTGGGACGCCGAGGCGAAGGCGGGCCGGGAGACGCCGCGGTCGCGGTTCATCGACGCCCGGCAGAAGCTCGAGGCCGAGCTGGCGACGCTGGCCGAACTGCTCGACCCGGCCGAGCGCTCCGAGGTCCGCGAGGAACGCAGCATTGACGGCCGCAACCCCGACGACCTTGCCGCCGGGGTGCACGACCAGCTTCTCGATGTGCTCGAGCTGAGGGGGCATGGTCTCGTCCTCGACCAGCAGGGACCGCTGTGGCGGGTGTCGTCGCCTGGCATCACGGATCGGGCGCCGCTGGTCGTCGTCTCCGCACGACCGGTCACCACCGTCGAGGAGCTGATGGCCCGCGATGCGGTGACGCTGCGCGAACCGGTGCAGCTCACCGAGGACGGCGACGAGCTGAAGTCGGCCGCCCGGCTGGTGTCGGCGCTCTTCGTCGCTGACGAGGCCCCGGACCTGGTCCTCGTTTTGGCCGGTCGATGGGCGCTGCTCGCGGAGCGGGAGCGCTGGGCCGAGGGGCGCTACCTCGCCGTCGACGTTCAGCTCGTGTGTGAGCGCAACGACGCGAAGAAAGGCGGTGAGATCGACCGTGCGCTGACCTGCCTCTGCGCCCAGTCGATCGCTCCGGACGCGGACGGCAAGCTGTGGTGGCACGGGATCCTCGACGCCTCCGTCAAGCACACCGTCGGCGTCTCCAAGGATCTGCGCGATGGGGTTCGCCTCTCCATCGAGATCATCGCCAACGAGGTCGTCAACCGCCGTCGCGACCAAGGCCTCGATCCGCTGCCGGCGAGTGAGGCCCAACCGCTGGCGAAGCAGTCACTGCGGTTCCTCTACCGCATCCTGTTCCTCCTGTACGCCGAGGCATCACCCGAGTTGGGGGTGCTGCCGGTGGGCGCGCCGGAGTACGACCAGGGCTACAGCCTGGACCGGCTGCGGGAGCTGGTGCAGGTGGAGCTCGCTACGCCGCGCGCCCAGAACGGCACCCACCTCTACGACTCGCTCGGCGTGCTGTTCCGGCTGGTCGACTCCGGCCACTCCCCGGCCACGACCGTCGTAGAGGACGAAGACAGCGAGGGACCTACGACCGCGCAAGGCTTGACGTTCAACGCGCTGCGCGCCGACCTGTTCCGGCCGGAAGCGACCGCGCACATCGACGCGGTGGGGCTCGGCAACCAGGCGATGCAGAAGGTCCTCACCCACCTGCTGCTCAGCAAGGAGGCACGGGGCAAGGACCGGGGTTTCATCTCGTACGCAGAGCTGGGCATCAACCAGCTCGGCGCGGTCTACGAGGGCCTGATGTCCTACACCGGCTTCTTCGCAGAGACCGACCTCTACGAGGTCGCCAAGAACGGTGACGCGTCCAAGGGCTCGTGGGTGGTGCCGGTCGAGCGGGCGGAGGGGATTTCGGCAGCCGACTTCGTCAAGACCCCGCATCCAGTGACCGGCGAGCCGCAGCCGGTGGTACACCACAAGGGCAGTTTCGTGTTCCGTCTGGCAGGGCGAGAGCGGCAGCAGTCAGCGTCGTACTACACGCCCGAAGTGCTCACCCGCTTCACCGTCGGGCAAGCCCTGGAGGAGCTGCTAGACCAGGACGGGCGGACCACGACGGCGGCCGAGATCCTGGAGCTGACCGTCTGCGAGCCGGCGCTCGGATCGGGCGCGTTCGCCATCGAGGCAGTGCGACAGCTCGCCGAGCAGTACCTGAAGCGCCGCCAGGCCGAGCTGGGCGAGCGCATCGACCCGGACGAGTACCCGCGCCGCCTTCAGGAGGTCAAGGCCTACCTGGCGCTGCACAACGTGTATGGCGTGGACCTGAACGCGACCGCCGTCGAGCTGGCCGAAATCTCTCTCTGGCTCGACACCATGGTCGAGGGTCTGGCCGCCCCGTGGTTCGGCCTGCACCTGCGCCGCGGAAACTCCCTGATCGGCGCCGGCCGGGCCGTCTACCGACGCAGCCAGGTCAGCGACAAGTCCTGGCTGGGTACGATACCCAGGGACGTGCCCCTGACGGCCCTGGTCGAGGACATCGAGGCCGGCCGCGTCGCCTCGGACGGCATCCATCACTTCCTGTTGCCAGCCGAGGGCTGGGGAGCGGCCGCCGATGCCAAAGAGGCCACCGCGCTGGCGCGTGAGGCAGCGAAGCGCCTCAAGGACTGGCGACGCGCGGTGAAGGCCAAGCCGACCAAGCAACAGGTCGACGCCGTGGTCGAGCTGGCCCACCGGGTCGAGGTGCTGTGGCAGATCGCGTATCGTCGGCTCCAGATCGCCCAGCAGGAGATCCGTCGCGCCATCCCGGTGTGGGGCGCCGACGACCTGCCCTCCGGTGGGACAGTGCAGCGGGAGCAGATCGAGCAGGCGCTCGCCGATCCTAATGGCGCCTACCAGCGGTTGCGGCGGGTGATGGACGCCTGGACCGCGCTGTGGTTCTGGCCGCTTACCGCCGAGACCACGACAGTGTATGGCGTACGGGCGGAACCGCCCACGCTGGCGCAATGGATCGCCGCGTTGCAGGCGCTGCTGGGCCGCAGCCCGGAGGTGCGCAAGAAGTCCCTGCCCCGGGAGACGCTGGCCGGCGGCGCAGGCTGGGACGAGCTGAACAGCGCCGAGGAATTGGAACTCACCTTCGCGAACGCACTGCCGGTGGAGTACGCCCTACGGGAGCACCCGTGGTTGGTGGTGTGTGAGCGCATCGCGGGGCAGCAGGGCTTCTTTCACTGGAACCTCGACTTCGCCACCGTTTTCGCCCACGGCGGCTTTGACCTTCAGGTCGGTAATCCACCATGGGTGCGCCCGGACTTTGACGAAAAGGCGGCCCTGGCCGAGTTCGACCCACGGTGGGAGTTGAACGGCAAGCTGTCGCAGTCAACCGAAGCGCGAATGCGCGATGAGACGTTTGCCCTCCCTACTTCCCCAGAGTTCTACGCCGACATGGCCGCCAGCCTAACCACAACTCGGGAGTTCGTGTCGAGTCTGGCGCAGTTCCCGCATCTACAGGGACTGCGGCCTGACCTTTATCGCTGTTTCATGGAGCAAACCTGGCGCCACGCCGCACAGCGCGGCACTATTGGGCTGATCCACCCGGAGACGCATTTCACCGATGAGAAGGCGGGCCTCCTCCGCGAAGCAACTTATCGCCGCCTGCGCCGCCACTGGCAGTTCGCGAACGAGCTACAGCTCTTCGAAATCGACCACCACGTTGCTTATGGAGTCCATGTCTACGGCGCGAACCGAGACAAGGTACGCTTTCTCATGGCGACCTCGCTCTATCACCCTGACACAGCGATGCGGTCGTTTGACCACGATGGTTCCGGGCCGGAGCCTGGACTCAAGGATCCGGATGGCAATTGGGACCTGCGTCCACACCGAAACCGGATCACTACCGTTATCGATCAGACGTTGGCAACCTGGCACTCAATCCTAGAGCGGCCCAAGGTGCCGGTAAGTCAGACCCGTATGGTTTATGCAGTTAACCGCTCCGCCGCCTCGGCGCTCGACAAACTGTCTTCTGCCGAGCGGGTTGATGGGCTGGGACTGCAATTTTCCGGAGGGTGGAATGAGACCACCGACCGGAAGAAGGGCTACATTGAGTTGGAGTGGGGGGCACCGGCATCGTGGGGTGAGGTGATCCTCCAAGGTCCGCACATCTTTGTCTCTACGCCAATATACAAGACGCCGAACGAGACCATGCTGCACAATCTTGACTGGTCGCCTACGGACTTCGAGACGCTACCGCCGGACAACATCCCCGTCACCAGTTTCAAGCCGACGGGTGACAGGCATCGCTATGGACGCGAATACGCGCATCGGAGCAACGAGGAGCAGAATTCGGCGCATGACTTCTACCGAGTCGCATGGCGGAAGATGGCAGCCAATACCGGAGAGCGGACATTGATCACAGCCATCATTCCGCCAGGTGTGGCTCACGTCAATTCGATTTTGAGTGCGGGCTCCCCCGAGATTTCGGTCCAGGATCTCGCTGAAGTGGCCGGGTTTTCGAGCGCCTTGGTCGCCGACTTCTTGATCCGTGCGGCCCCAAGAGGGAACATTTACCAGGGGACATTCGCTCAGCTTCCAGTCGCCCCTTGCCATTCATTGCGCAATGACCTCATTTTGCGCACCCTACGACTGAACTGCGTTGTGGACGCATATGCCGACCTATGGCGAGACTGCTATTCTGCTGCGTTTGTGAATTATGAATGGGCGGGAGGGTTCGAGCACGGGCGCCGCAAGCCACTCGGCGATGTAGGTCCCCAGTGGACTGCTGATACGCCGTTGCGGATCGCCGCCGATCGAAGGCAGGCGCTGGCGGAGATCGACGCGTTGGTGGCGTTGATGCTCGGCGTGACCGCTGACGAACTGTGCGCAATCTACCGGACGCAGTTCGCCGTCCTAAGCGGCTACGACCGGAATGTGTATCACTACGACGTCAATGGGCGGCTGGTCCCGAACTCGGTACTCAGTGTTTGGCGGAAGAGGGGAGACCGGATCACCAAGGACGAGCGGACCACGACCAACCAGGCGGGCAACACCTACACCTATGAGCTGCCGTTCGTGACGCTCGATCGGGAGGCGGACATGCGGCAGGCGTACGCCCACTTCGAGCGGCTGCTGAAGGAGCGTTCGTGAGTGCCCTGCTCCCCACGCTTCAGGCCAGCAGCATCCGGCAGAGCCTGGTCGACTACCTGACGACGACGTTCGGGCTGACCGACGGGGATGCGCGCGACAGCCTGGATCGGTTCCTTTCGGATCCCGAGTCCGGAATGTTCAAGGGCCCGTACGTGCGGCTCCGGCTGCCGTTCCGTCCCGCGGACGAGGGCTGGCGGGACACGCTGGAGTGGTACGAGGGCTTCCCGCCCTACGGCCACCAGGCGGCGGCGTTCGCCCGTCTGGCGTCGTCAGCCGGCGGTGAGCCGCGCCGGCCGGCGCCGACCCTGGTCACGACCGGCACCGGCTCGGGTAAGACCGAGGCGTTCCTGTACCCGATCCTCGACCACGTGCTGCGCGCCCGCCGCCAGGGCGTGGCTGGGACGAAGGCGATGATCCTCTATCCGATGAACGCGCTCGCCAACGACCAGGCGGCGCGAGTGACGAAGCTCCTCACGACCCACGCCGAACTGGCCGACCTCACCGCCGCCCTCTACACCGGCCAATCCGGTCCGACCCGCACTGCCGTCACTTCCGACGGCTTGATCACCGACCGGGGGATCATCCGGGACACGGCGCCGGACATCCTGCTCACCAACTACAAGATGCTCGATCAGCTCCTGCTGCGCGCCGACGACCAGGAGCTGTGGCAGCAGTCGGCGACGAGCCTGCGTTACGTCGTACTCGACGAATTCCACACCTACGACGGCGCGCAAGGCACCGACGTGGCGATGCTTCTGCGCCGCCTCGGGCTGGCACTCAAGAGCCACTGGAGCGACGACGACCCGCAGATCGACGAGGCAGCCCGCAACCGGCCGCTCGGTCTGATCACCCCGGTAGCGACGTCGGCGACTCTCGGCGACAAGGGCGACCCCACGGTGATGCTCGACTTCGCCCACACGGTCTTCGGCGAGCGGTTCGACGCCGACGCGGTCGTCACGGAGACGCGGCTCAGCCTCGACGAGTGGATCGGCGACGCCGCCGAGGTCATCGCCGCCGCCGGCTTCGCCCCTGCAGACATTGGCATGCTCGACGTTGCCGCGGCAGTCGATGCGGTCGGTGCGCTCGGCCACAACCCGACCGGGGAAGAGGTTACTCCCACGGTTCTCGGCCTCCTCTACGGAGTCGAAGCCGATCGGTTCACCGACGCAAGCCCCGAGTTGCTCTTGGCGCTCTGTCGTGCGCATCCCCTCGTCCAGGACCTCGTGCGCACGGCGGAGCAAGCCGTCGCGCTCGACACCCTGATGGGCCGCGTGCTCGGCTACGTCAACGGCAAAAGCTCCCGAGCCGAAGCCCTGCTGTCGTACCTGCTCGCCATGCTTGGCCATGTCCGCGCCGTCGTCGGCCGCGACGCCCTCTCGGTGGACGTCCACCTCTGGGTACGCGAACTCACCCGCATCGACCGCGCCGCCGCCGCGACCACCCGCTTCCGATGGAGCGACGACGGGCCGCCGGTCGCCGGCACCGACGGCGAAGAGGTACGGCCCTCATTCCCTGCGATCTACTGCCGGCACTGCGGCCGCTCCGGCTGGGGCATCGGCCTCGCCCCCGTCGGCCACAGTCTCGCCGCTGAGGACGACGGCATCCGCCGCAACCATGCGACCAGGGAAGGTCGCTTCCGCCCGCTGCTGTACGCCCCCGCCGAAGCCGCCATCCACATCGATGAGGACAAGAAGGTCGAAGGGCTGGTGTGGTTCTCGGTGCGCAACCGGGAACTCCTCGCCGACGTAGCCGACGACGACCGGGACCTGCGGGACGGGTGGGTGCTACCGGTGCTCACCAACGTCGGCACCGACGCCGACGAGCAGAGCCGCAAGGACACCTGCCCGTCCTGCGGGCAGGAAGATGGCATCCGGTTCCTCGGCAGCGCCGTCGCCACCCTGCTGTCGGTGTCGCTCTCGACTCTCTTCGGCTCGCCGGCCCTCGACGCCGCCGAGAAGAAAGCCCTGGTCTTCACCGACTCCGTGCAGGATGCCGCCCACCGGGCAGGCTTCGTGCAGGCCCGCTCACACACCCTCACCCTGCGCTCCGTGCTTCGCGAAGCGGTCGCGGAGGGTGCCCTCACGCTCGACGCGCTCGTAGACGAGGTGATCCAGCAGGCGGGCGACAAACCCTTCGCCCGGTACCGCGTCATCGCCCCCGACTGCGCCGACCGGGAGTCGTTCACGCCCTTCTGGCAGGCGAAGACCCTTCGATCCGTGCCCGCCGCGGTGCGGGCGCGAGTCCGCAAGCGCCTCGCCCTCGACGCCGCGCTGGAGTTCGGGCTCAACTCGCATCTCGGTCGCACCCTCGAACTCACCGGTTCCGTGGCTGTCGCGGTCGAAGCCGGGAAGCCTGAGCGAATGGCCGGAATCGCCCACGCCGCTCTACAGGGCGTCTCCTGGCAGGACAAGCTCGGCTCCCGAGGCCCCGACGACGCCACGCTCGTGCAGTGGGTCCGCGGTGTGCTGGAACGAATGCGGACCCAAGGCGCGATCGACCACCCGTGGTTCGCCCGGTACCGGATGGAAGACGGACGACGCTGGTCGATCTGGGCCGGGCGGCCTCGCAGCGAGGGTATGCCAGCGTTCCCCCGTGGCCGTCCCGCGCCGGCGTACCCGAAGGTCGGCGGTTCGAGCGAACCGGCGCGCGACGGCGGACTCGACCCGGTCACCTCGCCGAAGTCCTGGTACGCCCGCTGGACCTCCCGTGTGCTCGACGTCTCGCCGGTCGACGGCGGACGCCTCGCCCGCGGCCTGTTCGACCGACTCGCCCGCGAAGGCCTGCTCACCACCACGAACAGCGAATCCGGTGCGACCGTCTACGCGATCCCCTCGTCCGGGATCGTCATCGCTCCCACGACGGAAACCGATCTCGCCGAGGGGCGTCACCTACTGACCTGCGACACCTGCCGTGCCGCCACGCCCGGTACCGCCGCCACCGTCGAACAGCTCACCGCCGCGCCCTGCCTGAACGTCCGCTGCGGCGGTCACCTCCGGGCCAGCGAGCTGGCCGACAACTTCTACCGGCGCCTCTACGCCTCCCCGGACATGCGCCGCATCGTCGCCCGGGAGCACACCAGCCTCCTCGACGACGCGACCCGGCTGCACTACGAGGACGGCTTCCGCGATGCCGCCACCAGTCCGCAAGCACCCAACGTGCTCGTCGCCACGCCCACCCTGGAGATGGGCATCGACATCGGCGACCTGTCGGCGGTCTTCCTCGCCTCGCTGCCCCGCACCGTCGCCTCGTACCTCCAGCGCGTCGGTCGCGCCGGTCGCCTCACCGGCAACGCGCTCAACCTCGCCTTCGTCACCGGCCGCGGGGAACACCTGCCCAAGCTCGGCGACCCCCTCTCCGTCATCGACGGCGAAGTGCGGCCACCCGCCACGTATCTGGCGGCGGAGGAGATCCTGCGCCGGCAGTACACGGCGTACCTGGTGGACGGCTTCGCCAGGGACACCAAGCGCCGGCACCCGAGGGCGGCCTCCGGAGCCATCGGATCGAGCGCGCCGGGCACGTTCCTCGGCGACCTCGTGCTGCACGCCGAGCAGAGCGCGGACGAGTATCTGCCCCGGTTCCTCGCAACCTTTTGCGAGCTGCCAGAGGAGGTCGTGTCGGGGCTGCGCGACTGGCTGGGTCCTGCCAACGGCCCGAGGACCAGCGCTTTCGCCGCACACGTGCAGGCGGCCAGCCGCCGCTGGCAGGACACCGTCGAGACGCTGCAACGCCGGCAGAAAGACATCGACGCACTCCTGCCCGAACTCGAGGCGCGCGTTCAGTCCCCGGCTGCGACCGACGACGACAAGCAGGCGCTGCGCTCGGCCAAGGCCACCCGCAAGCTCACCGCAGGTCAGCTCGCCCACCTGCGGAGCATCTACTGGATCAGCGTCCTTGAGGAGTACGGGCTGCTGCCCAATTACACGCTCCTCGATGACACCGTCACCCTCGACGTCGGGCTGTCCTGGACCGACCCGGACAGCGGCACCCACGAGTACGGCAGTGCCCGGTTCGAGCGGGGCTCCGCGCAAGCGCTCAGCGAGTTCGCCCCTGGTGCGACGTTCTATGCCCGCGGCTGGGAGATCGAGATCGACGCGGTCGACCTCGGCCTGGACGGCGCTTCCATCCGCACCTGGGCCTTCTGCCCCCACTGCGGATACGCGGTCGACATCGCGGAGTCCGGCCGGGAGGTGCCAGTCTCGTCCTGCCCACGCTGCGGCAGCACGGGAATCGGCGACACCGGGCAACGCCTCGACGTGGTCGAGCTGACGCGGGTCTCCGCCGAAGTACGGCGCGACGAAGTGACGATCTCCGATCGCAAGGACGAACGCGGACGGGTTGCCTTCCATGTCGTCCCGACCGCCGACATCGATCCAGCCCACATCACCCGCCGCTGGTTCGCCGAGAGCACCGGCCTTGGCTGCACCTACCTACGGACGGTCGACCTGCGCTGGCTCAACATGGGCCCGTCCGGCCATGGTGCGACACGCACCATCGCCGGCGGCGAGCGTCAAGGCACGCTCTTCCGGGTCTGCGCTGGCTGCGGCAAGAAAGACACCGAGTCCGGGCGCAACCGGCCCCACGAACACCGGCCCTGGTGTCCGTACCGCACCTCCCCGAAGGAGACGACCAAGACCGTCGCCCTGGCTCGGACGCTGCGTACCCAGGGTCTGCTGATCCGGCTGCCCCACGCGGTCAGCCTCGGCGACGACTTCGCCCTGCCCAGCCTCTCCGCTGCACTGCTGCTCGGCCTGCGGGAACAAATGGGCGGCCACCCCGACCACATCCGCGTCGAGCACGTCGTCGATCCGACGCTCTCCGACGGCACCGACAACCACGAGGCGCTGCTGCTGCACGACGCGGTTCCCGGCGGCACCGGCTACCTCGCCGAGACTGCCGACCCGGAACGCCTGCGCGATCTGCTGGTCCTCGCGTGGAACCGGGTTCGTGACTGTGAATGCCGCCACGAGGAGCGGCTCGCTTGCCATCGATGCCTGCTACCCTTCACCGCTCCGGGCGCCATCCGGCGGGTTTCGCGAGCGTCGGCAGAGCGGCATCTGCGTACCCTCCTCGGCTTGGCTCCCGACGCGGAGACCGCCGAAGGAACGACCTGGACGGTGACCGAGGTGGCACCTCACGAGGAGCCCGAGTCGCACCTGGAGCGCGCGTCCCACCGGCTGATCGTCGGGCGGTTGCGCAGGAACGGTGCCGCGCTCACGGAGGTACCCGGGCCGAGCGGCAACATCGTGCGCTTCACCCTGCCCGGCGGGCACCGGCAATGGACGCTCACCCCGCAGATGAACGTCGCGGACTCCCGGCCCGACTTCCTGCTCGAGACGAACGACATGAACGTGCCCGCTGTCGCCATCTTCACCGATGGCCGGGCCTACCACGCGACTGCAGCCGTCAACCGGCTCGCGGACGACGCCCGCAAACGCGCGAACCTGCGGGACTCGGGGCTGGTCGTCCTCGGCGTCACCATTCAGGACGTGACCGCGGCCGAGAATGGCGCCGGCTCTGCGCCCGACTGGTACAGCGCCGACTTGGCGGGCAGCCTGATGAACATTCCCCAGTTCCAGGCGCCGCCGGAGGCATACAAGGCGCTCGGCAGGGGGCCTGTCGACTGGCTGCTGGACTGGATCTTCAACCCCAGCCCGGAAGCGGTCCGTGCCGTAGCCCGGGCTGTGCCCATGTTCCTGTCGAAGAAGTCGCAACCCGTCCAGGTCTCCGAGACGGCGGCACTCGAGGAAATCGGTCGCGCGGTCCTTCTCAACGAGCACCTGCCGACCGGCGACCGACGTGTGCACGTGTATCGCGCAGATGCGCTCGCCATCGTCGTCGAGATGCCGCCGACCATGGTCGTACAGGTCGCTGCCGTCCTCGACGACCGCGACGAGGTCCTTGACGATGCTCATGCAAAGGCCTGGCGGGCGTGGCTTCGGTTCTCCAACGCTCTCGCACTGCGCGACTGGCCGACGGTCGTGACGACGACGAGTCTCATCACCGGCCCGTCGGGCAGTGCCTCCACAGACGGCGCATCCGGTCCCGGCCGTCCGATGGGGGCTTGGGCCGACGTCTACGACGCGGCCGCACCCGGTGACGAACGCAACCTCGTTGCGGCCCTCGCCGCCCAAGACGGCCTCACTCCACCCGTGGTCGGCGCCGAAGGCCCCGACGGCATCCCACTCGACCTGTCCTGGCCCAACCTGCAGGTCGTGGTTGCCTTCCCGCACATGCCGCGCCAGGACCGCGCGGACCTCGCCGCCGCGGGTTGGCGGGTCCTCGACCCCTCGCCCGACCTCGTCGCCGCTGCCTTGGCTGACGCCACCCCCGACAAGCACGGAGACCTTTGATGCCGACGATCATCATGGGCAAGCTCGCCAGCAAGATCGACGGCTCCATCCGTGGCAAGGCGATGGCGTTCCTGCAAAAGCTCAGCACCGACGACACGACGCCGGGCCTGCACGTCGAACCGATCAACGACTGCGCCGACCCCCGAGTGCGCACGGGGCGCGTCGACGAATTCTGGCGAGCGGTCATGTTCCGCCTCGACGGCGACGGCGAGACTCACTACGTCATCCACGGCATTTGGCCACACGACGACGCGATCGCGGTGGCCCAGCGCGTACGGCTGAAAGTCAACCCCATCAACGGCCTACCGCAGATCGACGAGATCGCCCCGCCGACGATGGCCTTGCCCGTCACCCCGCCGCCAGCGGTGGCGCCGACCGCGAAGCCGCTGTTTGTTCGCCTCGGTCACAGCCGCATCGACCTCGTCGACACCCTCGGCCTGCCCGACGACGTCGCCGACCAGGCAATGGCCGCTGCCGACGAGGACGCCGTGCTCGACCTCGCCCAACGCCACGAGGGCTGGATCGGCACAATCCTCGTCGACCTCGGCGCAGGTGACACCGTCGAAGCGATCGTCGCGCGCATGCAGCTCGAGAAGACCACCTCGTCCGGCGACGCCGACGCCGACGTCCTGCAGTCCCTCAAGCGGCCCGCCGCCGCACTGCAGTACGCATTCATCGACGACCAGGACGAGCTTCGCCGCGTCATCGAGGAGGGCGACTTCGGCGCGTGGCGGATCTTCCTGCACCCGGAGCAGCGCCGCTACGTCGACCGCAGCTACAACGGCCCGTTCCGCCTTTCCGGCGGGGCGGGCACGGGCAAGACCGTCGTGCTCATCCACCGCGCCCGCGCTCTCGCCCGTCGCAAACCAGACGCCCGCATCGTCCTGACCACCTTCACCACCAACCTCGCCGAGGCCCTCGGCGACGGCCTCACCCATCTCGACCCGCGCGTGCCCCAAGCCAAGGCGCTCGGCCAGCCCGGTGTGTACGTGGCCGGCGTTGACGCCCTCGCCGCCGCCGTGCTGCGCGGCGCCGGCAGCGGCGTCACCGACGCCATACGGGAGGTGCTCGGCGAGGAACGCTCTGCCCCCCTGGCCCGCGCAGGCGGCACACGATGGCGCGAGGTCGTCGAGTCGACCGGCACCACCCTGCCGCACGAGCTCGCCAACGAGACGTTCCTGTCCACCGAGTACGCCCACATCGTGCTGCCCAACAAGATCCACGACGAGGCCGGCTACCTGCGGGTCCGCCGCCCCGGACGCAGCGTCGCACTCGACCGCGCCAAGCGCTCGGCCGTCTGGGCGCTCATCTCCGCGTACCGTGCCCAGAGCCGCATCGACGGCAGCCTCGACTTCACCGAAGCTGCCGTCGTCGCCGCCGCCTACCTGGCGAAGCAGACTGACCGGACCGCCGACCACGTGCTCGTCGACGAAGGCCAAGACCTCTCCCCCACTCACTGGCTGCTGCTGCGCGCCCTCGCCGGCGAACACCCCGACGATCTGTTCATCGCCGAGGACTCCCACCAGCGCATCTACGGCACACGGGTCATTCTTGGCCGGTACGGCGTCGCCATAGTCGGCCGCTCCCAGCGCCTCACCCTCAACTACCGCACCACCGCACAGAACCTCCACTACGCGATGGCAACCCTCGAAGGCGGCGAGTACGTCGACCTCGAGGACGAGCCCGAGGCCACCGGCTACCGCTCGGCCCGCACCGGCCCCGCCCCCATCGTCGAGTCCATCGACTCACTCGCCGGCGAGCTACAGGCCATCGTCGGCCACGTCCGCGCCTGGCTCGATGCCGGAGACGCCCCCGACACCATCGCCGTCCTCGTACAGGACAGGTTCCACCGCGACCGCGTCGTCACCGCACTCACCGAGAACGGCATCCCCGCCCGCGCTGTCGACCGTGACCGACCCCCCGCCGAACGGGTGCCCGTCATGACCATGCATCGAGCCAAGGGCACCGAGTTCTCCAAGGTGGTGCTCGTGGTTGGCAAGCCGTCACCTGCCGAACTGGCCCGCCTCGAGTCGTTGAATCCGGCTGAACGAGCGGACGCGGAGCTGCGGGCCCGGTCGCTGCGATATGTGGCTGCGACCCGGGCGCGCGACGAACTGGTGGTGGTGAGCCGGAGCTGACGGTACGTCGCGCCCAAGCGGGCAGCACCTCCACCACACGGGGAACTTGATCCGCTCTGGTGTCCGAGTCTTGACGGTTCCCATGGCCCGATACCGAGGCCCGCGTTCCGCAGTTGGTGGGCATGTGAGGCCGCCTGACCGGGTGTAGTTGCTGGTCAGCGACGTGCGTGCTGTCCGTGGCGTCGTATGGCGTGGGCACACGAGATCGACAACTGTGGCCATAGATACCCTTGTGTATGGCAGCGGTTGGCGTCATCGTGTGGGCATGTATCTGCGGACGACGCAGCGCCGCAACGGCGACGGGTCCACGGTGCGATACGTGCAACTGGCGCACAATCGTCGCGTCGGCGGCGTGACTCAGGCCGAGGTGCTGGTCAACTTCGGTCGCGAGGATCTGCTGGACGTGGCCGGGCTGCGTCGGCTGGTGGCGTCGATCAACCGCTACCTGGGCGATGAGCCCGCTGACCTCGCCGACGCCGCCGCTGGCGGGCCGTTGACGGTGGTCGAGTCGCGTTCGTGCGGGACGGTGTGGCTGCTCGACGGGCTGTGGAAGACCCTCGGTATCGACAAGGCGCTGGGTGAGGTCCTTGCCGGGCGCCGGTTTCGTAGTCAGGTCGAGCGGGTGCTGTTCGCGCTGGTGGCCAACCGTGCGGTGGCGCCAGCATCGAAGCTGGCCGCGGCGGACTGGGCCACCTGGGACGTGGCCGTGCCGGGCCTTGGACGCATCGACGCCGATCAGGCATATCGGGCGATGGACCTGCTCATCGACGCCGAGGCCGGGGCGCACGCCACGGTGCAGGAGACGGTGTTCTTCGCCGTGGCGAACCTGCTCAATTTGGAAGTCGATGTGTTGTTCTTCGACACCACCTCCACCTACTTCGAGCTCGACGACGAAGACGACCCCGACGGCGTGACGGTGTCGACGCTGCGCCGCTTCGGCAAGAGCAAGGACCACCGCCCGGACCTGCCGCAGGTCGTCATCGGACTGGCCGTCACCCGCGAGGGCATCCCAGTGCGCTGCTGGGTGTGGCCGGGCAACACCACCGACGCGACCGTCATCCCGCAGGTCAAAGACGATCTGCGGGGGTGGCGGCTGGGCCGGGTAGTCACCGTGGTCGACCGGGGATTCTCCTCGGACGCCAACCTGGCCTACCTGGCCCGCGCCGGCGGCGGGTGGATCGCCGGGGAACGGATGCGTGACGGCAGCGCCGACGCGGCCGCAGCCCTTGCCCGTCAGGGCCGCTACCAGGTCGTGCGTGACAACCTGCGGGTCAAGGAAGTCACGGTGGACGCGACACCCGGCAAGCGGTGGATCATCTGCCACAACCCGGTCGAGGCCGAACGTGACCAGCAGACCCGCGACAAGCACCTGGCCCGCGTCGAGGCCGAGCTGGCCCGAATCGCCAATGCCCGGGCCAAGGCCAGCGCGAAGGCGGCCAAGGCCGGCAAGATCGCCGACGACGGGCCGCACCGCAAGGCCGAATGCGCCTTGCGCGACCATCCAACGCTGGGCCGCTACCTGCGCCAGCAGGCCAACGGCCGGCTCGTCGTCAACCGCGCGAAGGTCGCCGAGGAGGCCAAGCTCGACGGCAAGTACCTGCTGTCCACCAACGACCCCCACCTGAGCGCCGAAGACGTGGCACTGGGCTACAAGAACCTCCTGGAAGCCGAACGCAGCTTCCGTGACATGAAGACGATCATCGAGCTGCGGCCCGTCTACCACCGTCTCGACCAGCGCATCCAGGCCCACGTCCTGCTCTGCTGGCTCGCGTTGCTGCTCGTGCGCGTCGCCGAGCGGCGCACCGGGCAGACCTGGAACCACATCAACACCCAGCTGTCACGGGTGCACCAGGTCCAGCTGCAGGGCCCCGACGGCCAGATCCTTCAAACGACGCCCCTCAATGAACCACAGCAGGCATTGTTCACCGCTGCCGGCGTACCCAAACCACCGCGAATCACCGCGATCCACCCCGCCTGACCACGTCAACGCGTAGGCACACGACCACCCGGCCTCACCACGCCCATTTCCGCAGCCCAAAGCCCCGATTCGCCATGATCGTCTGCCCACCAACTGCGGAACGCGGGCGAGGCGGCCGCGGGCGTTGTGGAGGCGGGCCCGCAGATCGCTCAGCCGTCGCAGTCCGTGGCGAGCAGCCTCCGATCAACTGGTGCGATTTCTGTAGGCTTGCTCGTGGCGCATCGCGGCCGCGAGATCGCGCCGTTCGCTGGCTGAGGTTTCGATCATCCGGTCGACCATCGCCCGCGCCGCTACTCCTCGTCGAACTCGTAGATCACCTCAGGGCCGCCGTCGCCGCCGGGGCGGCCACCGACTCACCACCGCCGGCCGTCGCGCGTCAGCCAGATGTCGCGTCTTGCCATGCGGCCCCAGCGAGGTCGGGCCGAAGTGCAATGCCGGGCTTTCGCCCCCGCAGCGATCGTACGCATGTTCGAATCCGGGGTGGGGTATCGAACGCCGCAGCCCGGCGGGTCACTCGCAGCGGTCCTCGGCGCCTCGGCCGTACGGCTCGCAGCAGTCGGGGCAATGCCGGTACACGCGCAGGTCACGGCCGCGCCGGTGGGCGTACTCGGATGTGATCTCGTACAAGCAGGCCCGCCACACGACGGTTCCCCCGCCGCCGGGCACCACCCGGCCATCGCCGGGCCCGCCGCGCAGCAGCACGTCCACCCTCCGACCGTACGCGCCGACGAGCACGGGACGCGGCGTACGAGACTCTGCCGCCCGACTGGGCAGCGCAGCGGGCAGTGACCGGCCCCGCGACTGAACCCGCTGCGCGGGACCGGTCGTCGGCGGCCTGCGGCCGATGCGGGCCCCACCTGCACATGGCCGTGGCCGGCGGCCGAGCGGTGACCCCGCCAACCGTTCAGGATCCCCGCCGACCCCGCCAGTGCTAGCGCTGCGCGCATACTGCAGCCCTCGCTGGCGCATTGGATGTCGCGGATCTCCGCCCGAGGTCACCCACGTCTCTCCCACGATGACGTGGGGGGCGGAAGATGAGCGGCAGTGACGGCCGGCGTGGTGGGGCCTGGACGTGACTCCAGCCCGCCGACAGGCGAGCACGGGGGCGGAACCGGTGCTGCGTCGGCCGGTCGCGCCGATGCTCGCGGCACCGGTCGACGTGGTGCCCGAGGGCTCGGGCTTGGTGCATGAGCCGAAGTGGGACGGGTGGAGGTGTATCGCCTTCCGCGAGCCCGACGGGGTCTACCTGCAGTCGCGGGCCGGCCGGAACCTGACCACCTACTTCCCGGACATCACCCGGGCGATCCGGGCTGCGGTCCCGCCAGGGGTGGTGCTCGACGGTGAGCTGATCGTCTGGGAGCGGGGCCGCACCAACTTCGCCCAGCTTCAGCGCCGGGTCACCGCAGGCCGCGACCTGCTACGGGTGGCACGCGAGCGTCCCGCCCACTACGTGCTGTTCGACCTGCTCGCCGACGCCGGCGGTCGGGTGATCCTGGACCTGCCGCTGGCGCAGCGGCGGGCCCGGCTGGAGCAGTTGCTCGTTGACGCGCCGGCGCAGCTCACCGCGACACCGCAGACGGCCGACATGCGGCAGGTGGCGGACTGGCTGCTGCACTGGACCGTCGCCGCGGGCATCGAGGGCGTGGTCAGCAAACGCCTGGGCGGCCGGTACGAGCCGGGCCGGCGTGGCTGGTCGAAGTTCCGCACCCGGATCGTCACCGAGGCGATCATCGGTGGGGTGACCGGCAGCATCAGCCGCCCGGAAACCCTGCTGCTGGGCCGGTTCGACCGCCGGGGACGGCTGCGATACACCGGCCGGTCCCACCCGCTGACCACCGACCAGCGTGCGGCGCTGGCCGAGCTGCTGTCGCCGCCACGCATACCACGCCACGGCACGGCCCACCCGTGGCCGGAGCCGCTGCCCGCGTCCTGGACCGGCCAGCTGGACCGGCCCGAACCGCTGCCATACGTGCAGCTGGAACCGACCGTGGTGGCGGAGATCGACGCCGACGTGGCGTTCGAACACGGACGCTGGCGCCACCGGGTGCGGTACGCGCGGCCCCGGGCGGACCTATCGGTCTATGACGTGCCGCTGCTCCTCGGCGAGGGCGAGGACCCGTTCGGGACCGTGATTGGCTAACGGGCGAGGCTGCCGAGTCGGCGGGCACTGCCCGCAGGGAGGCTGGGGCGTGACAGGCTTCGCCGTTGACGGTCCGCGCCGCACCCATGCGGCAGCGGTAGATGGCGGTGGCGAGGCCACCGACCGCGGCGCCGACGGCGGCGGTGATGTTTCGCACCGACCGGATGTTGATCGGCGATTGCCCTTAGATGCGCGGTGAGGGTGTCGTCGTTGAAATAGAGCTGGGTGGTCAGGCCCAGGGTGGCGATGAGGCCGGAGAACGCCAGTTAGACAGGTGACTGGCGTTTCCGCAGCTCAGGCGCGACGACCTCACCTAGCCCGCTTCGCCCTCAAGGTCCCTGCGTCGCTGCTCAGCCCAAGCCCGGATGTCGGCCGTAGCCCACACGCGGCCCACCGTCAGGTGAGCGATCGGCTTAGGGAAGTCCGCACGGTCAGCAAGCGTGTTAGCTCGCTGCCTGGACACACCGAGGAAAGCCGCAATCTCGGCCATCGCCATCACGTCCTCGGTCATCGATCGAGACCATCCAGCACGGGCCCTTTACGACTCGTCAACAAGGGTCGCCCGAAGGGGTTGACGAGTCGTCAACCCTTCGGCGAGAGTCGGAGCATGCCCATACGGAGGGTCCTCAAACCGATACCGCTTGCTCCTGTTCATCGGCCCGTGTGGCGGCGCTGGTTCCGCCGTGACTGTTCCTGTGGGCTGAGGTGGAAGACGTGCCCTGACAAGCACAAGGCCGTGCCCGTCGAGCCGATCCCCGAGCCGCCCGCACGGATCGAGCCGCCAGGCTGGAACGAACCGACGCAGATCCTTTGGACGGGAAACCTGCTCACCCGAGGTCAGGCGTACAGATCACAAGGCGGCAGGCATGCCTAGAGACCACCTACCGCTACGTCCGCTGTGGCTGTGTCGAGCCTGCGCCGCCCCCTGGCCCTGCGCCCACGCCCGACTGTCACTGAAAGCTGAGTACGCCCAGGACCGCACCGCACTATGCATCTACCTCGGCTCGATGCTCTACGACGCCTGCGAAGACCTGAACAAGCTCAACCCCAACGAGGTTGACGTGGCCGCCCTCTACACGCGGTTCATCGGATGGCCCGACAGGTTCCGTAGGCGCGACTGACAAACAGCCCAGCAAGCACGACCCCCAGCGGCCACCCGCTGGGGCCCTCTATGTGCTGATCGAGAGCTCTCGATGCCTACAGCGTTGCTCGCCGCACCTCAGCCGGCTTCACCAACCATTGTCAACTCTCTCAGCGGGTGCCAGTTGATGCCCTTGCTGAGCGCCGGCCAGAGGCCCGCCCCAACGCCTCCGCAACGTCCGCGATCCCGTTGGTCCCTTGTGATGGAAGTGCTCTCCGTCCACGGGGCCGAAGCTGCAGCCGATTGCTGCGGGAGCGGACTTCCTCTCACCGCCATCGTCTAGGGTCTTGAGTCTGCTGGCGAGACGCCAGGCGGCCGCAGCGGGTCGGCGGCGGCCGCTCATACGACATCTCCACGTGACTGACCTGGCCGCTGAAGCGCACCTGAACCCTACTCGGGGCAGCAGGGAGAGCCGGGGCCGCTCGACGCCGTCCACGGCCAGCCCGGTCTTCTGCCGTGACCGTCAACGAACGATGGGGAAGACCAGTCCGGCCGCCGCCGCGCCGAGCACCGCGCCGATAACGGTCTGGGTCACCGTGTGTTCTCGCAGCCGCACCCGCGACCAGGCGATCAGGCCGACCACCAGCCAGGCAAGGTGGAGCCACGGCCCGAACACGAGAACGAGCGTCGTAGCCGTGCCCGACGCCACTGCCGTGTGGAAGCTGACTTTCCCCCACCACTTGGTCACAACGAGGGTGAGTGCCAGGCCAGCGAGCATCGCGACGACCAGCGCGACAAGCTCGCGTGGCGCCCGAAGCAGGATCATGAGAGCAAGGCCCACGCCGACCGACGCCGCCGCGAACAGGATCACCGCCGGCCGGCGTTCCCGGACCGACACGTGGTGATCCCGGTAGTGACCTTTACGGATGCCGCGGACGATGTAGCTGATCGGGATTCCGCTGGCGAAAAGGGCCGTAACAATCCCCCAACCCATTGATCGGCTGTGCCAAGCCACAGCGAGGGAGATGCCAGCGACGAGCACTGCCGGTGCCAGGGCCTCGGTCACGACGCGGGCCAGCCGCCGGGCTGCGGAGGACCGAGCGGGGTCGACGGCACCGTCCGGCGCCGTCGTGGCTGACGTACCAACTGCCGGGCGGGCCACTACGATCCTCCGCCCATGACCAGGGCAAGTCCGTCGATGATCTGTCGGGTGCCGTCATCGGCGGGGAGGCGCCAGGGCTGACCGCGGTTGATGCGGGATCCGATCTCTGAGGCGAGCAGTTCGGCCTCCCGCTCTTCCGCACTGTCGTAGAGGGTGCGCTCCAGCATCCGCCGCACCGTGGACGGATCCAACAGGCCGTACTGCGTCACCCTCTCGGCCATGGGAATGCCGCCGTGATCGCAGATGATGTGGCTCAGCTCGTGTAGGACGATGTGCTCGCGCAGCGGGGCCGGCGCGATGCTGTCGACACACACGTAGTCCGCGTTGGCAGTCGCGAGCCAGGCTCCGCACGATGCGGCTCGCGACGGTAGGTCGACCGGAATGATCCGGATCGGGCGACCCCGCGCCGTGCTGAGCTGAGAGCAGAAGTCGTCGATCGTGAAGGGCGAAGGTACGACGATGCCCAGCGCCCGCAGCTTGGCGCGCGCCGCCCGCCTGGTCGTAACCGGCGTGCTGGTCATGTCGCGTCATCCACCTCCTTCCGCTGTCGTGCAGCTATCCCGGTAGCTAACCGCCGCGTGGCCGGCGCCGGCATGGACCGGCGTCCTCCTCGGCCGAGATTCGCGTACGCGCGTGCAACTTCAAGATGCCATCGGAGCCGGTCAGTGTAACTCAGCGTTGTTTCCCGCGCACATTCGCCGGCCGGCGGCCGCGGCGTCTCCACCTGCTGACGTCCGACCCTTACGGCTTGCCGGATCAGTTCCGCCTCGGCCGCTGGATCTCGGTCTCCATCGGGCTGATGCGATGACTGCGGGCCGGGCTGCCCAGCGTGCGGTGCGTTTCTGCCGTGGAGCCGCAAGCCGTCCTCGATCTCGATGATCCGCCGATTCAACCAGAACCGAACATCGACCACGAAAAGCGGCGGCCGGTTGAGCACGATCTCCGGCGCGGCTGTGGCAAGCGCGCGCCACAACGGGTAGAGCTGGCGGTAGTCGCGCAGACCGGCCCGCCAGGCGTACGGAGTCGGTAGGCCAACCCGGGGTCCCAGTGCGGGCACGGTGGAGCCGAGCACGCAGAAGACGATAGCGGCGAACATGCACGACCGCCCTGCGGTTCGGATGTCAGCGGAAACGGACAGCCCCGAATTGCGCGCCACAAGATACGAGATCCAGTAGCACCAGTAGGCAACTCCGAACGAGCCGCCAACGGCGATGAGATGCAGTCCGAGACGCAGGTGTTCGTGAGGGCTGCGGGCAGCGTAGCGCGCGACCAGCCGCACCATGTCACCGAGCAGGTAGTTGGCCGCGACCAGGAAGGTCACCCAGTACGGGACGATGTACGGTGCCTCGGCGTACACGGTGGTGAACGTCTGAGGGGCCTCCTGGTCGACCGGCGCCAAGCCGAAGAAGATCGCCATTGCCGCCACGCTGACGACAACCAGCGCACCGCGTGCCCAGGTTCGTCGGCGGGCCGCCGGTCCCGGGTAGATCAGGAAGATGAGGATCGAGTGCGCCTGCCATGCTGCCAGCAGGATCAGGCTGTGCCCAACTAGCTCGGCGAGGTTGGGCACTCCGACGGCGCGGTCGAAGGCCCGGTACACCGTCGGGTAGAACACGGTCGCCGCCATCGCCAGAGCCATGATCGCCAACCACAGCGCTGTCCGCTGTGGACTACGCGCTCCTCTGGGTAGGCGCCACGTCCGGTAGATCACCGCTGCCCACAGCAAGGCCAGCGCAGCGACGCCCACCGGTCCCGTCATCGCTCAACCGCCACATTGCCGGCGAATGATGGCGAACCGAACTGACCCAGCCGGGGAAGCCTTCCCATGCTCGCTCCCCCGCTGTCGGCCATCATGTCGGCTATTCCCTGCTTTGCCGCTCGCCGTCTTGTGCAACCTCAATCTCGCGGATCACCTCGACAATCCGCGCCAACTCAGCCAGGCTCCGCTCAGCCTCGGGCAGGAGCGTGCGTCGCAGTGCGACCGTCTTGACCTGCAGATCCTTCAGCGCGGTGAGCATGCGGAGTTCGCGATCGACATCGGCGGCGACGTCCTCGTTGGTGAAGTACTCCACCGGTACGCCGAAGAAGCGCGCCAACGCGCGTAGGTGCTTGATCGTCGGATTGTCCTTGTCGCCCGCGCGCAACTGCCCGATGTAACTGTGCGAGATCGGCTCACCGGCAGCCGTTACCGCCTCAGCGACCTCGCGGTGGCTGTACTCGCGCCCGTCCGACCGGCGTACCGACAGGAACAGGTTGTCCAGCCGCTGGGCCAGCGTTTCACCAGCGGAACCGTCTGCGTGGGGCGTCACGGGGTAGCTCCTTCAACCAACACGCCCAAATCTACACGCCAAATCCGACCGTGCACAACAGTTGACACCCTTGAGGGCGGCGTGCATACGATGCAGCTCGATGGACACTCACGTTTCCATCACATCCATGGATGGAGTTGCTGGTGCCCGCGAGTCCCTATCCGCAGCCCACCTGGCCGCCCGACTCGTATGAGCGGCGGGCGTTCAGAGCGGCAAGCGCATGGCCGCGAGCAGGAGGTGAAGGCTGTAGATACGGAAGGTGACAGGCCGCGTTGGTGATACAGAGGCGTAGGTCGATTGAAGCGAATGGGAGGACTTCATGGCGCTTCTCAAGCACCCGGCACGGCTCATCGCGCCCGCCGTCGCAACGCAGGCCAGTGCCTTCGACTCCTCATCGCTGCACAGCAGGCATCGCATTCGCTCCGGCCAGAGGCGGCACGCAGCAACGCAGCTGGCGCTGCTGCCCATCGCAACTGCGGTGCTTGTCGCTTGTGGCCCGGGCAGCCCTGCGCCGACCCTGAGCACGGCGCCGGCTACCTCTGCGACCAGTCCAGCCTCCTCGCCACCATCCCCCACCTCGGGCACCGGCGCGGCAACCGCTCTAGACGCATACCGGGGCATGTGGAGGGCGTACGTCGACGCCAGCCGCATCCCAGACCCGCAGCACGCCGACCTGCCGAAGTACACCCAAGGAGACGCCTTGAAGGTCTTCGTCAACGGATTGGCCTCCATGCAACGTGACGGCCTGGTGGGCCAGGGCGACGTCACGCTGCACCCGAAGGCAACCACAGTACGGCCGAATGCGTCGCCGCCGACGGTCGACATCGAGGACTGCGTCGACACGTCCAAGACCCGTTTGCTCAAAACGGACGGGTCCCCCTACGCGGACACTCCTGGCGGCCGGCAGTCAGCGAAGGCCACCGTGTCCCGCCTCGATGACGGGGCCTGGAGAGTGACCTCCTTCGCCCTCCAATCGGTCGGAACGTGCTGAGTCGAGGTTTAAGCATGCTGCCGCAGATACGAAGGCTTCTCGCGGTAGGAGGTGTCGCTGTTGCACTCGTCCTCCCCGACGCCGTGGCCGCCCAGGCCGGCCTCGGTGACCCGGTGAACTGCATAGCGAACCCGACGAACCCAGCCTGCGTCATCAACATATCGGAACCTGGAGGGTCGGAAGGCGGCGGTGGGGGTGGCGGCTCGGGGTGCCGAGACGGCTCGAGTCGGGCTGTCCCGTGCAACATTCCGGGCAAGGGTTGGTACGGCGGCGATGGCTGTTGGTACAAGCGCGCCGAGGGAACGGAGCTCGCTGCGGCCGAGGCGCTTGGGGGCCCGGTGGCTCCCCCGGACTACTGGTACGTCGGTTCCTGCGGTGACCCGATCACCAACTTCTGGCCTGAGAGCTTCGTGCGGTTCAGAGTGTTCGGCGCCGACCCTGGGGTCGAACTGTTGGCGCGGGAGGCGGTGAAACACCTCAGACTGCCCGCACCGCAGATCCGGCTCAGTCCCGACAGTGGCTCCCGTCAGGTGGTGCACGTGCCGACGTGGATGTGGGTTGATGAATCGGTGTGGACGCCGCGCCGGGCCACAGCGAGTCTTGCAGGGCTCTCGGTCACGGCGGTTGGCACGCCGACGCGGGTGAGCTGGTCGACCGGCGACGGAGGCTCCCGCACCTGTGGGAAGGGCACGCCGTGGACGCCGGGCATGAATCCAGCGAGTGCGTCGCCTGACTGCGGCCACACCTATACCTCGCCGTCGCGTAGCGCCGCCGGCGGCACGTACACGGTGACCGCGACGATCACGTGGCGGATCACCTGGTCCGGCGGCGGCACGTCGGGCAGCGAACCCGATCTCACCTCGACCGCGAGCGTCCCGGTCCAGGTGGTCGAGGCCTCGGCCGTCAACACGAAGTCATGAGGAGCACGCGGCGATGAGCACAGCGACGTCCGCCCGGCCCACGGCCCGCAGGACACCACCCGAGACCCGCACCATCGTGGACGCGCCCGGTACGCGCCGCCGGCGCTCGGTTCCCCGCCTGCTAGGCGGCGCGCTGCTGGTGGTGCTGGGCGCCGTGGCGTTCGGGGTGGTCGGGCTGCGGGTCGATCCGGGCATCGACGTCCTTGCCATGGCACGTCCGGTCACAGCGGGAAAGCAACTCAGCGACGCGGATCTCCGGGTGGTGCACATCGTTCCCGATCAGGCGCTGCACGTGGTGCGCGCGAGCGAGGGGAGCGCGGTAGTGGGGCGGACCGCGGCTGTCCCGCTCGCCGCCGGCGCGCTGTTGACCTCCGATCAGCTCGGCGCCGTGACCGACCCCCCGCCGGGCAAGTCGGTCATCGCCGTCGGGGTCAAGACGGGGCGGGCGCCGTCAGGGCTGGCACCTGGTGCGTCGGTTCTCGTCGTCATCGTGCGCCAGGGCGGCGCGGTTGACTCGCCTCCGCAAGCGCCCGCGGTCGTCAGGGCCGTCGACCTGACCGACAGCTCCGGAATCACCGTGGTGTCGCTGCAGATGTCGGCTGAGTCGGCGGTGCGGATCGCCTCCGCCACCGGAGACGTCGCGCTGATCCTGCAGAGCCCAGGACGGTGAGCGCGGGATGCTGCTTTGTTTCGGTTCTGCGAAGGGCTCGCCTGGCGCGACCACTTTGGCGGTGGCGATGGCGGCCCGCTGGCCACACCCCGGGCCCCCGCCAGTGGTGGTGGAGGTCGACGCGGCCGGCGGTGATCTGGGCAGCCGCTGGGACACCTACGACGAGCCGGGACTGGCGAGCCTGGCATCGGGCGCCTACGGCGGCCCGATTGGCGACGGCGCCGAATTCGTGCAGCACCTGCAGGTCGGCGCCGATGTGATCCTGACCCCGCCCAGCGACGCCGCCGCCGCGACGGTCGAGGAGCTGCGGATCAAAGGCCCAGGCGTCCTGCGCGAGCTGGCGGCGGTCAGGCCAGTGTTCGCCGATCTCGGCCGTCTCGACCCGCAGTCACCGGTGCTTGCCTACCTCGACAAGGCCGACGAACTGCTGCTGGTCGCCCGGCCGGTGTCGGCGGAACTGCGGCATCTGCGGATGCGGGTGCCAATCCTGCGCCGGCGGTGCCCCGTCGTGCGCCTGGTGCTCGTCGGCGACGGCCCACACCAGCCCGACGAGATCGCCGACTACTTGCAGATCGAGGTCACGACCACGATCCCGCACGACCCGTTGGCGGCCGACATCCTCGCCGGGCGCAAGCGGCCCCGCCGGTGGGGGCAGCCCGGGGCCCGGCGGGAAGCGGGCTGGACTCGCCGTCCGCTGCTCGCCGCGGCCCGCAGCCTCGCGCTCACCTACCGTCCGCCCGCCGAGCCTGCGTCAGATGCCGCCGAGGCCGTCAACGCGGGGCGGAACACTGCAGGACCCGCGCGGGAGAGGTTGGAGGCCACGCCATGACAACGAGCCAGATGCTGGCGCAGGTCGCCGTGCTGCGCGACGAACTGCACGCCGCGGTGTCCGATCGGCTGGCCGCAGCGGTCCGCCGTGGTGAGGTCGACGACCGGGGAGCGTTCGTCAAGGACCTGGTAACTGACGTCGTCCGTGAGTACACCGTGAGCGCGCTGCGGCGCGGCCAGCAGGCGGTTCCGGACGAGGTTCGCGAGCAGCTGCGCCGATCGCTGATGGACGCCTTCACCGGGCTGGGTGACCTGCAGCCGTTGATCGACGACCCAGATATCGAAAACATCGACGTCAACGGGGCCGAGAATGTGTTCATCACCTACGCCGGCGGCAAGCGGGTCCGGGTCGGCCCGGTCGCGTCGTCGGACGAGGAGCTGGCCGACACGTTGCGCAAGGTCGCCGCGTCACTGGGGGTTCAAGAGCGGCGGTTCGATCCGGGCCTGCCCCGGCTGAACCTTCGCCTGCCGGGTGGGGCGCGGCTGTTCGCGGTGATGTCGGTGACCGAGCGGGTGTGCGTGTCGATCCGCCGGCACCGGTTCATGCAGCTGACATTGGCCGAGCTGGCTGGTCTGGGCACCATGACGCCGGCGATGGCACAGCTGTTCGAGGCAATGGTGATTGCCCGGCTCAACATCGTCGTGTCGGGCGGCATGGACACCGGCAAGACCAGGATGGTGCGGGCGTTGTGCTCGGCGATCCGGCCGTACGAGCGGATCATCACGGTCGAAGACCCGTACGAGCTGAGCCTGGACACCGATCCCGCCCACCCGGACGTGGTGCCGATGCAGCCCCGCGACCCGAACATCGAGGGCTCGGGCGGCATCGACATGGTGCAGCTGGTCCGCTGGGCGACCCGGATGAACCCCAGCCGGGTGATCGTCGGCGAGGTCCGGGGGCCGGAGGTCATCCCGCTGCTCAACGCGCTGAACCAGGGCACCGACGGGTCGATGACCACCATCCACGCATCGTCGACGCGGGAGGCGTTCAAGAAGATCGCCGGATACGCCCGCCAGTCCAAGGAACAGCTGCCGTTCGACGTCACCTACCAGCTCATCGGCGGCGGCGTGCACGTCGTGGTGCAGCTGGGCAAGACCGCCGACGGCACCCGGGTGGTCACCGGTGTCCGGGAGGTTGTCGACGCCGATGCGACCCAGGTCCGCTCGAACGAGATCTACAAGCCCGGCCCTGACCGCCGCGCGGTCCCGGCCAGCCGCTTGAGTGACATCACCATCGACAAGCTGCTCGACGTCGGATTCGACGCCACGCTGCTCGGCGGAGGGCGTTAGGGCATGACCGGCATCAACGTCCTGTGCGGACTCGCGGTGGGCTTCGGCGTGTGGCTGGTGGCCACCGGGATCCGCCGTACCGAACGGCCGGACCGGTCCGGTACCTCCTCGCGGCTGCGGAGCCTCGTCACCGGTCGCAATGGATACCGGCTGGCGGCTGCGGTCGCGGTCGGCGCGCTGGTCGCCGGGTTCACCCGCTGGCCGGTGGCCGCGCTGCTGGCGGCCATGTTCACCAACGCGGCACCGTCGATGCTCGGCGGAGGCCGGGCCGAGGCGGCCTCGTTGGCGAAGCTGGACGCGATCGCGTCGTGGACGGAGGCGCTGCGTGGCAGCCTGCGTTCGTACGCCGGCATCGAGCAGGCGATCCGGGACACCGCCGACCTCGCCAAGCCCCCGATCCATGCCCAGTCGACCGGTCTGGCTGCCGCGCTCGACGCGGGTGTGCGGCTGCCAGTCGCGATGACGGGGTTCAAACGCGACGTCGACCACCACGCCGCCGACCTGGTCGCGACGGCGCTGCGGAAGGCGTCTGGCAGCCACACCGGCAACCTCGCCGCCCAGCTCGGATGGCTCGCCCACGCGGTCCGGGAGCGGGTCGCCGCAGTGCAGCGGGTCGAGACCGCCCGGACCGAGGCCAAGGCCAGCGCCCGACTAGTGATCGTCATCGTGGTCATCGTCGGTGTCGGCCTGTACCTGTTCAACCGGCCGCTGCTTCAACCGTTCGACAGCCCCACCGGGCAAGCGGTCCTGCTCATCATCGGCGCGATCTGGACGCTCGCGGCCGTGTGGCTGCAGCGGCTGACCCGCATGCCGGAGCCCGCCCGCGTCCTGCACGACGATCCGGAGACGAGGACGCCATGAGCGACGCCCTAACCGTCATGGTCACCGCCGGCGGCGTGGTCGGCGCAGGCGTGGCCGTGTTCGCCTCCGGGCTAAACCCGCCCCGCCCGGCGCTGACCGAGGCACTGGACCGGCTGTCCAGGCCACCGGTCGCCCCGCTCAATCGACGCCGCCGGCTCGACGTCGCGCTGGCAGCGCCGCTGCGCCACCTCGGACTGCCCCGCGACCGCACGCTGATGGATCTCGCGATCCTCGACCGCGACCCCGCCGAGTACCTGGCCCAGCAGATCGTCATCGCGATCGCCGGCATGCTGGTCCTCGGCGCGCTTCCGGTGTTGTGGGGACTCGGCGGGCAAATGCCGCTGTGGCTGGCGTTGCTCGGCGCCGCGATCGCCGTCCGACTGACCCACAGTCGGCTACACGCCGCAGCCGAGGTCCGCCGCGCCGAGATGCGCGAGACCCTGTCGACTCTGCTGGACCTCGCCGGCGGCGGCCTGTCCGGCGGGGCCGGCGTCGAGCAGGCCCTCGACGAGACGATGGACGAGCTGTCCGGCTGGGCCGCCACCCGGATCCGCCGCGAACTGTCCGCCGCAGCCCAGACCCGTGGCCGGCAGCGCATCCATGCCTGGACTGCGATGCGGGACCTGGGTGCGCAAATCGGCGTCGATGAACTCGCCGAGCTCGCCACCGCGATGGAACAGGCCGCTGCCGGGGCACCGGTGGCCGAGACCATGTCCGTGGTCGCGCGCACGATGCGGGAGCGGATGACCGCCAATCTGGAGCGCCGAGCGCACGCCAACAGCGCTCAAATGGCCATCCCGATCATGCTGTTCGGCCTCGGCTACCTGATCTTTCTTCTGTACGCGGCGATGGGCGCGATCAGCGCCAGCCTGACCCGGTAAAGGAGGCACTCCCGATGAACCACGCCATCATCCGTCTGCTGGCCAAAGGCAGCGCAGCCATGCGTACCCGGCCCGAACGCGGTGCCCAGACCGTCGAGGTAATGCTCTGGATCGCGGCGGTCATCGTCATCGTCGGCGCGGTCGGTCTCATCCTCCGCGACGACCTCAAGGCCTTTTTCAACAACCTCTCGTACACCATCGGCTTCACAGGCAGCTGATGAAACGGCCACGCTGGCAACGGCTCGACGGTGACCGCGGCGCTGTCACCGTCGAGGTCGCCGGCTACACCCTGCTGATGCTGCTGGCGATGATGATCGGCGTCCAAGCGGTCACGTGGGGCCTGGCGGCCCTCGGCGCCCGCTACACCGCCAACCACGCTGCCCAGCAGACTCGGGTATACGGCGGCACCGTCGCCGCCGGTGAGGCCGACGCCAACACCATCCTGGCCTCCGCGGTCGGCAGCGCCCTCAACGACCCCAGGATCGACATCGGCCGCAGCGCGACCACGGTCACCGTCACCGTGCGCGGTACGGCCACCTCGATCATTCCCGGATTCCGTCCCCCGGTCACCGTCACCGTTCATGTGCCCGTGGAGAGGATCAACTAGATGTCCCACTGGCCGACCACAGCCCGGCGCCGCCGCACTGTCGCATCTGCCGTGCGCGGCGACCGCGGCGCCTGGTCGGTGGAGGTGGCCGGCTTCTTCCTTCCCTGCATGCTGGTGGCCATCGTTGTCGTCGCGGCAGCTTTCCAACTCGCCATTTCCCGCCTGGACCTGGAGTCCGCCTCAGCTGCGGCGGCCCGCGCCGCGTCCCTGCAACGAAGCCCCACCGCAGCGACCGCGGCCGCCCGGCAAGCCGCCGAGAACGACCTGGCCGGCCGATCGATCACCTGCGCCAAGCTCGTGGTCGCGGTCGACACCAGCCGGTGGCAGCGCGGCGGGTCGGTCACGGTCACCGTCACGTGCACCGTTGACCTGTCGACGCTGGCCATGATGAACGCCATCCCCGGGCAGATGACCGCCTCGTCGACCTCCACCGCCCCCATCGACACCTACCGGTCGGTTGCGCTGGGAACGGACAGCCTCCGCCACCTCGAACCCGCCATCGTCACCGTCGACTGGTGGCAGCTGCTCGACGAGCGGCAAGCCGATACACCGTCGGCAACCGATGCGGTCGTCAGCGCGGCACGCGCCCGGATCGTCGGCGGCTACGACTATCCCTGGCTGGACACCGAACCGGACGGGCCACCCGCTGACCGGCCCGGCCCGCGGCAGTGGGAGGGCCGATGACCCCGCGTCGACTACGGGCAGCGCGGCGACCTGCAGCGAGTAGGGACCGTGGCTCCGCCACGGCCTTCGGCCTGTTCCTGATCCTGGTTGTGCTCGTCCTCGCCGGGGCCATCCTCGAAGGCGGCAACGCCATGAGCGCCCGCGGCCACGCCACGGACATCGCCCAGCAGGCCGCCCGCGCCGGCGCGAACCAGCTCAACCTCGGCGCGCTGCGCCAGAACGGCGTGGTCCAGATCGACCCCGCCGCCGCGCAGGCCGCAGCCACCGCCTTCCTCAACCAGATGGGCGAGCAGGGCAGCGTCACCGCAACCGCAGAGGAGGTCCGGGTCACCGTCACCGTCACCCGACCCGGGATCCTCGTGCCGATCCTCGGCCTCGACACACTCACCGTCCGCGCTACCGCCACCGCCGCACCGATCACCGGATAGCCCGAGGAGATGCGCATGTGGACGGTAGTCGCCCGCGCTGGTCAGCGGCTCGTCAACGCCGTGGGCCTGCTCGCCCTGCTACTCGGCGTCCCGCTCGCGCAGCTGCGCTACATCGGCTCGCCCCTGCCCGACCACATGCCCGTCCTGGCCGAGGTGCGCACGGCGTTGACCAGCCGAGATTGGCTCACCGACGCCACCTTCCTCAACGGGCTCTCCGTCCTGCTGTGGGTGCTGTGGCTGCTGTTCGCAGTATCCGTCGTCATCGAGATCGGGGCCGCTGTCCGGGGCGTGCGGCCCCCCCGCTACCGGCTCCTCGCACCCACCCAGAGCTTGGCCGGCGCGCTCATCGCCGGGATCACCGCCAGCATCGTCGTTGCCGCACCCGCCGCATCGCTGACCGCCTCGCTCACCGGCCCGCCCGCCCACGCCACCTCATCCGCGGCGCTCGTCATTCAGGCGGACTCGAAACCCCGCACCACGGCGGCGATCTCGGCCACCGGCTCGGCCGAGCGCCTGGGTAGCGGCGGGTCGACCTTGCCCGCGCTCAAGCCGGTCGGCATGGTCACCCTGCTGATCAACGGCGAACCGGTCGAGCACACAGTCACCCGCGGCGAGTCGCTGTGGCGCATCGCCGACAAGTACCTCGGCGACGGCAAGCGGTGGACCGAGATCTGGGAACTGAACAAGGGCCGGTACTGGCCCCACATCTCCGGCCGCACCACCTTCAACGACCCCGACCTGATCTTCCCGGGCTGGGTGCTGGCGATGCCGAGCAGCGCCATGCCCGCCAGCGCATCACCGCACAACCCCGGCACCCAGGACCCACCGGCCGCATCGGCCGCGTCACCGACCGACGGACCGACGACGACGCCAAGCACTGGCCCATCAGCGATGCCTGGCCCGTCAGCTACGGTCAGCCCGGAGACATCGGCGAGTTCACCGATGCCGGACGACGACGGGGTCTTCGTCCCGCCCTCGGCGACAGCGCCCATCTCGCCTTCGGCCGGCTCGACGACGCCGACATCCGCGCCGAGTCCGTCCACCGTCCGCACCAGCGATGCCACGCCCCAGCCGGGCGATGAGCGGTCCTCGACCGCGTCGCCGGAATGGGTCATCATCGCTGGCGGCGCGATAGGTGTCGGGCTGGCCGCCCGACTGATCTACGCCGTCGCGATGGTGTGGAAGCGACGCCGTCACCGGTACCGGCCGACACCCATCACCAGCCCGGTCCTGCGGGACGCGGACCTGGCGCCACCCCTGGCAGCGTTGACCCGGCTCCGGCAAGGCGTGCGCCGCGCGGCGCCGCAATTACTCGACCGCAAACCAGACCGTGGCCCGACCGTCCGCGAGTACGTCACCGCGGAAGTGAAGCCCCCGCTGCCGCCCGCCGGTCCCAGCGGCGCCGAACTGGCTGGCGTCGGCGCGCTCCCGGTCACCGCGGGCCTCGGACTGGACGGCCCGGCCGCTCTGGACGCCGCCCGCGCCCTGCTGGTCGCCACCCTCACCGCTGGTGACACCGACGACCTGCACGCGCAAGGCCGCGTCATCATCCCGGCCTCGACACTGGCCACCCTGCTCGGCGTCGCCGCGGTCGACCTCGACCCGATGCAGCGTCTCACCGTCGCCCCGACCTTCGCCGCGGCACTCGCCCTGCTCGAAGAAGAGATCATTCGCCGCAGCCGGATCATCGCCGACCAGGAGACCGCCACCGTTCACGCGCTGCGCGAGGGATGGACCTTCGGCGAACCGCTACCACAACTGCTGCTCATCGCCGACGTCCCCGACCAGGCTTGGCACACCCGGCTTTCCACCGCCACCCGACTTGGCAAGAACGTCGACATCGGCACTGTCCTGATCGGCGCCTGGCCCGAAGGCACCACGCTGACCATCGCCCCCGACGGCACCACCGAGGGCAGCGACGGCGAGCGCGTCGCGGTGCTCGACACCGCCGCGGCCGCCGCCATCCTGACCATGCTCGCCGAAGCGTACGGCGACGACGAACCTCCCGCCGCCCCGCCCGCACCTGCCCAAACCCAACCGGCGACGGCCACGCCAGCCTCCAGCGATTCGTCTGCCGAGACCGAAAGCCTCGACACTGCCCCCCATTTCGCCGACCCCGCACCCCAGCTCGCCGGCCCGCAATCCGACTCCAGTACGGCCGTGGCCGATACGGCAGAGCCGGCGGGGGGCGCCGCCGGTAGGCGGGTACACGCCCGCGTCCTCGGCGAACCCGCGATCCTCGGCACCGATGGCAAGCCCGTGCGCGGTCTGCGCGCCAAGAGCCTGGAACTGTTCGTATACCTGGTCGTCCACCGCAGCGGCGCCGCCCTCGACGACATCATGGAAGCCATCTGGCCCGACGTGACCGTCTCCCGTGCAGCCGAACGCCTCTCCACCTGCGTGGCCAACCTCCGCAGCGTCATCCGCTCGATCGCCCAGACCGACACGGAACCCGCCGACAACGCCCCCAAGATCGAACCGGTTATCAACACCGGTGGCCACTACCACCTCGACCCGGCCCTGCTGCAGGTCGACTGGTGGGCCATCCAAGACGCCTACGCCCGAGTCGCCACTGCGGGCGGCGACGCCGCCCGCCTAGCCCACCTGCAAACCGCGATCGCTACCACCAGCGGCAGCCTGGCCGACGGCAGCGACTACGAATGGATCGACACCGACCGCGAGCACGCCCGACGCCTCCTCGTGAAGATCTACGCCCAGGCCGCGGGCCTGCTAGCCGACAGCGACCCAGCCGCCGCGCTCGCCCTCTACGACACCGCCTGCGCGCTTGACCCGCTCTCCGACGAACTGGCCCGCCGGGCGATGCGCACCGCGACGCGGCTTGGCGACGCCACCGGCGTACGGGAACGACTCTCCGTACTGCGCCGCGAACTCGACGACGCCGGCATCGACATCGACCCGGACACCGAGGAATTCGCCACCAGCCTGCTGCGCGATCTGGCGAACCCGTGAACATCCCACACCAAACGCCACGGCTGCCCGGCCCGCAGGTCAGCGCCTGTATTGGAGGGCACGCATGACATCCGGATGGGCCGTCATCGCGGCGGCAGCCGCGCTCGCCCTGGCCGGAACCGTCCGGACGTGGATTCTGGCATTCAGCGTCCCCTACGGCCACCCGCCACGACCGGCCTGCCCTGGCTGCCAGACCGCAGTCATCCCCGCCGCCCGGATCTGGCGACTCGGGTGGTTGCCGCCGAACGGCCGTTGCCGCACCTGCGCGGCGCGGATCGGCCCACCACCCGGCGCTGTCGAGGCCGTCCTCGCCGTCGCGACCGGTGTGCTCGTGGCCGCCATCGCCACGCCAGCCGCGGCACCTGTCCTGGTCTGCCTTGCCTCGGCCTGCGTCACGCTCGCGTTCGTCGACCTTGCTGTTCGACGTCTCCCTGACCCGTTCACCGCGGCGGCGTTCGCCGCCGCCGCAGTGGCTGTCCTGCTGCAGACGCTGACCGGCGGAGGCTGGAGCCAGGCACTGCGCGCCGCCGCAGCAGCAGGTATCACCGCCGGCTGCTACTTCCTGCTGACCCTCATCGCCAACGGCGGCTTCGGCGACGTCAAACTCGGACTCACCACCGGGCTACTGCTTGGCGCCCACAGCTGGACCGCCGTCTGGATCGGAGGACTCGTGAGCGTCCTGATCACCTCAGTTATCGGCGCAACGCTGCAGGCCGCAGGTCGGCGGAAATCGGGCGACGATATCGCACACGGACCCTCGATGCTGGCCGGTGCGTTAATCACCCTCGCCATGATCACCTAGGTGGTGTCGCTCGGAGTATGCCAGTCCGCACCAGCCGCACACCCTCAGCAAGATGCCAGTAACGGAGGGTAGTCACGCTAGATACAAAAAGGCTGCCGCGCCTTGCGGGCACGTCGCTGGGCGCGTGGCCGGGGTTGGGCCCCGGCGGCCAGTCGGCTGCGCAGGAGGCAAAGCGAGGCCGCAGAAACATGGCTGTGATCGAGCGCCGGCGTGACCAGTCGAACCGTCTTGTGGCGCTGGGGTCCGCGATTCGGTTTCGAGCAAGCAGGCGAGGCTATCGCTGCGCCGCAGCTCGACGCCGCACGCCAACTCACTGGAGCCGGCGTTCGTCGTGCAAACGTATGGCTTGGACCTCGATTACGACGACGATGAGGACTTCGGAGTGACCTACCGATGCGGACCCTCGTTCGAGGAGTTCGCCTACTGGTTCCTGGGTCGAGAACCGGATCTGGCGGCACCTGCACGATCCAGATGCCGGGCCGCTACCGCCACGCCTCGCCGCATACCTTGCGCACTGTCCGCAGCTGCTGTCTTGACAATCCCGTTCAGCGGCGACAGCCACTCACCGGCAAGACCATGCATCGACTCCCATCGCACACCGTCAGGTACCGGGACGCGCGGTCTGCCAGATGAGGGCGGCCGCAACTTCCCAACGAACGCTAATTTTGGACCGGAAGCCTATCCGTTCAAGCTCGGAAGGCACTCGTCAGGACTGCTCCTTCGTGAGCCAGTCCTTCGCCTTCTGTGAAATCGTGTCCGGATACTTCTTCTGAACAAACTCCAAGAACTGCTCCATACCTGCCGACTGGTCGTTGCCGTACGAGTCCTTTGTCGGTAGATCCAGCAAGCGGTCGACGTCGGCTTCGGAGAGTTCATCGACCACGAGCTCAAGCCGCATCAGCACGACGTTGCTGTGGTCGTAGCTCCGGGTGAAGTCAGCCTCGTGCAGCCACTTGGTCTTGAGCACCTTACGCACCGCTGGCGACTGAAGTTTGGCAGGGAGCGTCAGGCTTCGCAGCCACTTGCCATCCTCGAAGTCACGGTAAAAGGCACCTGCGGTTCGGTAGCTCTGGCGCTTGGTGAGAACCAGGTCTTCAAGCTCCTTGATCGTGTCTTCGCTGACGTATCGCGTTATCAGGTCATAGGCGAGGCTCGCAAGCGAGATGTAGTGCACGGCAAGGTTGGGTTCGAGAGGTGTTGCCGGCGTGTGGGCCTTCTCGTTTCTGAGATGCTGGACACCCAAGTGTAGGTACCCGATACCACGGAAAAAGTCGGCTTCCGCGTCGTTGGCAGGCGTCGCCTTACCGAACAGAGCTTCGTAGTGTGCGGTGTTCTGGGCGCTATTGTTGAAGACGTCCGAGGCTTTCTCCTTGCCAGTGATCTCGCGAAGCTTCCCTCGCACCAGCTTGTAGGACTCCTCGACTGCATGGAAGTAGTCCCCGGTCGCCAGGTACCGCCCGATGTGGTTGTAAATGTCCCCGTGGATCTCGATCTGAATCTTGTTCTTTGAAACCGTCGCTTCGGTAGTGAAGATGGCGGGTGTGGGGTCAGCTACGTCGTCGGCCGACCTTGTCTGCCCCCTACCAGCAGACGGTGCACGTCCGAGCTTGGCCGCGATCCTTCGGATCCTGGCGATCTGGTCGTCCGTGATCTCCTCGCGGAAGCCTGAAAAGCCCGGAGCAGCCTGCTTCGCTTCGATGTAGTCCGCAAGGGTGCCGAGCGTTGATGCGACCTCGCAATCTGAGCCGATCTTCCACAGCGTCCTCAACCTATTGGCCTTCGACACTCCGTACTCGGCGTACTTGTCCTCGTAGATGTCGATGGCGAGATCGTCGAATAGCTGCGCCAATGATGTGTTTGTGAGGTCGAGGACGTATCCACCACTCATGCCCAGCACAGCCTCCAGGAAGGTCTTGTCTGGCAACGACAGCTTGCTCACGACTCGTTGCTCCTCTACTCGGCCTGTCGTTCCGTAGTGAGCCAGCACGATGACGTCTGCCCGCCGGCACGACCGAGCACAGGATCATCGTCAAGATCGGATGCGCTGTCATCGGCACGGTCGGACATCCGACACCACAACCTCCGTCATGCTCCGTAGCGAGGGGTTCGCGGCAGACCAATGCTCCTCCGGCAACAGCACGCACCGGAAGCATGCTGCGGCCATGATGGCCACACGGCCGGAGCAGACGAGGCGAGCACTCGTACAAGAATGTACGGCCGAAGCTGCCGAAGCAAAGCGGGCACTTACTTGTTTCGTCGTCAGGTGCAAACGCGAAACCGCGCGAAAAGCGGAGTTGGTTTACGGCAACGCCTTAGCGTGGGCAAGTGACGTTGTTGATGGCCCGTGGCCAAGCACCCATTCAGGAGCTGATCGCCACGCCGAGGATCTGCCGGAAGCCGAGGAGGAGCTCCTTCTTGTCCTAGCCGATGATATCGGAATGATGGTCGACGAATTGGATGGCCTGGCACGATACGGCACCAGGCTGGGTGGCACCGGGAAGCGTTACTGATCCGCACGTGCGTTAGGCAAAAGCAGCGTCCCACTCGCTAATTCACTAGCGATAGTTCTGGGGTGCGGCGCCTGGGCCAGGCTGGGCACCTCGTGCGGAGTGAGGTACCCAGCCGTGTGTCCGTTTGTTCCCGAGGGCCCTCAGGACTCGAAGTCGAAGGCTAGTTGAATATCGCCTTCGGGTTCGGGTTGATCGTCGATGTTGTCGCTATCGCCTTCGAGGGTGTCGTCGGCGGGTAGGGCGTATTGGTTGGTGAGTCGTGCGACGTGCATAATCAGGGGCCTGCTGAGAGCTGCCCGGTAGTCGTCAAAGCAGTGGCGTTGCTGGTGCAGAAACCCGGCCCAGTTTGCAGGGTCTTCGCCCTCGGGGTGAGCGACGACGGCGAATTCGAGTAGTTCGGCGTTCCAGGCGTTCTTAGACGGGTCGAGATAGTTCCTCGCGTCTTCTAGCTTTCCGTCGTCGGGGGAACGGCCTTCTGAGGGATCGGGGGCATCGACCTTTGCCGGGCTCTCCTTGTAATGAGGCGTAAGTTTGGCTAGGTCGATGACGATGGAGCTGTGGGTAGCCGGCTTGTCGACCGTGCTGTAGTAGACGCGCGCCTGCTCGGTGTTTCCGGTTCCGTCGTCCTGTCGCCACAGCCCGTCGGAGATGCCGATGCTGTCGCCCTCGAAAGCCCATGACTCGGGGGTTTCGAGGCGTTCGTTGCCGCAGATCCGTACCAGCCTCATCTTCTTGCCGAAGAGGCTGATTTTCTGGGGTCGCAATTCGCCGAGCTGGAGGTGGTCGGGCAGCATGTGAGCGTTCTGTACTGTGGTGAGCCGATACCGGATGTTGTGGGCTTCAGTCAGGATGAGGGTCTGCGTGTTCCGGAACCGGGTTAGGGTGCTTCGGATGAAGGCGGCGAGCCGTTCCTTCTGCTCGTCTTCCTTTGCCGGGCTGGCGTGGTAGTTCGTGCCGGCCAGGGTCTTGAGCAGGGTCGGGTAGGGCACCCAGTCGGCCATGCCTTCGGTTTTGCCCATGATGTGCTTTTGGCCGGGTCGGATCAGGATGGCGATCGGGATGAAGATTTGGTGAGTGTTGGTGTCGTCGTTGCGCCGTTTGACGACCCAGAAGGCGAGCTGCTCGAGGTCGTCGGGGATGGCGCCCTTGAGGCGATGTTGCGGGACAAATCGGATGCCGAGCTGACGTAGGCAGTCGTCCCAGGCGGCTTCGGCCCGGTGCTGGTTGCTGGCCTCTTCCTTGTCGAGGTCCTTGCCAGGGAACTCGTCGGGGCGGATGAACTGGCTGACCATGTCGGCGTCGGCGCAGCCCATGCGGATCGCGAATTTCGGGTCGGTGGTGCGCGCGTTGAAGGCTTTCGCGCCGTCGAGCTCGATGAGGGCGAGTTGCAGGGTGTCACCGACTTCTTCGGCCAGATCTTTCATGGCGCAAGCGACCAGCTTTCGGTGTGCGGCGACAGCTTCGTCGTGCTTCCGGCCGCGCCGAGGAACGGAGCCCTCGCCGATCGCTGCGCCGAGCCTGCCAAGGGGACGGGCGTAGATCGTGAGGGTGAGGTCTCCGACGTCCCATGTCCAGGTGTCGTTGCTGGCGGGTTGCTGATGGGGCAGATCGAGCAGTCGTTCGACGGTAGCGAGCAGGCGGTCGCGCATTCCCTTGCCGTCGCCCTGGTAGAGCAAGACGGCGGAGAGCCGGCCGTCCACGGCGGCGGCCAGCTGCTGGCGTCGGATGAGCGCGTTCGCCTTCGAGATTTCATCGTTTGCGGCGTGGGCGGCTTCCTGCCTTTCGACGAGCTGGGCGCGCTCGGCGTCGGTCTGGTCCTTCTTGTCCTTCGGGACGCTTTCGAGCTTGGTGAGGCTCCGGCTCGCCTTGCCGCCGATGAGCACGCGGGTCAGGGGCTGGTCGAGATCGAAGTCGGGCTGCAGGCACTGGCCGATCCAGCGGATCAGGCGGCTGCGTTCGGCTGGCATGATGCCGGTGCCGACCTGGTGGTCGGGGCCACGCATGGTGGTGTGGTAGGTGACGGCCGCAGTGACGCCATCTCGGCCGAAGATCCAGGCGTCCGACTTGCCGGCGAGCTGCTCGGCTGCCGGGAGATTTTCCAAGGCGCCGATCCGGTTGAGGATCTGTTCGGTGCCGCCGTTGCGCCAGCCCATTTCCCGGGTGTCGCGGTCCCAGATCAGGTGGGCGACCGCGAACTTCTGCGATGTCGGTGCATTGGTGACGAACGGGCTAGTCGACTGTAGGAGGGTGGAGGCTCCCCAGCGGCCCTTGGTGTGTAGCTCGCCGCTGGTCCAACGCCGGATGCCGGTGTCGACGTGCAGCCGCATGGTGGGGTCGAACGCCTTTGTACGCAGCGCGATCTTGATCGTGGCGCTGTAGTACCAGGTCCGGATGTTGCTGCCTTTGCCGGTGTGGTGTTCCAGCGGCGGCCAGGAGACGAGTTCGGCGTAGCCGTTGGCGGGATTGGCCGCGACCTGCCGGAACCGAATGGATTTGCTGCCGTGCTGGTAGGACTGGCCGGCGATCTTGGCTGCGGCGTAGTCCGGCAGCAGGCTGAACAGGTGAGGGTGCGGGACGGCGGTGTTGCCATCGGAGAGTTCGTGGGCGAGCAGGTCGACGGTCTTTTGCGTCCATTGCAGGGTGCCCGAGTCGAGTTTCGTGATTGTCGGCATCACGAGCGCTTTGCCGTCGTCGGTGGTGGGCAGGTCATAAAGCCAGGCATTGATGAAGGTCCGCATGATCGCCGGCGGGAACGGCTTTGCTGCGAACAGCCAGGGGTTGCCTTCGTCGAGGGTTGCCCAGGTAGCGGTGGAGACTAGATCGGGGGCGGCGGTGCGCATCAGTGCGTTGAGGCGCCCGATCGGTACCTGCTGGGCGCGAGCGCGTGATTCCTCGCGCCAACCGGCTGTGCGGAGGTCAAGGATAGGACGGCGCCAGGAGGCGGGAAAGGTAAGTGTGTGCAGCCGAATTTCGAGTTTGCGGCTTGCCACGAATGCTGCGGTCTGGGTGTGGTCGTAGCGCATCGAGGGCCTTTCTGAACCGGTCCGTGCGGGTAAAGATCAGTTCATGTCGCGCAGGGCGCGGTAGAGCGGGTCGTAGAGGGCTTCAACCAGCGATCGGTCGATCGCCGGTTGTGCCGACTCGGGGTCGAAGTAGGGCACGAGTTCGTGCAGCATGCTGGCGAGCAGGCTGGTCGCTGGGGTGTCGTCGCCCGTGAAGCCGGCCTCGCGGGGGGAGAAGGCGCCGTCCACGAAGTAGACGCGGGCGGCGACACCTCCGCGCACGAGTCGTCCGATGACCTGCCAGATGACCACGAGCTGGTCCCAGGTGAAGGCCGACTTTTCGTCGGGAGGCAAGCTGGTCCAGGACAGGCGGCGGGTAAGGAAGCGGTGCCATTTGCGGGCGGCTTCGGCCCGGAAGCGAAGGCCGGCGTCGTCGGGGCTGCCAGCCGCTAGAGCGGTCTGGGTGAAGCGACGGCCCGGGCCGCGGACTTGGCGAACCGCCCAGTCGTTGATCGCCTGGGTGGCCAGGGTGATGTCGTCGGGGCGGTGGTGCGGGCGGGCGAGGAAGTACACGCTGCCGATGGCGGCTTTACCGCCGGGAACCACGATGTTGTGCCCTCGTTCGACGGCCAGCAGCGGCGCGATCAGCAGCTGCCCGCCGATGTCGGGGAACTTGGTCAGCTCGCCGCGGCGAAGGTGCAGTTGCCGGGTGTCGGCGGGCAGGTTGCTCCAGGAGTGGTCGAGGTCGGTGTCGTCGGATACCAGGACCGTGACGTTGCCGGTCCATTCCGGCAGGTTGTTGAGGTAGTGCCCGGCACGTTGCGCTTCGGCGTAGCTGCCGACCAGCAGCAGGATCCTGCGGCGTTGTGGGTCGTCGATGTCGTCCAGTTCCTGCTGCAGCAGCGAGGTTGCGCCCGTCAGGCTGCGGTCAGGTACGGCCAGTTGGTGCAGCATCTGCTCGAGCTGGGCGGGACGCTGCCGGGGGTCGGTGCCGGACAGCCTCAGGGCGGTGGTGACGCCGGGTGGGTAGAGGAAGAGCTTGCGGAAGGTGCTCTTCTTGATGGCGGCGACCTCGTGTTCGTGGGGCCGCAGCACGGCGTCGACCTGGGCGTGCAGGTGGTAGCGGCTGGAGGTGCCGGCCCAGCTGGTGGCCGACATCAGCAGCACGTGCGGGCCGGGCCGGTTGTCCACGGCAGGGATGTCGGCGAGCTCCAGCAGCAGCTCGCGGCCGACGCCGTTACAGCGGAAGAACCGCAGCTCGCCGCTTTGGTCGCCGTCCTCGTTGCGGTCGCCGGCCTGGAACTGAAAGCCGAGCACGTTACCCATGGGGGATTCGGGGACCACCGGCATGTAGTCCTTGGGCGGCCGGCGCGACAGCACGTTGGAGGTCGAGTCCAGGTTGAGCGCGGCTTCGACGCGAGGCCACAGAATGGTCATGCGGTCAAGGCGATCGTGGAGGACCGCCAGGACGAGGGTGAATTCGAAGCGGTGCAGGTTGGCGTCGAGGTCACCGGCGACGGAGGCGTTGTTCGGGACCAACTGGCGGAGCAATTTCTTGAGCCGCTCACGGCTGAACTCGCGAACGAATACCCCGCGGGGGGCGTGCAGCAGCTCGGTCGCCATCGCCACGAGCGCGTTGACCAGGTCCGTCGTCGTATCCTCGGGACCACGCCCGCGCAACGGGGTCAGCGGCGAGTCGCGGAAACTGCCGAGAACGGTGTCGACACGCTGGAGCTCGGCCCGCTGGGAAGCAAGTTTGTCCTCGTCGGGGGCCACGGCATTCTCGTCATCGTTGCGGTTGCGCCTGCGCAGCTCGGGAAACCACTCATTGATCAGCCACTGGTGCAAGGTCATCGCGCTGAAGTAGTCCTGCGTGATCCATCGCCGCAGCGGTTCGTCGTTGATCAGCATGGAGTAGATCCGGTCGGTAGCCGTGATGACCGTGTTGAGCGCGTTGTTCCAATCGTCGGTCTCGTCACTCGACAACTGCAGCCGACCCTGCGCGGCCAGCTCGGTGAGCTTGTGCTTGCCGACCTCGTCGAGCCACGACTCCGCACCACGGGCCACCAGCGTCGCCGCCGGCGCGAACGCGGTGTCGAGCTGCATCTGTACCCGGTCGGCCTCGTCAACGATGATCAGGTCGCTGCGGCGGCAGGCCAGCTCCAGGTAGCGCATGTTCTCGTCGTTGAGATGGTCGGGCACACGGCTGTGCACCAGCGATGCCGGCGTGGCGACCCAGATCTGCGCGTCGACCAGGTCGCGGGCCGCACTATGCCGCGGGCACGCAGTCCACAACGGGCATCCGTGACGTTTCGGCCTGGCTGGCCTACGGCGACGCCGGAACCCCGTGCTGACGAGGTCGGGATCGTCGTGCTCGATCTCGGCCTTCTCGACATCGTCAGCGTTGTACAAGCCGGTGCATGGCGCAGCGGTGATTGCCAGCGCCCGGCGCGCCTCGAACCCCCGTAAGGCGTCGAGCGGGCAGGCGCTCGACAGGTGCGCGAAACCGGGGTTGTCATGATTCAGCATGGTCTGTGTCGCAGACTCGCTGCGCCGGTGCAACCGCTGAATGTTGCGTTCGAGGGTGGACTTTCCCAGGATCGGCGCGGCGTGCACACCGAGGCGGCGGAACTGCTCGGTGATGGTCAGCACTTCGGCGACGTCACCGACGACGATCGTGGTCCGGCGTCGGTCGGCCGGGCGCTCGCGGGTGGCGAGCTGGAAGGCCAGAATGTCACGGATCGTGGACTTGCCGGCGCCGACCATGCCGACCAGGTTCATCAGCCTGTCGATGCGCAGCCGGGGATGGGCCACGAACGCCCCGGCGGCTTCGTCGCGCAGCAGCAACTCGACCCGCCGCAGACGCTTCTTCCAATCGTTGGACTTGCCCGGCGTGCGGTTCTCCGCCAGATCCGCGGCGTTGGCGGCGACCTCCACGGCATCCATAGCATCAGCCGCGGCTTCCAGCTCGGTCATGGTGACGGTGATCGGCTCGCCTTTGCCTGCCGGCACCGCCCCGACGTCATGCCCGATCCAGGGCTTGAGGCCGATCAGCTCGACGGGGATGTTCACGGAGTGGCGCTGGTCGCGGACGTAGAACAACTGGTCTCCGGCACCGGCGATGGGCAGCTCGCGCCGCTCCAGAGGAGGCGGCTGGGTCAGCAACCGTTCATAGACGTCCCTGCGGTCGTGCGCGCGCGTGGGCTCGAGCGCTTTGGGCAGATCGTCGATGGCCGCGAATGTGTAGCCGCGCAGCGTGATGTCGACGTCGAGATACATGTGCAGCGAGTTGTGCCAGGTGTAGCGGCGGCTGCGGTCCCACAGGAAATGCCGGGCCCGCCGGATCATCAGCCGCGCTTCGCTGGTGCGTACGTCGCCGAACACTTCCTCATAGGGGTAGCCGCTGAGCAGCGTCCAGATGTCGCGCACCGGCCGGGTCGGCATGACCCGCGTGCCGAGGTAGATTGCCAGCTCGACGTCGAGCAGGTCACCGATGCCGAACCCGGCAGGTGCCTTCCACGCGCCACGGAATTCGCTGGCGAGGTCGCCGTGCCAGCTACTGCGATCACGCATCGTCGCCTCCCGCAGAGCCGTTCTTACGCAGCCGGGTCAAGGTGGTTGTCAACATGCGGAGAAACGCCTTGTCGCTGAGCAGGGTCACCTGCTCCTTGACCTCCGGCGGGCAGAAGTGCTCAAAGACGATCTTGTAGTCCTCGCGGTCGTCGAACCGGTACTGCGGCACCACCAGGAAGGCCCGGTTGTACGGCGGCTCCGGCCGGAACCGGGTGGCGCTGTGCCCGAGCAGGGCCGGGTTGGCGCGGTCTTTCACGTCGACGGCCCAAACCTGCCGGTTCGGTAGCGTGATCCTCAGGTCGTAGGCGTCGCAGCCCGGCCACATCTCCGGGACGAGGCCCTTGCCGATGAGCTTCTGTTCCAGCTCGACCTCGGCCAGCCCCGGGCCGGTGATGAACATGCGCAGCGGCGCTCGCAGTAAATACAGCCCGCCGGTCGAGCGATCGTCGATGAACTCTTTCGGGGTGGCGTGGGCTTCCCGGCGGCAGCGGTCCAGCTCGCACCGCCAGGACCGCCCATCGGGTTTGAGTAGGCAGTGGCAGCGTGCGCACGTAGCGAAGCATCCGTCGGTGCCTCGGTAGGCGGCCGGGGCCGGCTCGTAGCACCGGTTCACCGTCTCCAAAACGGTGCCCAGCTCGGGATACTCACCGATCAGCGTCGCCTTGTCGATACCGGTCAGGACCGGCTTGTCGATCAAAAGGTACCGGAACGCGGTGTAGGACTGCGGCGATCGTGCCGCCTCGCACTGTGCGAAGACCGTACGGATGATCTCGTTTTCGAAGAACTCGGCTGCGGCATCGGGACCTGAGACCTCCCACTCGTAGCATCGCTGGGTGGGGACCCCGGTCTGCGCGTCGACCAGGAACTCGTCCAAGTTCTCGGCTTCCGCCGGCAGGTCAAACGGCCATTGTCCGATCGGCCTGGTCGCCGCCCAATGCGCCATGTCTGCGACGCTGGCCGGCGGCTCCATCTCGCGCAGCAGGCACTGCAGGACCAGGTGGTTGTAGGCCTTCTGCACCTTGTCCGAGTAGATCGGGTCCGGGGACCTGTCGTGACGCGACAGGTCGACCAGAGCGGTCGCGACCATGCGCAGCAGCGTCACCCCGGTGAAGGTGGACAGATCAGGCGGGCTGTTCTCGGTCAGCACCACGAGCGGTCTCCTGAGAGGACGGCGGCGTGTCCGTTTCCGCCGCGCTGGGACACCACCTACTTACCGGACAGGTACGACAGTTATCCCCAGGCGCCGCGGCGAAGGTGTTGTCCTCGCGCCACGGCTGCGCCATTCTCCGCAGGACTGAGTACGACTTATCGAGCTCCTGCGGATCTGACGGGTCGACCATGATGAGATCCGCTCCGGTCGGCCGGAGGATCTCCAGCTCCACTCGGGAACCGTCGACGGGTCCGCCGAGCAGGCCTCGCCCGAGGATGGCCGTCGCGAGCGCGACCTGCGGGAACTCTGTGACGGCATCATCGCCACCACGCTGGCGGCGTCGGGTGGTCTTGGTCTCGCGCCACACCCAGGCGCCGTCGTCGCGGTAGACGAGGTCGGGCTTGGCGATCACCAGCGTCTGGGCAGCGGTGTCATGAAGGACAAAGGTCTCTTCGATCCTGAGGTCTGAAGTGTTCTCCTCAAGGGGGCAAACGGACGGGTGATGCGCGAGCATCCGCATGCCGACCTCGGCTGCATCAGCGTCGAGCTCCCAGCGCGGGTCAGGCCAGCTGATATCAGCTGGCATGTCCGCGTGCTGGCACGGTCCGCTTGCTCTCGCGTGCAGCGTCTCCAAATAGCGGTGAACTGCCTGACCGATCCGGGCCGGAGTGGCGTACTCGTTGACCTTCGGCAGATGCAACGCCTGCAGGTGATGTTGGGCCGGGCAATTGTCGTAATAGCGTAGGTCGCTGATCGACACCTGGCGTAGCTTCGCTCGCCGGTACGACCGCAGTCCCAGTAGTCCCGGCGCTCGCGTCACCTCGTCGCAGGCCAGCACGAGGCGGCATTTGAGACAATCGCCGCCCGGGCGGCGCGTCTGGCCATGAAGGACCTGAATCGCTGCGCGGCGTCCATCCTTCTCGTAAAGAGCGGCGGCATCCGCGATCGTTCCGTCGAACAGGACTCTTCTCCGGCCTTCGGTGAGGTCGATGTCGGCGACCACCACGCGAGACACCTCTTCGCGTGCCCGGACAAAAAACTTCCTTTCCCACTCATCCGGCCACGGCGCGGGACGGCCGTATGCGGCCGTGTAGGCCGCGACCGCCACCTCGGCCTCGCTGCGCTGTCGCTGTAGCATGTTCGCGAGGCGAATCAGCCGTAGTTCACGCACCGCACCATCGGCTGAGCGGTAGCGCCGGCCCCAAGCCCATAGCTCGCGTACACCTTGATCGACATGCTGGACCACCCACCAGCGGGCGACCGGCAACATCGATGGTTCCGCCTCACAGGTCGACAGGTAACTGCGTGCGGCATGCTTGATGAAGGCTGCGAGACCTTCGTGAAGCGGCTGCTTCGCCAGCACCGAGTTCAGCGCCTCGTCAACCGGTCGGCGGTCGAACTCCACAGCGTCCAATACGTCCATGACCAGCCGCACCGGCACCGGCGGCTTGTCTCGACGCGGCCAGGCGGCGGGCTTAAGCCCTGGCCTCGACTTCACCGCAAGGTGCATCGCGCACCTATGGTCTCCCCCAGCCAAGACGCTCAATGCCACACGGATGGGCGACGCGCTGCCGACGAGTTCAGGCGGCGCGGTCCAGGGTCCTGCAGGCGGTGCGTCCTCGGGTGTTCTCTGACCGGGAACGAGGGGAAGGGTGCCGCGTTGTTCCGGGCTAACGGCTTCCTGTCTGACATCGCGCTCCCATGACGAGGGTATCCGCACAGTTCAGCACCTTGAAGCTTGATCGCAGGGCGCGAGTTATTGATAACGACGCATTGGAACGCTAGCAGACCAGGTTAACTGAGCAGCAATGCCGACGTGGTGCGTCCGTATCAGCATGATCAGGTGCACCCAACTCGGCCAGATCCGGTGCCGGGCGGGCCGACGCTAGTCACTGAGCATGACGACCCTGATGTGGCTGAGTCGCATGGACGGCTAGCGTTTGCGGCACCTACGCAGTCACCCCGGCATGGGCCGTTCTCACGATCTTGGCGGAGTCGCCAAACGGTCCGCCAAGATCGTGAGAATCCACCATCTGCGGCGAGAACCCACATCCCTTACGTGGCAGTCAGATCGATGCCGTGCATGGCGAAAAAGCCAACGGGGTCGACGGCGTTGGATTCGGCCGCGGGCTGGCCGGTGTGGGTTTCCAGGTGCAGGTGTGGTCCAGAGGAGTGGCCGCTGCTGCCGACCTGGCCGATGACCTGGCCGACGGCGACCTGGTGGCCCACGTCGACGGACGGGCGGCGGACCATGTGGCAGTAGCGGGTGACGGTCGAGTCGGGGTGTAGCAGCTCGACGTACCAGCCGCAGCCGCGGACGTTGACCGGGTGGCCGTCCACGTCGCAGGAGTAGGGGCTGCCGTCGTGCAGGTGGGCGTTGCAGACGACGCGGATGACCAGGCCGGACGCGGCGGCGTGGATCGGGGTGCCCTTCGCTGCGGCGATGTCGACGCCGTCGTGGCCGGGCCGGTCGTCGGTCCGGAACCCGGATACGAGGGGCCCTTGGACTGGTTTCATCCAGCCGCCGATGCTGATGCACTGCTCACCGGGGCCACCAGAACCGAGCGGTTGGCCGGAGACGAGCCCGACGAGGAAGGTCGCGTCGCTCTCCCACTTGGCGTAGGCGTCGGGGTAGGCGGAGCGCTGCACGGCTTGCGCGGCAACGGTCAGCGGCATCGTTTGCCAGCCGGGGATGGTGACGAGCTTGCGGTAGAAGGCTCCCGCCGCGTACTCGGGGTCCATGATCTGCGCCGGGGTGCCCCAGCCTTGGCTCGGCCGTTGCTGGAACAGCCCGAGCGAGTCGTGGTCGTTGCGTTCACCGAGGTGGTCGAGGTTGCGCAGCCCGGACTCCTGCAGCGCGGTGGCCACTGCGATGACGTGACCGCGGACGGGAATGCCGTTCTGGATGCCGACGGTGACGATGACCTGGGCGTAGTGCACTTGTTCGGCGTCGTTGCGGCCGGTGGCGCCGCTCGGGCTAGGGATGACCGAGCAGGCCGACGCGGCCCCGGTGAGGGCGAACAGCCCGGCGACGCAAAGAAACGCGACGCCGAGGACAACGGAGACGACGAGAGCGATGGCGCGGCTGGTCACGGCAGCCGCCGGGTGTGTGCGGGCATGGTGATTCCCTTCGAGGGGGTGCGCCGGCGGCGTTCCGCCCCGGGCTCCGGATGGGTCCGGCACGGGCCTCGAAAGGGGCGCGTGCCGGTGGCGGGACACGGGTGTGTTCCGCCACCGACGGCAGGAGGTTTACGAGGCGGATGCCGGGTGGTGTGGGACGTGGCCGTTACTGCCGGCCAGTTGGGCGATCCGGTCGATCAATGTGAGCGGCGAGTCGAGCAGGCCGCTGGCTCCGGTGCGGCGGATCCATTGGACTTGCCGCAGGGAGATGTCGTGCTGCTGTGCGAACTCGGCGAGCTCGATCTCCGGGTTGGCTTTGAGCTCGGCCCACAGCTGCCGCCACCGGTCGTAGGACGCCTGGTCCTGCGGCACCCGGCGCAGCACGTCGGCGGGCGGCATCGGCCCGGCCAACACAGGCAGTGCCCCCGGTTCCCGCTCGGCGTCCGGGTCGGCGCCGGTGTCGGACGGGGCCGGGGGCAGCAGGTCAGCGCCGATGACGCGGGCCCAGCCGGCCACGTCGGTCTGTGTGGTGAGTGCGACGGCGACCGCGTCGAGGTCGAGCGTGGTCGCGGCGATGTCGGCACGGACTGGGTCGTCGTGCCGGGACCGCATCAGCGTCTCGACATGGGTGGCGAGCGCGGCGCGGCGCTTCTCGTCGCGGAGTTGCTGCCGGGCGGCGTCGAGGGACTCGTGCAGCGGGAGGCGGTGGGCGAGGGCGAGGGAGCGGGCGCGGCGGGTGACCGCCGGTTCACGCCACCATTGGGCGAGGCCGTAGACCGGCGCCGTGTCGGCGAGTTTCCCGGCGGCCCGCAGCGCGTCGCGACGGCGGGCGGCGGTGTGCATCAGCCACACCGCGTAGGCGAAGACACCGAGGCCGCCGAACACCGTGGCCAGGTATGGCACGTCGCGGTGGCCAAGGACGTTGATGGCGACGCCGACGGTGACCGAGCCGGCGGACAGCACTCGCCAGCCGTAGGCGGCCTCACCGAGCCGCTGCCGCCAGTCGGCGAACGCGGACGTGACGACACCGCCGATGTCGATGACGGCGGCGAATGGGGCAACGAGGGCGGCTCGCCACCACCAGTCGAAGCCATCCGGCCAGGGCGGGGTCTGCACCCCGACCCAGATCTGCCCGATGGTCGAGCCGAGGGCGGCGATGACGTAGAAGGCCCAGGCGGCGTGTTCGGCGGCCCGGCCGTGTGGGGCGTCGCCGGGCGTGGCGGTGAGGTTCATCGCTCACCCGCCGCTGGCGTGGTGGTCGCGAACGCGAGGATCATGGGGTCCTCCCGCGGAGTGCGCAGGCCCATTGCTCCGCCGCCTGTGCCGGCTGCCCAGCCGGGCACTGGTGGTGCGTTGCCGGTCCGCCGTTGGCGCTGTGGTGGATGGTGTGCACCTCGGCGGGGTCCACGGCGTCCCACATCCAGCCGAACCCGACGCGGTAGCGGCCTTCGTCGTCTGGGGCGATGACCTCGGCGTGGGTGGGGTCGCTGTGCAGGACGCGTGCGTCGACGACGACCAGGTTGCCCAGCCATGACACCGAGGCCATGTGTTGGAGGGCGTCGAGCCACGCCTCGTCGAGGTGTGCGCCGCCGGCGACCGACGGGCTGATTGTTTGGAGCATCTCAGCGTGCTGGCTGTCGATGATCGCGCGCATCACCTGCGGCGTCACGGTGAAGACCTGCCAGCCGTTCCACCTTCCGGTCGGGATGCCAGCGAACCCTTCGCGGTAGCGGTGCTGGCAGGACAGGTCGGGGCTTTCCAACCATTCGCCGCTGAACACATGTGTGTCGGGCCGGATCGTGCTCATCGGGCCACCGCCGTTGCGTCGGCCATCGGCATGGCCAGGGCGGAGTTGAGCCGGCGTAGCCCGCGCCGTTGCAGATCCTTGATGGCCGCGGTGCTGCGGCTCAAGGTGGCGGCGGTGAGATCGCGGGGGTAGCCGTCGAGGTAGTGCAGCTGGATCGCGGTGCGCTGGTTGTCGGTCAGGTGGTCGTGGATCTCATGGGCAGCCCGCAGGTAGCGACGGGCGGCCCAGCCGTGGCGGGTGCAGGCGCATGCGGCCGGCTGCAGGAACCAGCCGGCCGCGTCCTGGGGTGCGGACGGCAGCTCGGTGAGCGCGTCGGTGAAGGCGTGGTGCACGGCGTCGGGAATCGCGTCCCAGTCGCAGTCGCAGTCGCAGTCTCGCAGCCGGACCGGCACGTAGCAGGTGACGATGTCGAGGTGATCGGCGTAGAGCCGGCCGAACGCGTCGCGGTCGCCGTCTTGGGCGCGGCGCAGCAGTTCGAGGGTGGCCGGCGAGGTCTCGCGGCGGGGCCGCGTTGGGCGGCGGTTGTCTGCCATGACGGGGCTCCATTTCTGAAGATCGGAGAATGAGGTCCGGGCACGGCCTGCTGGCCGTGCCCGGAGGTGGTGCTGGTGGCCGGGCGACGGCCAAGTGCAACGGCGTCGTGATGGATGAGATGAGCTGTGGCGCCAGGGGGGCGCAGGGGCCGACCGGTCGGGTGCCGGCCAAAATCCGCTAGTCGCGCAGCCTCCATCCCCAGGGCGGGTGCCCTATTGGGCCTCGGTGGAGTGGTCGGGTGCCGCCTGTGGGCTACTCCCGAGTCACTGCAGGAAGCGTTGCCGCCAACGTGGCCGTCTTGGTCGCCGTTCGGAACATCGAGACCGAGTTCGCGGCGATATCCGCGACGCCGTCTGCTCGCTCCCGCTGGGTGAAGGGCAATCTCGCGTGCGGACCGATGCGGAAGGCGGGCAGGTTGTAGTGCTCACGGGCAACGACGTTCCCGTCGGCTGTGGTGTACTCGTCGAAGGATCCGAAGTCGAGGCCGTCGATGTCCGTCTCCCGGTTGCCGGTGCAGACGACGGCGAGGTCGTACGTACGGCCGTCGATGAGTCCCGCACCGGGCAGCGCGACGGGCCGTGCCCGGCGACGCAGCACGTTGAGTCGCCGGAGGCCGAACCCGTCCGGCCGCAGGTAGCGACCGATGGCCTGGTACCTGCCACGAATGTCGGCCTGCCACTCTTCGCACGTCGTCGGCAGGCCGTCGGAGTACCAGTCGATCCGGTCCACCCGGTCCAGCGCGGCAGCGGCCATGAACGGTTGCGGCGCGATGCCCAGGCACGACTCGACGGCGCACTTGCCAGAATCACCACCACCGACAACCGCGACACGACGTACACCGCGCAGTGGCCACATGCCGGCCATGCGCTGCATGAGTTGCGGGAAGGTGAGGATCGTGGTGCCGTTGGCGACTTCCTGGTCGTCCGGGTCACCCACGCCCCGGGCGTCGATGACCCGACCGGCGAGAAGCGAGGCGTTGCCCTCGATTTCGATTTCGACCCCGGCTCCGTCACGAGCGACCGACAGGACCTTGGCGTTGGTCACCACGTCGGCGAACTGGGCCAACGCGAGGCGGATCACGAACGCCATGTCCGTGTTCGTCTGGTACTCGACCATGGACACGTTCGCTGCCTGGATCGGTGCGCCCGGCAGGTAGTTCAGGCTTGCTCCCTGGTCGCCTGCCAGTCCGGCGCTTCCCGCACGGTTGCGGGAGTTGAGGTAGAACGTCGGCCGCGCGGTCATGGCGAAGCTGCCGCCGACCCGCTCGTGGCGTTCTAGGACAAGCGGCTTCGGGTAGCCGCTAAGTACGCGGATCGCCGAGTAGGTCGCTGCGTGGAATCCGCTGCCGATGATGACCTCACGGTCGGTGCTGCTGGAGCCGAGCATGTCTTGCTGACGCAGCTCGTCTGACCAGTAGGCGTCCAGCGCCTGGTCAGCGAACTCGCGGCCGTACGGGTCCAGGGCAATACCGGTGAGCCTCGCCTGCCACGGGCTCGGGAACTCCGACTCCCGTTGGATCATTGCCCGCATTCCCGCAGCGGCGGACTCCCGCACGGCGGCGGCGGTGAGGAGGGACTCGATCTGCGCGGATGGCTCGAACATGGCTCCGCATCCTTTCTTCGGAGTCCAGGTCACCGCGCCGGGCCGCGTACCAACCCCGGGTGCCCCCGGGGTTGCGGCACGCGGCCAGCACGGTCCCCGGAAGGGTTAGGTGGGTTGCTGGGTCTGGCGTGTTACCAGCCCCAGGTGGGCAGATCGCCGATCTGGTCGGTGTCGGTGTGAAACATCAGGTCGTCACCGCGCATCGGCCGGAAGGTGGTGCAGACAAAGCAAGCGCGCCGGAAGCCGGCGCGCGGTGGTGCCGTAGGTCAGGTGATGGTTGGCAGGGCGCGGATGCGCAGCGGCGGGATCCGACGCCACGACGCGGCGAGCGTGCCCGGCTGTGCCGGGTGATCAATGACGTCGTAGTCGCGGATCCAGACGGCGTACCAGGGCTCCGCGGGCGCTGCCTGCCGCAGCAGCTGATCTGCGCCGGGCGGGCTGCCCGCCAGGGCCCGGTGTTCGCTGGCCCGGTACCGATGCCGCCGTCCGGCGAGCATCGGGCAGGCCCGGCGGCTGTAGGCCGCGCACGGCGGGCATGCCGCCGGCTCGGCCGTACACTCGTAGACCAGGTCGGATTCCTGGGCGAACAGCACCACCCGCCTACCCAGCCGCTGCCCGCAGACCTGGCACAGGGCGCGGGTCAGGCACTGGTACTGCGCCAGGTCGGTGAGCTTGCCGAACAGATACAGGCCGCCGCGGGTGGCCGGGGTGATCCACGGAACGACAAGCCCGCCGGAGCGGGGCCGCCCGGCCAGGTGCACAGGGATCTCAGGCGCTGCCGTCACGGTTGCCACCTCCGTCCGGCTCGCCTGGGGTCAGCGGCATGAGGTCGGCCAGCACGTGGCCGGCATGGGCGACCGGCCGCACCCGCCGTTCGGTGCGCAGCAACTCGTGGCAGCCGGCCGACATGGTGGAGGTGACCGGACCGGGCACGACCATGCCGATGCGGCCCAGGTCGACGGCCAGCCGCACGACGTGCAACGCGCGGCTGCGCAGCGATGCTTCGACCACGACCGTGCCGGCCGTGAGCGCGGCCAGCAGTAGCTGGTTGGCCGAGGCCCGTTGCAGGGTCGGTCCGGCCCCGGGCGGCCACGCACTGAGCAGCAGGCCGTCCTCCGCGAGGCGGTCGAACAGACCGCGATGCTGGTGTGGATGGGGCTGGTTGAGGCCGCAGGGCAGTACCGCGACCGCGTCACCGTCGGCGGCCAGCGCCGCCCGCAGCACGGCTCCGTCGATCCCGAGCCCACCGGAGGACAGCACCGTCCAGTTCTGGCCTGTCAGCTGGGCGGCGAGGTCGGCCGCCACATGATTGCCGTAAGGGCTGCTGGCCCGCGATCCGGTGATGGTGACCGAGGCCGCCTGCCGCGGAACCGTGGCGGACCCGCGCGCCCACAGACACACCGGCTCGGCATCCTCGAGGTCACGCAGTCCGGTCGGCCAGTCGGGATCGGCCGGGATTACCACTCGGCGGCCGCCCCGCTGGGCGTCCTCGACGGCGACGGCCACCTCGCCCCACATCTGTGCCGTGGGCAGGTACCGGATCTCCGACCGGCGAACGAACGGCACGCCCCGCCGGGACAGCATGTCGAGAGTGTCGGTCGGGCCGTGCTCGGCCAGCAGTTGCCGTAGCCGGGCATCGCCGGGTTCGCACAGCCAGCCGAGCGTGGCCCGCGCGAACCGCTCGTCGGCGTAGGTGTCCATCACGCGGCCCTCCGCCCCGCCGCGCCGGCCAGCTCGAACGCGACCTGATCTGGTTCGTCAGGTCCGACCTGCCCTGGGTCGGACTCCCCCGTGGTGCCATCGGCCGGGGTGAGGTCGGCCAGGATCTGCTTGGCCACCTGCAGCACTGTTTCGGCGCACTCCTTGACCAGGTCCATGTCGCCGCCAGCCCAGCCGAACACATAGGCGTCGGAGTAGGCCGCGCTGTCCATGCCCAGCGCCCGCAACACGATGTGCGCGACGCTCTCGGCCTCGGTCTCGTTCCGCCCGCGGTGTACGGTTTCGCCGACCGCGGTGGTGTCGAGGTGCCCGCAGCGGATGTGAGCCAGCTCGTGCAGGGTGGTCTTGGTCCGCTGCGCCGGGTCGACATCGTCGCGGACCTGCACGATCTGGACTCCCGGGCCCCGGACCGTGACCCCGTTCGCGCTGCGCAAGTAGCCGGTGCGCGGGGCGACGAGCTCGTAGGCGTACCCCTTGTCCTTGATGAGCTTGACCAGGTCGTCGAAGACACCGGTCGGGTCGTCGCCGACGAGCAGCTGCGGGCTGGTCCCGCGGTTGTGGACCCGTCGGCGCACCAGCACGGTCGGCGGCTCGAACGGCTCTCCCTCGGTCTGCGACAACTCGAAGGTGTTGGCCAGGCCGAAGCCCACCACCTGCACGGCGGGGCGCCCGGACGGTTCCCGCTTGACCTTGCGGCCGGCAGCTTCCCACTCGGCGGCCTGTTCCTCGGTCGGCCGCCGCTTGATCGGCGCCCAGATCTTGAACGCCTTCTCCCCCGCGCGCACGAACCGCTTGTGGGCCTTCCAGCCGGTCGAACCGTCCTTGCGGCCGTACGGCAGGAAGTAGCGCGGTTCGATGCCGCGCTCCTCGGCCTGGACCAGCAGCAGGATCTGGTTGCCGAGGCTGTAGCGGGCACCGAACGTGGCGACATGGTCGATGAACTCGATCCACTGCGCCGGTTCGGCCGCCATCCGGGCCAGCCGGGCGTCGAAGTCGGCTTTGATCTTCGCCAACAGCTCCACGCGATCGCCGTCGCTGCGGCTGGCCTGCTCGGCCCTCGGGCTGTTCTTGGCCCTGGCCTTCGTGGCCCTGGGATTGTGCTTGGCCATCAGTGTGGCCCTCCTATCCCCGCCTCGTGGCGGCGGACAGGTTGGGACCGGTGCGGCCCCAACCTGCCCGTAGGCGCGAGGTGAGGCCGCCGCCCCCACCAACGGGGCGAGCGAACTGATGAAACTAGACGGTCCGGGGATCGGGATCGGCATGCAGTTCGGCGTGGCGGGCCGAGCCCAACTCGACGACGCCGGGACCATGTGGCCACAGCCGGGCACCCGGCACGCGGCGCAGTCCCAGTGCAGCGGTTCGCCGAGGATCGCGCCTTGGGCCGTAGTAGACGAAGACGGCGACCGCCGGCGCCTGCTCGTGGCCGTCAGTGATGCAGCAGACAGCGGTCATGGCTGCACGTCCTCGGCCAGGTTTCCGAAGTTGGCGACGGTCTGCGCGAAGATCCGGTCGCTTCCCGTTTGACCGCCTCGTCACTGATCCCGGCGGTCATGCGCGTTGTCCCAGTCGATCAGCCCCTACGCGCCCCCGCCGCCGCCACGGTAGGTCGCGCTCCAGGTCGGCATATGACCAACCCGCGCGTCTTCATCGGTCCTCCCCACCATCAGCGTGGGAGGCGCGTGGGCCGTCAAGACCGTGCATCGTCACCGGATTGAATACCGCGGTTTGCCCGCGGCCGACCTGTTTCGCCGCGCGCATGGCACGGTCGGCGCGAATGAGCGTCAGCCGCTGGTCGCTGTCGGCGTATGGGGAGAACGTGGCTACGCCGGCGCAGGAAGTCACGGTGAGCGCAATGGGAAGCCCGGAGAGAAGGATCTCGGTCGGCTCGGCGACGGCCGCGACGAGGCGTTCGGCGTAGTCGACGGCATCGGCGCGGTCGTCGAGCATCACGGCGAACTCGTCGCGGCGCAGCCGGAACGCGGACCCGCGGGCTGCGGACGCGGTGTGCCGGAGGCGGCCGCAGGTCAGGACGAGCAACTGGTCGAGCGCACGGTGGCCGAAGCGGCTCACGAACGCCCGGGTGCCGTCAAGGTTGACCAGGATCACGACGACTTGCTGGTGCCGTCCGGTGGAGTTGGCCAGAGCCGCGTGGAAGCCTGCGCGGTTGCCCAGGCCGGTCAGGTCATCGCGGCGAGCTGCGTGCATAGCGCCGGCTACGGCGCTGCGGTGGTAGGCGGCAGCGCGGACCCGGGTCAGGTGGTAGGTGATGGTGGCGGTGATCGCTATCGCCGCCAGGACTGCGGTGACCTGCGCGGGGGTGGACACTGGTGCCCACACCTCCAATCCCATGGTCGGGAGGTGTCGAGGGCAGCCGGGTGCCACCGGCTGCCCTCACCTCAAGCGGTGCGCAAACCCCGTGTTCGTGGGGTCTGCGGGGATGCCGGCGGCGCCCTTTGTGGGCACCGGGATGTACAGGTGTTAGTCGGCGGTCGTGCCTGTGCTGGCTGACTGCCACAGACGTGGCGGCATACCGGCCTGCAAGGCACGGCCGAGCAGATGTGCAAGGTGGTAGTCCGGATCGACGTGCAAGGCACGGTCCACGGCGATGTTCGCCAGGGTGCCGTCACCGGCGAGGTAGGCGGTGATCGCGAGCAGGCAGGCCGGCGCGGCCGTTGCCTCCGGGACGGCGCGGCGGGTCACGTCGATCCATAGCCGCCGCTGGTCGTCGCTGCCGTCGCATGCGATCCACGCATGGTCGCGGACCTCGGGCACCATGAGCACGGCGGTCAGCCACGCCACGGCGTCGTCGGACAATGCCTCGCTGCGGCTGGCGGATTCGTATGCCTGCCGAACCGCCGCGATCCCGCTGCGCACGACGTGCCCAGGTGCGGCTGCCTGCTGCTTGCTGCCATCAGTCGAGGCGTCGCCGTCGGTGAGCATGGCCGTGAGCCGGCTCAGCGCGGTGTCGCTCGCGGCCCGCATCCGGTCACGTTCTGGGCCGGTGATCGGCGTGATCAGGTGCTCCAGCGCGGCACGGTCCGGCAGCGGGGCGATGCCGAGGTAGACCGCCTCGGCCGGGACGATGCTGGCTGCGGGGTTGTACGCCACCCCGTCGGCGCAGCCGGTGTCTCCGCACAGGCAGTAGTAGCGGCCATCGGCGACTCGCAGGACCTCGAGCACGTCGACGGCGGCGACGTGCAGCGCCGCGGTGAGCAGCTCGGCGGCGGGTTCGACACGGTCAGCCGTGCCGTAGCCGACGAGGATCGTTGCCGATCCGTACCGCGAGATCAGCGCGGCCGCCTGCGCGGCCGGTGCCGACAGTCCCTGGACCTCGGACGGCTGGGGAAGGTCGAGTCGGGCGACGAACCGTACCCGCCGGTCGTCCAGGACGACGCAGACCAGGCTGTCCTGCGGGTGAAAGCCGACGAGGTAAGGCACCACGGCGACGATGTCCTGACGGCTGGTGAGCCGAAGCTTTCGGGGCGCGACCACAGTTGGTCCTCCTTCAAGGGTGAGTGGGGAGAGTGCAGCGGCTGGAGATCAGCGGCAGTTGATGAGCGCGGCCAGCACCGCGTCGACTTGAACGGTGGTGAGGCTGGTGACGGTGGTGCCCGACAGCCGGTCACGGCGACCGGTCCGACCAGCGGCGGCCGACCGCCGCCGAGACGGGCGACGAGCAGGCTGGCGACGGGGTTGAGGCGGCGGGCCCTCGAGCGGCCGTCCTCGTCGCGCCAGACGTACAGATCCGGGGTACCGATCGGAAGATTCCAGCCACCCGCAGACCGCGCGGCGCAGCAGATCGTCAACGGTGCCGGCATGCAGCCGCATGTGGTGCTCGTGGCTGGTGCCGTCCTCGGCGACCACGATGAAGATGAAGGATGTACGGGCCATGGGGACCCCTGTCTGTGGAGCCTCCGCGCACGGCCGTCTGGCCATGCCCGGCGAAACTGGTGGCCGGGCGTCGGCCAGGAGTGCGCGCGGGCCAGTCAGGTCCGCGCGGGGCTTGCCTCGGGCGGTGTGGTTGTGCGGCGGTCAGGCTTCGAACACGGAGGCGCCTTGGACGGTGACCCGCATCGGTACGGTGCCGTCGGGCCGTCGCAGCCACCCTGCGGCGTCGTCGAGGTGCGCGGAGATCTGTAGCACGGCGCTGGTGTCGATGTAGGCGAACACCCACACGCCGGCCACGTGGATCGACGGGTGGGGCGCGTCGTAGGTCGCCGGCACCAGGCGGGCGGCGAGGTTCGCGGCGATGGCCGTGACCGGCAAGGATTGGTGGATCTCGTGGAACTGTGCGGCGCGGCGGCGCCAGCCGTCGGGGTCGTTGCCCGGCGGCGGGTTGCCACCGTGGCGGTCGGCCCACTGCTGGGCGCGGTCGGCCATCACCTCGCACAACCTGGCCGCTTCCCCGTAGAGGGTCGCGTCGGTCAGCTCGGCCACGAGCCGGGGCTGCGGCTCCCCCGCCGGTCCGCGCAGCTGATGCACTCGCAGCTGCACCGCATGGGCGCCCTCGTGCAGGACCAGCTGGTAGCGGTAGTCGAGGTCGCCGATATAGGCCTCGTCGTCGGCAGCGGTGCCGGTGACCTCCATCCGTGGCAGCGTGCCGGGGAAGGCGTCCGCGTGGGTGAGCCACGTGTCGACAGTGAGTGGGCGCTGGTGCCGGTCGGCCCACGCGACGAAGTCGGCTAGGTGCGGGATCTGGTACTCGGGGCTTCCCCAGCCGGCCCAGAACGAGCGGCTGGCGCCGTGTTGGTCGGTGATGGTGATGACAGCGCGATTGCCCATCATGTGGGCCTCCTTCACAAGCGGCGACGGGTAGTCGGAACAGCTGCAGTGGCGGGAGCATCGGTCGGATCCGCTCGGCCGGGATCCGGCGCAGCACAGCCACGCCCGAGCCCCGTAGCCGATGCCGGGGGCCGAGATGGTCCCAGCGGGATGCCGTTGACGGTGACCGGTGGCGTCGGGTCGATCAGGCGCAGGATCGCCGCCGGTGGCAGGACGGCCCGTTTCCCGCTGGTGTAGGAGATGACCCACCAGCAGTTGCGGCTGGGCCACACGGCGGCGACCGTGCGCGTGGTGCCGTCGAACGCGACCACGTCATCGCCGGCGCGCAGCTCGCGCACCGCGCGCAGGCGCACCCCGTCGGCAGGGCGGACCACCCAGGGCGCGACCGCCTCGGCGAGCCGGCCGCACGGCGACGGTGGGGCGGCGTAGTCGACACCGACGCGGGCGGGCGTGATGGACGTGACGGTGGCCGGCAGCCAGGCGGCGCGGGCGTTGACGTGCACAGCCTGCCCCAAGTGCAGGACAGCAGGGGGTAGCGATGGGAAGGCGAACAGGTCGGTCATACCGGGCTCCTGTGTGTCGAGATGAGAAGACCCGGGCACGGCGGTGCGGCCGTGCCCGGGGGTGCGCAGGACATGCGCGTGCTCAGGCCGGGCGACGGCCGGTGAAGCGGACAAGACGGTCGCGGATGATGGCGGGCAACGGCTGCCGCCAAGGGCAGGCACTCGTGTGGCAGCAGCCGCCGGTTCAGCGGCGGGTTGTTACCGCGATCTCGATGTGCAATGCGCGGACGGCGGCGTCGGCGGCATCGCCGACGGTGTCGAACGATGCCGCCTCGGCCCCGCCCGCCTGATACAGGGGGAAGGCAACCCGGCGGGTGCGGTTGTGGATCCGAACCCGCCAACCTTGCCCGGTTCCCTCAGGTGGCAGCAGAGAAGCCACGGCGTCCACCGGGCCGGCGGGTGGCGTGATGTCGACGGTGTGAATGGCGGCGTCGACGTGCTGGCCGGCCGCCACCTGCCAGCCGGGCGGCTTCCGGTCGCGCAGTGCCGCGACCGCCCGGTGCGCCAGCTCGGCGCTGAGGGCGACCTGCCGCTGGTGCGCGTCGGCCCGCTGGCGGTACTCCCGCTCGGCGAAGGTGATCCAGTCGCCGCGTTCGGGATCGTGAATGAGGTAGCGACCGCACCCGCCGCACCACAGATGGCCGTCACGCACCTGCTCGATGGATGTCTGGCACCGCTGGCACACCGCCCGGGTGCCGGGCGGGTGGGAGGCCGCTTCACCGCTCACCGTGCGCCGCCCCGGTCCGGTTGCCCGTCTCGCAGTCGCGGACGTGGTCGGCGATGAGGTCTCGCTGGTGGCTGTCGAACCTCGTCGCGCAGTCCGCGCAAACCCATTGGCCGGCCTGCGCGTGGAGCAGGTCGGCAAGGTGGTCGTCGTTGGGCCAGGTGTCGAGGTGCTTATCTTCGGTGAGATCGGCTCCGGTGTCGGTGCGGTGGACGCCAAAGCTGCGGACGTCGTCGTCGGACACGAACTCGGTCAGGTGCACATCGACTCCGTCGATCATGCGGGTACCGCGGTCGATGTGGCGGATAACTCTGCTCAACTGCGCAACTCCTGTCATCTGCGGTCTGGTTGGTTCGCCGGGCCCACACCTCCTGTCAGCCGAATCGGCAATGAACGAAGGGCCCAGGGCACGGCGATACGGCCGCGCCCTGGATGCGCACAGGGGGTGCGCAGGTGAGGCCGGGCGACGGCCTACGAATGGATGTGATGGCCGACAAGCGAACGCCGCCGGTCAGCGATGCGCGGTGCCGGCAGTGGCGACGGGCAGCGCGCATGCCTGCATAGAGAAGGCGGCTCGGGCACGGCCACCCAGTGCCGCAGAGGCTCCGGCGGGCGACCTGGTGGACTCTGCGCCCGTCACGCACAGCGCCCGCTCGCGCGGCCAGCGGCGCTGGGTCAGGAGCCGTTGGCGGTATGCCGGGCGGCGTGTCGGTCACGGTGCCGGACCGCCGGGCGCACGCCGCGCGGAAGCGGCTGACCATCGCGACCGGGGTCGTAGACCTCGATTCCGCCGCCGCGCCGCTTCGCCGTGTACATGGCCCGGTCCGCCCGGCCGAAGGCGACGTGCGGGTCACCCCCGGGTCCGCGGCACAACCCGATGCTCACGCGCATCGGCTGCACGACGCTGTCGATGACGACCGGCGGCGCCACCGCGGCGGCGAGAGACCAGGCCAGCACGTGCAGGTCGCGCGGCGTCACGACGACGAACTCGTCCCCGCCGAGGCGGGCGACGAGGTCACCGGGTTCAGCGACGCGCACGAGCCGTTCAGCGAGCGCGGCAAGGTACAGGTCGCCGCCGGCGTGGGTGTGGGCGGTGTTGACGTCATGCATGCCGTCGACGTCGATGAGCGCGACGGTCACATCCATGCCGGCGACGTCACCGAGGTACCGTTCGGCGACCCCGCGCACCGCGAGCCCGGTGACCGGGTCCAGGTGCGCGACCGCGAGGTCAGACTCCAGTTCGGCGATGCGGCGTGTGGCGCGTACGGCACGGTCGTTGTAGAGGGCCAGGACGATCGCTTGCAGGGCGATGCCGAACACGGCGATGAAGCCCGCCAGCATGGTGTGGCCAGTGAGCAGCACGGTGAGAACGACGGACTGGCTGAGCGCCGTGACGACGATCGAGGCCCAGCGGATGGCCGTCACGGACGGTGCGAGATGCATCAAGAAGGTCTCCTTCCATGTAATTGGGGTGAGGCCTCGCAGGCGCCGGCTGGCGAACCGGGTCGACCGGTTCGCCAGCGTGGGTGAGGGTGCTGTGGGATCAGCGGGTGCAAAGCGCGACGAGGATGTCGCGGTGGTGCAGCCCACCGATGCGGTGGTTGGCCTCGGCCAGGTAGGCCATGTGCGTGGCGTACTGGTCGCTGGTGGCCACCAGGTGAGTGCCGTCGAGGCAGAGGAAGCTGTTGCCCGGGATGGCGCAGAGCCAGCCGTAGTTGGCGTAGCCGTGCGCTCCGGTCTGGAATGCCTCCAGGTGGCTGGTGGGCAGATCCGTGAGCCTGTTCGGCAGGGCGTTGTAGGTGAGCATGGTCGCTATCCGGGGTTGGGCGAGGTAGTGCCGCTGCGCCTTGGCGAGCGGGTACTTGTCCGGCGCGTCGCGGTGCCGGTCGAGGAAGGTCCAGTAGGGCTGGGCGGGCCGGGTGCCGGCGACAACCTGGTTCCAGAGATGCCAGCGGTACCAGTAGGCCCGGTGCGCGGCGGCGCGCATCGCGTCGAGGTCCAAGAGTCGGAGGGGTCCGCCGGCGGCGGTGTTCTCCCGGGGCTGCAGAAGGCTGCCGCGGTGGAAGCGAGTGTTGGCGACAAAGTGCCCGGCGCTTCCGAGACTGGTAAGCGGCGTGGCCGCGAGGCGGATTGCGGCCGTTGCGGCCAGTTGGTCGGTGGGGGTGCCATGGGGCAGGCACACGATAGTCAGGGACGTGTGGGGCACGAGTTCCTCCTCGCAGGGCGTGGCGGGACACGGGCGTGCCGAAGTCGGCTTCCCGGGAGAGGGAGGTGAGAGCTTGACCGCGATGCGGTCAGCGGCACGCGGGAAGGGCCCGCGGCGGGGCGCGTGGACTGCGCGGTGGTGCTGTGGGGTGGGCAAGGCGCCTACGGGCGGGGCAGGCCGACCGGCCAGATGGCGGGTGGGCGGTTGCGACCGCGGTCGTGGGCGCCGTGGCCCGGATGGTGGTGCATAAGGGGTTTCAATGAAATGAGTCCTCACCGTAGCTCGGTCACCCAACAGGCCAACCGGCGGCGCGCATCCGCCGAAAACCACCGTTAACCTGCGCTGTTGGGCGCGCCGCGAGCTTGACGGCGTTGGTGGTAACGACCCCGTTGGATCGGCTTGGCGCACTGGTGGCCAACACCAAGGCCCATCGAGTAGTTGTTGAGTAGCCCCACGTGATGACACAAGGCTGCGTCGCCGGACTCTGCGCCACTCGCCCCGGCCTTCGGTCGCGTTGGAGAACGCCGCGCCGCGGTCAGGCCGCCAGTCTGCGCGGCTCCTGGCGGTGGCACCTGGCATAGGTGCCGGAAGTGTCGGCGTACCAGCCAACGTGCACAGCCAGGTGCAGCCGAACGTGCCCAGCGCCGTGCAGATGGATGGTGAGACGAGCCGAGGTATGTCCGACGCTTCAACCGGCCACGAGCCCACCAGCGGACTCAGCGAGATCCACAGGAACGGGCTGGGCGAGCCCCTCGCGGCGTTCCGTTACCACCGACCCGGCATCGACCGTGTGGCGCATCCACTTCTGGCCGATGAGCGGACGTTCGGCTCGCTGAGTGGTGGGTTCTCCAAGCCGTACGTCGGCGCGCTTCTTGCCTCGACACGGTTGGTGGTGCTGGGTCTCGATCCCGGCCGATACGAGCCGATCTTCCAGGCCTGGGACGGCATCTTGGCCAGCGGAATCCGCAAGTTCGGCTCGTACAGCGTCTGGATGGCGACCACCCCTTACCTGCGGGCCCCGTGGACGAAGAGATCGGTCCCTACCGCTACTACGAGGCCCGGGTCGGGTTCATGCGCCGCTGGCTCAGTGACCCGGACGCCCAGGGGGCAACTGGTGATCTTCGAGGCGTACCCGTTGGCACTCGACCGGGTCACCGCGGCCATGAAACCGCCGGCCAATGTCATCGACGAGTTTGTCTGGTAGTCGATCGCGGACCTGCCCGTGTCTGAGGTGTTCACCTTCGGCCACCCGTGGCACGTACTTGCCACGAACCTGGGTCTGCCGCTGGTCGCCGCGCTGGGCGCCAGCGGCGATGACTACGGCAGCGCGGTGGCCGGCCGGGCTGTTTGGGCCTACACCCTGCCCAGCGGGCAGCGGCTGGTCGTTGAGTGGCATAGCGCGAGCGCGGCCCGCCCACCAGCAAGGAGACCGCAATGCTGCGCCAGGCGCTTCGCGACGTCTGACCTGTCGTGGCGCGGAGCACCTGCGGGCGACCAACATCAACGGACATGGCTCGCGGCAACCCCGCCGACGTTCAAGCGTGGTGTCCGTCCATGCGAGTCCGAGACGGGGCATAGTTGCTGCCATGACGATGACGGTCGATCAGGCGGCCTTGCCGGAGGGCGTGTACAGCGACGGCACCTACTTGTGGCGCGCAAAGCCTGGGGCCACCTCTACGTTCGAGGAAAGCGTCGCGGCCCGGGAACTCTTCATCGACCTGCATGCAGATGAGTTCTGGAATCCGTGGCGTATGGAGGAACAGGCGGCCGATCTGGAACGGGCCGAGCGAATCATGCAGGAATGGGAGCGGGCCGAGCCTGGCTTTCGACGCAAGACCAAGCGCCAGCTCGAAGCCGAGATGGCTCGGTGGGACCGAGAGTTCGAACGGAAGCGTGCGAAGCGCGAGCAGCAGCGCCAGGACAACCTCAAACGCTACGACCCTGAACGGGATCAGGCACGCCTTACCCTGCTGGAGCATCAGTGCGCCTTGGCGTATAGGACAGAAAAGCTGGCGAAGATGCGCTCGGGCGAGGCGTTCCCCCTCATGGACCCGAAGCGCCGAGCAGATGAGGTTGCCGAACTCGAGGCTGCGGTGGCAGGACACCAGTCTGCGGTCGACCAACTAGCCCCCGTCGTGGGCGACCCCGAGGACGTCGTTGACGCGAACGGATACCTTCCCCGCGACCGGCGCCACTCCACGTTGTTCTGGTACCGGGAGCGGCGCATCGCCGAGGTCCGTGAGATGCGTGACGCGCTGCCCAAGTTGCAGCCGCAGATCAAGGCGACCGAGGACCGACAGGAGCGGTCCAAGCTCAAGGCCCGCCACGACGTCATGAAGTGGCGACTGGACAAGCTGCTCGCCGTGCCGCGGCTGGAAGCCGAGGACATGTGTGCCGACTGTCCGATGCCCGCCCACAAGCACGGGTACGTCACCCCTCCGTTCGACGGCCCCTGTCCAGCTTGGCCGGCGTGGGGTGCGCGCATGAAGGAGGCACGGGCGATGCTCGCGCGCATGGCGGACGCCAACCGAGCGCGTAACGCCATCCCGGCGCCCCCGAAGCCCGAGCCGCTGGCGGTGATGCCGTCCGGGTTGCCGATAGCGCAGGTCGTGCAGCGCCTTCAGGAACTGCAGCAGCAGTACCCAGACGCTGAGGTTCGCCGGGGCCGAGCAAATCGGTGGGAACTGTGGCCTGCCAGCGGCAAGGCGTGAACCGTCGTTCCACGAACGCGGTCAGCCCCTGACCCGACCCTGACCAGCAAAGGCCGGCGTCACCGTGGAGCCGACCCGAGCCTGACCCGTCGAGATCGGCGGCACGCTCTGGCTCGACTGGACGACGCGGGACAGCCGACAACGCCGCGATGTGGTCGACTACCGCCATGGCTTCGCCGCCGGTCGCGTTGACCGAGCGCCAGCTGGAGGTGCTGCGCTGGGTCGGTGACGGCTGCCCGGCGAGGAACTGGCCGGACGAGACACACAAGCTCACAGCGCGGGCAATGTCCCACCGCGGCCTGCTCGTGGTGAGCCGCAAGCAAAAGGTGTGGACGGCGACAATCACCGAGGTGGGGCGCTACTTTCTCGACCACGGGCACGCACCGCCCGGGTCAGTCCGGGAGCCTGCGCTGGATGTGCGGCCACGGCGGGGACGCTCGCCGCTGCCGACGAGGCCGACGATCAACCTGCCCGGGCAGCGCACGGAATCCGACGAACCCGGCGTCGACGCAACCGCTCGGGCGATGCGCCGGGTCGCCACCCGCACCAAGCCGCCCGGGGTCGTGCGCACGACGCGAGAGATCAGGGAGACGTGCATGCGCTACAAGGTCGTGGTCACCCGCGTGCAGGTCGCCGAACGCCTCGTGCGCGCCACCAGCGAGGAGGACGCCGCCAAGAAGGTACAGGAGGAGTTCGACAAGCCCTACGGCTACTTCGGCTCGTGGAAGACCGTCACCTCCGAAGTCGACGTCATCGAGGCCGAGCAGACCACCGTCATCGGCCCGGCGAACCTGTCGAGCACCGGGCCGCTGCTGCTGAGTATCAAGGACGCCGCAAAGGCGCTGGGCATCAGCTACTCCGCGCTGTACCAGATAATGAACCAGGGCGACATCGAGTGGGTCAACATCGGCTCGCGCAAGTTTCTCGCCCGCGAAGCGCTCATGGACTTCATCAAGGCCAATAGCCACAAGGGCTACTACGTCCCTCGATGACACCACACGGCCGAGCAGCACGAAGCCTGCGGGCTTTACGTCTGCGGATGCCAGGATGTGCGAGGAGAAGGGCAGGGCCGTGGTGGGACGGATGTGATCCCGGGTTCCCACCGGGAGCGTGCGGTGAACGCCGCCGGTGCGGCGTCCTGAGCGCGATCGGTAGCCCGAGGGGCTGCACGGGACCAGACACCCGCTCCGGAGAGCCCCACTGGGCTTGACAGGTTCCGGGACCTCAACGAGATCAAGTCTGTGTACCACCCATCCTGTCGCGCGCTATACCCTGCCCGCAGAGGGGCCCACATGCACGGACATGACTCTGCTGTCCATCCTGATGTCCGTATTGCGCTTCCCGATCACCGGTGCATCGGCGCCGGAATCTGCCTGGTTTGCAAGGCCGTAAAGGAGTGGCAGCGTGCCACAGGCGGCAGGGCCTGGACGCTCTCGCGTGAGGACCGGGCCCGTCTCGCCGTTGCGATCATGAAAGCCGCGGAGGACGTCGGCAACCCGATCACGCAGGTCCATGTCGCGCGGATGCTCAACGTGCACAAGTCACAGATTTCGCGCGACATCCGGGATCTCATCCCCGACAGCGAGGGCCGGAATGCGTTCGACCGCCGGCGCATCGAGGGTGCCAACCACGGCGGTGCGCGTCAGAAACGCAAAGATGTCGAGCGCGTCGCCATGATGCGCCAGGATCTCGGAGCGATCCTCGCCCAGCGGCTCACCTCGACGGATGACGCGATGCGCCTCGTCCTGTCGGACGCGATGGTGGAAGAGATCCGCGCGTTGCGCGACCTCTGCAACACGGCGCTTGTCGGCGCTGGCATGCTCAGCTGACACGACCAACGATGGCATGCATCACGTCGGCGCGCCGTAAGGGCGAGGTCGCGGACGCCTGGACATCTGCGGCCAGGGGTTTCGGTAACAACGGGCGTCCGGTCACGGTATTGAGACTGGCAGGCTCTGTTGATCGAGTAGTCGGAATCAACCACCATCAACCCTGTCAGGGGTGACGCTCCGTCACGGACCGAGATCCGGGCCATCCGTGCCGAGCACCCGCATCTGGCCGATGAGAGTGCGTTCCGAGGCGACAATGAACGGTGAGTGCTCGCTGGCCGAGGGCTCGGGCGGCTGCTGGTGCGCTTCGTAGTGTCCGGCCGTCAGCTGAGGAACGGCCATTGTTGTCAGACCCTCCCGCTACTGTCGATACCCGGTGAGCAGGACGAATAAAGCTGCCAGAGTAGGCGTACCCCATGGATTCGCTCACGGACGGCACCCGACCGGGCACTCACTGTCGAGACGTGGGGTAGGTGGCACGTGGAGGAGATCAGGCGATGCCGGCGTTGGTGACGCAGTTCGACGACGCGCTGGGGAACATTGAGCCGACGGAGGCCGACAAGACGAACGCGCCGTTGGCTCATGCAGAGGTGAGTGATGCGCTCGCCAACGATTCGGTGATCGCGGGTTGGGGTTTCGAGCGGCTGCTCATCGGTAGCTACAAGCGGCACGTCAGCATCCGGCGGATCAAGGACGTCGACGTATTCGGCCGGCTGACCGAGGTGGGGAGTGACGTCTTGCCGAGCACGCTGCTGAGCGAGTTCGAGCGTGTACTGAGAAAGGCGTTCCCGCCAGTTGACGGCAAGACGCGGGTACGCCGGCAGGCGCGCAGCCTGCAGGTGAGTTTTCCGGAGTACGACGGGTTGTACGTGGACGCGGTCCCGGCGCGGCCGTGGACTTCGCCTACTGGCGTCGAGGCGTGGCAGCTGCCGAAGCGCGAGGACGGTGACGATCCACAGGGCTGGCAGGCGACGAACCCTCACGAGCTGACCCGTCTGACCACTGAGTTGAACAACGCGGACAACTTCGACGGCTTCTACGTGCCGACTATCAAGCTGCTGCGGCAGACGCGCCGAAGTCTGATGGGTAAGCGTAAGCCCGGTGGGCTCACCGTCGAGATTGCCGCCCTGCACGCCTTCCGCACCGGCCTGGTTGAGGGGCCGACGCAGGCCGACTACTACGCCAGTGCCCTACGGGAGACCGGGAACGTCCTGCACGACGCGTTCGTACTCGGCTTCGGGCTCGATGATCCGACGATTCCGGGCGAGAAGGTGGTCGTCCGGGCAGAGGACGCGGACAAGCGCGATCTCGCCAATGCGTTTCTGGACGCCGCCGATCGGGCCGAGGAGGCTTTGGCCAGCGATGATCGGTGCGCTGCTGCGAAGACGTTTCGTGATCTGCTCGGTAAGGCCGTCGATGACCAAGGGGACAATGACTACGTGTTGCCGATGCCCGCGGACTGCAACGCTGACGGTACCGCCAAGAGGTTCGCGTCAGTGACCGCTGGAGACCGTACCGTCCCAGCAGGTAACCGCCGGTTCGGATGACCACCGTCGAAGGAAGCGACGCGGCCGAAGCGCTGCGTATCGGCAGGGCCGTCGCCCGCGACGCGCTCCTGCACGTGCTGGCCCAGGCCGGCTTCCGGCGTGTTGCCGGCCCAGAGGACCGCTGGCGCGGTGCCCTGACGTTCCAGCCAGCCAGTAGAGGCAACGGGTTGGCGCGAACGACGTTGGTCGAGATCGTCCTTGAGGACGACTTCCCCTTCACTGCACCGAAGGTCTTGCCGCTGAGCCGTGGCTGGGCCGAGCAGGTAACCGGGCGAACGTTCGCCGACAACTATTACGAGGCCAGCAACGGCTGGCACCGTGACCTCGACCGTGCGATGTGCCTGTTCATCCAAGCAGATCACACCCGGATCCCCTGGGCCGACGGCGAGCAGTTGCTTGACCAGGCCCGTGCCTGGCTGGCCCAGGATGCGGCAGGGTGGGGCGACGACGTACCCGCGCTGGACCTCGACCGGTACCTGCACCCCTCGGCGGAGCGAGCCCTCATCCTGTACGGCAATCTGGCTGGCCACGAGGGCAAAGTGCTCCAGCTGTGCCGGAAACGGCACGGCGTTCTTCGCGTCGGCCCAGTAGCGGCGCCTCGCCGGCAGGGCCGCGCAAGCGGCCACCGAATCTGGCCGTCCGACACGGTGCTGATACTGAACGCTAAGGAATTGGACAGCCCGATCCGAGACTGGGACGATCTCTGCGCCGCCGTTGATGCTGACGGTGCCCGTGCTCTGGCCCGCGCCTACGACGACGGCCTGCGGAAGGTAATGCTGATCTACCGCCACCGTGACGTTCGAGGAGTACTGGGACTCGCGCTCGCCGTCGACAAGGACGACAAGGTGACCGTGAAGTCCCTGAAGACGGCTCCCGACGACCTCGCCACGCGCGCCATCCGCGCTCATCCCCGAGCGGAGGAGCTCGCCAGCAAACGAGTCGCGGTCGTCGGCGTCGGCGCTATCGGGTCGGTGGTCGCTGACCTGCTACATCGCAGCGGCGTCGGGGAACTGGTGCTGATCGACGGTGACCTCCTTCTGCCGGGCAACACCACACGCCACCTGCTCGACGGCGATGCGGTCGGGTTGCCGAAGGCCCGTGCAGTCGCGGAAGCCCTCTGCAAGACACGTCCCCGGTTTGGTGCCGTGCAGTGGCAAGACGATCGGCTGCGATCCGTTGCCGACGCTCTCACCCTGCTCGCCGGTCACGATGTTGTCGTCGATGCCACGGCCGACTCCACCGCCACCGCAATGCTTACCGCGGCGGCGCGAGCTGGCGCCGGGCACATGCTGTCCGTGTGCGTCCTCGCTGACGGCTACGCCATCCGAGTCGACCGCACTCCCATCCGTGACGGCGAGCAGCCGCTGCCACTCCCGCAACTGCCGCCACCCCAAAGCGAGGTCTACGAAACCGGGTGTGGCAGCCCCATCAGCCAGACACCACCGGCGGCGGTGTGGGAGGCCGCCGCCCTTGCCGTCCGCCACACCATCGGCCTGCTGCTGAATCCCGGCACCGCCGTGCCTGGCGAACAACGTGCCCTCGCCGAAGGGCAGGATCCGTGAGTACGCACCACAGCGACATCCTCATCACCCGGCAAGCCTTCGACGCGACGATCGCCGACGGGATGGCGGCGCTTCCGCACGAAACCGGCGGCATCCTGCTCGGCTTCCGCACACCAAACCTCGTTGTGGTCACCCGCACGGTCACAGTCGCGGATCCGCAGAGCAGCCGGCGCGGCTACCTGCGGCGCCACCGCCAAGCACAAGCCCGATTGGCCATTGGGCGCGGCGCTGCCCCGCCCGTGGTGGGATACGTCGGCGAATGGCACACCCATCCCGCTGACATCGGCCCGAGCCGGACCGACCTGCGCGCCCTCGCAGCCATCGCCCGCCTCGCCCAGGGGCCAGTAGCACTCGTCGTCCTCGCCGACCCAGCCCAGGGGCTCTCGCATGTCTACGGCCGCGTTGCAATCTGCCAAGACATTTGGCCCGTGGCCGCCATCAACCCCGTCCAGATCGACGAGGCTGAGGTGGCGATCACCGAGGACACGGCAGCCAGCCTGGAAGCCGAAGCCACGGCCCTAACGACAAGGGAGTCTTCTTGATCGCCGAATCCGACGACAACCGGCCATTTAACCTGCGCACCGCCTTCGCCGCGAAGTCGAAGCGCCTGCGGGCCGTCATGGAGGCCGCACCGGAGCTCGTCGGTCACATGCCGACCATCGGCGACGGCAGCGAAGCCGAATGGATCACGATGCTTCGCGACTTCCTACCGAGGCGATACGCCGTCGACAAGGCCTTCGTCGTCGACAGCTGCGGCCACCAAAGCCTCCAGCTCGACGTCGTCGTATACGACCGGCACTTCACCCCATTGTTCTGGGAGATGGGCGGTGCTCTCTTCCTGCCCGCAGAGAGCGTCTACGCCGTCTTCGAAGCCAAGCAGGAACTCGACCTCGAATATCTGCGCGAGGCCGGGGAAAAGGTGGCCAGCGTCCGCCGGCTGCATCGGACAACCGCACCCATCGTGCACGCAGGCGGCACCGTCAGCAATCCGAAGCCACCGCCACGAATCCTCGGCGGCCTGCTGGCCTGCCGGAGCGACTGGAATCCACCCTTCGGCCGCGCCCTGCGCAGAGGCTTGGACAATCTCACCGAGGACGAGCGTATCGACCTCGGCTGCGGTCTCGAACACGGCGCGTTCGAGCTACCCGAACACACCACCGCGGATCCCGGCCTCGTCACCGCGGACGCCGAGGTCGGCCTAGCCTTCTTCGCGATGCGGCTCCTTGCCCGGCTTCAACAGATGGGCACCGTCTCAGCTATGAACATCGACGCTTACACTTCGGTGCTCGCACAGCGGTCTTGTGAACTGCCAACAGAGGTTCCGGCATGACGAGAGGGCTGCGATTCGGCCTACGATCTTTAGCGCTGAGCCAGCGCGAACGTAGTCATCGCCGTTGCACGGCCGGTTGAGGCTCAGCTGGCAGGCCACCTTAACAGCGAAGATCGGTAACTCCAGCGACCCCGTAGTTACCCGAACGGCGCCGAGCCGGCCGCCCGGGTCTCGACCGTGGACGGCGTCATGATCAGGCGCACGAATTTGCCGATGAGGGGTCGCCAGTAGGGGGTGCCTTCGTCGCCGCCGATCGGAGGCTCACCGGGTGGCGACCATGAGCGTGATGACGCCGAAGTTCATCCGGATGAGTGCCGGGCCAGCTCCAGGTTCGACTGGTGGGGGCCGGAGCGGCCCCGACGCCTGCGTTCCGCAGCTCGGCGTCGATATAGTCCGCGAATTTGGGGTTTGAGCTGGGCAAACGCCGGTAGGCCCGGTGACTGGGCGTGTCACTAGGCAGTTGTGTTGTTGCAGGTCAGGCGGTTGCGGGTGTGGCGTCGAAGATCCGAGGCGGTTCGGTGATCTTCAGCTTCGTGAGCAGGGCCTTCTGGGGTTGGGACAGCTCGGTGCGCTGGGCGAACGTGCCGGCGGGGCCGGTGAACACGCCCAGGTGCAGCCGGTCGATCTCGGTGCGGATCGCGGTCCAGGTGCGGCCGGTTTCGGTCTCGGCGACCCGGATCAGCAGCAGGGCCAGCCAGCAGAGCAGGATGTGGGCGCGGATGCGGTCCTCGCGGTGGTGGAACACCGGGCGCAGGTCGAGGGTGGTCTTCATGTCGCGCCAGCCGCGTTCGACTTCGAGCAGTTGCTTGTAGCCCAGGGCGATGTCCTCGGCGGACAGTGTTGGGTCGGAGCAGCGCAGCAGGTACTTGCCGTCCAGCCGCTGCTCCGCCTTGACCTTGGCCTGGTCGATGCGCAGCAGGCCCTTGGGCGTGACGCGCAGGAACCGGTTCAGGCCGGGCTTGGTCGAGATCACGCCGCGGAGCTCGGCGCGTTTGGTGGCCGACAGCCGGTCGGTGTCGTCGATCAGGTCGGTGAGCTGGGCGATCAGCCGGGTCCGGACGGCGGCGTCGCGGTCGGCGGCCTCGGGGTTGTAGCAGATGACGAACCGGTCGTCGGTGTCGATGTTGACTTCCTTGACCTGCAGGTTGTCCGCGACGGTGGCGTAGCGGCCCTGCCGTGCGAGGGCGGCGTCGGCTTCGCTGGTGCCGGCGCGCAGCTTCTCGCCGAGGATGTAGTGCCCGCCGCCCTGTTGCAGGAAGCGGCGGTTCTCAGCGGAGGCGAAGCCACGGTCGGCGACCCAGACGATGCGGGCCAGGCTCCACTCCCGCATGTCGGTCTTGACCTGCCGGATCAGGGCGGAGTCACCGGTGTTGCCGGGCCAGCACCACACCCGCACCGGGATACCGGTGCGGGTGACGGCCATCCCGACCACGACCTGGGGCAGGTCGTCGCGGGAGTCCTTGCTCTTACCATGCGTGCGGAACCCGGCCTGCTTGACTGCGGCCGGGTCGCCTTCGGCCACGACCTTGCCCAAGGCGTCGCGCCACAGCGGTTCGTCGGCCTCGTCGAGTTCGAAGTAGGTGCTGGTGGTGTCGAAGAACAGCAGGTCGACCTCGAGGTTGAGCAGGTCGGCGATCTGGTCGTAGACACCGCGGGTCAACGCAGGTTCGACCTCGATCAGCTGGTCCATCGCCCGGTAGCAGGCGTCGTCGGTGACATGTGGCAGGCCGGGCAGGTGCACGTCCTGGCAGATCCACTCGGCGGCGGCCAGCTTGCTCGACGGCGCCAGGGCCCGGTTCGCGACCAGCGCGAACAGCACCCGCTCCACGTCGACCTCCCGCCGCGCCGAGCCGACCAGCGGCCGCAGGACGGTGTCGATACGCAGACGGCGCCACAGCCCGTCGAGCAGCCACGCCCCGCCCAGCGGCCTCGACTGTTCGAACGACAACCCGGCCGGCGCGGCCGCGGCCAGGGCGTCGGCCGGGGCCAGCAGCCGCGACAACGCGTCCACCAGGCGGCGGATACCGGCCACGTCGAGCTGGTCCTCACGGCCGAACGAGTACAACACCCGGGTCTTGGACGCCTTCGCGGCCGGGTCCCACTCATTGTGGGCCAACTGCAGGTAGCGGATCGTCTGCCCGTCGCGGGTCTTGCGGGTCGACGCCTTCACGTACACGAGGCACGACCGTACACCGACTATGAGACCCGGCATAGACCAGCAGCTCATAACAGTTATACACAGGCAGGCGTGTCACTAGGCGATTTCGCGGTTTCCACCAGGCCGCAACGCCTTGACCTGCGCCTTCACGCCGCAACGCCGACTATATCGACGCTGAGCTGCGGAACGCAGGCGACGTGGCCACGCCAGCACCTGCGCACGTTCAGGCGGTGGATGACCACCGCATGCGATGGGACGTCGCCGGTGGCGCGGCAGGCGACGAGTACCCGCTCCACGTGAGCCGGCGGGCGTCAGCTGGTGGAGTGGAGTAGCAGCCGGAGCGGGTGGTCGTCCGGGCGTGCCGGTCCGGGGGTGAGGGGGCCAGGCTGGCCGTGGCTGCTGGGCAGGTCGGCCAGGGTGAGCCGGTGGCGGCCATTGCCGGCCAGCCGCCATACCGGCCCGGCGGGATTAGGCCCGGATTCCGGTGAGGTGGTGGCGACGACGAGGGTCGGTTCGGGCCGGTCGGCGAGCTTGCGGTGCAGGTTCTGCTCCCGTAGCCGGCTGGGTAGGGCGAACAGGATCGGGTACTGCGGTCCGCCCTCGGCGCGCAGCTTGCGGTGGGAGGCCAGCTTGTCGACCAGGCGGCCGATCGGCTCGGTGCCGCGGTCGAGTTCGAGGAAGAAGCCGGTCTCCTGGTCGTCGTGGGTCCAGACGCCGTGGCCGTCCGGCTTGATGCGGTGGCCGAACGCCGCCGCCGTGGTGCGTTCGGACCACCAGCGGGTCAGCGCCGTACTCGGCTGGTGACGAGCGTGCACGAGTAGGGAGACGAAGACGTCGTTGACCGCCAGCAGGTGTTCCAGGGTGGGACTGGAGTAGACCCGGTCCTGGCGTTCTCGTAGGGCTCTGGCGGTGGGTGGGCCCTCGCCGCGGGCCAGCGCCGTGTACCGCGCGGAGAGCAGGCCGGGTAGCCAGCACACCGGGTTGGGTGCGCCGGGCCGGTTGCGGATGAACCGGTCGATGAAGCCGAGGCGGCGTAGGAGCTGAAGCCGATGCCGGCAGGTGGTGGGGTTGGCGAACAGGATCAAGGTGAGGTGTTCGGTGGTGAGGGTGGTGTGCTCGTCGAGGAGGGCGGCGATGGTGTAGTCGCGTGGTCGGAGGCGGTGGGAGATGTCGATGAGGGTGTGGTTGGTCGTGCGGCGAGGGTCGGTGGTGCGGGGCACGACCAGCGGCGTGTCCCCTGCGGGGAGTTCCCCTTGGGGGAAGTGTCGGGATGGGGTGTGAGCGGACATGACGGCTCCTAGCTGGGCTGTTGGGTGGATGGGGGCGGCCTGGCCCCGGCAGCACGGCGCCGGGCGGCGGCCGAGCCGGTGGCTGTTACGGCGACCGGGTCCTGGCCGAGTCGGCAGGCTCTGGCTCGCCTGTCGGCGTCACAAGCGGCGCCGACCTGGTGATCGCTCTGTGGCGGGGGCGGGGCGTACGCTGGTGGCGTCCCTCAGCGGCTTCCCCCGTGGCCGCTGAGGGACGTTGCGATCGCGGTGCGCGAGCGCCGTCTACGCGATCCAGGTGCCGAACGGCCGCGGACCGCATTTTGCTTGACGCGCCTGTTGGGTTACGCGGCGTCCTTTTGGGTGGCTGTTGGGTTGCCCGAGTCCGGATCGTCACCGCCCGATGGGTCGGCCACACCGGCGAGATGGGCGATCGCCGATCGATTCCCGGCCGGGTCCGCTACTGCCCCGGCGGCGGCTTGCCGGACCGCGGTGGCTTCCCCGACGAGGGCCCGTGGTGGATTGGTCCGCAGCGTGAACGCCGCGGTCTCGCGGCTGTTGACGACCAGCCGGCACGCCGCTCGGTAGGCGTCCAGGTGGGACAGGTCGTGTTCGTCGAGTTCGGGCATGGTGTGCCGGGCCAGCTGGTGGGCGTCCTCCGGGGCGCAGGAGAAGAACACCTTGTTGCGGGCGTTGGCGGAGATGGCCAGCTGCGTCTCTCGCGGCATCTGCGACAGGTTCTGATGAGCCAAGACGAGGCCGAAGTGGTAGCCGCGGGCTTCGGCGAGCATGTCACCCACCGAGCCGGGCAGGTTCAGAAAGTTGTGCGCCTCGTCGATGTAGGCGAAGGAGTCCCGCCGGTCCGGCTCGGGCAGCCGGGCGCGTCCGGTCGCGGTCTGCCAGGCGGAGGCGAGGACGAAGCTGCCCATCAGCCGGGCCGTTTCTTCGCCGATCTGCCCTTTCGGCAGGCGGGCGAGCAGGATGCCGCCGTCGAGGACGCGGCGCATCTCGAAGCTGGACTGTGGTGCGCCGAGGGTGCGACGGACGAAGTCGCGTAACAGGAAAGCGCGGAGCCTGGAGAGCACGGGGCCGATGACCTGGGCCCGCAGCGGGGGCGGGGTTGACTCGAACCATTCCCAGTAGCCGCGCAGGCCCTCCGGGTCGTCGAGGTTCTGCGTGAACGCGTATCGGAACTTCTTGTCGTTGAGCAGCGGCGGGATCAGCGTCAGCGTGGCGTTGGCCTTGCGTAACAGGGTTAGGCACGCCACGCGCAGCGTGTCGTCGATCCGCGGTCCCCAGTGTTTGGCGAAGATCCGCCCGAAGATGGACACGATGTTGTCCACGACCAGGTCGTGGTCGTCGCCCTGCAGGGGGTTGAGGGTGGTCCCGGCCGGCTGGTCCGGGTCGATGATCGTCAGCCGTTTGGCATGGCTTTTCGGGATTCGGTCGAGCAGGTCGACGACCAGATCGCCTTTGGGGTCGATGACGAGGACGCCGCGGCGGGCGTGGATGTCGTCGAGGATCATGTTCATCAGCAGCGTCGACTTGCCGGAGCCGGTGGAGCCGAGCACGTGCAGGTGCTGGCGGGCGTCGGCGACGTTGAGGGCGACGGAATGGCTGCCGACGTCGGCCTTGCCCAGCACCTTTGTGCCGCGCCCACCTGCGGCGACGGCGACGGGGGCGGGCATCGGCTTGGCGCGGGCCCGGTCCAAACCGGGCACGGCGATGTCCTGCGGCAGCGCCGCGATGGTGGCCAGCTCGGCGGCCGAGAGCAGGAACCCGCGGCGCAGCATCCGGGCGGCCAGGACCCGGGCCGGATGCCTGATGGACAGCCGACGTAGCCGGTTGCGGCCGGTCCAGGACCCGAACGCCGAGGCGATGCCGTGGGCGATGGTGACCAGCCGGGGCTTGAGGTCGGCGGGGTCGCTGCCGCGGGGGTTGGTGTGCGCGACGCCGAAGCGCAGCGCGACCTCCCATTGGGTGCCGGCGAGCTTGTCGACGCCGGCGCGGCCGTCACGCTCCCGTTGTGGGTCACTGCCAGGTATCGGGGTGTGCCGCCCGGCTGGATGAGTGCGTCGGCCCGTGCTGAACAGCTCCAGACTTAAGTCGAGGACGACGCGCAGCCAGGTGGCGGGGTCGAGCAGGTCACGCGGTGGCCGGCCGGTGCGAAGGCCCTGCACGCCGCGGCGCAACCGGCGGATCTGCCGGTTGATCGCGGGGCGGGCCAGGACCTGCACGCAGGCTGACTCGGCGACTTGCAGCCCCGATGTTGCCGCGATGAGGGTGCGCATCGGGTCGTTGTCGTGGTCGGTCTGCAGCGGGTACCAGGCCGGCAGGGTGGGGCTGAGCGCTCCGCCGGCATCGAGAGCATCCAGGGGCAGCGGCGGGTCGGCGTCGGTGACGGTGCAGGCCGCGCCGGGCCAGGCGCCGCGGATCGCGGCCTGGATCGGCCCGTGCTGGATGGTGCGCGGCACCCATACCGCGATGGTCAGTTCCCGGCCGCCCCACCGGTATTCGACGGCGAGGTGCGGGCGGCCGTCGCGCAGGCGGCGACGCCAGCCGGTGTGCAGGATCTCGGCGAGGGTGGCCCAGAGTGTGGCGGCGCCGTCCGAATCGACCTCCGGCGGCGGGCTGATGGTGATCAGCTGCGCGTGGCGGGCCATCCGGGCGTGCCGGCAGCCGGCCACCACCGTGCGCGCGGTGTAGCCGGCGGCGAAGAGCAGCACGGCGACGAGCGCGAGCCACGGCCGGTCCCGGCACCAGTCGACGGCGGCGGTGGCGGTGTCGAGCAGCCACCGCGACGGTCCGGGCAGCGGCGGCGCCGATGGTGTCGGTGGTGAGGTGGGAGAAGGCGTGGGAGTGAACGCGGGGATGTGCGCGAAGACGGGGCTGGTGTTCACTGGTCGGGCCCCTTTCGGAGAACAAAGAGGGCTGCGGGCAGCCATTGCTGGCGGCCCACGGCCCTGGGGTGGTGTGGTGTGGTCACGTCACGGCCGGTCCCGGCCGTGACGTTTTGGTGGTGGGGTCACTCGTCGTCGGGCAACTCCAGGTCTCCTACCGGACTTGTCTGGAGTTCCTTGGGTCGCCCGGTGCGATGTTGGGGCCTTTGGTGAGCTTGTTGGTGGGGGTTTGGTTGCCGGGATCTTGTTGACTTGACGTCGGGATTCATGAACGATCTCCGATGTTCGTGGTGGTTGGTCGAGTTCTCGGATCCGAGGTGCTCATGGGGCTCGCGGCAGTGCGGTCGTTGCATGGGCCGCGGCGCCTTGCGACGGATCAGGATGCGGAGGACTTTGAGCAGGAGTTGGTGGATCAGTTCCTGCTGTCCGGCGTTGCTGCCGGTTCGTGCGACAGCACGGTGTCGGCGGACCGGTATGCGTTGTTCGAGTTCATCCGCTTCCTGGGGCGTCCGGTGTGGACGGCGCAGGCGAGTGATGCCGACAGGTTCCTGGCGCAGCAGCGGTCGCTGGGGCGGGCCCGGTTGACGGTGGAGCACAAGGTCAGCTCGGTCGGCAGGTTCTTCGACTTCGTCGTCGAGCGTTATCAGGGCGACATCGTGGCGTTGACCGGTGTGGTCGTGGCGCAGGTGATCGATGAGTTCAACAGGCCGGGCCGCTCGGACTACGGGGCTGCCCGGGTGCCGCCCAGCGAGGACGAGATCGATGAGCTTTTCGGTGCGTGGCGTGATTGGTTGCCGAGCGCCCGTAAGTATTTGCCGGCGGCGCGGTGCTATCTGGCGGCGTCGTTGTGGCGGCGGGTGGGTTTACGGATCCAGGAAACGCGGATGCTTGACCTTCGGGACTGGCGCAGAGATCTGGGCGAGTTCGGGTCCGTGCACGTGCGATTCGGTAAGGGCAGCCGTGGGCGGGGCCCGAAGACGCGGTTGATACCGGCGATCAACTCGGCGGGGGCGCTGCTGGATTGGTGGATAGCCGATGTCCGGCATCAGTTCGGTGATGACTACCAGCGCCTCGATGCGCCGCTGCTGCCGACCGAGCGTCAGCCGGACCCTGTGACCGGGTTGTGCCGCCGGGCTGGTGATCAGGTGTTGCGTGACGGGCTCGCGGAGGCGGTGGCGCGGTGGCTGCCGCAATGGAAGGGCCGGCTGACACCGCATATGTTGCGGCATTTCTGCGCGTCGTCGTTGTATCGCCAGGGCGTCGACCTGAAAGCGATCCAGGAACTGTTGGGCCATTCCTGGTTGTCGACGACGACGCATTACGTGCATGTGCCCGCGCAGCACGTGGAACGGGCGTGGGTCGCGGCGAACGAGCGGACCGCGGCGCGGCTCGCGGGGTTGGGAGGCTGAGAACATGCGGTGGAATTTGCGGCTGCGCGCCGCCGAGAAAGGCATTTGGAAGTCCACCGAGATGCGTCGGCTCTTGGCCGAAGCCGGTCTGGAGATCAGCTCGGGGAAGATGTCCGGGCTCTGGACCGGAACCCCGACAACCATCCGGCTCGATGACCTGGACGTGATTTGCGCGGTCCTCGACTGCAGCCCGGCCGAGTTGCTGATCCGCGAGCCGGAGAAGGTCGCGGCGCGGCGGCCGCGCCGCGAGCAGGCGGTCGGTGAACAGTCACCCACTCCGGTGGTCCGGCTGGGCCGGCAACGCAGCACACCGCCGGCATGACGCGGCGTCTCAAGCCGTGCACGGTCTGCCGGGTCCGGCCGCCGGCGATGCGGGAGGTGCCGTTCTGCTTCCAGTGCTGGCCCGGCGGCCCGGTCTGTCCGCCGCCCTGCCGGCGATGCGGCTCGGCCGAGGACTACTACACCAGCGGCTTGTGCGCCCGCTGCCATCGGCACGCCCCCGGCCAGCGGTCGCCGGTCTGGCGAGAAGCCGGCCCGCTGGCCAGCACATCAGTGATCATTGACTCCTGCCCATACTGCTTCGGGTGGGGTGTCACCCGAACCTACGGCTGGCAGTGCGCGGCCTGCCGCAGTTGGGCGGAGAAGTTCCCGCAGCTCGGGGATTGCCCGACCTGCCGGCGGCGCACCCACCTCGGCGAAGCCGGACACTGCCGGCTCTGCTTCCGGCAACGCAGTATGATCGCCCGTCTGCACGGCGAGCGTCCCGACCGGGTGAGCATGGCCGACGCCAACCGCCACGGTCAGCAGCTGTTCTTCGCCGGCATGTGGACCGGATCCGGGCCCCGCAAGCCCTACGTCAAGACGACCGTCGCGGCCGACATGAGCTTGCTGCGTCCGGTCGGGCATCGCCAGCTCGTCTTCTTCGACGCCCACCGTGACCTCGCCGCCCATCCCGGCCTGCAGCTGCTGCCACCACCGCTTCCCGGTCTGGAAGCGGCCCTGATGCAGTTCGTCGGTGACCACGCCCGCCGCCACGGCTGGCCCCAGGGCAAAACGGAGAAGACCCGCCGCGGCGTGCGGATCATGCTCGCGATCCAGGACACCCCGGGCGCGCCGATCCGGCGCAGTGACGTCGCACTGCTGAGCCGGATCAAACACTCCGCCCAAGTCGTCGCGGACGTCCTGCACGAGGCAGGCATGCTCGAGGAAGACCGCACCCCCGCGATCGAGCGATGGTTCCTGGCCGCCACCGGCGACCTGCCCGCACCCATGCGCGACGAACTCGGCACCTGGTTCGATGTCATGCGGCACGGCTCGGTCACCGCCCCGCGACGGCGCCCTCGGCACGACGGCACCACCGGCACCCAGCTGCGGTGGGCGTTGCCCGCCATCCGCCACTGGGCCACCGACCACCAGTCCCTGTGCGAGATCGACGCCGAGCACGTCCACGCGGTCCTGCTGTCGGGGTACGGCCTGGAGTGCAGAGCTAGGTACAGCTGATCTTGCAGAGGTGCGCACTGTTTGTCCGTCGTCAGCGGGTGACTGAGGGTGAGGCTGCTCGGGTCGTGATCGGACCGGCGTGGGGCGGCTGGCGGTGGGGGCGTTGGATGAGCAGCGGTGGCTGGATGTGCGCCGGTTCCGGGCGTTGCACGAGGCTGGTGCGAGTGTCTCGGAGATCGCTCGTGAGACGGGCCTGAACTGGCGGACGGTGAAGAAGTACCTGGCTGCTGGTGGCGGCGAGGTGGCGCCGCCGGTTCGGGCGCGGCCGGCTCGTGGGCAGTTGATCGATGTGTTCGCGCATGTGGTCGATGCGTGGTTGCGGGCGGAGTTGCTGCTCAAGGGCACGGTGATCCATGAGCGTCTTGTCGAGCAGTACGGGTTCACCGGTAACTACCAGCGGGTGAAGTTGTATCTGCAGCAGGCCCGGCCGCGGATCGCTGCGGAGTTGGGGATCAGCCCGGATCAGCTGGCCGGGCTGCATCGCCGGTTCGAGGTCGTTCCGGGTGCGCAGGCGCAGGTGGACTGGGGCGACGAGGGCGGCATCCTCGCTCACGTCGGGATCCCGAAGGTGTACTCGTTTCACATGGTGCTGTCGTACTCGCGGGATCCGTTCTGCTGCTTCACCACCAGCCAGGACCTGGCCGCGTTCTGGGAGTGTCACCGGCGGGCGTTCGCGCACTTCGGCGGGGTCCCCGGGGTGATCGTCTACGACCGGACCAAGACCGTGGTCCGCCGGCACGTCGCCCCGGGTCAGGCGGTGCCGCTGCACCCGGAAGCGGTCGCGTTCGCCGGGCACTACGACTTCGACATCGATGTGCTGGCCGCATACCGGCCGACCGGCAAAGGGCGGGTCGAACGGCAGGTCACCATCGTCCGTGATCATGTCCTGGCCGGGCGGGCGTTCTCCTCGCTGGCCGAGCTCGACGCCACGTTCGTGGCCTGGGTGCCGCAGCGGCGGGCCGTGCGGCATCGCACCCACGGTGAGATCATCGGCGTGCGGGCGGTCCGTGACCACGCCGCGCTGCGACCGATCCCGGCCAGGGCGTATGTGGTCGCCGACCGGCATCTGCGGCACGTCGGCAAGGACTGCCTGGTCGCCTACGCCGGCAACCTCTACTCCGTGCCGGCCCGACGGGTCCGCCATCGCCAACTCGTGGAGATCCGGGCGACCGCCGCCACCATCACCATCCACGCCACCGTCGGCGGCCTGGACGGCACCACGCTGCTGGCCACGCACGAGCGGGCCGTCGGCCGCGGCGCCCGCGTCGTCGACGAAACCCACTGGGACGGCCTGCCCGACGGACACACCCGTGCCGTCACCACCGGCGACCCCGACGGCGAGCAGTCGACCACACGCCGACCGGCCCGCCTCGACGGCGGCCAGGGACCGCTGCAAGCCCTGCTCAACCGGGCTGCCGCCGCCCAGATCGCCGTCGAGGCCCGCCCGCTGTCGGTCTATGAGCAGATCGCTGCGGCCAGCCCGTTCACCAACCGACCACACCTGAAGGACGTCTCGAAGTGAGTGAGCTGGTCACCAACCGCATCCACGCCAGCGCCACCAAACTCGGCCTGCCCCACCTGGCCAAGACGCTGCAGGAGCTCACCGGCCGGGCCGACACCGAGGCCATGGGCTACCTCGAGTTCCTCGACCTCGTCCTGCAAGAGGAACTCGCCGTCCGCGACGAACGCCGCTTCCGCGCCGGGCTGCGCCTGTCGAAACTGCCGCACCACAAGACCCTCGACGACTACGACTTCAGCTTCCAACCCGACCTGGACCCCCGCAAAGTCCGCGACCTCGCCACCCTCGCGTTCGTGCAGGCCAAAGCCAACGTCGCGTTCCTCGGCCCGCCCGGCGTCGGCAAGACCCACATCGCGGTGTCCCTCGCGGTCGCCGCCTGCCGAGCCGGGTTCACCGTCTACTTCACCACCCTCGACGACATGGTCCGCCACCTCACCGCCGCCGACGCGATCGGCCGGCTGGCCCGCAAGCTGCAGACCTACCTACGCCCCACCGTCCTGGTCATCGACGAAGTCGGCTATCAGCCCCTCGAACGGCCCGAAGCCAACCTCGTCTTCCAGGTGATCTCGAAACGCTACGAGAAAGGCTCCACCCTGCTGACCTCGAACAAGGGCTTCGGCGAATGGGGCCAAGTCTTCGGCGACGAGGTCCTAGCCACCGCCATCCTCGACCGGCTCCTGCACCACTGCGACGTCGTCCCCATCAACGGCCCCAGCTACCGACTCAAGAACCGCCTCACCGCCATCGAGAACGTCGCCTGATGCCCACCCCGGCCAACCCGGACGACCCCGCGACCACCAGCGACACCAACCACGGAGACCTGCTGCAACTCCTGCTCCAGATCTGCGCGGACTTCCTCGCCCACACCACTGCGGCAACCCACAACGAGGTCGACACCCTCCTACGCGCCCGCGGCATCACCGGCGGACCCGGATGGCTGATCGACATGCTCGGCCTCACCCGCCTGCGCCTGCAAGACGCAACCCACCGTGACGAACAAGGCGCCCACCACGACACCTGACCTCTGCAAGATCAGCCGTACTCACCTCTGCACTCCAACGAGTACCCCGACACCTGCCCGCCGGCGGCACACCACGCGCCACCATGCTGCAAGGCCTCCGGTCGATCTTCCGGATCCTCAAGGCCCGCAAGGCCGTCTTCGTCAACCCCACCGCCAGGATCCGGAACCCCTCCAACATCAAGACCGCGCCGATTGCCATCGACCTCGCCCAGGTCCGCGCGAACCTCGTCGACGGACGCCCCGCGACCGAAGCGCTCACCGCCTTGCTCGCCTTCCACGCCGTGCGCATCTACCAGCTCGCCGAGCTGAAACTCACCGACCTGCACGACGGCCGGCTGCACATCAACAACCGCGTCATCCTGCTCGCCGAACCCGCCCGAGGCCGCCTCAACACCTACCTCGAGCACCGGCACAACACCTGGCCGACCAGCGTCAACCCGCACATGTTCATCCACGCCCGCAACTGGACCAACGCCCGGCCCTGCACCAACTGGTGGATCCGCAAACAACTCGGCACGTCCGGTGACCGCATCCGCCAAGACCGCATCCTCGACGAAGCCCACGCCAACGGCGGCGACATGCGCGCCCTCTGCGACCTGTTCGGCCTGTCGATCGCCGGCGCCGCCCGTTATGCCAGCACCGTCAACCAGATCACCGAACACGACGCACCCACGACTTCGCCGAACTGACCCTCCATGACCCAACCAACGCTCGAACATCCCGGAGTTCCCTCACAAATCTCCCTGAGAATCCGTGAACTCCAGGCCAGTGATACACAGCCGGTGCTCTTTCTTGGAGGCCACGGCCTGGAACCCGACCCGGTGTGTGCCCGACATGAGCAGGCCCTCGCCGCGGCGGGCACCGAGCAGTACCCGGGCCTCGCCGGCGGTCAGGCCGAACACGTCCGCGACGATGTCGATCGCCTGCGGCGCCTGCCGCAACAGGATCTGTGTGGCCGCGTTGGCGATGACGACCTGCCCGAGGTCGGAGCCGAGCAGGTCCCCGACGTCCTGGGTGATGACCGCCAGCCCGGCCCGCCGCTTCCGCGCTGATTTCGCTAGCCGGGACAAGAACTTGGCGCCCTCGCCGTCGCGCAGCAGTGTCCAGGCTTCGTCAACGACGACCAGCCGCCTCGGTGTGTGCGCCGAGCGGATGGCCGGCGTGTCCACCTCGCGCCAGATCGCGTCGAGTGCGAGGAGCATGCCAGGTGCGCGGAGCTCGTCGGCGAGATGCCGCGTGGACCAGCACACCAGCTGCCCTGTGGGGACGGTGGTGGTGGGGCCGTCGAACAGGTCCTTGAACGATCCCGTGGTCCACGGGGTGAGCCGCGCCGCGAGGGTGTCGGCGGCCTCGGTGTGCTGAGCCGCGAGCGCGGCGGCGACGTCGCGCAGCAGGGGCGGTTGCCGGCGCCAGGTGGCGGGGTCGTTGGAGATCCCGGCCTGGTCGTAGGCGCCGTTGATCGCCTTATCGAGGGCGGCCCGCTCCGACGGTGGCGGCTGCTGCCCCAACAACACGCAGATGAGGGTGTGCAGGAACAGTGCCCGGTAGGTGCGCGCCTGCGGTCGGCGGTCCCCGGGCGGGATGTCGAGCGGGTTGAGCCGGACCCCGCCAGCGCCGAGCGCGATCGTGACGCCGCCGACCGCGTCGGCGAGGCGGATGTACTCGTTGTCCGGGTCGATCACCGCCACATGCACGCTGTCGGCGAGGGAGCGGAGCACTTCGAGCTTGACGAAGTAGCTCTTGCCGGCGCCGGATCTGGCGAGGACGACGCTGTTGGCGTTGTGCTGCGCCCATCGGTCCCACCAGACGATGCCGTTGCTGTCAGAGTTGAGGCCATAGAGCATGCCCCCGGTGGCGCCGGGTTCGCCGGGCAGCGGCGCCGGCAGATCCGACGAGGCGAGCGGGAACGCCGTCGCGATCGCGTCGGTGTCCATCACCCGCCGCATGTCGAGCCCGTCGGTCGCGAGGGGGAGGGTGGACGCCCAGCCCTGCAGCTGCCGCCAGGTTGCCGGCTGCGTGTCTAGCAGCACGGAGGCCGCGGTGGCCCGCACGTGGGCGACCGCCTCGTCGAGATCGTCGAGGGTGGTGGCGTGCACACACAAGTACAGGCCAACGCGGAACAGCTTCGACTGGCCGCGGGCGATCCGGTCGGCCAACTCCGCGGCGTCGTCGGCAGCGGCCTCGGTGATCGGGTCGATAAGTCGGCCCTTCTCGGCGTCGGTGCGCCTGTTGGACTCCAGCCGCGCCCGCTGCTTGCGCAGCCGGGCGGCGGCGATCTGCGGCGGGAGGGGGTCGATGTAGACGACGACGTCGAGCCGGCCCGGCCACGCCAGCAGCGGGTCCAGCCAGGCCGGGCCGACCTCGGCGGGGTAGCCGGTCACGATCAGCGTGGCGGCGTACCCGTCACCGACGCGCAGGTAGCGGGGCGTGTGTTCGATCGCGGCCGGGCCCACAACGGCCGCGAGCCCGGCCGAGTCGGCCGGGCTCGCATCAGTGGTGGTCGGCTTTCGCCGCTGCAGTATGGGCATGTCAATCTCCTGGTCCGGTGATGGCCACGTCGGGCAGGGCGCGGGCCCAGGTGACGTCGGCCGGGGTGTAGGGGTCAGTGGCGCATGTCAAAACGGCGGCGGCCCGGCCGCCGTCCAGGACGGCGGTCTGCGCCCCGAGCGCGGACAACGCGGACGCGGCGTGTTCCGCACGGCGCAGGACCTCGGTGTCGCGGCCCTTGTCGCCGGCTGCGGTGACCGCGACGGCTACGGTCCGCCACAGCGGATCCCGACGCGCCGCGAGGTCGTCGAGGAAGTCGGCGTAGTCGCGGGCGGCGTCGGCCAGGGCCGGGTTGGCGATCGTCTCCGCGTTGTCGGCGATGCGCTGAGCGTGGCTTGACAGATCGACCCGCTGCGCGGAGATCACGATCTGCACCCGCCCGGACAGCGAGTTCAGCCACCGGCCGTAGCTGCCGATCAGAGCGGCCTGCTCGTCGCCGGTGCGCAGACCGATGTTCACGGTCGTGCAGGCGACCAGCGCCACCGCGTGCGACCCGGCGTCGATGACGCCGGTGTCGCTGATCGCCTTGGCCGGCAGCCGCAGCACCGGCACCGTCGCGGCGGGTGTCTCAGTGGCCGGTGCCCAGGAGGGTGCAGCGGCGGGCCGGCCAGCAGCGGTAGGCGCCAACCGCTTCGGGCTGCGGGTGTGCCGGACCGCCGCGAGCAGCCAGGCATCCATGGACAGGCCGTCGCGGCGGCCCAACGCCAGCACGATCGCCGTACCGGCAAGCGGGGTGAGGATCGCGATGAGCACGGGCTGCGGCAGCAGCGTCCCCACCGCCCGGAAGATGCCGTAGCCGATCACGCCGGCCACGGCCAGGATGGCCAACTGCCGCGCGGTCAACCCGTAAACGATCTTGTCCGGGGTGTCGACGTCTGCGGGAATTCGGGCGTGCGGGGTGACGTCATCGCCGGGACGCATCGTCGTCTCCCCGATGTGTGACGCCAGCGGCACGGGCCTTCATCGCCCGGGTGTAGAGGTCCACACCGTCGGCGATCGCGGCGAGGGTGTATCGGTGGATCGGCCGACCGGTGGGCCAGGCGATGGCAACGATGGTGGACGTGGCCTGCGCCGCGTCGGACAGTCCAGCGATCTCGTCATCTCGGTGTGAAGTGTGGCGAATGGCTGTCATCAGGGTGCCTTTCGGGATGGCGCGGCTGCGCGGGCTGTCAAGGCGCGGGTGTAGAGGTCGACGCCGCCGGCGAGCTCATCGCGGGTGTACGGGCGTACGGGCCGACCGGTCGGGTAGGCGGTGCCAGTCCGGCCGGAACCGGCACCCCCCGGCCGGGGCGCGGACCCCGAGCGAGGTGTCGAGGACGGCGCAGAGGGCACGGCGGGGCGAATGCGGCCCCCGCCTCCGCCGGAGTTCACCGGCCACGGCCGGTTGGCCCCACCGGCACCCGCACCGCCGCCGCCGGCGCGGCCCGCGCGACCGGCGGCCCCCACGGCACTCCGACCGCCACTGAACGCGCGGGAAATCCCGCGGGTCAGCTGCTGCACAAGCACGACGCGCAGCATCATGCCCATGGCGTTCGGCCGGCCCTGCGTGATGTAGCGGCGCACCAATCCGGGGATCTTGACGACGCCCCACAGCAGGCAGACGACGATGAGCAGGTTCATGATCGCGGCCGGTTCGCCGCCGGGTATCGGCAGACCCAGCACGCGCAGGTTGCTGTCCGGGTTGAGGAAGACCCTCAGCGTGGTGTGCAGGGCGACCGCCTGGATCACGACGATGCCGAGCGTGCCGAGCATGGTGCGCCACCACAGTTTGGCCGCACCCTCGGTCTGCGGTGTGCCGTGCAGGGCCATGGCGATCGGTGAAATACCGACGGCGACGACGAGTACCCCGAGCCGGATGATCCACTGCACGAGGAGGGTGCCGGTGAGCACCGCGATCAGCAGGCCGATGAGCAGCAGCAGGAAGCTGATTGGGTTGGCGCCGACCTGGCCGTCCAATGCGCTGACCGTGGTGGCGCGAAGCTGCTGCATCGAGCCGGGCGCGGTGATGTCCTGGCTGGTCAAGGCGGCGGTGAACGCGTTGGCCAAACCGATGATGGTGGAACACAGCGGGATGGCGAAGTTGGCGGCGATCAGGCCGATGACCAGGCGAGGTATCAGCTCGCCTGGCCCGACCTGGGACTGGATGGTGTCGCGGCCCATCACCAGGATGGCCGTCCACAGGAACGCCAGCACGTAGCAGGTATTCACGATGCCCAGCGACGTGCTGGCGAACGCGCTGACCTGTGGCAGTTGGGTCACGTCAGGGCTGACGAACGCGGTGACCGACAGCAGTTCCCACAACGCGTTCAGCGCGCCGATCACGGTCTCGGCGAACCAGGTGAGGATGGGGCCGATGATTTGGTCGGCGAGCCAGCCGCCCATCTCAGCCCCCGATCCAGCCCTGCACGATCGCGAGCAGGATCGGCGCGAGGACGGCGAGGGCGTAGCCGATGAGGGCGTTCTTGAACGCGGAGTTCGCCTTCTCGATCTCGGTCGGGTCGCCACCCGCGGCCAGCCGGCGCAGGCCACCGATGGTGAGGAACAACGTGGCGACACCGACCAGTAGCCCGACGATCCAGGTCGTGATGTTGCCGATGATCACGGGCAGCGTGTACGCGGCCAGGATCTGCGGCTCGGCCGCGTACGCCGGGGCCGAGCCGGCCACAGCCACCAGAAACGCGACCGGGACCGTGATGGTGCGGTAGATGATGCGGCGGAACATGGTGGGCACCTCCCGCCCCTCGTGCGGGGCTCGATATTGGGGTCGAGATGCGCCACCGGGAACCGGGGCCGGCCGTGGGAGCGTCGCTCCTTCCAGCCATGAAGTGATCGGGTGCGAACACGGCCACTCAGGCCGGCCGCGCCCCGATCCCCGGGGCGCCGACACCGGCCGTTTCTCGGTCCGATGTCTTGCCCACGAAGGCCCGCTGTTGGGTCGCCAACACGACGTCCACCGCCGCTCCGCCACCCAACGGCGACCCAACAGCCCGTCGCGGTCGGGTGGCACGCGTAGCAGCGACTCGCTGTTGGGCGGCAGCCATCCGCTGTTGGCTGGCAGCGACTCGCTGCTGGGTCGCGGCGACCGGTTGTTGGGTCGCGTCACCGCCGCGGCGGCACCGACGACGCCGCAGCGGCACGAACGCGAGATCTCCCTCGCGGATGGCTTCCAGAAGCCGGCGTTCGGCCTTCAGCCGCCACGACGAGGCCAGGCTCGCGGCGATACCGAGGCGTGCCGCTGCCTGGGCGAGAGTGGCGTTCTCCAGCCGGGTCGCGGCGATCAGGTTCGCCTCGTCGGCGTCGATGACGCCGACCGCGACCGCCCTGGCCAGAACCAGGTCCGGGTGGTCCCACGGCTGGATCGGCGCGATCGGCCCGGTCGCATCGGTGTAGATAAGCTGGGCGTCGGACTCCGCATCCCGGGCCTTGCGGGCGGCGCGCAAGCCGGCGTCGATGAGCCGACCGACCACCCGCGGCGGCTCGAGGTCGATGGTCTTGAGCCGTTCGACGAACCCCGTCAGCAGCTCCGCGTCCAGGTCACGGGTATCCCCGCGCCATCCCGACGCGAGCAGCCCGGCGACGTGCCGCAGGCCGGGCAGGGCAATGCCCACCGCGGCCACGACCCAGGCCGGGCCGTCCCGGCGAGCGCGGATGACCAGCTCACGCCACACCGCGTCACGGACCTCGACGTTGGTCTGCGGTGCCAGCAGCAGCGCACGGAGCCGTTCCAGTGGCAGGATCTCGTCCGGCAGACCGGCGAACCCGCGGCCATCGAATCCGACATGGGTGGGCGGCTGCACTAGCAGGGTGAAGGCACGGCCGGCCGCGGCCAGCGGCGACGACGGCCAAGATCGAGCAGACATGGCGTCCCTTGCGAAGCGTTCGGGCACCGCAGCTTGACGGCGGTGCGAGGCCTCTATCCGCGCACGCCTATCGAACAGCCCAAGATCACGCGAGCGGGACCACGAGCCTGTTGGGCCTGCTCAGGGCCTGTCCACCCAACCGCCAACAGGAGTACGGAGCCCGGCATCGCCAGGCACGGCGGCCCAAGACCGCAGCTCGCGGCCCTGTTGGGCACTGTTGGTCGGAAGTCCCGCGCGGATCGGCGAGCCCTCGTGTCAACGCCGACTGAACTTTGACCCCTGTGTTCCGGCCGAATTTTGACCCCCTCGCTGGTTGTTGATGTTCAGTCGTTGGTCTTGCTGGCTGCGGGAACGCGGCCGAGGTCGCGGTCTTTGAGCCAGTAGCTGTCACCCTTCATCGAGATCACTTCGGCGTGGTGGACGAGGCGGTCGATCATGGCTGCGGCGACGACGTCGTCGCCGAACACTTCGCCCCACCGGCCGAAGGGCTTGTTGCTGGTGACGATCAGGCTGGCTCGTTCGTAGCGGTTGGAGACCAGCTGGAAGAACAGGTTCGCGGCTTCGGCTTCGAAGGGGATGTAGCCGACCTCGTCGACGATCAGCAGTGGGATCCGGCCGAGCTTGATCAGCTCGTCCTGCAGCCGGCCGGCGTGGTGGGCATCAGCGAGGCGGGACACCCATTGGGCGGCGGTGGCGAACGCGACGCGGTGTCCGGCCTGGCAGGCCCGGATTCCCAGGCCGATGGACAGGTGGGTCTTGCCGGTGCCGGGCGGGCCCAAGAAGACGACGTTTTCCTTCGACGCCACGAAGTCGAGGGTTCCCAGGTGAGCGATCGTCTCCCGCTTCAGCGAGCGTTGGTGCTCGAAGTCGAACTCCTCCAGGCTCTTGCGGGCCGGGAACCTCGCGGCCCGGATGCGTCCCTCTCCGCCGTGGGCTTCCCGGGCGGCGACTTCGCGTTGCAGGCAGGCGGCGAGGAACTCCTCATGCGTCCACGACTCCGCCCGGGCCCGCTCCGCCAGGCGCTCGACCGACGCGGCCAGAGACGGCGCCTTCAGGGCGCGGGTGAGGAACGCGATCTCGGATGCAACGTTGCGGCTGGTCTTGGCGGCCATCACGCAGCCACCTCAACGTCCAGGCCGAACAGCCGGTCGTAGTCGCTCAACGGCCGGCGTTCGACCTGGGCGTCAACGGCGGTCGTCGGGGTGCGTTGGGCGGCGACGCGCAGGTCCGCTGCGGCTTGGCGGTGGGCGGGATCGGTGATGCTCTGATGCTTGGCCCAGCAGCGGTCGTGCCGGGCCGCGGGTCGGCCGTCGCAGAGCACCGTCACGTGGTCGCAGTCGGCGGTGACCTCGACCCGCCGGCCGACCATCGATGGGTGCACCGAGTAGTCGTTGCCGTCCAAGCGGATGTAGTGATCGCGGGGAAGGCGAGTGGTCTGCCGCCAGCCGACCACCGGCGCAACCGGTGGCAGTGGCAGCATCGCGGCCCGGTCGGCGTCCCATCGGTCCAGCGGGCGACAGCCCAGCATCCGGTGTTGGCGGTTGTTCGCCCGCACCAGCCAGTCGGTGAGCTGGGCGTTGAAGTCCTGACGTGAGCCGAATCGGCGTCCGGCCAGAAACGAGGTCTCCAGATAGCCGTTGGCCCGTTCGACCAAGCCTTTGGCCTCAGGGTCCGCCGGCCGGCACTGGATCACCTTGATGCCGAGGGTGCCGCGGAAGGCATTCATCGCCTCGGTCAACTGAGGCCGCCCGGCCCGCCACTGCCCGACAGCGGATTCGTTGTCCCACACCAACGCCTTGGGCACCCGCCCCCAGCCGGAGATCAACGTCCAGTGCCCCACCAGCAGGTCCGGCGACTGCCTGGTCGGAATCATCACCGCTGACAGCCACCGCGAATACCCGGACACCATCACCAGCACCGGCGGCCGGCCCACCTGCCCGAACCCCAACGGCACGTCCGCCGGCGGGAACCACAGATCGCACTGCGCCAGCTCACCCGGCAGATACTCCGTCCGCTGAGCCGGGTCAGGGCGGCGGAACAACGGCCGCAACTGCTGCACCCGATCGGCGAACACCGTCTTGCCGCGAGTCCACCCGACCCGCTCCATGATCACCGTCGTCGGCATGTCCGGGAACTCCGCCAACAACGCCCGGATTTGCGGCTCCACCGCATCCACGATCGAGCCCTTCGCCGCCCGCTGATAGCGGGGCGGCTCATGACTGGCCAAGGCCTTGCGCACCGTGTTCCGCGAAATCCCCAGCCGCCGACAGATGGCCTTGATCGCCATCCGCTCCGCCCGATGCAACCGACGGATCTCCGCCCAGTCCTCCACGCTCAGCACCTCCCGATGCTTCCGGAAGGGGTCAAAATTCAGCCGGAACCACGGGGTCAGTTTTCAGGCGGAGCCGACACCTCGGACGGCCGTTAGGAGCCCTCCGTGTCAGGCGTAGAGCGCTGCGTATCTGTCGCCGCGCACCTACAAGCCTGACCACCCTGCGCCGATTCGGGCGAGGCTCAGGCGGCTCGCTGGGCATGGGCGCATTTCGCCTCGTCTTCGCTACGTTGGCGGGCACGGCCGTGCTGGTCGGACACGTAGCAGCCAAGCCGCTGCCCGGAACCCGCGGCTGGCCAAGCTCAACGCTGTTGGTCAACGGCGAAGACTGTTGGGTCAACGCCGAGAACTGTTGGGCGAACTCCCTCGGGCTGTTGGGCAGCCTCATCCGACAAGGCCGCCGACGCTGTTGGGCGCTGTTGGGTGCCCGGCTGCAGGAGCCGGTGGTCTGAGCTGGGTCACCGACGCCATTCGTAGGTGCGAACACGGTCAGCCAGCGCGGGAGCTACCCGCACATGACTGCTCTGCCAGACCCCACGCCGAACAGCGCGACACGCCCAAACCCATCCAACGACGACGCACTGAAGGACCACAGCGACGCAGTCCTCGTCGGTGGCGATGTCCCAATCGCCGTCTGGCGGCTCGACGACCGCGACGACACCGGACCCGGCGCCCCGGGCAGCCGTCTTGCGTCGCGCTTGGCGCAGCGACTCGTCCTTGTGTACACCCGGCGCGGCGACGCGGTCGTCGACTTCGACAGCGACCCGCAGCTGGAGCACGCCAGCGCCTACACATCCCGCACGTACCTGTCCATCACCGACCCCAGCACGGTCGCCGACCTCGACACGCTCACCGAACCCGTCAGCCTCGTCGTCCTGCGGTGGCCGCCACGGCATACCACCCGGACACCGGCCACCATCACCGACCTGTTCGCTGCCTGCCGGCTCATCATGACCGCCGACACCTGCGCCATCGCCGCCGTCAGCTCCGCGGCACCCGGCCAGCCCGGCACGACCTACGCCGAGCACCTCGACGAACTGCTGCCCGCTGCCCACACCGCGGGCCTGGCCCACGTCCTGCAAATCGTCGCGGTCACCGCCGCGGGCGACGGCGACGAGTTCCTCTACTACGCCAGCCTGGCCGAAGCCGAGGCGGCACGGCAGGGCTGGTCGGCCGGCGACGACGGTCCGCGCTACAGCGTCGACCTCCTCGTTTTCACCAACAGGAGTCGCGATGACTGACCGCGGCACGCCACGCGTCGAACTCGAAACCACGCGCCCCAAACCTCGCCGCCGGCCCATAGGAGGAGGCGCCTGCCACATCGAGCCGCTCGGCTTCATCTCGGTAGGTCGCCATGACTGACCGCGACTCCCGACAGGTCGGGGGTGGCGCGTCGCGACGCGCCACCCCCCGCCGCGACCACAGCGGCGATCCAGCACGAATCGCCGGCTCCAGTGCCGCCGCCCCAGCGAAAGAGCACCCCTCCGCTTGGCGCGATGTCGACGATGCGCCGCTTGAGGTGGATACCGAGTCGGCCTCCCCACGGCACACCGCCACCAGCGCGGAGCTGCGGCCCATGCCAGGGCTGCCGATCCCGGTGCCGCCAGATGCTGCGCGCGGTGCAGGGATCCGCTGCGTGGTCACGCCGGTTGACCGCGATGGGCGGCTGGCCGATCGGTCAGCGTTGACGTTCATGGGTTGGGCCGCCGGGCAGGCGGTCGAGTTGGCGACTGAGCCTGGCCCGATCGTGGTCGCCCGCACCGGTCGTACCGTCCGCATCAACCCACGGGGTCATCTACGGCTTCCCCTGGCGGTACGCCGCACGTGTCGCATCGCCGCCGGAGATCGAGTGCTGGTCGCCGCGAACCGGCGGCGGAACGAGCTGCTGGTGATCCCCATGACCACGGTGGATGACTTGGTCGTCTTCTACCGCCAGCCACACGACAGAGGGGCCGGGCGATGACGGGGCCGATGGGTCAGCGCACCGCGCAGCTGGAGACGGTGCGCAGCCTGCTCAAACAGCTTGGTATCACCCCCGAGCAGCTGCTCACCGACCCAACGGCAGCGTCGGTAGCGGTGCCGACGTTCGACGAGTATGTGTGGCAGGTTGCCGAGGCGGTCTCACCCGGTACCCGCCGGGTGTACAACTCCTACTGGCAACGCATCTGCCAGCACTGGGGCACCCGGCTAATCAGCGAGCCTACGCCCCTGGAGATCAAACGGCTGGCCGAGGAAATCCGCGGCGAGGTGGTGGTGCGCCGCAACGCCCGCGGTGGCCGCACCGCAGCCGAACACCTGATCGCCGCCATGCGCTGCATCTACCGGCACGCCGTCATGGACGGACTGATCCGAGAGGCCGACAACCCTGCGGCCAGGGTCGCCAAGCCCCGCCGGCTGGCCGGCACCCGCCGCGCCCTCCCACAGGCGCAGTTGGCCGCGATCAGCCACATCGCCGCGACCACCGGCAACGACCCGCACCTGGACAGCCTGCTGCTCCGACTGCACCTGGAAACCGCCTGCCGCCGCGGCGGCGCGCTGGCGCTGCGCCCGCGAGACCTGGATCCAGACCAATGCCTGATCTATCTCCGGGAAAAGGGCGGCACGTCCCGCTGGCAGCCGGTCTCGCCAACGCTGATGCTGCACCTGGTGGCCCACCACGCCGAGCGTGGCGACGGCGACCGCAACAGCAGCCTGCTGCGCTACCGCGACGGCCGGCCACTGACCTACCGCCGCTACGACCACCTGTGGCACCGCATCGGCACCCACCTGCCCTGGGTCGCGGCGCAGCAGGTCAGCACCCACTGGCTACGCCACACCACCCTGACCTGGGTCGAACGCACCTTCAGCTATGCGGTAGCGCGCGCGTACGCCGGACACAGCGGCAAGAACGACATCGGCACCACGATGACCTACGTACGCGCCGAAGTCCAGGAAGTCGCCGCTGCCCTGGCCGCGCTCACCGGCGAGCCGCACCCTCTGGCAACCCCCGACAGCGGTACACGCGATTCGTCCGCCAAGGGCAGACTCCGCTCGGGTGAACCTCACCCGAGCGGACGTGACCCGGGCCGGGCGGAAGGAATGCCGTTACGCACCGTAGCCCTGCAATTCGGCCACATCAGCAGCGCTACGGCGTGAAGCGGTTGGGTTGCGTCCACTGGAGTGGTGTACGACTTGCCCGTGATGGGCGTGTTGTGTAGATGAGAGACGGCCATCGCGTCGATCCTTCAAGACGACCAAGTCAGAGAAGGAGAGGAGAACGCGATGGCCGCATCTGAGAGTGTGAACCCTGTTGAGCTGCTGCGCGAGCAGATCGAGGACGCGTCGCCGGACGTGTTGCAGGCGATGATCAAAGCGTTCGCGCAGGCGTTGATGTCCGCCGAAGCCGACGCGATCTGCGGCGCCGCGTATGGGCAGCGCAGCGACGAGCGGGTGAACTCCCGCAACGGCTACCGGCAGCGGGAGTGGGACACCCGCGCCGGGACGATCGACTTGGCGATCCCGAAGCTGCGGCAGGGCTCCTACTTCCCGGACTGGCTGCTGACGCACCGGCGGCGGGCCGAACAGGCCCTGGTCTCAGTCGTGGCCACCTCCTACCTGCTCGGGGTGTCGACCCGGCGGGTGGAGAAGCTGGTCGAGCAGCTCGGGATCCGGCAGCTGTCCAAGTCGCAGGTCTCGGAGATGGCCGCGCACCTGGACGCGCAGGTTGAGGCGTTCCGCAACCGGCCCCTGGACTCAGGGCATTACACGTTCGTGTGGATGGACGCGCTGACGATGAAGGTCCGCGAGCACGGGCGGACGGTCAACGTTCACGCCCTGATCGCGGTCGGTGTCAACGCCGACGGTCAGCGGGAAGTCCTCGGCGTGGACGTGGCCTCGGATGAAGACGGCGCCGGCTGGCTGGCGTTCCTGCGATCACTGACCGCCCGCGGGCTGTCCGGAGTCCGCCTGGTCATCTCCGACGCCCACGCCGGCCTGGTGCAGGCTATCGGCGCGGCCTTGCCCGGAGCCGCGTGGCAGAGATGCCGAACCCATTACCTGCGGAACCTGCTGACGAAGGTGCCGAAGTCCGCGCAGCCGTGGATCGCCACACTCGTCCGGACGATCTTCGACCAGCCCGACGCCGACGCCGTCCGAGCCCAGTTCGACCGGGTCGTGACCACGATCGAAGCCAAGTTCCCGGCCGCGGCCGAGCACCTCGACACCACCCGCGACGACCTCCTCGCCTTCACCGGCTTCCCGCGCGAGATCTGGCGTCAGATCTGGTCCAACAATCCGCAGGAGCGGCTGAACAAGGAGATCCGCCGCCGCACCGACGTCGTCGGGATCTTCCCCAACCGGGCGGCGATCATCCGCCTCGTCGGCGCCGTCCTCGCAGAGCAGACCGACGAATGGACCGAAGGACGCCGCTACATGGGCCTGGAAGTACTGGCCAAAGCACGCCTCATCCCCGTCCAGCCCGACCAACACGACACCGACCAGCCCAACCAAGCCCCGATCGCCGCATAACATCAGACCGGATCCCGCGATGGCCGTCTCCTACACCACCAACGCGGACGTGACCAAGCGGTTGCGCCAAGCCGTCGGGGTCGCGGCTCGGACAGCAGTCCCCGATCACCTAGGAGAACACCCGAACCCCACCAGCTGCGCTCGCCCCGCAACAGGTGGTAACTGTTCGGCCTCTTGGGGTTCGGCTGGCGTGCGGGGGTGTGGTAGATCGGAGGTTGTCGGCTGGCATTTCTGGGGTGGCTAATGGTTGATGTTGGTGGGTTGGCGGGTGCGGTGGTGCCGTTCCTGTCGGCGGCTGCGGGTGCGTACGGCAGTGCGGTGGTACAGCGGGTGACGGAGCGAAGCGCGGATGTCACAGCTGATGCGACGGTGGGCTGGGGGCGGCGCCTGCTGGGTCGGTTGTTGGCGTCGTCGCGGTCGGCGCAGGTGGGTGGTGCCATGACGGACATGGCGGAGAACCCGGAGGATGAGGCGTTCATTGCGGCGTTGTTCGCGCAGGTGAAGAGGGCCCTGGCCGAGGATCGGCGGTTGGCTGATGAAATTGCGGGGCTGCTGACGGAGGCGGGTGTGCCAGGCAGCAGGTTCACGGTGACGGTGTCGCAGTCCGCCGGTGTGCAGGTCGGGGATCACAACACGCAGACCAACACCTTCCACTACCCAACGCGGTGACTGGCGGCAAGCCCGAGCCGGGCGCGTACCAGACCACGGTGAATGGTTCGGCGGGGGTGCAGATCGGGGACCACAACACGCAGGCGAATGTTGCTGTGGATGTCTCGACGATGCCGTCTCCAGGCTCGGTGCCTGCGGCGGGGGTGGACAACCTGCCCGCCGCGTCGGTGGTGTTCGTTGGCCGTGATCTGGCCGGACTGGCGGCGTTGTTACATCCTGCGGGTGCGGTGCCGGGGCAAGCAGCCGTGCATGGGCTAGGCGGCGTCGGTAAGACAGAGTTGGTGCTGCACTATGCGCGTGCCTACCGCGGCCGCTATGGCGTGGTGTGGTGGATTACCGCGGACACGGCGGAGAACGTCGGGCTGGGGTTGGCGGGGTTGACACGCCGGTTGCATCCGGTGGCGATGTTGGCGGATGCGCAGGAGTGGGCGATCGGCTGGCTGCAGTCTCATTCGGGCTGGCTGTTGGTGTTGGACAACGTGGAGAACCTCGCTGATATTGCACCGCTGCTGGGTCAGGTCGCTGGGCGTGGTCAAGTTCTGGTGACCACTCGCCGGGATCTGGGGGCGGCCCGGTGGGCGAGGTACGGCCTGACGCCGCTGCGTCTGCAGGTGTTGGTGCGGGATGCGAGTGTGCAGCTGCTGACCCGCCTGACCGGCTCCGGAGATACCGTAGGTGCAAGCCAGCTGGCAGCGGACTTGGGTGATCTGCCGCTGGCGCTGGAGCAGGCTGCCGCCTACATCAGCCAGCACGATGGGATGAGCTTCGATGACTACCGACGGCTGCTGGCACAGCAGTTCGCACGTGTAGCCGCCCATGCCGGTGAGGGTGCCACTGCGGAACGCAGCATCGCGAGGATCTGGCAGGTCACCATGGCAGCCATTAGCAGACGCTCACCGCTCGCTGCTCAGGTCATGGCGCTGCTGGCGGTGCTGGCGCCCGAGAATCTGCCCGAGGACGTGCTCACGCCGATCACCGGAGACAAGGTGGCGCTGGGCGAGGCATTGGCGGTGTTGGCCTCGTACAACATGATCCAGCGGGCGGACGGCATGGTGAGCGTGCATCGCCTGGTACAGGCGGTCACCCGCACTGGTGGCCCTGCTCAACTGCCGGGGCCTGGTGAGGACGCCGTCAGTCTTGCAGCCGCGCTGCTCGTCCAGGCGATACCGGACGATCCGATCAGCAACATGGCGGGCTGGCCCAAGTGGAATCAACTGCTGCCACACATAGACGCGCTGATCACCAGCATTGGCACCGGTCATGACAACACCGACGTCCTGTTTCTCGGCGACCGGACAGCGGCCTACCAACAGTTCCAAGGCCAGCTGATACCTGCGATAAACCTGTTCAAGCGGGTCCTCGCCGGCCGGCGGCGGCTGCTGGGCAACTACCACCCGGATACCCTGACCTCCCGCCACAACCTCGCCTCCGCCTACGAGTCGGCGGGGCGGGTGGGCGAGGCGATCAGCCTGTTCGAGCAGGTCCTCGCCGACTTCGTGCGGCTACTCGGCGACGAAAACTTGAACACCTTGATCGCCCGCCACAACCTCGCCTCCGCCTACCAATCGGCGGGGCGGGTGGGCGAGGCGATCACGCTGTTCGAGCAGGTCCACGCCAAGCGGGAGCGGCTGCTCGGCGACGATCACCTGGACACCCTGGCCTCTCGCCACAACCTCGCCTCCGCCTACCAATCCGCGGGGCGGGTGGGCGAGGCGATCACCCTGTTCGAGCAGGTCCACGCCGACTCCATGCGGCTACTCGGCAACGACCACCTGAACACGCTAATCGGGCGCCACAGCCTCGCCTCCGCCTACCAATCGGCGGGGCGGGTGGGCGAGGCGATCAGCCTGTTCGAGCAGGTCCTCGCCGACTTCGTACGGCTGCTCGGCGGCGATCATCCAAACACTCTGACCGTCCGCAACAGCCTCGCCTCCGCCTACCAATCGGCGGGGCGGGTGGGCGAGGCGATCACCCTGTTCGAGCAAGTCCTCGCCGACTTCGTACGGCTGCTCGGCGACGATCACCTGAACACGCTAATCGGGCGCCACAGCCTCGCCTCCGCCTACCAATCGGCGGGGCGGGTGGGCGAGGCGATCACCCTGTTCGAGCAAGTCCTCGCCGACTTCGTACGGCTGCTCGGCGACGATCACCTGAACACGCTGACCGTCCGCAACAACCTCGCCTCCGCCTACCAATCCGCGGGGCGGGTAAGCGAGGCGATAATCCAGTTCGGGCAGGTCCTCGCCGAGCGGGAGCGGCTACTCGGCGAGGACCATCCGAGCACCGTAGCCTCCCGCTACAGCCTCGCTGGCGCCTACGATTCGGCGGGGCGCGTGAGCGAGGCGATCACTCTGTTCGAGCAAGTCCTCGCTGACTCCATACGGCTGGTTGGTGAGGGCCACCCCAGCACCTTGGTCGCCCGCCACAGCCTCGCCGGTGCCTACTTCTCGGCGGGGCGCGTGAGCGAGGCGATCACCCTGTTCGAGCAAGTCCTCGCCGACTTCATACGCCTGTTCGGCGAGGACCATCCGCGAACGGCACTCGCCGCGGCAAACCTCCAAACCGCACGCGAAGCGAACTGAACACGTGGGATTCCAGCCAGCCCATGTGCAGGTAGAAAGAATCAAATTCGTCGCGTTGCTCCCCATGCTTTGTCGCCGCGGGCAACTGGTCGCTCCCGTAATCAATGCAAATACAAGGCTCGCCGGCCACCTGTTTAGCTGCCGCAGTGAGCGCGCACGCCGTGCTGTCAAATCCGCGTGGCAGCAGTGCTCAGCGCTGGGTCTACTGCAGCTCGGCCCGAGGCTGACCCACCCACCCACCCATCAATTCCGGGAGATCGACGCCGTTTCTACCTCGGGTGAGATCAACTCGTGCCCGACAGGGGCATACCCCACGGTGCCGGATACCGCTGACAGGAACGGGTGGCCTCCCTCGCCCCAGGCGAGGGAGGCCACCAGGTGATCATCGTCTAGGGTTCAGCAGCGAGCGGATGTTCCTCACCAGTCAGACCGGCCAAGGCCACCGCGACCTCGTGGAGTGTCGCCCGCACGTAGGTGGCTGTCGAGCCGCTCCCGGCGCCGTCCGAGTGTCCGGCGTAGGCGCGGGCCACGGCGTGACCGTAGGTGCGCTCGACCCAGGTCAGGGTGGTATGCCGCAGCCAGTGTGTACTGATCTGCTGGGTGTGCACCCATCGCAGATGTTGCCCGATCCGCACCCACAGATGGTCGTAACGCCGGTAGGTCAGCGCCCGACCGTCGCGGTAACGCAGCAGGCTGCCGTTCCGGTCGCCGTCAGCCCGCTCGGCATGCTGCGCCAGCAGGTGCCGCATCAGCGTCGGCGAGACCGGCTGCCACCGGGACGTGCCGCCCTTCTCTCGCAGGAAGATCAGACATTGGTCGGTGTCCAGGTCCCGCGGGCGCAGCGCCAGCGCCCCGGCACGGCGGCAGGCCGTCTCGGTGTGCAGCCGGATCAGCAGACTGTCCAGACCCGGGTCATCGCCCGTGCTGGCCGCCACCCCATTGATCTCCGCCAAGCGCGCGTCGCCGATGGCCCGCCGGGTGCTCGGCAGCCGGCGTGGCTTGTCCACCTTCAACGCCGGGTTGTCGGCCGCATCGAGGTACCCGTCTGCCACCGCCCGCCGGTACAGGCACCGCAGCGCGGCCACCAAATGTTCGGCAGCCGATCGGCCGCCGCGATTGTTGCGTCGCGCCACCACGTTCGCCTGCACCTGGACGCGCAACTGCTCGATCTCAGACGGGCGCGGTTCGTCGATACGCCGATCCCCCCATGCCTGCACCACCCGATTCCAGTACGAACCGTACGCCCGACGAGTACCCGGCGACACCGCAGCGGCCACCAACGGCACGTACTCGGCGAACGTCGGGGCTAGCGGACGGGCCGGCCGTACCTCCAGCAGATCGGCCGGAGAGATGCCCATCCGCTCCAGCAACAACCGGGCCGCCTCCAACTCCGGCCGGCCAGCGACGGTCTGGCTCACGCCGCCTCACCCCCCGCCACGGCAGCATGCACGTCGGCCAGCAACCGGTCGAGCACGGCAAGGGGATGGGCCACCAATCGACCAGTGGCAGGGTCGGCAGCGAGTAGGACGCGATCCCCTGCCGTCAGCCGGCACCACCGGCGCACCGCCAACGGCAGATGCAGATGACCACGATCGCCGACGTAGTGGACACCATCGACTGCCGGCCGGGCCACGATGATTCCTGCCTGCTCGCGAATGTCCAGCCGAGTCCCCGGCACCCAGCCAAGCACCCGGACGATACTGCGATCAGCGACGCGGCCGCTCTTGTCCACCGCGCTCAACGCGTAGACGGTGTCGGTCGCTCGCGGGGACCCCGATTCCAACGCCGGTACTGGAAGCGGTCGTCGCCTCCGACCCACCGGGCCAGCACCGGCACCGCCAGGGACGACCTTGGGGATCACCGGCGGCACGAACGAGGCGGTCACCACGACCACCCCCGCCCGGGCAGGGCGGTCGCCCGCAGAGACGCCAGAGGGTAGATGAGGTGTTCAAGCGCGCTTGAACACGAACACGTGAAACAGCGCATAGATGCGGAAAATCTGTGTCCGAGGGGGGACTTGAACCCCCACGCCCTATACGGGCACTAGCACCTCAAGCTAGCGCGTCTGCCATTCCGCCACCCGGACCTGCATCGTCCAGCCTACCGCGCCGACCCGGGTGAACCGTCACCCGTTCGGCCGCCCAGCGGGCCGCACGGGGAGTTACTGTACACGGCCGGGGTGGATCATGCACATCGGCTTCCACCCCTCCGGCCCGAACCCTCCGCGCCCAGCTCAGGCCGGGTCAGGCGATGCCGGCGAGGGTGGGACGGGCACGCCCCGGGTAGCGTCCGGCCGCTCTCTACCGGCAGCATGGCCACGTGTCCCATCCCGCTTCCCTGGCCGTCGTCCAACAGAGGGCTCTCGCGCTGCGCGCCGCGGGCGATCTGACCGCCGCCCGTCGGATGCTCGCCGACGTCATCGGGTCCGCCCGACCGGCGTACGGCGAAGATCACCCGGACCTGCTCAACACGGCGCACCTGCTGGCCCGGCTGCACCGTGAGGCGGACGACCCAGGCGCCGCCCGGCGGGTGCTGGAGGAGGCGTTCGCCGCGGGCGAGCGCCGCTGGTCGCACGCCGATCCGCTGATGCTTGCGCTCTCGTTCGAGCTGGCCGGGGTAGCGGACGAACTGGGAAATCGACACGAAGCGCGTCGCAACTACATCCGCATCGCCACCGCCGGGCCCGCCGTGCTCGGTGCCGACCACCCGGCGGTACGCACCGCGCAGCAGTACCTCGGCCAGGCCGCTCCCACCCCGCAACCGCCCGCTCCCGACACCGGCCAGAGCGGCCCGGGCGGCCGGACCGGGCCAGCGGCGCTCAGCGGGCCGACCGTCTCCATGACCACCATTCCCGCCACCGACCAGCAGCGGGGTGGCTCCACCAGCGTCCACCCGCCGCAGGCACCCGCCGCCCGACCGACATCCGCCCCGGTGCCGCCGCTGCCCCCGCCACCCCCGGTGCCGCCCCGCGGCGCGGCCACGTCACCGGCGGGCTCCGCCCCGGTCGTCCCGGTCCCGCCGCTCGCCGCCACTCCCCCGGCGCCGCCCACCGCCGGCCCGGCGATGCCCGCCCCACCCCATCCGACCCCGCCCGGCCACCACGCCGCCGGACATCCGGCGTCGACCCACGCCACACCCCCGCCGCCGCCCTTCCCGGCACCACACCCGCACCGCGTCGCCCCGCCCGCGTCGGCCCCGCCAGCGCCACCTGCCCAGCAGGCGGGCCGCCCGGCAGCACCGGTTGCGCCGCCCCCGCCAGGCCCGACGCAGGCCCCGCCCGCCTCGGCTCCACCGGCGCCTCCTGCCTCGCGGACGGGTCGTCCGGCTGGACCGGTGCCGCCGGCGCCGCCCGTTCCGGTTCCACCGACGCCCCCAGCGCAGCAGGCAGGCCGAGCGGTGCCGCCCGGCCCGCCCCTGCCTGCTCCGCCACCGCTGCCCGCCAATCGCGGTCCGGCGGCGTCGGTCCCGCCGGCGCGCGCCGCCTTGGCGCCGCCGGCTCCCCACGTCGCGGCGCACCCCGTGGCGCCCCCGACCGCGCCAGCACCACACGCAGCACCGCCCCCGCCCCCACCCCGCACCGCACCGGTCCCCGTCCCGCGGACCGCTACGGCCGGCCCGCCCGCCTCGGCGGCGCCGCATCTCCCGGCGCCTCCGGTTCTGCCCGCACCGCCGCTGCCGCCCCCACCGCAGCTCGACGGGGACAGCACAGTGCCCATGACGGCCCAGGGCGGGGCCGGCGTGGCACAGCAGCTTCCGTCGCCGCCCGGCCCGCCGCCGCAGCACCGCGCCGCTCCGGCCACGCCGGCCCCGCGACAGTCGCCGTGGGCCCCGCCGCAGCCGCCCGCTGATCCCACCCGGCATGCTCCGGCCCAGCCGGCAGGACCGGTGTCGGCACCACCCGCAAGCGCGGCCAGCCCGCCGCGGCGAGTGCCGGCGCCGCCAGCGAGTGCCGCAAGCCCGGCCGGGCCGGTGTCGGCACCGCCGGTGGGCGAAACCGGTTCGGCGCGCCCGGTGTCGGCAGTGCCCGCGAGCCCCGCCGGCTCGGCCCCGGGAGGCCCGGAGGCTGCTACGGTCCGGCCGCCGCGGCAGCGTGCCCCCGAGGAGCCCGACGCGGCTGCCCGGCCGCAGCAACTGCCGGACCCGCCGCCGATCCCGGCTCCCGGGTGGGACAAGCCGACCATCCAGGTCCAGCAGATCGGGCCGCTGCTGGCCGAGGAGGTGGCACGGGTCGCCAGCACGTCGGCCACGCCACCCGCCCAGACCTCGCCGGCCACGCCGCCCTCGCCCGCACAGCCGGTGAGCGCGCCCCCGCCGCCCGCGCCGGTGAGCACGCCGCCCCCGCCGCCGGTGAGCGCATCACCCGCTCGCCCGGTCAGTGCGGTGCCGACCGGTCCAGTCAGCGCGCCGCCGATGAGCGTCCCGTCGGGTCCGCCGATCAGCGCCCCACCGGCTCTGCCGGTGAGTGCGCCGCCCGGGCCGGTCCGGCAGATCCCCCCGCCGCCACCGGTCGTACCGCCGGCGCACCCGGTGAGCGCACCGCCGCACGCCGCGTACCCGGCACCGCAGGTCAGCGCGCCGCCGGCACACCCGCACCCGGTCAGCGGTACGCCCCTGCCGCCACCACCGGTCAGCGCACCGCTGCACCCGGCCTACCCGCCCCGACCGCAGCCGATCAGCGCACCGCCCGGATACCCGCAGCCGGTCAGCGCACCGCCCGGGCACCCGTACCAGGTGAGCGGGCCGCCGGTGGCGCCGCCGCCGGTCAGCGCGCCGCCGGTGCCGCCGTGGGGGATGACCGCCCCGCCGTGGGGCAGTATGGCGCCGCCGCAACCGCTGGCCGCTCCGGTCGACGACTCCGAATCGGACGACGCCAACGACGAGGACACGGACGAGGAGGACGACACACCGGGCTACGTGGACCTCGACCTGGATCAGCCGCGGCTCGAACCCAAACCGAAGCCGACACCCATGCCCGACACGACCGGGGACGCACCGTCGGCGTACCCGCAGCAGCCGGCGTACCCGTCGAGCCTGCCCGCGTACTCCATCGAGGAGCCGGAGTCCGGCGGCCGGAGCCGGACGACGGTGGTCGTCGCGGTCGTCGCCGCGGTGGTGGCGGTGGCGGCGGCGGCCGGGGTGGGCGCGCTGCTGCTCGGCCGGGACGCGGCGCCGCCGGCCAACCCGACGCCGTCGGCCTCGGCCGAGGCGACCGCGGCCGGTCCACCGCCGACCGACCTGAAGCTCCGCGACGACACCGCCACCATCACGCTGACCTGGACCGACCCGGCCGACGGGGCGGTGCCGTTCATGGTGGCCGGCGGGCGGACCGGGCAGGCGCTGGGCGTGATGGCGTCGGTGGACCCGGGGCAGACCACCTACACGGTCAACGGGCTGAACTCCCGGGTGGACTACTGCTTCACCGTGCTGGCGGTCTACTCCACCGACTCGTTCGCCACGTCCGGGCAGGTCTGCACCGACCGGAGGGGTGGCGCCTCGCCGCGCTGACCGTCCACGACGGGCGCACACGCTGGGTGTCCACAGCGAGACGGTGCGGGTTCCCCCGCCCTCGGCCGGGCCATATGATGGCACCCGGCTCAGGGGGAGGGGTCGCCGTCGGGCGCGCCACCTGCCAGGACTACAGGGGAGGCACCGGGCTGTGGCCACCATCGATGACGCCGTGCGCACCGACGCCGTTCGCCCCCGATCGCGGTTCCGGGGCGGCCTGGTCACCATCGCGACGGTGGCCGCGCTGCTGGCCGCCATGGGGCTGACCGTGCTCGGGCTCGGCGCCGCCGACAACGCAGTGGCCAGCTACGACGCGAGTTCCTGGCTGTGGAGCGCCGCGCGCAGCGAGCTGGCCCGGGTCAACGGGGTCACCGCCCGGGTGGACACCCGGGTCGAGGTTCCGGCGGCCCGCCGGCACCCGATGCAGGTCACCCAGACCGACCGGCTGCTGATCCTGCGGGATCTGAACACCGGTCAGGTCAGCTCGCTGGACCTGGCCACCCTGCAGATCATCGCGACCACCCGCACCACCCCCGGCCTGGGTGTGAACGTCGCGTTGCACGAGGACGCGGCGTTCGTCGTGGACGCGGTGCAGGGTGTGGTCCGCCAGCTCGACCCGCGCTCGCTGGCCCCGGTCGGTGAGCCGGTGCGCTACCCGCCGGGCATCACCGGTGGGTCGTTCGACGGTGAGGGTCGGCTGTGGATCGCGGTGCCCAGTGAGGGCACGGTCTCGGCGATCACGGCGGCGACGCTGCCGTCCGCGCCCGCCTCGGCCGCGCCGGCCGGTGCCGGGTTGAGCCCGAAGCAGGTGGAGACGTACGACGTCGCCGACGCCAGCCACGAGCTGGTCGTCTCCACCCTGGACGACGGTGTCGCGGTGCTCGACCGCACGGCCGGCACCCTGGTCCGGGTACAACGCGGCGAGGTCCGCAAGACGCCGCTGCCGATGACCGCTCCCGGCGCGCTGCCCACCCGTACCAGCGGCCCGGTGGTGCCGGTGACGGTGGCCGACGAGCGGAAGGTGCACGTGGTCGGCGCCGGCGGCGAGGTGCGGGCGTTCACCGTGCCGGGCACCGGTGACCTGCTCTCCCCCGCGGTGGCCTGGGCCAACCGGTTCTACTGCGCCGACGAGGCCACCGGCACCGTCTACTCCTTCGACGCCAACGGGCAGCTGGTCGACACTATCCGCGGCAGGGCCACCGGGCCGCTGGAGCTGGAGGTCCGCGAGAACCACCTGTTCATCAACGCGCCCGACACGTCGACGGCGCGGGTGGTCAACGACAAGCACCAGGTGCGCGAGGTCGACAAGTACGCCAACGACGTGCTCGGCGGCGACCCGCCGCCGGCTCCCCCGCCGCCGCCTCCGCCGAAGAAGCCCAAGGTCGGCAAGCCGAGCGCGCCGCGCAGCGTCACCGCCGCCGCCGGCAACGCGCAGGCCCGGGTGAGCTGGCGGCCGGCCGCGGCCAACGGCGCGCAGATCATCCGGTACGTGGTGGAGGGCGCCGGTCAGCGGCATGAGGTGGGCGCCAACCAGCGGGCCGTGGAGATCAAGGGCCTGACCAACGGCGCGACGTACCGGTTCTCGGTGCACGCGGTGAACGCCAAGGGCGCCGGCCCGGCGCGGACCAGCAACCCGGTCACCCCGACCGCGGCAGTGCCCGACCCGCCGGCCAGCGTCACCGCGCAGGAGCGGCCGGACGGCACGGTGCTGGTGCGCTGGCCGGCGGCGAACGGGCAGGGCAACACCATCGCGAAGTACGTGGTGACGGCCACCTCGGCGGGCGCCAACGCCCCGGCCGGTGAGTCCCGCAAGACCGAGCTGGTGGTGCCGGCCGGCGAGCTGGAGTACGGCACCCAGTACGCGTTCACCGTGGTGTCGGTCAACGACAAGGGAGCCGGTTCGGCGGCGTCGCCGGTGAGCAACACGGTGGTGCCGTACGCGGCGCCGGGGCAGCCGGTCGGGCTGCGGGCGAGCACGGTGGCCAACCAGCCGGGCACCGTCGCGGTGCAGTGGTCGCCGGCCGAGGCGAACGGCCGGCCGGTGACGAAGTACCTGGTGGACGTGGGCGGGCGCAGCAGCGAGGTGACCGACACCCGGACGACGGTGAGCGGGCTGGGCAACGGCCAGAACGTCACGGTGAAGGTGAAGGCGGTCAACGAGGCCGGGCCCGGCCCGGAGGCGACCGCGACCGCGCGGACGGTGGCCGAGCCGCGGGTCACGGTGACCGGCTCGTCGGCGACCGCCACCGCGGCGACGGTGACGTTCACCGTGGACGCCGGCGGCGGACAGGCGTCCTGCTCACTGAGCACGACCGGCGAGCCGGCGAGAACCGGCCCCTGCTCCAGCATCACGATGAGCGGGCTGACCCCGGGCACGAAGTACACCTTCACGGTGACCGCGAGCAACGCGGCCGGCAAGGGCACCGCGACCCGCGCGCAAACCACCGACGCCCTCTACGGCATCGCGACCTGCAACAACGGCCCCGACGGCGACCAGCGCACGTACTGCAACAAGGACGTGGACGGCCGCAACGGCAACGAGATCTTCTCGGTCACCCGACAGGACAACGACCGGCAGGTCGGCTGGGCGAAGCCGGGCACCCGGCTGAAGGCGTACTGCAAGAAGTCCGGCGAGCACGTCGACTCGTGGATCTACAACAACCAGAAGGCGAGCACCTGGTGGGTGCAGGTCGAGTACTCCGGCCGCAACTACATCCCCTGGGCCTGGCTCAACCTGGAGGGCGGCGACAACATCAACGTCCTGCCGACCTGCTGACCCACCCAGGCAAGGAGCACCACCCGTGAACACCCACGAGCCGCTCACCCAGCCGGAGGTGCAGGGCTTCGCCGCCCTGGCCGCCCGGCTGGCCGAGAACGTCAACGCGGTCGTGCTGGGCAAGCCGCAGGTGGTCCGGCTGGCGCTGACCGCGCTGTTCGCGCAGGGGCACGTGCTGTTGGAGGACGTGCCCGGGGTCGGCAAGACCACGCTGGCCCGGGCGATCGCCGCGACGGTGAAGGGTCAGTGGCGGCGGATCCAGTTCACCCCGGACCTGCTGCCCTCGGACGTGTCCGGGGTGACCATTTTCAACCAGGCCACCCGGGGCTTCGAGTTCCACCCGGGGCCGGTGTTCGCCAACATCGTCATCGCCGACGAGATCAACCGGGCCTCGCCGAAGACCCAGTCGGCGCTGCTGGAGGTGATGGAGGAGCGCACCGTCACCGTCGACGGCGTCCGGCACCCGGTGCCGCAGCCGTTCCTGGTGGTGGCCACCCAGAACCCGGTGGAGATGGACGGCACCTACCGGCTGCCGGAGGCGCAGCTGGACCGCTTCCTGGTGAAGCTCTCCGTCGGCTACCCCGACGAGGCGGTCGAGGTGGAGGTGCTGCGCGGCGCCACGGTCCGCTCCCCCGAGGCGCTCACCGCGGTCACCGACACCGCCACCGTCGGCGAGATGGTGAAGATGGCCCGCCGGGTGCACATCGCCGAGCCGCTCTACGCGTACGCGGTCCGGCTGGCCGCCGCCACCCGCACCCATCCGCAGGTGCGGGTCGGGGTCAGTCCCCGGGGCGTGATCGCGCTGACCCGGGCGGCCTGCGCGTACGCGCTGATCGACGGGCGCGGCTGGATCATGCCGGAGGACCTGAAGGCGCTGGCCGAGCCGGTCTTCGCGCACCGGCTGCTGCTCACCCCGGACGCCCAGGTGCGCGGGGTGACCGCCGCCGAGGTGCTGCGCCAGGCGGTCGCCTCGGTGCTGGTGCCGCTGCCGTCCGGGCAGCCGGCCCAGGTGCAGGGCTGACCGGCGGGTCGGCGTGGGGATCACCGCCCGCGGGGTCGGGCTGCTCGTCGCCGCCGTGGTGCTGCTCGGGGTGGGGTTCCGCTTCGCGTACCCGGAGTTGACGCTGCTGGGCGCGGCGGCCGGCGGCGCGGTCGGCTACGCCGTGCTGACCGCGGCCTGGCGGCCCCGGCTGGAGGTGGCCCGCAGCGCCGACCCGGACCGGGTGGCCCGGGGCGAGCCGGCGAGCATGACGGTGACCGTGCGCAACACCGGCCGGCTGCGGGCGGCGAGCCTGGTGGCCGAGGACCGGTGCGGGGACCGGGCGGTGCCGGTGCCGGTGCTGCGGCTGCGCCCCGGCCGGGACACCACGGTCCGTTACGACGTGCCGACCCGGCGCAGGGGCGTGGTGCCGGTCGGCCCGCTGCGGGTGACCCGCCGCGATCCGCTCGGGCTGGTGTCGGTGGCCCGCCCCTACGGCGGCACCGTCCCGGTCTGGGTGCACCCGCGCATCCACCCGCTGCGCGCGGTGCCCACCGGAGCCGGACGCAGCCTCGACGGCCGGGTGGACGCGGTGCCGCACGGCTCGATCACCTTCGACTCGCTGCGCGAGTACGTGGTCGGCGACGAGTTGCGCCGGGTGCACTGGCGCACCAGCGCCCGGGTGGGTGAGCTGATGGTGCGGGAGAACGTGGACACCAGCCTGCCCCGGATCGTGGTGCTGCTGGACAACCGGGCCACCGCCCACCCGGACCGGGTGGGCGGGGTGGTCGAGTCGTTCGAGTCGGGCTGCGAGGCTGCGGCCTCGATCGTGACCGCCGCGTTCCGGGAGGACCTGCCGGTGGTGCTGCTCTTCGTCGCCCCCGAACCGGAGACTGCCGGACCGGACGCCGCCGCACCGGGCGCCAGCGGTGGCGGGTTCACCGGCGGAGGGCCGCTGGACCGGCTCGCCGCGGCACAACTCTCCACCGCCGACGACGCGTTGCGCGCCGCCGCGAACCGGCTGCGGCAGGACCGGCTCGGCGACACACTGGTCTTCCTCACCGGTCCCGGCGGCCGGGGCGACCTGGGGCACGTCGGTGCGCTGCGCGGCGTGTACCCCTCGGTCGTGGTCGGGGTGTTCGGCGCGCCGGAGCCGACCCCGGCGGGCGCGGCCGGCATGGTCGTGGTCGACGCGGCCGACGGGGCCGCGTTCGCCGCCGAGTGGGACGGGGTGCGCCGGTGGTGACCGTGACCGGCCCCCCGGCGGCCGACGCTCCCCCGGAGTCCGACGGACCGGACCGGCCGGCCACCGCTCGCCTCGGCCGGGTCCTGCGCGCCGTGCCGGTGCCGCTGGCCCTGGTCACGATGATCGGGCTGGCCGGCGTGGTGCTCGGCCGGGTCTACGCCGGCGGACTGCTGACCGCGCTGGTGCTCGGCGCGGCCGTCGGGTCGGTGCTGGTCAGCGTGGCCGCCCGGCGGCTGCCGTCCTGGCTGGTCGCACCGATCTCCGTGCTGGCCATGGCCGGCTGGACGGCCTGGTCCCTGCGGCTCACCGCGACCCGGGCCGAGCTGCCCGGCGGGTTCGCCGAGGTGGCGGCCGACGCCGCCCGCAACGGCATCCCCCGGCTGCTGACCGCGATGATCCCGGTCGAGCCGACCCCGGACACCGTGCTGGTGCCGCTGGTCGCGGCCTGGCTGGCCGGGCTCGCCGGCGCGGAGGTGGCGCTGCGGGCGGGCCGGGTGCTGCTCGGCTACCTGCCGCCGCTGCTGCTCTACGCGGGCGCGCTCTACGTGGTCGGGCCGAACGCCGATCCGGCGATCCGGCCGACGCTGGTCTTGGTCGCCGCGGCGGTGCTCGGCCTCGCCGTCTCGGCGCGACCGACCACGGCCGGCGAAGACCCGGCGGCCGGGCTCGCACCGGCAGTCCGCACGGCCGTGCGGGTCCGGCTGGCCGCCGCGTCCGCCGCCGGGGTCGCCGCCGTGGTGGCGCTGGCCGCGCTGCTCGGCCCGCTGGTCGCCGCCCGGGTCCAGGACCGGCCGGTGGACCCGCGCCGGTACGTGGAACCGCCGCAGGTGGAGACGCTCGACGAGAACCCGCTGATCCGCATCTCCGGCTGGGCGTTGAACCCGCAGCAGAAGCTGCTCGACGTCCGCACCGAGCGACCGGCCGGCCCGACCGCGGCGCCCCCGCCGACCGGCGATCCCGCCGGGGGCGGGGAGCCGGGCGACGAGAGCCCGCTGCGGATCCGGCTGGCCGTGCTCAGCGACTACGACGGGGTGACCTGGCGGGTCGGCGCGACCTACCGCAACGCCGGCCGGATCCTGCCGGCGGCGGCACCGGCCCCGGACAGCACCGTCGAGACGGTACGGCAGGAGATCACCGTCGCCGACCTGACCGGGCGGCTGCTACCCGCCGTCGCCACCCCCCGCGAGGTCACCGGCGCGCGGGTGGCGTACGACCCGGCGACCGGGACGCTGATCCGGCCGGAAGGGCTCAGCCCGGGGCTGCGCTACACGGTGACCTCGGAGCGGGAACGTCCCGACGTGAACCTGCTGGCCACCGCGAACGTGCCGGCCGGCGACCAGGTGGCCCGGGTGCTGCGGGTCGCCGACGGCGTGCCCGAGCCGCTGCGCCGGCTCGCCAACCAGTTGGCCGAGGAGAACGGCGCGCCGTACGCCCGGGCCCTCGCCGTGGAGCAGTTCCTCGCCGAGCACTACCGGCTGGTGGCCGACGCACCCAGCGGGCACGCGTACCCGAACTTGAGCTTCTTCCTCTTCGGCCCCCGCAACGGCGGCGGGCAGCGCGGCACCTCGGAGCAGTTCGCCGCCGCCTTCGCGGTGCTGGGCCGGCTCACCGGGCTACCCACCCGAGTGGTGGTCGGCTTCGAGTCCACCGGCGACGGACCGGTCCGCGCCGCCGACGCGTACGCCTGGCCGGAGGTGCTCTTCGAGGGCCTCGGCTGGGTGCCGTTCGACCCGCTGCCCCGCCCCGACCAGGAACCCCGACCGGTCGAGGAGGACTTCCGCCCCCAGCCGGAGGACCCACCGCCGTCGGAGGTGCCCGAGCCGACCCTGGAGCCGACCGCCGAACCGGAACCAGCCGCCGCGCCGGCGCCGCCGGTGGACGGCGGCGGCGTACCGACGCCGGTGCTGGTCGGCGGCGGTACCGGCGGTGTGCTGCTGCTGGTCGGGGCGCTGCTGCTCACCCTGCTGTCGATGCGGCGGGCGCTGACCCGGGCCCGACTCGAACGGGGCGACCCCGGCCAGCGCATCGCCGGCGCCTGGCGGGAGGTGACCGACGCGCTGCGCCTGGCCGGGCACCCGGTCGGCGGCGACCTCGCCGCCACCGAGGTCGCCGCCCGCGCCCGCCGCACCCTCGCCGCCGCCCGCCGGGCGGGACTTCCCGGGTCGGGCACGGCGGACCCGGGCGCGGACGGGTCGCGGTCCGGCATGGCGGACCTCGGTGTGGACGGCCCACCGGGTCACGATCTGGCCGGGCCCGGCGCGGAGGTCGACGAACTGGCCGACCTGCTCAACCAGGTCGCCTTCGCGCCCGGCGCCGCCACCGGCGAGCAGGCCGCCCGCGCCGCCGCGGTCGCCACCGCCTACGTGGACGCGTTGCGCGACGCTCGCCCCTGGTGGCGGCGGCTGCTCTGGTCCGTGCACCCCGGTCCCCTCCGCCGCCGGACGCCGGCCCGATGACCGACTCCGGCGACCGCCCCCGCGGCCGGCCCGCACTACCCTCGTCGGCATGAGCGCGGTCCGTTCTCCCCTGTGGCGTGACCGCAACTTCGGCACGTACTGGGTCGCCCAGTCGCTCTCCGCCGCGGGCGACGCGTTCGCCTACCTGGCGGTGCCGCTGCTCGTGCTGCACGCCACCGGATCGGTCGCCCAGATGGGCCTGCTCACCGCGGTCGCCGGCGCCGCCTCCGTCGGCGCGGGCGTCTTCGGCGGCGTGCTGGTCGACCGGTACGACCGGCGCACCCTGATGATCGCCGCCGACCTGGCCCGGTTGGTCCTCTACAGCCTCATCCCGCTGGCCTGGCTCGCCGGCCCGCAGGTCTGGCTGCTCTTCGTCGTCCTGCCGATCTGCGAAGCCGCCGGCATGGTGTTCCAGGTCGCCGCGGTCACCGCGGTCCGCAACCTGGTCGACCGGGACCGGATCACCGAGGCCAACGGCCGCCTGCAGGCGGCGTACGCGCTGGCCGCCGTGGGCGGGCCGCTGCTCGCCGGCGTGGTGTCCGCCCGGTTCGGCCCGACGGCGGCCATCGCCATCAACGCGGCCAGCTTTGCCCTGTCGGCCGCCGGACTCTGGCTGGTCCGGCTCCGCAGGGCCGACGACGGCGAGCCGACCGGCACCACCGGGCGGCTCGCCGAGTTCCTCGCCGGCGCCCGGTTCCTCTGGCGTCAGCCCGTGCTCCGCTCGCTGACCGTGCTGCTGTCGGTCTTCATCTTCCTGACGTACGGCTTCACCGACGTGCTCGTCTACCACGTCAAGCACGACCTCGGCGGCTCCGACCGCACCGTCGGCACCGTGCTCGGCCTGGCGGCGTTGGGCACGATCGCCGGGGCGCTGCTGGTCGCGCCGCTGCGCCGCCGGCGCGGCTTCGGCGTCACCTGGGTCGGCGCCCTCTCGACCTGCGGCCTGGCCATCGGGGGCATCGGGCTGGCCGGGAACGTGCCCGCCGTCACAGTGCTGACCGCGGTGTACCTGTGCGGCGTCAGCGTCGGCGGGATCTGCTCCATGTCGCTGCGCCAGGAGATCACCCCCGACCACCTGCTCGGCCGGGTCACCTCGGCGTTCTGGAGCACGCACTACTCGCTCGGGCCGGCCGGCGCGGCCGTGCTGACCTGGGCCGCCGGCCGGTACGGCGTCACCGCCGTCGCCCTGGTCGCGGGCAGCGGCTGCCTGCTGGTCGCGATCAGCGGGCTGTTCACGCCGATCCGCCGGGCCGGCGCGGAACCGGCCGCTCCCGAGCCAACCCTGGCGCCGGCCGTCTCCGGCGAAGCCGCCTGACCCGGGACGCTCACCCGAGCCCATCGCCCCGCCCCTGACCGGCCGGGTGTACCGCGTCGCCGCCGGGCCGTTGCTACGGTCGGTCGCGTGATCGAGGAGCTGATCCGCCGGTATCTCCACGCGGTCGATCAGGCCCTGCCCGGTTACGTACGGGGCCTCTACCTCGTCGGGTCCGCCGCGCTCGGCGCCTGGCAGGCCCACGCCAGTGACGTCGACACGGTGATCCTCACGTCGCGTCCGGCAACCGGCGACGATCTCGCCCGGCTCGCGAAGATCCATGCCGGGATGCCCCGGTCACCCCACCTCGACGGGGTCTACCTCGACCCCGCGATGGCCCGCGCCTGGGCGACCGACCGGCCGGTCGTGCCGTTCGTGGTCGACGGCACGCTCCGGACCGACCAGCCCTGCGGCGAGCTGACGCCCGTGCTGTGGTTGACCCTGCGGCGGTACGGCATCCACGTCCGCGGCCCGGCCGTCGCGGACCTCGGGATCCGGGTCGATCCGGAGCAGCTGCGCCGGTACAACCTGGACAACCTGCGGGAGTACTGGCAGCAGCGCGCCGCCACCTTCCCGGCCGAAATGGCCGAGGTGGCCCCCGACACGGTCATGGACCCGGGGATCGTGACCTGGTTCGTGCTGGGCCCCCCGCGTTCGCACCACACGCTGGCCCACGGCGACATCATCTCGAAGGCCGCCGCGGGCGAATACCTCGCCCGGCTCCTTCCCGAGTACGCCGACCTCGCGCATCGGGCCGTCCGCTGGCGCGCGGGCGCGGTGGAACAGTTCACCGCCACCGACCTCGTCGCCGCCGGCGACAGCGTCCACGCGGTGGCCGACGACGCCTGGCGCCGCTTCGCCGACTGACCCGCGACCGGCCAGCCGGCCGGCGACCCACCCCCGACACGCGGCGCTGTCAGATCAACTTCCCGCAGCGCCGCGCGGTGCCGGCCCGACCCGCACCGCGCCGGCTCGGCCCGGCAGCCGGCGGACCGAACATGCCACAGCCCCAGTCCGACCTGTGCTCAACGGGCGGCGCGCAGCTGGGCCACGATCGACGGGTCGGTGATCCGGGCGTCCTCGGCGAGCAGAAACGCCTTACTGAGAATCAGCGCCAGCCGGTCGTCCTCGAACGGCAGGAAGACCGACTCCTGCGGTCCGCGCCGGGCCGGCAGGATGCAGAGGTACGTGTTGCCCGGCTCCATCAGGATGTTCCCGCTGCCCAGGTGGATCCGGTAGGTGTTCAGCTGTCCCCGCACCACGAGATGGCGCTCGGTCAGCTCGCACCGGTCGGCGAGATTCGTCCGCGGGATGATCCGCTCCAGCGCGGCCCGCCGGGTCTGCGCCGTCGCCGACAGCTCGGCGTGGCTCGCCTGGCGCCAGTAGTCGGCGTGGAGATCGTCGCCGCGGTCCATCCAGTGCGGATCGGCGGCGATCGAGGTCACCGACACGAACAGGTCCACGTCGCGCATGGCCTCGCTGAGGACGATGGCCGGCACGTCGGCCAACGGTGCGGTGCGCCAGGCGCCCCCGACCCGGCGATCGAACCACACCCGGTCGGTGCTGCCGCACTCCACGCCGTCCGGCTGTTCGTCGCGGTAGTCGTGCCGGAACCCGACCCGCCAGGCACCGCCCGGCAGCACCCGGTACGCGTCGTCGGTGTCCCCGCCGTCCCACGGCCCGAGCCGGGAACACGTCCAACCGCGGCCCCGCATCAGCGCGTACAGCTGCCGGTAGTGGACGATGTGCGCGGCGAACCGGTTGGAGTAGGTCTCCGTCTGCTGCTCGGCCGGCGTCAGCAGGTAGACCTCCCGGAACGCCTGCTTGAACGGCTGCCGCAGCTCGCGATCGGTGAGTTCGTCGCGCCAGCGCTGGATCTCCTCGGCGGAGCTGTGCAGTGGATGCCACAGCCGGATGTCGGTGTCCGGGTCGGGCGCGGGCACGGCCGTGCCGTCCAGCTCCGCGAACCCGTCGCCGGTGGGCAGCACCGACCGCCACCGGCCGGACGCGTCCGGCACCTCCCAGATGAGGCGGCGCACCACGCTCCACCCGAGACCGTTCGCCGCCAACTCGTCACGCCAGCGCCGGTAGGGCAGCGTGGTGCCGGCCGTGAAGCCCAGCTCCAGGGACCGGGCCACCGTCGCGAGCTGCGCCCGGCCCTGCTTCACCAGGTCGCGCAGCTCCTTCACGGTGTCGGGGTGGTCGCGGTGCACCGCTGCCGGGGCGGCCGCCAGCGCCCTGCCGCCCGGCCGCCGCCAGGTCAGGTCGACGTCGTGGGACAGCGTGACGACCGCCTCGTATCCGCCGACGGTCACCGTACGGACGCCGTCGGGCCCGAATCCCAGGTCGGGTAGCCGGAACGCCACGTCGGGCCGGTCCCCCAGCGCCCGTTCGATCCGCCGCAGCTCGCGGTCGAGCTGCCGGTGGACGCCCTTGTGCCGGGCGACGGCGCGGGCGGCCCGCAGCGCGTCCAACGCCTCCGGCGTGGGGAAGTCCGCGACGGCGCGGGCCACCTCGTACAGCAACGCCTGCGACGGCGCCGTCCGGGCGGCGGTCGGCGCCACGGCGACGCCCAGCGCGAGCTGTCGCAACGGCTGCGTCACCCACGGCTCGTCCCGCAGCAGGGCGACCCGCACCGCCCGGCCGAGCGTCGCCACCTCCTCCCGCGCGAACGCCGCATCCGCCTGGTAGGGGACCCTGCCGGCCTGGATGTCGGCGACCCGGCGGTGCGCCGCGTCGAGCGCCCGGTGCGCGAACGACGCGTACTCGGGCAGGTCGGCCAGTCGTTGCCAGATGTCCGGCAGATGCGGCGGCGAGTGGTACGTGCGCTCACCGCTCGCCTCAGCGAGCAGCGCCTGGGCGATGGGGCCGAGCGCGGACATCACCGCCGCCTCGTCGCGGGCGATCCCGGGCAGCGACCGGGCGTGAAGTTTGCTCTCGATCCAGGAGGTCATCCCGCCGCCGAGCCCGGCGAGGGCCATCAGCGCGTACGGGTGGTCAACCCGGTGCCGGTCGCCGAGTGCCCTGACCAGTTTCCTGGCCGACCGCGCCGCCTCCTCCGGCAACGGGCCCTCGCACCGGAGCAGCGCTCTGACGGCCAACACGGGATTGCCGGAGCCCCCCGGCTGCGCCAACTCGTCCACCAGCGCGGACAGCAGGGCGGCACAGGACTCCGGCGTGAACGCCGGCTGCCGGTCACGGCACGCGTCCATGACGCCCAGCTTCACCCAGTGGGCCGGATCCAGCGGCAGCAGGCGATAGGCGGCGGCCAGCAGCACGCCGAGTTCCCGGTCGCTGAGCCGCGACGCGTCCACCAGTCGACCGGCGACCGGCTCGTCCGCCGCCGCTTCGGGAACGGTCAGCAGCCGCAGCAGGCCGGCGGCATACGGCGACAGGGCCGCGTCGGGCAGCACAGCGGTCATCAGCCACCGACCAGGGGAACGAGGCGGAGGAAGGTGATCTCGGTGCCCGCTCGCAGGTCGACCTGCGCGTCGAGGTCATCGACCTGCCGGTCGTCGACGAGCACGACGAAACCGTTGCGACGGAACGCCTCCACCGCGCGCTCGTACTGGCCCTGCGGGTCGACCGGGCGATGCGCGTACCGGTCGGGGCCGTTGAGCGCACGCTCGGTCTCCGACGGCTGCACCAAACCTTGGAACGGGCCCGAGCGCCGGGCGTTGTGCTCGGCAACCTCCTGGAACACCCGGCGACGGATGACCTCGCGCAGCGACAGCCGCTCCTCGAAGATCTCCAGGTGCCACGAATCCTGCTCGCGACCCGAGGTCGTCTCATCGACGACGCCAATCATCACCACGGCGGTCAGCGTGCCAGACCGGACCGACACTTCTTCGCGCCCAGTCCCCGCCCGGCCGCGACGACTCCTCCGTCAACAGTCCACAGTCGAGCATCAAGCGCCCGCTGACCAGCCGTCAGAGGTCGATCCAGTAACGCCGGGCCGGGCCGAACCGGGTTTCGCCGACGCCTTCGAGGACGCCGCCGCACCGCTCGATCGTCCTCGCCGAGGCGGCGTTGTCGACCGTGCAGACCGCAAGCACCCGATCCAGGCCCAACGTCCGCGCCTCCGCCAGCATCCGGCTCAGCGCCCAGGTCGCCAGCCCACGCCGACGCGCGGACGGCCTGATGCCGTACCCGATGTGCCCGGCCCACCGCACGTAGTCGTTGCTGCCGTGCCGCAGCGCGATCCCGCCGAGCACCCGGTCGTGCTCCACGATCCACCGGTAGGTGCAGGGCACTTTGCCGGCGTCCAACGGCTTCGCCGGATCCGAGTGGTTCAGCAGCCGGGCGACCCACGCGGCGAAGCCGGCCGGCGAGGTCACGTCGTCGGACGGGTCCAGCCCGAATCCGTCCTCGTGCTGCCCCGGGCCCCACTCCGCGTGTGCCTCCAACCAGGCGGTGTGCAGGCGGGCGGTGGGCGCGATCAGTTCGGGCACCCGGCAACGGTACCGTCGGGAGGTCCCCGCCGACCTTGTCAGTCCAGGCAGAACTCGTTGCCCTCGGGGTCGGCCATCACGATGTGGCCGGCGCTCAACGGCAATTCGGGCTCGTGGCGACGGAGACGCTTCGCGCCCAGCGCGACGAGCCGCTCGCACTCGCGTTCCAGCGCCGCCATCCGCTCCTCTCCCGCCAGGCCGGGAGCGGCCCGGACGTCGAGGTGGACGCGGTTCTTGGCGACCTTGTCCTCCGGAACCTGCTGGAAGAACAGTCGCGGGCCGTGCCCGTCCGGATCCTCGATCGCCGATCTGGTGTTGCGCTGCTCCTCGGGTACGCCGATCCGCGCGAGAAAGTCGTCCCACGCGGCCAGCGGGTCGGCGCCCTCGGGCAGGTCGACGCCGGGCGGGGCGGGGTGGACGTAGCCGAGCACCTCGCACCAGAAGGAGGACAGCGCCCGCGGATCGTGGGCGTCGAAGGTGACCTGGATGTGGCGGCTCATCGGGTTGCTCCGTCCGTAGCGGGTTCCGGGTGCGGGTGGATGTCGGGTGACGGGCGACCCCCGGACCGATGGTGGATCCGGTGCATACGCGGCACCGGTACCGGGCCCCGGTCGAGGTGGCCGTCCATGTAGTCACCCTGACACGTCCAGCGGACAGGATCGGTCCGCTATCGGCGATCCAGTGGACGGCATGGGCGTTCGGTCGACCGGAGTCACCCGCGACATCACTTCGCCCTCGGGAACGGGCGGCGCGGCAGCTCAACCGCCGGTGGCGAACTGCGCGTTACTTGTCCTGCATCGCCTCGCTCAACGCTGTCAGGTGGCGTGCAGGAGGTCGGCGACGATGCTGATGCCTTCCTGTATGGCGTCTGGGGTGAGGTTGCCGAAGCCCAGCACGAGCTGCGGCGCGCGTGGCGGCGCCGTCATACGGTAGTGGCTCATGGCGTAGAGGCCGACGGATCGGCGGCGGGCGGCCTCGACGATGGCGTGCTCATCGGCACCGGCGGGTAGGTCAGCCACGGCGTGGAAACCGGCGGCCAGGCCGCGAAGCTCGATGTCGGGTGCGTGTTGCCGTAGCGCTTGCACGAGCGCGATGCGGCGGGCGGCGTAGCGGCGGCGCATGTGGCGCAGATGGCGGTCGTACCGGCCGCTGCTCAGTAGTTCGCCGAGGGCAAGCTGGTCGATGATGGGTGAGCCGCGGTCGGCGAGCTGCTTGTGTCGCGCGACGGCCGCCGCCAGGTGGGGCGGGCTGAGGGCCCAGCCAAGTCGCAGCGCCGGTGCCAGTGACTTGCTGACCGAGCCGAGCAGCGCGACCCGGTCGGGGGCGAGGCCCTGCACGGCGCCAACCGGTTCGCGGTCGTACCGGAACTCGGCGTCATAGTCGTCCTCGATGATCGTGGCATCCCGGGCGGTGGCCCAGGCGATGACGGCGTGGCGTCGTTCGGGAGCCAGTACGACCCCGGTGGGCGACTGGTGCGCCGGGGTGAGGATCACGGCGCGCGCATCGGTCGCGGCGAGGGCGTCGACGTCGATGCCGTGGTCATCGACGGGTACGGGGACGACCTTCAGACCCAGCATCGTGGCGATGGCGTGATGGTCTGGATCACCGGGGTCCTCGACGGCGACCGTCCGTACGCCCTTGTCGCCCAGGACGCGCAGGAGCAGTTGCAGGCCTTGCGCGAATCCGGCGCAGACAACGAGGTGATCCGGGTCGGCGGCGGCGCCGCGCACTCGCCGAAGGTGGGCGGCGAGCCCGTCGCGCAGCACCCGGTAGCCGTACGGATCGGGGTAGCCGAGGGCATCGGCGGGCGCATGACGGCAGGCGCGGCGCACGGCGCGGGTCCACTCGTCGCGGGGAAAGCTCGACAGGTCCGGCACGCCGGGCCGGAAGTCGATTCTGGTCGGTGCGCTGCGGGTGACGTGTGTCGATCCGGCCTGCGGTGGATGGGCGGTCGCGGCGACCCGGGTGGCCGAGCCAGGGACGGCGGCGAGGTAGCCCTCGGCGTGCAGTTGGGCGTAGCACTCGGTGACCAGACCGCGCGAGACGGCAAGGTCTCTGGCCAGCATGCGCGACGACGGGAGGCGGTCGCCAGCGCGCAGCCGACCGGCGCGGATAGCCTCCCGCAGGGCACGTTCAAGCTGGTCGCGTAGCGGTTCTGGCCGGGTCCGGTCAACCCGCAGAAGCAGTTCCGGACCCAAACTGGTCCGCTCAGTCGGCATGAAACTGGACCTTACTGCCGGGCCGGTCGCCGCTCTAGCGTTCGATCATGGTTCAGCCCTCGCCAGCCGCAGCGGCGAAAATGGTGGAGAAGAGGTCGGTCCAGCCGATCGTGACCGGCCCCATGGTCCGGTTGTTGGTCGCGTCGCTCGGCGCGCTCGGCAGTTTCTACCTGCTGATGCCGGTTGTCCCGTCCTACGCGGCAGCGGCCGGCGCAGGCGGGGTGGGCGCGGGTCTTTCCACCGGCGTTCTGATGCTCGGCACGGTGTTTGCCGAGCTGGCGTCACCGGCCTGGATCCGCAGGTACGGTTACCGGACTGTCGTCTCGCTGGCCTTGCTGGTCCTTGGGTTACCGGCTGCCGTGCTGCCGATCTCGTCGTGGCCCCCGCTGGTGCTCGGGGTATGCCTGGTGCGCGGCGCGGGCCTGGGGATCGTCTTCGTCGCCGGTGCGGCCCTGGCTGCGGAGCTAACGCCGGCCGGTCGTCGCAGCGAAGGCCTGGGTCTGTATGGCGCGGCCGTCGGTGTCCCGTCCATCGCCTGCCTCCCAGCGGGCGTATGGCTGAGTGGACACCTCGGCTACCGGCCCGTCTTCCTCGCCGGTGCCGTCCTGGCGTTGCTTGCCTTGTTGGCCGTCCCCGGCCTGCCGGGGCGTACCGCGCCGCCCGGGTCCGCGTTGACCGGGTCCGCGTCGAGGGAGTCCGCGCTGACCGAGCCTGCGCGGGCCGGCTCCGCACCGACCGCGACGAAACGTGACACGGCCGACGTAGGTGGTCTTGCCGGACCGGCGGTGGTTTTCGCCGCCGTGGCGCTGGTAGCCGGCGTACTGCTGACGTTCCTACCGCTCAGCCTCTCTGCGGCATCGCATCGACTGGCCGCGCTGGCGCTGCTCGTGCAGTCCTGCACCACTCCGCTGGCCCGCTGGGCGGCCGGCCGCTACGGCGACCGGTACGGCGGCGGCATGCTCCCGCCCGCAGTAGTCGCGGTCGCTATGGGTACCGCCGCGCTCGCGTGGGCACCCAACCGCTTGGCGGTCATCGCCGGCGCCGGGCTGTTCGGCATCGGGTTCGGCGTGGCCCAGCACGTGACGTTGGCCCTGATGTTCGCCCGCGTGCCGATTTCCGGTTTCGCTCGGGTGAGTGCACTGTGGAACATGGCCTACGACGGTGGACTGGGGGTCGGGGCCGTCGGCTTCGGCCTCCTGCTCGGTCCGATCGGGTATTCGGCGGGATTCGTCTGCACCGCCGCCGTGCTGATCACCGTCCTCGTACCCGCATGGCGCCAGCGGCACGCCGGTCTCACCGGCGGCCAAGCATGACCGACCAACGAAGACCGAGGAGAAGCGATGGGACACACCCTGCTGAACATGAGCGTGTCGTTGGACGGCTTCGCCGCCGGACCGGGTATCACCGTCGAACAGCCGATGGGCAGAGGTGGCGAGCGGTTGCACGAATGGCTGTTCCATGATGACGCCGACCGGGCCGTAGCCGCCGACGGCGTCTCCACGGCCGGCGTCGATGCCGAGCAGGCGCGGGAAGTGTTCACCACGACCGGAGCCGTGGTGATCGGCAGACGAACCTTCGACGTCGGGGTCGATCTGTGGCAGGACACCCCGTTCCCGGTGCCGTGCTTCGTGCTCACCCACGAACCACGCGAGGAACTGGTCATGAAGAGCGCCTCGTTCACGTTCATCACCGACGGCATCGACAACACGCTCCGCCTGGCACGACAAGCGGCGGGTGACCGAAACGTCCTGATCATGGGCGGACCCACCACCGCCCGCCAGTTCGTTCGCCACCGGCTCGTGGACGAGATCCGACTCCAACTGGTACCAGTCCTTCTCGGCAACGGAACCCGACTGTTCGACCACCTGGACACCGGCCACATCGAACTCGAAGCGACCGCCGTGATCGAATCACCGCACGTCACCCACCTGCGCTATCGGATCAAGAAATAGATCTCAGCCCGACCATCAGCCAACTCCCTGCTGGGCGAGATCGCGTCGCTGGTGGAGAACCTTTCAGGTCGCGGGTCTGGGTCAGCGGTGGTGTCGGATGCGGTCCCAGGTGCTCGGCGGCTCCAGCCCTTCGCCGGTGCGCAGGGCGGTGGTGACCGGAGCACCGTCGCCAGCGGCCGCGGTGAGCCGGCCGTGCTCGGCGCCGACCGGCAGTCGCGCCGGTACGGCCGGGATGTCCAGGTCAAGCCGGACCGGCATGCCGGGCCAGCCCAGCACGGTCAGGTCCTCGTTGGCGTTGATCGTGGTGCTGGCGCCGAGCGGTCCGCGTACCGTGGCGATCTGGTCGCCGGCCCGCACGACCGGATGCTCCCCGATCGCCTTGGCGGCGGTGCGGACCAGCGGGCGGGTGGCCCGGAACACCCGGTCCAGCTGCACGGGGGTGTTGGCCCCGGGCTGCCCGAGGACGGCGCCGACGATGGTGAGCTTGCGGCCGCCGACGGTGACGACGGCGGCGAAGACCAGGCACCCGCCGGCCTCGTCGGTGGAGCCGGTCTTGATCCCGACGACGCCGTCCTTGCCGACCAGGGAGTTGTAGTTCTTCACCGTGCCGGCGACCGGCAAGGTGGCCGTCCGCTGCGCCACGATCTCCGCGAATGCCGGCAGCTCCATCGCCTTGCGGGCCAGGATCACCTGGTCGACGGCGGTGCTCACGGTGCCCGGGTCGAGCCCGGCCGGGTCGGTGTAGTGGGTGTCGGCCATGCCGAGCGCGGCGGCGGTGTCGTTCATCTTGTCGACGAACGCCTCGACGCTGCCGGCGTCCCAGGCGGCCAGGATCCGCGCCATGTTGTTCGCCGACGGAAGCAGCACCGCCTGGAGCGCCTGACGTTCGGTGAGGACCGCGCCGGCCACCACCGGCACCAGGGACTCCCCACGCGCCAGTTCCCCCGGGTACGCGGCGGCCTGCGCCGCGCTGACCGTGAGCCGCGGTCCGGGCTCGCCCCGGTCGAGCGGGTGCTCGGTGAGGATGACGTACGCGGTCATCACCTTGGCCACGCTCGCGATCGGCACCGGGTCGCGGCCGCCCGACGTGCCGAGCGAGCCCAGCCCGTCCACCGTGAGGGCGGCCTGTCCCCGCTGCGGCCACGGGATCGTCGGGGCGGTGCCGGGGATGACCGTCGACGCGGGCAGCATCCGGGTCACGGTGGGTTCCGGCAGCGGGTGGCGCAGCGGCTCCACCGCTACCAGCGAGGCGCCGGCCAGCAGCACGGTCAGCAGGCCGGTGGTGAGCAGCCAGCGGGCGCGTCGCCGGCCCGGCGGTGGTGCGGCGGCCGGTCCGGTCACGCGGGCCGTGGCGGAGTGGGTCATCTGGCGTTGTCTCCCCGTGTGGCGCGCCCGGCGCGCTGCTGTGCTGTCTCTGGTCTGGTCGGGCGGGGCGTGGGCACCGGCCGCTCAGGTCAGGGTGGCCACCACGTAGGCGGCGGCGTCAGCGATGAGTGCCTGATCGTACGTGGCCTCCCGGGTGGCCTTGCTGGACATGATCGAGATGACCAGGGGCGCCGAGCCCGGTGGCCAGACCAGGGCGATGTCGTTGAGGGTGCCGTAGTCGCCGGTGCCGGTCTTGTCGGCCACGGTCCAGTCCTTCGGTACGCCGGCCCGGACGCGTTTGGCGCCGGCGCCGGTGGCGTTGCGTTCCAGCAGGCCGCGGAGGAAGGCACGCTTGTCGGGCGGCAGGGCGTCACCCAGCACGATCTGCTGGTAGTCGGCGCCGATCGCGCGCGGCGAGGTGGTGTCGCGGGGGTCGCCGGGGATGGCGGTCACGATGTCCGGCTCGAACCGGTCCATCCGGGTGACCGGGTCACCCAGCCCGCGCAGGTAGGCGGTCAGTCGGGCCGGGCCGCCGAGGTCGCGCAGCAGGAGGTTGCCGGCGGTGCCGTCGCTGTAGCGGACCGCGGCGTCACAGAGCTGGCGGATCGTCATCCCGGAGGCGACGTGCCGCCTGGTGATGGCGGAGCTCTTCATCAGGTCGTCCTCGGTGTACCGGACGACCGTGTCCAGGTGGGACAGCGGGTTGCCGTGCAGCACGGCCGCGGCGGCCAGGCCCTTGAAGGTGGAGCAGAAGGCGAATCGTTCGTCGGCCCGGTGGGCGATCGTGGCGCCGGTGCCGGTGGCGAGGGCGTACACGCCGAGGCGCGCGTCGTACCGGCGCTCCAGCTCGGTCAGCCGGTGGTGTGGCTGGTCCGGCGGGGTGGCGGCGGGGCTGGCCGTGGCAGCAGCGGTGGTGGCGGAAGCGGCTTCGGTGGGGCCGGACGCGGGGGTGGTGGCGCAACCGGCCATGGGTAGCGCGGCCGCCATCGCCAGGAAGGCACGGCGTGTGGTGGTCGGTCGTCGTGAGCCGTCGCGGGTTTCCGGTCGGAGCAGCCGTTCGGACGGCTTAGGTGAGGTTTCCATCGTTGGCTACACGCGCGGCCGGCTCAGACCGGTTGCATCCGGTCGCGGCGAGGACTCGGGACCGACGGCCGCGTGTGACCGCCAGCACATCTGTCGCTCAAGCATCGCGATCCGGCAATTTTGAGAGTTACTGTCATAAGACAGTTGCTCTCATATAGGAGGCGGTGTCATGCAGGGGACGCGTCGTTGGTGGGCCGTCGCGGCGATGGTGCTGGCCATGCTGACCGTGGGTTTCGACGTGACGATCCTGAACGTCGCGCTACCCACGCTCGGGGCGGAACTCGGCGCCAGCACCAGCCAACTCCAGTGGATCGTCGACGCCTACGTGGTCGTCTTCGCCGGGCTTCTCCTGCCGGCCGGCGCGCTCGCCGACCGGTACGGGCGCCGACTGTTCATCGTCGTGGGCCTGCTGCTCTTCGGCGCGGCCTCGGCGCTGGCCAGCCTCACCACCGACCCGGCGCAGCTCGTCGCCGCCCGGGCGATCATGGGGGTGGGCGGGGCGATCCTCACGCCGGTGACCCTGGCCACCCTGCCCGTTCTTTTCCCGGAGGCGGCGGCTGACCGGCGCAAGGCCATCGCCTCGCTCACCGCCGCCGCCGGAGCCGGCGTCCCGCTCGGTCCGCTGGTCGGCGGCTACCTGCTGGACAACTACTGGTGGGGGTCGGTGTTCCTGGTCAACGTGCCGGTCGCCGCGCTCGCCCTGGTCGCGGTCGCGGTCCTGATCCCCGAGTCGCGCGACCCCGCCCGCAGCCCCGTCGACGTGCCGGGCGCGATCCTGTCCACGCTCGGCCTGGTGGCCCTGGTGTACGGGATCATCGAGGGTCCGGTCCGCGGCTGGCGCGACCCGGTGGTGCTGGCGGCCCTCGCCGGCGGCGCCGTGCTGCTGGCCACCCTGGTCGGCTGGCAGCTGCGCGCCCGGTACCCGATGGTCGACCTCACGCTGTTCCGCAGCCGGCGGTTCCTGCTCGGCTCGGTGGTCGCGACGCTGGCCGCCTTCGCGCTGTTCGGGCTGCTGTTCGTGCTGCCCCAGTACCTGCAGGTGGTGCGCGGTCACGACGCGTTCGGCACCGGACTGCGGCTGGTGCCGATGATGGCCGGCATGATCGTCGCCGCCAAGGTCGCCGAGTGGCTGGTGGGTGTCCTCGGTAGCAAGATCCCGGTGCTGGCCGGCCTGGTCGTGGCCGCCGGCGGCCTGGGCTGGGGCGCGGCGACCGACATCGGCACCGGGTACGGCGTCGTGGCGGGCTGGCTCGCGGTGATCGGGTTCGGCACCGGGCTCGCGCTCACCGCGGCGGTCGACGCGGTGCTCGGCGCGCTGCCACCGGCCAAGGCGGGCGCCGGTACCGGGCTGTCGCAGGCGCTGCGCCAGGTGGGCGGCGCCGTCGGGGTGGCCGTCCTGGGCAGCGTGCTCGCCGACACGTACGCCGGCGGGCTGCCGACCGGCGCGCCGGAGGCGGCCCGGGACTCGGTGGCCGGCGCAGCGGCCCTCGCCGCGCGCGCGGGTGACCCGGCGCTGCTGGTGGCCGCCCGCGCGGCCTACCTCGACGCGATGTCGGCGGTGCTGCTGGTCTGCGTCGGAGTGGCGCTGGCCGGCGCGGCGCTCGCCGCCGCCTTCCTGCCCAACCATGCGCCGGCCGCGCCGACCGAGGAAGAATCGGCCCATGAGTTCACCCGGGCTGCGTGAGCGCAAGAAGCAGAAGACCCGCTGGTCGATCCAGGAGCACGCGCTGCGGCTGTTCCGGGAGCAGGGGTACGAGGACACCACCGTGGACCAGATCGCGGCGGCGGCGGAGGTCTCGCCGAGCACCTTCTTCCGGTACTTCAAGACCAAGGAGGACGTCGTCCTCCAGGACGAGTGGGACCCGATCTTCGGCCGGCACCTGGCCGAGGCGCCGGCGGAGCTGTCCCTGGTGGCCGCCATGCGGTATGGGCTACGCGAAGCGCTCGCCGACTTCGACGACGCCGAGCGGGAGAAGATGCTCCAGCGGGCGAATCTGATGATGCGGGTGCCGGCGGTGCGGATGCGGCTGCTGGACAACATGGTGACCACGCTCGACCTGATCGCCGAGGCGGCGGCGGCGCGTACCGGCGAGCCGGCGGGCAGCGCGCGGCTGCGGGCGTACGCCGGCGCCTGCTGCGGCGCGCTGCTCGGCGCGATGTCCACCTGGCTGGCCAGCGACCGCAGCGCCGACCCGATCCAGGTCATGGACCAGGCCCTCGCCGAGCTGGAGGCGGGCTTCGGCTCCTGACCAGGCGCCCGGCGCACCCGGCGACGCGGGCGCTCTCCCCGACAGGCGCCCGGCGGACGTTCCGGCGAGGCGGCGCCCACCGGTCGAGCTGGGTATCGGCACTCAGGCGCGCCGGCGGCCAGCGACTCTATCGTCGCGGCATGACGTCGACCGCCACCTCGCGCTGGGCTCCCACCACCGTCGCCCTCCTCACGCTGGCCTGGGTGGTCGCGGTGCTCGCGACGCTGTGGTGGTGGTTCGGCATCGGCCTGGCGGGTTGGGCCGACCAGCACTCCGGCCAGGGAAGCCGGGCGGCGGACCGGGAAGGAGCCCGGGCGACCCTGGTGCTGGCCGTGGTGGCGGTGGGCGGGCCGATCCTCGTCGCCGTCGCCGCGTTCACCGGTCGCCTGGTCCGCACCGGAGCGGTCTACCTGGCGGTGGCGATCGTGCTCGGCGCGCTCGGCGCGCCGGTGGCCGCGGACGCGTACCGCACGCAGAACCCGCCGCCGCCCCCGCCCCCGGCGCCCACCGTCTGCCAGGAGCGCAGCGGCGGCGACACCCGCTGCCCGGGTGGCTGAGGCGGCCGCGACCACGGTGACCGGGGCGACACCGCGCCGGCCGGGCCGAACTCAGCGATCCGTGACCGCGGCGGGGGACTCGTCCCAGGTCCACAGCGAGCGCAGCGCGATCCCGTCATGACCCGACAGGGTGCGGTTGGTGGCCAGGTAGCGGGCGGCGAGCTGGCCGAGGGCCTTGCGTTCCTCGCGGAACTCCGCGCGGGTCCACCGGCGGGCCATCGCGCGTTCCCACAACCGGTCGACCTCACGGTCGAGGTCGGGCACCAGCGCGGTGCCGGCCGGCGAACCAACCAACAGCACGGCGTACATCGCGCTGTTCCAGGCGATCGTCGCCTCCCGGTAGTCCGCCATCGCCGCCGCCGCCTCGTCGCCGCGCTTGTCCTCCAGGTACGCCAGGTTCATCAGCCGCCGCACCAGGGACTGCAGCGCCGACAGCAGGTCGATGGCGGCCTTCAGCTGCGCGTCCCGTTGCCACCGGCGGTGGTCATGGCGGACGGTCGCCAGCGCCACCAGCAGCCCACCGGCGATGGCGAGCACTCCTCCGACCAGTGAACCGAGGACAGCCTCCATGGGGTGCAGTGTGCCGCCGTGGCACAAGCCGGGGCGGCGGCGCCTCAGCCGCGCAGGCGGCGGACGAGTTTGCGCAGTCCGGCCTGCCAGCCGTCGGGGTCCTCGGCGCGGCGGCGGGCGTACCCGGCGACCTCGGGGTGCGGCAGGATGAGGAAGCGCTCCTCGGCCAGCCCGGCGATCACCGCGTCCGCCACCTGGTCGGGGCTGAGCACCGCCCCGGAGGCGGCGATCACCCGCGCGCCCAGGTGCCCGGCGGCCAGCCCTTCGGCGAGCATCGGGGTGTCCACCCCCTGCGGGCAGAGCGCACTGACCCGCACGCCCTGGTCTCGGTAGGTGACCGCGAGCCATTCGGCGAAGCCGACCGCGGCGTGCTTGGTAGCTGTGTACGGGGCGTCGCCGACTGCGGTCAGCACGCCGGCCGCGGAGCAGGTGGCCAGCAGGTAGCCCCCGCCCCGGGCCAGCATACCGGGCAGCACCGCCCGGGCGGCGTAGACGTGGGCGAGCACGTTCACCCGCCAGGCGCGGTCCCAGTCGGCGTCGGGCAGGTCCACTCCCCCGCCGGTGGCCACGCCCGCGTTGGCGCAGAACAGGTCGATCCGGCCGTACCGCCGCTCGGTGTCGGCGACCAGCGCGCGGACCTGCTTCTCGTCGGTGACGTCGACGGCGACGGCGTGGGCGACCGGGCCGATGCCGGCGGCGACCGCGTCGGCGCCGTCGGCGTCGAGGTCGGCCACCACCACGGCGGCAGCGCCCTCGGCGGCGAACCGGCGGGCCAGCGCCGCGCCGATCCCGCCGGCCCCACCGGTGATCACGGCGATCCGGTCGGTCAGGTTCACCTCAGCTCTCCCGCCCGCCGGCCGCCGCTACCCGGGCGGGGCCGAGCCGGCCGATGAGGTCGGCCAGCGCCGCGGCGCCGCCAGCGGCCAGCTCGGGGGTGGGCAGCAGGGCCAGCACCGGCACGTCCACCCCGGCGTCGGCGTACCGGGCGACCTGGTCCCGGCACCGTTCGGGCGAGCCGTGCAGCACCAGCGCGTCGACCACCTCGTCGGGCACCGCCGCGCCGGCGCCCCGCCGGTCGCCGGCGGCCCAGGCCCGCCACATCGGCCCGAACACCTCCTCCCGACCCAGCCAGCGGTGGAACTCGGCGTACGCCGGGACGGTGAGGTAGCTGGTGATCAGCCGGCGGCCCAGCGCGCGGGCGTGCGCGGCGTCCTCGGTGGGGCAGACGAAGATCCGGGCGACCACCTCGAACCCGGGCCGCTGCTGCCCGGTCGCGCCGAGCGCCCGCGGTACGTCGTCGGCGGCCAGCCAGTTGAGGATGACCCCGTCGGCCTCGGCGGCGGCCAGCCGCAGCATGCCGGGACGCAGCGCGGCGAGCAGCACCGGCGGCGGCGTCGCGGGCGGCCGTTCCAGGGTGAACCGACGCACGCTGAAGGTGTCGTACGCCCCGTCCACCGTCTCGCCGGCCAGCGCGGCGCGCAGGAAGCGCAGCACGTCCCGGGTGCGGCGGAACGGCTCGGTGTACGGGACGGCGTTCCAGTCGCCCACCACCACGGGTGAAGAGGCGCCGATGCCGAGGGCGAACCGGCCGGGGGCGGCGTCGGCGAGGGCGGCGGCGCTCATCGCCAGCAGCCCCGGCCCCCGGGTGAACGCGGGGGTGATCGCGGTGCCCAGGCGTAGCCGGGGCTGCCAGGCGGCGGCGAGCGCCAGCGGGGTGAACGCGTCGGCCCCGTTCACCTCGGCCGACCAGACGTCGGTGAACCCGGCCCGGTCGAGGGCGGCGTAGACCGCCGCGTGATCGGCCAGCGGGATCCCGCCGAGCGGCACCGTCATTCCCCATCGCGTCGTCACCGGTCGATCGTGCCCGCTCGCCGCGACCCGGATCAAGATTCCGCCCGCCGGTTTCCCGGTTACCGGACGGCCGGGCAGGTGCCGGTGCTACGACTGCGGCCGGGCGGGTGTGACGGCGGAGCGGGCTGACCATGGCCGCGTCCAGGGCGGTGGACGGCTGCTGCCCTCCCCCGGCGCCGCCGCCCGGTCGGGCGACCTTCGGAGGCAGCCGCCCCGCCGTTGCGAGAATGCGGCACCGCAACGGTTGACGTCGTTGTCAGGTCGGGCGGGTGGCCTTGCCGTCGAGCCACAGGGTGTCGGTGGCGTCGCGGTGGGAACCGGCTGAGCCGACGTGCTTCGTGCTGATCTTCGGCCCCTTCTTGATCACGTGGACCAGGGCCATCGCGTGCCCGCGCCCGAGGCCGTACTCGCTCTTCAACCAGTCGACGATCACCCCGGCCTTCACGTCGGCCGCGTCGAAGTTGCGCTGCCTGGCCTCGTCGACGAGGGCGCGGGGAGTCTTGCCGGTCTTGTCCTCGATGGCATCGAGGTACGCCTGGAACGACATTGGTCAGCCTCCGATCCAGTAGTGCAGGTGCACGACGCCGCTCTCGAACGTCGTGGAGTCCTCGAGGTTCATGGCGACGCGCTTGCCGTCCGCCGGGAACAGCCGGGTTCCGCCGCCGAGCACGACGGGGAACATCATCAGGTGCAGGTCGTCGATCAACCCGGCCTCGAACAGGGTCTGGACGACCGAGACGCTGCCGGAGATGTTGATGTTGCGGCCGGGTGCTGCCTTGAGTTCGGTGACCCGCCGCACGAGGTCGCCGTCGAGCAGTTCGCTGTTGGTCCAGTCGGCCACGGTCAGCGTCGTGGAGGCCACGAGCTTGTGGATGCCGTTGAGGGCGTCGGCCATCGGGCCGGTCTGGGCTGCCCAGTACCCGGCGAACTCCTGGTAGGTGCGGCGGCCCAGCAGCAGGGTGTCGGCGTCGGCGATCATCGCGCCGATGGTCGCCGTGGCCTGTTCGGTCATGTGCTGGAACGTCCACTGCTCGGGTGCGCTCACCACGCCGTCGGCGGAGATGAACAGGCCCGCCACGATCTTTCGGTACGTCACGTCGTCGTCCTTTGCTGTGCGGAGGTTTCGACAACCACCTTGCGTGACCGCGAGACAACGATCAACGACGGTTCCGGCAACCATCGTTGCGCCAGAGACAACGATCTGGCGCACCGGACCGGGTTGGGCCGGGCCGGGATCAGTCGAGCAGGCCGGCCTGGTGCGCCAGGATCGCCGCCTGCACCCGGTTGGCGAGGCCCAGCTTCGCGAGGATCCGGCTGACGTGGGTCTTCGCCGTCGCCTCGCTCATGTAGAGCGAGGCGGCGATCTCGGTGTTCGACAGACCGCCGCCGACAGCGACCAGCACCTCCCGTTCCTTCCCGGTGAGCACGGCGAGCCGCCGCCCGGCGTCGCGGTGCCGGTCCGGCGTCGGCTCGGCGAACGTCCGGAGCAGCCGGCGGGTGACGCGTGGGGAGATCATCGCGTCGCCGCGCGCCGCGCTGCGCACCGCGGCGAGCATGTCGTCGGCCGTCGCGTCCTTCAGCAGGAACCCGACGGCGCCGTTGCGCAGCGCGGTGTGCACGTACTCGTCGAGGTCGAACGTGGTGAGCACGACGACGTACGGCGGCGGGTCGAGCCGCGCCATCCGCTCGGTCGCCGTCAACCCGTCGCCCCGGGGCATCCGGATGTCCATGAGTACGACGTCGGGCCGGAGCGTCCGGGCGAGGTCGACGGCCTGGACGCCGTCGGACGCCTCCCCCGTCACCGTGATGTCAGGTGCCGCCTCCATGATGGTGCGCAGCATCGAACGCACCATCCATTCGTCGTCGACGATCAGGGCCTTGATCGGGCTGGCTGGAGAGGTCATCGCTCCTCCCACCGGAAGATCGGCACCTCGGCGGTCACCTCGAAGCCACCGTCGGCGGTGGGGCCTGCGGTGAACTCGCCGCCGACCAGCCGCACCCGCTCGGCGAGCCCGAGCAGCCCGTGGCCGCCGACCGGCAGCGAGGCATCGGCGGGCGGCCGCCCCCGGCCGTTGCTGACCGACAGTCGCAGCAGGTGCGGGGTCTTCTGAACGCGCACCCGGGTCGGTGCCCCCGGTGCGTGCTTGTGCACGTTGGTCAGCGCCTCCTGGACGAACCGGTAGGCCGTGTGCTCCACGAGCAGCGGGGGCCGTTCCCCCGCCGGGTTCGTCACGTCGAGGGTGACGGGGATGCCGACCTGTCGGGACTCCTCGATCAGGACGTCCAGCTCGGCGAGCCCCGGGTGCGGAGCGAGCGGAGCGTCGCCGTCGTTGCGCAGGACCGCCACCAGGGAGCGGAGTTCGGCCAGTGCCTCGCGGCCGGTCGCTCCGATCTGTCTCCCGATGGTGACCGCCTCCTCGCCCTCGGCCACCTCCAGGGCGGTGGCCTGCAGCACCATCAACGCGACCCGGTGCGTGACCAGGTCGTGCATGTCCCGGGCGATCTGAGCCCGTTCGTCGCTGCGGGCCCGGGCGACGCGCTGCTGCTGCTCACGTTCGATGCGCTCCGCCCGCTCCCGGATGCGTTCCACCAGTTCGTGCCGGGTGCCGACGTACATGCCCAGCAGCGCCGGCGCGACACACACCGCCATGCTGATCGGGATCGCGCCGTCGGCTCCGGCGAACCGCCAGAGCGGGACGCCCACCAGGACGGCGGACGCCAACGTACCGGCGGTGACCCTGGGCCAGGCGGTGGTGCGCTCGGCCAGCGTGTACAGCGCGACCGCGACGGCCGCATGCGCCGGCACGAGGGCGTTGGCCAGCAGTGCTCCCGCCAGCACGATCACCGGAAGCCGACGCCGCCACCTGGTCAGCAGCCCGACTCCGACGGCGAGCGGGAGGCCCAGCCACAGCGGCGGGACCCCGTCGAGCCCGGCGAGCGTCGGCCCGAAGAAGTCGGTACCGAACTCGCCCGTCGCCGTGAGCACCGCGACGACGAGCGCCACCGCCGTATCGGTCACCGGGCGGCGCGACCACGGCGTCGCCGGGTGCGGATCGTGCGCAGTCATCGTGCCCCCAGGCTAGGCATCTTCGCTGGCCTGCGCGTCAGCAGGAAGTTGTACGCGACCCCGGGGATTCACAGCCGATCCAACGATCCGCTCTCCCGGATCGGCCGACGTCCCGGCCCGGTGCGACCGGCAACCCTGGTCGCATGCTCATCCACGAACGGCCCGGCCGATCGGTCGGCGCCAGAAACCTGCAGGTCGCCTTCGGGGTCTTCGCCGTCGTGGCGGGCGCCTTGATCGCGCTGCGGCAGGACGCTCACCATCCCCTGTTCCAGACCGCCGGCGTGGTGGGGTACGCGGTCGCCTCGGTGCTCTCCTTCGGCAGCTGGTACGCGCTCGGCCGGGCGGCGGGCGCCGCGCGCGCCCGGCGGATCCTGATCGTCTTCCACCTGCTCTTCATTCCCGCGCAGTTCCTGTTCCTGCTCGCCCATCAGGCGCCGTGGCTCGGCATGCTGCTGTCGACGGTGATCACGGTCGGGCTGAAGCCGCGCTTCCCGCGGCTCGGGCGGGTGGCGCGCAAGGTGTGGCTGACGCTGCACATCGGCATCGGCGTCGGCTGGCTGGGCGTCTCCCTGGCGATGCTCGTGCTGTCGATCGTGGGGGCGACCACCGACCGGCACGAGATGCGACACGGGGCCTACGTGCTCATGGACACGTTCAACATCGCGCTGGCGATCCCGAGCGTCTTCCTGGCGATCATCACCGGTGTGGTGGTGTCGCTCGGCACGCCCTGGGGGCTGATCAAACACCGCTGGGTACTGGCCAAGCTGGTCATCGCGCTCAGCCTGCCGGTCCTCGCCACCTTCGAGGGCCCGTGGATCGACGAACTCATGGCGCGCAGCGAGGACCCGGCCGCCGAACCCGGCGGGACCGGGATGCTGCTGGTCGGCGCCATGGCGCTGTTCCTCGCCCTGCTCTGGACCGCGACGATCCTCTCCGTCTTCAAGCCCGGCGGCAGGACGCGCTGGGGGCACCGGGAGAACGCCCGAGGGCGGCCGGTGGCGACCGCGATGACGCTGGGTACCGGCCAGCCGGTCACCGACAGCGGCGGAGCGGGGCCTCGGGGCGCCCGGCGGGGGCCGACCGCCGGCCGGCAAGCCGCACGCGCACACATCGCTCGCGGCGGCCCGCCCTCCTGAGCGGGCATCCAGCGGCGCCGATGCGAACCCGGCCGGGAGCGCTAATCTCCAACGCGTGACCTTCTCCATCGTCGCCCGCTCCGCCGACGGCCGCCTGCACGGCGTCGCCGTGGCCAGCAGGTTCCTCGCCGCCGGGGCGCTCGTCCCGGCCGCCGAGGCCGAGGTCGGCGCGCTCGCCACCCAGGCCCACGTGAACCTCGCGTACCGCCCGCAGGGGCTGACCATGCTGCGCACCGGCGTGGCGGCCGCCGACGTGGTGGCCGGGCTGGTCGCCGCCGACCCGGATCGGGACCACCGCCAGCTCGGCGTGGTCGCCGCCACCGGGCCGGGCGCGACCTTCACCGGGCTGATGTGCCACGACTGGGCCGGCGGGCAGGCCGGGGACGGTTGGGCGGCGCAGGGCAACATCCTGGCCGGCCCGCAGGTGATCGACGCGATGCGGGACGCCTGGCTGGGCGGGGGTGCCCTGCCGTTTTCGGAACGGCTGCTGGCCGCGCTGCGCGCCGGTGACCAGGCCGGCGGTGACCGGCGCGGTCGGCAGAGCGCCGGGCTGCTGGTGGTCGAGCGCGGCGGCGGGTACGGCGGCACCGGCGACGCGCTGGTAGACCTGCGGGTCGACGACCACGCCGACCCGGTGACCGAGCTGGGCCGGCTGCTCGCCGTGCACACCCTGCTGTTCAGCCGGCCGGACCCGGCCACCCTGCTGGAGCTGACCGGTGCGGTCGCCGCGGAGGTCGGCGCGCTGTTGACCGCGCTGGGTCTCCCGGTCGACCCGACCGACCCGCAGGAGGCGCTCTTCTCCTGGGCCGGCATGGAGAACCTGGAGGAGCGCCTGGTGCCCGGGCGGATCGACCCGGTGGTGCTCGACCACCTGCGCAAGGCGGTGCCACAGGTGCCCGCGCCCCGGGCCGGCAGCTGAGGTCGATCGGTCCGGAACGCCCTGAGTCCCGCCCGGGGGCGGGCAGTGGGTCAGGAGGCTTCGGCCGCCCTCCTGGTGGGATCGGCGGAGGTGGCGCCGGCGGTGGGCCGCCGGGTCAGGACCTGAGGGCCGGAAGCCGTGATGGCTACCGTGTGCTCGGAGTGGGCGGCGCGGGAGCCGTCGGCGGAGCGGATCGTCCAGCCGTCGGGGTCGAACACAATCTTGTCGGTGGAGCGGCAGAACCACGGCTCGATGGCGATGGTGAGGCCGGGCTGGAGTTTCAGGCCGCGGCGGGCGCGGCCGTTGTTGGCCACGTGGGGGGCCTCGTGCATGGTACGGCCGATGCCGTGGCCGCCGAACTCGCCGTTGACGCCATAGCCGTACGAGCGCGCGACCTCGCCGATCGCGGCCGAGATGTCGCCGAGGCGGCCGCCGGGTTGGGCGGCGGCGATGCCGGCTTCCAGCGCGACCTCGGTGGCTTCGATCAGCTTCTCATCCGCCGGGTCGGGGGCGCCGACGATGACGGAGATCGCGGAGTCGGCGGCCCAGCCGTCGATGCTGGCCGCCATGTCGATGCTGAGCAGGTCACCGTCGCGCAGGACGTAGTCGTGCGGCAGGCCGTGCAGCACCGCGTCGTTGACCGACAGGCACAGCACGTTGCGGAACGGGCCGCGGCCGAACGACGGGGCGTAGTCCCAGTAGCAGGATTCGGCGCCGCGTTCGGCGATCCGGCGGCGGGCGTGGTGTTCGAGGTCCATCAGGTTGAGGCCGACCGCGGCGACACCGCTCAGCTCGGCGAGCAGCTCGCCGACGAACTGGCCGGTCACCGCCATCCGGCCGATCTCCTCGGCGGACTTGAGCTCGATCACGACAGGTTCCCTCCCCGCGGTCGGTATTTTTATACCGGGATTTTTATACCACGCCCGGCCGGGACGCTCCGGAGGGATATCCTGCTGGCATGGTTCGCCAACCACTCACCGCCGAACAGATCGCAGCGGGCCAGCGCCTCGGAGCCGCCCTCCGCACCGCGCGCGCCGGCCGCAGCCTCGTCGAGGTGGCCCTGGCGGCCGGCATCTCCCCCGAGACGCTGCGCAAGATCGAGGCGGGCCGCCTGCCCGCGCCGGCGTTCGGCACCGTGGTCTGCCTCAGCCAGGCCCTCGACGTACCCCTCGGCGACCTGGCCGACGTCTGGCTGGCCGACATGCCCGTCCGTCAGGCGTCCTAGCGACTTCACAATCGGGCCGTGAAAAGGGTGCCTCGATCGTCACTCGCCGAAGAGTACGGACCTTCACCCATGCAGTGCCCCCAGGCGACAACCGCGACGTTGAGGACGGCTACGGATTCCGCAAACGGGTCTCGGTGGCGCGATGGTGGCGGTCGGCCAGTTCGCGCACGAGTTCGACAAGTTCAGCCGGCTCTGTCACGGTGAAGTCGTTGACCCAGGCGCAGCAGGTCCAGATCCTCGGCAAGACGCTCGGACGTCCGCTCACCGGCGAGGACCTCGAACCGGGCCCCGTGCTGGAGCAGATACGCCAGTTCATGGACCCCGAGTTCCTGATCGCGCTGTTCGAGTGTGGCAGGGGGAACCGGGAATGGCGCCGGTGTTGGGACAACGGCAGCTGGGCCGAGCCCTGTTGGCTCGTCAGATGCTGCTGGAACGAGCCGACACGACCATCGAGGAGGCGGTCACCCATCTGGTCGGCCTGCAGGCGCAGGCACCGTACGCGCCCTACTTCGGGCTCTGGAGCAGACTGCGCACAAGTGGCACCACCGGTCTGACGAACGCGTTGCTGGAGCGGCGGGTGGTGCGTATCGCCCTAGATGCGTAGCACGATCCACATGGTTGTCACCGATGACCACCGCATTCTGCGGCCCTGGGCGCAGCCAGCGCTCGACCGGAAACTTGACACCGCGTTCAGGAAACCGCTGACGGGGATAGACCGTCCGGCCGTGGCGAAGGCGGGCGAGGCCCTGCTCGGCGCAAGGCTTCTCACCCCGGCCGAGCTCGGGGCGTCGCTGCAGGAACGGTGGCCCGATCGCGAGCCCCGAGCGCTCGCCGCCATCATGCGGAACCTGGTGCAGCTGGTTCAGGTGCCGCCACGCGGGCTCTGGGCATCGGCGGCGCCACCCGGTATGCGACGGCGGCCGACTGGACCGGCGTTGAGCCGGCCGCCGTCGCCGACGCGGAACAAATCGTCCTTCGCTACCTCGCCGCTTTCGGCCCTGCCTCGGTCAGCGACGTGCAGACCTGGGCCGGCCGAACCCGACTGCGTCCGGTCCTGGAAAGGCTTCGGCCCCGGCTGGCGGTCTTTCGCAACGAGTACGGGGTGGAACTGTTCGACCTCCCGGATGCGCCGCGCCCCGACCTCGATGTCCGTGCGCCGGTTCGCTTCCTGCCCGAGTACGACAACGTGCTGGCTTCCCGTGCCGACCGTACTCGCGTGATTTCGGATCAGTTCCGCACACGGGTCATGACGCGAAACGGGATGCGTGCCACCTTTCTGGTGGACGGGCAGGTGGCCGGAGCGTGGAAGCTCCATCGGGCCAAGGGACGGGCGACGCTCGACATCGATCCGTTCCGGCCGCTCAGGGCCGGCGAACGTAGCGAGGTCGAAGCCGAAGGCGCCCGGCTGCTTGCGTTCGCCGCGCCCGACGCTCGCCACGACATCGGGGGCACCATCCTGACGACGACATGACCTCCCGGCTGTCCGGGGCGGCTGCGCCACCTGGCGAAACTCGGCTCGACCATGTCGAGGCCGGCATCGGTGTCGGCGTCGGCGGTCCCGAGGGCCATGACGCCCTCGGCGCTGATCTTCGGCGCCGAGCTTGGCGCACACCAGTCTCCTGACCCGCGCCGCCGCCGGCACCCTCGTCAAACGGGACGGCCGGTCTCGACCGCTACCGGTGGCGTTCGTGACACGGGTTTGGCAAGGCCGGATGGCCTCGCCGCGACCAGCACGACGAGGACGGCGAGGCCCGAGCCGTACGTCATGAGCACCGCCGGCGACGTCGCGTCGACCACGATGCCGCCGAGTAGCGCGCCGAGCGCGATGGTGGCCTGGAACGAAGACGTGAACAGCACGGACGCGGCCTCGGCTGAGCCCGTGCCCGAGGCCGCGAACCAGGACTGCGAACAGACCGGCAAGGCCCCGTAGGCGAGGCCCCATACGGCGAGCAGTACAGCCGCTCCGATCGTTGCGGTGCCGAACACGGGCAGCAGCCCGGTGGCCGCGGCGAGCGCGACAGCGCTGGCGATGAGGGTGGCCTGCAGGCGAAGCCGCACATTCGCGCCGGCGATGAAGTTGCCGACAACGCCAGCGACGCCGTAGACCAGCAGGAAGGGGGTGACCGACCCGACGGCGGTAACCTGCTGCAGCAACGGGGTCACGTAGGTGTATGTGCCGAAGTGCGCGGTCACGATCAGGACTGTCAGGGTCAGTGCGGTGCGGCCGGTGCGATCACGCACCACGTCCACCAACGCGGCGAGCCTGACCGGTTCGGCGGCGGGCAACGGCGGCAGCACCGCGACCAACGCCAGCAGCACGATCACGGTGAGCGCGCCGAGCACGACGCCGACGAGTGCTCGGGACGCCACCATGAGTGGGTAGGACGTCGCGGTGGCAGCGACGAGGTTCGCCGCAGCCAGCAGCAGGATCAGCCCGCACAGCAGCATTCGCCGGTCGAGGCGGCCGACGGCGACAGTGACGGCCGGTGCCGACACAGCCGCCAGCAGGCCCGGCATCGTCATCGTCAGACCAGCAATGCCGTCAGAGACGCCGAACGTGGACCCGATCGAGGTCAACAGGCCGATCGGCAGGATCTCGGCAGTGACGATGACGAAGATCCCCAGTCGTGGAGAATCGCTCCGTCCGAAGGCACCGCCGGTGGAATCCCCGTGAGGACTGGGTCGGTAGCGGACCCCACCCCGGCCGGATCCTGGGCCTGGCCACCCCGTGGTGTGGCCGCCGCCAACTCAGGGGTGGCCGGGAGTGTCGGCTTCGGCAGGGTGCTTCTGGTGCGGCAGTCGGCGTCGGATCGCCGGCCGATGGGTGGGCAGGGCGACCGCGTCCAGGTCGGTGAGCACGGCGTCGAGCAGTCGGGTAATCCGGTGCTGGGTGCCGGCGGTGGCGCGTAGGCCGTCAACGATCATCGCCAGGTAGGTGTCGTACGCGACGTGCCTCATGCGGACCCGAACCCTGCCGTCGTCGTCGCGGACGACGCCCGCCGGATCGGGGCGGGTAGCGAGCCGGCGAAGGAGGTCGTGCGCCTCCTGCACTGCGCGCACCGCAGTGGTCACGTCGTTCGAGGCGGGAGACAGGGCCCGTTCGGCGATGTCGGCCAGTTGCCGGAAACCGAACCCGATGTCTTGACCCGGTGTCCGCTCTGCGGCGATGGTGACGCCTCGTAGGGCGCGGTCGGCTGGTAGCGGGCTGGCAGCGCCGATGGCCAGCCGGTGGACGTTGAGCAGAGGTACGCCAGCGGCAACGAAGTCGCCCGGGGCGGGTACGACCGTTAGAGCGCAGTCGTATTCGCGGGCGAGCAGGGCGAGCAGGTCGAGGTCGACGCGGGTGACGATGCCTGGCGTGGGAGCCGAGACGACCTGCACGACCTCGCCGGAGACGGCTGGAGCCGGCTCATCGCGTTCCGGGACGTGTCGGGCGATCGTGCGGCGAGTCTGCGCGCCGATTGCGGCGATGATGTGGGATACGCGCATCACGGTGGTGATGTGGTGTAGGTAGTAGATGAAAATGCCGCTGCTGACCAGGACGAGTGTCATCGACACCGCGAGGGAGAACTCCGGTAGGCGTTCGTTGTCGTTGGCTGGCAGCGCGGCCAGTACGACCATCGCGAACAGGAACGTCGCGACGAACGTGCCCAGTGTCGCCTGGATGATCCGGTCCTGTAGGAACGTTCGTAGCACCCGGGGCGAGTACTGGCTGCTGGCCAATTGCAGCGCGACGACCGTGATGGAGAAGACCAACGCGGTAAACGAGATCATCGCGGTGATGATCGAGGACAGCAGCGAGCGCGCGCCGGCGGGACCGCTGGGCAGGATCCCCTCGATGGGGAGGCCCAGACGCAACTCCAGCACGGACAGGGCCGCCGCCGTCAGCACGGCACCCGTGGCGAAGGTCGCTGGCAGCAGCCAGAAACTGTTCCGAATCTGGCCGATCCGGGACGGGGGCGTGGGTGACTCGCTCATGGCGACCCGGTCTCTGGGCCTCACACCCCGATCGTGACGTACCTCAGACCTTTCCGCTCGTTGTCTGTCGAGATGGTCAAGGGCGTTCGGCAGCAGGGTCCCGGGGGCAGGCGGCTGTGCTTGATCACATCGCGCCTTGGCGAACCTGATATGAGCCGGCGGCGCGTTCAAGACGCTGCAGCGGCACGTCGTCACCGTAGTGGGCGCAGATCGTCATCGTTTCGTCGTCGTGTCCGCAGCACTGCCGGGTAGCACGTGGGGATCAGCCGCTACGGAAGGAGCAGGCATGGCACCCGACCGGACTGCGACGTTGGTCAAGCTCGGCGACTCCGGGCGAGCGATCGCGGCCGCCGAGCCGGACCTACGCGGCCGACACGTCGCCGACGTCGACGCGCATCGACCTGGGCAGGGTCGACGACCTGCTGACTGGCAGTAAGGCAGGTGCCGACCTGCGTCGCCGTGCAGCGCGGTGGACGCGGTCAGCGCTCGGGGGCGTTTGTCACGCAACCGTCACGCGATTGCGGACCCAGTGCCAAGCCAGGGTCGCAAGGTGGATGCCGAACATCGCGCCGCATGGAGGAGGCATATGGGACCGGGGCCGCCGTACACCGACTGCCGGGTCACAAGGGCCGAGGTGAGCGTGGCCGGGGGATTGGATCTGGCCGGTCTGGGCGGTCGGCCGTCTGGACCAGATCCTGCCAGTCCTCATGACAGGTGCCGCCCCTCCGACGCCGGACATCGGCCTGTCGGACTCCTCTGCCACCGATGGTGACGGCAAGAGCATGACCGGCTGCAGCGACTTTCAGCGCCGAGCCCGCCAGCCACACCGATCGACCGGGGCCGTCCCGCGCCGGGTGGCGCCGGTCCTTCAGGACCGCCGATCGGTGTGGTCGGTCCGGCGCGGATGCGGGCGAACGCAACGAGGAGGTAGCGATGACCGTCGCGCCTGAGGATCTCATGACCCTCGTCTGCGACACGTGCGGTGACACGATCACCGGGGCCGGGTCGCTGCTGCCCGACACGGAGGTTGTCTGGACCCTGATCTCGGAGAACGGCTGGACCGGCTCACCCATCCCCACTGGGCCGCACCGCTGCCCACGCTGCGGATTGTTCCCCGCGATCGCCGACGCTGGTGCCGGTGGGGAGAGTCGCCGTCGGAGCGGCACCGTGTCCGGTATCGACTGTCTGACGGATGTGACGATCGTGACCCTCGTCGGTGATATCGATATCGACGCATGCGGTCCGCTCCGTTCCGCTTTGCACACGGCGATTGCGGTCAACGGTTACGTCATCCTTGATCTGACCGAGGTTCACCTGATCGACTCCACTGCCCTCGGACTGCTCGTTCGCGCTCAGCACGAGGCCCGTAGGCGTGGTGGGGTGCTGGGCCTCGCCGCACCCTCCCGGTTCATCCTTTCCGTGCTGCACACCATGCACCTCGCTGACCTCTTTCCGATCTTCACCAGCTGCACTGAGGCGACCGCCGAACTGGCGCCGGGATGGCAGCCCCGCCAGTGGCCAGCGCCTCATCCGATCTTCGTCGACGCGGACGACAACGGCGCAAGCCACGATGGCCGATGATCGGATGGATACGACGTCCCGGTTTCCGGGGTTCGGCAGCCTCGGACCCGCCTATCGTGGAAGTGACCTGGCGCGGGGCAGGCCGACGGGCGGCTCCTGTGACGATGGCGCGGAGCGCGGAGCGTGGACTCGTTCGTGGAGGCGGTCTGGGACGTCAGCAGTGTGGGCGGTCGTCTCGTCACCACTGCCGTCCTGATCGTGGCGGCGGTCGTGATCGCTATCATCGCGGGCCGTTTGGCGACCTTGCGGGTAGCCGACACGACCAACCGCTACTACCTGCGCAAGGCGGTCCACTATCTCACCGTCGTGGCGTTGCTTTTCGCGCTGGCGCTGCTGTGGCGGCCGTTCGCTGGCCGCGTCGGCGTGGTTTTCGGTCTGCTCGCCGCCGGGCTCGCCCTGGCGATGCAGGAGGTCATCGGCGCGTTCGCCGGATGGGTCAGCATCCTGACCGGCAGGCAGTTCCGCGTCGGGGACCGAATCCAGATGTGCGGCGTCCGCGGGGATGTCCTGGACATCACACCACTGCGCACGCGAATCCTGGAAAGCGGCTCCTCCACCGACCCCGAGTCGTGGATCCAAGGCCGCCAATACACCGGTCGGGTGGTATCCCTGTCCAACCGGTTCGTGTTCAGCTCACCCGTTTACAACAGCAGCACCGTCTTGGACCACCTGTGGGAGGAACTCACGCTGCCCATTCCGTATCAGGCCGACTGGCACATGGCGGAGCGAATCCTGCGCGAGGAAGCGGAGGCCATCTCGTCGACGGCCGAAGCGCGGCGGGCAATCGAGCAGATGCGTCATCGGTATCCTGTCGCCGAGGCGGAGGTCGATGCCCGCGTCTTCATCCGCGCCACACCGAACTGGGTGGAGCTGTCAGCCCGCTTCGTGGTGCCCGTGCGCGCCGCCCGACAGGTCAAGGACCACGTCACCCGGCGGGTGCTGGACCGCTTCGCCGAACACGGTCTCCGGGTGGCGTCGGTGACTCAGGACATCACCATCCATCCGCCGCAGGAATCGGAGGGCTCCGTCTCTCCCGGCTGACGCGTCAGCGAGCACCGTCGGAAGCCGGTTGCCGGCTCACCATCGCCGGACACGCTCCGCCAGGTTCACGGGGTTTCGCCCGCCGTCGGCACACGCGGGAAAGGGGACGGCACCTGGTCGGCGTAAGTGCCACCCCAAGGAAAAAACTCGTATACCGTGACAAATTGTCGCCTCACTGTGTGCGAGACAGAGGAAGCCATGGCAGATCGACCGCGACACGGTGGTGCCCGCCAGCGGGAGTGCCGTCGCCCTGGCCGTGCCATCCGGCGCCTTCAGGCCGTCGTCCGGATGGTCGCGGCGCTGGTCCTGGCCGGTGGTGCGTACATCGCGTTCGCTCCGCAGGCCAGCGCCCAGGAGGAGCCAGGGCGCAGCGCGGCAGCCGCGGAGGGTGAGGCGCTGTTCGAGGTCGGCTGCATCACCTGTCACGGTCGCAGCGCTGGCGGCGTGGAGGGGCGCGGACCAAGCCTGATCAACGTCGGGGGCGCCTCGGTGGAGTTCCAGGTCGGCACCGGCCGGATGCCGCTGGCCCGCCAGGAGGCACAGGCGCAGCGCAAGCCACAGTTGTACACCGACGAGCAGGTGCGGCAGCTGGCCGCGTACGTCGACTCGCTGGGCGTCGGCCCGGTGGTTCCGGACGACGTCGACGCGTTGGTCGAGGACGCCAACCTCGCCCGCGGCGGCGAGCTGTTCCGGATCAACTGCTCGCAGTGCCACGCCTTCGGCGGCGGGGGCGGTGCCCTCTCCTCCGGCAAGTACGCCCCGAGTCTCTACCCGGCCAGCGAGCGGATCATCTACGCCGCGATGCTGAGCGGCCCGCAGAACATGCCGGTGTTCGGCGACAGCACGCTGACCCCGGAGCAGAAGGCGGACATCATCGCCTACATCCAGCGGGTCATTCAGGCCGACACCGACCCGGGCGGGTTCGATCTAGGCCGGTACGGCCCCTCCACCGAGGGCCTGGCCGTGTTCCTGGTCGGCATCGTCGCGCTGGTCTTCGCCAGTCTCTGGATCGCGGGTAAGTCGTGAGCAACCACGTCACGCAGCAACAGCGCGAGCCGGTCGACGTCAACGACCCGAAGCTTTCTCGTTTCGACATCGTCCGTGAAGGCGCCCGGCGCGACGACATCGAGATCGTCCACTACGAGCCGCAGGTGGTGACCGGCTCACGAGCCGAGCGGCGACTGGTCCGTACCGTCGCGGCGACGTTCCTGATCGCCGGCTTGTCAGCAACCGCGTTCCTCATCGTCTACATCTGGTGGCCATGGCGATTCGAGCTGATCGGCGGGCTGTCCGAGTACTACACGCCGTTGCTCGGCGCGACGCTGGGCATCGCCCTGCTGGGGACCGGCCTCGGGATCCTGACCTGGGGCAAGAAGCTGCTACCCAAAGAAGTGTCCATCCAGGATCGCCATGAGGGAGCCGTCTCCCCCGATGAGCGGCGCATCACCGGCCAGACCATGCTCTACATGGCGGACGAACTCGGTGTGAAGCGGCGCCCGCTGCTCGGCATCTCGCTCCTCGCCGGCCTCGTCCCCGTCGGCGCGGTCATCGCCGCTCCCCTCGTCGGCGGGCTCATCCGCGACCCCCACACCGACCGGGAGCTCTTCCGCACCGGCTTCGCTCCCGCCGACGACCAGGGCAGGATCACCCGGATCCGCCTGGTCCGCGAGGACGGACGCCCCGTACGCCCGTCGGACCTGCTCGCCGGCAGCCAGGTGACCGTCTTCCCCGGCATCCCTCATGGCGTCAGCAACCAGCACGCCGACTCGGTCACCCTGCTCATCCACCTGCGCGCTTCGGACGCCCTCACCGCCCGCGAGAACAACCGCGAGGCCGGCAAGATCGACTGGATGTGGGGCAACTACATCGCCTACTCCAAGATCTGCACCCACGCCGGCTGCCCCGCCAGTCTCTACGAGCAGCAGACCAATCGGCTGCTCTGTCCCTGCCACCAGTCACAGTTCCTCATCACCAACAACGCCGAACCGATCTTCGGGCCGGCCAACCGCCGGCTGCCGCAACTCCCCATCGAGGTCGACGACGAGGGCTTCTTCGTCGCATCGTCCGACTACCAGGAGCCGATCGGACCCGACTTCTGGGAACGTCCCTGACCCTCGTGACCGGAGCGGTCGACGGGCACCGGACGCGGGCACCGGTCCCATCGGAGCGCAGCCGGTTGCCGATGTCCTCAATAGCCGCCGGGGGGATGGTGCGAGGGTGGCTCCTCCGTTCCGGCCGCCGCTTCGATTACCAGGGCGTGCAAGCCGGCTCGCCCCACCGACCTGGGCCGCCTCCAGTTCGTCGCCGAGTTCGCCCTGCGCGCCTGGCCGGCCCGGTACGACGCGTGCCGGTTCTGGCGGCGCAACTGGTGGCAGGTGATGGTCCTTGCGGTGCCGTTCCTGCGGTTCGCCCGGGCCGCCGCCACGCTACGCGCTGCCCGCGCCGGGGGCGTCATCACCGCTGCTGTTCGCGGCTCCCACTCGACCGGTCGCCTGCTGACCGACCGACTCGCCTGCCTGCTGATCATCACCACGACAATCGTCCTCATCGTCGGGCAGGTGCTGGTCCTCACCGGCAGCTACCGCTACCGCTCGTTCGGAAAAGCCCTGCACGACGTCGCGCTGACCACGATCACGGGCGACCAGCCCGGCGATCACCAGCTCTGTCCTCGGTATCGCGTTGCTCGCTACGCTGTGGTGGTTGCACTTTGGCGCCCAGCGTCGAGCAGGCGATGCACGGAACTCGGGGCCATGCCCGGCTCCCGCTGGCCCGTGACGTGTTCCCTTTTCGTCCGCCCGGGCGCACCAGCACAACGCGCCCGGCTCGCGTGCAGCGGGCCGGTGGTCAGCCGGCGAAGGAGAGCCAGCGGAAGCCGGCCGCGTCGACAGCCGCCCGCTCGGCGTCGGTCAGATCGGCCCGGCCGGTCGCCTTGCGGATAAGGGTCAGCCGGTCCCAGCCCAGCTCGGCCGGGGCCGGGTGGCCGCCGGTGAGCAGGTCGGCGACGACCTCCGCCGCCGCCGGGGTGAGCCACGGCCGCCGGTCCAGCGCCGCCGCCAGGTCCAGGCCGTGCACGCCGACCTCCACCACCCGGGTACGCAGGAACTCGCCGAGCGCCATCGCGTCGCCGTGCCGGGTGCGTACCACCCGGTCGGGCGGCTGGGCATCGACCGCGTCGAGGGTGGCCCGCCAGGCCCGGTCGAAGTCCGCGACCAGCGCCGCCCCGTCGAGTTCCCGGGCCTCCCGCCGGCCGGCGTCGATCCGGTCGGCGTCCACCGCCGGGGCGAACTTCGCGGCCCCGAAGTAGCCGGCCGCATCCACCTCGGCCCGGGCCGGGGCCGGCGCGGCGAGCATGTCCACCAGCCGCCCGGCGCCGGTACGCACGTGCGCGAGCAGCTCCCGCACGGTCCACGGCGCGCAGCCGGTGGGCCGGTCGAAGTCCGCCTCGTCGACGTCGCGCAGCACCTCGCCCAGCCGGGCACACTCGTCGTGGAACCCTGTTCGTACGGCCTGCACCGGTCCTCCCCTCCGCCGGCCGTACCCTCTCACACCGACCGCGGGACGCCCGTGGTCAGGGGTGCCGCCACCAGGACCAGTTCTTCCGCGAATCGGCCGGATGGGGCTCTTCCAGCGGACGGCGGGCGGCCCGACGGGTGTCGACGACGGCGATGCCGAACAGCACCAGCGCGGCGGTGATCCCGGCAGCCAGCGGCGGAGCGTTGATCAGCGGTACCGCGGTGGTGAGCAGCACGCCGATGCCGATCCAGCGGCGTGGGGAGACCCGGGAGAAGACGGCGTGTTCCAGGGCGGCCCGACCGACGAGGTAGCAGGCCGGCCCGCCGAGGATCAGCGCCAGCCACGCCGGGTAGGTGCGTCCGAAGATGTGGCCCTGGATGATCTCGTGCCCGATCGCGGTGATCACGATGCCGAGGATCATCACCGCGTGGACGGACGCGACGAAGCGCCCCAACCCGGCGGGATCCCGGGCCGCGGCGACGGCCCCGCCGAGCACCAGACCGACCCGGTGAAAGTAGATGCGCCACAGCAGCACCACGGTGACGAAGGAGGTGACCAGCGCGACCGTCGAGTAGCGATGGCCGCGGTCGGCGCCGCTGGAGTAGATGATGCCGACCGCGAGGAACGTCTCGCCGAGGGAGATCAACACCAGCTGGGTGTACCGGTCGGAGAGATGGTGCGGTGCCTCCATCCACGCCGATGTCCTGCCACGCCCCATCCGGGGTGCCGGCCAGCCCAGCCGCGCCGCGCCGAGGTCGATGACGGCTGCGATGATCCATAGCAGCAACTGCGCCCGGCCGGGTGCTAACGCGCCGAGGACCCAGCACGGCGCCGACAGGGTGAACCAGAGCGCGACGCGCCAGTACACCCGGGCCAGCGGGTGCCGGCCGAGCAGCACGGCGAAGATCACGGACCAACTGAGCTGGCCGAGCACGTACGACAACGCGAACGGAAGGGCGCCGCCGCCGTCGAACACGTGCTCCACGTTGGCACCCATGATCAGCAGGGCGAAACCCGTGGTCAGGATCGCCCACTGCGCCCCCGGGCTGCGCGGATTGAGACGTGCGGTCCGGTAGGCGGTTATCGCCCACAGCCAGAACAGCGGCACGAACAGCAGCAACGTGCGACCGAGGGTGGTCCAGCGCCGGGCCACGTCCGACCTGTCGAGGCCCGGGTCCTCCAGGCCGGTCACCGCGGAGGCCACCAGCCGGTTCAAGGCGAACACCATCACCAGGTCGAGGAACAGCTCCACGTACGTGGCCTGCTGCGCGCTCTCCGGGCTACGCAGCAACCCGGCCGCGTGACCCCGACCCCAGCGCCTCCACGCTCCCGCCACCTGCTCATCGCAGCCGACTCCCGCCCGGTTCGGAGGGACAACGGCCGGATGCGCTCCCCTGCCTCCCCCGAGCGGCGCGGTCGTTTCGGCGCCCGCCGGGCGGGTACGCGCGACCGGGTCGACCGAGAGGAGCGTCAAGGATGGCCGGGATCATGCTGCGCAGCACCGCGTTCAACGACCACGACCGGCTGCCGGACCGCGTCGCCCGCGACGGCGGCAACGTCTCGCCACCGCTGGAGTGGTCGCAGGTGCCGGATTCCGCGGTCGAGCTTGTCCTGTTCGTTGAGGACCCGGACGCCGGGAAGACGCCGTTCCTGCACTGGCTGGTCACCGGCATCTCGCGGACCTCGGACGGATCGCCGGAGGGCGGCGTGCCGCTCGGCGGCCGGGAGTGGCCCAACGGCTTCGGCGAGATCGGCTGGGGCGGGCCGCAACCGCCGCGGGGCGACGATCCGCACCGGTACTTCTTCCGGCTCTACGCCCTGGAACGGCCGCTGGAACTGCCCGATGCGCCGCAGGTACCCGACGTGTACCGGGCGCTCACCGACAAGGAGTTCGCCAGCGGCACGATGGTCGGCACGTACGCCCGTTGAGCGCCGTCAGCCCGGGCGGCGCGGCACCAGCCGGTGCACGGCGGAGAGCACCAGCGCCATCACCAGGCCCATCGTCCCGGCGATGCCGGCGGCGCTGCCGGCGTAGCCGACGAACAGCGGCCGCCGGGACAACTCGATCGGCGGGGTGCCGCTCAGGTCGACCAGCCAGGACAGGGCCAGCGCGCAGCCGATCACCGCGAGCGCGCCGCCGACACCGAGCACCGCCGCGGCGACCCGGTGCGCGTCGGCGGAGGCCACCTGGGCCTGTTCGCGTTGCAGTGCCAGGAGCAGCAGCCCGGCCAGGGCCGCCCAGACGCCAACCACGAGGAACGCCGCCACCGCGTCGCTGGGCCGGTGCCAGCCGGCGGAGAGGGTGGCCACTCCGGCGACCGCGGCGTAGCCGGCGCCGAGGAAGGCACCGAGCGCCCGGACCTTGCGGGGCAGCACGAGCACCAGCGCCACCGCCACCGACGCGGCGACAGTGGCGTGGCCGCTGGGCAGGCTGTTGCCGGCGTACGCCCGTTGCAGGTCGATGCCGAAGTCGGGCCGGTCCAGGCCGTACTTCAGCAGTTGGGTGCTGACGTTGGCGCCGACGACCAGCAGGGTGGCCGTGACGGCCAGGGCGATCCGCCCCCGGATCAGCGCGATGAAGCCGATCACCGCGGTGGTCGCCAGCAGGGACACCACCGACATGGCGTTGAGCAGCCGGTCCACCGGCTCGTCGATGCGGTCCTGGCCGATCCGGTTGCCGGTCAACGCCACCGTGTCCACCCAATGGCCCAGGCCGGTGTGCACGGCGACCCGCCACACGACGACCAGGGCCGCCGCCTGGACGATGGCCAGTACGACCAACCAGACCGCCGTCCAACCCCTTGCCGTCGCGCGCACCCGCACACGGTAGCCGGATCCGCGGGCCGGTCCGGCGACGGCCCGCCAGCCGACACTGCCTCGATTCACCACATCCGACCGGGTACCCGATAACGGGTCGCGGCTACCGCACTAGGTTGGGGCCGACGGTAGGAGGTGACGGGTGACCAGCGGACCGGAGCAGGACCTGCCGCCCACCGACCGGTCGGAGGCGACGGTGGGCCGGCCGGAGTCGCTCGCCGACCTGCTCGGCGGCCGGCGGGGCGCGGTCGATGCCACCCTGCCGCCGGTCGCGTTCGCCGCCGGTTGGCTGCTCGGCGGGCACTCGCTATGGGCCGGGATCGGGGCGGCCGTGGTCGCCGGCACGGCGGTGGCCGGTTGGCGGTTGCGCCGCGGCGACCGGCCGAGGTCGGTGCTGATCGGGTTGCTCGCCGTCTGCGTGGCCGCGCTGATCGCCCTACGGACCGGGCGGGCCGAGGACTTCTTCCTGTTGCAGCTGCTGTCGAACGCGGCGAGCGCGCTGGCCTGGATGGTGAGCATCGCGGTGCGCTGGCCGCTGCTCGGGGTGGTGGTCGGGGTGGCCCTGCGGCAGCGCAGCCGGTGGCGGCGGGATCCGGCGCTGCTGCGGGCGTACGGGCGGGGCAGCTGGGTCTGGGCGGCGAGTTACCTGCTGCGGGTGGCGGTGTTCCTGCCGCTCTACCTGGCCGGGCAGGTGCTCGCGTTGACGGTGGCCCGGGTGGCGCTGAGCTGGCCGCTGGTGGCCGCCGCGCTGGCGGTGAGCTGGGTGGTGGTGCGCCGGTCGCTGCCGGCGGGGCATCCGGGGCTGCGGCACCCGGTGGACCGGGCCGGTGCGGTGGCGGCGGCGCCGGAAAAGTGATGGAGAGGCCGCCACGGGGGGAGCGGCCTCTCCGGTGACGTACGTTACTCCGTCGCGGTCCCGCGCGTGATCCCGTGACGGCCTCTTTTTTCGGGCTTTTTCGAGCCGCGCGGTGTCCGGGTGGTGGGGTGGGCCGACCGACCCGCTGCGTCGGCCGGATGGCCGGCCCACCCCGGCCTGACCGTGGGCGTCAGGCCGCCTGCCGACCGGGCGTCCGCGGGTGTTCCTCCCGCCGCCCGGGTGGGCTCCCGGGTGGACGGGCGAGCCGTCCACCCGGGAGGCCGGTTCAGCCGTTCGGGAACAGGTTTCCGTAGTCGGCGTACGCCATGGCGACGTCGGCCTGCGCCCAGAACCGGTGGTAGTTGAAGGTCGGCTCGGGGCCGCCGTCGAGGTACGCCTGGACCTTCGGCCAGGCCGGGTCGTTCTTGTAGAAGGAACGGATGTCGACGAAGCTCTTGCCCGCGGCGATGGCGTCGCCGTTGGGCATCGTGCCGATCCAGCCCGGCGGGACGTAGAGCCCCTGGCCGGTGCTGGCGTCGTAGACGTCGTCGAAGCGCCGGTAGTCGCCGCGCTTCTCGGTGGTGGAGACGCCCTGCGCGTCGCTGGCCGCGTGCAGCGCGTCCAGCAGCCCCTTGGCGGTGTTCTTCGCCGCGGTGTCGCCGGAGCGCGCCGCGTACGCGATGAGGGTGCGGGCGTAGGCGGCGGCGACGCCGACGTCCTGGCCGCGGGTGGTGACCTCGACGTGCAGGTTGGTGTTGGGCTGCGGGTTGCTCGGGTTCCAGGTGGTCGGCTGGCCGCTCCAGGTCATGTCGGACGGAATCGACCAGTCGGCGCCCAGCGTGGTGTTGGCGATCGCCCACGGCACCCACTTGTCCAGCAGCGCCTTGGCCCGGGTGTTGCCGGTCTGCAGGTAGAGCTCGGCGATCCGCTGCATCGACCAGGCCTGCATGCCGAACCACTGGTTGGACGGCGGGTCGTTGTAGACCGGGTCGACGTCGTAGAACATGCCGTAGAAAGTGGACGTGCCGGCCGGCGGCTGGCCGTAGTGCCCGCCCCAGCTGTTGGTCGCGCCGCCGGCGATGCCGCCCTCGGCGGACTGGAGCCAGGTGTAGAACTCCAGTTGCCGCTCGAAGCTCTTGGTCCAGTCGTCCACCGCGGTGGGCGACTTCGGCTTCAGCTCGGCCACGTTGGTCAGCGCCCAGGCCGCGAACGGGTTCTGGTAGCCGAAGTGGTTGTGGCTGGAGCCGATCCGCCAGGACCAGTTCTGGTTCGTCTCGTACGCGCCGCCCCAGGCGTAGTACCAGGACATCAGGTAGTGCGCGGACTCCCTGCCGGTGCCGGCCGGGCAGGCGGCGGCGCCGACGCAGTTGCCGATCTTCTTGAAGTACTTGTCGAACATCGCGTAGCGCAGGTAGTCACCCATCTTGGCTGCCTTGGCCACGGTGGCCGCCACGTCGGCCGCCTTGCCCTGCTCCTTGGCCCAGGTCAGCGCCCAGTACGCGGCCTGCACCGCACGGGCGTCGGCGTCCGGCGCGTTGGTGTACTTCCACTGCTTCGCCGGCGCGTTCGACTCCTTGACGAACAGGTCCAGGTAGCCGTACTGGCCGCCGTGGGCGAAGGTGTCGCAGGACGGCTGCGGCACGGTTTCCCAGACCGATTCCTGGGTGCCGCGCTGGAAGGTGTTGATGTACGCCGGTCGGGTGGTGCCGTCGCCGCACCGGCCGTAGCCGTAGGTGTTGTCCACGTCGAGCAGCCAGTGCATGCCGTAGATGTCGCCGGTGCCGTAGGTGGACTGCAGTTCGCTGCGCAGCGGGTCCTGGCCGACCGGCACCGACGGTTCCAGCTGGGACGGGTACTGGCTGGGCAGGTCGTGTTCGGCGGCGTACTGCGGGGTACCGGCGGCGCCGGCGGTTGGCTGGTCGGCGTGCGACGGGATGATGTACTTCTCCATCACGGTCCAGGCGTTGTTGAACGGGGCCCAGTTCTGGGTGACCCGGCCGTACTGGGCCTCCAGCCACAGCCAGAAGCTGAACGCCTCGGAGGTGGTTTCGTGGCCGTGGTCGGGCGCCTCGACGATCAGCGTCTCGATGGAGTGGTACGGCACGCCCTCCGGGCTGAAGTAGCCGGAGTTCTTGATCTTGCCGTACTGGGTGAGGAACCGCTCGACGTACTCGTTGTCGCCGCCCGGGGTGTCGTTGTCGATCTCGGTGGCGGTGATCGCCAGCGGGGCGTACCCGGTGGCCGAGGCGGTGAGGGTGGCGGTGCCGCCGACGGTGTCGGCGTCCTCCGCCGCCGCGACGGTGACGTCGACCCCGGTGTTCCAGTTGCTCGGGGTCAGCGTGACGGTGGCCGGCGCGACGGTGATGTCCGTGTCGCCGGTGCGGGCGACGCTCACCGGGACGTTGGCGGTCGGGGCCGCGCTGAGCTTGAGGTTGACCGTGGAGCTGGATCCCTCGGTGACGCTCACCGAGGACGGGGTGGCCACCAGCACCGGCCCGCTGGCCGGGGTCACGGTGAAGGAGCGCTCCGCGGTGGCGGTGAGGTTGGCGTTGTCGTACGCCTTGGCCTGCACGGTGTAGTCACCGGCCGGCAGGTCCTCCAGCGTGTAGCCGTACGGGGCGGTGGTGTCGGTGTTGACCAGCAGGCCGTTGCGGTAGAACTCGACCTTGCTGATCGTGCCGTCGGGGTCGCTGGCGGTGGCGGTCAGCGGCACGTCGGCCGGCGCCTCGAACGGGCCGGCGGGCACGCTCAGCGCGACCGTCGGCGGCTGCTGCGGGGTGCCGCCGCAGGTGACGCCGTTGACCGAGAACGAGGTCGGCTTCGGGTTGCTGCCGCTGTACGAGCCGTTGAAGCCGATGCTGGTGCTGGCGCCGGTGCCCAGGTTGCCGTTCCACGCCTCGTTGGTGGCGGTGACCTCGTTGCCGGTCTGGCTCCATCGGGCCGACCAGCCCTGGGTGACCCGCTGGTTGCCGGGGAAGGCGAACTTCAGCGTCCAGCCGTTGATCGGGTCGCCGAGGTTCCTGATGGTGACGTTGGCGGTGAAGCCGGTGTTCCAGTCGTTGGTCGCGTAGACCACGTCGCAGGCCGGGGCGGCCTGTGCGGCGCCGGCCGGCAGGGTGACCCCGCCGACGGCCAGCGCGGTGACCGCGACCATCGCCAGCCGGCGACGTCGTGCCAGATTTCTCATGTGCGCGGTGTCTCCTCGGACCAGGCCGGGGGCTCGAAACCCCGGCGGGGCGCCCGCCCCGACGAGGGGACACGAGGCGCCCGGGATGGTGGTGGCCCCGGCCCGGGCGGGGTGCGGCCGTCGACGCCCGTGACGGGGGCGGCGTTCGCCGGGCTGACTCGGGTGCCGTGCCGGACCTGCCGGATGCCCTCGGCGACCCGCGCTCTCGCGAGCTGGCTCCGCGACGCGGTCGATCGACAGTCTGTCATGGAAGCGCTCCCACAACAAGCGCGGCCCGCGCCGAACAGTCAGATGTTTCGATCTCGTTCTGGGGCTTTCACAAAGCCGTGACGGGCGTTACAGTCGCAAGCATCGTCGATGGGAGCGCTTCCACCGACAAAGTTCCACCAACAAGATCGACCTGGGGCGAGTCCGCGGACGGACCCCGGGATCAGCCCGAAGGCTGACGGCGGGCCAGCCCGGACGCCGCCGCCAGCCAACGTCCCACCCAGTGAAGGGAGGTGGATCCGCAAGCCACTCGCGTGGCCCGGCTCCCGCGCGACACGCACGACAGGGACGCCAAATCCGCCCGTGCGTGTACTGCAACGGTGGGGACGGGGGTTGCCCTCCCCCGTCCCCACACTAAACCTCCCTTCACGACGGGAAAAGAGGCCGACCGGACCGGCCCCGACGTCGGCACCGCCGCCTCGCCCGCCCACCGTCGGCTTCCCGCCCGGCGCCCGCCGGCGCCCCCGGCCGGCGCGCCACCGCGCGCCCCGGCATCGCCGCGGCACACCCACCGGTGCCCGCCGCACCTCCCCGCTTCGCCATCCCCGATCGCCGCCGCCACGGCCCGGGACCCCGTCCCGCCCGGCCGGCGGATGACCGGCTGGCAGCGCCTGACTATGCTGGGAGCGCTCCCGGCACCCGGCGGCGGCCACGCACCATCAGAGGAGAACCCATGTCGACACTCACCCGGCGGCACCTGCTCCGCCGCGCCGCGCTCTCCGCCACCTCCGCCAGGGCCGCCGGCACCGGGCTGGGCGCCACCACGACCGCCGCCGTGGTGGGCACCGCCGACGGCTGCGACGACCCGGACGAGGGCGCCGCCGACCCGGACACCGCCGCCGCACCCACCGGGCCGCTGCGCTTCCCGCCGGACTTCGGCTGGGGCGCGGCCACCTCCGCGTACCAGATCGAGGGTGCCGCCAAGGAGGACGGCCGCGGCGAGTCGGTGTGGGACACCTTCAGCCACACCCCCGGGCGGGTCCGCAACGGCGACACCGGCGACGTGGCCGCCGACCACTACCACCGCTGGCGCGACGACCTCGACCTGATGCGCGACCTCGGGCTGCGCAGCTACCGGTTCTCCATCTCCTGGCCGCGCATCCAGGCCGACGGCACCGGCGCGCCGAACCAGCGGGGGCTCGACTTCTACCGGCGCCTGATCGACGGACTGCACGAGCGGGGCATCGCGCCGATGGCCACCCTGTTCCACTGGGACCTGCCGCAGGCCCTCCAGGATGCCGGTGGCTGGGAGTCCCGGGACGTCGCCCACCGCTTCGCCGACTACGCCGACGCGGTCTTTCGCGCCCTCGGCGACCGGGTGCCGGTGTGGCTGACCATCAACGAGCCGAAGACCGTGGTGCAGAACGGCTACCTGTCCGGACACCACGCCCCCGGCCGGCGGGACCCGGCCGCCGCCTACCTGGTCGCCCATCACCTCCAGCTCGCCCACGGGCTCGCCGTCCAGGCGCTGCGGGCCGTCGGCGGCGCCGGCCGGATCGGCCCCGCCTTCAACCTGCACCCCTGCTACCCCACCGACGACACCCCGGAAGCGGCCGCCGCCACCCGGCTCTACGACGGCTACGAGAACCGGCTCTACCTCGACTCCGTGCTGCGCGGCAGCTACCCGCAGGACGTGCTGGCCGACCTCGGCCCGGACAGCCGCATGGTCCGCGGCATCCGCGACGGCGACCTGGCCGTCATCTCCGCCCCGGTCGACCTGCTCGCCGTGCAGTACTACACGCCGATCTACGTCACCGCCGACGGCGGCACCGAGCGCCGGTGGCCCACCTCTGAGGCCGACTGGCAGCAGATCTACCCGGACGGCATGTACGACATCCTGACCCGGGTCACCCGCGACTACGGCCCGATCCCGCTCACCGTCACCGAGAACGGCCTGCCCACCCCGGACGTGCTCGGCGCCGACGGCGCCGTCGACGACGCCGGCCGGATCGACTTCCTGCGCGAGCACCTGGCCGCCGCGCACCGCGCGATCGGCGCCGGCGTGCCGCTGGAGAGCTTCCACGTCTGGTCGCTGCTGGACAACTTCGAGTGGGCCGAGGGCTACGACCAGCGGTGGGGCCTGATCTACGTGGACTACCCGACCCAGCGCCGGGTGCTCAAGCGCAGCGCCCACTGGTACCGCACGGTGATCGCCCGCAACGCGCTCTGACCGTCGGCAGCACCCACCGGCCCGGTCGGCGGGGCCGGTGGGATCCGGGACGCGCGCCGCCGGGGGCCCGGCACGGGGGGCCCGGCGGCGCGCGAGCCGGCCTCAGCGGGGCAGCGCCTGCTGCAACTCCGCGCGCAGCGCCGGGGTGAGCATCTCCCCCGCCTGCTTGGCCAGCCGCGCCATCTCGTAGCCGACCACGCCGATGTCGGCGTCCGCGCCGGCCAGCGTGGCCAGGATGGAACCGTCGCGCACCTGCATCACCAGGAAGTAGCCGCGTCCCATCTCGACGACCGTCTGCTTGACCACGTCGCCGTCGAACATCTGGGCGGCGCCCGCGGTGATGCTCATCAGCCCCGAGGTGACCGCCGCCAGCTTGTCGGCGTGGTCGCGGGGCAGGTGGTCGGAGATGGCGACCAACAGCCCGTCGGAGGAGACCACCACCGCGTGCGCCACCCCCGGCACCCGCTGCGCGAACGCGCTGACCAGCCAGCTCAGGTCGCGGGCCTCCTGGCTCAACGTCGTCGTCACTGTCGTCCCCCTTCGCTGGGCACGCCGCCACGCGGCATGGGTATCTCTCGGGTTTCCTCGGCCTCGGCCCGGCGCACCCCGCTGTAGAGCCGGGAGAGCATGCCGCCGACCGCGTCCGGATCGGGCTCGTGACGGGTGGGCGGCTGCTCCGGCCGGGCCGACCGGGTGACCGCCGACAACTGCGCCATCGGCACCCGTACCGGCAGGCCGCGCGCGTTGGTGCCGCCGGTCACCGGAACGGCCGGCGGGACGGGGAAGCCGTCCACGGACGGGGTCGCCGTCGGCCCGTGCCGGGTCCACCAGCCGCCGCCGGACGGCACCGGCGCCGCGGCCGGGGCGAGCACGTCCTCGGCCCGGACCGGCACCGGACGGGCCGACCGGGGCACGGCCGGGTCGGGACGCCGACCGGCCACCGGCAGCTCGACCGGGCGGGCCCGGTTCGCGGCGGCGATCGCGCCGGTGAGCATCCGGGACGCCCCCGGTGGGTCCAGCTCCGGCCCCGGATCCGGAGCGAGCAGCTCGCGCGGCAGCCGGATCCGGGCGGTCAGCCCGTCCGCGCTCGCGTGCAGCCGCACCTCGATCTTGTGGCGGGCGGCCAGGTGGCTCACCACGAACAGACCCATCCGCTCGACGGCGGCAACGTCCGCCGCCGGTGGCTCGGCCAGCACCGCGTTCGCCTCGGCCAACGCGGTCGGGCTCATGCCCAGGCCCTGGTCAGCGATCTCGATGACCGCGCCGTGCCCCTCCGGCCCGGCGGTGACCCGGACGACGGTGTCCGGCCGGGAGAACGCGGTGGCGTTCTCCAGCAGCTCGGCCAACAGGTGCACCACCTCCCCGACGGCGTGCCCGACGACGTGCAGCTCGGCCACCGACTCGTGCCGCACCCGCTGGTACTGCTCGATCTCGGCGCCGGCGGCGAGCAGCACCACGGCCAACCGGACCGGCCGGTTCCACCGCCGGGTGGACTCGGTGCCGGCCAGCACCAGCAGGCTCTCGTCGTTGCGCCGCATCCGGGCGGCCAGGTGGTCGAGCTTGAACAGGTTCTCCAGCTGGTCCGGGTCGCTCTCCTCCCGCTCCAGGTCGTCGAGGAGTTCCAGCTGCCGTTCCACCAGCACCTGGCTGCGCCGGGCGAGGTTGACGAACATGCCGTTGACGTTGCGGCGCGTGGTGGCCTGCTCGACGGCGACGCTGACGGCGCTGCGGTGCACCGCGACGAACGCCTCGGCCAGCTCGCCGATCTCGTCGAGCGACCGCACCACGGCCGGCGCCACGTCGATGGTCGGCACTCCCCCGGTGACGGTACGCAGGCGGTCGAGGGCGTCGGGCAGCTCCACCTGGGCGATCCGCAGCGCCTGGCTGCGCAGCAGCCGCATCGACCGGGCCACCGACCGTCCGACCAGGACGGAGATGAGCAGCGCGAACAGCAGCACCGTGACGATCGCGCCGGCCACCAGCAGGGTGGTACGCAGCTGACCGGCGCTCGCGCCGTCGGCCTGCCGTACCGCGTCGTCCAGCACCGAGACCTCGAACTGTCGTAGCAGCTCCTGGCGGTCCTCGCTGGCCGCCCACCACTCCGGAGCGGGCAGCACCTCCGGCTCGCCGTCGCCCGGGAGGCTGCGCTCCTCCAGCCGGGTGGCGGCGAGGAACTCCGGGTCCACCGAGGTCTGGTCGTAGCGGCGGATCTGCTCGGCGGTCGCGGCGACCCGGAACGCGCCGAGCGCGGTCAACTGCTGGGCGCGCAGGTCGCTCAGCGCTACCTGGTCCTCCACGTCGTACCGGCCGGCGCGGGCGGCCTCGTAGAGCTGGGCGCGCACCCGCGAGGAGAGCTCCTTGACCCGGGCGAGCTGCACGTAGCGCAGCACCGCGTCGCTGAGCGCCGGGTGGTCGTCGCCGGGCGAGGGCTCGGCGAGCAGGTTGAGCAACACGTCGATGGCCCGGTGGTAGTTGCTCAGGATGGTGTCGCTGCCCAGCACCGCCGGCGGCACCGCGGCCCGGATGTAGACCACCTGGTCGTACGCCTCGAGCGCCTCCGAGTAGGCGACCCGCCAGGACGCGTCGGCGTCGGTCAGCGGTTCGGCCGCCTGGCGCAGCTCCCGCATCGCCTGGTCGGTGGCGGCCTCCAGCGGCTTCAGCGCGGCGATGGCGACATCGCGGTCGCCGCCCGCGCCGACCCGGCGCAGCTCGGCCAGCTCACCGGCGACCCGGTCGCGCTCCTGCTGGAGCCGGTGCACCGCGGCGGTGATCTCCCGGCCGATGCCCACCTGCTGGGCGAAGTCGCTCAACGCCGTGGTCTGGTTGACCAGCGCGCCGGTCTGCAGGCCGGCCAGCACGAGGAAGGCCACCGATGGGACGACCAGCACGGTGGCAAGCTTGGTGCGCATCCGCCAGTCGCGCAGCCGGAACGGCGAGCGGCGCCGGTGCGGCACGACCCGGACGTCGAACCGGCGCCGGCGGTGGCTGGACACCGCGCCGTGCGCCCGGTCCGGACCTGCGCCCACACATGCCTCCTACGTTCCCCGCGTCCGCCGCGACCCGGGGAGCGCAGTCCATCCAATCAGGCGCGCGAGCTGTGTCAACGGGCCGGGCTGAGGTGCGACTCAGGAGGGTGAGGTGCTCTCATCCGTCCGGCTGATGTCGGCGAGTCGGGTGGCGTCACCGATCCGGCCGGACGCGACCAGTGCCGCGCCGCTGGCCCCGATCTCCGGATTGCTGCCGTGCCACACCGGTCGGGGCGCGAGCACCGCGGCGAACGCCGAACGCCACCACCGCGAGGCGGTCACCGCTCCCCCGCCCAGCACCACGTCCACCGGTTTGTCGACGGTGGACTCCAGCACGGCGAGGTTCTCGGCGACCAGGTCGCACAGCCCCCGCATCAGCGCGGCCAGGATGTCCACCGCGCTGGTGCCGAAGCTCAACCCGCGCAGCTCGCCCGAGCCGGCCGGCACCAGGCCCGGGGGCCGGTCCCCGCCGAACCGGACGTTCACCGGAAGCCGGCCGGCCGCCGGCAACCGGGCCAGGGCGGCGTCCAGCTCCACGCCCTGGGGCAGCCGCAGCTCCCGCTTGGCCCAGGCGAAGAGGTTGCCACCGGAGGAGTACGCGGCGCCGGTCACCACGTGCTCGTGGTCGACGCGGTAGCGCCACAGCTCCTCGGGCAGCGGCGGCAGCGCCGCCCCGACCGGGACACGCTGCATCAGGCGCACCGCCGCCGACGTGCCCACGGTCACCGCGGCCCGGTCCGGTCCGACGCAGCCGGAGCCCACGTTCGCCGCCGCGCCGTCACCCACCGGGCCAGCCCACAGCGCGTCGCCCAACTGCGGCCAGCGCCGCGCGTACGCCGGGCGCAGCCGCCCCCGCCAGGACACCGGCGCCAGCTCGGGCAGGTCGTCGGGGCGGCTGCCGGACAGCGCGCAGGCCTCCGGGTCCCAGTCCATCGTCCGCAGGTCGAGCAGGCCGGTGCCGGAGGCCTGGGACATCGACATCGGGGCGGAGTCGAGCAACTCGCCGAACACGTACTCGGGCAGGCCGAGGAACCGGGCGACCCGGCCGCCGGTCTGCTCCCGCAGCCAGGGCAGCCGCAGCGCCCAGTAGCAGCGGTGCCACCAGGCGCCCGTGCGCCAGTGGTACTCGTCCGGGTCGGCCGGCCCGGTCGCACCGGGCAACGCCTCAGGTCGGGTGTCCAACCAGGTCAGCACCGGTCCCAGCGGCGCGCCGTCGGCGCCGACGGGCACCACCGAGTGCCACTGCGCGCTCGTCGCCACCAGCGACACGTCCCGCAGGTGACCACCGGCGGCCAGCTCGTCCAGGCACTCGATCAGGCAGGCCAGGTAGCGGGGGCCGTCCAGGGTGCCGGTGCCGTCGTCGCCGACGACCAGCTCCACCCGGCGCCGAGCCAGCGCACCCGGCAACGGCCGGGCGTCCGGATCCAGCACGAGCCCGCGCACCGACGAGGTGCCCAGGTCCAGAGCGAGAATGTTCATCGCGGGTCAACGTACCCGCTGAGCTGGCCGCCGAAGCGCTGGCGCAACGGCGTACGCCCGATCGGCTTCCCGCCGGCCCACCCACCGCGTAGGGTGGTCGCATGCTCGCGCGACTGACCTGCTGGTGGCCCGCCGACCCGGCGGCCCTCCCCCGCGCGTAGCTACCCCACGCGGCCGCCCGTCGAGGCGGCCGCCGGTCTGCTCCGGCCCCCGGGCCGTCCCGTCGGACGGCACCCGGCCCGAGGAGAGACCATGCCCCACCTGTCCGACCTGCTCGCCGACGTCGCCCGCGGCGCGGACCCCGGCCCGTTCGCGCTCGTGCGGCGCGAGGGCGCCGACCACCTGGAGCTGTACGCCGGCCCGGTCCGCGCCGTCGACCGGCTCGCCGACGTGCCGCTGCCGGCCGGACCGGCCGGGCCGCGGACGCTGGCGCTGGTCCCCTTCCGGCAGGTCACCGAGCGCGGCTTCGCCTGCGTCGACGACGGCATGCCGCTGGAGTGCCTGCTGGTCGAGCGACACGAACGGGTGACGCTGGCCGAAGCGCTCGCCGCGCTGCCGGACCTGCCGGTGGTCACCACCGACGCCGGGTTCGACGTCGACGACGACGAGTACGCGGCCACCGTCGGCCGGGTGCTGACCGAGGAGATCGGCCGGGGCGAGGGCGCCAACTTCGTCATCCACCGCACGCTGCGGGCCACCGTACAGGGCCCGCCGCTGACGGCGGCGCTGGCCGCGCTGCGCCGCCTGCTGCGCGGCGAACGCGGGGCGTACTGGACGTTCCTGGTGCACACCGGCAGCCGGGTGCTGGTCGGGGCGAGCCCCGAGCGGCACGTCAGCGTCGACGACGGCCTGGTCATGATGAACCCGATCAGCGGCACCTTCCGGCACACCGGCGCCACCCCGGACCGGGCCGCGCTGCTGCGCTTCCTCGCCGACCCCAAGGAGGTGGAGGAGCTGTACATGGTGCTCGACGAGGAACTGAAGATGATGGCCACCGTGGCCGAGCGGGGCGGCCAGGTGGTCGGGCCGTACCTGAAGGAGATGGCACACCTGACGCACACCGAGTACCTGCTCGCCGGCCGGGGCTCCAAGGACGTCCGCGAGGTACTGCGGGAGACGATGTTCGCGCCCACCGTCACCGGCAGCCCGATGGAGAACGCCTGCCGGGTGATCGCCCGGCACGAGCGCACCGGTCGGCGCTACTACGCGGGCGTACTGGCCCTGCTGGGCCACGACGACGCCGGCCGGCAGACCCTGGACGCGCCGATCCTGATCCGGACCGCGGAGATCTCCCCCACCGGCGAGCTGCGGGTGTCGGTCGGTGCCACCCTGGTCCGGCACTCCACCGCCGCCGGCGAGGTGGCCGAGACGTACGCCAAGGCCGCCGGCGTGCTCGCCGCGCTGGGGCTCGGCCCGCAGGCCCCGGCCGCCGGCCCGCGGCCGGCGGTACGCCACGACCGTGCCGGCTCGGCGCGTCCCGGCCCGGAACGCCCGCTCGCCGACGACCCCGAGGTGCGGGCCGCACTCGCCGCCCGCAACGCCCCGCTGGCCCGGTTCTGGCTCGACCAGCGCACGCCGGGCGCGGCCGGCCTGCCCGGGCTGACCGGCCGGCGGGCCCTGATCGTCGACGGCGAGGACACCTTCACCGGCATGCTGGCCCACCAGCTCGGCGCGCTCGGCCTGACGGTGACGCTGCGCCCCTGGCACACCCCCGGCCCGCTCGACGGGTACGACCTGGTGGTGGTCGGCCCCGGCCCGGGCGACCCGGGCGGCGTCACCGACCCGAAGATGCGCACGCTGCGCGGGCTGCTCGCCGGGCTGCTGGCCGACGGCCGGCCCACGCTCGCGGTCTGCCTGGGCCACCAGCTGCTGGCCGGGCTGCTGGGGCTGGCCCTGCACCGCCGGGACGCGCCCTACCAGGGGCTGCAACGCGAGCTGACCCTCTTCGGCGTACCACGCCGGGTCGGCTTCTACTCCAGCTACACCGCCCGCGCCGAGGCCGACCGGCTGGCCACCCGGTACGGGCCGGTGCTGCTGGCCCGGGACGAGGCCGACGGGGCGGTGCACGCGCTGCGCGGCCCGGGCTTCGCCGGGGTGCAGTTCCACCCCGAGTCGGTGCTCAGCCCGGACGGGTTGGCCGTCCTCGGCGAACTGCTGACCGAGCTGCTGCCGGTGAGCCTGCCGGCCGCCGAGCCGGCATAACGAGCGGCGTAACCGGTAGAGCTGCCGGTGCCGGTGGTCCGGACGGGCCCGAGAGCCCCCGCCCGGGCCACCGGCCACCCCCCGCTGCCCGGGTCCGGCCGGCGCCCCGGACGAGCCGGTCAGCCGGCCAGGCCCTTCTTCACCGCGGTGCCGAGCTGCACCGCCCGCTTGGCGGTCAGCGCGGTGGCGGTGAGCGCTATGTGGTCCGGCGCGGTCTCGCCGTTGTTGCTGGTGTGCGAGGCGCCGTACGGGTTGCCGGCGATGAACTGGCTGTCGTCGGTGTAGCCGGGGGTGACCACGACGCCGCCCCAGTGGTAGAAGACGTGGAACAGCGACAGCAGGGTGGACTCCTGCCCGCCGTGCGAGGTGGCCGTCGAGCAGAACGCCGAGTAGACCTTGTTCACCAGGGCGCCCTGCGACCACAGCGGGCCGGTGGTGTCGATGAACTGCTTGAGCTGGGCGGCCATCACGCCGTACCGGGTCGGCGTGCCGAAGATGACGACATCGGCCCAGGTGAGGTCGTCCAGCGACGCCTCGGGCACGTCCTGGGTCTCCATGGCGTGCGCGTGCCAGCCCGAGTTGGAGCGGATCGCCTCGTCCGGTGCCAGCTCGTGCACCTTCCGCAGCCGAACCTCGGCGCCGGCGTCGCCAGCGGCCTCGCACGCCGCCTGCGCCATCTGGTAGGTGATGCCGGTCGCGCTGTAGTAGATCACCGCGACCTTGGTCCGGTCAGCCATCAAAGGTCCTCCTCGTCTCGGATCAGCTCCGGCGACTACCCGGCAGCCGCCCGGACAAACGGCGCCAAGGCGGCGGTCGGCCCTGGTGCGACCGGGCCGCGTGGGCGGGCGATGCTGGAGGCATGGAGATCAGACCCGCCACCGCCGACGACTGGCCCCGGATCTGGCCGTTCCTGCGCGAGATCGTGGCGGCCGGGGAGACGTACACCTGGCCCCGCGACGTCGACGAGGACCGGGCGCGGACGATGTGGCTGGTGCCGGCGCCCGGCCGGGTCGTGGTCGCGGTCGACCCGGACGGCACCGTGCTGGGCACGGCCAAGCTGGTGCCGAACCAGCTCGGGCCGGGCGACCACGTCGCCAACGCCAGCTTCATGGTCGCCCCCGTCGCCGCCGGCCGCGGCGTGGGGCGGGCACTCGGCGAGTACGTGCTGACGCTGGCCCGCGCGGAGGGCTACCGGGCCATGCAGTTCAACGCGGTGGTGGCGACGAACACCCGCGCGGTGGCGCTGTGGCGCTCGCTCGGCTTCGAGGTGGTCGGTCGGGTGCCGGAGGCGTTCCGGCACCCGCGCGACGGCTTCGTGGACCTGCTCGTCATGCACCGGCGGCTCTGACCGGAACGCTTGTCACGGCTCAAGATTTCCGCAAGTTCCGATGTGAACCGGTGCCGAACCGGCCGCCGGCCGGGATCCTGGTCGCACCGGTGTCGGCGCGACCGGCAGCCCGCCGCATCGGGGAACCTGAACGGGGGATCGCGCTTCGCCGGCAGCGTCGCTGGCGCAGCGCGATCAGGGGAGACACCCGGCACGCCGGTACCGTCCGGAACCGCGCTCAGTCGAGCCGGTCGCGCAGGTCGTCGACCTGCTGCTGCATCCGGTCCACCGCCGCCTCGTTGTTGAGGAAGGTGGTGATCCCGGCGCCGAACGCCAGCCCGATCAGCACCGCCAGGGCGCTGAGCACCAGGCCGCCGATCGCCACGCCCCGGCCGGTCACCCCCGGGCGGCGGGCCATCTTCAGCCCGACGATGCCGAGCACGACGCCGATGATACCGAGCAGCAGGCCGATCCAGGACAGGATCACGGTGAGCACGCTGATCAGCGCGGCCACCCCGAAGACGAGGGCGAATGTGGCCGCGGCGCTGGTCTTGGCCGCCGTTCCGGTCCGGCCGGCCCGGGTCGGTGCGCCGGTGCCCCGCACCGGCTCGCTGGACGCAGTCATGTCGCTCCCTCCGGGCGCGGAGCGCGCCCACCACCCGGGCCGTGTTCCCGTTCCGCCGACCGTCATGCCTCCGCGACAGCGGACGGACAGCGGCGGCAGCGGACGGCGGCGGCGGTGGCGGAAACGTCGGTGCCGGGACCTACGCTGGCGCCCACCCGACCGGAAAGGGCCGCCCCGTGCACCTGCTCACCGCGACCGACGCGCTGGCGCTGCGGATGTCCAGCCTGCTGCTCCATCCGCACCCGGCCACCACGTCGGCCACCGTGGCCGACGTGGTGGAGTGGTTCGGCGCCATGCAGGCGCAGGACCTGGCCAGCGGGATGTGGTCGCTCGGGGTGCGGCTGCCCGGGCACGACCACACCGCCGTGCACGCCGCGCTGGAGCGGCGGGAGGCGCTGCGCACCTGGCCGATGCGGGGCACCGTGCACCTGGTGCCGCCCCGCGACGCCCGCTGGATGCTGGAGCTGACCGGCGTACGGTCGCTGGCCGGCGCGGCGACCCGGCGGGCGCAGCTCGGGCTCAGCGAGGCCGACGCGGAGCGGGCGGTCGAGGTGCTCGGCGGCGCGCTGGCCGGTGGCGGTCGGCTGACCCGCGCCGAGTGCCTGGCCGCACTGGCGGCCGCCGGGATCGGCACCACCGGCCAGCGTGGCTACCACCTGCTCTGGTACGCGAGCGTGCGCGGGGTCACCTGCCTGGCGCCGAACGTCGGCACCGAGCAGACCTTCGCCCTGCTCGACGAGTGGGCGGCGCAACCGCACCGGCTCGACCGGGAGGAAGCGCTGGCCACGCTCGCGCACCGCTACGTCCGCTCCCACGGGCCGGTCACCGACCGGGAGTTCGCCGGCTGGACCGGCCTCACCCTCACCGACGCCCGCCGGGGGTTCGCCGCCGCTGGCGACGCACTCGCGCCGGTGCTGGTGGACGGTGCGGCCGCGATGGTCGATCCGGCACTGCTCGACACCGGGCCACGCCGGGTGGACGACGTGCTGGTGCTGCCCGGGTTCGACGAGTACCTGCTGGGCTACCGCGACCGGTCGCTCATGCTCGACCCCGCCCACGCCAACGCGATCGTGCCCGGCGGCAACGGCGTCTTCCAGGCGACCATCGTGCGCGCCGGCCGCGTCGTGGGCACCTGGAAGCGGACGCTCGACCCGGCCCGGGTGACCGTGACGGTGAACCCGCTCGTGCCGCTGACCGAGCGGGTCCGGGGACGGGTGGAGCGCGCCCTGGCCCGCTACGCCGAGTTCCTCGGCCGGGCACCGCGCCTCAACTGGCCCGGCTGACCACCGCCCCCGCTCATCAGGCGAGCTCGGCCCACGGCGGAGTCAGCGCCGCGACGGGCAGACCTGGTCGCCGGCATCATGGACGGCGCCGCCGAGCATGCTCGTGGCTATGCACAGCTACCCGCGTCCGAACGTGTTGATCTTTCCAACGACCTCCGCTTCTGCTGCGATGTCGACCGGGCCGAATTCGCCATGATCGGCGATGTCCGCGAAGATCACGTCGTCCTCGCGAAGGCGCCGTGCTGAAATGGATAAATGGCTTGCACCGGCACCGGGCTGAGAGCTTGACTGCTCGCCGTGCCTCTCCCCTCACCGATCTTCGTTGCGGGTACGGGTCGGTCGGGAACGTCACGGATCGCCGACATCATCGGCGAACATCCGCTGATCCATCGGATTCCCATGGAGACCCGGTTCCTCATCGACCCGGGTGGCCTGCGGGACCTGGCCGACGCGCTCACCGACCGATACGACCCCACCGTCGGTGAGGACGCCCTGCACCGGCTGAGCGACTTCCTCACCGTACGAGTGCCCGGCCGGCGCGACGATCGCGGCAAGACCGTTCCCGAGCTGGTCGGCGAGCGGCGCTACCGGGACGCGGTGCAACAGCTCTGGCCGCAGTTGATCGCGCACACATACGACGAACCTGCGCCTGCGGAAGGCTTCGGGAACGCCGACCGGCCTGCCGGGCCGTTCGAGCCGGTGAGCCGCCGGCGGGTACTTCCCAGGTACTTCAGCGACCGGGGCGAACTGCTCGGAATCCTGCGGGGCCTGATCGACACCATGTTCGGCGGAGCAGCCGCCGACGCGGGCAAGCCGACCTGGTGTGAGAAGACACCGTTCAACCTGCTGTACATGGAGTTCCTCTGGGAACTGGTCCCCGAAGCGACAATCGTGCACATCAAGCGTCACCCGGTCTCGGTGCTCGCATCCCACCTGGCCCAGCCATGGGCGCCGTCCACCGTCGACGGCGCGCTCGCCTACCTCAAGCCGATCTACCACCGATGGCTCACCTGGAAGAACACGGTCGACCTGACGGGCAGGCGATACATCGAGGTGAGGGCAGAAGATCTCGCAGCCGACTGGCCCGGGCAGCGCCGCGCCCTGTTCGAACGGCTCGACGTCGACGACTTCGCCACCCCTTCCACGTTCCAGTCGCACAAGCTGACGAAACGCAGCAACCAATTCGACGACGAAACCCGAGAGTTCATCGAAGAAGCACTCGGCAAGGTCATCCCGGCCATGGGATATGAGTGACGGCCCGCTGCGCGCGCTCGTGCCGAGAAGGTTCACTCGGTCATGCGATGGACCTCCGATGCTCGGGAAGCAGCCCGCGAACGCTCAGGGGTCTCACCGGCGGCGGATGGGTGGGCGGGCGCTCGTCACACCGGCCGCAGCGGCCAGATCAGGGTGGTAACCCTGGTTAGTGGCCGAGCGGGCGGTAACGGAGGTGAACGACGCCGTTCTGGAATCGGCGCTCGTCGAGGAGCGCGAAGTCGGTGCGCACGCCAGTAGGCAGCCCCGGCTTGCCACCGCCGACGGCCGTCGGCCAGACGAACAACTGGCACTCGTCAACCAGTCCAGCCCGCATGGCTTGCGCCGCCAGGTTGGCGCCTCCAACGGTGATATCACTGCCGGCCGTGGCCTTCAGCTGGTGTACGACGGCGGGGTCGAAACGGCGCTCCAAGCTGGTGACAGCCGTTGACACCGCGGTGAGAGTGGTGGAGTAGACGACTTTGGTCGCCGCTTGCCAGGCGCTCGCGAAGTCAGCCATGAGGGCGGACTGCGCGGCTAGAGCAGCGTCGGTTTCCCAGACAGCCATCGATTCGTACAGGCGCCGCCCGTAAAGGAAGGTACCCACGGACCGCAGGAGGTTGGTGGTGAACGTGAATACCTCGTCGTCGGGTGGGAACCAGTCGAAGGCTCCGCTTTCGTCCTCGATATAGCCGTCAACCGACACATTGGTCACGTAGATCAGCTTTGCCATGCCGCTACCTCCCGGTGCACGTAGGACCCGATTGGGATGTCACCCTCGCCTGCTAGCTGGTTGAGCATCACGGGTCGGGCAGACGTCTCCGTCTCTCGCCCGTTCTACGAACGACTCGGCCCGGATCCGACGCCGTCCCGAGAGAAATTTCCACGGGATGTCGGCTGGTCGCGCACGCCAGCGGTGTCCGCTTCTGCCGCGGACAGGTCACGGTTGGCGCAGCAGAGGACAGCACCTTCGCGGTGGCGGCGCAGGTCTGGGCAACGCTGCCGGCGGTGCTTCTAGGCTGAGCTGATGATCGACCGTCGGGGGCGCTCGTCACGGCTCAGCGGATTCTGGGCTTGCCTCGTCGGCGGCGCGGCCATCGCGTCGCTGCTGATGCTCCTCGACCCGATCACGCGCTACGAAGACTGCGCCAACTACGGCGGCAATGGAAACGCGAGCGCGTTCGACAACGCTTCCTGGGATCTCTGGTTCCCGCTCATACTGCTCGGCTGGCTGGGTCTCGTGGTCCTGGAGCAGACGTTGCCCGTGACCCGGCGGCACCGTGGCGGCGTCGAGATCGCAGTTCGAGCCGGGTCCGCGCTTGCCTTGTCCACCTTGAGCTCGTGCTGCCTCTTCCTCGACGTGGCGATGGTGTGTCACTGACGTCCAGGCGTCGGCCGCGCGATGCACGCTCAGAGCACTGGGTGCGCGCGGGGGCTCAGGCGCTCGCGGGTTCCCACGGACGCTCGATCCATGGATTGCTGTCCAGGTACGCCGTGAGCCTGGGAAAACGCTGCCTGGTGCGGGCCTCGTCGGTCAGGTCGGCCGGGGTCCCGCTGGGGGCGCCGGCCAGCACGGCCCTCGACGGGGAACGGAGCCCCGGTTGCGACGATGCACGCCTCGAGCGCGAGGCCGCGGAACCAGTCGATCCGAGCGTTGTGCCGGTCGGGCGCCAACTCGAGGCATGACGACCCGGGTGCGGGCGTCGGCCGGACTCGTGTTGACTGCGACGGTGGATCGTCAACGGCTCAGTAGCATCGCGCACCCGCACCACCCGATCGCGGCCCCGATCTCCGGTGTCAACCTCAACCGGCTTCTGCGCCGAGCGGGCCGCCAACCGACGGCTCGCGTCCTCGACCTCGGCTGCGGAGAGGGAGCCTGGGCCCTGCAGGCCCTCGCTCACTACCCCGACGGGCACGCCGACGGCGTGGACGTCAGCCGGTACGCCCTCGAACGCGCCGCCAGCGCCGCCGCCGAACGCGGTCTCGCCGACCGGCTCACCCTGCACGAGCGCGACGCCCGGGCGTACGTGCCGGACGGCGATTACGACCTGGTGCTCTGCGTCGGGTCGACGCACGCGTTCGGTGGGTTCGGCGAGACGCTGGAGCTGGCCGGGCGGCACGTGAACGCCGACGGCATCCTGATGGTCGGTGAGGGATTCTGGCAGGTCCCACCGACTCCGGAGGCACTCGCGGCGCTCGACGCGAAGCCTGAGGACTTCACCGACCTCGCCGGCCTGGTCGACGCCGCCGAGCAGGCCGGCTGGACGCCGGTGTACGCCCATGTCAGCGACGCCGCCGAGTGGGACGACTACGAATGGTCGTGGGTCGGCTCGCTCACCGAGTGGGCGCTGGACAACCCCGGCCATCCGGACGCCGCCGAGGCGCTCACCGTCGCCGCGGAGCACCGCGATCAGTGGCTGCGCGGGTACCGCAACGTTCTGGGCTTCGTGACGCTGGTGCTCCGCCGTATCTGATCGTGGTGCGGGTTCACCCTCATGGACGCCCGTGAGCAGCTATCGCGGCCCGAGCCCCGTCTGTCCGTCGAGCAGTTCGCGTGCGACGTCGAGGGCCGGTGGCGACTCTGCCATCCACCCGGTCCCCAACCGCGCACCGTGTGCTTACCTACTGATATGCCGCACCCCATCATGTTCGACGAGGCAGACCCGCTGCTGAACCGGCTGCGGGCGCTCGCCCTGGCGTTCCCCGACGCGGCCGAGAAGGTCTCCCACGGACGTCCCGCCTTCTTCACCGCCAAGGTCTTCGCCTACTACGGGGGATCGGTGAAGGTCGACGGCGTCTACCGGCAGCACGATCATTCGGTGCTCGTGCTGGTCGACCCCGACGAGCGTGCGGCGCTGTTGGCGGAAGACCGCTGCTACGTGCCGGCCTACCTGGGTGCCTACGGGTGGATCGGGGTCGACCTGACCGGCGACACCAACTGGGACGAGGTCGACGAGCTGCTCGACGCCAGCTACCGACGTACGGCCGGGGCGCGCAGGGTTGCGGTGCTCGACTCCCGGTGACAGTCGACGGCCTGCCGCCCTGTCTGCCGATGCTCGGCCTCTGACGGTGTTGGCGGCCAGGTGGCGCCGCGTCCCGACCGACGGCCCGCTGTCCACGCGGTGAGCACGAGACAGCGGGCCATCCGTCCGACAGCTTCAACCCCTGTGTCAGTCGGCCAGGGCCCCAGCCGCGCGGCCCTCGTGCAGGGTGAGGTTGCGCCCGTTCGACGGGTCGAACAGGTGGATCTTCTCCAGGTTGAACCAGACCCGGCGGGTCTCCCCCTCCACCACCGGCGACTCCGCCGACAGCCGGGTCACCAGGTTCGCCCCGGCGCCGGTGAAGTCGGCCGCCCCGGCGTCGGCGGCCAGCTCCTCATGGTGAGCACCTGGTACGGCTTGCCCTGCTGCTTCAGCTGCTGGGCCGCCGAGATCATCTGGTCCCAGCTCTTCGGCGCCTCGGGCACCAGGTCCTTGCGGTACCAGAGCAGCTGGACGTTGGTGTTCTTCGGCGCGGCGTAGAGCTTGTCCTGGTAGCGCGCGGTCTCCAGCGGGCCGGCCAGGGTGCCCTGCTCGACGTCCGCCCGGTCCTGCCCGGTCCACTCCAGGATCCAGTCGGCGCTGGCGAACTCCTGCGTCCAGGTGACGTCCAGGCCGAGCACGTCCATGCCGGGGTCCTCCGCGGCGAGCCGACGCACCATCTGCACCCGCTGGTCGTCGGCCTGGCGCGGCAGCACCCGGTAGGCGATCCGGTACCGGCCCTGGGCCGCCGCGTTGCAGGTGTCCACCACCTTCTGCAGGTTCTGCTCCGGCGGGTAGTACAGGTTGATCGTCGGCACGCCGCCGTCGTCGCCGGATCCGCAGGCCGCCATGGGTACCACCAACGTCAGCGCCGCGGCGGCGGCCAGCGCGCGTACGCGTGGCCGGAGCCGGGTCCCGTGGGGATCACTCATCACCCCTCCCCTCGCAACAGCCGGGGTGACGCACCGTGCCCCGGCGCACGGCGAGACGGTCGGGACGCTGACCAGCGAGTGATCGGTCCCGGACGTTTCGTGGCCCCAACACTGCCCGACCTGCGAAGTCGCGAAACCTGGCCATGATGGGACGCCGACAACAGCGCTTCCGGCGTGACGGCGATCGCCGGCCCTCGACGCGGTGAGCTGCCGGGCGACCGGTCAGGCCAGTCCGAGGCGGTCAGCGGCCAGTTCGCGGATCGCGGACGGGTCGGCGCCCAGCGCACTGAGCAGCCGTGGACCACTGCCGTCCGGGTCGGTCAACACCGCGTACATCAGGTGGGCGCTGCCGGCCGGCACCCGGCCGCCGAGGGCGCTCAGCTCGCGGGCCCGCTCGGCTATCCGGGCCGCCGCCGCGGTCCACGGCGGGTTGTTCCGGTCGGTGCGCCAGGCCCGCCTGGGCCGCGGCCCGGCGAACTGCCCGCCGTGGTCGGTCGTGGCCACCACGAGGCTGGCCTCCTGCCGGGTCAGCCCGAAGTCGCCGAGCAGGGCCCCGTTGGCGGAGCCGGAGGGCCGGCCCGGACGCAGCCCGCCGGCCCGCATCTCCTCCTCGAGCACGAGCACGGCCATGATCAGATGGGCGGGTGCGGTGCGGTCGTGCCCGAGCCGCACCGTCTCGGCCACCGCCTCCAGCTCCAGCCAGCCGAGCGCCGGCGTGGTCTGGGTCAGGAGCCGGCTGGCCGAGGAGATCAGCCGGGCTTTGAACCGGCCGGCCGGCTCCTCGTTTGGCCCGACGAGCACCCCGATCTGCCGAAGCGGACCGGCCAGCCCCGACCGGGGCGGCTCCTGGTCACCCCGGGGCCAGATCCGCGCCGCCGCGTCGTCGAGCCGGCCAGGCAGGAGACGATCCCAGGCGATGTGCCGCCCGGCCCGGTTACCGGGAGTCTCCAGGAGCGCCTCCAGCAGGTGGTTGCTTCCCACCCACGACGCCCGGCGACGCGCCGCCAGGTGCGCGGCCACCTGTAGCACCGCCGCAGCGTCCGGCTCCCAGCCGGGCACCCCGGCGAACCGGTCCCGCGCCGGCCCCGGCCAACCGAGGGAACGCCAGTACGCCTCCCGCATCGCCCGGGTCAGTTCGACGGTCAGGCCCACCCGCAGCTCGGATTCAGCCGGTACCTGGTGCGGTGGCTCGCCGGCCCCCTCGGGTTGCGACCGGAGCGGAATCGCCGCGCGTAGCGGCGGATAGCGCCCCACCAGCCCGAAGAGCAGGTCATCGCTGCCGATGCTCAGCTTCTTCAGCCGCGCCGCCTCCTGCCCGGCCCTGCGTAGCACCGAGGAGAGGCCGCCACCGATCGTGATCGACATGATCACCTCCGTCTCGGGTGCTACGCCGTGCCCACAGGCCGCCCGCCCTGGCCGCGATCGCAGGTCAGCTTCCCGTGGGCGGGTTCGGTACCCGCCGCGATGACGCTGGGAATCGCGCTGCCCCGCGTAGCCGCCACCGGCGTCCCGACAGCTCAGCTTCGCGTTCCGCGGCAGGCCCCGGAGCCTATCGCTGCGGGTCGACCTGGCGTTCGTCGTCAGGGGCCGCTGGCGGCCGAGCGTCGGGCCTTGCACACACCGAAGCGGGTGCGGGTCACCGCGCTGCGGGTCGGCGCGAGGGCGCTTACCCTCGGCCGATGGACGCCGCCTTCTTCTTCGATCCCGCCTGCCCGTGGACCTGGCGCACCTCACGCTGGCTGGTCGCCGTCGCCGACGCCCGTGGCCTGCGGATCGAATGGCGGGCCCTCAGCCTGGCCATTCTCAACGAGGGGAAGTCGGCCCCCGAGTTCGCCGACGTGCTGGCCGCGTCGAGTCGGGCGCTGCGGCTGGTGGAGGCGCTGCGCGCCGACGGGCGCTCGGACGACGTCGCCCGGTTCTATGCCGAGGTGGGCGCGCGCAGCCACGACGCCGGCAACCCGCTGTCGCCGAAGATCGTGGACGCGGCCGTCGAGGCGTCCGGGCTAGGTAACGCGGCGGCGGCGCTCGACGACGAGCGCTGAGACCGGGCGGTACGCGAGTCGCACGCGCTGGCGTACGCCTCGGCCGGCCCGGACATCGGCTCGCCGGTGCTCATGGTGCCCGGCGCGGAGCGGGGCATGCACGGCCCGATCCTCACCGAGGTGCCCGGCACCGACGACGCGCTGACCATCTGGGACTGCCTGCTTCCCCTGCTACACCTGCCGGCCTTCCACGAGGTCAAGCGCGGCCGCCACTGACCCTGCCGTGCCCGTGCCCTCCCCGCCGGGCGCGCTGGAGCCGGCCCTGGCCGGCCGGGGCCGGGCAGGCGGGGCGCCGGGGCGGGCCGGTGGGGCTGCCCCGGCGCCGGCGGTCGGGCGGGCATGATGGGCGGATGATCGCTCGTTTCAAGGACCTCTGTCTGGACGCCGCCGACCCGCACGCGCTGGGCGCCTTCTGGGCCCGGATCCTCGACGGGGATCTGGTCGACACCGGCGACGGGGACACCCGGATCGACCCGCGCGGCGGCTCGGGCGCGGAGTCGATCTGGGTCAACCGGGTGCCCGAGCCGCGTACCGCCAAGACCCGGGTCCACCTGGACCTGCGGCTGGCCGACGCGGAGCCGGCGGCGCTGCTGGCCGCCGGAGCGCGGCTGGTCCGCGAGCCGGACGCGGAGATCAGCTGGTGGGTGCTGGCCGACCCGGACGGCAACCTGTACTGCGCGTTCCCGCCCCGCGAGGGTGCGCAGCCGGGCCCGATCGCGCTGGTCGTGGACTCCGCCGACCCGGTCGCCCAGGCCACGTGGTGGGCCGGCGTGGTCGGCGGCGAGGTACGCACCAGCGACCGGGGGCACGCCTCGGTGCTCGGCGCGGCCGGCTTCCCGTGGCGGCAGTGGATCTTCGACCCGGTGCCGGAACGCAAGACCGTGAAGAACCGGATGCACTGGGACGTCGACCTGACCGACCCGGAGCCGACGGCGCTGATCAAGGCCGGCGCCACGCTGCTGCGCGAGCCGGACGACACGATCAGCTGGTGGATCATGGCCGACCCGGAGGGCAACGAGTTCTGCGCGTTCGCGCCTCGTCCCACCCAGTGAGCGGCGGTGCTACCCAGCGACCGCAGGGTCGACTAGCGTTTCCGTAGCTCCGCAGCCAGCGCGTTCGCCGCCGACGTCGACACGCCTCCGGCCGACCCCAGCCCGTCCGATCGGTTGGTTCTCGCGGGAACTTCCCTCTGCCGGTCCACCGGTTGGGCAGGATCGTCCCCAACGAGGAGGTGCCGTCGTGGTGCAGGACACCCGCGCTCTCGCCCTGACGTTCGAGGTGAGCGGCCTGCCACCGGTCAAGACCGAGGCGCTGTCCATCTTCGCCGCCGGCCACCGGCAGGCGACGAGGGTCCGCGCCCTGCTCGAAGCGGCCTGCGCGGCGGCCCAGCAGACCGGCTGGACCCCACTGTCCGGGCCGATCGAGGTGGACCTGGTGCTGCGCTGCCCACCCGGGCACCGCACCTCCGACGCCAGCACGCTGCTCGGCGGGGTGTGCGCGGTGCTCCAGGACAAGAAGCGGGTGTCCAGCATCGGACTGGCCCACCTCGGCGTCCTGGTCGACGTCGCCCTCTACGACGACGACCGGCAGATCCGCCGGCTGTCGTACGTGGAGGAGCCGGCGGAGGAATTCTCGTACCAGGTACGGGTCGCCGCCGTACCGAACGTGGTTTGACCGACGGCCGCGGTGGGGTACCGCGGACGCCGACGAAGGGAGCGCCGATGTCGGAGCCACATGTCACGCTGGACCCCCGCGGGCTCGACCCCGTGCAGCAGAAGCTGCGCGGCCCGTTGGAAGACCAGCTGACCTCGGCGCTGCAGGCGGCGGCGGAGCGGGTCCGCGCCAGCTACGCCGGCGAGCCGGTCGAGCAGGTCTGCCAGCGGCTGCTCGACGAGACCCGGGGCGGCTTGCACCCCGACATCGCGGCCGGCTTCGAGCCGGACATGGACGAGTTCTGCCGGGTGGCGGTGGCCATCGTCCGCGGCGCGTCGGCCTGATCCACGTCCCGTGGCCTTCGCCGAAGGTGAGCGATGCGTTGACCCGGTTCGGAGCGGCAGATGCGCGGGCCAGTCATCTGTCTGCGGAGACGAGGATGTGGGCGGCTTCGATGAAGGCGCGGACGCGGGCATCGGCCCCGTCTGCGCGCCGGAGCAGGCCCCACTGCAGGGGCGGCGCGTCGTAGAGGTGGACGTACGCCACGTCGGGGCGGGCGTAGTAGCGCCTGGCGTTGGCTCCGACCGGGAAGACGCCGCTTCCGGCGCCGACGAGGGGATAGCGCCGGTCACCTGCGGCGGCGACTTCGATCGCCGACGGAACAGCTCGGTGGCGCGGACCAGCAACTGGCCGCCGGCCGCGCCGGTGAAGCAGACCCGCAGAGTACCGGTGATCCCGCGGCCCGCTTCGATCGCCCGGGCGAGCGCGGTGGTTATCTGTGTCCAGGCCGGTCGAAGGTCGTCCTAGAGGGCCCGCCCACCGGGGACAACTCGACCCGGCGGCTGGTCCGGTTGAACAGCGGGACGCCGACGCGCCGTTCCAGTTTGCGGATCGACCGGCTGACCCGCGCCGTGGACACGCGCATTCGTTCTGCGGCGTGGCCGAAGTGAAGTTCCTCGGCGACGGCGAGAAACGCCTCCAGTTCATGTCGCTCCAGCATGCCCCTCTCCCAGCATCGTTAATCCTGGCTTCACGATCATGGCATACGTCGGCATTGTTCGCCGCTCAGGCCAGCCGCAGGGTTGAGGCATCGAAACCAGCACCTGCTCGCCGCTGACCACGCCACGTTCGCGCTGCTGAAGAACCCCTACGACGTCGATCTCGTCGGCGACGGCGAGCGCTGGCTGATCCGGCGGAGGCGTATCGACAACCCTGGTTCACCGGCGACCCGAACGCGATCTTCAACATCTGACCTGCCGAAGAAGGAAAACCGACGTGACTCATATCCAGGCTGTGCCGGCGCGACCGCGCCGGCTGGGAGCGCTGCTGGCGCTGCTGGCATTCGCCCAGCTCATCATTTCCATCGACTACAACATTGTGTACGTGGCGCTGCCCGAAATCGGCCGCGAACTCGGCTTCTCCGGGCACACCTTGCAGTGGGTGATCAGCGCCTACGCGGTCGCGTTCGGCGGGTTCGTGCTGCTCGGCGGGCGGGCCTGCGACCTGTTCGGCCCGCGTCGAGTGTTCGTCGCCGGCCTGACCCTCTATGCCGTCTCCTCGCTGGCCGGTGGGCTTGCGCAGAGCCCATCGCTGCTCGTCGCCGCCCGCGCCGTGCAGGGCCTCGGTGGAGCGTTCCTGTTCCCCGCCACGCTGACCCTGGTCGGTGTGAGCTTCGCAGCCGGCAGGCAGCGCAACCGCGCATACGCGGTGTGGGGCACGGCCGGCGGCAGCGGCATGATCCTCGGCTCGCTCCTCGGCGGCGTGCTGACCGAGGCGTTCGGCTGGCCGGCGGTCTTCTACGTCAACGTTCCGCTGGCAACCGTGGCGGTGCTGTCGGCGTTTCCGTTGATCGCCCGCGACGCCGAGCGGACGGCGGGTCGAACGTTCGACCTGGCCGGTGCGGTCACCGGGACGGCAGGCACCACCCTGGTCGTGCTCGCCATCGTGCAGGGGCCGGAGTCCGGCTGGACGGCCCCGTCCGTCCTCGCCGCCATTATCGGCGGGATCGCCCTGCTGGCGGCGTTCCTCGTCATCCAGCGGCGCGGCCGCGATCCGCTGCTGCCGCTGCGCCTGCTGGGCAACCGCGACCTGCGTACCGGGATGATCGTCACCTTCCTGTACATGGCGACGTTCGGAACCCTGCTGTACTTCCTCACGGTCTACTTCCAGAACGTGCACGGCTACAGCGCCCTGCGGACCGGGCTCGCCTTCCTCACCTCGATGATCGCCATCGCCGTCGGAGCGCAGACCGGCGGCCGGCTCGCCACCGCGTACGGAATCCGAACCTCGATGGTGGCCAGCCTGGTGATCGGCGGCGTGGGCGCGGTGATCGTCGCCCTGACCCTGGACGCCGACGCCTCCTACCTGGCCCTGACGCCAGGACTGGTCATCCTCGGCTTGGGCCAGGGCGCCGGCTACACCCTCATGTTCGGCGCCGCCAGTACCGACATCCCTGCCCACGAACAAGGAATCGCCTCCGGAATGGCCTCCACCACCCAGCAGGTCGGAGGCGCCGTCGGCCTGGCCATCCTCGTCGCCCTCGCCAACGCCGGCACCCATGGCCTCGACGGAGAGGCACTACGCATCGCGACCACCACCGGCCTGCGTGTCGCCTTCCTGGTCGCCGCCGCCGGCATAGCCGTCACCGCCGTCACCGCACTCGGCTTCACTCGCACGCCCAAACAAGGACCAACGCCGGCCGAACCGGCCAGCGCGGAACGCCGCCACACGCCGATCGCGACCCGCTGAACAAGGAGAACCGTGTCCACCACCCAGCCCCCGTCACCGGTCCTCGTCACGGCCGCCGACGCCGAGATCCTCGCAGACGGACCCACCAGCCTCATCACCCTGCTTGCCGACGCGGACGCCACCCACGGGGCCCTAACCGTCAACCGCTCCCTGCTCCGCAAGGGGTCACCCGGCGCGCCGCCGCACTTCCACACCCGCGCCGCCGAAACCTTCTTCGTCATCGACGGGATCCTGGAGGTCCTGGCCGGCGAGCAGATCCTCACCCTGCACCAAGGCGATCTCCTCGTCATCCCGCCGCATCTGCCGCACGCCTTCGCCCCAGCCTCCGGCAAGGAAGCCGACGTCCTCGTCACCTTCACGCCAGGTATTGCCCGATTCGACTACTACCGACTGCTGGAACGCGTCTACAACGGCCAAGCCAAGCCGCAGGAGATCGGCGCCAGCTCCGAGCAATTCGACAACCACTACTTCGACAGCCCGATCTGGCGAGCCCGCGAAACCGGCTGACCCGGTCCGGCCGGTGCCGACGGCGGCACCGGCCGGACCTAACCGCACTCCGGCGACCCGACCACGCAGTGCGACTGCTCCTCGCTGATGCGGGCGGCGTCGATCTGGTCGGAAGCCCACCGGGTCAGGCCCGGCCCCTTGTCCGGCTCGTACGAGCCGAACGGCGGGCGGAACTGCTCGATCACGTCGCCCTCGCGCGCGTCCTGCCGGTGCCTGCGCCATGTCCCGAGAGGACCGGGTCGACACCCGGTGCGCGCAGCGAGCCGGGAGGCGGCAGCGGGCGCGGGTCAGTACCGGCCGAGGTTCTGCACCGGGCAGATCACGATCCGCGGCGCGCGCGCCGGGTCCAGCCAGGTCAGCACCCGGACCAGGTTGGCGTGCGCGAGGCTGACGCAGCCGGCGGTCGCGTTACCGCCGCTGGTGCTGTACTCGTGCAGGAAGATGCCGCTGCCGGCGTTCGGGATCGGCTCCGGCACGTTCGGCGGCATGTTGTACGTGATCACCGCGAAGTGGGTGTACGCGGGGATCTCCTTCCACAGCGCCTCGCTGAAGCCACCCGGGTTGGTGGTGCTGTGCTGGAAGGTGTTGTACAGCGGCGATTCCGGGTTCTCGTTCCACCAGTCGTTCGTCACCACCTGGTGGTACGGGTAGCGGACCCCCGGGTCGGCGCCGATGCCGTACATCGTCTCGCCGAACGAGTAGACGCCTGTCGGCGTGGTGGGCACGCCCTCGACGTGGTTGTCACTGAAGCCCCGGGAGCCGATCCGCGCCGGCAGCGGCGGGAAGACCGCGACCCAGTGGCCGCCGGCCACGGCGAACGTCTCCAGCGTCGCGTACGTGGTGTTGTAGCCGTTGCCGGTGACGAGGACGACCTGCCGGGTCCCCTCCGGCAGGGTGGTCAGCGCCGACGCCCGGTTCGGCGGCGGGATCGGCCGCCCCCGCCCGGTCACGAGCGCCTCGGCAGGACGGCGGTACGCACGGAAGAATGTCTCCGGTCCATTCGCAGCATGATCGCAGTTGCGGTCCGGGCCGGCTGCCCCGGAAATGGTGAGGAATCTCAGCCGGGTACGGCGGCGGGTCGGTGTAACGGGATCGGCAGCTCGAACGCAACGACACGCCGACGTCCGGAAACAGGACGGGTCAGGACCGGGTCCGCAACTCCCCGGTCCTGACCCCCAGCCGTCCGGCGTGGTAGCGAGCTTCGCCGGATTGGACGCGCGGGCGTGGCACGCCGCCCACGCTCGGCTCAACCCGACGAGCCGGCCCGCCTGCACTCAGCTCCACGGTGCCCAGCTACCGGACTTCGGTGCGCTCCCGACCCACCCCGAAGAGCCGCGAGCGCCGGATCAGGCTAGGCGGGTCATTCCAGGTCGGACAAGGCGCGCGGGGCCTGGTGGAGGGTGATTGATATCAACGTTGAAAACCGGCATGTCCGCGTAACACGACCGTCGACAGGAGCGCTACTTCCCGTCGGAGCAACCTCTGCGCAAACGCTGCGCGCGGCGGGCGGCGAGGCCACCCACCAGCAGCGCGAGCGCCAGCACGTGCAGCAGCCGTACGCCGGTGGCAGCCGGCTGATCGGCGGCCGGCAGGGCCGGCAGCAGCGCCACCCCGCCCAGCGCGGTCGTGGCGGCGGCCCCGCCGAACACCACCGGGTCACCCGGCGTCGGTCGCCCGTTCACGATGCCATGCCGGCGCGCGAGGCGCCGGGCCAGGTCGACGGCGACCGCCGCACCGAGCAGCGTGCTGCTCAGGTCCGCCACCGTCCACCAGTGCAGGCCGGTCCGGGCGTACCAGTCGACGCCCAGCGCCCGGAGCCAGCCGTCCGTGTGGGTGAGGTGATCCCAGCCGAGGTGGGTGGCGGAGCCGAGCAGCGCCGAGCCGCCGGTGACCCACCACCGGGGCGCGCTCGTGCGGGCGTCCGCCACCCACCCGGTGGTCGCCCGGCCGGGCAGCCACGGCGCGACCCCGGCCGCGCCGTGGCGGGCCAGCCACGCGTATCCGAGCGCCACCGGCAGGCACCACCAGAGCAGGCCGGCGGCGGTGTGGCTGCCGCCGACCTCCAACCGGCTGCCCATGGTCAGGTGCGCGACGTCCGGCGACACCGCACCGGTGGCCAGCGCCACCCCGTCGAACCAGCGCGGCCGCCACAGCTTCAGCGGCAGCACGGCGGCCAGGTGCGACGGGAAGGTCAGCGGCATGGCGGCCGGTGCCGTCGGTCCCGGGACCAGCTCAGAAGTGCTTGAGCAGGTCGGGGAAGGCGGTCAGGTGCAGCACACCCGGGTCGGCCGGGTCCAGCTCGTCGTGCTCCAGCACCCAGGTGTTGTCGTTGGGGATGAACACCGCGTTCATGCCGGCCGCCCGGGCCGGCAGGATGTCCGACTTCGGGGAGTTGCCGATCATCCACGCGCCGGCCGGGTCGAAGCCGTGCTCACGGGTCAGCCAGCGGTACGTGTCGACGTCCTTCTCCGGCACGATGTGCGCGGCCCGGAAGTGGGGCAGCAGCCCGGAGGCGTCCAGCTTGCGCTGCTGCTCCTCCCGGTCCCCCTTGGTCAGCAGCAGCAGCGCGTGTCGGCCGGCCAGCTCGTCGAGCGCGTCGGCCACCCCCGGCATCAGCTCGACCTGGTGCTCCACCAGCGCCACCGCCAGCTCCTGGATCTCCCGGCGCTCGGCCTCGGTGGCCGGCCGCTGGCGCAGCCGCTCCAGGCACTCGCCGAGGCTGTGCAGGAAGACCTTGCTCCCGTAGCCGTGCACGGCGGCGTTGGCCCGCTCGATGTCGTCCAGGACGGCCCGGATCGCGACCCGGTCCAGGGTCGGGTGGTCCAGCCACGCCAGGAAGTCGTCGATCACCCGCTCGAAGAGCAGGTTGTTCTCCCAGAGCGTGTCGTCGGCGTCGAACACCAACACCTGCCCCGGGGACACCGTCGCGCCACCGTCCGTCATGCCGTCCCCTCCCCGTGCCGGGCCGGTCACCGCCTGGCCCGGCGGGGACTATAGGGCACCGCCGCCGGAGCGCCCAGGGACTTTCCCGCGGCGCGGGGCCGGCGCCACCGGCAGCTCCAGCAGCCGGGCGGCGATCATCTCCTCGCGCTGCTCCTGCGCCTCCGGCCGGAGCCGGCCGCCGCGGGTGAGCATGACCACGCCGTGTAGCAGGCTCCAGCCGAGTTCGGCGAGGGTGTCCGGGTCCCGGCCGGCGGCCAGCGGCGGCGCGCAGCTGCGCGAACGCGGCGGCCGGGGTGACCGGTACCCGGTCCGCCCGGGCTCGGCGTGAACCGGAACCTCGCGCCCGTCCCCGAGCTGCCCCGCCCCGTGGGCCGGAACCTCGACGGCGTGGGTCGCCGCCTCGCCCGTCGGAACGGGTCGCGGCGGCACGCCGGTCGCGTGGACGGCGGCCTCGCGGTGGCCGGCGGCGCCGTCCTGGTCGGCGGACACCTCACCGAGCCTAGCCGCGGTCGCGGACCGTGAACGGCCGGCGACGGATTGGCAACTGTTCGCCGTCGCGACACAACTCGCAGGTCAGCGGCGCAGCGTCAGGATCAGGTCGGCCACCAGGGCGGTCCAGCCGGTCTGGTGCCAGGCGCCGAGCCCCGCCCCGTTGTCGCCGTGGAAGTACTCCGGGAAGGCGATCAGGTCCCGCCAGTCGGGGTGCGTCTGGAAGAGCTGGCACGCGCCGTAGATCGGCCGGCGACCCCAGCCGTCCTGGGTGAACAGCGCGATCAGCCGGGCGGAGAGGTCGTCGGCGATCTCGTCGAGCGTCCGCTTCACCCCGGACCGGGTCGGATACTCCACCCGCAGGTCGTCGCCGTAGAAGGCGGCGTAGTCGCGCAGCGCGCTGATCAGCAGAAAGTTGGTCGGCATCCAGATCGGCCCGCGCCAGTTGGAGTTGCCGCCGAACAGCCCGCTGGTCGACTCGGCCGGCTCGTAGCCGACGCAGAACTCCTGACCGCCGAGGGTCACCGCGAACGGCTTGTCCAGGTGCGCCCGGGAGAGCGTGCGCAGGCCGTACTCGGAGAGGAACTCGTCGGTGTCGAGCATCCGGGCCAGCAGCCGGACCACCTGCTCCGGACCGACCATGGACAGCAGCCGCTGCTGGCGGCCGTCCGGGCCGAGCCTGCGCGCGCCGATCACGTCGGCGTACTCGGGGCGGTTGGTGAGGAACCAGCGCAGCCGGGCGCCCAACTCGGGCAGCCGGTGCAGGGTACGCGCGGTGAGCCGGGTGACCGCCGCCAGCGGCAGCAGCCCCACCACCGAGCGGACCTTCAGCGGGACCTTGGTGCCGTCGGTCAGCCGCAGCACGTCGTAGAAGAACGCGTCTTCGTCGTCCCAGAGCCCCTGCGAGTACGCGGCCGCCGCGATGTACGCGAAGTGCTCGAAGAACTTGGTGGCGGTGTCCACCCAGGTGCGGTCGTGCTCGGCCAGCACGATCGCGATGTCGAGCAGGTTGAGCGCGTACATCGCCATCCAGCCGGTGCCGTCGGACTGCTCCAGCACCCCGGCCACCGGCAGCGCCGCCGACCGGTCGAACGGCCCGACGTTGTCCAGCCCGAGGAAACCGCCCTCGAAGACGTTGTTGCCGCCGGTGTCCTTGCGGTTGACCCACCAGGTGAAGTTGAGCAGCAGCTTGTGCATCACCCGGGCCAGGAAGTCGTGGTCCCGGCTCCCGTCGATCTCGAAGACCTTCAACGCCGCCCACGCGTGCACCGGCGGGTTCACGTCGCCGAACGCCCATTCGTACGCGGGGATCTGCCCGTTCGGGTGCAGGTACCACTCGCGCAGCAGGAGCAGCAGCTGGTCCTTGGCGAAGCCCGGGTCGACCCGGGCGATGCTCACGCAGTGGAAGGCCAGGTCCCAGGCCGCGTACCAGGGGTACTCCCACGGGTCCGGCATGGAGATCACGTCGAAGCTGGTCATGTGCCACCAGGCGCTGTTGCGCCCGTGCCGGCGGCCCGGTGGCGGCGGCGCCGAGCCCGGATCGCCCTCCAACCACCGCTTCACGTCGAAGTGGTAGAACTGCTTGCCCCACATCAGCCCGGCGATGGCCTGCCGCGCCACCAGGGCCTCGTCGGCGGTGGCGGCGGCCGGGATCACCCCGGCGAAGAACCGGTTCGCCTCCGCCCGCCGGGCCCACACCACCGCGTCGAACCCGGCGCCCAGGTCCGCCGGCGGCGGCGCGGCGCCGCCGGGCGGCGGGGCGGTACGGGTCAGCCGCAGCCTGATCTGCCGCTGCTCGCCGGCCGGCACGTCCAGCACGTAGTGCAGGGCGCCCTTGGTGCCCTCCCGCGCCGGGTTCACCGTCGCCGCGCCGTTGACCACGTGGTCGTTGATCCCGTCCTTCGGGTACCGGGAGCGGCCCGGCAGCCCCCAGAGCCGCTCGGCGTTGGTGTCGTTGTCGCAGAGCAGCGGGGTCGGCGCCCCCTCCCCCTCCAGCAGCAGCTGGCCGAGTACCCGGTGCTCGCCGACCAGCCGGGACCCCTCCCCGACCAGCCGGGGGATCCGGTCGCCGCCGGGCAGCCCCCATGCCCAGGTGTTGCGGAACCACAGGGTGGGCAGCACGTGCAGCCGGTCGTCCCGGTCGCCCCGGTTGGCCACCGTGATCACGACGCACAGGTCGGTCGGCGACGCCTTTGCGTAGTCGACGGTCACCGCCCAGTACCGGTCGTCGTCGAAGATGCCGGTGTCGACCAGCTCGTACTCGGTGTCGTCCCGGCCGCGCAGCGCGTTGACCGCGACCAGCTCGTCGTACGGGAAGGCGGCCTGCGGGTAGTGGTAGCGCCAGCGCATCCACGAGTGGGTGGGCGTGGAGTCCTCGTACCACCAGTAGTCCTTGGCGTCCTCCCCGTGGTTGCCGCCGTCGCCGCCGAGGCCGAACATCCGCTCCTTGAGGATCGGGTCGCGGCCGTTCCACAGGGCGAGGGCGAAGCAGAACGTCTGCCGGTCGTCGCAGACGCCCGCCATCCCGTCCTCGCTCCACCGGTAGGCTCGGGACCGGGCGTGGTCGTGGGGAAAGTAGTCCCACGCCGTGCCGTGCTCGCTGTAGTCCTCCCGCACCGTCCCCCACGCCCGTTCGGACAGATACGGACCCCATGCCCGCCAGTCCTGCTCCCCCGCGTCGGCCTGGGCGAGCCGGATCCGCTCGGGGTCGGGCGCGGGCGCGTTCGTCGGCGGCACGTCGGTGATCACGTGCACATCTTCGACGCCGCCGGGGTACTCCACCACAGCGGCCATTCTCGTCGTGGCGTGTTACACCCCGCCGCCGGTGGAGGAAAGTTGATCGACATTCGGTTCGGTTCGCAGGTGTGCGGGCAGCTCAGCAGCGGTGCGACCCGGGAGTGGCTGGTCACCGACGGCCTCGGCGGGTACGCCATGGGCACGGTCAGCGGGCTGCGGACCCGCCGCTACCACGGGCTGCTGGTGGTGGCCGGCGAGACGCCGGCGTCCCGCCGGGTCGGTCTGGTCAGCCTGGATCCGGCCGTGCTGCTCCCGTCCGGCGCCCGGGTGCGGCTGGGCGCGCACGAGTGGGCCTCCGGGGTCGTCGACCCGCCCGGCTTCGAGCTGCTGGAGCAGTTCACCCTGATCGACGGGGTGCCCCGGTGGCGGTGGCGGATCGGCGACGTGGTGATCGAGCGGGAGCTGGCCATGCGGCACGGCCACCGCTGCGTCGCGGTGGTGCACCGGCTGGTGGCGGGCGGCCCCGTCCGGCTGGAGTTGGCCGCGACCTGCACCTGGCGGGACGCGCACGGCGAGCGCCGCGCCGACGGGCCGGTGCCCCGGGTGGAGCCGGTGGCCGGCGGGGCGGTGGTCGAGGGCGCGTTCCGGCTCGCCGGGCCGGACTGGACCCCGGAGGGCCAGTGGTGGCTCGGCGTGCACCACCGGGAGGAGGCGGACCGGGGCCTGCCCCCGAGCGAGGACCTCTGGCACGCGGGAGGCTTCGCCGGTGCGCTGGACCGCCCGGGCGACACCGTGTCGGTGCTGGCCTGGGCCGGCGACCTGGCCGAGCAGCCGCCCCCGGCGACCGAGGTGGTCGCGGCCGCCCGGGACCGCAACCGCCGGGTGGTGGCGGCCGCCGCGCCGGCCGACGAGGTGACCGCGACGCTCGCGCTGGCCGCCGACGCGTTCGTCGTCAGCACCGGCCGGGGGCCGGACGTGGTCGCCGGCTACCCGTGGTTCGGCGCCTGGTCGCGGGACACGATGATCTCCTACGAGGGCCTGTTCCTCACCACCGGCCGGGCCGACGAGGGGCGCGAGCTGCTGCGGTCGTACGCGGCGACGCTGTCGGAGGGGATGCTCGCCAACACCGCCGACACCGGGCGGGTGGAGTACAACACGGTCGACGGCACGCTGTGGTTCCTGCACGCGGTACGCCGGCACGTCGCCGTCACCGGCGACACCGACCTGGCCGCCGAGCTGCTGCCGGCGCTGCGCACGGTGGTCGACGCGCACCTGGCCGGCACCCGGTACGGCATCGCCGTCGACCCGGTCGACGGGCTGCTCACCTCCGGCGCCCCGGGGGCGGCGCTGACCTGGATGGATGCCCGGGTGCACGGGGTGCCGGTGACGCCGCGGGCGGGCAAGCCGGTGGAGGTCAACGCGCTCTGGATCAACGGGCTGGCCGGGCTGGCCGAGTTGAGCGAGCTGGTCGGGCGGGACGCCACCGACCTGCGCCGGCTGCACGAGCGGGCGACCGCCGCGTTCCGCGACCGCTTCCCCGCCCCGACCGGCTGGCTGTACGACGTGGTGGACGCGCCCGCGGCGGCGTACCCGCTGGGCGCGGAGCGGCACGACGACGACCTGCTCCGCCCCAACCAGCTGCTGGCCTGGTCGCTGCCGTACGCCCCGCTGGAGCCGGACGCGGCGGCGCTGCGCCGGGTGGCCGCCGGGCTGCTCACCCCGCTCGGCCCGCGCAGCCTCGCCCCGGGCTCCCCCGGGTTCGTCGGGCGGCACCGGGGCGGGCCGGCGGAGCGGGACGGGGCGTACCACCAGGGCACCGTCTGGCCGTGGCTGCTCGGCCCGTACGCCGACGCCTGCCAGCGGGCCGGCCTGCCGGTCGACGACCTGTTCGTCGGCGTGGAAGCCCACCTGGCCGAGTACGGCCTGGGCTCGGTAAGCGAGACGGCCGACGCCGACGCCCCGCACCGGGCGACCGGTTGCCCCTTCCAGGCCTGGTCCGTCGCCGAGCTGCTGCGGGTGCGCCGTTAACGGTTTACACCTCTGCAACGACCGCGTCTCCGCTGGTTAGCCGGTCGCCCGCAGGATTGGATCCGATCCAGCCGCGACGACGGGCACCGGCGCAGGTGCCGGCCGGCGCGCGCCCGGGGACAACTCAGAGGGGGCCGCATGTCACAAGACGCCGACGTGATCGACATCCACCCCGCCCGGCACCAGCGCGTGCTGATGCTGTCCTGGGAGTACCCGCCGGTGCTCGTCGGCGGCCTCGGCCGCCACGTCCACGCCCTCTCCGTCGCCCTCGCCGCCGCCGGCCACCAGGTCACCGTCGTCACCCGCCACGCCGACGGCGCACCCCTGGAGGAGTACGCCGACGGCGTCCGCATCATCCGCGCCGCCGAAGACCCCGTCACCTTCCCCCTGGCCACCAACAGCCTGCTGGCCTGGACCATGGCCTTCAACCACACCCTCACCCGCGCCGCCCTGCGCGCCACCGACACCGCCGACCACGACGTCATCCACGCCCACGACTGGCTCGTCGCGCACACCGCCGTCACCCTCGCCGAGCACCTCGATCTGCCCCTGGTGACCACGATCCACGCCACCGAGGCGGGCCGGCACCAGGGCTGGCTGCCCGAGGAGATGAACCGCACCATCCACGGCGTCGAGCACTGGCTCAGCAACGCCTCGACCCGGGTGATCGCCTGCTCCGGCTACATGCGCGACCAGGTCACCACCCTGTTCGAGGTGCCGGCCGGGCAGGTCGACGTGGTGCCCAACGGGGTGGACGACCGGGCCTGGCGGGCCCGGCCCCGGGCGGTGGCCTCGGCCCGGGCCCGGTTCGCCGGGGACGGGCCGCTGGTCGGGTACGCCGGCCGGCTGGTCTACGAGAAGGGCGTGCAGCACCTGGTGCACGCGGTGCCGTACCTGCAGCCGCGGCACCCGGGCCTGCGGGTGGTGATCGCCGGGGACGGGCCGTACCGGGCCGAGCTGGAGGAGGAGGCGCGCCGGCTCACGCTCGGGTCGACCGTACGCTTCACCGGCTTCCTGGACACCACCCAGCTGCCGGCGATGCTGGGTGCCACCGACGCGACGGTGGTGCCGAGCCTCTACGAGCCGTTCGGGATGGTGGCGCTGGAGGCGGCGGCGGCCGGCGCGCCGCTCGCGGTGGCCCGTACCGGCGGCCTCGCCGAGATCGTCGAGCCGGGCGTCACCGGGGTGACCTTTCCGCACAGCGATCCGGACGCCCTGGCCGGCGCGGTCGACCAACTCATCGGCGACGAGGTGTTCGCCCGCCGGGTCGCCCGGCGCGCCCGGACCATGGTCGGCCGGCGCTACGGCTGGGCGAGCATCGCGGACCGGACCGCCGGCACGTACGCCGCGGCCCGGCGGGAGCAGGGCCAGTGGCGGGCCCGGCGCGTGGCCCGGCCGGCCGGCGGCCAGCGGATCGTCATCCCGGAGGGCAACCTGCTCGGTGCCGGGCACGCCGCGTGCTGAGCCCGGCCGGCCCGCCGGCCGTCACGGTGTGCCGGACTGCGCCGGGGCCAGCGGGGTGGCGCGGGGTGTACTCGTCAGCCGGCGTGACGGAGACCGGGCTGCGGTGGGCGCCGTTCTGCGGTCGATCGACGGTGGTCCTGGCCGGCATGCCGCCCTCACTTTCGCCCGAGACGACCTCCAGCTTGGGCCGGTGACCGCGCGGCGACAGCGGAGCCGGCGGGCCAACAACCGCCCCGCTCCTTTCCGGCCGTCGGCAAGACAGCGGGCGCGGCGGCGACGGTTGGTCGGTCCGCGTCCGGCGCGGCTATGGTGTGCCGCATGCGAGTCCCTCAGCGGCGACGCACCGTCGAGCAGCCCGCCGCGCTGCCGATGCTGGTCGTCGCCGCCGTACTCGCCGTGATCTTCTCGCTCGGCCACGCGGTGGGGCTGTGCATCGTCTTCCGGCTGGCGAAGCAGGCGGTCCCGGGCTGCGTCCCGGCATGGTCGGCGGACCGGGCTCCGCCGCCGCGGCTCGGCATCGCCTGACGTCCCCCGCCGCCACGGCCCGCCTGGCCGTCGGTCCTCCTCCAGCTCCCGGCCGGCGGTCGATGAGAAAGCGCGCTGCGCTGACAATCGTGTAACCCGGAGTGACCGGGAGGAACGCGGAACCGTGCGGCAGCGGCTGATCGCGGGACGGTACCGGCTGCTGGACCTGGTCGCGCACGCCGCCGGGGTGCTGCACCGGGACGTGGGAGTGCGCCTGGATCGGCGCGGCCGGCGACCGGGTGCACACCGGGCGACTGCTGGCGAACGTCTCCGCCGACCGGGCGTACACCGTCTCGTGGCTGACAAAAGAGTTCGACTGGCAGGTCAACACGGCATACTTCGCGATGATCCGGCAGAGCTTCACCCCCCTGCCCTGACACCGTCCCCTGTGGACCCGTCCGGGTGATGCCCGCGCGGCACGGCTCTGAACTACAGTGGCGTAGTTTTGGCGCTCAAGATCCCCGGGGAGGGTGAGCCGAGATGATGGGACCGTCCCACGCGCTGTCCGGCGCGACGGTGTGGCTGGCCGGGTCGTGGGCGCTGGACCACTTCGCCGACTACCACCAGTCCCCCCTCGCACTCGCCGTCGGGACGGCGGTCTGCGCGGGTGGCGCCCTCTTCCCCGACCTCGACCTGTCCGGCAAGGTCACCCGCAACCAGGGCGGCGCCACCGTGGCCCGTACCTTCGGGGTGTTCTCGCTGTTCATCGCCGAGGTGATGGAGAAGATCTCGCTCGGCGTCTACTACGCGACCAAACTCAGCCGTGACCCGCGCCGCAGCAACGGGCACCGCACGCTGACCCACACCATCCCGTTCACCCTGCTGGTCGGCTGGGGCACCACCGCGCTCTGCGCCGCGTACGGCAAGTGGGCGGTGATCGGCGTCCTGTTCTTCATGATCGGGCTGGCGCTGCGCGGGCTGTTCGACGAGTGGGCGGAGCGGGCCGGCTGGGTGATCGTCACCCTGGTGTCGGCCGGCGCGGCGTGGTTCGTCGCCGCCAACCTCCCCGGCGGCCGGGGCTATCCGCTGATCGGCACCGCCGTCGGCGTGGGCTGCTTCGTGCACATCCTCGGCGACATGATCACCAAAGCCGGGGTGCCGATCCTCTGGCCGATCCCGATCAAACGTCGGATGTGGACGATGATCGGCCTGCCGAACAGCATCGCGCTGCGGGCCGGCAGCAAGACCGAGGTGGTCGTGGTGCGCGCCGCGCTGACCGTGATCGCGGTGCTCGCCGCCGCCGGGCTGGTCGCCCCGTCGGTGCTGCAACGCTTCAACATTCAGGTATGACCGACCGGCCCGCTCCCGCGACCGGCCGGACGCCGTTGTCCGGGGCCGACGACGCCGAGGTGCCGGCGTTCTGGCGCGGGCTCGGCCTGCCCGGGCTGGCCGACGTGCACGTGCACTTCCTGCCGCCCCGGCTGCTGCGCCGGGTGTGGGCGTACTTCGACGCGGCCGGGCCGCTGGTGGGCACCGAGTGGCCGATCCGCTACCGGTGGAGCGACGCCGAGCGGGTGGCGCACCTGCGCCGGCTCGGCGTCCGGGCGTTCAGCGCCCTGGCGTACGCCCACAAACCCGGCATGGCGGCGGAGCTGAACCGGTGGACGCTCGACTTCGCCCGGACCACCCCGGGCTGCCTGCCCTCGGCCACCTTCTTCCCGGAGCCGTCGGCCGGCCGGTACGTCGCCGACGCGCTGGCCGCCGGCGCCCGGGTGTTCAAGGTGCACGTGCAGGTCGGCGGGTTCGCGCCGACCGACTCCGCGCTGGACCCGGTCTGGGGGCTGCTCGCCGACGCCGGGGTGCCGGTCGTGGTGCACGCCGGGCACGCCCCGGTCGGCACCGCGCACACCGGGCCGGACCCGTTCGCCGCGCTGCTCGCCCGCCACCCCAGGCTGACCGCGGTGGTGGCCCACCTGGGCGCGCCGGACTACCGGGCGTTCCTCGACCTGGCCGAGGCGTACGAGCGGGTCCGGCTGGACACCACCATGGCCTTCACCTCGTTCTTCGACCGGTTCGTGCCCTTCCCCGCCGACGAGCTGCCCCGGCTGCGGTCGCTCGGGCTGGCCGGCAAGGTGCTGCTGGGCAGCGACTTTCCGAACATTCCGTACCCGTACGCCGAGCAGTTGGCCGGGCTGGCCCGGCTCGACCTCGGCGACGACTGGCTGTGCGCGGTCTGCTGGCACAACGCGGCCGCCCTGTTCCAGCTGGACTGACCGGCCCCGCTCAGTCCAGCGCCGTGGCGGCCCAGCGGACCAGCAGCTCCAGCACCGGGCGCCGGCCGGCCATGATCTCGGCCTCGTCCCGCCGGTCGTAGGTCTGCCCGGTCGGGCCACCCAGCCGGGTGAGCATCAACGGGGCCAGCCAGACGTACTTGGCCGCCCCGGTGAGCCGGACCGCGCGGATGACGGTCGCCCGGTCGACCCTACGGCCCAGGCCGGCCCGGTACCCGTCCAGCACGGTGGCAGCCACCTCGTCGAGCAGCGCGACGTCGACCAGCCCGTCCAGGAAGGTGTCCAGCACCAGGTTGGCCGCGTCCTCGCCGATCGGGCCCGGCCCCACCCCCGACCAGTCGAGCAGCACCGGGCCGGTGTCGGCGAAGACCAGGTTCATCGGCCACAGGTCGTGGTGGCAGAGGGTGCGCGGCAGCCGGTCGGTGGCGGCCACCACCTCGTACCGCCGCTGCCAGAGCCGGCGCAGGCCCGCCCGCAGCGACGCCGGCCAGGCGGCGACGGCCACCGGGTGCTCCCACGGCACCGGCTCGGGCACCGGCCGGCTGAGCGTGTAGTCGCGCAGCCAGTCCCGGGCCAACCAGTCCGGCGTCCGGCCCGTCCCGGGCCAGGTCCGGCCCGCCGGGTCGGCCAGCCAGCGGGCGTGCCCGGCGCCGAGCCGGTCGGCCACCTCGCCGAGGTCGGCGGCCGAGCAGGTGGTGCCGGGCCGGCCGGGCACGTCGGTCAGCCAGAGCGCCACCGTCCCGTCCGGCCGGTCGTCGACCGCGAACGGCGCCGGCCCGGCCAGTCCGGGATACGCGGTGGCGGCCAGCCCGCTGCGGTACGCCTCGACCTCGCGCCGCCAGTAGTTCCAGTGGCCCGGGTCGGTGCTGCCCGCCCAGTGCGCCGGGCCGGGCCGGCCGGGCGGGGCGAGCAGCTTCAGCACGGCCGGCCGCCCCTCGCGGCGGCTACGCCAGATGCCGCCGGTCACCCCGTTGAGCGTGTTGTGGGTCAGCGACTCGGCCGGCGTGCCGGCGGGCACCAGGTCGACCGGTGGACGTGCCACGCCTACGAGGTCACGCCCTCTCCGGCGACCGGCGCGGCCGGCGTGGACCGGGCCATCCGGCGGCCGAGCACCCGCTCGGCCCACCGGCCGGCGCGGACGGTCAGGGTGTAGGCCAGCACCGGGCACACCACGGCGAGCGCGGCGAGCACGCAGGCCAGCACGACGCCGGCCGGGGACCCGTCGGTGGCCACCCCGACGCCGGCGGCGTACAGGGCCGCCAGCAGCATCGCCGCCGCGGTGCCGGTGAGCGTCCGCACCAAGGGGTCGCGCCGCCGTGCGACCGCCTCGCCGAGCAGCACCGCCGGCGCGAAGAGCAGCGGCATCAAAACGGCCCCGAGCAGGGCGGCGATCAGCAGCAGCAGCGGCCCGGCCAGCGGGCCGCCGGGGTCGGCGCCGGTGACCAGCGCGTAGCCGAGCAGGGCGAGACAGCCGACCAGACCCTCGGCGGTGAACACCAGCCAGGCGGTCAGCGCCCCGGCGACGTGCCGGCCGATCGCGACGTACATCGGACCTCCCCCGTGCGCGGCGCGGACGCCGCCCGGGTGACGATATCCCGCCCCGACCGGCCGTGGCGGCCACGGACCCACCCGTGGCCGCGTGGCTCAGACGCCGACGCGCTGGGGCGGGACGGTGAGGCCGTAGAGCGCCATCAACTCCGGGGTGTCGACCCGGCTGCCGTCGGCCACCGAGTCACACGAGATGTCGACGATCTGGTCCTTGTGCGCCAGCAGGTAGGGCCGGGCACCGACGTCGGCGCTCGCCAGGGTGGCGATGCCGGACCAGTGCCGGCGGCCGAACAGCATCGGGTAGCCGCGCAGCCCGCCGTACGTGGCGCAGACCAGCACGTCCGGATACGGCAGCGCGACCACCCGGCGCACCGCGGCGGCGGTCAGGCCGGGCATGTCGACCGGCACCACCACTACCGCCTCGATCGCCTCGTCGTCCAGCGCGGCCAGGCCCGCGCGGATGGACGACCCGACGCCGGTCCCCCAGGCCCGGTTGACCACCACGGTGGCCCCGGTCAGGTCCGCCGTCTCGCGCACCTGGTCGGCCGCGGCGCCCAGCACCACCACGAGCGGTGCGCAGCCCGCCTCGGCCATCGTGTCGATCATCCGGCTGACCAGCGGTTTCTCCCCCTGATGCAGCAGGGCCTCCGGGCCGCCGATGCGGCGGCCGCCGCCCGCGGCGATGATCATTCCTGCGATCCGGTTCAGCGCTGCGCCCCCTCTACCGTGGAGCGGACCGTGGCCCAGGGGGCACGGCCCGCTCCGTCGTACGGACATCGGGAGCAACGAGGAGGGGGTGGATCGGGTAGCGGGGCGAAAGGGGAAAATAGTGCAACCGTTATTCACCGGACCGATCACCATAAGCTGAGCCACCGGTCAGCGCGGGCGCGGTCAGCGACGGTGCATCGCGGCCGATCCGGCGGCCGGTGTGAGCCGAGCGTCAGTCCGCGTCGGCGTAGCAGTCGACGATGGACAGATCGAGCGGGAACCGCACCGGCGTGTCGCCGAACAGCAGCGCGGTGGCTCGCTCGCCGGCCCGGCGCACCGCCTCGGCCACCGCCCCGGCCAGCTCGGCCGGGCAGTGCACGATCACCTCGTCGTGCTGGAAGAAGACCAGCTCGGCGTCGCTGCCGGCCAGCTCGCCGCGGAGGGTGGCCAGCAGCGTGGCGGCCCACTCGGCGGCGGTGGCCTGGATGACGAAGTTGCGGGTGAACCGGCCCCGGGAACGCGCCGCCCGCGCCCGGGTCGACTGCGGGTCGGCCCCGGCGTCCGGGTCGCCCTCCTCGCCGTCGGCGAAGCCGGCCGTCCCCGGTGGGCAGGTGCGCCCGAGCCAGGACCGGACCAGCCCGCCGGCCTCGCCGGTACGGGCGGCCGCCTCGACGTAGCCGAACGCCGTCGGGTAGCTGCGGCGCAGCACCGCCAGCGCCGGCACCGCCGCGCCGCCGGTCTGCCCGTACATCGCGCCGAGCAGGGCCACCTTGGCGCGGGCCCGGTCGCCGCCGAACGCGTCCTGGGCGAGTGCGGCGTAGAGGTCGCCGGCCCCGCCGGCCGCGGCGAGCCGGGCGTCCCCGGAGACCGCGGCGAGCACCCGGGGCTCCAGCTGGCCGGCGTCGGCGACCACGAACCGCCAGCCCGGATCGGCCACCACCGCCCGCCGGATCACCTTCGGGATCTGCAACGCGCCGCCGCCCCGGGTCGCCCACCGGCCGGAGACCACGCCGCCGGGCACGTACTCCGGCTGGAACCGGCCGTCGCGCACCCAGGCGTCGCGCCAGGCCCAGCCGTGCGCCGTCCAGATCCGGTAGAGCTCCTTGTACTCCAGGACCAGCGGCACCGCCGGGTGGTCCACCCCGCGCAGCACCCAGGCCCGGGTGTTGGGCAGCTCCACGCCGGCCCGGGCGAACGCCCGCAACAGCTCCGCCGGGGAGTCGGCGTGCAGCTGCCGTACGCCGAACGCGTCGGCGATCCGGGCGGCCAGCTCGGCCAGCCGGCGGGGTGGGCCGCCGACCGGGGACGGCTCGCCGAGCAGCTCGGCGAGGATCTCGTCGTGCACCTCGGCCCGCCAGGGCAGCCCGGCCGCGCCCATCTCGACGGCGATCAGCGCGCCGGCCGACTCGGCGGCGACCAGCAGCCGGAACCGGCCGGGATGCTCGGCGGCGGCGATCCGGGCGAGCTGGTCGGCGTACACCTCGATCAGGGCGTCGAGGCCCGGCCCCGGAGGGCCGGGCAGGGTGTCGAAGAGCGCGTCCTGCCCGTGGCCGGGCGGCGCGGCCGGGCGCGGCGGCGGGTCGGCCGGCACCGGGGCGCCGGTGTGCCGGGCCCAGGCGGCGGCCAGCGACCGCGGCTCGCCCCAGCGGCCGGCGTGGCCGAGCAGCAGCGCCTCGGTCAGCTCCACGTCGTGGCAGCGTTCGACCCGCACCCCGGCGCGCACCAGGGCCGGGTAGACGGCCGCCCCGGACGCCCAGACCCACCGGGGGTGCTCGGCGCGCTCGCGGGCGGCCACCGCGGCGGCCAGGTCGGCGGCCGGCTCGACCGGGCCGGTGGGGCGGCCGGCGGCGTCGAGCGGTCGCAGGGCTCCCCCGCCCCGCTCGTCGGACACCACCGCCACCAGCACGGACGCGATTCTGCCTCGCCCGTGCGACACCGCCGCCCGCACCCGCCTCACACACGCGGAAGTGGCTGTCCCCGTGGTCGGGCCACGGGGGCAGCCACTTCGACGGAGGCCTGGTGTCCGTCCGCGCAGACTACTTGCCGACGCCGGCGGTCAGACCGGACTGAACCTGCCGCTGGAAGACGATGTAAACAATGAGCACCGGAAGCATCGCCATGGTCACCCCGGCGAAAAGGCCGGACCAGTCGGACTTGTACCCCTGGTTGACGGAGAGTTCGATCAGGCCCTGGGAGATGACCTGGTTCTTGGGCTCTCCCGCGACGGACTGCATCAGCAGGGTCGGCAGATACCACTGGTTCCACTGACCGAGCACGTTGAAGATTCCGATGCTGATCAGGCCCGGCTTGGCCATCGGCAGCATCACACTGAAGAACAGCCGGGTGTGCGAGGCCCCGTCGACCATCGCCGCCTCGGCGATCGCGTTGGGCAGCGTCCGGAAGAACGAGTGCATGAAGAAGACCGTGAACGACAGCGACCAGGCGACGTACACCAGAATCAGCATGAGGTGCTTGTTCGGGCCGAGCAACGGTAAAACCAGGCCCGTGTTGTAGACGCCCTTGAACAGCGGCACCGCGGCGAGGTAGATCGGCAGGGTCAGCCCGGAGAGGAACATGTAGTAGATCGCCCGGTTGCCGCGGAACTCGTAGCGGGCCAGCACGTACGCGGCCATCGAGCCGAGCAGCATGGTCAGGGTGACGCTGCCGGCCAGCACCAGGAGGGTGTTGAAGAAGAAGTCCCCGAGATGTCCCTCTCCCCAGGCCCGGGAGAAATTGTCCCAGTTCAGCTTGTCCGGGATCAGGGACAGCGGCTCACGGATCACCTCCGAGTCGGTCTTCAGCGCCGACATCACCACCCACGCCAGCGGGTAGATCACCATCACGGCCCAGACCACGAGGAAGGCGTGGGAGAAGCCGTTGAACAGCCGCGATCCGACGGCCGAGGCGCGGGAGTCCGGGCGGCGACCCGAGGCCGCGCGATCTGTGGTCTGCTCCGGCCGGGTCAGGTCACCGGACGCGGGAGTCAGGGTGCTCATCCTCCAGCCCTCCTCAGAACTCGATCCGCTCACGACGGGTGATCCTCAGCTGCGCCGCGGCCAGCAGGATCGTGAAGATCGCCAGGGCGACACCCATCGCACAGGCGTAGCCGAACTGGCCCTTCTGGAACGCGGTGAAGTTGAGCACCGATGCGAAGATCTCGCTGGCGTGGTTCGGCCCGCCCTGACTGGGCGTCATGACGAAGACCAGGGCGTACATGTCCAGGGCGATGAAGCCGAGGTAGACCCACGCGACCGAGACCGTGTCGCGCAGTAGCGGCAGGGTGACCCGGAAGAACGTGTGAAACCTACCCGCGCCGTCGAGGATGGCCGCCTCGTAGATGTCCTTCGGGATCGACTGCATCGCCGCGGAGAAGAGCACCATGTAGAAGCCGGCACCACTCCAAACCGCGATCAACAGCAGCCACCAGAGCACCGCCGGTACGCCGAGAAACGGCTCCGGGTCGGAGGTGAAGGCGAGCGGGTTCTCCGGGTCGAGCAACCCGAGCTTGATCAGCAGGCCGTTGATCAGGCCCTGGCCGTCGGTCCGATAGATCTGCTGCCACATCACGGCGATGACCACCAGTGACAGCACCTGCGGGAAGAAGAAGATGACCTTGTAGAGCCCGGAGCCGAAGACTCCCCGGATGCCGGCCCTGTCCTCGCGTCCGCCCACGTTGAGCAGGAACGCGAGGAACAGGGCCAGTCCGATGGTGAACAGCGGCACGGTGATCAGGAAGAACACGTTGTGCCAGAACGCCTTCCTGATCAGCTCGTCGGAAAGCAGCCGGACGTAGTTGTCCAGACCGACGAAGTTCTGGGTGTCCGAGTAGCCACCCCAGTCGGTCAGCGAGTACCCCGCCGCCTGCGCGAAGGGCCACACCACGTAGAAGAGGTACAGCGCAACCGGCAAGGCCAGAAAACCCGTGACGAAACGCGCAACACCGTGCCGCATGGTCACTCACTTCTCTAACTGGTCGGGGCCTGTCAGGCGGCGCGGGTCTGCTTCTTGATCGAGGAGTCCTTGGCGACCTTGTCCGCGGCCGCCTGCATCTTGTCGACGAACTGCTGGGCGGTGAGCCGGCCGGCCATCAGCTCCTCGGACAGGTTCTGGCTCTCCTTGTCCAGGTCGGCGTAGAAGTCCCAGAGCTTGACCGAGATGAGGTCCGGAGTGGCGTTCTTCATCAGCGTGTTCGCCGACGCCAGCGCGGAGTCCTGCACGTTGTCGCCGGAGCCCTTGGTGGAGGCCAGCGACTTGGTCAGCTCCGCGAACTTCGCCGAACCGGCCTTGGACAGGATGGCGCGGAGGAACTCCTTGGCCGCCGCCTTGTTCGGCGCCTTGCTCGGCACCACGAAGCCCTCACCGGAGCCGGCGAAGACGTCCTTCGCCGCCTTGTCGCCCGGCTTGGACCAGTAGTCCGAGAGGGTCATCTCGAAGCCCGGCGGGATGGTCGCGGCCATCTCGTTCTTCAGCCAGGTGCCGACCTGGATGAACGCGGCCTTGCCGTCGAGCCAGGCCTGCTGCGACTGGGTGTGGTCGAGCTTGCCCGGCAGGAGCAGCCGGTCCTTGACGAGCTTCTCCCACGGCTCCAGCGCCGCGACGATGCCGTCCGCCTTCCAGGCGTTGTCCTTCAGGTTGTCGATGTCGATGACGGCCTGCTTGCCAACCGCCTTCCAGATGCTCGCCATGAGCGCCCAGCGCGGGTAGTAGCCGTGGACCGCGTCGTGGACGTACGGCGCCATGCCCTTGGCCTTGATCTTCGGTGCGAGCGCGAAGAAGTCGTCCCAGGTGGTGGGCGCCTGCCAACCCTCCCGCTTGAACAGGGCGGCATTGTACCAGTTGCCCCAGACTGTGTACGCCACGTTGACCACGTAGAACTTGCCGTTCTGCGTGCCGTCGGACACGGTTCCCGGCAGCAGGGTGTCGGCGACCGTGCCCTCGCCGTCCCAGGCGGGCGCGGTGAGCAGGTCGTCGAGCGGCTCGATCGCACCCTCGTTGATCAGGGTGCTGCGGTCCATGCTGTCCGCACCCGAGTTCATGACGAGGTCGCTCGGCTGCGTCGCCATCTTCGGCTGCTCTTCGGTCTTGATCTTCTGGGTGGAGCTCATGTTGACCGTGATGTTCGGGTGCTTGGCGTTGAAGAGGACCTTGTCCTCCTTCGCCCACTGGTCGCCGAGGCCACCGTTGAAGATGACGACCTTGACGGCGCTGCCGTCCTTGACGCCGAACGGGTTGTCCTTGCTCTTCGCGGCGCCGGTGTCGTCGGACTTGCTCGGCTCGCTGCCGGCGCAGGCGCTCAGCAGGCCGGCGGCCGGGGTGGCGAGCAGGCCGACCGCGGCGGCCCGACGCAGCACGGTGCGGCGGCTCAGGTCGGCCGGGTTCTCGGGGGTAATCGACATCGTCGTCTCTCCTTGAGGTGTTCGGGTCAGGCGGTCCGCCGGAGGCGCCCGGCGTACCGCGACTCGAGGGCGAGGTTGTGCTCGTCCCCACCGGGGACGTTGGCGGAGAGGTAGATAGGGGGTACCTCTCCGGCCTGGTGGAACCGTCGTACGACCTCGGCGGTCAGCAGCTGCGCCAGCAGCGCCGCGGTGACCGAGGAGACCGCACAGACCGCGCCGCCGCCCTCGAGCGGCAGCAGTGCGTCGCCGTACGGCGCGCCGTTGTCCAGCACGACGTCGGCGAGGTCGGCGAGCCGCCGGCCGGACGGGTGCCGCGGGGCGACCCGTGCCGTGTGCTCGACCGAGGTGACCGCGATCAACGGGTGACCGCGCCCGGTGACCAGCGCCGCCAGCTCGACCACCGAGCCGTTGATGCCGGACTGGGACGCCACCACGAACACGTCCTGCGGCTGGGGTGCCGCAAGGGCGTAGAGCTGGTGGGCGATGGTGGGGTCGCGCTCCAGCTTCGGATCGGCGAGCACGTCACGCGGGGCGTCGCCGTGCAGCACCAGATCGTGGATGGAGAGCCGGTTGGTGGGGACCAGGCCGCCGGCCCGGGCGACCAGTTCGGCGGCGAACGCCTCGGAGTGCCCGGCCCCGAACGCCTGGAGCACCCCGCCCGCGCGCAGGCTCGCGGCGATCAGGTCGGCGGCCGTGGCGATCCCGTCCGCGCTGCTGTCGACCAGCCGGTCGAGCACCGGACGGACCGCTTCCGCGTACCCCTGAGCGCTGATCATGAGCGGGCCTCCCTCGCGGCCTTGTGCCCGTCGACGGCCTGGGCGGTACGCCGGAAGGCCGCGTGGGCGCGGTCGTGGGTGCGCTGGGCCACCGCGATGTAGAGCAGGTCGAGCACGACCAGCTGCGGGTGCCGGGCGGAGAGCGCGTCCGGCCGGAAGGTGGTCGCCTGGCTGGCGGTGACCAGCACGAGGTCGGCCAGCTCGGCCAGCGGCGAGCGGGGGAAGCCGGTGAGCGCCACGGTGGTGGCGCCGCGGCTGCCCGCCTCGGCGAGCACCTCGATGGTCTCCCGGGTCTGCCCGGTGTGCGAGATGCCGAGCGCCACGTCGCCGGGGCGCAGCAGCGCGGCCGAGGCGAGCCCGGAGTGGACGTCGTTCCAGGCCCACGCGGCCACCCCGATGCGGTGCAGGCTGAACTGCATCTCCTCGCCGACCAGCGCGCTGCCGCTGGCGCCGAAGATGTTCACCCGGGAGGCACCGGCGATGGCCACCGCGGCCCGCTCCACCTCGGCGAGATCGAGCAGCGCGGCGGTGTCGTGCATCGCCCGGGTGTCGGCGGCCATGATCTGGTCGAGCACCCGCTCCAGCGGGTCGCTGGGCTGGATCTCCCGTCCGATGTCGACGGTCCAGCCGGCCGAGCGGGCCCGCCCGGTCTCGGCGGCGATGCCCAGCCGCAGGTCGGCGTAGCCCTCGAAGCCCATCGCCCGGCAGAACCGGGTGATCGTGGCCGGCGAGGTACCGCTGCGCTCCGCGAGTTCCACTATGGTCGCCCTGGCGGCCGCCTCCGGGTCGCTGAGCACGTGCTCGGCGACCCGGCGCAGCGCGCCGGTCAGCTCGTCGACGCCGGCGCGCACCCGGGCCAGCACGCCGTCGGAGGGCAGCGCGCCCCGTCGGTCGAACGCGTCGGCGTCGACCACCGCGGTCCCCGCGGAGGTGTCCACCTCGTGATCAACCATGGGACGCCTTTCCGAAAAGACTGTTAACTGTTAGTGGTAAAAGTTCTTACTGACCGCCCCTCCGTGTCAAGGCCGTGGGCGAAGTTTTCAAACTGTTACCTGGCGCACAGCCGTACCGCGGTCGCCGACCTTGCCTGCCGCCACCGGGCCGACCAGCATGAATGCGCCACAGCAGCGCAGCAGGAGGGGCCCGAGCCGATGTCCGACACCGTCGTGGTTGGTCTCGACGTCGGGGGTACCTCCACCCGCGCCACCGCCCTCACCCTGGACGGCCGGCGACTGGGCGACGGCCGCGCCGGCGGCGGCAACCCGACCAGCCACGGCGCCGACCGGGCCGCCGCCGAACTGCTCGCCGCGCTGCGCGGCGCGCTCGCCGACACCGACCCCGCCCGGGTCCGCGCCGGCACCATCGGCCTCGCCGGAGCCGGGCGGCTGCTCGCCGACCCGGCCGGGCGGGCGGCGTTCGACCGGGCCTGGCACGACGCCGGCCTGCACTGCCCGTACGCGGTGCACGGCGACGCCCTCGTCGCGTACGCCTCGGGCACCGCCGCCCCGGACGGAACGGTGCTCATCGCCGGCACCGGCGCGATCGCCGCCCAGGTCCACGACCTGCGACTGGACCGGGTGGCCGACGGCCACGGCTGGCTGCTCGGCGACGCCGGCTCCGGATTCTGGCTCGGCCGCGAGGCGGTCCGCCGGCTACTGGCCGACCTGGACTCCGGCCGGGCACCCGACACGCTGGGCCGGCAGGTGCTCACCGACCTGCTCGGCACCCCCGAGGTGGCGGTCCGCCCCCGGGACACCGTCGACACGCTGATCCAGGCGGTCACCCGACGCCCGCCGGTAGAACTGGCCCGACTGGCCCCCCGCGTGGTCGCCGCCGCGGTGGCCGGGGAACCGACCGGACGCGCGCTGATCGCCGAGGCCGCCGGTCACCTCGCGGAGAGCGTCACCCGGATCCGGCCGGCCGGCGCGGTCACCCCGATCGTGCTCGGCGGCGGGCTACTCACCGGCGACACCCCGCTCGCCGCCGCCGTACGCGACGAGGCGGCCCGGCGCTGGCCGGACGCGCCGCTCCACTCGGCCGGCGACGGGGCGGCCGCCGCGGCCTGGCTCGCCGCGCGGGACCTGCCCGAAGTGGACGACCCGACCACCCTGCACGCCCGCCTGGTCCCCACCCCCACCTGACCACCCCGGCACTCTCCGCCCCCGCCCCGCGCCCGCCCGGTACACGCAGGTGATCAAGGGGTTTGCGTCATGATCCGGGCCGGATCATGACGCAAACCCCTTGATCAACCCGGATGGGTGGGGGATGGGAGGGGTGGGGGGTGGGAGGGGTGGGAGGGGTGGGGGGTGGGGGGTGGGGGGTGGGGGCCGCGTCCCTTGGCGAGGAGCGTGCAGGTCACCACGGTGTCCAGCCGGCCACCGCGCCAGGCCCAACGCAGCAGGCGCGGCGGGTCGAGGTCGAGCACCTCGCAGTGCACGGTGCCGTCGAACTCCGGACCCGGGTCGGTACGGGAGGTGAACCGGCGCCCGACCCGGCACGAGGTCGTTCGGCATGAGCCAGCGGGCGAGCAGATCAGAATCGGTCAGCGCCCGCCAGACCTTGGCCGGCGGGTGAGACATGAGCTCATCCACCGCGACGGTGCCCGGGTCACTCATCGGGCACCTGCGACAGCACCTCACGCAGCCGGGTGAGGCGGCCGCGCCAGAACCGCTCGTACGGGGTGAGCCAGTCGACGACCTCGCGCAGCGGCTCGGGTCGCAGCGAGTAGAGCCGCTGCCGGCCGGCGGGCTGCTCGACGACCAGGCCGGCCTCCTTGAGCACCCGCAGGTGCTCAGAGAGGCTGGGCCGGCGCATGGGCGAAGTGCTCCGCCAGCCGGTGCACCGGCTGCTCTCCCCGCTCCAGCAGCAGCCGCAGCACAGCCCGCCGGGTGGGGTTGGCCAGCGCGGCGAAGACGTCCGGTTCAGCCACGGGTGGTGGCCTGGAGCACGATGCCGTTGCCGTCCGGGTCGTCGAAGGTGGCGTACCGCCCCCAGGGCGCCTCCTGGATCCCGCCGTCGGCGGAGCGGACGCCCCGGGCGGCCAGCGTCGCCACGTCGGCGTCGAGGTCGTCGGTCTCCAGCCGATGGCCGGTCACGGACTCGGGTTACTTCAGCTGACCCGCCGTCAGGCCCGCCTGGATCTGCCGCTGGAAGGCGATGTAGACCGCGAGCACCGGCAGCGTGGCGATGGTCAGACCGGCGAAGAGGCCGCTGTAGTCGCCCTGGTAGCCCTGGCTGACCGCGAGCGCGGCGAGTCCCTGCGCCAGCACCCACTTGGAGTCGTCGCCCTGCATGAGCACCTGCGGCAGGATGAACTGGTTCCAGTGGCTGAGGAAGTTGAAGATCGCGATGCTGATCAGACCCGGTCGCGCCATCGGCAGCATCACCCGGAAGAAGAGCCGGAAGTGACCGCACCCGTCGATCAGCGCCGCCTCGGCGACCGCGGTCGGCAGGGTCCGGAAGAAGGCGGTCAGGAAGAACACCGTGAACGGCAGCGAGTAGGCGGCGTAGACCAGCATCAGCCCGGTCCAGGTGCCGAAGAGACCGGCGTTGCGCACCACGAAGAAGAGCGGCACGAGGGCCAGGAAGACCGGGAACATCATCCCGCCGACGAACAGGTAGTAGAAGACCTGCCGGCCGGGGAACTCGTACCGGGCGAAGACGTACGCCGCGGTGGCGCCCAGCAGCATCGTCAGGGTGAGTGATCCGGTGACCACGATCGCGCTGTTCAGGAAGTATTGGCCGATGTGCGCCTCGGTCCAGGCGCGCGCCCAGTTCTCGAACCGCAGCGCGCCGGGCAGGCCCCACGGGTCGGACAGGATCTCCCCGTCGCTCTTGAACGAGCTGAGGAACATCCAGAGCAGCGGCAGCGCGGTTAACGCGCCCCAGAGCAGCAGGAACCAGTGCGAGAAGACGTTGGCGACGCCGAAATCGCGGCGGAGCTTGCCGTCCCGCGGCGCCGGCCGGTCCGCCACGGCCGCGCCGTCGGACGCGGTCCTGTCGAGGGTTGTCACGAGTACTCGATCCGATCACGCCGGGCGGCCCGCAGCGCCAGTGCCGCCACCGAGAGGGTCAGGAAGAACAGCACCACGCCGATCGCCGAGGCGTAGCCGAACTTGCTCTCGCTGCCGAACGCGGTTTCGTACATCCGCAGGCCGATGACGTCGGAGGAGAAGTTGGGGCCGCCGTTGGTCATCTGCTGGATCAGGATGAACCCGTCCAGGGCAGCGATCGCGAGGTAGATCCAGGCGACCTGCACGGTGTCCCAGAGCAGCGGGATGGTGATCTTTCGCAGGGTGGTCCAGCGGGACGCCCCGTCGAGCATCACCGCCTCGTAGATGTCCCGCGGGATGGCTGACATGGCCGCGCCGAAGAGCACCACATAGAAGCCGACGTTGCTCCAGATCATCACCGCCAGCACGCACCAGAAGGCGAACCGGGGATCACCCAGCCAGGCCGGCGTTGGCAGGCCGATGGCACCAAGGGCACCGTTGAGCAGGCCGCTGTTGGGGTGGTAGACCTCTTTCCACAGCAGGGCGATGATGACCACGGAAAGCACCTGCGGGAAGAAGTAGACCATCCGGTACACGGACGTGCCGCGTACGCCGGTCACCCCCGCCCGACCCTTGCGACCGCCCATGCTGAGCATCGTGGCGAAGAAGAGGCCGAGCACGATGGTCACCACCGGCACCACCAGGAGCAGCCACGCGTTGTTCTTGAGGGCGTTCCACACCCGGTCGTCGTCCAGCAGCCGCTCGAAGTTGGCCAATCCGACGGAGTTGGCCTCGGCCGAGTAGCCGAGCCAGTCGGTGGTCGAGATCTGGAAGGCCTGCAGGTACGGCGAGAGCACGAAGATGCCGTAGAGCAGCAGCGGCGGTACCAGGAACGTGATGATCAGCGGGTACTTGCCATGTTTCACGAGAAAGGACCTTCTCCCACAGCCGCGGGCCGGTGGGGGCTGCCCCGCCCCCACCGGCCGGATGTCACGCCGCCCGCTTGTACTTCTTGATCGAGCTGTCCTGGGCGATCGAGTCGGCACCCTTCTGGCACATGTCGAGGAACTCGGCCGGGCCGATCCGGCCGCTGAAGAACTCGCCGCACGCCGCGTCGACGAGCTCGCGCTCCAGCTTGCGGTAGTAGTTGTTGTAGACCCAGTTGAAGCCGTTGCTGCCGGAGGCGTCCAGGGCCTTGGTCACGCTGCTGAGACCGAATGGCAGCTCGATGCCCTCGGTCGACCCGGCCACCACGGTCAGGCTGGAGACCTTCTTGGTGAAGTCCTGGGCGCCCTTCTTCGACAGCATGATCCGGAAGTACTCCAAGCCGCCGGCGAGGTTCTTGGCCTTGGCCGGCACCATGAACGGCTCGCCGGCGGTACCGCGGATCGCCTCGAACGGCAGCTTGTCACCGCTGCCCAGGCTCGGCGTCGGCTGGATCGTCATGTTGAACCCCTCGGGGGTCACCTTCTTCTGCTCGCTCTCCAGCCAGGAGCCGCAGGAGACGAAGGCGGCCTTGCCCTGGCACCACGCGGTCTGCGACTGCACGTGGTCGAGGCCGGGCGAGCCGTCCAGGATGTACTTGTCCTTAACGATCTGGTGCCACGCGTCGGCGGCGGCCTTCATGGCGTCGGACTTCCACGCGTTCGGTTCGAGGTTGTCGATCGCGGTCGCGACGGACGGCCCGCCGAACTTGATGGCCGTGGCGATCAGCGGCCAGCTCATGTACCGGGGGTGCTTACCGGCGTACGTCCAGGGCGCGATGCCGGCCGCCTTGATCTGCTTGCAGAGCGCGATGTGGTCGTCCCAGGTCTTGGCGTACTCCCAGTTGCGCTCCGTGAAGAGCTTGGTGGAGTGCCAGATGCCGTAGGCGGTGTAGGTGTAGTTCAGCACCATGAACTTGCCGTCGTACGAGCCGACCTCGACGGCGCCCGGCAGCAGCGTGTCCTTGACCGTCTTGCCGGGAATGTCGAGGCTCGGCGCGGCGAGCAGCTCACCCAGGTCGGCGATGGCGTTCTGGGAGACCAGGCCGTTGAAGTCGATCTGGTCCTTGCCGGAGTTGTTCACCACGTCCGGCGGGGTGCCGTCGACGAAGCGCGGCTGGAGGGTCTTGGCGATCTCCTGCGTCGCCGAGTGGTTGATCTTCGCCTTCGGGTACTTCTCGGTGTACATGGCCTCGTGGGCCTTGGCGTACTCCTCGCCGAAGCCGCCGTTGAAGATCACCACCTCGAGCGGCGCGTCCTCCTTCACCCCGAGCGGGTTCTGCTCACTCTTGGTGCCCTTGTAGGTGCCGGAGTCGTCCTTGTCGCCGCCACCACCGGTGGCGCAGCCGGCCAGCAGACCGGCGGCGGGGGTGGCCAGCAGGCCGGCAGCGGCGCTCCGCCGCAGGATCTCACGCCTGTTCATGGTCTCTCCTCGGATCGGGTCCTGGCGGTCGCCGGTCGTCTGGGGGTGGCGTCCCGCCGTTTCGAGGCACGGGGGATTCGTTGCTTGTCTTCAATTCACAGAATGTTGCTGAAGAATTTCTACGGCAGCCGGGCCAGGACTTCAAGACCCGACGACCGAACCGTTATCAGAGCCGGCCACCTCGCGGTGGCATAGCCTCGAATCATGCGCCGACTGCGCGAGCTCGCCGCGCGTACGCCGGCTGACCGGGAGCGGTACGTCGACCTGCTCCGCGCGCTCGCCATCATTCTGGTCGTTCTCGGCCACTGGGCGGTAGCCGCGATCGGCTACGACGCGGACGGCGACCCGACCGGGCGGTCCGCACTGCCCGAGCTGCCCTGGGCCTACCCGCTGACCTGGGCGGTACAGGTGATGCCGGTGTTCTTCATCGTCGGCGGGTTCGCCAACGCCGCCTCGCTGACCGCGCACCGGCACCGGGGCGGCGACGCCACCGGCTGGCTGCTTGGCCGCAGCGCCCGGCTGCTGCGGCCCACCACCGCGCTGCTGGTGGTGCTCGCGGTCGGCGCGCTCGCCGCCCGGCTCGTCGGAGCCGAGGCGCCGCTGATCCGCACCGTCGTCTGGTTCGCCACCATCCCGCTCTGGTTCCTCGCCGCGTACCTCGTGGTGGTTCCGCTCACCCCGGTGACGTACGCGCTGCACCGACGGTTCGGGCTGGCCGTCCCGGTGGCGCTGGCCGCCCTGGTCGCCGCCGGCGACCTGGGGCGGGCACTGGGCCCGGCCGAACTCGCCCTGCCCAACTACCTGTTCGGCTGGCTGGCCGTCCACCAGCTCGGTTTCGCCTGGCAGGAGGCCCGGGCCGGCACCACCGGGCCGCGGGCGGCGGCCACCACCCCGGGCGGCGAGACCGCTCGCACCGGCGGCACCGCCGGCGCGGACCGGAACGGCACCACCGGCGCGGACCGGGACGGCACCGCCGCAACCCGGGGCATCTGGTCCGGCCGGCTGCCCATGTCCCACCGGGCCGGCGTGGCGATGCTGCTCGGCGGGCTCACCGCGGCCGTGCTGCTGACCGGACCCGGGCCGTACCCGGTCAGCATGATCAACATCCCGGGGGAACCGCTGGACAACGCCGCGCCGCCGAGCGTGGCGCTGCTCGCCGTCACCACCGCCCAGCTGGGCCTGATCCTCCTGCTCCAGGACGCGGCGCAACGCTGGCTGCGCCGCTCCCGCCCCTGGCAGGCGGTGATCGCGGTGAACGCGGTCGTGCTCACCGTCTTCCTCTGGCACCTGACCGCGGTGATCCTGCTCGTCGGCGCGCTGGACGCGGCGGGCGTGCTGCCGACGCCCCCGCCCGGCTCGGCGGCCTGGCTGGCCTGGCGGCTGCCGTGGGTGCTGCTGCTGACCGTGGTGCTGGCCGCGCTGATCGCCGTCTTCGGTCCCATCGAGGGCCGCACCCGCCGGCCCGCCGCGGCGCGGGCACCGGCGGCGGGCGGCCGGCCCGAGCCGGGAGCCCGCCGGCGGGCGACCGCCCGCACCGCGCTCACCGCCGCCGCCTTCGCCGCAGTGGTGTACGGGCTGGTCGCCAACAGCACCGCGCCGAAGGAGGCCGCCGAGCCGCTGGGCGTGCCCGTCGCAGCCCTGGTGGCGTACCTGGCCGGGGCGGGCGTCCTGCGGCTGCTCAGGTCTGGGTGGGGAAGCCGAGGTTGACCCCGCCGTGCCGGGGGTCCAGCCAGCGGCTGGTGACCACCTTGCCCCGGGTGAAGAAGCGCACCCCGTCCTCGCCGTGCGCGTGCAGGTCGCCGAAGAGCGAGGACTTCCAGCCGCCGAAGGAGTAGTAGGCCATCGGCACCGGGATCGGCACGTTGACGCCGACCATGCCGACCTCCACCTCGTGCTGATAGCGCCGGGCCGCGCCGCCGTCGTTGGTGAAGATCGCCGTGCCGTTGCCGTACGGGTTGGCGTTGACCAGCTCGACCGCCTCGTCGTACGAGCCGACCCGGACCACGCTGAGCACCGGACCGAAGATCTCGTCGGTGTAGATGGACATCTCCGGGGTGACCCGGTCGAACAGCGTCGGGCCGAGCCAGAACCCGGCCGGGTCGCCGTCCGGCTCGACGTCGCGCCCGTCCACCACGGGCACCGCGCCGGCGGCCACCCCGGCCTCGACGTACGACCGGACCTTGTCGGCGTGCGCCGCGGTGACCAGCGGCCCCATGTCGCAGCCCCGCCGGCCGTCGCCGGTGCGCAGCCGGGCCATCCGCTCGGCGATCCGGGCGACCAGGTCGTCGCCGACCGGCTCCACGGCGACCAGGGCGGAAATGGCCATGCACCGCTCACCGGCCGAGCCGAACCCGGCGTTCACCGCCGCGTCGGCGGCCAGGTCCAGGTCGGCGTCCGGCAGCACCACCATGTGGTTCTTCGCCCCGCCGAGCGCCTGCACCCGCTTGCCGGCCACCGTGCCGCGCTGGTAGACGTACCGGGCGATCGGGGTGGAACCGACGAACGAGACCGCCCGCACGCCCGGGTGGTCCAGCAGCGCGTCGACCGCCTCCTTGTCGCCGTTGACCACGTTCAGCACCCCGTCGGGCAGGCCGGCCTCGGCGAACCACTCGGCGAGCAGCAGCGCGGCGCTCGGGTCCTTCTCGCTGGGCTTGAGCACCACCGCGTTGCCGCAGGCCACCGCCACCGGCACGAACCACAGCGGCACCATCACCGGGAAGTTGAACGGGGAGATCACCGCGACCACCCCGAGCGGCTGGCGCAGGCTGTACGAGTCGACCTCGGTGGAGACGTTCTCGCTGAACCCGCCGCGCAGCGCCGAGGGGATGCCGCAGGCGTACTCGATCACCTCCAGGCCGCGCTGCACCTCGCCGGCGGCGTCGGCGAGCACCTTGCCGTGCTCGGCGGTGATCACCTCGGCCAGCCGCTCCCGCCGGGCGTGCACCAGCTCGCGGAAGGCGAAGAGCACCGCCGTCCGCTTGGCCAGCGAGGCGTCCCGCCAGGACCGGGCCGCGCGCTCGGCGGCCTGCACCGCGACCGCGACATCCGCCGCGCTCGCCAGCTCCACCTCGCCGGTACGCCGGCCGGTCGCCGGGTCGAAGACGTCGCCGCGCCGGCCCGACGTGCCGGTGAACCGCTTGCCGTCGACGAAGTGCCCGATGGTGGTGGGGGTGCTCACGCCGCCACCTCCGCCGCCGCGCTGGAGCGGATGGCGTCGACCAGGATGGCCAGCCCCTCGCGCGCCTCTTCCTCGGTCAGCGTCAGCGGCGGACCCATCCGCAGTACGTTGCCGTACAGGCCGCCCTTGCCGACCAGCAGCCCGCCGGCCTTGCACGCCTCGTGGACGCGCCCGGTCAGCACCGGATCCGGCTCCGCGGTGCCCGGGCGGACGAACTCGACGCCGAGCATCAGCCCCTTGCCGCGTACCTCGGCGACGCAGTCGAGCCCGCCCACGGCGGCGCGCAGGCCGTCGGCGAGGATCGCGCCGGTGCGGGCCGCGTTGGCCTGCAGGTCGTGGTCGAGCAGGTAGTCCAGCACGGCGTTGCCGGCGGCGGTGGAGACCGGGTTGCCGCCGAACGTGCAGAAGCTGATCGCCGGCACCGACTCCAGCACCTCGGCCCGGCCGACCACGCCGGCCAGGGCGAAGCCGTTGCCGATGCCCTTGGCGAAGGTGAGCAGGTCGGGCGTCACGCCGTGCGCCTGGTAGCCCCAGAAGTGCTCGCCGGTACGCCCCCAGCCGGTCTGCACCTCGTCGGAGACGAACAGGATGCCGTGCTCGTCGAGCACCTTCTTCCAGGCGGCGAAGAGGCCGTCCGGCGGGTGCACGAAGCCGCCGACGCCCTGGATCGGCTCGGCGATCAGGCAGGCCACGTCGCCGGCGGTCTGGGTGGCGAGCACCTCGCGCAGGTCCTCGACGGCGGCGTCGACCCGCTCGGACTCGCTGAGCCGGGCCAGCAGGCCGCGCAGCCGCTCGCCGGAGTGCAGCCAGGCCACCTGGAGCGGGTTGAGCGCGCTGGCCGACCAGCCGCGGTTGCCGGTCACGCCCATAGTGGCGTACGACCGGCCGTGGTAGCTGTTGCGCACGGCGAGGATCTGCGCCGAGCGGCGGTGGTTGGTGGCGAACAGCAGCGCCGCCTCGTTCGCCTCGGTGCCGGAGTTGGCGAAGAACACCCGGGCGTCCGGGATGCCGGAGACCCGGGCCACCTTCTCGGCCAGCTCGACCTGCTGGCGGATCAGGTAGAGCGTCGAGCTGTGCACGATGCCGGTGCGCAGCTGCCGCTCGACCGCCTCGCGGATCTCCGGGATGTCGTACCCGATCATCGAGGTCAGCACGCCGCCGAAGAAGTCCAGGTAGCTGCGCCCCTGGGCGTCGGTGACCCGGCGGCCGGAGCCGGAAACCAACTCGATCGGCTCGGCGTAGTACAGCGGCATCCAGGACGGGAGCACGGCCCGGTGCCGGGCCAGCAGGTCGTCGGAGGTCATGGTCGCCTGTCCCCTTCAGCGGCGTACGCGGATACCGCACGCTTTCACCATCGAGCCCGGTGGACAAGTGCCAGCCTGTAGCCGGCGGACCGGCTTCGGCTGACAGATCGTCAAGCCTCGACGCCACGCTTTCCGTGGCCGTCGCAGCCGCAGGGAACGTTTCCGGTGGCCTCGACGCGTTCTGGCCGCCGCTTTCCGTACCGCGGTCCCGGGAGCACCCGGTCGCCGCCGCGGTGAGCACCCCCGTCGCCGGTCACGGTCAGCACCCCGGTCGCCGGTCACGGTCAGCACCCCGGTCGCCGGCAGGTCTCGCAACACCTGAGCGCGACCGGCCGATCCGGTCGCCTGCCGGTCCGGCCGGTCGCCGGAACGGCCGTGACCCGGCCGGTAGCATCCGACCGTGCCCGAGCGTTCCGTACCGCCGTCGCTGGGTGCCCGCGCGCCGGGGTCCATCGGGGTCGCCACCGCGCCGGTCGCGGACCCGCCGCTGCCCGCCGGCGCGGACGCCGCCGCGATCACCGCGGGCATCGCCGCCTGGATCGGTGCCGAACCGCTGCGTGGGCTGGTGGCGCACTTCGGCGGCGACTGGCCCGGCGGTGACCTCGCGGCGGTGCTGGCCGGGCTGGACGACTTTTCCGCGAAGCACTGGGACTACCGGGGCGGCCGGGAGCGGCCCGAGGCGCGGGAACCGGCCTTCGACCCGGCCACCGCCGGCCGGGTGCTCGCCGCGGCGGCCGTGCTCGGCCTGGTCCGGTCGCGGCCGCCGGCCCGGCCCGGCTACGCCCACCTGGTCGTGCTCGGTGGGCTGGCGCACGCCTGCCTGCGCCGGGTGGCGTACGCGGCCCACCTGCTGCGCGCCGGCACCCGGATCGGCGGCGAGGTGGCGGTGCTGGGCAGCTTCCGCCCGCTCTCCGCCGCCGAGCACGCCATGCTGGCCGCCGCCGGGGTCGAGCGGTGCGACACCGAGGTGGCCGCGCTGGACGCGGCGGTGCGGCTGGCGTTCGGCGTGGCCGGGCCGGCCGAGCAGGACGGCGTGGACGCCGGGCACCCGCACCACTCGTGGTCGTCCCGGACGTACCGCCCGGCCGGGACGCCACCGGTGCGGGTGCTGGCCGCCCCGTCCACCGAGCCCGAGCGGCGCCGCGCGCACACCGCCGACACCCAGCGCTTCTGGGCCGAGCACGTCCGGCTCGCCCCCGGCGACCCGGTGCTGATGGTGACCGCGCCGATCTACGTCCCGTTCCAGCACTGCGACGCGCTACGCACGCTGGCCGTGCCGTACGGCTGCCGGATCGAGACGGTCGGGGTGGACCCGGCCCTGCCCGACCTGGCCACCCTGCCCGAGCCGACCCTCAGCCCGGGCCGCTACCTGCAGGAGATCCGCTCCGCCATCCGCTCGATGCGTGCCCTGCACGCCGCCCTGCCGCAACCCGCCTGACCTCCGCGGCCCAGCGGACCCGACTGAGCCGCGCGGCGGCGCAGACCCGGAATGGACGGCGGTCAGCCGGCGGTGTCGGCGACGGCCTGGGCGAAGACCTCCGAGCGGTGCTCGAAGTTGCGGAACCGGCCGTAGCTGGGCGCGGCCGGCGAGAGCAGCACCACCCCGCCGGCCGGGGTCAGCTCGCGGGCCAGCCGGACCGCGTCCACCAGCTCGTCGACCACCTCGGTGCGCACCTTGGGCAACCCGGCCAGCGCCTCGACGATCCGCCCGCCGCTGTCCGGGATGCCGATCACGGTCAGCTCGCGCTCCGCGAGGTGCTCGCGCAGCGGGCTGTAGTCCAGCCCCCGGTCGGTGCCGCCGACGATCACCGTCAACGGTCGTCCCTCGTACGCGTCGATCGCGTGCATGGCCGCGTACGGGCTGGTGGCGAGGGTGTCGTCGACGAAGGTCAGCCCGGACGGGTCGGCGATCTCGGTGAGCCGGTGGGCCAGCCCCTGGAACCCGGCCACGGCCACCGCGAGGGTGTCCTTGCGGGCCACCACGTCGGCGCCGAGCGCGTCCAGCACGGCCAGCGCGACGCAGAGGTTGCTCTCGTTGTGCCGGCCGACCAGCGGCAGCACCGCGCGCGGGAAGAGCGGCTGGTCGACGAGGTGGAACCAGGGGGCGCCGTCCGGGCCGGCGGCCACGTGGGCGGTGTCCGGCCGGCCGGCGCGTACCGCCGCCCGGTCACCCAGTTCGAGGGCGAGCCGCGGGTCGTTGCCGTTGACCACCACGGTCCGCGGCCCGTACGCGATCAGGTTCAGCTTGTCGCGGTAGTACTCGGCCTCGCCGCCGTGCGCGTCCAGGTGCTCCGGGAAGAGCGCGGTGACCACCGCCACCCGGGGCGAGTCGGTCAGGTCGCTGCACTGGTAGCTGGACAGCTCCAGCACGTACAGCTCGGCCTCGGGCAGGTCGAGCGTGGGCACCCCGATGTTGCCGCCGAAGACGTTCGGCCGGTCCACCGCGGCGAGCAGGTGGCTGATCAGGCTGGACGTGGTGCTCTTGCCCTTGCTGCCGGTGACCCCGATGGTGCGCTCGGCGTGGTCGGCCATCCAGAGCGCGGTGCCCTGGGTGACGGTGACCCCGCGCCGGCGCAGCTCGACCAGCCACGGGTGGGTCTGCGGCACGCCGGGCGAGCGGACCACCACGTCGGCGGCGGCCAGCCGGGCGAAGCCCTCCTCACCGACGACCAGCGGCGCCGCCTCGGCCAGCGGCCCGTCCCAGGGCAGCGAGAGGAAGTTGGCGCTGTCGTCGACGGCGACCAGCCCGGCCGGGCCGTGCGCGGCGATCGCGGTGACCGCGGCCCGGCCCTCCCGGCCGGCGCCCCAGACGGCCACGGTACGTCCGCGCAGGTCAGACAAGCGCACAGGTGATCTCCTCCGGGCGGGCGGCGGGTCGGCGGCCGAGTCTGGCGCAGCCGGACGCGGACGGGTGAACCACGGCCTAGTATGGCGTGTGCTCAACGGACAGCTCCGGCGGATGGACGCCTTCACCTTCCCGTCCTACTCGATCGACCTCTCCACCGGCGAGGCCCTGTTCGACTACCGGCTGAGCGGCCCCGACGCGGAGCTGACCTTCACCGAGGTGGTCACCTTCCCGCTGCCGGCCGAGCCGCCGTCGGACGCCACCGTCGCCGCCCTCGGCCGGGTGCTGGAGCTGCTGCACGTGGTGGCCGGGGTGAGCTACTACAAGGCCGCCGCGCCCGGCCGGCTGATGCTGCCGGCCCCGCTCGGCCCGGCTGCCGCCGCGCTGGTCACCGGCATCTACACCCAGGGCCTCGCCGAGTACGCGTACCGCAACAAGCTGCCGCACGTGCTGGAGCTGACCCCCGAGGTCCCGCCCGGCTCGGTGAAGCCGGCGGCGCCGCTGGACAACTCCGACCGGCGGCCGCTCTCGGCCGTCGGCGGCGGCAAGGACTCGATCGTCAGCCTGGAGGCGTTGCGCCGGGCCGGGATGGACCCGGTGCCGTTCTCGGTCAACCCGAACCACGTGATCGTCTCGGTGAACGAGGCCTCCGGGCTCGCCCCGCTGGCCGCCCGCCGGCGGATCGACCCGCGGCTGTTCGAGCTGAACGCCGCGGGCGCGCTGAACGGGCACATTCCGGTCACCGCGATCAACTCGCTGATCGCGGTGGCCACCGCGGTGCTGCACGGGCTGGGCCCGGTGGTGATGTCCAACGAGCGCTCCGCGTCTGACCCGAACCTGGTCTGGAACGGTCACGAGATCAACCACCAGTGGTCCAAGGGGGTCGAGGCGGAGGGGCTGATGCGGGCGGCGCTGACCGAGCACGCGGGGCTGGCCGAGCCGTACTTCTCGCTGCTGCGGTCGCTGTCGGAGCTGCACATCGCCCGGCTCTTCGCCGAGATCGACCGCTACGACGACGTGGTGACCAGCTGCAACGCCGCGTTCAAGCTGCACGACCCGAGCGAGCGCTGGTGCCGGAACTGCCCGAAGTGCCGGTTCGTCTTCCTGGCCATGGCGCCGTTCATGTCCCGCGAGCGGATCACCCACATCTTCGGCGGCGACCTGCTGGCCGACGCCGGCCAGATCCCCGGCTACCGGGAGCTGCTCGGCGTGGACGGGCACAAGCCGTTCGAGTGCGTCGGCGAGGTGGAGGAGTCGGTGGTGGCGTTGAGCCTGCTCGCCGAGCAGGAGCAGTGGCGCGACGCCCCGGTGGTCCGCGCCCTGGTCGACGCCGTCCCTGACACCGCCTGGTCCGCCGCCGCCACCTCCGACGTCTTCACCCCCGGCGGCCCCCACCACATCCCCCCCACCTACGCCAAAACCCTCACCCCCCTCCCCTGACCCGGTTCGGTCCCTGCGCGGGTGGGGGGCGTCAGGGGGTGCGGATGGCGTCCAGGGCTAGCAGGGCCACGTGGAGGGAGAGGCAGGCGTCGACCGAGTCGAGGTCGACGTCGAGGATGCGGCCGATCCGGGCCAGCCGCTCGTAGAAGGCCGGCCGGGACAGGTGCGCCGCAGCGGCCGCCGCCGACTTGTTCCGGCCCTGCTCCAGGTACGCGCGCAGGGTGCCGAGCAGCTGCTCCCGGGGGTGCCGCGCGTCGTACGCCAGCAGGGCGCCCAGCTCGCGCTCGACGAAGGTCTGCAGGCGTGGCTCGTCGCGCAGCAGGTGCAGCAGCCCGGCCAGACCGACGTGCGGCAGCCGGAAGATCGGCAGGTCCCGTCGGTCCCGCCGGGCGGCCTCGGCGATCTGGCGGGCCTCGGTGAGCGAGCGGCGAGCCTCGCGCAGGCTGCCCACCCCGGAGCCGGCGGCGACGATCAGCCCGGCAGAGCCGGCCGGTGCGCCCCGGCCGCCGGACCGCGAGGAGCCGCCGTCCGGCTGCCGCGGCACCACGGCGTCGGGCTGCCGGGACGCGGCGTCCGGATGCCGGCCGTCCGGGCGGCCCCGGCGCAGCGCGGCGGCGAACGCGGCCAGCGCCCGCTCCTCGGCGGCGGCGTCCGGCAGGGCGAGCAGCGCGCCGACCGCGTGGTCATCGACCGCGCTGGTCAACGCGGTCAGTTTCGCCTCGCGCAGGGCCTGACCGACCGCCTCGGCGAGGTCCCGCAGCCGGGCCGGGCCGGCGTCCGGGGTGGGCTCGCCGAAGGCCCCCGGTTCACCGCTGTCGCCGGTGTGCTCACCGGCCGGGTCGTCGGTGCGGTGGCGGACCACCACCCCGACCAGGTGCCGGCGTTCCAGCACCACGCCGAGCGCCCGGGCGCGCAGCGCCACCTCGTCCACCGGCCGGGAGTGGTCCAGCAGGGCGGTGAGCAGGGTGCGGTGGATCTGCCGTTCCAGCCCTTCGGCGTCGCGGCGGATCAGCCGGACCAGCGCCAGGGTGGACGCGGCCCGCTCGACCAGGATGGTCAGCCGGGTGGGCGGGTCGCCGGCCGGGGTGGGCGCGCCGTCGTCGTGGGCCGTGCCCGGTCCCGCGTCCGTCCCGACGCGGCCGGGCCGGGCCAGCTCGCCGGCGGCCGGCCAGCGCAGCAGCAACCGGCCCCAGTCCTGCCCGCGGGCGCCCACCGTGGTGACCAGCCAGCCGCTGTCCGGGTCGTACGCGGTCCGCCCGGCCGGCCGGATCCGGCGCGAGTGCTGCTCCCAGCCGTCCAGCAGCAGCTCGGCGCTCTCCCCCGCCGGGTCGTAGGCGAGCACCTGGCGGGAGAGGTTCTCCAGCACCACCGGGCACCCGGACAGCTCGGCCGCCTGCCGGATGACCTCGGCCGGGCCGGCGCCCTCGACGGAGAGGTCGGTGAAGCGCTGGTGGATCTCCTCGGTGGCGCGCAGCTCGGTGAGCTGGGCGTCGACGATCAGCGCGTGCACCGCCTCGGTGATCCGCACGAACGGGGTGTCCCGGCGCAGCTCGACCAGCGGCAGGCCGCGGCGCTCGGCGGCGGCGATCATCACCCGGGGCACCTCGCTGGCGTACCGGCGGCCCAGCTCGACCAGCAGGCCGGAGACCCCGACGTCGGCGAGGTCGCCGATGAAGGCGCGCAGCCCGGCGTCGTCGGCGGGCAGCCCGATGCCGGTGGTCAGCACCAGCTCGCCGCCGCCGAGCAGGGTGGCGATGTCGGGCACCTCGGCCACGTGCACCCAGCGCACCGGGCGGTCCAGCCCGGCGGCCCCGGCGACCAGGCGCGGGGCGCCGCGGCGGACCGGGTCCAGGGCGAGGACCTCACGGACGGTAGGGAACACGGCCGACACGCTACCGTCCGTGACCTGGATTCTCGACCGCCCGCCCGGGTCCACACGCCGTGCCCCGGGCAACACCCTCCGCGCGCGCACCGACCGTCCGGTTCGTCCGACGAACCGGCCGTTCGCCCCGGCCGATCCACGGGGCCACCTAGGTTGATCAACTCCGGTAACGTGCCGGTTTCCGTGATCAACCGGAAGGTGGGGCATGAACAGTACGACGGTCAGCCGCAGGACGTTCGGCAAGCTGGTCGGCGCCGCTGGCGCGGGGGCCCTCGGCGTGGGCGCGCTCGCCGCCACGCCGGCCGTGGCGGCACCGGAGACCTGGTCCGCGAGTGGCACCGCGGTTGCCGCGCTGCGCAGCTTCGACGACACCATGAAGAGCTACATGCTGGCCCGGCGGATCTCCGCCGGGCAGCTCGCCGTGACCTACCGGGGGCGGCTGGTGCTGGCCCGCGGCTACGGCAACAACTCGCCGCAGCTGATCCAGCCGACGTCGCTGTTCCGGGTGGCCAGCCTGTCGAAGTCGCTGACCGCGGCGGCGATCGTCCGGCTCGCCCAGGACGGCCGGCTCAGCCTCGGCGACCCGGTCGGGAAGTTCGTCGACCTGACGCCCCCGGCCGGGCAGACGGTCGACCCCCGGCTGGGGCAGGTCACCCTCTGGCGGCTGTTGCAGCACACCGGCGGTTGGGACCGGGACGCGACCAACTTCGACCCGCTGTTCAAGGACCGGATCATCGCCCGGTCCCTCGGGGTGCCGATGGAGCTGCGGCACGCCGACGTCATCCGGTTCATGTCCGGCCAGCCCCTGCTGCACGACCCGGGGGCGACCGTCTCCTACAGCAACTACGGCTACCTGCTCGCCGGCCGGGTGGTGGAGGCGGTCACCGGAGTGCCGTACGAGACGTACGTCAAGCAGACGCTGCTCGCCCCACTGGGCATCACCCGGATGGCGAACGGCTGGACGATCGCCCGACACAGTGGCGAGGTCGGCTATCGGTCGCAGTACACCGGGACGACCGTGCTGGACGACTCGGGCACGACGGTGGCCGCGCCGTACGGCACGTTCAGCATGCGGCTGCACGACGCGAACGGCGGCTGGATCGCCTCGGCGGTGGACATGGTGCGCTGGGCATCCGCCTTCGACGTCGGCAGCACCCTGCTGAACAGCACCTCGCTCAGCCGGATCTGGGCGGTGCCGAAGCCGACCGGTGTGAACAGCAACGGCTGGTACTACGGCCTGGGCTGGGCGGTGCGACCGGTCTCCGGCGGCACCGGACGTAACACGTGGCACACCGGCAGCCTGCCCGGCAACTACAGCCTGCTGGTCCGCACGTACGACGGGATGAGCTGGGCGGCCCTGTTCAACCAGCGCGACGACGACTCCGGGCTCGGCTACGGCGAGATCGACCCGCTGCTGTGGCAGGCCGCGCGCGCCGTGACCAGCTGGCCCACGCACAACTTCTGGTCGAAGTACTACGCCTGACGCCCCGGGGGTGGAGGCGTTGTCGCCGCCCCCACCCCCGGGTCGTCGCGGCTCAGTCGGACGGCTGCGCGCGGAGCTGCCGGAAGAACGCTCGGATGTCACCGACCAGCAGCTCGGGTGCCTCCATCGCGGCGAAGTGCCCGCCCCGGTCGAACTCCGTCCACCGCACGATGTTGTTCGTCTGCTCGGCGATGTGCCGCAGCGGAATGAAGTTGTCCCGTGGGAAGACAGCCAGCGCGGTCGGTGCGGCGGAGGGCTCCGGCGGCGTCTCCCAGTAGTCCGAGTGTGCCCGCTCGTAGTAGATGCGGCCCGACGAGCCCGCCGTCCGGGTGAGCCAGTAGAGCATGACGTTGGTGAGCAGGTGATCCCGGTCGATCGCGTCTTCCGGACGGGTCGACGAGTCCGTCCACTCCTTGAACTTCTCCGCGATCCAGGCCAGCTGGCCGACCGGAGAGTCGGTCAGGCCGTAGGCGAGCGTCTGCGGCCGTGTGGACTGGATCGCCGCGTAGCCGCCGCTGTCGCGGTCCCATTCCTGCGTACGCCGCCACGAGGCCAGCGTCCGATCCCGTTCCGCCGGGCTCAACCGGGCGAGCAGATCCGCGTCGGGCTCCTCCGTCGCGGCCGAGCGCGGCAGCAGGTTCAGGTGTACGCCGATGACCTGCTCGGGGCGGGTACGACCGAGCTCGCGGGAGATGAGCGAACCCCAGTCACCGCCCTGCACGCCGTACCGCTGATAGCCGAGACGCCGCATCAGTTCGGCGAAGGCGGCGGCCACCCGCCGGAACTCCCAGCCGGTCTCCCGCGTCGGCCCGGAGAACCCGAACCCCGGGATGCTCGGCAGGACGAGGTGAAAGGCGTCCGACGGGTCGCCGCCGTGGGCCCGCGGATCGGTCAGCGGCCCGACGACCTCGGTGAATTCTACGATCGAACCCGGCCAGCCATGCGTGATCAGCAGCGGAGTCGCGCCCGGCTCCGGAGACCGGATGTGCGCGAAGTGGATGCCCGCCCCGTCGATCGTGGTGGTGAACTGGGGCCACTCGTTGAGCCGGGCCTCCGCGGTACGCCAGTCGTATTCGTGCCGCCAGTACCGCACCAGCTCCATCAGGTAGTCCCGCGGGATGCCGTACTCCCAGCCCGCGCCGGGCATCTGGTCGGGCCACCTGGTGCGATCGAGCCGCTCGTACAGATCGTCGAGATCGCGTTGCGGTATGTCGACCCGAAACGGGTGGATGCTCACATCGGGCGAAGTCGTCACGACTGCGGATGCTATGTGCTGTTCCGCTGAGCGCACGGGTGTTCTACGTCTCCTTCACCGCGCTGGCCGCCCCGGCCGCACCCGCCTCAGCGGGGATCGTCGCGCCCGAGTTCCCAGAACGCCACGGCGGCGGCGGCGGCCACGTTCAACGAGTCCACTCCGCGCCGCATCGGGATGACCACCCGCACGTCACTGGCCGCCTGGGCTGCCGCGGTGAGGCCGGGGCCCTCGGCTCCGAGGAGCAGCGCCGCCCGCTCGCGGTGCGCCGCGGTGAGCCGCTGGATCGGCACGGCGTCCGGAGCCGGCGTCATGGCGAGCACGGTGAAACCCGCCTCCCGTACCTGGTCCAGGCCCTCGGGCCAGCGCTCGAACTTGGCGTACGGCACCGCGAACACCTCGCCCATGCTGACCCGTACGCTCCGCCGGTACAGCGGGTCGGCACACGTCGGGGAGAGCAGGACGGCCTCGATGCCGAGCGCGGCAGCGCCCCGGAAGATGGCGCCCAGGTTGGTGTGGTTGTTCACGTCCTCCAGGATCACCACCCGGCGCGCGGTGGCCAGCACCTCGGCCGCCGTCGGCAGTGGCTTGCGCCGGAACGACGCCAGCACCCCGCGGTGCACGTGGAAACCGGTGGCCCGCTGGAGCACGTCGGGGGTGGCGGCGTAGACCGGGGTGTCCCCGGTGTCGAGGTCGGCGAGCTGGTCCACCCGCTTCGCGTCCACCAGGTACGACCGGGCCGGGTAGCCGGCCCGCAGCGCCCGGCGCAGCACCAGCTCCCCCTCGGCGATGAACAGCCCGTGCGGTGGTTCCCAGCGGGTGCGCAGCTCGACGTCGGTCAGCGCGCGGTAGTCGGCGATCCGGTCGTCGTCGGGGTCGGTGATCTGGTGGACGGGCACCCGCCGATTCTGCCGGACCGGGCCGGCCGGGCCACCGACCCGTCCGGTGAACACCCGACGGCGGCCGTTCTGTCCGGTAAAGATGGGAAATGCCGGGCACGGCGGTGGATCGACCGGAGGGACCAGTCAGGTGAGCGCAGACAGCGGTGACGGGTGGCGGGCGCCTGGTACGCCCGGCACGTCCAGGTCCGCCCCGGCATGCCGGCCAGCCTCTCCGGCACGCTGCAGTCCATGGGCGGCGCCATGCCGTACGCCCTGTCGGCCAAGTTCGCGGTGGTGATCAACGCGCTGGTGGACCCGGCCGAGCTGATGCTGCCGCCGCACTTCACCGCCGGCCAGGCGCGCAGGACGGCGGCGGCGATGCTGCATGGCGACTCCGACTGGGCCGGGATCGTCCGCCGCGGGCTGCCCGCCACGGTCGCCGCCTTCCGCCCCCGCCGCGGCTGACCGCAGGCGGCGACCCGCCGCCACCCGGCCTGGCGAAGCCCCGCCGGGCGGCCGGCGTCAACCGGGGGTTTCGGCGGTGGTCAGTTGACCCGGTCGTAGCGCAGCAGCACGGACCGCGCGTCGAAGGCGCGGGTCTCGACCAGGCGCAGGTCGAACCGGTCCTTGGCCGCGAAGACCGGCTTGCCGCCGCCGAGCACCACCGGGTGCACCACCAGGTGGTACTCGTCGATCAGCCCTGCCTCGGTCAGCGCCCCCGCGAAGTTGGCGCCGCCGGAGAGCAGCAGGTCGCCGCCGGGTTCGCCCTTGAGCGCGGCGACCTCCTCGGCGAGGTCGCCGCGGCCGATCAGCCGGGCGTCCCAGTCGGCGGCGGTGAGCGTCCGGGAGGCCACCACCTTCGGCGTCCGCCGCCAGATCGGCGCGAACGCCAGGTCGTGCGGGTCGTCCGACATCGACTCGACCTGCGGCCAGTAGGCGGACATCAGCTCCCACACCCGCCGGCCGTAGAGGAACGCCTCGATCCGGTCGTGCAGGCCGAAGGAGTACGCGGACAGCTCCGGCCCCATCACCGGCCAGTCGAACTCGCCGTTCGGGCCCTCGATGAAGCCGTCGAGCGACTGGTGCACGTAGTAGACGATCTTCCGCATCCGTTGTTCCCCCTGGTGTCGGCCGCCCCTCGTGGGCGTCTTCGCCAGGTGGTCGGAGCGGCCCCGCCGGATCCGACAGCCCGCGACGGCCTCTTCCCAAATTTTTCCGAACGCCGCCCCCGGCTGGACCGGGTCAGGCTCAACGACGGTGTGGCCTGCCGCCGGACCGAGGCCACGCCTTCACCGGAACGCGGCCTCGGTCGCGCGTCGGCGGCGGGCGGCGGGCGGCGGGCGGCGGGCGGCGGGTCAGCCTCGGCGGTCGAGCCAACGGCGCAGGTCGGCCAGCGGGTCGTCGTCGGCGGGGCGCCGCTCGTCGGACGGCCGGACGACCGGGGGTCGCTCGACCGGGCGGCGCGGGTCGCCGACCAGTTCCCGGCTGGGCGCGGCGAACGCCTGCTCCGGCTTGCCGTCGACGGCGGTGGCGATCACCCGGGCGACCGCCTCGATCACCCGGGCCTGCACCGCCGAGCCCACCGAGTCGGTCGGGTCGTCGGGGTTGGCGGCGATGCCGGCGACCGCCACCTGCGGGGTGAAGCCGACGAAGGTCTCGGTGGCGTTCCGCTCGGAGCTACCGGTCTTGCCGGCGACCGGGCGGCCGTCGAGGATCCGGTTCACCGCGGTGGCCGTACCGCCGTTGCACTGCCCGTACGGCGATTGCTGGCCGACCGGGCAGCGGGCTGCGTCGGTGGCGGCCCGGGCCACGTCGGCGTCGAGCACCCGCTTGCAGGAGGGGTCGCCGACCGGCACCCGCTCGCCGTCCGGTGCGGTCACCGAGACCACCGGCAGCGGCGCGCACCAGGTGCCCTCCGCCGCGACGGTGGCGTACGCGTTGGCCAGGTCCAGCGGGGTGGTGGCGGCCACGCCCAGGGTGAACGAGCCCCAGTTCTCGGCGTGCTCGCGGGCGAACTCGGCGTCGGAGTCGGCCCGGAAGGTGATGCCGAGCCGCTGCGCCATCTGCACCACCTTCTCCGGCCCGACCTGCTCGGCCAGCCACACGAAGTAGGTGTTCACCGAACGGCCGAAGCCGTCCCACATCATCCGGTAGCCGTCCATCCACTCCGGGTTGGCGTTGGCCGGGCACCACCGGCCGTCGCAGCTGCTCTCGCCCTCGGCGGCGTACCGGGTGGGCAGCCGGCTGGGCGCGTCGAAGCCGGTGGCCAGCGGCTTGCCGGCCTCCAGCGCGGCGAGCATGGTGAACAGCTTGAACGTCGAGCCGGCCTGGTAGCCGTCGACGCTGTCGCCGCCGGAGATCAGCGGGTTGACGGTGTTCGGGCGGTTGGCCTGCCCGTCCGGGTTGGCGTCGAGGCTGTAGTGCCGGTTGACCGCCATCGCCAGCACCCGGCCGGTGCCCGGCTCGACGGCGGCGATCGGCACGGCCCGCTTGTTGCCGTACCCGTAGATCTTGGTGGCCTCCCGCTGCGCGGTGGCCTGGACCTGCGGGTCCAGCGAGGTCACCACGGTGTAGCCGCCGCGGCGCAGCGCCTGCTCGCGTTCCTCGACGGTGGCGCCGAACTCCGGCTGGGCCAGCCACCACTGCCGCAGGTAGTCGCAGAAGAAGCCCCAGTCGTCGTGGCCCTGGGCGACGGCGGTGCAGCCGTTCGGCTGCGCGGTCGGACGCAGGGTCAGCTTCTCGGCCTTGGCCCGCGCCGCCTGCTCGGCGGTGATCGCCCCGGTCTCGACCATCGAGTCCAGCACGTACCCGCGGCGCTCCAGCGCGGCCCCGGCGTCACCGTCGATCGGGCTGTACGCCTCCGGTGACTGCACCAGGCCGGCGAGCAGGGCCGCCTCGGCGAGGGTGAGGTCGGCCGGGGACTTGGCGAAGTAGCGCTGGCTGGCCGCCGCGACGCCGTACGCCCCGGAACCGAAGTACGCGATGTTCAGGTAGCGGTTGAGGATCTCGTCCTTGCTGAGCCGCTCCTCCAGCGCGCCCGCGTACCGGATCTCCTGGAGCTTGCGGCCGACGGTCTGCTCGGTGGCCGCGGCGCGTTCCTCGGCGGTGCGGCTGGGGTCGGTCTTGAGCACGTTCCGGACGTACTGCATGGTCAGCGTCGAGCCGCCCTGCTCGGTGCCGCCTCCGGAGACGTTCGCCACCAGCGCCCGGAACAGCCCACGCAGGTCCGCCCCGCCGTGCGAGTAGAACCGCCGGTCCTCGGCCGCCACGATCGCCTGCCGCATCACCGGGGCGATCTCGGCCAGCGGGACGTCGCTGCGGTTCACGTCGTAGAACGTGGTGATCAGCGTCTTGCCGTCGTTGGCGTAGAGGTAGGAGCGCTGGGGCGTGGCCGGGGTGCGCAGCGCCTCCGGCAGCGCGGCGTACGACCCGAGCGCCGCCTTGGCGGCGAACCCGAACAGCAGGTTGCCCGGCAGCGCGGCGACCGCGAGGACGAGCCCGGCGAGCACGCCGGCGAGCAGCACGGTGAACAGCCGCGACAGCGGCGAGCGGGGCGGGGCCATGGTCCCCAGAATTACCGCGAATGCCACCAACCGACCACCCCCGCTCCCCATCTGTCAGCAACCTCACCGCCGCCTCCCAGCAACCTCCCACCCACCCCGCCCACCCTCGTTGATCATGAGGTTGACGGCGAAGTCGATCTGCAACCCTCATGATCAACGCGATGGCGAGCGGGCGTGGCAAGGGCGCGGGTCAGGTGGGGAGGGGGCCGGTGGGACCGGTGGGGGTGGACGGGGCGGGGGTGGCGAGGCTGGCGCTGGCGGCGTCGCGGGCGATGTCGGCGGGGACCAGCCGGCCGGAGCGGTAGCCGATGCCGATGCCGGCGATCAACACGAAGATCGCCCCGAAGGTCTGCAACGAGCCGATCAGCGCGCCGCCCAGGCCGAGCAGCGGCGCGGCGATCATCAGCATCACCCCGTCGCCCATGCTGAACATCCCCGAGCGGGCCACCGACCAGCCGGTGAAGGCCCACCCCGCGCTGTAGCAGGTCGCACCGACCAGCACCAGGGTCCGGGCGGTGGTGCCGAAGACCGGGGTCTGCTCCGCCAGGCCGGCGAAGGGCAGCATGAGTACCGTGCCGGCGATGCTGACCAGCAGCCCGGTGGCGGCCACCCGGCGGCTGCGGGTCGCGGCCAGCAGCCCGGTCAGCGCGAGCAGGGCGAGCAGCCCCAGCCAGACCGCGCCCACCCAGCCGAGCAGGTACAACGGCCGGCCGTCGGCCGGATACGGGTCGTTGCCCACCCCGCCGTCGCTGGCCATCGACACCACGCCGTAGAGCACGGCGTACGCGGGCAGCAGCCACACCGCCGCCCGGGCGAAGCGGCGCACCGACCAGGCCCAGCTGGCGTTGGTGGCGGGGCCGGCCGGTCCCGGCTCACCCACGAAGGGCAGCACCCCGAATCCCCCGCCGGTACGCCGGGCGCCGAGCGGCCCGGTGGGGTCGTGCGCGCCGGGGACCGGGGCCGTGGACCACACCCGCTTCGCCGGATCCTTCATGCGTCACCTCGCTCATCCGACGAGCGGCGCTGGACGCCCCCCGGTGCCCGCTGCCTGGTCACCGCCCGTCCTCGCACCGATGGTGGCAGCGGTCGGGCGGGGCATGAGTGGCTTTCGCGTTATTCCCAGGTAGCCGCGCGGCCGCCGTCGGGCGAAACGCGCCGCGATCGGGCCCGGCGTGCCGGATGTCCCGAAACGGCAACGGGTCGCCGGGCGTGCTCCGCGGCGGAGCACGCCCGGCGACCCGCGTCGCCGTACCGGTCAGCCGCGCTCGCGCTGGTCGGCCGGATCGTTGAGCAGGCTCGCCGGGGAGACCGGCTCGGGCGCCGGCAGCCCCTGCGGCTTGCCGCCGGTGGCCTGCGCCTCGGCGACCCGTACCTCGTCGTGGATCTGCTGAGCCGCGGCGGCCGCCGCCTGCGCGGCCTCGGCCGCCTCGCGCTCAACCTCGCTCGCCCCGTCGGCGGCCTCCGGCGCTGGCTCGTCGCCGACCATCCGGCTCAGCCCGCCGAGCGCGCCGCCCATCCCCTCGAGGGCCTTGGTCAGCTCCGCCGGCACGATCCAGACCTTGTTCGCGGTGCCGTTGGCGATCTGCGGCAGGGCCTGGAGGTACTGGTAGGCGAGCACCTTCTGGCTCGGGTTGGCCTGGTGGATGGCGTCGAAGACGGTCCGGATCGCCTTGGCCTGGCCCTCGGCCTGCAGGATCCGGGCCTGCCGGTCACCGTCGGCGCGCAGCACCGCGGCCTGCTTCTCACCCTCGGCGGTGAGAATCTGCGACTGCTTGTGCCCCTCCGCGTTGAGGATGGCGGCGCGGCGGTCCCGCTCGGCGCGCATCTGCTTCTCCATCGAGTCGCGGATGCTCGGCGGCGGCTCGATCGCCTTGATCTCCACCCGGGTGACCTTGATGCCCCACCGGCCGGTGGTCTCGTCGAGCACGCCCGACAGGTGCCGGTTGATCTCCTCACGACTGGTCAGGGCCCGCTCCAGGTCGAGCGAACCGATCACGTTGCGCAGTGTGGTGACGGTGAGCTGCTCGATCGCCTGGAGGAAGTTCGAGATCTCGTACGTGGCCCGGACCGAGTCGACCACCTTGAAGTAGAGGACGGTGTCGATCGAGACCACCAGGTTGTCGGAGGTGATCACCGGCTGGGGCGGGAAGCTGACCACCTGCTCGCGCATGTCCACCTTGGTACGCACCGCGTCGATGAACGGCACCAGGAGGTTGAGCCCCGGGTTCAGCGTGCGCTTGTACTTGCCCAGCCGCTCCACCACGTCCTGGCGCTGCTGCGGCACGATCCGCACCGCCTTGGCCAGGGTGATCACCGCGATCAGCGCCACGGCTATCAGCAGGACCGGGAACACGAGTTCCATGTACTCACCTTTTCGCGTCAGGTAGCTCGCCGGAAGAAGAAACGTCGTCCCGCCAGACCAGGGCGGTCACACCCCGGACCTGGATCACCTGCACCCGTTCACCCGGGTCGAAGACCTGACCCGCGTCGTACGAGCGGGCGCTCCACAGCTCACCGTCGATCTTGACGAGGCCGCTGTCGGCGTCGACCCGCTCCAGCACCAGCGCGCTGCTGCCCTCGATCGCCTCGACCCCGAACGGCTGCTCGCCGCTGGCGAGCGCGGAGCGCTGGTGCCGGCGCAGGGTCGGCCGGACAGCCAGCACGGTCAGCGCCGACACCCCGGCGAAGACGATCGCCTGCACGCCGACCGGCGCCCCCAGCGCCGCGGCACCCGCCGCGGCGAAGGCACCGGCCGCGAACATGATCAGGAAGAGCGTCGTCGTGAAGATCTCGGCGACGGCCAGCAGCACACCCAACACGATCCACAGCACGGCGTCCACCCTTAGATCGTGACACGGAAATGCACGCGCGACCTCTTCGCCATGATCAGTAAGCTCGACGGCACCGCATCGCCGGCCGAACGAGGAGACGCCGTGGCCCTGCTGCCGGAGACCGCCCGGAAGATCGACGAACTGGTCACCGCCGCGCAGTCGGCCGGCCGTACGCCGTCGCTGGTGATCGGGGTGGTGCGCGACGGCGCGCTGGCCCACCTCGCCACGGCGGGCGAGCATCCCCGCCCGGACGCGGACCTGCAGTACCGGATCGGCTCGATCAGCAAGACAATGACCGCCACCCTGGTGATGCAGGAACGCGACGCCGGGCGGCTGCGGCTGGACGACCCGCTGGCGGAGCACCTGCCCGGCACCGCGGTCGGCTCGCTCACCCTGCGCCAGTTGCTCGGGCACGCCAGCGGCCTGCAGCGCGAGCCGGACGGGCCGTGGTGGGAGCGCGCCGAGGGCGTCGACCTGGCCACCCTGCTGCGGGGTGTGACCGCCGAGAAGATCGCCTACCCGCCGCACCGCTGGTACCACTACTCGAACCTGGCGTACGGGCTGCTCGGCGGGGCGCTGGAGCGGATCACCGGCACCCCGTGGGCCGACCTGCTGCGGCAGCGGATCCTGGAGCCGCTGGGCATGCGCCGCACCACGTACGCGGCGACCGAGCCGTTCGCCCGGGGCTACGTGGTGCACCCATGGCACGACACGCTGCGGGAGGAGCCGCGTACCGACACCCGGGCGATGGCCCCGGCCGGGCAGCTCTGGTCCACCGTCGAGGACCTGGCCCGGTGGGCCGCCTTCCTGGCCGACCCCCACCCGCGGGTGCTGGCGGCGGAGACGCTGACCGAGATGTGCGCGCCGGTGGTGATCAGCGACCCCGACTCGTGGAGCGTCGGGCACGGCCTGGGCCTGGAGCTCTACCGGGAGGGCGACCGGGTGTACGTCGGGCACGGCGGATCGATGCCCGGCTACGTGGCCGCCCTGGCCGTACACCGCCCGTCCCGCACCGCCGTGGTCGGCTTCGCCAACTCGTACGGCTTCCGCTGCGGCGGGATCGGCTCGCTCGGGCAGCGGGTGCTCACCACCGTGCTGGACGCCGAGCCGGCGATCGCGCGGCCCTGGCAGCCGACCGCCGCGGCCCCGCCGGCCGGGGTCGCCGTGGTGACCGGCCGCTGGTGGTGGATGGGGGTCACCCTCGACCTGACCTGGGACGCCGCCACCGGCGAGCTGGTGGCACACGTCCGCGGCGAGCGGGTGAGCCGGTTCGCCCCGGAGGGGACGGACCGGTGGCGCGGCCGCTCCGGCCCGGAGAACGGCGAGATCCTCGCCGTGCTCCGCGACGACACCGGTCAGGTGGCAGCCCTCGACATCGCCACCTTCCTCTTCACCCGCACCCCCGACCAGGAACCCTGACCACCCCACCCGCCGCACCGCGCCGCAAAATCGCGCGACAACCTGGATGTAGTGGCCTCCCAGCTACCCGATGCCGCTCCATCAAGGATCGAGCACGATCTTGCGCACGCAGACGGAAGGCGGGCGCCGGCCCCAAGCGCAACCCTGGTCAGGCGGGTTCGGTGACGAAGTCGATGAGGCGTTCCATCGCGTTGATCAGCGGCGTCTCCACGTCGGCGAAGCTGTCGACCCGGGACAGGATGTGCCGCCACATGTCCGCCGGCTCGGCCACCCCGAGGGCCGCGCAGACGCCCTCCTTCCACGGCCGCCCCGGCGGCACCACCGGCCACGCCGGGATGCCCAGCGCCTTCGGCTTCACCGCCTGCCACACGTCCACGTACGGATGCCCGGTGACCAGCACGTGCGGGGAGGTCACCTGGGCGACGATCCGGCTCTCCTTGGAGCCGGGCACCAGGTGGTCGACCAGCACGCCGAGCCGCCGGCCGGGGCCGGGGGCGAACGCGCGCACCTCGGCGTCGAGCGCGTCGATGCCGTCCAGCGGCTCCACCACCACGCCCTCGATCCGCAGGTCGTCGCCCCAGATCCGCTCGACCAGGGCGGCGTCGTGGATGCCCTCCACCCAGATCCGGCTGGCCTTGGCGACCTGGGCGCGTACCCCGTCGACGGCGATCGAACCGGAGGCGGTGCGGCGGCGGGCGGCCGGGACCGGGGCGCGGGCCGGGCGGCGCAACGTCACCGGCTGGCCGTCGAGCAGGAACGCGGCCGGCAGCAGCGGGAAGTTGCGCCGGCGACCGTGCCGGTCCTCCAGCACCACCGCGCCGGACTCGAAGCCGACCACCGCGCCGCAGAACCCGGATTCGGCGTCCTCGACCACGAGGTCCGGTTCCGCGTCGACCTCGGGGGTGACCTTCCGCCGCCGCCAGTCCCCCGCCAGCACGTCGTCCGCATACCGCCCAGCCATGCCGATCAAGCTAACCGGCCGTCCGCACCCCCGCACCCGACACGCCGACGGCCGGCGGGCCGGCGGCGGGTCGATCATGCGGTCCCGGGGGTAGCCGGCAAACCCGGCAGACATCGACGATCCGCCCACCACAATGCCATGATCGACGGCAGAAGGAACGGTCGGAGCGGCAGTCGAGACAGGGGCGGCGGAGACCACGTACCCTTTCGGCATGTCCACCCCCGCAGCGGGTGCGGCCACACTCGCGCCGCGCCGGTCGAGCCGGTTCGTCGCCTGGGTGCGCGCGTGGCGCGCCGGGCTGGTCCCCTTCGACGAGGTCGCCGACGCGATCGCCGGCGCCGAGGAGCACCTCGTCGCGGACGCGCCCGGCACCTGGACGGACGTGTCGCTGCGCGACGCGCTGCCGACCCTGGCCAAGCTCTCGCCGGACGAGATCCGGCTGGTGCTGCCCGCGCCGGGCGACCCGCGCGGGCTGCCCGGGCCGGGCGATTTCGCCGGCGCGGCGCTGCTCGCCGGCGAGGCGGTGGTGGCCGGGGGCCTCGGGCTGATCCCCGAGGTACGCACACACACCTCCGGCTCCGGCGACACCTTCGAGACGGTGCTGTGGCGGGTCTACCCGCTGCCGGCGGACGCGCCGGCGGCCTCGCTGTCGCTGCCCGGGGCGGCCGAGGCCGAGGCGGAACTGGCCGCCGCGCTGGCCGAGACGACGGCGGCGCTGACCCGGCTCGACGTGGCGCAGTGGCGGCCCGAGCTGGCCGGGGCGCTGGAGGCGCTGCGCCGGCCGGACGGCACCACCGACCTGCCGCCCGGGTTCGACCCGCGCGCCCGCCGGCTCTTCGCCCGGGCCGCCGTGCTGGACCGGGTGCTGGCCCTGGCCGGGCACGCCGCGCCGGGCGGGGCGATCAACAACTACGAGGCCCAGCAGCGCGACGCCGCGCTGCGCCCGCTCACCGCGGCCTGCCGGCAGGCGCTGGTGGCCGCCTGCAACGCCCCGCTGCGCCCCTGACGGGAGGCACGCTGACGGCCGCCGGTCAGACCTCGTCGAGCAGGTCGGCGACGGAGTCGACGATCCGCGACGGCCGGTACGGGTAGCGCTCCGCCTCGGCGCGGGTGCTGATCCCGGTGAGCACCAGGATGGTCTCCAGCCCGGCCTCCAGGCCGCAGAGGATGTCGGTGTCCATCCGGTCGCCGATCATCGCCGTCGACTCGGAGTGCGCGTCGATCGTGTTGAGCGCCGAGCGCATCATCATCGGGTTCGGCTTGCCGACGAAGTACGGCTCCACCCCGGTCGCCTTGGAGATCATCGCGGCGACCGAGCCGGCGGCCGGCAGCGCTCCCTCCACCGACGGGCCGGTGGCGTCCGGGTTGGTGCAGATGAACCGGGCCCCGTCGTTGATCAGCCGGATCGCCTTGGTGATCGCCTCGAAGCTGTAGGTGCGGGTCTCCCCCAGCACCACGTAGTCCGGCGCGAAGTCGGACAGCACGTAGCCGACCGCGTGCAGCGCGGTGGTCAGCCCGGCCTCCCCGATCACGTACGCGGTGCCGCCCGGCCGCTGGTCGGCCAGGAACTGCGCGGTGGCCAGCGCGGACGACCAGATCGCCTCCTCCGGCACGTCGAGCCCCATCCGGCCCAGCCGGGCCCGCAGGTCCCGGGGCGTGTAGATGGAGTTGTTGGTGAGTACCAGGAACGGCTTGCCGGAGGCACGGAGCTTCTTGACGAACTCCGGCGCGCCGGGCACCGGCTGCCCCTCGTGCACGAGCACGCCGTCCATGTCGGTCAGCCAGCTCTCCACGGTCCTGCGCTCATGCATGGTGTCGTCCCAGGGGTCGTCGGGGCGGGTCGTCCGCCGGGGTCAGGAGGGGCGGCGGGTGGGCACGCAGCACACCGTCGGGCAGGTGTCCCACATCGGCAGCTCGCCGAGGCGGCGGCGCCGGGTGATGCCGTCCGGCTCGATCCGCTCCAGGACCAGCTCGCGCACCATCGCCACGAACCGGGGATCGGTGCCGGGGGTGCCGGCCCGGACGAAGTCGAGGCCGTGCTGCTTGGCCGTCTCGCGCGCCTCGGTGTCCAGGTCCCACACCACCTCGAGGTGGTCGGAGACGAAGCCGATCGGGCTGACCACCACCGCGGTGGTGTCGCCGGCGGCGGCGAGCGCGGCGAGGTGGTCGTTGACGTCCGGCTCCAGCCACGGCACCTGCGGCGGGCCGGAGCGGCTCTGCCAGACCAGGTCCCAGGGCAGGTCCGGGGCGGCCGCCGCGTGGACCAGCCGGGCCACCTCGTGCAGCTGCGCCTCGTACCGGCCGCCGTGCGGACCGGCGTTGGCGGCCATCGAGGTCGGCACGGAGTGGGCGGTGAAGACCAGCCGGGTGCCGGCCCACTTCGCCGGGTCGAGCTGGGCCAGGGCCGCCCGGACGGCGTCGACGTGCGGCTCGACGAAGCCGGGGTGGTCCCAGAACTGGCGCAGCTTGTCGATCAGCGGGGCGTCCGGGCCGACCGCGGCGCGGGCCGCGGCGATGTCGTCCTGGTACTGCCGGCAGGACGAGTAGCCGCCGAACGCGCTGGTGACGAAGGCGAGCGCCCGGGTCACCCCGTCGTCGCGCATCTGGGTGACGGTGTCCGCGAGCATCGGGTGCCAGTTGCGGTTGCCCCAGTAGACCGGCAGGTCGAGGCCGTGGGCGGCGAAGTCGGCCCGGATCGCGGCGAGCAGGTCGCGGCTCTGCTGGTTGATCGGGGACACCCCACCGAAGTGCTGGTAGTGCTCGGCGACCTCGGCCAGCCGCTCCGGCGGCACGCCCCGGCCCCGGGTCACGTTCTGCAGGAACGGCATCACGTCCTCCGGCCGCTCCGGGCCGCCGAAGGACACCAGCACCACCGCGTCGTACGCCATGGGCCCATTCTTGCCCGCGGCCGGCGCCGGGTCGGCGACGCCCCCGGGATGCGTGAGCCGGACGACCCCCCGGCGGCCGGCGTCCCGGGCGGCCCGGAACGCCGGCCGGTGCGGCTCAGGCGCCGATGGCGTGGTAGCCGCCGTCGACGTGCACGATCTCGCCGGTGGTGGCCGGGAACCAGTCGGAGAGCAGCGCCAGGCAGGCCCGGGCCGTCGGCTCCTGGTCGGTGAGGTTCCAGCCCAGCGGGGCGCGCTCGGCCCAGGCGTCCTCGAACTGCTCGAACCCGGGGATCGACTTCGCGGCCATGGTGCGCAGCGGCCCGGCGGCGACCAGGTTGCTGCGGATGCCCTGCTTGCCGAGGTGCAGGGCGAGGTAGCGGGAGGCGGACTCCAGCCCGGCCTTGGCCACGCCCATCCAGTCGTAGACCGGCCACGCCTTGGTGGCGTCGAAGGTCAGGCCGACCACCGCGCTGCCGGGAGACATCAGCGGCAGCGCCGCCATCGCGAGGGACTTGTACGAGTACGTGGAGACCTGCAGCGCGGTGGCCACGTCCTCCCACGGGGCGTCGAGGAAGCCGCCGCCAAGGCAGCTCTGCGGGGCGAAGCCGATCGAGTGCACCAGCCCGTCCAGGCCGTCGACGTGCTCGCGTACCTTGTCGGCGAGCCCGGCGAGGTGCTCGGCGTTGGTGACGTCCAGCTCGATCACCGGGGCCGGTTCGGGCAACCGCTTGGCGATCCGTTCCACCAGGGAGAGCCGGCCGAAGCCGGTGAGCACGACCTGGGCGCCGTTCTCCTGAGCGAGCTTCGCCACCGAGAAGGCGATCGAGGCGTCGGTGATCACGCCGGTGACGAGCAGTCGCTTACCGGCCAGCAGTCCGGACATACAGGGGTTCCTCCGTACTTTCTCGAGTGACCGGTGCTCAGTGACCCATGCCCAGGCCGCCGTCGACCGGGATCACCGCGCCCGAGATGTACCCGGCGCCGTCCCCGGCCAGCCAGGTGACCGCCGCGGCGACCTCGTCGGGGCTGGCCATCCGGCCCGCCGGGATCGACTTGCGGATCTCCGCCCGGCGCTCCTCGGACAGCACGGCGGTCATGTCCGTGTCGATGAAGCCGGGGGCCACCATGTTCGCGGTGATGTTGCGGCTGCCCAGCTCGCGGGTGATCGAACGGGCCACCCCGACCAGGCCGGCCTTGCTGGCGGCGTAGTTGACCTGGCCGGCGCCGCCGGAGAGGCCGACCACCGAGGAGATGAAGATCATGCGGCCCCACCTGGCCCGCAGCATCTTGCCCGAGGCGCGCTTGGCGCACCGGTACGCGCCGGTCAGGTTGGTGTCCAGCACGCTGGTGAACTGCTCTTCGGACATCCGCAGCAGCAGCGTGTCGTCGGTGATGCCGGCGTTGGCCACCAGCACCTCGACCGGCCCCAGCTCGGCCTCGACGGCGGTGAAGGCGGCGTCGACCGAGTCGGAGTCGGTGACGTCGCACCGGACCCCGTACAGCCCCTCCGGCGGCTCGCCGCCGCGGTGCGTCACCGCCACCCGGTCGCCCTGCTTGGCGAAGGCCTGCGCGATGGCCAGGCCGATCCCGCGGTTACCTCCGGTAACCAGCACTGTTCGAGCCACGGTGGGTTCCTCTCCGAAGATCGTGCGGCTTGGAGACTAGGCGTTACCGCACGGTAATCACTAACCCGCCCGACGTCATACCGAGGTACGACCCGCTGGATCATCCTGCGGGAGCACGACCGGAGCGTCCCGCCGAACTACCCTGCGGGGGATGGACCGCAGTCCCGCCCGTGCCGCCCTGGCCGGCCTTCGCCGCCTCGCGGTCGGGCCGGACTACCCACCGGTCCGGCCACCACTGGGCCGCTGGCGCCGAACGGCCGCCGTCGCGCCGACGGTCGGGCTGCTGGCGCTGGTCGGGCTGACCCTGGTCACCGCGGCGTTCCTGATCGACTCACGAGAACTGCCCGCCGCCACCGCATGGCTGATCGCGATTCTCACCGTCGCGCCGCTGCCGATCCTGCTGGCCCGACCGCTGTGGGCCTGGCGGATCATGTTCGTCGGGCAGCTGTTCGGCACCTTCAACCGGCGGCCGACGGACGACTGGCCGTGGAGCCCCACCCAGATCCTCGTCATCATCGTCGTGCTGACCGCGGTGGCGGCGCGGGTCGACCGCGTCGTGCTGGCCTGGATCGGGCTGATCAGCATCATCCCGGTCTGGATCTTCGTCGCGCCGCGCAACCAGGTCGGCATCATCCTGCTCTTCGTCGTGCTGCTCCTCCTCGGCGACCTGGTGCGGCGCAACGTGCTCACCCGGCGGGCACTGGTCGAGCAGGCCGAGCGGAGCGAGCTGGAGCAGGCCCGCCGGGCGGTGCTGGAGGAACGCACCCGGATCGCCCGGGAACTGCACGACGTGGTCGCCCACCACATGTCGATGATCGCGGTGCGGGCGGAGACCGCGCCGTACCGGCTCGACGCCGTGCCGGAGCCCGCGCGGGCCGAGTTCACCGCCATCGCCGGCGCCGCCCGGGAAGCGCTGACCGACATGCGCCGGCTGCTCGGCGTGCTGCGCAGCGAGGCGGCGGATCCGGAGACCGCGCCACAGCCCGGGCTGCCGGACGTGCCGGCGCTGGTCGAGGCCGCCCGGCGGGCCGGCATGACGGTGACCCTGGAGGTCGACGTGCCCGCCGAACCGCCGGCGCCGGTCGGGCTGGCCGCGTACCGGATCGTGCAGGAGGCGCTGGCCAACGCGGCCCGGCACGCCTCCGGCGCCGCGGTGCGGGCGACGATCCGGGGCGCGGCCGGCGACCTGGAGGTCCGGGTGGCCAACGACCGGGGCGACGCCCCGGCCACCGGGGGCGGCGGCCGGGCCGGGCACGGGCTGACCGGCATGCGGGAACGCGCCGTGTCGCTGGGCGGTACGTTCACCGCCGGGCCGACCGACGACGGCGGGTACGCCGTGGTCGCGGTGCTGCCCTGCGACGGGGAGGACGGGACGGGATGATCCGGGTGCTGATCGCCGACGACCAGGCGATGGTCCGGCAGGGCTTCGGCGCGCTGCTGGCCGCCCAGCCGGACCTGCTGGTGGTCGGCGACGCCGCGGACGGGGCACAGGCGGTCGAGGCGGCCCGCCGGCTCGACCCCGACGTGGTGCTGATGGACGTGCGGATGCCGGTGCTGGACGGGCTGGCGGCCACCCGCAAGCTGCTCGGCGACCGCCCCGCCGAGCGTCCCCGGGTGCTCATCCTGACCACCTTCGACCTGGATGACTACGTCTACGAGGCGCTCCGCGCCGGGGCCAGCGGCTTCCTGCTCAAGGACGCCCCGGCCGCCGACCTGGTGCACGCGGTCCGGGTGGTGGCCGGTGGCGACGCGCTGCTCGCCCCGGCGGTCACCCGCCGGCTGATCGCCGAGTTCGCGGCCCGGCCGGAGCGGCGCCGCCCCCGCCCCACCGAACTGGCCGCGCTGACCCCGCGGGAGACCGAGGTGCTGCGGCTGATCGCCCGCGGCCGGTCGAACACCGAGATCGCCGCCGACCTGGTGGTCGCCGAGCAGACCGTGAAGACCCACGTCGGCCGGATCCTGGCCAAGCTGGGCCTGCGCGACCGCGCGCAGGCCGTGGTGCTGGCGTACGAGACGGGTCTGGTGGCCGCCGGGGAATAGCTCCCCGGTACCGGGCCGGGGATGGCTCCCCGGGGTGACGCGCCGGCACCGTCCGGCACCGCACGCTGCCCACCGTGACCGACACGGAGGGAGCACGGTGATGCGGTGCAACGGTGTGCTGAAGGTGACGCTGGCCGCGCTGCTCGGCGCCGGGGTGGTGCTGCCGGCCCGGCCGGCCCCGGTGGCCGCGGCCGGGTTCGTCGACCGGTACCCGGCCACGGCGGCGGCGATGCGGGCCGCCGGCGCGCCGTACGCCGACTGGGCCGAGCGCGGCCGGCGGTTCCTGGCCTTCGACCCGCGCGGCGACGGGCTGGCCGTCGAGGTGGTCGGCGACCTGGCCGGCGCGGACCGGATCGCGGTGCTGGTGCCCGGGGTGGGGTGCACGCTGCGCGACTTCGACCGGGGACTGGGCGGGGTGGCCCGGCGTGCGCCGGCCGTGCAGGCCGCCGAGCTGCACGGCGCGCTGCGGTCGGCCGACCCCGGCGCCCGGGTCGCCGTGCTCGCCTGGCTCGGTTACGACCCGCCCGACGGGGTGCTCACGGCGGCCGGGACGAGCGCCGCCCGGCGGGGCGCCGCCGCCCTGTCCGACCTGCTGGCCGAGCTGGCCGCGCGCCGGCCGCGGGCCCGGGTCACCCTGGTCGGGCACAGCTACGGGGCGCTGGTGGTCGGGCTGGCCGCGCGGCGGGCGCCGACACAGGTGACCGACGTGGTGACCCTCGGCGGGATCGGCGTCGGCACCGACCGGGCGGACCGGCTCGGCGGCGTACGGGTCTGGGCGGCTGAAGCGGAGACGGACTGGATCCGCCGGGTGCCCCAACTGCGCCTGCCCGGGCTGGGGCACGGCATCCGGCCGGCCGACCCGGCCTTCGGCGCCCGGCCGCTGCCGGTGACCGGGGTGACCGGGCACGACCGGTACCTGAGTCCCGGCGGAGCCACCCTCGACGCGGTGGCGTCGGTGGTGCTCACCGGCACCGCCGGTGCCGCGACGGCGGGCGGAGCGGCCCGGTGAGCCGGGACCGCGCGGTCGACGCGCTGCGGGCGTACGCGGTGGGCGGGGTGGTGCTCGGGCACTGGCTGGTCACCGGCCTGGTGCTCGCCCCGGACGGCACGCTGGCCCAGGCCAGCCCGCTGACCGCGATGCCGTCGCTGGCGCCGGCCAGTTGGCTGCTGCAGACGCTCGGGTTGTTCTTCTTCGCCGCCGGGTACGCCTCGGCCCGGTCGGCGGCCCGGCAGTCCAGCGGGCGGGCCTGGCTCGCCCGCCGGCTGCGCCGGCTGGTGCTGCCGGCGGTGGCGCTGCTCGGCACCGGGGCGGCGGTACTGCTGGCCGCCACCGTGCTGGGCACCCCGGACGGCACGCTGTCGGTGGCGTTGACGCTGACCGTCAGTCCACTGTGGTTCCTGCTGCCGCTGCTCGTCCTGGTGGCGCTGACCGCACCGCTGCGCGCCGCCGTACGCCGGTGGGGTCCGCTGCGCTGCGCCCTCCCGGCGGTGGCCGTGGTGGCCGTGGCCGACCTGGCCGGCCGGCTCCATCCGCAGGTCCCCGGGCGGCTGCCGGTCGCCGTGCTGGCCGCGTGGGCGGTGCCCTACCTGCTGGGGCTGGCGCACGCCGACGGCCGGCTCGCCGGCCGGCGGTCCGCGCTCGGGCTGGCCGGCGCCGGAGCCGCCGGGCTGGCCGGCCTGCTGGCGCTCGGCTACCCGGTCAGCGCGGTCGGGGTGCCCGGCGCGGCGGTGTCCAACCTGCACCCGCCGTCGCTGCTCGCGGTGGCCCTGGCGGTGACCCAGGTCGGGGTGGGTCTGGCGGCCCGGCCGGTGCTGGCCCGGCTGACCGGGCGGAGTTGGCCCGGCTGGGCGGTGGGCCTGGTCAACCGCCACGCGGTGCGGGTCTACCTCTGGCACCAGCCGGTGCTGGTCGGGGTCACGGTGCTGGCCGCCCGCACCGGCGTCGCCCTGCCCGGGCTGCACACCGCGCCGGACGGACCCGGCTGGTTGGCGGCCCGGCTCTGCTGGTTGCCGGTGCTGGCCGCCGTGCTGCTGGTGCTGGTCCGCGGGCGGGCGACCGGCGGGTCGGCGACCGCCCGGCCGGCCGGACGCCCACCGATGGACGGGGTCACCCGCCCGGTCGGCTGAGTGCGGGGGCCTGCGGCGCCGGGTGTACGATGATCGGCGTTTGCGGGCCGTCGTGCGGCCCGCGTTCCGGGCCCCGCCGACCGCAGGAGGTGATCGCTGTGCGAGATAGCGATCCTCCCAGTCGTGGCCGGGCCGAACGTCCGCTCCGCTGAGCCACGGCTCAGCAGGTGAGCTGACCCGATCCCGCTCCCCGCACCGCCCGCTCCCCGGCCGTCCGCCGGGGGCGGTCGTGCCGCGCCGCCCACCACCCGGCGCTCCGGGAGCCGCCCGGTCACGACTTCGTGTGTGCGTCCTGATCCACCCGCACGGTCCGCGCCTTCGCCCGCCGGGCCGTCCAGCCGCCACCCGGAGCTGACCATGAGCCGCTACCTCGCCCCGCTGGGCTTCACCCTCGCCGCCGTCTGGGTCGCCGTCGTCTTCGTCCTGGCCGGCGCGGGCCACTGACCCGCACCGGCCCGGCGCGCCCCCGAAGACGGGCGGGCGCGCCGCCGGTCACAGCATCCGGGAGGACCAGAGCAGGCTCAGCGCCCCCGCGCAGAGGGCGAGCAGCAGGGCCACCCCGGCGTACCACTGGGTGATCTCCCGGGGCTGGGTACGGAACCCGATCGAGCTGCCCATGTCCTGGTAGACCTGCTTCAGTTCGCTCACCGAGGCCGCCTCGTAGAAGTAGCCCTCGGTGGTCTCCGCCAGCTCGGCCAGGGCCAGCCGGTCCACCGGCACCCGCTGGAGCTGACCGCCGATGTCCACCTGACCGGCGTCGGTGCCGAAGGCGATGGTGGAGACCGGCACGTTGGCCGCCTGGGCCGCGGCGGCCGCCTCCTCCACCGACCGGCCGGAGGTGCGGAACCCGTCGGACAGCAGCACGATGCGCGCCGGCGGGATCCCGGCGGCGCCATCGGCGGGCACCGAGCGGATCGCCTCCAGGCAGGTGAAGACGGCCTCCCCGGTCGCGGTCGCCTCGGCCAGCACCAGCCCGTCGATCGCGCTGGTCACCGCCTCCCGGTCCTTGGTCGGCGGCACCAGCACGTTGGCCGCCTTGGCGAACGAGACCACCCCGAGGTTGTAGGTCTCGGGCAGCTCGCCGACGAACTGCTTGGCCGCCTCCTGGGCCGCCTCCAGCCGGTTCGGCGCCACGTCGTCGGCCTGCATGGACAGCGACACGTCGATGGCGAGCATGACGGTCGCCCGCTCCAGCGGCTGCTTGGTGTCCACCGCCGGCCGGGCCAGCGCGGTGGCCAGCACCAGCAGGCAGAGCAGGAACGCGGTGGCCGGCACGTGCCGCCGCCAGCCCAGCCCCTTCGGGGCGAGGGTGCGCAGCAGGTCGACGTTGGTGAATCGGATGGCGTACGCCCGGCGGTGCAGCTGCCGCCAGACGTAGAACGCGGCCAGGGCGAGCACCGGCAGCACGGCCAGCAGCCACCACGGTTGCAGAAAACGGATCATCGTGTCGTCCCCCGGGTGCGGGCGTGCCGCTGCGCGGCCACGAAGCGCACCATGTCCAGCAGCCAGTCTCGGTCCGTACGCAGTCGCAGGTGGGCGGCGCCGGCGGAGCGCAGCGCGGCGGAGATCTCCGCGCGCTGGGCGGCCGCCGCCGCCGCGTAGCGGTGCCGCAGCGCCGGGTCGGCGGTCTGCACCTCGTGCAGCTCGCCGGTCTCCGGGTCGACCACCGGCAGCACCCCGACGTCGGGCAGCTCCAGCTCGCGCGGGTCGACCACCTCGACGGCCAGCACGTCGTGCCGGACCCGCAGCTTGCGCAGCGGCCGGACCCACTGCGCCGGCGGGGCGAGGAAGTCGGAGACCACCACCGCGACGCCCCGCCGCCGGGGCGGCCGGTTCAGCATGTCGATCAGCCGGCCCAGGTCACCACGCCCGGGGCGGATCTCGGTGCCGGCGATCGCCCGCAGCAGGCCCTGCGCCTCCTTGCGGCCGGACCGGGCGGGCAGCCGGGTGTAGATCCCGGGACCGGCGACCGGCGCAGCGGCCCGCCACCGGCCGGTCGGGGCCGCGGCGCCGCCGCCGCTGCCGATCACCGCGCCGATCCGGTTGCCGCCGCGCACGGTGAGGTGGGCGATCGCCGCCGCGGCGGCCACCACCACGTCGCGCTTGAGCCACGTGCCGGTGCCGAAGTCCAAGCTCGCCGACAGGTCCACCGCGAGCCACGTCTCCAGCTCCCGGTCGGCCACCGTACGCCGCACGTGCGGCGTCGTCGTGCGGGCGGTGACCGGCCAGTCCATCCGGCGTACGTCGTCGCCGGGGCGGTACTCGCGAGACTCCCCCGCCTCGCTGCCCGGCCCGGGCAGCAACCCGGCGTAGTCGCCCTGGAGCAGGCCGTCGAGCTTGCGGGTGACCAGCAGTTGGAGCCGGGACAGCACGGCCTCGCTGCGGTCGGCGGGGGCGCCGAGGGGTCGACGGGTGGGTGAGGTCACGGCCGCTGCCCGGGCCAGCCGGCACCCGGCGGGGCGGCGGCCGGCGTCGGCGTCGCCTGCTGCCGGGGCGCGACCGAGGGCAACGGGATGGTGGACAGCACCCGGTGCACCACGTGGTCGGCCGGCACGTCGTCGGCGAGCGCGTCGTAGCTGAGCACCAGCCGGTGGCGCAGGATGTCCGGCGCGATGTCCTGCACGTCCTGCGGCAGCGCGTAGTCCCGGCCACGCAGCAGGGCCAGCGCCCGGGTGGCCCGGACCAGGCCGAGCGAGGCGCGCGGGCTGGCGCCGTACTGGATGAGCTGGGCCACGTCCGGCATGCCGTGCTCGGCCGGACTCCGGGTGGCCAGCACCAGCCGGACCGCGTAGTCGACCAGGGCGTTGTGCACGAAGACCTGGTCGGCCTTGCGTTGCAGGGCGATCAGGTCCGGGGTGCTGAACACCGGGGTCGGCTCCGGCGCGGCGACGCCCATCCGGTAGACGATCTCCCGCTCCTCCGCGTCGGTCGGGTAGCCGACCACGATCTTCATGAGGAAGCGGTCCCGCTGCGCCTCGGGCAGCGGGTAGACGCCCTCCTGCTCGATCGGGTTCTGCGTCGCCATCACCAGGAACGGGTCCGGCACCCGGTGCGACTCGCCACCGATGGAGACCTGCCGCTCGCTCATTACCTCCAGCAGCGCCGACTGCACCTTGGCCGGCGCCCGGTTGATCTCGTCGGCGAGCAGGAAGTTCACGAAGACCGGCCCCAGCTCGACGTCGAACTTCTCGCTCGACTGCCGGTAGATGCGGGTGCCCATGATGTCGGCCGGCACCAGGTCGGGGGTGAACTGCACCCGGGCGAAGGAGCCGCCGACCACCTTGGCGAGGGTCTCCACGGCGAGCGTCTTGGCCACGCCGGGCACCCCCTCCAGCAGGCAGTGGCCGCGGGCGAGCAGCGCCACGAACATCCGCTCCACCATCCGGTCCTGCCCGACGATCACCCGTTTGATCTCGAACAACGCCCGCTCGAGCAGGGTCGCGTCCTCGGCCGGCGTGGTCGCCGGCGCGGTGGTCTCCGGGCCCGCCCCGTTCGGGGTCGGTACGTCGGGCGTGGTCGGCTGGGCCACCGGTCCTCCACAGCATGGTCGGTCGTCGCGGGGTGGTGCGTATCAAGACTCGCATGCCCGGCTGAGAGCCGAGGTGGGGAGAAGGCGATTTTCGCCGCACCGTCCCCGCACGCCGAATCGCCGATCACGGGCTTACCGGGACCGCCCCGGCGCGTGTACGATTCACCCCGTCGCCGGGCGGCTCCCCCCGTGGCCGCCCGGCGCTCAATCTTTCGTCCCGCCTAGACTGGCCGGGATGAGCACCCCCTCCCCGTCCGCCACCGACCCGGCGCTGATCTGCTCGGCGCGCGGGTGCCGGGCCCCGGCGCGGTGGGCCCTGCGGTGGCGCAATCCCCGACTGCACGACGCCGAGCGGCGCAAGACCTGGCTGGCCTGTGCCGAGCACCGGGCCACCCTCGGCGATTTTCTCGACGCCCGGGGCTTCCTGCGGGAGGTCGTACCGGTGTCCGGATCGCCTACGCTCGACGTGTGAGCGCGCACGACGGATGTCCACGGTGAGCGGTGACGAGCCGAACGGCCCGGCGCCGGCCGCAGCACCGGGCGGCCCGACCGCACCGCCCGGCCCGGCGGCCGGCCCCCTGGAACCCTGGCCGGCCACCGTCCGCTGGCAGCCCATCTCGACGGACCTGATCTGGGTGGAGCTGCTCCGGTTGGCCACCGTCGTCGGGGTGGTCCTGCTCGGGCTCGGCATCGGCTGGGCACTCAGCGGCCACTGGCTGTTCGGCGCGGCGCTCGGCGCGGTGCTGCTGCTCACCGCGCTGCGCGTGGTGGCCATCGTCCGGGCGGTACGGGCCTGGGGTTACGCCGAGCGGGAGGACGACCTGCTGGTCCGGCACGGGCTGCTGGTCCGGCGGCTGTCGATCGTGCCGTACTCGCGGATGCAGTTCGTCGACGTCAGCGCCGGTCCACTGGAGCGGGCGTTCGACCTGGCCACGGTGCAGCTGCACACCGCCGCGGCGGCGAGCGACGCCCGGGTGCCGGGGCTGCGTCCGGCCGAGGCGTCGCGGCTGCGCGACCGGCTCACCGCGCTCGGCGAGGACCGGGCGGAGGGCCTGTGAACGACCCGGTCGGGAGCGGCCCGGACCAGCCCGGCCCGGCCCGGCCACGGTACGGCGCCGACCCTGTCCCACCCGGGCCGCCGCCGCCCGGCACCCGTCCCGCGACCCCGCCGGCGGACGTCCCGCCACCCGGCGCGTTCCCATCCCCGGGCGGGATGCCGCCGCCCGGCGCGCTCCCGCCACCCGGCGCGTTTCCTCCGGGCGGGGCGCCGCCGCCGGGCGCGGTGGAGCCGCGGCAACGGCTGCACCCGCTGAGCCCGGCGCTGCACGGCGCCAAGTCGCTGGTGGTGGTGATCGCCGGGCTGTCCTGGTCGACGCTGTCCCGGGTGGGCTTCGGCTGGTTCGCCGCGATGGTGGTGGTGATCGCCCTGGGCGCCACCGTGCTGTCCGTGGTGAGCTGGTACAACACCGGCTACCACGTGGTCGGCCGCGAGCTGCGGGTGTACGAGGGGCTGCTCTGGCGGCGGACCCGGGCCATCCCGCTGGAGCGACTCCAGGCCGTCGAGGTGGTCCGCCCGCTGCTCGCCCAGCTCACCGGCCTGGCCGAGCTGCGGCTGGAGGTGGTCGGCGGGGGCAAGACCGAGGCTCCGCTGGCGTATCTGAGCGTGGCCGACGCCGCCGCGCTGCGCGAGCGGCTGCTGGCCCTGGCCGGCCGGGTCACCCCCGGGACGGCGGCGCCGGCCCCGGGCGCGACGACCCCGGCGGCGGTGGCCCCCGTCCCGGACGCGGCCGTCCCGCCCGGCCGGCCACTGCACGCGGTGCGCAACGAGGACCTGCTGGTCAGCCAGTTGCTCACCCCGCAGGCGTTCTTCCTGCCGTTCGGCGTGGCCTTCGTGGCGGTGCAGTTCCTCTCCGAGGGGTCCTGGTCGTTCATCGCGGTGGCCAGCACGCTCACCGCGATGGCCGGCGTGCTGCTGCAACCGGTCCGCCGGGTGCTCGACGACTGGAACTTCCGGCTGGCCCGGGACGCGGGCACGCTGCGGGTGCGCAACGGCCTGCTGGAGACCCGCGCCCAGACGGTGCCGCTGCACCGGGTGCAGACGGTCGGGGTGACCTGGCCGCTGCTGTGGCGGGTCAAGGGCTGGCTGCGGCTGCGGCTGGAGGTGGCCGGCTACTCCGCCGGGGAGGCCGACGAGCGCAACCGGCCGGACCGGCTGCTCCCGGTCGGTGACCTGCCGACCGGCGAGGCGATCGTCGCCGAGGTGCTGCCCGGGGTGAGCATCGGCGCCCTGCCGCTGAGCCCGCCGCCGGCCCGGGCCCGCTGGCTCAACCCGCTCAGCCGGGGCGTGCTCGGCGCCGGCCTGCACGAGCGGGTCTTCGCGGTCCGCTCGGGCCTGCTCACCCGGCAGGTGGCGATCGTGCCGTACGCCCGGATCCAGAGCGTACGGGTGGTGCAGGGGCCGCTTCAGCGGCGGTTGCGGCTGGCCACCGTACACGCCGACACCGCTGGCGGCGCGGGGGCCGCCGGCCGGGACCGCGACCTGGCCGAGGCGTGGGCGCTGGCGGCCGAGCTGACGGCCCGCGCACACGCCGCCCGCCGCGCCAACTGAGCGGTCCGGCGCCGACGACGGCCACCGACGCCGGCCGGGGCCGGCGGTCAGCGGATCGCGGGCACCGCCGGCGGCTCGGCGGGGGCCGGCGGGTCGCTCGGCCCGGCGTCGCGCTCCGGCGCGGCGCGGCGCGCCTTCCGGGCCGCCCACCAGCGCTCGGCCAGGCCGACCACCAGGAAGGTCATCCCGACGTACGCCCAGCCGACCAGCACGTCGATGACGTAGTGCTCGCCGCAGTAGACCAGCGTGAAGGTCATCGCCAGCGGGTAGGCCAGCAGCAGCGGCCACCAGCGTCGCCGGGTCTGCCGCAGGAAGAACAGCACCACGAAGAGCGCGAACGCGGTGTGCAGCGACGGCATCGCGGCGACCGGGTTCGAGGCGATCTGGCCGGCGTTGAGCAGGTTGCCGGCGCCGTGCATGCCGAACGCCTTCCAGCCCCGGGTGGAGATCCGGGCCACCTCCTCCAGCAGACCGTTCTGCGCCGCCCACCAGGGCGGGGCAGCTGGGTAGAGGAAGTAGGTGACCAGGCCGGTGGCGCAGAGGAAGCCCCAGCGCCGCATGAACGCCGCCCACCGCCCCCGGTCGCGCAGCCAGAGCACCGCCGCGGCAGCCAGCGCCACCACGAAGTGCGAGAAGTAGACCCAGCTGGCCGCCACGTCCCACCACTGCACCGCGGGCCGGTAGAGGTGGTCCTGGAGCCAGACCGTGGGCACCTCACCCCCGGTGGCCCAGCCGAACATGAACCGGTCGGCGACGATCAGCTCGTACGCGTGCGGGGTCGCGCCGTTGTCGGCGAACCCGCGGGAGAGGTTGTAGACCGCGAGCAGCAGCACCACCGGCACCCAGTCCCGGACGAAGCGCAGGTGGCTGCGCCACGGCCGGGTGGAGTTCCAGGCGATGGTGGCCGCCCAGATCCAGAGGAACGCGTAGGCCGGGTCGGTGGGCAGCCCGATGGCGAGCCAGCCGGCGACGAAGGCCACCCCCCACGCGGTCATCGCGACCACGCGGCGACGCCCGCCGTCGGGCGACGCGGGCGGGTCGGTCGGGGCGGGGGGCTGGGGGTCAGTAACGACGGCCATCGCGGTCAAGGTTAACGGCGGGTCCGGCATCGACCGACGCGGACCGCCCCGGGGCGGGTTCAGCGTCGCGGGGCGGTGCGGCGCTGGTGGGCGGCGCGCGCCTTGGCCCGGTTGCCGCAGATCTCCATCGAGCACCAGGTGCGCCGCCGGTTGCGCGAGTGGTCGTAGTAGGCCCACCGGCAGCTCGGTTCCCGGCACGCCTTGAGCCGGCTCCAGGTGCCCAGCGCCACCGCCTCGGCGACCACGGCGAGCAGCCCGGCCAGCGCGGCGTCGACGGGCGCCCGGGCCGCGGGCACGAGCCGGGGCGGGTCGAGGGTGACGTCGAGCACCAGCGGCAGGTCGCGGGCCAGCGCGGCCAGCCCGGTCCGGGCGGCCGGGTCGAGGCCGTCGGGTCGGGGGCTCGGCACCGGCTCGGTGTTGTTCGCGGCGATCAGCGCCCGGATCCCCTCGCGGACCGCGCGGGCCCGGTGGAGCTGCGCCCCGGTGGCGGTGCTGCCGGCCGGCACCAGGCCGCGGGCGTGCAGCCAGTCGACGAGCCGGGCCGGTGTGTCGAGATCGTCCCCGTCCTCGTGGCGGGTGTTGACGAACGCCTCGATCCGGTCGAGCGGGGCGGGCGCCGCGTCGCTGTCCGGCGGGGCGCCGGGGACGGCGTCGGGTGCCATGGAGACATCCTAACCGGCTATTGACCGTAGCTGGTTACGCTAACTAGCGTACCGCCTACGTTGGTTAGAAGAAGGGACCCAACCGTGAGCATCCGCATCGGCAACGTCGGCATCGACACGAACGACCTGCCCCGCGCCACCGCGTTCTGGCAGGCGGTGACCGGCTACCAGCTCGCCTCCTCCGACGCGGGCGGCAACTACCTGGAGGACCCGACCAAGGCCGGGGTCGGCCTGTCGGTCCAGCTGGTCCCCGAGCCGGCGGCCGGCAAGAACCGGCTGCACCTGGACCTCTTCACCGCCGACCCGGCCGCCGAGGTGGCCCGGATCCGCGGGCTCGGCGCCGCCGAGGTCGGCGCGTTCGACGGCTGGACCGTGCTGGCCGACCCGGACGGCAACCAGTTCTGCGTGGTCGGCGCCTAGCCGGCCGGCCCGGCCCGGGAGACGGACGCGCAGGCGCCCGCTCGTCTAGGCTCGGTCCATGCAGGAACAGCTGGAGCACGCCTTCGCGCCGGGGCTGACCGCCCGGGTGGAGTTGACCGTCACCGACGCCGACACCGCCCAGGCGCTCGGCTCCGGCGACGTGCCGGTGCTCGGCACGCCCCGGGTGCTCGCGCTGGCCGAGGCGGCCACGGTGGCCGCCACGGCGACCCGGATCCAGCCCGGGTCGACCACCGTCGGAGTGCGGGTCGAGCTGGAGCACCTGGCCGCCACGCCGGTCGGCCGGACGGTGGTGGCCCAGGCCCGACTGGCCACCGTCGACGGTCGCCGGCTGCTGTTCGAGGTCAGCGTCACCGACGGCGGCGAGCCGGTGGCCGAGGGTCGGGTGGAGCGGGTGCTGGTCGACCGGCAGCGCTTCGTGGAACGCGCGTCCCGGGCGTCATGACCGGCCGGTTCGTCGAGATCGCCGACGGGGTGCACGTCTACCGCGAGCCGCTGCTGCGGGTGAACGTCACGCTGGTCGTCGGCGACGGTGCCGCCCTGCTGGTGGACACGCTCTCCACCGCCGGGCAGGCCGCCGAGCTGGCCGCCGCGGCCCGGGCGGTCACCCCGCACCCGTGGACGGTGGTGAACACCCACCACCACTTCGACCACTGCTTCGGCAACGCCACGCTCGCCGCCGACCCACCGCGCCCGGTGTACGCGCACACGCTGGCCGTCGAGGCGCTGCGCGAGCAACCGGACCGGTTGCGCCGGGAGGCGTACGAGGAGATCCGCGACGAGCACCCGGCGCTCGCCGAGGAGCTGGTCGACGCGGTACTGCTCGCGCCGACGCACACCGTGCACACCGAGGCCACCCTCGACGTGGGCGGGCGGGAGGTGCTGCTGCGCCATCCAGGTCGCGGCCACACCGCCGCCGACCTGCTGGTGCACCTGCCCGACGCCGACGTGCTGGTCGCCGGCGACCTGGTCGAGCAGAGCGGCCCGCCGGCGTTCGAGGAGTCGTACCCGTTGCAGTGGCCGGACGCGGTCGCCGAACTGCTCCGGCTGACCACCCCGGCGACCGTGGTGGTCCCCGGGCACGGCGAACCGGTCGACGCCGAGTTCGTCCGCGCCCAACACGCCCAGCTGGTCGAACTGGCCTGGCTGATCCGGGCCGGGCACACCGGCGGCGCGCCGCCCGAGCGGGTGGCCGCCGAGGCCCCCTTCGGCGCCCGCCCGGCGCTGGCCGCCGCCCGCCGCGGCTACGCCGAACTCGACGGCACCAGCTGACCCGCCACCAGGCCGGTCAGCCCGCGAAGCGGCGTACCACCTCGGCGCGGGTCGGCATCGCGGTGGCCCCGCCCGCCGACTCGCAGACCAGCCCGGCCACCCGCAGCGCGAACGCCACCCGCTCGGGCCAGCCGGCCGGCTCGACCGGCTCCCCGTCGACCAGCAGGTCGGCGACGAGCGCCGCCATCACCGAGTCGCCGGCGCCGGTGGCGTCCACCGCGCGCACCTTGGGCGCGGGCACGCGTACCGGATCGGCGCCGGCGGCGGCGACCACCGCGCCGGCCGCGCCGAGCGTGACCACGGCGGTCGCCGCGCCCAGTTCCCGCAGGTAGGCTGCCACCCCCTCGACCGGCTCGCCGGGATAGAGCAGCGCGGCGTCGGCGGTGCTGAGCTTGACCAGGTGGGCGCCGGCGGCGAACTCGGCCACCACCTCGCGCAGCCCGGCCAGCGCGGCCGGACCGTCCAGCAGCCGGGGTCGCACGTTCGGGTCGAAGACCCGCAGTCCGGTGGCGAGCGACCAGGCCCGCCGCGCGGCGGCCAGCACCGGCGGCTGGAGCAGCACGATCGAGCCGCAGTAGAGCACGCCGGCCCCGGCGACCAGGTCCGCGTCCAGGTCGTCGGCGGTGAGCAGCCCGTACGAGGGTGGCTCGCCGTAGAAGCGGAAGTCCGGTTCCGGCCCGGCGAAGGTGGCCACCGCCAGCGCGGTCGGGGCGGGCACGGTGACCGCGCCGGCCAGCCCCACCCCGGCCTCGCCGAGGAGGGCGCGGATCCGGCCGGCCAGCACGTCGTCGCCGAGCGACCCGACGAACTGCACCTCGCCGCCGAGCCGGGCCACGCCGACCGCGACGTTCAGCGGGCCGCCGCCGATCGCCTGCCGGTAGACCGGCTCCCCGTCGCACTCGGCGTCGAGCAGGTCGACCAGTGCCTCGCCGAGCACCACCGCGTATCCCATCAGGATCCCTTCGTCGTCGCCGGTCGCCGGGAAACCGACCCGCACCCGTCGCGCCTGGAAGATCTTGTCGCACCAGGCTGACACAGTGCGCGGCATGACGACCGCAGAAGACACGGTATTGGCGTACTGGGACGCGTGCGAGGCGCGGGACTGGCCGCGGGTCGCGGCGCTGCTCGCCGACGAGGTGATCTACCACCTGCCGCAGACCCGGGAACGGATCCGTGGCCGGTCCGCCTTCCTCCGGTTCAACCAGGAATACCCGGGCGACTGGCACGTCGCGGTGACCCGGGTGACCGGCGCCGGCCCGCGGGCGGCCAGCTGGATCACCTGCACGGTCGACGGCGCCGACCAGCCCGCGGTGAGCTTCTTCGACCTGGACGACGCCGGCCGGATCGCCGGCATCACCGAGTTCTGGCCGGAGCCCTACGAGCCGCCGACCGGCCGGGAGCACCTGGTCGAGCGGTACGCCCCCGCCACGGCGGGCTGACCGGTCGCGCCGGTCACCGCCCCCAGCGCCGCCAACGGCCGCCGGACCCCGGTCCCGGCGGCCGTTCGCGCGCGGCATCGAGGTGCCGGGCCAGCGCGGTCTCCGTGGTTGGCGGTCACGCCGGTCGCCTGACACATCGAGAGACGGCTATTGCGTTCGGCTCCGGGGCGTGGTGGGATGACGCATGCCGGGCGGCGCGGGGGCTGCGCGCCGACGGCTGCCGGGTTCTTCTCGCGAGGGCGCCGGCCCGCACGGCGGGCCGTCGACGGCGCACGTCCCGCCGGGGCCGTCGCCGCGATCGTCGTATCCGCTCGTCGCCGTGGGTCCGCCAACCCCACGCGCTTCCGGCGGGGCGGCTCGGGCGGCACGCCCCGCGAGTCAGGAGAACCCATGTCCCACCGTTCCCGTACGGCCGCGTTGCTCACCGCGGCCGCGACCCTCCTCGTGGGGGCCGTCGCGCTGGTCAGCGGCCCCGATCCGGCCGCCGCGCACGGCGCCGCGATGACCCCGGGCAGCCGGACGTTCCTGTGCTGGAAGGACGGGCTCACCACCACCGGTGAGATCCGGCCGAACAACCCCGCCTGCTCCGCCGCGGTCGCGCAGAGCGGCGCCAACTCGCTCTACAACTGGTTCAGCGTGCTCCGCTCCGACGCGGGCGGGCGGACCGTCGGCTTCATCCCGGACGGGCAGCTGTGCAGCGGCGGCAACACCGGTTTCCGCGGCTACGACCTGGCCCGTACGGACTGGCCGCTGACCCACCTGACCGCCGGGGCACGGATGGAGTTCCGCTACAGCAACTGGGCCCACCACCCGGGCACGTTCTACTTCTACGTGACCAAGGACAGCTGGAGCCCGACCCGGCCGCTGGCCTGGAGCGACCTGGAGGAGCAGCCGTTCCTGACGGTGACCAACCCGCCGCAGCGCGGCGCGGTGGGCACCAACGACGGGCACTACTACTTCAGCGGCAACCTGCCGACCGGCAAGAGCGGGCGGCACATCATCTACTCGCGCTGGGTCCGCTCGGACAGCCAGGAGAACTTCTTCGGCTGCTCGGACGTCACCTTCGACGGCGGCAACGGTGAGGTCACCGGGGTCGGCCCGGGCGGCACGCCGCCGCCGGACCCGACCACCCCGCCGCCGGACCCGACCACTCCCCCGCCGGACCCGACCACGCCGCCGCCCACCGGCGACTGCATGGCGGTCTACAAGGTGGTCAACTCCTGGCAGGGCGGGTTCCAGGGGGAAATCATGATCATGAACCACACGAATGCGACCTGGTCCGGATGGACGGCCACCTGGACCTGGCCCAGCGGCCAGTCGATCAGTCAGATCTGGAACGCGTCGCACACCACGTCCGGGACGTCGGTGACGGCGAGCAACGTCTCCTGGAACGGCACGATCGCCCCCGAGGGCACCACGACCTTCGGCTTCCTGGCCAACACCACCGGCACCAACACCCTGCCAACGGTCACCTGCACCGGCCGCTGACCCCCTTCCCACCCCGAAGTGATCAAGAGGTTTGCGTCGTCCGGGATCCGTTCCGGCGACGCAAACCTCTTGATCCACGTATGGCTGCCCGGCCGCCCGGGCCGGGTGGGAGGGTCAGCGGACCATGGAGCCGACGACGGGCTTGGTGAGCAGGGCGGACTGGTTGCGCTGGATGCCCGGGTCGAGGGTCTTGGCGACGAAGATGGCGTGCCAGATGCAGAAGATCAGCACCGTCCACACCTTGCGCGAGTGGTCCGCCTCCTCCCGCTTGTGCTCCTCCAGCAGCCGCAGCGCGTACGACAGGTCGAGCAGCTCACCGGCGCCGGAGGTGGCCAGCACGTGCCGGGCCCACTCGTACATCTCGCCGCGCAGCCAGACCCGGGTCGGGGTCGGGAAGCCGAGCTTCTTGCGGTTGACGATGGCCGGCGGCACCACGCCCTGCAGCGCCTGGCGCATGGCGTACTTGGTGGCGTCGGAACGCGGCGGCAGCTTGAGGTCCACCGGGATCTTCGCCGCCACGTCGAAGACCTCCCGATCCAGGAAGGGCACCCGGACCTCCAGCGAGTGGGCCATCGAGATCCGGTCGGCCTTGACCAGGATGTCGCCGCGCAGCCAGGTGTAGAGGTCGACGTACTGCATCTTGGTGACGTCGTCCAGCTCGGTGCACTCGGCGTAGATCGGCGCGGTGACGTCGGTGTAGCGCACCGAGGGGTCGTAGCGGCGCAGCAGGTGCTGCTTCTCCTCCTCGGTGAACATCCGGGCGTTGCCGTAGTAGCGCTGCTCGATCGGGGTGGTGCCGCGCTCCAGGAAGCTCTTGCCCTTGACCCCCTGCGGGATCGCCTTGGAGACCGCCCGCAGCCCCTTCTGCACGCCGCCGGGCAGGCCGTTGACGGTGCTCAGCGACAGCGGTTCGCGGTAGATCGTGTAGCCGCCGAAGAACTCGTCGGCGCCCTCGCCGGAGAGCACCACCGTGACGTGCTCGGCGGCCTTCTTCGCCACGAAGTAGAGCGGCACCAGCGCGGGGTCGGCGACCGGATCGTCCAGGTGCCAGACGATCTTCGGCAGCGCCTCCATCATGTCCTGCGGCCCGATCTTGGTCGGGATGGTGGTCACGTCGAGGTGGCGGGCCGAGTCCTGGGCCACGTCGATCTCGGAGTAACCGGGCACGTCGTAGCCGACGGTGAAGGTGAGGATGTTCGGGTTGAACTCGCGGGCCAGCGCCACCACAGCGGTGGAGTCGATGCCGCTGGACAGGAACGAGCCGACCGGCACGTCCGAGCGCATGTGCATCCGGACGCTCTCCCGCAGCGTCTCCCGGATCTCGTGGTAGAGCTTCTGCTCGTCGTCGACCGGCGCGGGCCGGAACACCGGCCGGTACCACCGGCGGACGTCGATCCGCCCGCCCGGGGTCCAGGTCAGGTACTCCCCGGAGCCGATCCGGTTGATCCCCTTGTGCAGCGTGCCCGGCTCGGGGACGTACTGCAGGGTCAGGTAGTGGCTGAGGTTGGCCGTGTCGATGCCGGCGTCGCCGGAGTAGGCGGAGTGCGCGAACGGCAGCAGCGCCTTCTTCTCGGAGGCGAGGTAGAGCCCGTCCGCGGTCTCCAGGTAGTGCAGCGGCTTGATGCCGAAGTAGTCGCGGGCACCGAACGCGCGCCGCTCCTGCCGGTCCCAGATGACGAAGGCGAACATGCCGCGCAGCCGGGTGAGCACCTGCTCGCCCCAGTAGTGGTAGCCGGCGACGATCACCTCGCCGTCGCCGTTGGTGGCGAACTGGGCGCCGTAGTCGCGGATCAGCTCCTCGCGCAGCTCGATGTAGTTGTAGATCTCGCCGTTGAAGGTGAGCAGGTAGCGCCCGCCGGCGTAGGGCAGCGGCTCGTGGCTGAGCGCCACGTCGATGATCGCCAGCCGCTTGTGGGCGAACACGCCGTCCGCGTAGCGACCGGAGGCGTCGCCGACCACCTCGACACCGGTCTCGTCCGGCCCGCGGTGGTGCAGGCATTCCAACGCTCCGGCGATGTTGTCGCGGTGGGCCGCGGCGTCACCGCGCGCGCTGAAGAAGGCCAGGAGTCCGCACATGGGGGTCATCTTTTCACGCGACCGGAGCGGACGTCGCGGCACCGTTGGCTCTCGTCCGGGCCCGGCCGGCGGCGGCGACCGGCACCAGCGTTCCGGCGGAGCGTGCGGCATCCTCGGGTAACGGGCCGCCCGGGACGCGCCCCGTACCGGACCCGCCCCGCCGCCGGCCCGGGGAGCCGGGCTCCGGTGGGCCACCGCCGGCTCCCTGCGCCGCCGGCCGCGCGGTACCGTCGGGACCAGCAACGAGGAGGGAGCGAGCATGACCGAGGAACGCACCGGTGGCAAGCCGACGGACGGCACCGAATCGCACGACCCGGACTTTCCCGAGGCGTTCCTGTCGTTCATGCGGCAGGGCTGGCGGGACACCGTGCTGCCGGTCGGCCCACGACCGGAGGTGCCGAACTACGCCAAGCGCCGGGCCGCGCTCTCCGCAGCGTTCCCGGGCGAGACGCTGGTCATCCCCACCGGCGGTGAGAAGGTACGCGCCAACGACACCGACCACCCGTTCCGGCCGGGCAGCGATTTCGCCTACCTGACCGGCGACCACGACCCGGACAGCGTGCTCGTGCTGCGGCCGAACGGCTCGGGGCACGACGCGACGCTGTACATGCGGCCCCGGTCGTCCCGGCAGACCGACGAGTTCTTCCGCAGCCGGCACGGCGAGCTGTGGGTCGGCCGGCGGCACACCCTGGCCGAGAAGTCGACCGAGCTGGGCCTGCCGACCGCCGATCTGACCGAGCTGGAGGCCACGCTGGCCGACCTGGCGCCGGGGCGTACCCGGGTGCTGCGCGGTTTCGACGCCCGGGTGGACGCGGCCGTGCGCCCGTACGACGGGCCGCGTGCCGAGGGCCAGCCGGCCCGCGACCGGGAACTGGCGATCGCCATCTCGGAGCTGAAGCTGGTCAAGGACGAGTGGGAGATCGCCCAGCTCCAGGACGCCGTCGACGCCACCGTCCGGGGGTTCGAGGACGTGGCCCGGGTGCTGCCGGCGGACCGGAGCGTCTCCGAGCGGCTGCTGGAGGGCGTCTTCGCGCTGCGGGCCCGGCACGACGGGAACGAGGTCGGCTACAACTCGATCGTCGGCGGCGGCGAGCACGCCACGATCCTGCACTGGGTGCACAACAACGGCGCCACCCGCCCGGGTGAGCTGCTGCTGATGGACATGGGCGTGGAGAACCGCAACCTCTACACCGCCGACGTGACCCGGGTGCTGCCGGTCAACGGCCGGTTCACCGCGTTGCAGCGGCAGGTCTACGACATCGTGCACGCCTCGCAGCAGGCCGGCATCGACTTCATCAAGCCGGGGGTGAAGTTCCGCGACGTGCACCTGACCTGCATGCGGGTGCTCGCCGAGGGCCTGGCCGACCTGGGCCTGCTGCCGGTCAGCGTGGACGAGGCGATGGACGAGAAGTCGACGGTCTACCGACGCTGGACGCTGCACGGCTTCGGGCACATGCTCGGCATCGACGTGCACGACTGCGCCAACGCCCGCAAGGAGATGTACCGGGACGGCACGCTGGGCGAGGGCTACGTGCTCACCGTCGAGCCGGGGCTCTACTTCCAGCCCGAGGACGAGCTGGTTCCCGAGGAGCTGCGCGGCATCGGCGTGCGGATCGAGGACGACGTCCTGGTCACCGCCACCGGCGCGGTCAACCTCTCCGCCGGGCTGCCGCGCGCGGCGGACGAGGTGGAGACCTGGCTGGCCCAGCAGCGCGAGGCGGGTCCCCGCCTGCCGGGCTGATCCCCGCCCGATCACCACCACGGCCCGGCCGGGACGACGTCCCGGCCGGGCCGTTCGCCGTCCGAGGCTGGTTGTCCCGGCGGCACTCGGAAGGCAGCGGCCCGGAACGGGGATCACCACCCGGTTTCCGGCACCGGCCGAGGATGGCGCCGACCCCGTCGCCGGGCGGCATCCGACCGAGATTCGGTCCGGAAGGGTGCCTTTGTGCTGCTCAGCACGCCTTCCTTCCCGCGTGGACCCCGGTGGGGACCCGGGCGTCACCTGCGATGAATGCGGGCTTTTTTCAGATAAGTCCTTGTCACGAGGATCCTTCTCATACGGTGACTAACAGAGGCTGCAACCGTTTTGTGGCTGGTCGCGCGTCTTCGACTGGCGCGGCCCCGTCTGATAGCTGAAAGGGCGGAAGACTCTGATGTCCAATCATGTGACGACTCCTGACGGCGAGGCCCTCACCGGCCCGCCGAACCGGGGGCGGCGGAAACTCTGGGTCGCCGCCGGCGTGGCCGGGCTGACCGGCATCGTCGGTCTGGCCGCCCTGGGTGGCATCGCCGCCCGTGACGACTCCTCCGGCGACTCCGACCGGCCGGACGCTCAGTCCAACGTGCGGCAGAACGTCAGCGACGCCGGCCGCGCCGACGACGCCGGCGACGAGAAAGGCAAGGGCGAGTACGCCAAGGGCAAGGACGGCAAGCACGAGGACGACCGGTCCGGCGCCAACTGGAGCGGCCGGGACAACCGCCGCGACGACAAGGGCAAGGCGAAGGACGTGCCGTGCCACACCGACAAGCTGATCCAGGCCGTCGTCCACGCCAACGAGAACCACGGCGGCGTGCTGGAACTCGCCAAGGGCTGCACGTACGAGCTGACCCGCAGCGAGCACGGCAACGGCCTGCCGGTGATCAAGGAGAAGATCGTCCTCAAGGGCCACGACACGAAGATCGTCCGGGCGGCGGCGGTCGACCGGTTCCGGATCCTGAACGTGGGCCGGGGCGGTCACCTGACGCTGAAGGACGTGACGATCAAGGGCGGGCAGACCGAAGCCCGGAAGATGGTCCCACCGCCGATGCCGGCGGCGGAGTTCGGCGGCTCGGCGCAGGTCGCACCGGCCCCGGCCGCCCCGCCGGCCATGGCCGCGCCCCGACCGGCGGTCACGGCCGCACCCCAGGTGGCCGTCACACCGACCCCTGGACCCGGCAGCGGACCGGCGCTGGCTTCGCCCAACCGCACCCCGACACCCGCGCCTGACCTCGCGCCCACCCAGCCGCCCGGCAGCGCCGACGGGGCCGGCATTTTGGTCCAGCGCGGCGGCCACGCCGACATCGAGCACAGTGTGTTCGTGCAGAACCAGGCCGGTGGAAACGGCGGCGGCATCGCCAACTACGGCACCACGAACATCCGCAAGAGTTCGATCGAGCACAACACCGCCGGGCTGTTCGGCGGCGGCCTGTTCAACGCCGGCGTCCTGCGGGTCGAGGAGTCGAAGGTGGCCAGCAACACCGCCGGCGAGGGTGGCGGCGGGATCGCCAACGGCACCGCGCCGAACGGCTTCACGGCCACGGGAGGCACCGTCTGGGTGTGGAAGAGCACCATCAGCCACAACCGGACCTCCGGCCTCGGTGGTGGCGTCTTCGACAATGGCGGCACCACGACGATCAGCCACAGCCGCATCACCGACAACACCGGCAGCGAGGACGTCGGCGGCGTGATCGCATTCCGCGACACCAAGCTGAGCCTGGAGCACGTCCTGGTGGCCAACAACTACACCGCGGGCGAAGCTGGTGGCGTCGGGGTCGGCCGGCACGCCCACGCGGTGATCGAGCAGAGTGTGATCAAGGAGAACGTCGCCGAGGGGTTCGGCGGCGGGGGCGTCTACACCGACGAACTGGGCAGCACCACCCTGCGCGACACCGAGGTGGTGGCGAACCGTGCGGCTGGTCGGTTCTCGGTGGGCGGTGGCATCGTCAACGATTTCGGCAGGACCACGCTGATCCGGACCAAGGTGGCCCACAACGTGGCCACCGAACCGCCGGGCGGCATCTGGACCAACAACGACCGCGTGGATATCGACGACAAGTCGGCGGTCAAGGACAACCGGCCCACGAACTGCCAGGGCAGCCCGGTCATCCCGGACAACTGCTTCGGCTGAACCCCTGAATGCGACACCACATAGAGAAAGGGCTCCTCCGCGCCGCCTTCCGGCGGTACGGAGGAGCCCTTGCGCCTGCCACGTCCAGCGACCGCTCCTCGCCCCGTCGGGCGCGATCTGCCGCTTCCCGCCCCGGCCGGCCCGGTTGGTGGGGCCCGTCGCCCTATTGAGGGAAACGCGGGCTTTACTCAGATTCATCCTTCTCACGAGGATTTCTCCCATACCGTGGAAGTCGGGGTTTTGTAACCGATTTGCAGCTGGCCGCGCCCGCTTCGGCGGATGCGGCCCTGTCTAGTAGCAGGAGAGGGCGGAAGCTCTGATGTCCGAAGACATAGCGAACCCGCATGATGAGCCCCGCGAGGACGCACCGGGCGCCGGACGACGAAGACTGTGGATGGTCGCCGGGGTGGCCGGGCTGAGCGGCGTGGTCGGCCTGGCCGCGCTCGGCGGCGTCGCCGCGCGGGACAAGAAGTCCGACGACACGCAACGGGTGTCGGACACCCTCGCGTCGGCGCCGAAGCGGAACGTCAGTGATGCCGGCCACGCCGGCGGGGACGCCTCCGGCAAGGTCGAGGACGACCGGGCCGACACGAAGAAGCGCGACAAGGACCGCAAGCGCGATGACCGCGCCAAGGAGGTGCCCTGCGACACCGACAAGCTGATCCAGGCCATCGTACGCGCCAACGAGACCGGCGGCGCCGTACTGGAACTCGCCAGGAACTGCACCTACGAGCTGACCCGAAGCGAACACGGCAACGGCCTACCGGTGATCAAGGAGAAGATCGTCCTCACCGGCCACGACACCAAGATCGAGCGGGCGGCCACCGCCGAACAATTCCGGATCCTCAACGTCGGCCGCGGCGGACACCTCACCCTCAAGGACCTGACCATCAAGGGTGGTCAGACCAGACCGGTCAAGATGGTCCCGGCCCCGATCACCGAGCCGGCCCAGGGCGTCGCCGCCCCGTCGACCGGCAGGCCCGCCATGGCCGTCCCCAAGCCGGCAGTCACCACTGCCGATGGTGCCGGCATCCTCGTGCAGCGCGGCGGCAGCGCCGACATCAAGGACAGCGAGATCGTGCGCAACCAGTCGGGCGGCGACGGAGGGGGCATCGCCAACTTCGGTAGGACCACACTCGACCACAGCACGGTCAGCGACAACACCGCCTTCGCCACCGGCGGCGGGATCTACAACACAGGGCTGCTCAAGGTCGAGAAATCCCGCATCACCTACAACAACTCGTCCGAGGGCGGCGGCATCGCCAACGACGGCGGCACGGTCCTGGTGGAGAAGAGCACGGTAAGCCACAACCGGTCGACCGACGTCGCCGGTGGCCTCGCTACCTCATCAGGAGGCAGCACCACGGTCACCCGCAGCCAGATCACCGACAACACCGCTGCGGCGAGCGCTGGTGGCCTGCGCGTGACCGGTGGTAGCGAGCTGACGCTGCAGCACGTGGCGGTCGCGCGAAACGCCTCCGCAGGCGGGGGCGGTGGCCTGCTGGTCGCCGGCAGTGATGTCACGATCGAGGACAGCGTGATCAAGGAGAACATCGCTGGCGGCAACGGGGGAGGCCTGGAGAACGACAACGGCCGCGTCACGCTGCGGGACAGCGAGGTCGTGGCCAACCAGGCAGTCGGCCAGAACTCGCAGGCCGGCGGCATCTTCAATGCGGGCAACCTGAGCGAGGTCAAGCTGATCAGGACAAAGGTCGCCCACAACCTGGCCACCAACAAGCCGGGCGGCATCTTCACCAACCAGGACACCGTGGTCATCGACGACAAGTCCGCCGTCAAGGACAACCGGCCGACCAACTGCAAGGGCAGCCCGGTCATCCCGGACAACTGCTTCGGTTGATTCCACCCGGAGTCGACACGACACGGCGACAGGGCCCCCGCGCCGCTCCGGCGGCCGGCGGGCCCTGTCCGTGTGGCTCGTCCCGGGTGAGCCCGGACTGAGCCGATCAGTGCGCCCTGCACGGCTACGGTGCGTAATTAGCCGGAGTCGGCTGGTAGCGGCGATCCTGCGCCGATCACACCCTCCCGGGCCACCCCGAACCGACCCGTACCGAATGCGGGGTTATTTCAGATACACCCACGAGGCGAGGAAGATTCTCATACGGTGCTTCTGGGAGCTACAACCGATTTGTAGCAGGGGACGCTCGCCTGTGGCGTCGCGACCCTGTCTGGTACGAAGAGAGGGCAGAGAGCTCCGATGTCCAACTACCCAGCAAAGAACAGCGCCTCGGGGCAGGGCGCGGCGTCCAAGGGGCGCCGCAAGCTCTGGCTCGCCAGCGGCGTCGCCGGCCTGACCGGCGTAGTCAGCATCGCCGCGGTCGGCATCGCCACCGGTGCCGGCGCAGTGGGCGCGGACGCCCTGAAGTGGTCCACCGCCCAGGTCAGCAAGGACGGTGACCGGGGTGCCGCCGAGGAGAACCGCGACCACAAGGACAAGGAGTGGGACCGGTCCGACAAGGACCGCGACCACAAGGACCGCGACCACAAGGACCGCGGGAAGGAGGTGCCCTGCGACTCCGACAAGCTGATCCAGGCGATCATCTACGCCAACAACAACCACGGCGGCGTACTGGAGCTCGCGAAGGACTGCACCTACAAGCTGACCCGCTCCGACAAGTACGGCAACGGCCTGCCCGTGATCAAGGAGCACATCACGCTCAAGGGTCACGACACCAAGATCGTGCGGGACGCCACGGCCGACCACTTCCGGATCCTCAACGTCGGCCGGGGCGGTCACCTGAAGGTCAAGGACCTGACGATCAAGGGCGGCAAGACCATCGACCACGAGCGCAAGGGCGACACGGCCGACGCCGTCTGGTCCCGGTACTCGAACTCCGTCGAGGCCGGCAAGGCCGCCCAGGCCAACCAGCCGTACCTGCCGCTGCTCCAGGCCAACCCGAAGGGCGCGGCGCTCAAGGCCGCGCAGGCCGGCAAGGCCGAGATGGCGGTCCTCAAGGACGGCAACGTCCACGACGGTGCCGGCGTCCTGGTGCAGGAGGGTGGCAGCGCCGAGTTCGAGAAGACCCACATCGAGCGCAACCAGGCCGGTGGGGTCGGCGGCGGCATCGCCAACTTCGGCAAGACCAGCCTCCACCACACCTCGGTCTCGGACAACACCGCGTTCTTCTACGGCGGCGGCATCTTCAACGCCGGCGTGCTGAAGGTCTCGGAGTCGAACGTGAAGGACAACGCCGCCGTCATCGGCGGTGGCGGTATCGCCAACGGCGCGGCCTTCATCTACCGGGACGACATCAAGGGCGGCACGGTCTGGGTCGAGAAGTCCGACATCAGCAGCAACGAGGTGCTCGGCTTCGGCGGCGGCCTGCTCGACATCGAGGGCGACACCACCGTCAAGAAGTCGAAGATCTCCGACAACCTCGCGGTGCTCGCCGGTGGCGGCGTCGCGGCGGCCGGGGACAGCAACCTCGACCTGAAGGAAGTCAAGATCAGCAACAACAACACCTTCGGTGTCGGCGGCGGCCTGGTCCTGGCCTTCAAGGCCATCGCCAACGTCGAGAAGAGCGAGATCAAGGACAACAAGGCCGGGCTCTTCGGCGGCGGGGTGTTCGTCTTCGCCTCCGCGGTGACCTTCCGGGACAGCGAGATCTCCGGCAACTTCGCGGGCATCGCCGGCGGCGGAATCTTCAACGTCCTGGGCAAGGTCGACCTGTACGACACCAAGGTGTCGCACAACCGGTCCACCTTCAAGCCGGGCGGCGTGTTCAGCATCGGCGGCAAGGTGAACGTGGACGACAAGTCCGCGATCAAGGGCAACGACCCGACCAACTGCAAGGGCAGCTTCGACAAGATCGAGAACTGCTTCGGCTGATCGATCGGGTGCCGTCACCCGGACCGGCCCCCTTCCGCGCCAGCGGAAGGGGGCCGGTCCTCGTCGTCGCGGCGGTGCGCCCGCGCGGCCGCCGGCGGGGTCAGCGCTGCACGAAGACCGCCACGCTGCGGGCCGGCACGGTGAACGTGCCGGTGCCGGCGTCGAACGACGCCGTCCGCACCGCCTCGTCCGCCGAGGTGCGCAGCAGCGGGTGCAGCGCCACGTCCGCGCCGCGCAGCCCGGTCACCCGCTGGGTCGCCGTCTCCGGGGTGGCGTTGAAGACCACCGTCACCGACCTCCACCGCGGATCCAGACCCCGGCCGTCCAGCGTCATGGTCAGCACGCCCGGGGTCTCCGCGGTGCCGGACAGCGGGAACGCCACCCGCCGCTGCACCTGCTCGGCGGTGGTCAGCCCGAACACCGGCGAGGAGGCCCGGATCCGCAGCAGTTCGGCGTACCGGGCGGCGGTGGTGTCGATCGCCGCGCAGTCCGGCACCAGCGCCGGATCGGCCAGCAGCGGCCGGGCGTACGACCACTTCTCCTGGTTGTCCTGGGCGGGCGGCAGGCCGGCGCCGAACCCGTTGCCCTGGGCGCAGTCCCACCGGATCTGGTTGAACCAGTCCCCCGAGTTGTACGAGTTGCGGTCCAGCGACTTCGAGCGCAGCCGCTCGGTGCCGGTGGTGACGAAGCCGGTGCCCTGCCCCATCACCACGGTGCTCAACGCGAGCACCTGCATCCGGGACCGGTCCGCCGCCGAGGTGTCCTGCGGCAGCTTGTAGGCCAGCGCGTCGTACAGGATCTCGTTGTCGTGCGCGTCGACGTAGGTGACCGCCTCCCCCGGCGCGGCGGTGTAGCCGGCGGGCGAGCCGTTGTAGTCGACCTGGGCGCCGGTGACCCGCTCGCCGGCGGAGTTGGTGAACCGGTAGCCGGCGAGGTTGCCGGTCAGCCCCACCTTGATCAGATCGTGCTGGTGCAGCAGCCGGGCCCGCTGGTCGGCCGTCGAGCCGTTCACCGGGTCGCCGTTGGGGTCGGTGAAGAGGCCCGAGGCGAAGCCCTGCTGGCGCGGGTTGGCGTCGAACGGCCCGCCGCCGCGTACCGCGTCGCGGAGCCGGTCGTTGAAGGTGCCGATCCCGGTGCCGGCCATGTTGGCCTGGGTGGCCTGCACGAAGCGGGCGCCGTCGGCCACCTCGCCGAAGTTCCAACCCTCGCCGTAGAGCAGGATCGACTTCCCGTCCACGCCGTCGCGGGCCAGGGTCAGCCTGTCCAGCGCCTTCCGGACGGCCAGGATGTTCGCCTTCGGGTGGTGCCCCATCAGGTCGAACCGGAACCCGTCCACCTTGTACGCCCGGGCCCAGGTGACCAGGGAATCCACCACCAGCTTGCCCATCATCGCGTGCTCCGGCGCGGTGTTGGCGCAGCAGGTCGAGGTGGCCACCGTGCCGTCCTCGAGCAGCCGGTGGTAGTAGCCGGGCACCACCTGGTCGAGCACCGACTTCGGGTCGGTGCCGGCGGCCGAGGTGTGGTTGTAGACCACGTCCATCACCACCCGCAGGCCGGCGCCGTTGACGCCGGCGACCATCTGCCGGAACTCGGTGGTCCGCTTCGCGCCGGTCGGGTCGACCGCGTAGCCACCCTCGGGCACCGTGTAGTGCAGCGGGTCGTACCCCCAGTTGTAGCCGTCGGTGTCGGCGACGGCCGCCACGCATCGCTGCTGCTGGTCCGCGTCCGGCGGCAGCGCGGCCAGGTCACAGGCCGGCTGCCGCTGGTCGGCGCGCCGCTCCGGGATGGTGGCGAAGTCGAACGCGGGCAGCAGGTGCAGGTGGGTCACCCCGGCCTCGCCGAGCGACCTGAGGTGCTTCATCCCGGCCGTGCCGGGGTCGGTGAACGCCAGGTAGGTGCCCCGCCGCTCCGCCGGCACGGTGGTGTCGGCGATGGAGAAGTCCCGCACCGACAGCTCGGAGATCTGCGCCCTGGTCGACGGCACCGCCGCCGGCTTGCGCAGCTTCGCCCAGCCCGGCGGGGCGAGTTTCGGGTCGGCGAGGTCGACGATCTGGCTGTGCGTGGAGTTCGGCGCGAGCGCCAGCGAGTACGGGTCGGTCACCGCTGCGGTGACCACCCGCTGGGCCACCGGCTGCCACGCCTCGACCTGGTAGCGGTAGTACTTCCCGACCCAGTCGCGCGCCCCGCGCACCGACCAGACGCCGGTGCGGTCGTTCCGGCTCATCGCCACCGACGTCGGCTGCCCGGTGGGCGAGTCGAAGAGCTGCGCCGAGACCGTGCGGGCGGTGGGCGCCCAGACCGACAGCGTCGGCACCCCGCCGGAGAAGGTGACGCCGAGCCGGGCGTCGGTGGCCCGGGCGTACACGTCGTCGAGCACCCCCGGGATCTGCACGCCGGTGGCGGCGAGCAGCTCGCCCTCGGCGTCCCGCTCGGTCACCAGCAGCTGGCCGCGCAGGGCGGCCGGCACCCTGGCCAGGTCCCGCCGGTCCAGGGTGAAGCTCTGGTGGGCCCACAGGTGCGGGAAGGCCGCGCGCTGGGCCTCGGTGAGCCCGTTGCGCTGCGCCCGCAGCGGCAGCGAGGTGTACGTCCCGGCCAGCTCGCCGTCGACCACGCTCACCCCGCCGGCCGGCGCGGCCACCAGGGCGTACGCCTTGCCGTCGGTGGGCCCGGTCTGCCAGGCGACGGTGGAGCGGTCGATCCAGTGCGCCCGCTGCCGGGTGATGTCGGTGTCCCGGCCGGTGCCGGTCGCCGTCGACGGCAGCAGCCGGCCCCGGACGCCGGCGAGCAGCCAGACCTCCCGCCCGGCGTCGGCGAAGTCGAGCCGCTGGTCTTCCGGCAGGTCCTTCTCGTCCCCGGCATGGACGATGTAGCTCAGCCCGGTGGCGCCGGCCGCCAGCGGCACCCGGAACACCGCGCCGAACGAGTCGACGCTGGTCGGAGGCATCGGGGTGGCCCAGTCGGTCGGGTTGGCCGCGCCGTCCCAGAGGTGCAGGCCCCAGCCGTCGTAGTTGCCGTCGGCCCGGCGGTAGTGGATGATCGCGGTGCCATCGGCGACGGGCGGGTCCGGCTCGCCGGCGGCCGCCTCCCGGCTCGGATGGACGGTTGGGTCGCCCTGTTTGACCCACACCTGCCCGGTCTGTGTCACGTCGATGCTGCGGTCCTGCTCGACGTCCTTGTTTCCGAACTTGTCGATCACCAGGAAGCCCACCGACTTCGCCCCCGGCTTGAGCTTCACCCAGGCGAACCGGCCGTACGAGTCGGTGCCGGCGAACGGCTGCCCGGTGGGCCACTCGGTGACGTACCCGGGGTCGATGTCGCCCCAGGCGTACAGGCTCCAGTCCGCGTAGTCACCCGCCGGGCGCTGGTAGTGCACCACCACCCAGTCCCGCGAGGATGCCTGCCCGGGGGTGCCCACGGTGGCGGTGGACCGGGCGGTGGCGGTCCGCCCCTTGCCGTCGCGTACCACCGCCTTGTACTCGATCGTCGTGCCGCCGGCCAGCCCGGCCAGGTCGTGGTGCACCGTGTACGGGGCCCGGTCGGCGCTGCCGAGCAGGGTCCACCGACCGCCGGCGACCCGGGCGGCCACCGTGACGGTGGCCAGCGGGTCCCCGGTGACCTGGGCGGTGACCGCCGCCTTCGTGGCGACCGGCTGGTCCGGGGCGGGGGTGGTGATGGTGATCGAGGGCTTGCCGTCGGGCAGCGCGATCGGCGTGCCGGCGCGGTGCACCACGGCCGACAGCGGCGGCACGGTCAGGGTGAGCTTGCCGTCGGCGGTGGCGACCGGGGCGGCCGAGTCGCCGTAGACGCCGGTGAAGGTGGCGCCGGCCGACCAGGTGTCCACGGTGACAGTCTGCTCGGTGCCGGCGTTGTTCACCGCGACCACGTACTCGGTGCGTTGCTTCGGGTCGATGCGGGAGAAGGCGAAGACGCCCGGCCCGTCGGCGGCGTACCGGGTGACCTGCACCCCGTCGCGCAGCGCCGGGTGAGCCTGGCGCAGCCGACCCAGCTCGGCGATGGCCCGGTAGAGCGGATGCGTCCGGTCGTACTGGTCGACCGCGTGGGTGCGGTCGGTGCCGAGCAGGTCGTCGTCGAGGTAGTCGGGGGTCTTCGAGGCGAACATGTCCTGCCGGGCGTCCTTGTCGCCGCCCGGACCGGTGAAGCCCTGCTCGTCGCCGGAGTAGACCACCGGCTGGCCGCGGGTGAGGAACATCAGCTCGTGGGCGAGCCGGTCGCGGCGCAGGTGGCTGGCCGGGTCGGTGCCCCCGCCCGCGATGAACCCGCCGATGCGGCCCATGTCGTGGTTGCCGAGGAAGGTGGTCAGCCGGCCCGCGTCGGTGTCGCGGGAGTTGTAGAGGTCGTCGCGGGCGTACACGTCGGCGAGGGCCTTGGCCGAGCCGTCGGCGGCGGTGTAGCCGCGGGCCGCCCCCTGGAAGGCGAAGTCGAGGGTGGCCGGTAGCCCGCCGCGCCGCACGTACGTCGAGGTGATCTCCGGGTCGGCGCTGTAAACCTCGCCGAACATGAAGAAGTCCGGCTTGCCGGCGCGGGCGGCAGCCCGCTCGACGCCCTGGCTGAACTGCGGCCAGAACTCCAGGTTGGCGTGCTTGACGGTGTCCAGCCGGAAGCCGTCGACGCCGGTCTGCACCACCCAGTCGGAGTAGACCTCGGTGAGCCCGCGGACCACCTCGGGACGCTCGGTCCACAGGTCGTCCAGGCCGAAGAAGTCGCCGTACTCGCTGTTCTCACCGGCGAAGGTGGAGTCGCCCCGGTTGTGGTACATGGTCGGGTCGTTCAGCCACGCCGGCACCTTGACCTTCGCGTCCGCCGGGTTGGCGAACGTCGGCGGGTACGGGAAGGACTGCGCGTTCACCGGTGGGAAGTCACGGCTGCCGTCGGCGTAGTTCCGGTCCTCGAAGGCGCGCCCCTGCGCGTCCTTGTACGGCGCGCTCGCCTTGTCCAGGTAGGGCGCGGACTCGCCGTAGCGGATGACGTCCGCGGTGTGGTTGACGATGACGTCCAGGTACACCTTGATGCCGCGCTGGTGGGCGAGCCGGACCAGCCGCTTCAGATCCTCGTTGCTGCCGAAGTGCGGGTCGACCTGGGTGAAGTCGGTGATCCAGTAGCCGTGGTATCCGGCCGAGACGTCGTCGCCGCGGGCCTGCACCGGCCGGTTCTTGAAGATCGGGGCGAGCCAGATCGCCGTCGTTCCCAGCCCCTGGATGTAGTCGAGCCGGTCCATCACGCCCTTGAGGTCACCGCCGTGGTAGAAGCCCTTGTCGGCGGGGTCGAGGCCGGTGCTGAGCCGGTCGCCGGACAGTCCACCCCGGTCGTTGCGCCGGTCGCCGTTGGCGAACCGGTCCGGCAGGACGAAGTAGAACTGTTCGGCCCGGGCGTCGTCGGCGCCCGCGCGCAGCAGCGCCTCGGCGGAGGGTTCGGCGGACCACTGCACGGCACCGGCGGCGGCGAGCGGGTCGGTGCCCGCCCGGCCGGTGACGGCGCCGCCGAACTGGCGCACGGCGACCGGTACCGCGACGAGGGCGACGGCGAGCATGCAGACGAGGGCGAGCAGGGCCTTGCGCGGTGTCGGCGGGGGTTTCATCGACGGCCTTCCTCTGGTCGCTGATTGGCCCGCACGCTAGCCCTTGCCGAAACATTCTGCAATACCTTGCAAACCAAGTCGCAACAAGGCACGGCGCTTGCAAAGAGGACGGCCCGGCGCAGTCCCGCGCCGGGCCGTGGAGGGTGCCCCGATGCTGTTAGAGCCCGGTGCAGGCGACGCCGTCGACAGTGCAGCTCGCCGGCCGGCTGTCCGCGTCCTCGACGTGGAACCGCAGCGCCACCGAGGCGCCGCCGGCCAGGTCCCGGCCGCTGCGGTAGCTGAAGCCGTCGTCGGTGCGGCTCACCGTCCCCTGTGGCGCGCCCTCCAGCCAGGCGATGTCCAACCGCCCGCCCGGGAAGACCAGCCGGGCCGTCCAGTCCCGTCCGGTCGACGAGGAGTTGCGGATCAGCACCTCGCCGATGAACCCGCCCCGGAACGAGTCCACCACCCGGTAGCGGCCGCTCATCGGCGACGACGGCGGCGGCACGGCCAACGGGGCGTCACCCCCACCGGCGGTGGGCGATGGAGCGCGGCTGGCCCGGCTCGGCGTGGGCCGGGCGGACGGGCTCACGGTGCGCTCCCCCGGCGTACGCGTCGCCCGCGCGGACGGCGTCGGCGAGGCGGAGGCGGTCGGTGGCAGGGGCAGTTCGGGCAGGGCGACCGTGGGCGGCGGTGGGTCGGGCTGCGCGTCGAAGTCGGGACTGCGCCCCCGGTACGCCCCGAGCGCGACGACCAGCAGCACCACCATCACGGCCACACCGATCGACACCACGATCCAGGGCGAGGACGCGACGGCGGTCGTACCGTACGATTTGCTCGGTGCTCGGCCCGTGCCGGACATCTCATCCCTCCAGCGGTCGTCGGAAGCGTAACGGTCGAGGGCGCGCCGGTGGCGTCGGCCCGGCCCCGCACCGGCCGGGCTCACCGCTCAGCCGATGACGCAGTCGGCGCCGTTCACCGTGCAGCTTCCCGGGCGGTCACCGGTGCCGTGGCGGGTGAACCGCAGCCCGAGGGTCCAGCTCTGCCCGGGGTCCAGTGGTCCGGTGCCGCGCAGCGTGTACCGGCCGGCGCCGGTGCTCGTCACCGCGATCCCGGCGCCCCCGGAGGAGACCTGGATGCTCTTCACGTTGCCGCCGAAAAGCAGCTCGACCCGCCACTCGCGGGCGTCGTCGGTGCCGTTGCCGATCACCAGCCGGGCGGTGAAGGAGTCGCGGTCGCTCCCGGTCACCCGATAGCTGGCGGTCAGCACACCGTCGCCCCGGTCGGCGGGGCGCGCGGACCGGTCACCGGCGGGCACCGGTGGCCGCGAGGTGGCCCTGGCCGACGGGGTGGCCGACGTCGGGGTCGCGGGCAGCGGGGACGTCGGCGCGAGTCCCGGTAGTGCGGGCAGGGACGGCAGTGCCAGCGGCTGGGTCGGCGGCGGCTCGGCCGCCGGGCGGCGCTCGGGGGCGCGGAACGCCACCAGCGCGACCACCAGCATCGCGGTCAGCAAGCCGACACCGAGCAGGACGATGACCCAGGGCACCGACGCCAGCACACGGGATGCGGCATGCCGGCCGGGATCGCCGGCGGGCCGCACAGACATCCGTTCCCCCCTCGTCGGAACCGACTCGCCAGCCTAGCCAGCGGTCCTGCCCGGGTGGAATGGAGCCGTCCGCGATCCGACCGACCGGCCGGTGCGCCACCGAAAACGGTTGGCCGACCGGCGGCGGTTCGGGTCTGATCGGCACATGCCCGCCCTGACGCCCCCCACCGAACGGGTACACGCCAGCTTCCTGGCCGCGATGGCCGAGTTCCTGGCCGAGGGCCGGGGCGACCGGCAGGACCACACCATGGTCGGCACCGAGATCCGCCGGTACGCGGCGACCTGGCACCGCCCGGATGCGTTCGTCCGCTATGTGGCCGACCTGCGCGCCCAGGCGCTGCCGGACACGCCGCGGCCGGCAGGTTGGGTGCCGGACACCACGCTGTGGTGGGTCGACGGCGACGAGTACCTCGGCCGGATCTCGGTCCGGCACCGGCTCACCCCGCCGCTGCGGGAGGTCGGCGGCCACATCGGCTACGACGTACGGCCCACCGCCCGTCGCCGCGGGCACGCCACCGCCATGCTGCGCGCGGCGTTGCCGGTGGCCCACCGGCTCGACATCGACCCGGCGCTGGTCACCTGCGACGTAAACAACCTCGCCTCGCGCCGGGTGATCGAGCGCAACGGCGGGGTCCTCGCCGACGAGCGCGCCGGCAAGCTGCGGTTCTGGGTGCCCACCGGGCGACCGTGAACCGCCCCGCCCGGTCCGGCGTCCAGGTCTCGGCTGGGCCGGCCGCCCGGGTCCGCGGCCCGGCGGCGGGTCAGGCGGTCCGCACCACGGTGCAGATGGCCGGGCCATGGTCGGTGGTCCGCAGCAGATAGCGGTACCGCTCGCCGGGCACCTTCCGCCCCTGGGAGTCCAGGAACTCCCACTCGACGGCCACCATGGTCAGCAGGGCGTAGCAGCCGGCGATGGCGGGCACGTCGCCGGCGGTCAGCGCCACGCCGTACCGGTCGAAGAAGTCGGTCAGCGTGTCCAGGTCGGTGGAGGCTCTCACCCGGCTGACAATTGCCGATCAGCCGGCCGGCCAAACCTCAGCGCGCCGGTACCCGCACCTCGATCTCGGCTCCGAGCTGGGCGCCACCGGTCAGGCCGAGGTCGTCGCCGCTCCAGAACCGGCCCGGGTCGTACCAGTTCGGCCGCCGACCGGCGGGGAGCAGCCCCATCGCCTCATAGGTCACCGCGACGACCTCCGCGCAGTACGCCGACTCCAGCGCGCCGTCGCGCACCGGCGTGGCGGCGCCGCCCCGGCGCCCGGGTGCCGGCAGCCGGATCGCCGGTACCCGGCCGCGCAACCAGCGCCAGGCGAGTTGGGCGGTGGACGGGAAGGGCGTGCCGTCCAGGCGGGCGACGGTACGCAGCACCGCATCCTCCATCCCGGCGTCCGCGGGCGGGTCGAGCTGGCGCAGCCAGGCCCGCTGGCCGTACCGGTTCGCCCAGACGCAGACCGCGTCCCGCAGGTCGTGCAGCTGCACGCCGCGCTGGTGGGTGCCCGACCACAGGTCCGGCAGCGACCGGCCGAGCTCGGCGTGCCACATCAGCGGCGGCATGTCGTCCAGCACCACCGCCATGCCGACGTGGTTGACCGGACTGTTGGTGGTGAACTGGATGGCCCGGTCCGGCACGCTGCGGCCACGGAACACCCACAGGTCGCCGGTACGGGTCAGCTCGACGGCCTCGTCCAGGCTCACACTCATGCCGGCACTCCGCTTCGCTCCGTGCCGCCATGAGGCGCGGTCGCACTGCCCCGATGATTCGCTCGCTGACGCTCGCTCATGCCGGCGCTCCACCGTCGCCCGACACGCCACCGTGGGCCGGACCGCTGATTCGCACCCTCATGGCCGTCTACCCTAGGCCGATGCGGCGACGGTTGCGGTGGTGGAAGGTGCTCGGGCTCGCGGGTCTCGCCGGTGTCGCGGCCTCCGGCGTGGTGATCGCCCGCGCCGAGCGGCGGCGGCGCGCGTACACCCCGGAGGAGATCCGGGCCCGGTTGCGGGACCGGCACGCGCAGGCCAGCGCGGCGAAGTCAGCCGACGACGCGGCCTGAGCGGCTTCGCCGCGGCGCGGTCAGTGGCCGTCGGTGACCCGGGAAACGCGGGGACGGCGAAGGGCCGGCCCCCTGGGTTGGGGTCGGCCCTTCGCGTTGCTGCTCGGTGTTCGTTGGTGCTTGTTGGTTGTCAGGCGGTGTAGCCGCGGGTGGCGATCCAGTCGGCGAGGTTGTCGATGTTCATCCGGTAGCTGGCGGTGTTCGGGTTGGCCGAGTCGGCGATGGTCACCGTGTTGCCGCCGTCGCGGTAGCCGACGACGCTGATGTAGTGCCCGCCTTCGAAGGAGTGGGTGCTGCCGTCGGTGTCGGTGGCGGTGCCGGCGATGTTGGCGACCACGGCGCGGCCCTCGTCGACGGCCTTGACGATGTCGGTGCGCAGGTTGTCGGTCTGCTTCTCATCCGCCTTGGAGTCGCGGATCTCGACGCTGCGGTAGACGTCCTTGCCGGTTTCCTTGTTCAGGACGGGGGTGATGTCGTTGATGGAGTTGGTGCCGGCCTCGGTGGTGCCCATCTGCTTGGCCATGGCGTCGACGTCGATGTTCTTGCCCTGCACGGACAGGGCGTTGCGGGCGGCGGCGGGGCCGCAGTAGTAGAAGTTCGGCTGCGCCTCGTAGCGGACGCCGAGTTCCCGCTCACCACTCTGACGGTCGGTGGTGATCGAGGTGGCCGGCGATTCCACCCCCAGCGAGACACGTGATGCCGCCACATCGCCGACACCGGGCCATCAACCCACGGCCAGCCAGCCCGGCCCCAGCGGCACCGGACACCAAGCGATCGCGCAACGGCCGGCGGCCGACCAATCGCCCCGACAGCGCGATACCTCAGAGGCATAACTATGACTCTGAGGTATCACACCCGTACGGCAGTGCCCGCCCCGCGACGACACGCCCGGCTGAACAGGCCGACGGGCCGACCAGGCCGACACCCACCGCAACGGCCGCAGCGGCATGGTTCATGGCGCTGCGGCACCAGACCTGCCTGGATGTGCGCCGGGCCGGGTCACCACACGCCGTGCACGGGAGCGCCGGGGACTGACCAGGGGTTCCGGGGGCGCGCGCGGCTCGACGGGTGGCTGGCACCATGTCGGGCATGGAGATCTGGAACAACCCCGCCTGCTCCAAGAGTGCTGGTGCCCGCTCCGCGCTGGACGAGGCCGGTGTCGGCTACCAGGTCCGGCCGTACCTCGACCAGCCGCCGACCGAAGCGGAACTGGTCGAGGTGCTGCGCCGGCTTGACGCGCGTCCCTGGGACATCTGCCGACTCCAGGAGCCGGCGGCGGTATCCCGGGGGATGGCCGACTGGCCGCGCGACACCGCGGCCGAGCCACGCTGGATCGAGGCGATGGTCGCCTCGCCCGAGCTGATCCAGCGCCCGATCCTGCTGCTCGACGACGGCAGCGCGCTGGTCGGCCGTACCCCCGAGGCTCTGGACGAGGCCGTGCGCCGTGCCGGCGGCGCCGCCCGCACGGCCTGAACCCGGACGTCCCCCGCACGACGGGCCGGCCACCGCCCCGCACGACGAGCCAGGCATCGCCCGCAGGTCAATCGAGCGGGGCCAGGAACTCCAGCCGGTTGCCGTGTACGTCCTCGGTGTGGAAGCGACGCATCCCGGGTAGCTCGTCATCGCCCCAGGTGACGGGGTGACCGGCGGCGGTGAGCCGGTCGGCGAGCGCGTCCAGGTCCGGCCAGAGCAGGGCGGGATGCGCCTTGCGGGCGGGCCGGAAGTCGTCCTCGACGCCGAGGTGCAGTTCGGCGTCGTGCCCGGTGAACCAGCAGCCACCGCGGGCCGCGAGGACCGGCGGCTTGGGCTTCTCGATGAGGCCGAGCACGCCGACGTAGAAGGCCCGGGACGCATCCTCGGAGCCGCGCGGGCAGGCGAGTTGGACGTGGTGGATCATGGTGGTACCTCCTCGTCCCGAACCATGGCACGAGGTTGCGCCTTTAGCAAGACGGACGTACGGTTTTGTTGAAAGCGAGAATCGGCGGTAAGTGTCACCTAACCACGGCGGCACTCCGGCCGGTGCGACAGACTGCTCAGGACTACTCACGGTCGCTGGTGTGAAGGAGTACGACGTGGCGAGCCTCGACACCTTCGGTGCGAAGACCCAGCTACGCGTCGGAGACGCGAGCTACGAGATTTTCAAGATCAGCAAGGTGGACGGCCACGAGCGGCTGCCCTACAGCCTGAAGATCCTGCTGGAGAACCTGCTGCGGACCGAGGACGGCGCGAACATCACCGCCGACCACATCCGGCAGCTCGGCGCGTGGGACTCCACCGCCGACCCGAGCGTGGAGATCCAGTTCACCCCGGCGCGGGTGCTCATGCAGGACTTCACCGGCGTGCCCTGCGTGGTCGACCTGGCCACCATGCGCGAGGCGGTACGCGACCTCGGCGGCGACCCGACCAAGGTCAACCCGCTCGCCCCGGCCGAGCTGGTGATCGACCACTCGGTCATCGCCGACCTGTTCGGCCGTGAGGACGCCTTCCAGCGCAACGTCGAGCTGGAGTACGAGCGCAACAAGGAGCGCTACCAGTTCCTGCGCTGGGGCCAGACCGCGTTCAACGAGTTCAAGGTGGTCCCGCCGGGCACCGGCATCGTGCACCAGGTGAACATCGAGTACCTGGCCCGCACCATCATGGAGCGCAACGGGCAGGCGTACCCGGACACGGTCGTCGGCACCGACTCACACACCACGATGGTCAACGGCCTGGGCGTGCTGGGCTGGGGCGTCGGTGGCATCGAGGCCGAGGCCGCGATGCTCGGCCAGCCGGTCAGCATGCTCATCCCCCGGGTCGTCGGCTTCAAGCTCTCCGGTGAGATGCCGGCCGGCACCACCGCCACCGACCTGGTGCTCACCATCACCGAGATGCTGCGCAAGCACGGCGTGGTCGGCAAGTTCGTCGAGTTCTACGGCCCGGGCGTGAGCGCGGTGCCGCTGGCCAACCGGGCCACCATCGGCAACATGTCGCCGGAGTACGGCTCCACCGTGGCGATCTTCCCGATCGACGCCGAGACCGTCCGCTACCTGGAGCTGACCGGCCGCGACCCGAAGCAGGTCGCGCTGGTCGAGGCGTACGCCAAGGAGCAGGGCCTCTGGCACGACCCGGCCGCCGAGCCGGAGTACTCGGAGCGCCTGGAGCTGGACCTGAGCACCATCGAGCCGTCCCTGGCCGGCCCGAAGCGCCCGCAGGACCGGGTGCCGCTGGGCAGCGCCAAGACGCTGTTCCGCTCGGCGCTGAAGGACTACGTGGCCGCCGACGAGACCGGTGGCGACCGAGGCCGCGCCGCCGGCGTGCCGCAGCAGGAGAAGCCGTTCGGGGTCGTCGGCCACGCCGACGAGGCCAGCGCCGAGTCCTTCCCGGCCAGCGACTCCCCGGCCAACGGTGTCAACGACCCGGCCGACGCCCCGCGCGACCTGGCGACGGCAGCGGTCGGCGCCGGTGGGCGGGCCACCAACCCGATCCAGGTCACCGGTGCGGACGGCACCGAGTTCGAGCTGGACCACGGCGCCGTGGTGATCGCCGCGATCACCTCGTGCACCAACACCTCCAACCCGCAGGTCATGATCGGTGCCGCGCTGCTGGCCCGGAACGCGGTGGAGAAGGGGCTCGCCCGCAAGCCGTGGGTGAAGACCACCCTGGCGCCCGGCTCCAAGGTCGTCATGGACTACTACGAGCGGGCCGGCCTCACCCCGTACCTGGAGAAGCTCGGCTTCCACCTGGTCGGCTACGGCTGCACCACCTGCATCGGCAACTCCGGCCCGCTGCCCGAGGAGATCTCGGCCGCCGTCAACGACGCCGACCTGGCCGTCGTCTCGGTGCTCTCCGGCAACCGGAACTTCGAGGGCCGGATCAACCCGGACGTCAAGATGAACTACCTGGCGTCCCCGCCGCTGGTGGTCGCGTACGCGCTGGCCGGCACGATGGACATCGACCTGGCCAACGAGCCGATCGGCGAGGACAGCCAGGGCAACCCGGTCTTCCTGCGCGACATCTGGCCGAGCAGCACCGAGATCCAGGACGTCATCGCCTCGGCGATCGGCGCCTCCGGGTTCAGCTCGGCGTACGCGGACGTCTTCGCCGGCGACGAGCGGTGGCAGTCGCTGCCCACCCCGACCGGCGACACCTTCGCCTGGGAGGGCGAGTCGACGTACGTCCGCAAGCCCCCGTACTTCGAGGGCATGGAGCGGGAGCCGAAGGCGGTCACCGACATCGCCGGCGCCCGGGTGCTGGCCAAGCTGGGCGACTCGGTGACCACCGACCACATCTCGCCGGCCGGCTCCATCAAGGCCGACTCCCCCGCCGGGAGGTACCTCGCCGAGCACGGCGTGCCGCGGCACGAGTTCAACTCGTACGGCTCCCGCCGGGGCAACCACGAGGTCATGATCCGGGGCACCTTCGCCAACATCCGGCTGCGCAACCAGCTGGTGCCCGGCGTCGAGGGCGGCTTCACGGTCAACCACCTGACCGGCGAGCAGACCTCGATCTACGACGCCTCGGTGGCCTACCAGGAGGCCGGCGTGCCGCTGGTCGTCCTGGCCGGCAAGGAGTACGGCTCCGGCTCGTCGCGGGACTGGGCGGCCAAGGGCACCATGCTGCTCGGCGTCAAGGCGGTCATCGCCGAGTCGTACGAGCGGATCCACCGCTCGAACCTGATCGGCATGGGCGTGCTGCCGCTGCAGTTCCCGGCCGGCGAGACCGCCGAGTCGCTCGGCCTGACCGGCACCGAGACGTTCTCGATCGCCGGGGTGACCGCGCTGAACGACGGCGACACGCCGCGCACGGTCAAGGTCAGCACCGACACCGGGATCGAGTTCGACGCGGTGGTCCGGATCGACACCCCGGGTGAGGCGGACTACTACCGGCACGGCGGCATCCTGCAGTACGTGCTGCGGCGCATGATCGCCAGCTGACGCACCACGTGACAGGGCCCCTTCCGCAGCCGGGAAGGGGCCCTTCGTGTGTCTGGCCCGGGGTTGTTGCGTCGCCAGGTGGTCTTACCCGACGACTGGGATTCCTGCCCGAGCGGCTCCCACCGGCAGCCCCCGGAGGTTTTTGCGCCCGCGGGTACATTGCCAACCGTGGACGTTCTCGACGGCCGCGTTGGCCGGTTAGCCGATGAAGTTTAGCGGCGATGGCGTCGGTGATGTTCCATGTCCTCGGGCCGCTTGCCGTCCGGATCGCAGACGAACCGGTGCCGGTTGGCGGTCCGAAACGGCAGGCGTTGCTGGCGTTGCTGCTGAGCCGGCGCAACAATCCGGTGAGCCTGGATCGGATCTGCGAGGAACTGTGGTGGGGTGAGCCCCCCGACTCCGCCGTCGCCAACATCCGAAACTACGTGTCGTCGATTCGGGCCACATTCGGTGTCCATGGAGACAGGCTGACGACCGGGCACGCGAGCTACAGCATTCTGGTGCATAACGACGAGCTGGACGAGGCTCGGTTCGACGGACAGGTGGCAGCAGCCACATCCGCGTTGGAAGCAGGTCAACCCCATCGGGCGATGGCGCTGTTCGAGTCAGCGCTCGCGCTCTGGCGTGGCGACGCGCTGCTGGGCGCGGGAGGTGGGCTCGCGGTCCGCGCCTACATCGACGCCCTCACCGAGAAATACGCTTCGGCCCGCCTGCAGTATCTGGAAGCGTGCTTGCGCAGCGGTCGCGGCCATGCCGCGATCGACGGCTTGCGCCGGTTCGTGACCGACCATCCGTCCCATGAGCAGGGCTGGTACGCCCTGGTCCGCGCGAGCTATGCCGTGGGCGACAGGTCGGGGGCGCTTCGCGCCTTCCAGGAGGCGCGCGACGCCCTCGCCGAGCACGTCGGCCTTGATCCCGGCCCACAGTTGACGGCACTGCAACGCCGGATCCTGCAGGGCGAACGGCCCGAACCCCGGACCGAGCCGCCGATCCACCCACCTGTCCGGGTATCTGCGCGGCAGATCGCCAGCCTGCCCCGGCCGACTCAGGTGCCACCGCGGCCGCGCCTGATCGTCGGCCGCGACGCTGAGCTCGAACAGGTGAAACGGGTGCTGCTCAGCAGGCCGGCTGGCCGGAGCGGCGCGATCGTCGCGATCACTGGAATGGGCGGGATCGGCAAGACCACACTCGCCCTTGCCGCGGCCCACGGCCTGCGCGATCACTTTCCGGACGGGCAACTCTTCGTCGACCTGCGCGGTTCGGCGGAGCTCGGGCCACGGGAACCGCTCGATGCGCTCCGGCATTTCCTGCGGGCACTGGGCATCGCGGACAGTCGGCTGGCAGACGGCCTCGAGTCAGCCGCGGCCTCGTACCAGAACGCGCTAGCCGGGAGGCGGCTGCTCGTGGTGCTCGACAACGCCCACGATCCGGCCCAGCTACGGCACCTGCTGCCCGCCGGATCCGGCTGTGCCGCCCTCGTCACGAGCCGCCACCCGCTCGACATTCTGGACTGCACCGACCGGGTCCGGCTGGACGCCCTCACACCCGAGGCCGCCGTCGAGATCATGCGCCGCATAGTCGGGGAAAGCAGGTTTGATCACGAACCTGACGCGTTCGGCGCGGTGGCACGTCTGTGCGGATACCTGCCACTGGCCCTCGTGATCGCCGGCCTACGGATGGCCCGACACCCGGGGGTATCGGCCTCGGACGTGGCCTCGGCGCTGCGTGATGAGCACACCCGTCTCGACCACCTCCGGCTTGCTGACCTGGACGTCCGATCGACATTCCGGGCCGGCTACGTCTCGCTGTTGCAAAACAGCTCGGTTGCCGGGCACGCGGCACTCATGCTCCGACGCATCGGCGCCGGACGGTTCCATGAGTTGACGCCGGAGGTCGCCGCAGCCCTGATCGACGCAACACCGTCGGACACCACGCTGGCGCTTGACGCGCTCATCGACCATGGCCTCGTCGAGCACCGCGATGGCCGGTACGTGGTTCACGACCTGATCAGGTCGTACGCGGTCGAGCTGGCGATAGACGAGCCGGTTGAAGTCGGGCGGGCCGCACTACGTCGGATCGCTCGGACCTATATCCGGATCATCCGGAGCAGCCGGGTCCTGTTTCAGGACGGTGAGGCATTTCCCCGGCGGCCCACCGATGCCCGGCTGGGCGCTCCACGCTCGCACGACCAGGCCATGCAGTGGCTCAACTGTCATCGCCACATGCTGAACCGGCTGATCAAAGACCTCACTGCCGACGACGAGTCCACAGCGCTCGCCCACGAGCTGCTCGGGCCGCTGAGCCGGTGGCTGAGCACCACCTTCCCCGCGGACTGCGTCGAGTTCTACGCTCCACTGCTCGCCGAGGCTGACCGCACCAGCGATCCCGCTCACCTCGCCCAGATGTACAGCGCGGCCGTCTTCGCGGAGATCCTCCTGGACCGACCCGCGAAGCTCGCAGAGCGGGTGGCCGAGGCGCGCCGTCAGCTAGCCAAGATCACCGACAACCTGCTGCGGGCCCAGGTGGTGGCGAACATCGCCTCAGCCAGGGTACGTCTTGGGCAACAAAACCAGGCCATTGGCGACTTTGCGCACGCCATCACGGCCTATGCCTCGGCCGGTCGGCACCGGGCCGTCGCCATATGCCTGCTCAACGCTGCGGAAGCCACACACGCTGCGGGCCTCATGGACGAGTCTCTCGCGTTGCTGCGGCACAGTCTCCTCCTGGCTCGAAGGATCGGCCTGCCTCAGCTCATGTCCGAAATCCTCGATTCCTTCGGCATGGTCCGTGCCCGGGCGGGGCAGGAGCACCTCGCCTTGCTCCATCTCGATCGTGCGGTCCGCGAATCAGAGCAGGCAGGCCCTGCCCTAGCGATAGGGCCGCTGCAGCGACGCGCGCTCACTCTTGCGCGTCTACACCACCTCGATCGGGCGATCTCCGACGCTCGCCGGGCGGTCGCCGGCGCGGTTTCGCTGGGGCGGCCCGTCCAGCAACGTGACGCCCTGCGCACGCTCGGCGCCGTGCTCTGGCTCGCTGGTGAACCGGCTGCGGTAGAAGCCCTCGACCAGGCCGACGAGATCGGCATGCGGTTCCTCTAGTCGAGTGATGCCCCGCATCAGTTCGTCGGGATGTGAGCCAGGCGGCTCGAAACGGATCACGCCCTCGACGTATTCAAGCAGCTATTCACAACCGGACCGCGGCGGCTCCTCAACCGGGCGCCTCAAGCCGAAGACGTACCACCCTATGCCCGGGTTATATGGCATCGATATGTCCGTCTGCCATGATTCCTGAGTCGCCTGAAGGCGGCCTCAGTCAACGAATCACGTGGAGGTGTAATGCGAAGAACTGTCGCTCGTTTGCTGGTCACAACGATGTTGTCAGCGATGGCGGTCGTCGGATTCGCGCCAGCCGCCAATGCTGGCGGCGAGTGTGGGTCGTCCTACTCCCTGGTCGGTCTGTACCGGCTTCAGAATGACATGACCGACCAGCATGAGGGCAACCTGGAAATCTACTACTCATCCTCCCTCAAGCGGAACTGTGCCATCATGCGGCACGCCGGACACATGTACGGCAAGCAGACGAGATTCCCGACAGGAACGTTCGTCGAGATTCGCGCGTCCGGTGGCAGTTGGCAGGACTGCCCGGACAATACGACGACTCACAAGACTCAGTGCGATCGCGGTCAATACAGCTACTACGCCGGACCGGTTTACACGCCGGCCGGCGTCAACATGGCCGGCAGGTGTATTGATTTCGGCGGAAATGTGGGCCTGCAGACTCACATATACCGGTACAAGAAACACTGCGGCTGACGAGGCATGCAGCCCTGCGTGGCCGGGCCTCAGCACTTGCGTTCTAGCTGAGCGGCGGGTGGCCGGAGGGATTCCGACCCCTCCGGCTCCCACAGAACTGCGTCACGATCTCGTGTTGCGGCTCTGGCCACCCTGGCCATCAGACGGCGGTGGCCAGGTCCAGTGCGCGGGGGCCGTCCTAGCCGGCGTCGCGGCGGGCGTCGCGGGTCTTCATGGCGTGCTCCATCAGCGTGATGAGCACCTCCTTGCTGGACTCCCGCTGCCGGGCGTCGCAGAGCAGCACCGGCACCCCCGGGTCCAGGTTGAGTGCCGCCTGCACCTCGTCGAGCCGGTACTGCCGGGCGCCCTCGAAGCAGTTCACCGCCACCACGAACGGGGTGCCCCGGCCCTCGAAGTAGTCGATGGAGGGGAAGCAGTCGGCCAGCCGGCGGGTGTCCGCCAGCACCACCGCGCCGATCGCGCCGAGCGCCAGCTCGTCCCAGACGAACCAGAACCGGTCCTGGCCGGGGGTGCCGAACAGGTAGAGCACCAGGTCGTCGCTGATGGTGATCCGACCGAAGTCCATCGCCACCGTGGTGGTGGTCTTGCTTTCCACCCCGGAAAGGTCGTCGATACCGACGCCGCTCTCGGTCAGCACCTCCTCGGTACGCAACGGGCGCGTCTCGCTGACCGCACCGACCATGGTGGTCTTGCCCACGCCGAAGCCACCCGCGACGAGGATCTTGATCGCGGTGGGCAGTGGGGTCGCTCCCGCCGGCCGCTCAGAGTGCCCGTAGTCCATTGATTACCGCCTCGAAAACGCTGTTGTCGGGAAGGCCGGCCGTGTTCCGCGGCTCGCGGACCTGCACCAGGTTGCGGGCCACCAGATCGCCGAGCAGGACGCGGATGGTGCCCACCGGCAGGTCCAGGTGGGCGGCGATCTCGGCGACGGACTGCATCCGCTGGCAGAGCCCGACTATCGCCAGGTGCTCCGGGCCCAGGCCGACCTCCGGCGTCACGTCGGCCCGGGTCGCCGTCACCAGGGAGATCAGATCGAACGTGCCGGTGACCGGGCGGGCCCGGCCACGCGTCACCGCGTACGGACGCACCACCGGACCCGCATGGTCGTCCACCCACTGATGTTCCGCGGACTCTCCCTGCACGGTCATCGCGGCTACTTCTCGCCGGCCGACTGCTCGGCGTTGCGTGTCGGCGAGGCGACGAACTTGCCGACCCGGGTGACCAGCATCGCCATCTCGTACGCGATCAGGCCGACGTCGGCGTCCTCGGTGGCCAGCACCGCGAGGCAGGCGTTGCGCCCGGCGGCTGTGACGAACAGGAACGAGGACTGCATCTCGATGATGGTCTGCTGCACCTGCCCGCCGCCGAAGCGCTTGCCGGCGCCCCGGGCCAGGCTCTGGATGCCAGCCGCCATCGCCGCGAGGTGCTCTCCGTCGTCGCGGCTGAGTCCCTGCGAGGAAGCCATCAGCAGGCCGTCCGTCGAGAGCGCGACAGCATGCTCGGCCTGCTTCACCCGGCCGACCAGATCATCCAGCAACCACGTCAGGTCGGCACTCGAAGCCGTCTTCTGCGCCACTCGTCGTCCTCTTCTCCCCCGGCGTTGTCGCCGTGCTCGTGTGGGGCTGACCGTCACGTCGCGAGCGGGTTACCCGCGCCGCCCGCGCCGGTCAGGTCGCTTGTTGCTCGTCGGGGTCGGGCCCGGAGTCCGGCCTGGCGCCGGGCCCGCCGAGCAGTCGCGCCGCGTCCGTACGCCCGCGCCGGGTGCCGGTCTGGTAGGAACTCATCATCCGGCGTACCTGCTCGGGCGGGCGGACCACGTCCTCTTCGTCGTCCGGGGCGGCCGGCTCGTCGCGCAGCTCGGGCACGATGTTGGCCTGCCGGACCCGGACGGGCAGCCCGGAGTCGGTCCGGGGCGGTTGCGGTTGCCCGGCGGCGGCGTCCGGGCGACCGTCGGTCGCCGGGGCGGCGGCGCCGGCGGGCGCCGGACCGGTCAGGGTCGGCGTGACGTCCACGTCGGACCGGGCGGCGGCCATCGGCAGGCCGGTCGGGAAGGTCGGCCCGTCCAGGGCCGCCTGCTCCGACCAGCGCCGGGCCCGGACCGGCAGCGGGTCCTCGCCGGCCGGCAGGCTCAGGCCCCGGGTCCGGGTCGGCAGCGCTCCGTCCGCACCGCCGTCACCGCCGTCGGCGCCCGCCGTGGCCACCGGAGCCGGCTCGACCGACTCGACCGGCTCGGCCGGCTCGGTAACGACCGGCGGCTCGGCCAGTGCCACCGGCGCCGTGAGCGGGGCGGACGGCTGCTCGGCGACCGGTGCGGCCGGGCCGGCGGTGGCGGCCGGTGCCGCGGCCGCGGTGGGAGCACCGGCGGGGAACCCGCCCGAGGTGCTCGGGTCGGTGTCGTCGGCGGTGACCAGCTCGGCCGGGATCAGCACGACAGCGGTGGTGCCACCGTAGGCGGACTCCTTCAGCTGCACCCGGATGCCGTGCCGCTCGGTCAGCCGGCTCACCACGTACAGGCCCAGCCGGGAGGCGTTGGCCAGGTTGAGGTCGGACTGGTCGACGATCCGGTGGTTCGCGGCGGCCAGGTCCTCTTCGCTCATGCCCAGGCCGCGGTCCTCGATCTCGATCGCGAAGCCGTTGGCCACCATCTGCCCGCGCACCTCGACGGTGGTGTGCGGCGGCGAGAAGGACAGGCCGTTCTCGATCAGCTCGGCGAGCAGGTGGATGACGTCACCCACCGCGCGGCCGGTCAGCGACACCGGCCCGAGGGGCAGCACGTTGACCCGGGTGTAGTCCTCGACCTCGGCGACCGCGCCGCGGACCACGTCGACCATCGGCACGTTGCGCCGCCAGGCGCGGCCGGGGGTGGAGCCGGAGAGCACGATCAGGTTCTCCGCGTTGCGCCGCATCCGGGTGGCCAGGTGGTCGACCCGGAACAGATCCTCCAGCTCCTCGGCGTCCTGCTCGCGCCGCTCCATCGCGTCGAGCAGGGTGAGCTGGCGGTGCACCAGCGCCTGGGTGCGCCGGGCCAGGCTGAGGAACACCTCGCGGACGTTGCGGCGCAGTTCGGCCTGCTCGACCGCGGTACGGATCGCCGTCTCCTGCACCGCATTGAAGGCCTTGCCGACCTGGCCGATCTCGTCGTCGCCGAACTGCAGGGGCGGCGCCTCCTTGGCCACGTCGACCTCCTCGCCGTGACCGAGCCGCTCGACCACGCTGGGCAGCCGCTCGTTGGCCAGCCGGAAGGCGGCTTCGCGCAGCCGCTCCAGCTGGCGCACCAGGGCCCGGGCCGTGGTGATCGACACGATGATCGAGGCGACGACGGCGAGCAGGCCGAGACCGGCGGCGAGCACCAGCCGGACGATGACGCCGATGGCGATCGGGGTGGCCCGGTCGACGATGTCGTCGCCACCGGCGAGCACCACGTCGCCGATCTCGGTCAGCGCCGGGCCGGTGGTGTCGTTCCACTGCGCCGCCTCGACCGGGGGCCGGGCGCCGGCGTCGCTCTGCATGACCTGGTTCTCCAGGTCGGCCAGCCGGCGGTAGGTCTCGCCGGTCGACATCTGGTCGTAGCGACGCTGGTCGGCCGCGGGCAGGCGGACGATCGACTGGTTGGCGGTGAACTGCCGGGCGCCGACGATCCGGGTGAACTGCGCGCGCTCCTCGGTGGTGATCCGTCCGGCCGCCAGTACGCCGGCGAGCAGGGCGTCCTCCTGGGACAGCAGTTCCCGGGCCCGGTTGAGGCCGATCAGCGCGGCGGTGTCCTCGGCGGCCTGCTCGTCGTCGAGGTTGCCGAGCGCGTCGTAGACCCGGTAGATCGACTCGATCAGGTCGGTGAACGCGCCGCCGGCCTCGGCCCGGTCGATGCTCTTGTCGTCGACCGCGGTACGGGTGGCGGCCAGCTCGTCGAGGCCGCCGACCAGTTCGTCGAGCCGCTGGTCGAGCGTGTCGCTGCCGAGCGCGGCGACCTGCCAGCTGTCGATGGACCCGGTGAACTCGGCGGCCAGTTGGTCGGTGCGCTGCCGCACCTCGGCCAGCGCCGCCCGCTGGCCGTCGTCGGGACGCCCGAGGAAGGTCAGGGACGTCCGACGCTCCAGCTGCAACTGCAGCAGCAGCGGCTCGGTGGGGTTGAAGACCTTGCTGTCCAACGCCTGCACGCCGAGCAGGTTCACGCCGTCCCGGATGGTCACCCAGGCGGTGAAGCTCCAGAGCGCGACCAGCGAGGCGAGCAGGGCGACAACCTTGGTACGCAGATTCGAACTGCGGGAACCCATTACACCGTCCCTGGCGTGGCCTGTTTGATCCGTCAGTCAGTCGCGCACGTACGCGCGCGCATCGACCCCGGCGCACGCTAGCAGCGTCCGCTTCCTCACTCAAGCGCTCCTGATCATGGAGTCGTCCGGCGCGGGCGCGCGCAGCGCGGCCTCACCCGCCCCGAGCAGGTCCGATCTGGTCAGCGCGAGCTGCCGGGCCGCGAGCACGGCCGCCCGGACGATCAGCACGGGAGCGTAGAGATCCTTGTCGTGCCACAGTGGCGGATCGTCCCGGCGACCGTCCATCGTGGCGAGCTGGTGCAGGCCCCGGCGGGCCGCCTCCGGCACCCCCGGGCGCGCCGGGCGGTCGGTGCCGAGCAGCACGTGCAGCGCGTACGCGGTCTCCTCCACGGTGCCGCTCCAGCGCCCCCACGACCCGTCCGGCCGCTGGGTCGCCACCACCCAGTCCACCGCCCGGTCCACCGCCGGCCCGGCCAGCTCGGCCGGGGCGTACCCGGTGAGCGCCAGCACCGCGCAGGAGGTGGCGTAGTACGGCGAGGCGTGCCAGCGGTCGGCCCACCGTCCGTCGGGCCGCTGCTGCTCGCGCAGCCAGCCGGCGAGCGCGGCGACCCGGTCGCCGTACCGGGCGGCGCCGGTCGCGGTGTGCCGGGCGTGCCAGCCCAGCGCCTCCAGCACGTGCGCGTTGGTGGTCACCGACCGCCCGTCCTCGCCGCGCCAGGTGCAGAAGTGGCTGCCCACGTCGTAGTACAGCAGGCTGGCCGGGTCCACCGGGTGGCCGAGCCGGGCCAGCGCGTAGAGGGCGACCGAGGTGGTGTCGGCGTCGGCCGGCAGACCCGGCCCGGTCGGGGTGCCCTGCGGGCCGAGCGCGCCGGCCAGCTCCGCGACCAGCTTGGGCGCCGGCCGCACCGGTACCCCGGCCCGGGCCAGGCTGCTCAGCGTCCAGGCCCGCTCGAAGACGGTGATCGGGGTGCAGCAGGGCACCGGGCCGCCGTGCGGCCGGACCGCCCCGGCCAGGTAGGCCCGCACGGCCGGGTCGGCCGCGTCCGGTGCGTCGCCGACCCAGGCGGCGGTGGCGGCCGGCGAGGCGCCCACCGCACCGGCGACCGGGGCGACGTCGGGCCGGCCCCGGGCGGCGGGGCCGAGCACCTCGAAGGCGTGCTGGAGCTTCTGCGGCACCGGCCGGCCGCCGGCCAGCAGCGCGCCGAGGCCGTCCAGCCGCCGCCGGTCCACCGGCGGCAGGCGCCGGCCGGCCCAGCCGCCCGGGCCGGTGCCGGGGCGCTCGTCGAACCACTCCAGGTGGGCGTCGATCCGCTCGACCAGTGCCGGCACGATCAGGTCGGCGGCCGGGGTGTCCGGCAGCGGCAGCCCGTCGGCGAGCCACCCGTCGAGCGCGTCCAGGCCACGGCCGGCCGCCGCGGCCAGCTCGGCGGGGGAAGCCCCGCCGCCGGCGCGCAGGGTGGCGAGCAGCGCCTCCACCGCGCTGGCGGTCGGCACCAGGGCGTAGCCGCCCGGCGCGCCCCACCCGCCGTCGCGGCGCTGACTGCCCAGCAGGTACGCCAGCCGGCGGTCGTGGCCGGTGAGCCACGGCGCGTGGGTGACCAGCCGACCGGTCTCGTAGACCGACGCGGTCACCCGGCCGGCCGGTTCGAGGGCCAGCGCGGCGAGCAGTTCCCGGGCCGCCGCGGCGATCTCGGAGCCCGCCGTGGTGCCCAGCTCCGAGGTGGTCACAGCGCACCCCAGAAGTCCGTGGAGCGGTAGAAGCCGCTGCTGAAGCCGATCTGCCGGGCCAGGTAGTCGGCCTGCACCGGGCAGCTGTCCCGCAGCGGGGCCAGCAGCTCGCGGGCGTGCCCGACCAGCTCGTCGATCCGCCGCCGCACCACGGTCGGGTCGTCCACCAGCAACAGCGCGTTGAGGTCGCCCCAGCGCAGGTCCCGCTCGTAGGTGCCGAGGTCGTTGACCAGGCGCAGGATCCGCTGCACCTCGGCGCTGGCCACCACCAGCGCGTCCAGGTGGGCGAGCGTCACCGGGTCGTCGGAGTGGATCCAGTGCACGACGTTGACCACCGTGCAGGCCAGGTTGTCGGCGTTGTCGAGATACTCGTCCAGGGTGGGCAGGCCGCCGGAGCCGGCGGCCTGCTTCCAGTCCCACTCCCGCGCCATGGCGTCGAGGACCTTGCGCAGCTCGGCCCGCCAGACCGGCGCGTGGGTCCGGTACGCCGGCACGGCGGCCAGCTCGTCGCGCAGTTCGGCGAGGAACCGGCCGAGCGGGTCGTCGGCGGCCGGGGCGGCGCCGTCGGCCACCGCGAGGCAGTTCGCGGCCAGCCGGTCGATCTCGTCCCGGCTCTTGGCGACGTAGTCGACCTGCCAGTCGACGGCGAAGCCCCAGAGCACCGCCCGGTTGGTGATCCGCAACTGGTCGAGGTCGCACCACGGGGCGCCGAACGCGATGGCCATCGCGACGTTGCCGAACAGTGCCGGGTCGAACGGCCGGGGCGGGAAGAGTTCCGGGTACGCGGCGGCGCGCTCGGCCAGGTCGCGTTGCCCCTTGGCGGCGAGGGCGCAGATCCGGCCCTGTTCGGCGGCCAGCGCGATCTGGTCGCCGCCGTCGAACGGCGGCGACGCGGGTTGTCGGCTCATGCCGCGGCGCTCCGCACCGGACGCAGGGTCAGCTCGACCCGTTCCAGGGGTCGCAGCGCGGCGGCCACCTTGATGCCGGGCACCGCCGGCCGCTGCAGGCGGAACCGGTAGCGGCTCAGCAGGGTGGCCACGATGAGCGTCGCCTCGAGGTAGAACAGGTGCATGCCCAGGCACTGGTGCGGGCCGCCGCCGAACGGGAAGTGCGCGTACCGGTGCCGGCTGCGGGCCCGCTCCGGGGCGAACCGGTCTGGATCGAACACCTCCGGCCGGTCCCAGAACATCGACATCCGGTGGGTGATCAGCGGGCTCACCACGAGGGTGGAACCGGCCTCGATCCGGACCCCACCGAGGACGTCGGCCTCGACGGCCCGGCGGGGGAAGAGCCAGCCGATCGGGTAGAGCCGAAGCAGCTCGTCGAGCACCTGCCGGGTGTAGCGCAGCTCGCGCAGGTGTTCCCGGCGCACCGGGGCGTCGCCGACCACCCGGTCGATCTCCTCGTAGAGCCGCTCGGCGATCAGCGGGTCCTGCTCGATGTGCGGCCAGAGCCAGGTGAGCACGCTGATCGTGGTCTCGGTGGTGGTGGCCACCATGGCCACCGTGTCGTTGCGGACCTGACGCTCGTCGAGGCGGCTGCCGTCCTCGGTGCGCCCGCGCCAGAGGGTGGAGATGATGTCGTCGCCGTCGGACTCGGCGGTCTCCCGGGAGGCCCGGACGATCGGCATCAGCGTGTCGTCGATGAGCCGGACGGCCCGGCGGAACGCGCGGTCACCGGGCATCGGCACGGCCAGCGGGGCCCACGGCACCATGATGCGTGGCATCACCGACCAGGCGATCGCGTCCTGCGCCTGCATGATCTTCATGGCGTCCGGGACCGAGATCTTGTCGGCGAAGAAGACCCGCATGATCGCCGAGCAGACGATCCGGGCCTGCTCGGTGCCCATGTCGACCGGCTGGCCGGCCCGGGCCGGTGCGTCCAGCTCGTCGACCGCGTCCTCGATCGCCTCGGCCAGCCGGTCGACCAGGTTGTCGATCCGCCGGGCGGTGAACAGTGGCTGCAGGATGTGCCGGCTGTTCGACCAGTACTCGCCGTCGCTGAGGATGCCCTCGCCGAACAACCGCTTCAGCGGCCGCCACTGGAGCCCGTCGCCGGCCCGGACGTAGTTGGCGGCCTTTTCCCGCAGCACCTGCTGCAGGTGTTCCGGCCGGGTGACCAGGTAGGGGCGGAACGAGCCGAGGTTGAGCTTGACCACCTCGCCCCGGGACCGTTCCCCGAACTCGACCAGGGCCTGCGCCGGATCGCGGAGCAGGCTCGGCACCACCTGGCGCAGTGGGACCGCGTCCGCTCGTCTGGTGTGGACCGGCGCGGTGTGTGGCACTCCCACGGTGCTCTGTGCCCCCTTCGGCAACCGTGCGTCGCGGCACGACTGTGTGCAGTAAGCGTTCCGCCGAGCATGCCATTGCCGAGTCAACTTTCTCTAGTCGTACCAGGAGAAATTTTCGCGGCCGACATTGCCTTGCTCCACAAGGGATTGACGTGGGAACCCTCAGGGACACAGATCCCGCAGGTAGCGGTACTCGGCCGCGATCGGCCGGTAGCCGTGCCAGCGGTTGAGCGTCAGCATGGCGTCGTTGCCGGCGTCGTTGACGGTCAGGGCGGTCCGGTAACCGGCGGCCCGCGCCGCCCGCAACGACGCGTCCTTGACCGCCCGGGCCAGCCCCCGGCCGCGCCAGTCGCGGCGGGTGCCGGTCATCCCCGACTGGTAGCGGTCCCGGCCGTCGGTCAGTGCCACGCTGAAGGCGACCACCGCGCCGTCCACGACCGCCACCGTGGTCAGCGACCGGTCCAGGTCCGGCCGTTCCCAGTAGGCCGCCCGCCAGTCGGCGTAACTGATCTCCACCATGCCGGTGTCGCCGGGCTCGTCCCGGGCGGCGTCCAGGTCCGCCTCGTAGAGCGGGCGCGGGTCGCCGAGGTCGGCGGCCGTGGCGAGCCGCACCGGCAGCGCCGGCGGCGGGGGCTCGGGCAGCGCCGCGGCCGCCAGGTCCAGGCCGAGCAGCAGCGCGCGCCGGCCGCGCCGGTAGCCGTGCCGCTCGGCGAAGGTCACCGCCGCCGCCTCGTCCACCACCCGGGCGTACGCCCGCCGCACGCCCAGCCCGGCGAGCCGCGCCTCGGCGGCGGCGAGCAGGGCCCCGCCGACGCCGCGACCCCGCTCCCGCGGATGCACCACCAGGTTGACGAAGCCCCAGCCGGGCTCCCCACTCTCGTGCAGCAGCCCGGTACGGGCCACCCCGGCCAACTCGCCGCCGGCCTCGGCGACCAGCAGCCCGAAGCGTTCCGCCGCCGGCGCGCCGGCCAACTGCCAGCGAACCAGTTCCGGGGTGGCGATCAGCGGGCTGGCCGCCCGCAGCAGCGCGGCGACCCGCTCCGCGTCGTCGGGGCCGCCGGGGCGGACGGTGACGGTCATGGCCCGGCAACCTACCGCAACGACCGGGCGGGCCGGGGCCGCGGTAGATCGGCCGGGGACGAATCCGCGCGTGTGCCGGCCCCCTGTGCCAGGCTCATGGGCATGGACGACAAGACCATCCTGAACCGGATCTCCGAGCTGGTCGACGAGGAGCACCGGCTGCGCGCGGACGCGCAGGCCAACGAGACGGGCACCGACGACGCGGCCCGCGAGCGGCTGCGCGAGCTGGAGGAGTCCCTCGACCAGTGCTGGGACCTGCTGCGCCGCCGGCGGGCCGCCCGGCAGACCCACGGCGACCCGGACGCCCAGGGCGTACGGCCCAAGCCGGAGGTCGAGCGCTACCTCCAGTGAGGTCGCACGCGTGCCGGGCGGCCCGCCGGCCGCCCGGCATGCGTACGCCTCAGCGGATACCGGCCTCGCGCAGCAGCTCCCCGGTCAGCTCGGCCGGGTCGGCCTGCGCGGCCGGCAGGCCACGCGCGGCGAACCAGGTGCTGACCACCCGGACGTCCCGGGCCAGGAAGTCCGCGCCCTGCGGGTTGGCCACCACGTCGACCACCTGCGGCAGGTCGATCAGCACCAGCCGCCCCCGGTGCACCAGCAGGTTGTACGGCGACAGGTCGCCGTGCGCGTAGCCGGCGCGGGCCAGCACGACCAGCGCGTCGACCAGTTGCTCCCACAGGTCGCGCAGCTGCGCCGGATCGGGCCGCAGCTGGGCCAGCCGGGGCGCGGCCCGCCCCTCCTCGGGCTCGCCCAGGAACTCCAGCATCAGCTCGGTCCCCCGCAGCTGCACGGGGTACGGCACGGCGATCCGGCCCTGCGCGGCGCCGATCTCCCAGAGCCGGGCCAGCGCGGCGAACTCGGCCGCCGCCCACTGCCCGGCGATCATCTGCCGGCCGAAGGCGGTGCGGCCGGCCATCGCCCGCATCTCCCGGGACCGGCGGACCCGGCGCCCCTCCAGGTAGCCGGCGTCGCGGTGGAACATCCGGTGTTCGGCGTCCCGGTAGCGCTTGACCGCCAGCAGGCAGGACCGGTCGGTGCCGGGCACCGCCCGGCGGACCAGGTGGACGTCCGCCTCCTTGCCCGTCTTCAGCACACCGAGTTCGGTGTCCTTGGCGGCCAGTTCGGTGACCAGCCAGTCCGGGTGGGGTTGCGGGCCGTGCACTGCGTCGTCCCAGGAGGACCAACGCTCCCCGGTGTCCGGGTCCGGCTCGGCGTCCGGCTCGGCGAGGACGGGCTCGGGCGCCCGACCGCGCTTCAGGTAGGTCGGTTCGTCGTCGTCGAAGCGGCGCTTGCCGCGGCTACGGCGCTCGCGCGCCGGAAGGTCGTGATCGCGCACTGCGGTGGTGATCCCTTGCTCGAGGCTGATGGAGGCAGGTGGAAGTGACCTGCGAAGACGGCCATGACCGACCCCCTCTCCTCGACCGGGCGCACGCCCGGGTGCACGATGCGCCGACCATGCTCGCGACCCGGGTCGCGGCTGGTCAACCGAATTACCCGCGCGTCGCCCCGGCGAGCGCGGATCGCCGCCGAGGTCCCGGCCCCGGCTCAGCGGGCGAGCACGGCGGCGACGGCGGCGATCAGGCCGTCCGCCGTGCGGGTCGGCGCGAACCGCGGGTCGGTCCAGGTGCGCCCGCGGTGCAGCCAGACGCTGGGCAGGCCGACGGCGGTGGCGCCGCCGATGTCCGCCTCCGGGCTGTCACCGATCACCCAGGCGCCGCGCAGCGGCATCCGGACCCGCTGGGCGGCCAGCGCGAAGATCCTCGGGTTGGGCTTGCTGACCCCGGCCTCCTCGGAGATCACCCAGTCGGCCACGAACCGGTCCAGCCCGGTCCGCCGGATCATCGCCTCCTGCTGGCGGACGGTGCCGTTGCTGACCACCACCGGCACCCATCCGGCGTCGTCGGCGATCCGCAGCGCGCAGGCGACCAGCGGGTCCAGCCGGACGTTGGCCACCACTCCCTCGTACAGCTCCTCGACCAGGTCGATGGAGGGGATGCGCAGCCCGTACCGGTCCCGGATGGCGTCGGCGACGTCCCACTTGTCGGTCAGCCCGTCGGCGTCCATGGAGACCAGCCAGTCGATGTCGACCGGCGGCGCGCCGATGCCGTCCAGGAACCGTTCACCCCAGGCGCGGAACGGGCCGGCCCGGTCGAGCAGGGTGTTGTCCAGGTCCAGCAGGAGCAGCGGCACTCGGGCACCCTACGGGACGCCGGTACCGCGCCGACAGGGCCCGGCGGGGCGCCGACCCGGGTCAGGCGGTGAGCACCGCGCGGGCCGCTCCCTGATGCGGAAGGCGGTCGACCAGCATGGAGTGGGCCGCCCGGGTGGCCGCCAGGGCGGCCGGGTCGAGCGTCGCGACCAGCACCTCCTCGCCGGTGTCCGCGCCGCGCGCCAGCGGGCGGCCCTCCGGGTCGTAGACCGCCGCGCCGCCGCTGAACCGCCACGGCGGTTCACCGTCGACCGAGTTGGCGAAGACCACGTACATGGTGTTGTCCAGGGCGCGTGCCGCGTAGTAGAGGTCGCGGCGGTGTTCCGAGCCGGCCAGGTAGCCGCTGGGGCAGAGGTAGCCGTGCGCCCCGTCGGCCGCGGCGGCCCGGCCGTGCTCCGGGAAGCAGCCGTCGTAGCAGATGCCGAGACCGAACCGCCAGCCGTCGACCAGCAGGGTGGCGCCGCGCCCGCCGGGCACGAACAGGTCCCGCTCGTCGCCCCAGAGCTGCTGCTTGTCGTACCCGACCCGGACGCCGCCGGTGCGGTCGACGACGAGCGAGGAGATGGTCCGGCGGCCGTCCGCGTGGCGGACCGCCGCGCCGACCACCACCACGGTGCCGCCGTCGCGGGCGGCGGCCCGCAGCGGGTCCAGCCGCGCGTCGTCGACGTCCGCCGCCGGATCGGCCGCGACGTCGGTGCCGGCCGGATCGGCCGCCAGCGCCGGCGGGTGGTACGCGGGCAGGAAGAGTTCCGGCAGCACCGCCACCCGGGCCCCCCGGTCGGCCGCCCGACGGACCAGCCGGCCGGCGGTGGCCGCGTTGCCGGCCACGTCCCCGGGGACGGGTCCGGCCTGGACGGCCGCCACGGTCAGCGGCGCGGCGGGCAGTGCGGCGGGGGTGGGGGGTGGCGTCACGGCGCGATCGTAACCGGAGCGCGGCGGCGCGCTGATCGACCGACCGACGAATCCAAGCCGTACGTACGGTTTGCAGTACGCGGGGTGACCTGACACGATCGACCCGTGCCCAGAGTAAGTCAGGACCAGCTCGACGCGCGCCGGCAGGAGATCCTTGCCGCCGCGCGGGCGTGTTTCGCCCGGCACGGCTACGAGGGCGCCACCGTGCGCCGGCTGGAGGAGGCCACCCGACTGTCCCGGGGCGCGATCTTCCACCACTTCCGGGACAAGGACTCGCTCTTCCTCGCCGTCGCCGAGGACGACGCCGCGGTGATGGTGGAGACGGTGGCCCGCAACGGTCTGGTCCAGGTGATGCGGGACCTGCTGGCCGGGGCGGTCTCCCCGGACACCACCGGCTGGCTCGGCAGCCAACTGGAGGTCTCCCGGCGGCTGCGTACCGACCCGGCGTTCGCCAAGCGGTGGGCCGAGCGGTCGGCCGCCATCGCCGAGGCGACCCGGGAACGGCTGGCCCGGCAGCGGGAGGCGGGCGTACTGCGCGACGACGTCCCGATCGACGTGCTGGCCCAGTTCCTGGAACTCGCCTACGACGGGCTGGTGCTGCACCTGGCCATGGGCCGGCCGGCCGGCGACCTCGGCCGGGTGCTGGACCTGGTCGAGGAGGCGGTCCGCCGGCGCTGACCGGAACCGTCACCCGGCAGGTTGACACCGGGCGGTACGGCGTGGCGGTCCTGCTCCACAATGAGGCCGCCGATCCCTCCGGCGACAGGAGCAGCCGATGTCCGTCCTTGCCGCACCGGGCGACACCTGGGGCATCCCCGGTCCGACCTTCCTGCGCTACTACCTCGCCGCGGCCGTCCTGGTGGTGGTCCTCGGCGCGATCCACCGGGCCCGGGTGCTCGCCGGCTCCCGGGAACCCGGTTACGACCAGCTCACCCCGGAGCAGGCCGCCTACCTCAACGGCGGCGCCGCGCTGGCCGTGCACGCCACGCTCGGCGCGCTGCGCGGCACCGGCTCCGTCGGCGTCGACCCGGGTCGCCGCCTCGCCACCACCGGCCCGCTGCCCGCCGGCGCCACCCCGCTGGCCCGGGCGGTGCACAAGGCGGCCGCCCAGCGGGCCCGGGTCTCGGCGGTACGGACGGACCAGCGGGTCGTGACGGCTTTGAACCAGCTCGCCGCCGATCTCGAACAGCGCGGGCTGGCCCTCTCGCAGGCCCGCCGCGAGTCCGCCCGGCGCGGGGCGATGGCCCTGGTGCTCCTGCTGGCCCTCGGCGTGTTCCGGCTCTTCCAGGGGCTCTCCAACGACCGGCCGGTCGGCTGGCTCGCGCTCAGCCTGGTGGGGATCATGGTGGCCGTCCTGGTCCTGCTCCGCGTGCCGTACCGCACCCGGGCCGGTCAGGCCGCCCTACGCAACCTGCGCCAGCGCCACGTCCACCTCGCGCCAGCCTCCTCCCCCGCGTACGCCACCTACGGCGCGGCCGGCGCCGCGATGGGCGTCGCGCTGTTCGGCACCGCCGCGCTCTGGGCGATGGATCCGGGCTTCGCCGAGCAGGCCGAGATCCAGCGGCAGGCGCTGGGTAACAGCGGCGGCACCGGCGGCTGCGGCGGCGGCAGCTCCGGTTGCGGCGGCGGCAGCTCCTGCGGGGGCGGCGGCAGCTCCTGCGGGGGCGGCGGCTGCGGCGGCGGTGGGTGCGGCGGATGACCGGCCCGACCGGGGTGGGCATCGGCTGGCGTCCGGAGATCGCCGGCTTCGTCGCCGAGCTGCCCGGCCTGCGCTTCGTCGAGGTGGTGGCGGAATCCGTGCCGGCGATCGGACCACTGCCGGTCGGCCTGGCCGCGCTGCGCGGGCGGGGCGTCACCGTCGTACCGCACGGGGTGCGGCTCTCCCTGGGCGGCGCCGAACCGGTCGACCCGGCCCGGGTCGCCCAGCTGGCCGCGGTGGCGCGGCTGGTGGACGCCCCGCTGGTCAGCGAGCACATCGCGTTCGTCCGGGCCGGCGGGCTGGAGGCCGGTCACCTGCTGCCGCTGCCGCGCACCCGGGAGGCGGTCGACGCGGTCTGCGCCAACGTCGACCGCGCGCAGGCCCAGTTGCCGGTGCCGATCGCGCTGGAACCGATCGCGGCGCTGTTCGACTGGCCGGACGACGAACTGGACGAGGCCGCGTTCCTGACCGAGATCCTGGACCGTACGGGAGCCCTGCTGCTGCTCGACGTCGCCAACGTGTACGCCAACGCCCGCAACCGGGGTACCGACCCGGTCGCGCTGCTGGACCGGCTGCCTCTGGAGCGGGTCGCCTACGCGCACGTGGCCGGCGGCGCCGAGCACGCCGGCTTCTACCACGACACGCACACCGACCCGGTGCCGGCCGAGGTGCTCGACCTGCTCGCCGAACTGTGTGCGCGGCACCGCCCGCCGGCGCTGCTGCTGGAGCGCGACGGGCACTATCCGCCCGCGGCGACGCTCCGCGCCGAGCTGGACGCCCTCGCCACGGCCTCCGGGTTCCCGGTGGTCACGTGACCGCCGACCCGCTCCCGGCCGCCCCGCCCGGGTCCGGCTCCACCGATCGGTCGCCCGACGACCGGACCTCGCGGCCGAGCGCCGACGTGACCCACCGGTCGACGGACGACGACCCGGCCGTGCGGCAGGTGGAAGGCTCCGCCGCCCCGCTGACGGACGACGACCCGGGCACCCGGCCGGCGACGGACCTGGCGGCTCGGCAGGCGGAGCTGGTGGCGGCGCTGGTGGCCGGCGCGCCGGTGCCGCCGGGCTTCGACCCGGCGCCGCTGGCCGCGGCCCGGGCGGCGCTGCTGCGCAAGCGCGCCGGCGACGTGGCCCGGCACTGGCCGCTGCTCGCCGCCGGCTTCGGCGCCGACTGGCCGGCCACCTTCGCCGGCTGGGCGGCCGGCCGGCCCACCGCCGGATCGCTGCGCGACGGCTGGGACCTGGCCCGCGTGCTGCGGGAGCGGGGCACGCTGCCGCCGCTCGGCGCGGAGGAACTGGCGGTCCGCGAGGCGACCGACCACTACGACGGGCACCGGCCGCCGCGGCCGCGCCGGTTGCCCGCGTTGGGGCGCGCCGGCGGCGCCGTCGCGGTGCAGCTCGCCGGTCGGGTACGCCTGCTGCGTCCGGCGCGCCGCTGACCGGCCGCGCCCGGCGCCCCGCGGTCCCGTCGCCGGTGCGGCTCGGGCGGCGGCCAGGGCCGGTCGCCCCGTGGGTGGCGCCGGCCGCCGGATGCGGCAGGATCGAGCCATGGATCTCGGACTGACCGATCGGGTGTACGTGCTCACCGGCGCGTCCCGTGGCCTCGGCTACGCCACGGCGGAGTGCCTCGTCGCCGACGGCGCCCGGGTGGTGCTCTCCGCCCGCGACGCCGACGGGGTCGCCGCCGCCGCCGAGCGCCTGGGCGGGCCCGGGCGGGCGGTCGGGCTGGCCGTCGACCTGACCGACCCGACCGCCCCGGAACGCCTGGTCGCCGCCGCCCGGGACCACTTCGGCCGGCTGGACGGGGCGTTGGTGTCGGTGGGCGGTCCGCCGCCGGGCAGCGCCGCCTCGGTCAGCGACGAGCAGTGGCGACGGTCCTTCGAGACGGTCTTCCTCGGCGCCGTCCGGATGGTGCGTACGGTGGCCGCCGAGCTGTCCGCCGGCGGCGCGATCGGGCTGGTGCTCTCCACCTCGGCGCGCGGCCCGCTGCCCGGACTGGGCATCTCCAACGGGCTGCGCCCCGGCCTGGTCGGTGCCGCCAAGGACATCGCCGACGAGTACGGCCCCCGGGGCGTCCGGGTGGTCGGCCTGCTGCCGGGGCGCATCATGACCGACCGGAACCGGGAGCTGTTCGCCGCGACCGGCGACCCCGACCGGGCCCGGGCCGAGGCCGAGGCGGGGATCCCGTTGCGCCGGATCGGCGAGCCGGCGGAGTTCGGCCGGGTGGCCGCTTTCGTGCTCTCCCCCGCGGCGAGCTACCTGACCGGGGTCACCGTCCCGGTCGACGGTGGCGCGCTGCGCGGCCTGTGACGACCGGCCCGGGCCGGGGCCGTGGCGACCGGGCACGCCCCGAGCCGGCCGCGCCGCCGACCCCCGGCCCCGCGACGCGACCCGCGACGGGTACGCCGCCGACGGGCGACATCCGGGCGGGTGGGCCCGGGCAGCGGCGGCCGACCCGGGAGGAGCTGGCGGCCGCGGCGGACCGGACCCTGCCCGACGTCATCGCGCCCGGCCTCGACGTGCTCTTCGTCGGGATCAACCCCGGGCTGTGGTCGGCGGCGACCGGCTGGCACTTCGCCCGGCCCGGCAACCGGTTCTGGCCGGCGCTGCACCGCGGCGGGTTCACGCCGCGGCAGCTGCACCCGAGCGAGCAGGACGAGCTGCCCGGCTACGGGCTGGGCATCACCAACATGGTCGCCCGGGCCAGCGCGCGGGCCGACGAGCTGACCGCTGCCGAACTCGTCGAGGGGGCGGAGATCCTCGCCGACAAGGTGGCGCGGTACCGGCCGCGCTGGGTGGCCGTGGTCGGGGTGACCGCGTACCGGATCGGGTTCGCCCGGCCGAAGGCCGGCTTCGGCCCGCAGCCGGAGCCGCTGGCCGGCGCCCGGCTCTGGGTGCTGCCCAACCCGAGCGGGCTGAACGCGCACTTCACCCCGGAGACGCTGGGCGCCGCCTTCGCCGAGCTGCGGGCCGCGGCGACCGGCTAGTTCGCGGCGGCGGGCGGCAGCGCGTCGTCCGGCACGTACGAGCGCATCGGCAGGGTCACCGGCTCCGGGCCGGTCGCGTCAGCGTACGGGGTGGGCGAGTCGGCCACCGCGAACTGGGTGCGGTAGAGCTCGGCGTACAGGCCGCCGACGGCGACCAGCTCGTCGTGCCGGCCGCGTTCCACGATCCGCCCGTCGTCGAGGACCAGGATCTGGTCGGCTTCGCGGACGGTGGAGAGCCGGTGCGCGATGACCAGCGCGGTACGCCCGGTCAGCGCCACCGACAGCGCGCGCTGCACCGCCGCCTCGCTCTCCGAGTCCAGGTGCGCGGTCGCCTCGTCGAGGATCACGATCGAGGGGGCCTTGAGCAGCAGCCGGGCGATGGCGATCCGCTGCTTCTCGCCGCCGGAGAAGCGGTAGCCCCGCTCGCCGACGGTGGTCTGCAGGCCGTCGGGCAACGACCGGACCAGGTCGGCGACCTGGGCGCCGGCCAGCGCGGCCCAGAGTTCGTCGTCGGTGGCGTCCGGCTTGGCGTAGCGGAGGTTCTCGGCGATCGTCTCGTGGAACAGGTGCGAATCCTGAGTGACCACGCCGATCTCGTCGCGCAGCGAGTCGAGGGTGGCGTCCCGCACGTCGACCCCGCCGACCAGCACCTGCCCGTCGGTGACGTCGTAGATCCGGGAGATCAGCATGGACAGCGTCGACTTGCCCGCCCCGGATGGGCCGACCAGCGCCACCATCTGCCCCGGCTCGACGGCGAACGAGACCCCCTTGAGCACCGGCTCGTTGACCGTACGGTCCAGCGCGGCGACCTCCTCCAGGGAGGCGAGCGAGATCTCGGCGGCGCTCGGGTAGCGGAACCGCACCTCGCGGAACTCCACCCGGCCGTTGCCACGCGGCACCGGGACGGCGTCGGGCTTCTCCCTGATGGCCGGCTCGAGGTCGAGCACCTCGAAGACCCGGTCGAAGGAGACCAGCGCGCTCATCACGTCCACCCGGACGTTGGACAGCGCGGTCAGCGGGCCGTAGAGGCGGGTGAGCAGCAGGGCGAGGGTCACCACGGTGCCGGCGCTGACCGACCCGGTGACGGCCAGCCAGCCGCCGAGGCCGTAGGTGAGTGCCTGGGCGAGCGACGCCACCAGCAGCATCGCCACGAAGAACGTGCGCGAGTACATCGCCGACTGGATGCCGATGTCGCGTACCCGCTCGGCCCGGCCGGCGAACCGGCGGGCCTCGACGTCGGGTCGGCCGAAGAGCTTGACCAGCAGCGCTCCCGCGACGTTGAACCGCTCGGTCATCGTCGCGTTCATCTTGGCGTCGAGGTTGTACGACTCGCGGGTGATCTCGGCCAGCCGCTTGCCGACCCGCCGGGCCGGGATGATGAAGACCGGCAGCAGCACCAGCGACAGCGCGGTGATCTGCCAGGAGAGGGTGAACATCACCGCGGCGGTGAGCACCAGCTGGATGACGTTGCTGACCACGCCGGACAGCGTCGAGGTGAACGCCCGCTGGGCGCCGAGCACGTCGTTGTTGAGCCGGCTGACCAGCGCGCCGGTCTGGGTACGGGTGAAGAACTGCAGCGGCATCCGCTGCACGTGGTCGTAGACCCGGGTACGCAGGTCGAGGATGATCCCCTCGCCGATCCGGGCCGAATACCAGCGCTGGGCCAGGGAGAGCAGCGCGTCGGCGACCGCGAGCCCGGCGATGACCAGGGCCAGCCGGACGACCAGCGAGCTCGCCTCCGCGCCGCCGCGGCTGATCGCGTCGATCACGTCACCGGCGAGCACCGGGGTGGCGACCCCGATGACCGCGGCGAGCACCACGGTGACCAGGAAGACCACGATGTCCCGGCGGTAGGGACGGGCGAAGGCCACGATCCGGTGGGCCACGCCGCGCTGCAGCCGGTGGGTGGAGATCTCGTCGCGGCTACGCATCGACCGGAGCATGCTCCAGCCGCCCATGCCGCCGCCGGACATCGGGTGGGACACGCTCACCTCCGGGTCGTCGGGCTGACCAACACCGTCAGGTCAATTCTCCCGACGACTCTGACAACCTCGGCCGTAACCCGGATCTTCCCGAACGGTCCTTACTATTCTCCCCGACCGGCGAGATCACGCAGGCGGCGGGTCTGCGCCTCGCGTTCGGCCCGCTGCTGCTCGGCGGGAGAGCGGCCGCCGGCGCCGGCCAGCAGCGCCTTGATCTCCACCACCGCGTCCCGGTTGCCGGCCAGCAGCCCGGCGGTGAGGTCGCGCACCGCGCCGTCGAGTTCCGCGTTCGGCACGACGAGGGTGGCCAGGCCGATCCGGTCCGCCTCGGCGGCGTCCAGCCGTCGGCCGGTGGCGCAGATCTCCAGCGCGCGGGAGTAGCCGACCAGGTCGACGAGCCGCTTCGTGCCGGCCAGGTCGGGCACCAGCCCGAGGGTCACCTCGGCCATCGAGAACTTCGCGTCCTCGGCAAGAACCCGCAGGTCACAGGCGAGGGCGAGCTGGAAGCCGGCGCCGATGGCGTGGCCCTGCACGGCCGCCACGGAGATCACGTCCGGGCGGTGCAGCCAGGTGAAGGCGCCCTGGAACTCGGCGATGCGGTCGGCGCACTCCTGCTCGGGCAGGGTGGCCAGCTCCGCGAACGAGCCCGGCCCGGAGGCACCGGCCACCGACAGGTCGAGGCCGGCGGAGAACGCCCGGCCCTCCCCGCGGACTACCACGACGCGGACGTCGCCGGGCAGGTCCCGGGCGAAGTCGCTCATCGCCCGCCACATGGCCGGGGTCTGGGCGTTGAGCACGTCGGGCCGGCACAACGTGACCGTCGCGACGGGCCCGTCGCAGTCCAGCCGTACCCCGGTCGCCTCGGCGGTCACCGGGCGGCCCGGGGCGCGGCGCTGGACGACGCTGCTGGGCGGATCACGCCTTCTTGCGGCGCCGGGCGCCGCCACGCTGCCGCAGCTGCACGCCGGACTCGGTGAGCACCCGGTGGATGAACCCGTAGGAACGGCCGGTCGAGGCCGCGAGCGCTCGGATGCTCTCGCCCGAGGTGTACCGCTTTACCAGGTCCTTGGCGAGCGTCTGACGCTCGGCTCCGACGATCCGGCGACCCTTCTCAGTGCTGGTGGCTGTGCCCGTGGCTGCCATGCTGTGTCCTCACGTCCCAGACTGTGCGGTTCGGATACGGTCCCACCTATTAGACCGCCTCGAACGATCATGCGCCAGATATCAACTCTTCGCCAATCGACACGCAGTGCAATGTCAGGTTCCCGATAGGGTGATGCCGCCGAGGGCCGCCGGCCACCCGGCATCGGGCGGATCGGGCGGGACGCGGCGGCGGCACCGGACCGCCGTGACGCCGGCGGCGGGCCGTAGCCTGCCCGGGTGATCGACGTACTCGGCACCGCGGTCGGCGCGGCCGTGGTGTTCGCCGCCACGCGTGGTCATCCTCACCACCTCCGGCATCCTCCCCCACCTGCTCACCCGCACCCCCTGACGTCCCGCGTCGATCATGAAGTTGTTGTCGCGACACGCCGGCACGACCGACACCAACTTCATGATCAAAGGCGCCGGGCCGGCGGAATCGGTGGGTGCGGTCAGACACCCCAGGAGCTGAGGTGTCAAGCAGCGGTGGGTAGGGCGGTTCGGTGTGACCAAGCGGTGGCTTGGTCGTAATGGGTGTTGGTCTTGAGGCAGCCGTGGAGGATGCCGACGAGGCGGTTGCCGATCTGGCGTAGGGCGGCGGGGTGGCTGACGTCGCGGGCGCGGAGTTCGTTGTAGTAGGCACGGACGGCGGTGTCGTGCAGGATCGCGGCGCCGGCCTGCATGTGCAGGGCGTTGACGAGTCGGTCGTTGTGCACGAACCGGGCGTGGACGGTTTTGGTTTTGCCGGATTGGCGGGTGATGGGTGCGGTGCCGGCGTAGTTCTTGCGGGATCTGGCGTCGGTGTAGCGGCCGGGAGCGTCACCGAATTCTGCGAGCACCCGGGCGCCGAGGATGGCGCCGATGCCGGGCTGGCTGAGGTAGACCTCAGCGTCCGGGTGCTGGCCAAAATGGGCCTCGACCTGGCCTTCCATGGTGCGGATCTCGGTGTTGAGGGTCTGCAGGATTGCCACTGTGGCCCGGACGGTCGCCGCGTATGCGCCGGTGACGATCTCGGACTGGCCCAGGTGCGCGGTGCGCAGTGCCTGCCGGATCGCTGCCGCCTTGGTGGGGATGTCGCGTCGGCGGGCCCGTTTGAGTGCGGCGCTGATCTGCGCCACGGTCAGCTTGGCCGCCGCAGCCGGTGTCGGGGCCTTGGCCAGCAGTTCCAGGGTGTCCGAACCGGTGAGCGTCAGGACCTCGTATGCCTGCAGCGCGGCGGGGAAGTACTCCCGCAGCGCGGCCCGCAGCCGCAGCGTGTGCCGGGTGCGTTCCCAGATCAGCGTCTGGTGGGCCCGGGCGACGACCTTGACCGCCTCGGCGATGTCGGAGTCCGCGGCGACCTGCCGCAGCTGGTGCCGGCGGGTCCGCACCATGTCCGCCAGGGTGCGCGCGTCGGCCTTGTCGCTCTTGGCGCCCGAGATCGACATCAGCTCCCGATGCCGGGCGGCCTGCTTCGGGTTGACCCCGTAGACCTGATAGCCGGCCGCGACCAGCGCCCGCACCCACGGGCCACGGTCGGTCTCGATACACACCAGCACCTGCGCCGGCGAGGCATCCTCCGGCAAGAACCCGGCCACCAGGTCATGGAAACGAGCCACGCCGTCCACACCCTCGGGCAGCCGCACGGCCCGCAACGTCCGGCCGCGCTCGTCCTGCACCTCTACATCGTGATGATCTTCTGCCCAGTCGTCCCCGACGAACAGCACACCCGCCTCCGCTTCACCACACCGACCACTCTCGGCAGCCCACGGAAGAGCCCGGCGGCCTAATGGACCAGTGCTCACGCGCAGCGGCGGGCACGACACCCCATCAGCCGTTCCTCTCCCGACCACGAGCGGGGGCACGCTCTGACCCCAGGACTTCCAAGTCCAGGCGAGGGGAGTGCTCACCCACCCGCGGCTACCGGTGTCGAGTCTGCCAACGGCTCACCCGACAGCTCCCATTAGGCGAGTTCCACCAGCTCGAGGAGGTCGTCGGACCAGGCGTCCTCGTCGCCGTCGGGGAGCAGGATGGCCCGGTCGGGCTTGAGCGCCATGACCGCGCCGGGGTCGTGGGTGACCAGCACGATCGCACCCGGGTAGCGGGCGATGGCGTCCAGCACCTGCTCCCGGCTGACCGGGTCGAGGTTGTTGGTCGGCTCGTCCAGCAGCAGCACGTTCGCCCCCGAGCAGACCAGCGTGGCCAGGGCCAGCCGGGTCTTCTCGCCGCCGGAGAGCACCCCCGCCGGCTTGTCCACGTCCTCGCCGGAGAAGAGGAACGCGCCGAGGATCTTGCGCAGGTCGGTGTCGGTCTGCTCGGCCGCCGCGCTGCGCATGTGCTCCAGCACCGTACGGTCCACGTCCAGCGTCTCGTGCTCCTGGGCGTAGTAGCCCAGCCGCAGCCCGTGCCCCGGGTTGACCTGGCCGGTGTCCGGCTCCAGCAGGCCGCCGAGGATGCGCAGCAGGGTGGTCTTGCCGGCGCCGTTGAGCCCGAGGATGGCCACCCGGGAGCCCCGGTCCACCGCCACGTTCACGTCGGTGAAGATCTCCAGCGAGCCGTACGACTTGGACAGGCCGGTCGCGGTGAGCGGGGTCTTGCCGCACGGCGCGGGGCTCGGGAAGCGCACCTTGGCCACCTTGTCGGCGACGCGCACCTCCTCCAGGCCGGCGATGAGCCGCTCGGCCCGGCGGGCCATGTTCTGCGCGGCGACCGTCTTGGTGGCCTTGGCCCGCATCTTGTCGGCCTGCGCCATCAGCGCGCCGGCCTTCTTCTCGGCGTTGGCCCGCTCCCGGCGGCGGCGCCGCTCGTCGGTCTCCCGCTGCGCCAGGTACGCCTTCCAGCCCAGGTTGTAGACGTCCACCACCGAGCGGGTGGCGTCCAGGAACCAGACCTTGTTCACCACCGACTCGAGCAGCGAGGCGTCGTGGCTGATCACGATCAGACCGCCCTTGTGGTTGGCGAGGAAGCCGCGCAGCCAGGTGATCGAGTCGGCGTCGAGGTGGTTGGTCGGCTCGTCCAGCAGCAGGATGCCGCCGCCGTTCTCGCCGGCGTCGCGGAACAGGATCCGGGCCAGCTCGATGCGGCGGCGTTGGCCGCCGGAGAGGGTGCCGATGGTCTGGGCGAGCGCCCGGTCGGGCAGGCCCAGGTTGGCGCAGATCCGGGCGGCCTCCGCCTCGGCCGCGTACCCACCGAGGGAGGCGAACTGGTCCTCCAGCACGCCGTAGCGGCGGACCAGCTTCTCGTCCGCGCCGTCGGCGAGCTTGGCCTCGATCTCCTTCATCTGGGCCATCAGCACGTCCAGGCCGCGGGCGGAGAGCACCCGGTCCCGGCCGGTGACGTCCAGGTCGCCGGTACGCGGGTCCTGCGGGAGGTAGCCGATGGCGCTGCGCCGGTCGATCTGCCCGGCGTACGGCTGCCCCTCGCCGGCCAGCACCTTCAGCGTGGTGGTCTTGCCGGCGCCGTTGCGGCCGACCAGGCCGATCCGGTCGCCGGGCTGCACCCGCAGCGTGGTGTCGGACAGCAGGATCCGGGCGCCGGCACGCAACTCCAGGCCGGTGGCAGTGATCATCTCGGCGAACTCGCTCTCGGGGTCTGGAAGGGCTGACTCAGGGCACGCGAGAGCGCCGGCGGGCCGGAGGGACCGTCGGCGCGGGGCGGTTCAGCCTTCGCAGAGCAGCACGCGGCAAGTGTACCGGGACGCGCCCGGCGCCTCCGCCGGATTACCGACCAAGATCATCGGGTACCGGAATCGGCGTCCGGACCCGGTCCGGTACCGCAACCACCACGACGGATGAAGTCGGTGATCGGGGTAGACATGGAGCTGAACGAGAACGCGCGGATCGACACCAGCCAGGTGGACGACCGGCGAGGGTCCGGCGGAGGCGGCGGGCTGGGCGGCATCCCCATCCCGACCGGCGGCGGCCGTGGCGGCCTGGTCGGCATCATCGTCGCCGTGCTGATCGCCCTGGTCGGCGGCGGCTTCGGACTGAACGCCGCGACCAACGGCGGTGACGAGCAGGGCGACAACACCTCGCTGGAGCAGAAGTGTTCCGCCGACGACGCACTCCAGCAGCTGGACTGCCGCAACACCCTGTACGTGAACTCGATCCAGGCGTACTGGCGGACCGCGCTGCCGGAGGCGTTCGGCGAGCAGTACCGGCCGTCCCGCACCGTCTTCTTCAGCCGGGGTGTGAACACCGCCTGCGGCCCGGCCGACTCCGGCGTCGGCCCGTTCTACTGCCCCGCCGACGACCTGGTCTACATCGACCTGACCTTCTACCAGGTGCTCGCGCAGCAACTCGGCGCCTCCGGCGAGTTCGCCCAGCCGTACGTGCTGGCCCACGAGTACGGCCACCACGTGCAGGACCTGCTCGGCACCGAGGCGCAGCTGCGCCGCCAGCAGCAGCGCGACCCGGACAACGCGAACGCGCTGTCGGTGAAGCTCGAACTCCAGGCCGACTGCTACGCCGGTGCCTGGGCGAAGCACGCCACCGGCACCGCCGACGAGAGCGGGCAGAAGATCGTCACCAGCATCACCGAACAGGACATCGCGCAGGCCATCGACGCCGCGGAGAAGATCGGCGACGACGCCATCTCCGAGCGGGCGAACCGGCCGGTGAACCCGGAGGAGTTCACCCACGGCTCCTCGGCCCAGCGCAAGGAGTGGTTCACCCGGGGCTACTCCACCGGCGACCCGAAGTCTTGCGACACGTTCGGCGGCGCGCGCTGAGCCGCCGAGGAATTGTTGCGCGACGGCCGGTGGGCGCGAACCCGCCGGCCGCCGGCCTGTCCGGGCCCCGCCCGGCGACGGCCGGTCAAGCCGGCTCGGGGTCGCGGACCAGGATCCGCACCGCCCGGGCGGCGTCGATCGCGCCGACCAGCACCGCGTGCCGCGGTTCCGGCACGTCGAGCAGGCGTTCGGCGCGCAGCGCGGCCAGCGGGGCGAGCCGCCGGTCGGCGAGCACGGTGTCCACCGCCCGCCGGTCGCCGCCGCAGACCAGCGCGTCCAGCGTCGACGCCGCCGGCAGCAGCAGCCGTACGGCCAGCTCCGCCGCGTCGCCCAGCGCCGCCTTCGCCTGGTTGTCGCGCCGCCGGGCGAAGCGCTGCTGGGACCAGCCGCCGGCGGCGGTGCGGCCCTGCACGTAGCGGGTGTCCACCTTGGAGATCACCAGCTCCTTCCCCGCCGCGACGCCCACCGCCACCGCGCCCTTGCGGGCGAGCAGCAGGCCGATCCGGCGGGGCGCGGTCGCGGCGGCCACGAACCCGGTCAGGTCGGCGGTGGCCGGGGCGCCGGGCGGGGTGTGCAGCTCGGCGGTCGCGCCGTCCGGGGCGGCGAGCCGCAGGCCGTACTCCTCGACGGTGGTGACGGGCGAACCGTGCCGGTCGGCGAAGCCGTCGACCCAGCGGGCGATCCGGCCCGGACCCACCTCGACCCACCGACCGCCGCCTACCGCCGGCCTGCCGACCACGGCAACCTCCCGAATGATGTGCGCATGGGCGCGCGGACCGGGTCAACCACGGAGCAACCGCCACGTCGCGAGTGCCGTGTCGGCGGCGCCGGCCGGGGCCTGCGCCGCCGTCCAGGCGGCGATGACGCCGGTGAGGGCACCGGCGAGGTACGCGGCGTGGACGTCCACCGGCACATCGTCCGCCGTCCGGGGGCGACCTTCGAGGCTGTGCCGCAGTTCGGCGGCGAGCCGGTCGCGTAGGCCCGCCGCGAAGCGGGCGCTGCCGTGCGGGGACAGCATCCTGCGGTAGAGAACCGCGTTGGCGGCGACGGTGTCGAAGAGCTCGCGCAGCGGCTGCGGCGGCTCGTCACGCGGGGCGTCCAGCGGGCAGAGCGCCGCGGCGCGGGCCACCTGGGCGACGGCCTCCTCCATCGCGTCGGCGACGAGCGCGTCCAGGTCGGGAAAGTGCAGGTAGGTCGTCGCGCGGTTGACCCCGGCCCGCTTGGCCACCTCGGCGATCGTGATGTCGCCCAGCTCCCGCTCGGCCGCCAGCTCGAGGACGGCCGCCCGCAACCTGGCCCGGGTCCGCCGGACGCGGGGGTCGGAGGAGTTCACCCGGACACTATACGACACCCGTGGTTTATACGACACGTGTCGTGTAGCCTGTCCGACCATGCGGATCGAGATCTGGGCCGACGTCGTCTGCCCGTGGGCGTACATCGGCAAGCGGCGGCTGGAGCGGGCGCTGGCGTCCTGGCCGGGCGACCCGGTCGAGGTCGTCTGGCGGCCGTACCGCATCGACCCCTCCGCTCCCGCCCCCGGCGAGCCCCTGGCCGAGGTGCTCCGCGACCCGATGGTGGACGCCGCCCTCCGTGGCTGCGCGCCGCACCTCACGCCCGGCGAGAACCGGGAACGCGTCTCCCGCGTCGCGCTCGCCGAGGGCCTCGGTCCGCGCTGGGGAGCCGGCTGGCGGGCCAGCAGCCACGACGCCCACCGCCTCATCGCCCTCGCCCACGAGGCCGGCGGCCCGCCACTGCAGGACGCGGTGGCCGAGGAGGTGATGCGGGCGCACTTCGTCGACGCGCTGGACATCAGCCTCCCGGCCGTGCTGGACGAGGTGTCCCGCCGGGCCGGCTACCCGGCGGCAGGTGGGCTGCCCGCCGACGGCGCGGGCGACACGGCCGTCCGGGAACTGGTGCTGCGGGGCCGGGCCGCGGGGGTGGCGACGTCCCCGACGTTCGTCGTGAACGGCGCGGCGCTGCGCGGCGCGCAGCCCGCGGAGGTGATCCACGCCTTCCTGACCGAGGCCGCCCGCCGCAGCCCACGCCAGCTACCCGAGGAGGTCGAACGCCTCCGGCACGCCGAGGCGCTGCTGGACCTCGGCGACCCGCTGGGCACCCTCACCCTGCTCCGGCCCCTGCTCGACACCCACGGCGACGACCGCGGCACCCTACTGCTCGCCGCCCGGGCGTACTTCCACTCCGCCCAGCTCAACCGGGCGCTGCGGATCCTGGAGCCGCTCGCGGCGCAGGCGCCGGACGACTCGTACCTGCAGTTGCTGCTGGGGCGGACCCTCCAGCGGCAGGGCGACGCCCGCGCCGCCGCCCACCTGCGCCTGGCCGCGGCGATGTCCCCCGGCTAGGCCGGCTGACAGCCAGCACCGGCCCGGCGGGCACCCGGTCGAGGGTGCCCGCGGCCGGCCCTGGCGGCCCGCACCCGGGTCGGGCCGTCCGCACCGCGCCGTGGGACGCCGCCCCGGGTCTCGGGCCGCCCGAGACGTGCCGTCGGGCGGGCACCCGGGTCGAGCTGCCCGCACCGCGCCCTCGGACCGGCACCCCGGCCGGCGGCGTCGGTGGCGCTCATCGTGGCAGCAGCATGGCTGCCGCCAGCGCCGCGATCAGGGCGCTGGAGACCAGCGCCGTGACGCGCCGGCCACGCGGCCCGGTCAGCATCCGCCCGACGAGCGTGCCCCCGCCGGCGATCAGCAGCTGCCAGCTGGCGGAGGCGACGAAGGCGCCCAGCACGAAGAGCAACGCGTCGGCCGCGCCCGGATCCGCGCCGCCCTGCCGACCGATGACGAGGGCGGCGAAATAGACCACCGTCGCCGGGTTCAACATGGTCAACGCCAGCACTCCGGCGAAGGCCCGAATCGGGGTGTCCAGGCCCCGGCGACCGTCGACGGGACCCCCGGGCGCGGTTCGCGGTCGCAGCGCCCGCCAGGCGCCGTGGCCGGCGATGGCGAGCAGCACGATCGCGGCGGCCAGCCGCAGCGGCCCGGCGACCGGGGCGATCAGCCCGGCGACCACCGCCCCACCGAGGGCCGCCACCGCGGCGTAGAGCCCGTCGGCGGTGGCCACCCCGAGCGCTGCCGCCGCGCCGACCCGGAACGAGGTCCGGGCGCTGAGCCCGAGGATGAGCACGGCGATCGCGCCGACCGGGATGGCGACGCCGTAGCCGGCGACCAGGCCGGCCAGAAACGCGCCGGTCACGACCGTCGGCGGCGGGTCGAGGCGCGACCGGATGCCGTGCGCTGTCGACGCGCGACGACGGTCGCGGCGACAGGGACAGGCATCATCCGGTACGTCTCGATCACCCGCCCATCCTGCGCCCCCACCCCCACCCCCGCCACCAATTTCCCCGCCACCCGCCAGCGGCGTGATCGCCTGCCGCCGGGAGGGGCCGCCCGCGCCTACTGCAGACGATCGCGGATCACGCCCGGGGAACGGGCGCGATGCGGGCGTCGGATGGGGCGGTGTGGCTGGAGACGGGTCGAGCGCGGCGCCCCGAGGGGTGCCGCGCTCGACGGGTGACCGGGAAAGGTCAGACGTTGAAGCCGAGAGAGCGGAGCTGGTCGCGCCCCTCGTCGGTGATCTTGTCGGGGCCCCACGGGGGCAGCCAGACCCAGTTGATCCGGATGTCGCTCACCAGGCCGCCACCCGGGCCGGTGGTCAGCGCCTGCCGGGCCTGGTCCTCGATCACGTCGGTGAGCGGGCAGGCCGCCGAGGTGAGGGTCATGTCCAGGGTGGCGACGTTGTCGTCGTCGACGTGCACGCCGTACACCAGGCCGAGGTCGACCACGTTGATGCCCAGCTCGGGGTCGACGACGTCCTTCATCGCCTCCTCGATGTCGGCGACGGCGGCCTTGCCGCCCGCCGCGCCGGCGACCGGGGTGCCCGCGGCACCCTCGACCGGCGGCGTCGCCGCGGTGGCGGTGTCCTCGCTACTCATGCCTTAACCTCCGAAGGGCTCGCGCCCACGCCGGCGCGTGCCGCGGCGTCCTTGAACGCCATCCACGGCAGCAGCGCGCACTTCACCCGGGCCGGGTAGCGGGCGACCCCCGCGAACGCCACCCCGTCGCCGAGCACGTCCTCGTCCGGCGTGACCTGACCACGACCGGACATCAACTGCACGAACGCCTCGTGCACCACGAAAGCTTCCCCGGCCCGCCGACCCTTCAGCAGCTCGTGCAGCACGCTCGCCGACGCCTGGCTGATCGAACAGCCCATGCCGTCGTACGAGACGTCGTGCAGCACGTCGCCGTCGGTGGCGACCCGGACGGTGACCTCGTCACCGCAGGTGGGGTTGACGTGGTGCGCCTCGGCCACCCGGTCCGCCGGGTCGTCGGCGTCGCGCAGGCCACGCCCGTGCGGGTGCTTGTAGTGGTCCAGGATGATCTCCTGGTAGAGCTGGTCGAGCTGCATCAGTCGAACACCTTCCGCACCTGCTCCAGGCCCGCCACCAGGGCGTCGATCTCCTCGGTGGTCGTGTAGAGGTAGAACGAGGCCCGCGTGGTGGCCGGCACGCCGAACCGGGTGCAGACCGGACGGGCGCAGTGGTGGCCCACCCGCACCTGCACGCCGAGGGAGTCGAGCACCTGCCCCACGTCGTGCGGGTGCACGTCGCCGAGGGCGAACGAGATCGTCCCGCCCCGGCCCACCGGCACGGTCGGCCCGAAGATCCGCAGGCCGGGCACCGTGGCGAGGGCGTCCAGCGCGTACGCCGTCAGCTCCTTCTCGTGCCACTGGATGGCCTTCATCCCGATGCCCGACAGGTAGTCCACCGCGGCGCCGAGCGCGACCGCCTCGGCGATCGGCGGGGTGCCCGCCTCGAACCGGGCCGGCGGCGCGGCGAAGGTGGAGCCGGCCATCGCCACCGTCTCGATCATCGAGCCGCCACCGAACACCGGCGGCATCGCCGCCAGCAGCTCGGCCCGCCCCCAGAGCACGCCGATGCCGGTCGGCCCGCACATCTTGTGCCCGGTGAAGACGATGAAGTCGGCGTCGTAGTCGACCACGTCCATCGGCATGTGCGGCACCGACTGCGAGCAGTCCAGCAGCAGCAGCGCCCCCACCTCGCGGACCCGCTCGGTGATCCGCGCGGTGGCGTTGACAGTGCCCAGGATGTTCGACATGTGCACCAGCGAGACGATCTTCGTCCGCTCGGTGACCAGGTCGTCCAGTCCGGACTCGTCCAGCCGGCCGGAGTCGGTGACCGGGAACCAGCGCAGGGTCGCGCCGGTGCGCTCGCAGAGCAGCTGCCACGGGACGATGTTCGAGTGGTGCTCCATCTCGGAGATCACCACCTCGTCACCGGGGCCGAGCCGGAACCGCGGGTCGCCGTCCGGGCGCAGCGAGGCGTTCGAGAAGGCGTACGCCACGATGTTGATCGCCTCGGTGGAGTTCTTGGTGAACACCACCTCGTCCGCGCTCGGCGCGTTGATGAACGCGGCGACCTTGGCCCGGGCGCCCTCGTACGCCTCGGTGGCCTCGGTGCCCAGCGTGTGCACCGAGCGGGAGACGTTGGCGTTGTGCAGCGCGTAGTGCTCGGCGAGCACGTCGAGCACCTGCCGCGGCTTGTGCGAGGTGTTGGCGCTGTCGAGATAGACCAGCCGGTGCCCGTTGACCTCCCGGTCCAGGATCGGGAAGTCGGCGCGCACCTTGGCCACGTCGTAACGCGGCACGTCGTCGTACTGCGGCATCCCGGGTGGGATCGCGATGGTGGTCATCTCAGCGACCCTTCCGCGCCTCAGGCCCGCGCCGAACCGGCCCCGGCGACGTACCGCTCGTAGCCCTCTTCCTCGAGCTTGTCGGCCAGCTCCGGGCCGCCCTGCTCGACGATCCGGCCGGCGACGAAGACGTGCACGTGGTCCGGCTTGATGTAGCGCAGGATCCGGGTGTAGTGGGTGATCAGCAGCAGGCCGGTGTCGCCGGTGTCGCGGACCCGGTTGACCCCCTCGCTGACCACGCGCAGCGCGTCCACGTCCAGGCCCGAGTCGGTCTCGTCGAGGATGGCCATCTTCGGCTTGAGCAGTTCCAGCTGCACGATCTCGTGCCGCTTCTTCTCACCGCCGGAGAAGCCCTCGTTGACGTTGCGCTGGGCGAACGCCGGGTCCATCTGGAGGCGCTCCATCGCACCGCGCAGCTCGCCACCCCAGGTGCGCAGCTTCGGCGCCTCGCCGTCGATGGCGGTCTTGGCGGTGCGCAGGAAGTTGGCCACCGAGACGCCGGGCACCTCGACCGGGTACTGCATGGCCAGGAAGAGACCGGCGCGGGCCCGCTCGTCGACGGACATGGCCAGCACGTCCTGGCCGGCGACGTTCATTCGGTCCGGAGTGCCGCCGTGCGGCGCGGAGGCCGAATTATCGTCGAAGAGGGTCACCGAGCCGCCGGTGATCTCGTACTTCGGGTGACCGGCGATCGAGTAGGCGAGCGTGGACTTGCCGGAGCCGTTCGGGCCCATGATCGCGTGGGTCTCGCCCGAACGGACGGTCAGGTCGACGCCGTGCAGGATCGGCTTGAGCTCACCCTCGGGCAGCTTGACCGACACCTGCAGGTCGCGGATCTCCAGGGTGCTCATTATCGGGTCACTCCATTGCTCGGCGTGAGGCTGACGTAGATGTCGCCGTCGCGGACTTCGACGGGGTAGACGGGTACGGGTTCGGTGGCGGGCAGCCCGGTGGGCTCGCCGGTGCGCAGGTCGAAGCGGGAGCCGTGCAGCCAGCACTCCAGCGTGCAGCCCTCCACCTCGCCCTCGGAGAGGGCGACCGCGGCGTGCGAGCACTCGTCGTAGACGGCGTAGAACTCGCCGTCCTCGCCGTGCACCAGCGCGATCTGGGTGCCGTCGACGTCCGCGCTGATCGCGGTCCCCTTCGGCACGTCCTCGGTGGAACAGATCCGGATCATCAGGCGCCCGCCTTGGCCAACCGGTCCTCGATGGCGTCGCCGAGCCGCTCGCGCAACTCCTCGACCGGGATCTTGTTGATCAGCTCGGCGAAGAACCCGCGCACCACCAGGCGGCGTGCCTCGGCCTCCGGGATGCCCCGGGCCATCAGGTAGAACAACTGCTCGTCGTCGAACCGGCCGGTCGCGCTCGCGTGGCCGGCCCCGGCGATCTCGCCGGTCTCGATCTCCAGGTTCGGTACGGAGTCCGCCCGAGCGCCGTCGGTGAGCAGCAGGTTCCGGTTGATCTCGTACGTGTCGGTGCCGGTCGCCTCGGCCCGGATCAGCACGTCGCCCACCCAGACGGTGCGCGCGCTCTCACCCTGCAGGGCGCCCCGGTAGCCGACGTAGCTGCGGCAGTCGGGCACCGCGTGGTCGACCAGCTGCCGGTGCTCCAGGTGCTGGCCCGAGTCGGCGAAGTAGAGCCCGTACAGCTCGGCCTCGCCGCCCCGGTCGGTGTACTCCACGCTGGTGTACTGCCGGACCAGATCGCCGCCGAGGGAGACCTGGACGTGGATCACCTTGGCGTCCCGGCCCAGCCTGACCTTGAGGTGCTGGGCCTGCACCGCGTCGGCGGCCCAGTCGGCGATGGTGACCAGGGTCAGCTTCGCCCCGTCCCCGACGGCCACCTCGACGTTGTCGGCCAGCGTGGCGCTGCCCTGCTGGTCGAGCACCACGGTCGCCTCGGCCAGCCGCTGCACGTCCAGCAGGATGTGCTGGTAGGCGAGCGGGTCGCCCTGCCCCCGGGCCTCGATGGAAACCACGTCCTCCAGCACGGCCTCGCGGGCCACGGTCACCACCAGGGCCTTGTCGAAACCGCTCCACGCCTGGGCGCTGAGCCGGTCGAAGGGCACCAGCACCCGGCCGAGCCGGGCGTCGCCGCGCTCCACCCACTCGGCGGTGACGCCGTCGGGCGACCACACCTGGGTGACGACCTGCCCGGCCGGCGCTCCGGCGCCGTCGAGCAGGCCGCGCAGGCGCTTGAGCGGAGTGAAGCGCCACTCCTCCTCCAGGCCGGTCAGGGCCGGGAAGTCGGCGACGTCGTACGAGCGGAGCGCCTGCGACTTGGTGCTGGGCGGCGCGGAAGCCTGGGTAGTCATCTCTTCCTTGGTCTGTTCTGCGATTGATCGGAGGGTCGGTCGGGCTGGTCGCGACGCGGCGCGACGGGTCCGGGCCGCGCGAGGGCTGGCCGGGTCAGCCGACCGCGCCCTCCATCTGGAGCTCGATCAGGCGGTTGAGCTCCAGGGCGTACTCCATCGGGAGCTCCTTGGCGATCGGCTCGATGAAGCCGCGCACGATCATCGCCATCGCCTCGTCCTCGGTCAGGCCCCGGCTCATCAGGTAGAAGAGCTGGTCCTCGCTGACCTTGGAGACGGTCGCCTCGTGCCCCATCGACACGTCGTCCTCGCGGATGTCGACGTACGGGTAGGTGTCGGAGCGGGAGATGGTGTCGACCAGCAGCGCGTCGCACTTCACCGTGCTGGCGCTGTGGTGCGAGCCCTCCAGCACCTGCACCAGGCCGCGGTACGAGGTGCGGCCGCCGCCGCGGGCGATCGACTTGGAGACGATGGTGCTGCTGGTGTGCGGCGCGGCGTGCACCATCTTGGCACCGGCGTCCTGGTGCTGGCCCTCACCGGCCATCGCCACCGAGAGCACCTCGCCCTTGGCGTGCTCGCCGGTCATGTAGACCGCCGGGTACTTCATGGTGACCTTGGAGCCGATGTTGCCGTCGATCCACTCCATGGTCGCGCCCTCGTGGCACACGGCGCGCTTGGTGACCAGGTTGTAGACGTTGTTCGACCAGTTCTGGATGGTCGTGTAGCGGCACCGGGCGTTCTTCTTGACGATGATCTCCACGACCGCGCTGTGCAGGGAGTCGGAGGAGTAGATGGGCGCGGTGCAGCCCTCGACGTAGTGCACGTACGCACCCTCGTCGACGATGATCAGCGTCCGCTCGAACTGGCCCATGTTCTCCGTGTTGATCCGGAAGTAGGCCTGCAGCGGGATCTCCACGTGCACGCCCTTCGGCACGTAGATGAACGAGCCACCGGACCAGACGGAGGTGTTCAGCGCGGCGAACTTGTTGTCGCCGACCGGGATGACCGTGCCGAAGTACTCCTTGAACAGGTCCTCGTGCTCCTTGAGGGCGGTGTCGGTGTCGAGGAAGACGACCCCCTGCTCCTCGAGGTCCTCACGGATCTTGTGGTAGACCACCTCGGACTCGTACTGGGCCGCCACACCGGCGATCAGCCGCTGCTTCTCGGCCTCGGGGATGCCCAGCTTGTCGTAGGTGTTCTTGATGTCCTCGGGCAGGTCCTCCCAGCTGGTGGCCTGCTTCTCGGTGGACCGGACGAAGTACTTGATGTTGTCGAAGTCGATCCCGGTGAGGTCGGCGCCCCAGGCCGGCATGGGCTTGCGGTCGAACAGCCGCAGGCCCTTCAGCCGCAGGTCGAGCATCCAGGCCGGCTCGTTCTTCTTGGCCGAGATGTCCCGCACCACCGCCTCGTTGAGGCCGCGCTGGGCGGAGGCCCCGGCGACGTCCGGGTCGGCCCAGCCGTACTCGTAGCGGCCCAGGGCGGCGAGCTGCTCCTCCTGGGTCAGGGGCTGGACGATCTGCTCGGTCATCTATCTGTCCTCACAGTGGTGACGGTCTTACCGGACTGGGCACGCCCCGGCTGGGTCGGGATGTGCGTGGTGCACACCCCGTCGCCGTGCGCGATGGTGGCCAGGCGCTGTACGTGGGTGCCGACCAGACGGGAGATCACCGCGGTCTCGGCCTCGCACAGCTGGGGAAACTCGGCGGCCACGTGCGCCACCGGGCAGTGGTGCTGGCAGAGCTGGCCACCCGAGGCGATCGTGGACGCGTTGGCAGCGTAGCCCTCCGCGGTGAGCGCGGCCGCGAGCGCCTCCGCCCGGGCCAGCGGGTCGTCGCCGGCGTCCTCCATCGCCGTGCGGCAGCGCGCCTCCAGGGCGGCGACCTGCTCGGCGGCGAACGCCTCGACGGCCGGGGAACCACCGTTGCGGGCGATCCAGCGCAGCGCGGCGGTGGCCATGTTGTCGTAGTGGTGGGTGCCGCAGCGCACCCGGGCCGCCTCGGTCAGCAGGAACACCTTGGCCGGGCGGCCGCGGCCGCGGTGGCCGCGGACGGTCTGCTCGCGGGCGACCACGTCACCCTCGGCGAGCATGGCGTCGAGGTGCCGGCGGATCGCGGCCGGGCTGAGCCCGAGCGCCGAACCGAGCTGCGCGGCGGTGGTCGCGCCCCGCTCCAGCAGCAGCTGGGTGACCCGGTCACGGGTGGAGACATCCGTGGCGGACGCGGACGGCGACAACTCCAGCTCGGCGCGTCTGACGCCGCGCGGCGACCGGGAGCCCTCGCCGGCGGCCGGAGCGGTCGCCGGCAGGTGCCCGGGAAGGCCCGCCGCGTTTTTCACAACGCCAACGTTACGTAATTCGCTGGGGGCCCGCAAACCCGGGTCACGGTGATCCGAACCACCGTCCGGGCTGAGTCGCACGATCCTCGATCACTACGGTGCGTAGGATTTGCGCCGTGAAGCGTCCCGTCCGGTCCCCGGCCCCCGCCGCGCCGCAACGCCTGCTCGCCCGGTTTCCGGTCTCCGCCGCCCTGCTGCGCCGACTCGCCCTCGCGTCCATCATCGCGAACGTCGGGATCGTGGTCACCGGCGGGGCCGTCCGACTGACCGCCTCCGGCCTCGGCTGCCCCACCTGGCCGCGGTGCACCGACGCCTCCTACGTCGCCACGTCGGAGATGGGCGTGCACGGGGCGATCGAGTTCGGCAACCGGCTGCTCACCTTCGCGGTGGGCATCATCGCGGCGGCGGTGGTGCTGGCGGTGCTGCTGCACCGGCCGCGTCGCCCGGGGCTGCTGCCGCTCGCCGTCGCCGTCCTGTTCGGCATCCCGGCCCAGGCGGTGATCGGCGGGTTCACCGTGCTGAGCAACCTGAACCCGTGGGTGGTCGGGCTGCACTTCCTCGCCTCGATGGTGGTGATCGCGGCCGCGTACGCCCTCTGGCGGCGGATCAAGGACCCGGACGCGCCGGCGGTGCCGGTGGTGCCCGCCCCGCTGCGCGCCCTGACGCTGCTCACCACGCTGGCCAGCGCGGCGGTGCTCGTCGTGGGGACCTGGGTGACCGGCAGCGGGCCGCACGCGGGCGACCAGGGGGCCAAACGCAACGGGCTGGCCCCGGAGACCATCTCGCAGGTGCACGCCGACGGGGTGTTCCTGCTGATCGGGCTCTCGGTGGCGCTGATCTTCGCGTTCCGGGCGGTGGGCGCCCGGCGCGCCGAGCGGGCCGCCGTGGTGCTGGTCGCCGTGGAACTCGGGCAGGGCCTGATCGGCTTCGTGCAGTACTTCACGCACCTGCCGGCGCTGCTGGTCGGCGCGCACATGCTCGGCTCCTGCCTGGTGCTGCTGGCCACGCTCTCGGTGCTCTGGTCGACCCGGGAACGTCGCCCGCTCCCGGTCGAGCCCGCCTCCGCCGCCCCGGCCGCCGAACCGGTCCCCGCCACCGCCTGACCCGGCCCCGCGCTCCGAACCCCCTCGGCCCAGGCCCCGGTCGGGCCGCGCATCGGGCTCACCGCTTCCGCTATGTTGCGGCCTCCCCGCCCGCCGGAAACCACCACACTCGGGATGTTGGGGCCTCCGGCAGCTTCCAGGCCACCACATCCGGCATGTTGTGCGGATCATGACCCGCGAGTGCCGGCGGGGGCCGGCGGACGTGAGCCGGCCCCCGGTCCGCGCGGGCGGACCGGCGGGGCCGGTTGGTGGCGCCTGGCGCCGGCTGCGCCGGCGGGTCGCGGGCGGCCGGTCAGGGGTGGCGGGTCAGGTGGGTGCGGATGGCGGCGGCCAGGCGCTCGGGGGCGCCCTCGGCGTAGCCGAGGAAGAGCGACGGCTCGGTGAGCTCGAGCTCGACCAGGACCGGCGCGCCGTCCGCGCCCGGGATCAGGTCGACCCTGGCGTAGAGCAGCCGCTCCACGCCGCCCGGCACCGCTGCCAGGGTCTTCTCCGCCACCGCCAACTGCTCCTCGGTGGCGGTACGTGCGCTGATCTCCTCGGGCTTGTAGAGCCCCTCTACGCCCAGGTCCGGGCCGGTGAGCATCGGGCCCTTGCGGATCGCGTGGCTGAACGCCAGGCCGGCCGGGCCGGCCAGGAAGAGCAGCGCGGTCTCGCCGGCGCTGTCCACCGCACGCAGGTACGGCTGGACCATGGTCACCCGGCCGGCGGCGGAGAGCCGCCGTACGTGCGCCACGGCCAGTTCCCGGTGCTCGGGGTCGGCCAGGTCGTACCGGCCGGTGTCCTGGCTGCCGGCGCTCACCGCCGGCTTGACCACGTACTCGCCGGAGTCGGCGGGCGGCTGCCAGCTCTCCCCCGGCGCGACCCAGGACGTGGGCACCGTGGGCACCCCGGCCGCGGAGAGCTCGGCCAGGTAGCGCTTGTCGGTGTTCCAGCGGACCACGTCGGCCGGGTTGGCCAGCGCCGGGACGGTGGCGGCCCAGGCGACGAACTCGTCGCGGCGCAGCGCGTAGTCCCACGGGGAGCGCAGCACCGCCAGGTCGTAGCCGGCCCAGTCGACGGCCGGGTCGTCCCAGACCGCCGGCTCGGCGGTGACGCCGTGCCGGGCCAGCGGGGCGAGCACCAGCCGGTCGTCCGGGTCGAGGTCGCGCAGTTCGGTGCAGGTGACGAGAGCGACCCGGGGTTCCCCCCGGGTCGACTGGTGGTGGTCGGTCAAGGTCAGCGGGCCATCGTGCGTCGGGCCATCGACCGCCAGAGGTCGTTGCTCGGACGCATCTGGTCCATCAGCTCACGCTCCCAGGCGTTCTCGACCGCGACCCCAGCCTTGGCGCAGGCCTGCCGCGCGACGACGGTGTCGTCGGCGAACTGGTCGCCCCACGCCCCGTCCGCGCCCACCAGGACGATGCGTGCGCCCCGCTTGCCGACGTACTCGATGACCGCCTTCGCGCCGCCGTGCCCGGCGGCGAACGACTTGATCCCCGCGACCAGGCCGTTGGGGGCCTGCTCGGGAGCGGTCTGCTCGGCCGTCAGCGTCGTATCGGAACCATCTGCCATGACGCGAAGCCTAAGCAGACCTCCACCCAGCCGGGCGAGAACCATGAACCTTTTGTGATGCCAATTACCTCGAGGTTTAAGGAGAACCACAGGTGATTCGCCCGGTTATATCCGGACTTCCGCTGGCAAAGTGGCCCGGCAAACCACCCCGGGCCGGCACGGGTTGAGCCCATCGGACTCATGACGACAGTCACCCTGATGTGACGCGAAACCCGGACAACTCATCCATGATGACGATTTGTCGAGCGGGCAGCCGCGAGGACCGCTCCCCGGCCGGGCGAGCCATCGGGCCGGGCGCCGCGGTCAGATCAGGGCGTCCAGGGCGACGGCCGCGAAGAGGATGGTCAGGTAGGTCGTCGACCAGTGGAACAGCCGCATCGGCTTGACCGCCAGCCCTCGGGCACTCCGGCGGGCCAGCTTGTGCGCCTCGACGAGGAAGATGGCGCCGACGACCACGGCGGGCACCCCGTAGACCAGGCTCATTCCCAGCGGCCAGACCGCCAGCGAGGACGCCACGGTCAGCCAGGCGAAGATGACGATCTCGGCGTTCACCCGGCGGGCGGAGGCCACCACCGGCAGCATCGGGATGCCGGCCCGGGCGTAGTCGTCCTTGTACTTCATCGCCAGCGGGTAGAAGTGCGGCATCTGCCAGAAGAAGACCACCGCGAACAGGGCCCACGCCGCCGGCGCCAGCGACCCGGTCACCGCCGCCCAGCCGATCAGCACCGGCGCCGCCCCGCAGGCGCCGCCCCAGAACGTGTTCGCCGTCGTGGTGCGCTTGAGCCAGAGGGTGTAGACGACGTCGTAGTAGAGGATCGCGGCCAGGGTGAGCCCGGCGGCCAGCAGGTTGGTGAACGCCGCCATCAGCGCCACCGACACCGCGGCCAGCACCAGCCCGAAGATCAACGCGTTGCGCGGGGTCACCGTGTGCGCCGGCAGCGGACGGCGCTTGGTGCGCCGCATCAACTGGTCGATGTCCCGGTCGATGTAGCAGTTGATGACGCTGGCCGCGCCGGCCGCGAGCGAGCCGCCGACCAGCACCACGGCGACCAGCCAGAGCGACGGCAGGCCGCCGTCCGCGAGCATCATCGCCGGCACGGTGGTGACCAGCAGCAGCTCGACGATCCGGGGCTTGGTCAGTGTGACGTACGCCGACAGCACCGCCCGGACGTCCCGCGGCGCGGCCACCGCCGCCTTGCCCCCCGTGCGCACCGGCTGCTGCCCGGCAGGGGTGCTGACGGGGCGGTCGGTGATCATGCTCACGGATTGCCACCTTCCGGCGTCGGCAGGGGAGGTCGGGTCGGCCGGGCCCGGTTCGGGTCCACACACCGCCCCACACACTACGCGCTGTCGTTTTGGCTGCCCGGCCGACCCGGCAACGGTGCGAGCCGTCACACCGTCGCGGGATCGAACGCCGTTCCGCCCGGACACGTACAGACCAGCATGCGGAGATCCCCGGGCGGACGTTTAGGACCGCTCGATAGGGTCATGAGTGAGGGTTCCGCCCATCTGCCGAGGAGCACAACCATCGTGGCTGCCAACCGTCCCGAGCACCCCGCACTGAACTGGTCCGACCTCGACCGCCGGGCCGTCGACACCGTCCGCGTGCTGGCCATGGACGCCGTGGAGAAGTCCGGCAACGGCCACCCGGGCACCGCGATGAGCCTGGCGCCCGCGGCGTACCTGCTCTTCAACCGGGTGATGCGGCACAACCCGGCCGACCCGAACTGGCCCGGCCGGGACCGTTTCGTGCTCTCCGCCGGCCACTCCAGCCTCACCCTCTACATCCAGCTCTTCCTCTCCGGCTACCCGCTGAGCCTGGAGGACCTGCAGTCGCTGCGGCAGTGGGGCTCGCTGACCCCGGGCCACCCGGAGCACGGGCACACCCCCGGCGTGGAGACCACCACCGGGCCGCTCGGCCAGGGCATGGGCAACGCGGTCGGGATGGCCATGGCGGCCCGCCGCGAGCGCGGCCTGTTCGACCCGGAGGCCGAGCCGGGCGCCTCGGTGTTCGACCACGACATCTGGTGCATCGCCTCCGACGGCGACATCGAGGAGGGCATCAGCCACGAGGCCAGCGCGCTCGCCGGGCACCAGCAGCTGGGCAACCTCTGCGTGATCTACGACGACAACGAGATCTCCATCGAGGACGACACCCGGATCGCCAAGAGCGAGGATGTCGCGGCCCGCTACGAGGCGTACGGGTGGCACGTGCAGACGGTCGACTGGCGCAGCGGCGACGCCGACCAGGGCGACTACCACGAGGACGTGGAGGCGCTCTACCGCGCGCTGCTGGCGGCGAAGGCGGAGACCGGCCGCCCCTCCTTCATCGCGCTGCGCACCATCATCGGCTGGCCCGCCCCCAACAAGCAGAACACCGGCAAGATCCACGGCTCGGCGCTCGGCGCCGACGAGGTGGCCGCCACCAAGCAGATCCTCGGCTTCGACCCGCAGCGCACCTTCGAGGTGGACGAGGAGGTCCTCGGGCACGCCCGCCGGGTGATGGAGCGCGGCGCGGAGGCCCAGCGCGCGTGGACCGGGGCGTTCGACACCTGGGCGCAGGCCAACCCGGAGCGCCGGGCGCTCTGGGACCGGCTGGCCACCCGGACGCTGCCGCAGGGCTGGGCGGACGCCCTGCCGGAGTTCCCGGCCGACGCCAAGGGCATCGCCACCCGGGCCGCTTCCGGCAAGGTGCTGGAGGCGCTCGCGCCGGTGCTGCCGGAGCTGTGGGGCGGCTCGGCCGACCTGGCCGAGAGCAACAACACCACGATGAAGGGCGAGCCCTCCTTCATCCCGGCCACCCACGCCACCAAGGATTTCCCCGGCCACGAGTACGGCCGCACGCTGCACTTCGGCATCCGTGAGCACGCCATGGGCGCGATCCTCAACGGCATCGCGCTGCACGGCGGCACCCGCCCGTACGGCGGCACCTTCCTGGTGTTCAGCGACTACATGCGGCCGTCCGTCCGGTTGGCCGCGCTGATGAAGCTGCCGGTGGTCTACGTCTGGACGCACGACTCGATCGGCCTCGGCGAGGACGGCCCCACCCACCAGCCGGTGGAGCACCTGACCGCGCTGCGGGCGATCCCGGGCCTGGACGTGGTGCGCCCGGCCGACGCGAACGAGACGGCCTGGGCCTGGCGGCAGGCGCTGGAGCACACCGACCGGCCGACCGCGCTGGCGCTCAGCCGCCAGCCGCTGCCGACCTTCGACCGCTCGACGCTGGCCGGCGCCGAGGGCGTGGCGAAGGGCGGCTACGTGCTGGCCGAGGCGTCCACCGGCAAGCCCCAGGTGATCATCGTCGGCACCGGCTCCGAGGTGCAGCTCTGCCTGACCGCGCGGGAGCGGCTGGAGGCCGACGGCACCCCCACCCGGGTGGTGTCCATGCCCTGCCAGGAGTGGTTCCACGAGCAGGACGAGGCGTACCGGGAGTCGGTGCTGCCGCGCGGGGTAAAGGCACGGGTGAGCGTGGAGGCGGGCATCGCCATGTCCTGGCGCGCGATCGTCGGCGACTGCGGCGAGACCGTCAGCCTGGAGCACTACGGCGCGAGCGCCCCGCACTCCGTGCTCTTCGAGCAGTTCGGGTTCACCCCCGACCGGATCGTGGCCGCCGCGCACGCGGCCCTGACCCGGGTGGGCGACATCACCGGTAACACGACCGGCAACTGAGGGAGCGTGGACGGCATGACGGACAGGCTGGGAGAGCTCAGCGCCGCGGGCGTGGCGATCTGGCTCGACGATCTTTCCAGGACGCGACTGAGCTCCGGCGGGCTGGACCAGCTCCGCCGGGAGAAGCACCTGGTCGGGGTGACCTCCAACCCGACCATCTTCGCCAAGGCGCTGAGCGACGCGGACGAGTACAACTGGCAGCTCAGGGACCTCGCCATCCGTGGGGTGGACGTCGAGGAGGCCGTCCGCATGCTCACCACGTACGACGTGCGGTGGGCCTGCGACGTGATGCGGCCGGCGTACGACGCGAGCGGCGGGGTGGACGGCCGGGTCTCCATCGAGGTGGACCCGCGGCTGGCGCACGAGACGGACAAGACCGTCGCCGAGGCCGGCGCGCTGTGGTGGCTGATCGACCGGCCCAACCTCTTCATCAAGATCCCGGCCACCGAGGCGGGCCTGCCGGCGATCACCGCCACCCTGGCCCAGGGGATCAGCGTCAACGTGACCCTGATCTTCGGGCTGGACCGCTACTCCCAGGTGATGGAGGCGTTCCTGGCCGGCCTGGAGCAGGCGAAGGCGAACGGGCACGACCTGTCCAAGATCGGCTCGGTGGCGTCCTTCTTCGTCTCCCGGGTCGACACCGAGGTCGACAAGCGGCTGGAGAAGATCGGCTCCGAGCAGGCCAAGGCGCTGCGCGGCAAGGCCGCCGTCGCCAACGCCCGGCTGGCGTACGAGCGCTACGGCGAGGTCTTCTCCTCCGACCGCTGGCAGGCGCTGGCCGACGCCGGGGCGCACCCGCAGCGGCCGCTGTGGGCCTCCACCTCGACCAAGAACCCGGACTACCGGGACGTCATCTACGTCGAGGAACTGATCGCGCCGGGCACTGTCAACACCATGCCGGAGCCGGTGATCCACGCGTACGCCGACCACGGCGAGACCAGCGCCGACACCGTCACCGGGGCGTACGACGACGCCCGCAAGGTCTTCGCCGACCTGGAGTCGGTGGGCGTCGACATGGCCGACGTGATCGCCGTGCTGGAGCGCGAGGGCGTGGAGAAGTTCGAGGCCAGCTGGCAGGAGCTGCTCGACGGCGTCCGCAAGTCGCTGGCCGCCGCCGGGCAGGGCACCGGGCACCCCGGCCGGGCCGCCAAGGACAACGCCCAGGCCGCGCAGCAGGCGGGAGGCAATGCGTGAGCGAGTGGATGGACCGGCCCGGCACGGGCACGCGGCGAAGCGGAGGGCTGTCATGAGCGACCTGTTGGCGGGGCCGGTCGAGGCGGCCGCCGGGATCGCGGTGCACGGGGCGGACGCGGTCGACCGGTCGGCCCCCGCCTCCACCCGGCAGGCGCTGGTCGCCAACGGCGTACCGGGCCGGCTGACCGCGAAGGACGCCACCCTGTGGGGGCCGGACGCCGAGGCCGAGGCGAAGATCCGGCTCGGCTGGGTGGACACCCATCGCCGCAGCCGGGAACTGCTCCCCCAGCTCGCCGAACTGAAGGCGGAGCTGGCCGACCTGGACCATGTGGTGCTCGCCGGGATGGGCGGCTCGTCGCTGGCTCCCGAGGTCATCGCGCGCACCCTCGGCAAGCAGCTGACCGTGCTGGACACCACCGACCCGGGGCAGGTCCGGGCGGCGCTGGCCGACCGGCTCGAGCGGACCGTGGTGGTGGTGGCCAGCAAGTCCGGCTCGACGGTGGAGACCGACAGCCACCGGCGCGCGTACTGGCAGGCGTTCCTCGACGCCGGGATGACCGAGGCGGAGGCCGGCCGGCACTTCGTCATCGTCACCGACCCGGGCTCGCCGCTGGAGCAGACCGCCGCCGAGATGGGCGCGTTCACCGTGCTGGCCGACCCGAACGTGGGCGGCCGGTACTCGGCGCTGACCGCGTTCGGGCTGGTCCCGTCCGCGCTGGCCGGGGTCGAGGTGGCCGAGCTGCTGGACGAGGCCGAGGCGCTGTCCTCCTCGTTCGGCCGGGACGGCGACAATCCGGGCCTGGCGCTCGGCGCCGCGCTCGGCGCGGCGGCCACCATGGGCCGGGACAAGGTCGCGCTGGTCGCCGACGGCACCGGCATCGACGGGCTGGGTGACTGGGCCGAGCAGCTGATCGCCGAGTCCACCGGCAAGGCCGGGGTCGGCATCCTGCCGGTGGTGGTCGAGTCGCCGCAGAGCCCGGGCGCCACCGGGCCGGACGTGCTCACCGTGACCTACGGCGGCGCGCTGGGCGCGGGCCAGCTGCCCGGCGGCGGCGCCGCGCCGGACGTGGCGGTCAACGGCCCGCTCGGCGCCCAGTTCCTGACCTGGGAGTACGCCACCGCCGTCGCCGGCGTGGTGCTCGGCATCGACCCGTTCAACCAGCCCAACGTCACCGAGAGCAAGGAGAACACCAACAAGATCCTGGCCTCCGGTCCGCCGGCGGAGACGCCGTCGTTCACCGAGGGCGCGATCGAGGTGTACGCCCCGGGCGCCCCGGGCGACCTGGCCGGCGTGCTGCGCTGGCTGGTGGACGGGCTGGGCGACGACGGCTACCTGGCGGTGATGGCGTACCTCGACCGGTTCGCCGACGCCGACGCGGCCCGGTTGCGGCCGCTGCTCGCCGGCGCCGCCGGACGCCCGGTCACCTTCGGCTGGGGTCCGCGGTTCCTGCACTCCACCGGGCAGTACCACAAGGGCGGCCCGCAGGTCGGCAGCTACCTGCAGCTGACCGGCGCGGTCACCGACGACCTGCCGGTGCCGGGCAAGCCGTACACCTTCGGCGAGTTGCAGGCGGCGCAGGCGGCCGGCGACCGGCAGGCGCTGGCCGGCCGGCAGCGCCCGGTGCTGCGGTTGCACCTGACCGACCGGTCGGCGGGGCTGGCCCAGCTGCTCGATGCGACGGGGGCGCTGCGGGCGTGACGATGGACGACGTGGACCTGGCGGAGCGAGGAGGCGGCGTGAACCCGCTGCGCGACCCGCAGGACCGGCGGCTGCCGAGGATCCCGGAGCCGTGCGCTCTGGTGATCTTCGGCGTCACCGGCGACCTGGCGCGGAAGAAGTTGCTCCCGGCGGTGTACGACCTGGCCAACCGCGGTCTGCTGCCTCCGGGTTTCGTGGTTCTCGGGTTCGCCCGCCGGGACTGGGGCGACGGCGACTTCGAGACCCTGGCCTGCGAGGCGGCGAAGAAGCACGCCCGTACCCCGTGGCGGGAGGAGGTCTGGGCGCGGCTGGCCGGCAACATCAAGTTCGTCGGCGGCTCGTTCGACGACGACGCCGCCTTCGACCACCTGGCCCGCTGCCTGGACGAGCTGCGCCAGTCGCACGGCATCCCCGGCAACGCGGCCTTCTACTTCTCCATCCCGCCGGCCGCGTTCCCGGTGGTGCTCAAGCAGCTGGCCCGTACCGGGCTGGCCGACAACGAGAAGTCGGGCGGCTGGCGCCGGGTGGTGGTGGAGAAGCCGTTCGGCCACGACCTGCCCTCGGCGAAGGCGCTCAACGACCTGGTCGACGACGTCTTCACCCGCCGGGACGTCTTCCGGATCGACCACTACCTGGGCAAGGAGACGGTCCAGAACATCCTCGCCCTGCGGTTCGCCAACAACCTGTTCGAGCCGCTGTGGAACTCCAAATACGTCGACTCGGTGCAGATCACCATGGCCGAGGACGTCGGCATCGGCACCCGGGCGGCGTTCTACGACTCGGTCGGCACCGCCCGGGACGTGCTCCAGAACCACCTGCTCCAGCTGCTCGCGCTGGTGGCGATGGAGGAGCCGACCAGCTTCGACGCCGACGAGATCCGCACCGAGAAGCTCAAGGTGCTCAAGGCGATCACGCTGCCCAAGGACGTCTCCCAGGGCACCGTGCGGGGCCAGTACCTGCCTGGATGGGTGGGCGGCCAGCGGGCGGTGGGCTACCTGGACGAGGAGGGGGTGCCCCCGGACTCCACCACCGAGACGTACGTGGCGGTGCGGCTGGGCATCCAGAACCGGCGCTGGGCCGAGGTGCCGTTCTACATCCGGGCCGGCAAGCGGCTGCCGCGGCGGGTCACCGAGGTGGCCATCATGTTCAAGCGGGCGCCGCACCTGCCGTTCAACCCGGCGGACATGGAGTCGCTGGGCAACAACCAGCTGGTCATCCGGGTGCAGCCGGACGAGGGCGTGGTGCTGAAGTTCGGCGCCAAGGTGCCGGGCACCACGATGGAGGTCCGCGACATCGCGATGGACTTCCAGTACGGCGAGGCGTTCACCGAGTCCAGCCCGGAGGCGTACGAGCGGCTGGTGCTGGACGTGCTGATCGGCGACCGGACCCTCTTCCCGGACGCTGCCGAGGTCGAGCAGAGCTGGCAGGTCGTGGACCCGCTGGAGCACGCCTGGGCGGGCACCGAGCCGGAGCCGTACCGGGCCGGCGAGTGGGGTCCGCGGGCCGCCGACGAGATGCTGGCCCGCGAGGGCCGCGCCTGGCGGCGCGCATGAGCGAGCGGAGCGAGCGAATCATCAGGCTCGGACGGACCGGGAGGCTCCAGTGATCGGCCTGTGGGACACCACCGGCAACGAGGTGGTCAAGGCGCTTGCCGCCGAGCGTCGCAGCGCCGGCGGGGTGGCCAGCGGGATGGCCCTGACGCTGATCGTGGTGGTGGACGAGCGGCGGGTCCGCGAGGCGGAGGCGGCCGCCACCATCGCGTCCGCCGCCCACCCGTGCCGACTGGTGGTGGTGGTCCGCGCGGACGTCGAACGGGACCGCAACCGGTTGGACGCGGAGATCGTCGTCGGTGGCCGGCTCGGCCCGGGCGAGGCGGTGGTCACCCGGATGTACGGCCGGCTCGCCCTGCACGCCGAGTCGGTGGTGATGCCGCTGCTGGTGCCCGACGTGCCGGTGGTGACCTGGTGGCACGGCGAGCCGCCGGAGGAGATCGCCACCGATTTCCTCGGGGTGGTGGCCGACCGGCGGATCACCGACACCGCGCAGGCCGCGGATCCGATCGAGGCGCTGCGGCAACGCGCCCGGGACTACGCGCCGGGCGACACCGACCTGGCCTGGACCCGGATCACCCCGTGGCGCACGCTGGTGGCCGGGGCGTTCGACACCACCCAGGCGCGGGTCACCGAGGCGACAGTGGTCGCGCCGGGCAGCGACCCGACGGCGGCCTTGATGATCGGCTGGCTGGGCAGCCGGCTCGGCATCACCCCGCGCTGGGAGACCACCGACCAGTTCCCCCGGATGCGCGAGGTGCAGCTGCGCTGCGCCAACGGCGACGAGCTGACGCTGACCCGGGACGACAGCGTGGCGACGTTCCGCCGGACCGGCCAGGACGACCGCCACCTGCCGCTGGTGCGTCGGCCGCTCGGCGACGAGCTGGCCGAGGAGCTGCGCCGGCTCGACGCCGACCAGGTGTACGCGGAGGCGCTCGGCGCCGCCGCCGGGCTGACCGGCCTGGAACAGCGCCCGGGCCAGCGGGTGCACGTCTGGAAGGATCCGGCCACCGCGCAGCGCGCCGAGGCGGGGGTCACCGCGCACGCCGACCTGAGCGCCGAGCACTGAGCGCCCCGACGGCCGGCGTACGGCCCAGAGCGGGGATGACGGACAGCGACCGCCGGGCGGTCGGGAAACGAAGGCACACGAATGAGTGAGGTGAGTGTCGCCGTCCACGCCGACGCCGATCTGCTCGCGCAGACCGTGGCGGCCCGGCTGGTGGTGCGGCTGCTCGACGCGCAGGCAGCGCGGGGGCAGGCGGCGATGGTGCTGACCGGCGGGCGGATCGCTGCGGCGGTCTACCGGGCGGTGGCGGCGCTGCCGGCCCGGGACGCGGTGGACTGGTCCCGGGTGGACGTCTGGTGGGGCGACGAGCGGTTCCTGCCGGCCGGCGACCCGGAACGCAACGAGACCCAGGCGCGGGCGGCGCTGCTGGACGCCGTGCCGCTGGACCCGGCCCGGGTGCACCCGATGCCGCCGTCCGACGTCGGCGCCGACCCGGAGGAGGCGGCCGCCCGGTACGCCGCCGAGCTGGCGACCGCGGCCCGGCCGGGCACGGCCCTGCTCCCCCACTTCGACGTGCTGCTGCTCGGCGTCGGCGAGGACGGGCACGTCGCCTCGGTCTTCCCGGAGCACCCGGTGCACTACGAGAGCCGGCCGGTCAGCGCGGTACGGGGCAGTCCGAAGCCGCCGCCGGTGCGGACCACCCTCACCCTGCCGGCGATCAACACCGCCGAGGAGGTCTGGCTGGTGGCCAGCGGGGCGGACAAGGCCCACGCGGTGGGCATGGCGCTGGCCGGTGCGGGGCCGGTGCAGCTGCCGGCGGCCGGGGTGCAGGGCACCAGCCGTACGCTCTGGCTGCTGGACCGGTCCGCGGCGGCCGACGTGCCGGCCCGGCTGCGCAGCCTGCGCTGAGCCGGGCACCCGCCCGACGGCGAAGGTCACGTCCGGGCGGAGCGGCGGCGCGGATCCGAGCGGGTTCGGTTTCGCGCCGGCGAGGGCGCCCGCAGGCCGGTCGGCTAGGTTCCGGTCAGCCGGTGCCGCGGCGACGGCGCAGCTCGGCGAGCGCCTCGGCCAGGATGGCCTCGCCCTCGGCGTCGGTACGCCGCTCCTTCACGTACGCCAGGTGGCTCTTGTAGGGCTCGGACCGCACCCGGCCGGGCGGGTTCTGCGCGTCCTGGCCGGCCGGGTAGCCGCAGCGCGGGCAGTCCCAGACCGGGGGCGCCTCCGCCTCGGCGGCAATCCGGATCTCGGTGTGGTGCCCGTTGCGGCACCAGTAGCTGACCGGCCGGCAGGGGGCCGGCTCGTAGCGCTCGGCGGGGCGAACGGGTGCGGACCCGACCCGCGAGCCGCGGATGACGTGGCCGTTCGGCACGGCTGCTCGCTCCTGTCGTCGGAGGGGACCGCCGCTCAGGGGGGCGGCGGGCGACGCGGTGCAGCGGGGTGAAACGGACTGCGCGCGGCCCGTCGGGGGACGGACCGCGCGCAGATTGTACGACTTGACGGGCGACTCAGGCGGCGCCGTCGAGTTGCAGCCGGAGCCAGAGGCCGAGCCCGACGATGCAGGCGAACCAGACGATGCCCACCAGAACGGTGTAGCGGTCCAGGTTCTTCTCGGCCACCGACGACCCCGCCAGGCTGGAGCTGACGCCGCCGCCGAACATGCTCGACAACCCGCCACCCTTACCTCGGTGGAGCAGGATCAGCAGGGTGAGCAGGACGCTCGTGATGATCAGCAACACGATCAACGTGTATGCGAACCAGATCGGCATGGCTGGGGTCAATCCTCTCGTAGCGATCCTCGCCCGGCAGGTCGGGCACGCGGCACCGACCGGCGGACGGGCGGAGTCAAGGATAGCGAGCGATCAGCGGGCGATGTGCTCCGGGAACCGGCAGATCTGCGCGAATTCCTCGGCATCGAGGCTCGCCCCGCCGACCAGCGCCCCGTCCACGTCCGGCTGAGCCATGATCGCGGCGACGTTGGACGCCTTGACCGAGCCGCCGTAGAGGATCCGTACCTGGTCAGCGGTTTCCTGACCGAAGGTCTCGACCAGCCGGGTACGGACCGCGCCGCACACCTCCTGGGCGTCCTCCGGGGTGGCCGTCTTGCCGGTGCCGATCGCCCAGACCGGCTCGTAGGCGACCACCACCCGGGTGACCTGCTCCGGGGTCAGCCCCTTCAGCGCGGCGTCGAGCTGGTCGCAGCAGTGCGGCACGTGCTCGCCCCGCTCGCGGACCTCCAGCCCCTCCCCCACGCAGAGGATCGGGGTCAGCCCGTGGGTCAGCGCGGCCTGCACCTTGGCGTTGACGATCGCGTCGTCCTCGTGGTGGTAGGCCCGCCGCTCGGAGTGCCCGACCACCACGTAGGTGCAGCCCAGCTTCGCCAGCATCGGACCGGCGATGTCCCCGGTGTAGGCGCCGGACGGGTACGGCGAGAGGTCCTGCGCGCCGTAGCCGATCAGCAGCTTGTCGCCGTCCACGGCGGTCTGCACCGTGCGCAGGTCGGTGTACGGTGGCAGCACCACCGTCTCGACCTCGGCGAGCTGCTTCTCGCTGAGGCTGGCCGCCAGCTTCTGCACCAGCAGGTTCGCCTCGAGGTGGTTCAGGTTCATCTTCCAGTTGCCGGCCATCAGGGGCCGGCGGGTGGCGCTCGCCATCACTTCTCCAGGGCCGCGATGCCGGGGAGGGTCTTGCCCTCCAGGTATTCCAGGGAGGCGCCGCCGCCGGTGGAGATGTGCCCGAACGACGACTCGTCCAGGCCCAGCGCCCGCACCGCCGCCGCCGAGTCACCGCCACCGACCACGGTGAACGCGCCGGACTTGGCGATCGCCTCGGCGACCCCGCGGGTGCCGTTGGCGAAGGCCGCCATCTCGAACACACCCATCGGGCCGTTCCAGAAGATCGTCTTCGCGCCCTTGAGTGCGGCGGCGAACCCGGCCACCGTCTCCGGGCCGATGTCCAGCCCGACCCGCTTGCTCGGGATCCCGTCGGCCGGCACGGTGTCGTGCGCGGCGTCCGGGGCGAACGCGTCCGCGGCCACCACGTCGACCGGGAGCAGGATCTTCCCGCCCGAACGCTCGATCAGGTTGCCGCAGGTCTCGACCATGTCCTCCTCGAGCAGCGAGCTGCCCACCTCGTGGCCCTGGGCCCTGAGGAAGGTGAAGCACATGCCGCCGCCGATGAGCAGCCGGTCGACCGTGGGCAGCAGCGCCTCGATCACCGCGAGCTTGTCGGAGACCTTGGAGCCGCCGAGCACCACCACGTACGGGCGGGCCGGGTCGCCGGTGAGGGTGGAGAGCACCTCCACCTCGCGCAGCACCAGCCGGCCGGCGAAGTGCGGCAGCCGGGCCGGCACGTCGTAGACGCTGGCGTGCTTGCGGTGCACCGCGCCGAACGCGTCGTCGACGTAGGCGTCACCGAACCCGGCGAGCTGGTCGGCGAAGGCGCCCCGCTCGGCCTCGTCCTTGCTGGTCTCGCCCGCGTTGAAGCGCAGGTTCTCCAGCAGCGCGACCTCGCCGTCGGCGAGCGCGTCCACCGTGGAGCGGGCGGACTCGCCGACCGTGTCGGTGGCGAAGTGCACCGGCGCGCCGAGCAGTTCGCCGAGCCGCCCGGCCACCGGACGCAGGCTGAACGCCGGGTCCGGCGAGCCCTTGGGGCGGCCGAGGTGCGAGCAGACGACCACCTTGGCGCCGGCCCCGGTGAGCGCGCTCAGGGTCGGCAGCACCGCGCGGATCCGGCCGTCGTCCGTGATGTCGCCGGTCTGCTTGTCGAGCGGGACGTTCAGGTCGGCGCGCACCAGCACGCGCCGACCCGACACCCCCTCGGCGAGCAGGTCGTCGAGGGTCCGGATGCTCACAGCGAGCTACCCACCAGCTTGACCAGGTCCACCAGGCGGTTCGAGTAGCCCCACTCGTTGTCGTACCAGCCGACGACCTTGACCTGGTTGCCGACCACCTTGGTCAGCGGCGCGTCGAAGATGCACGACGCCGGGTCGGTCACGATGTCGGTGGAGACGATCGGGTCCTCGTTGTAGACCAGGATGCCCTTGAGCGGTCCGTCGGCGGCCGCCTTCATCGCGGCGTTGACCTCGTCGACCGTGGTCTCCCGGTTGAGGTTCACTGTCAGGTCGGTGGTCGACCCGGTGGGGATCGGCACCCGCAGCGCGTAGCCGTCCAGCTTGCCCTTGAGCTCCGGCAGCACCAGCCCGATCGCCTTCGCCGCGCCGGTCGAGGTCGGCACGATGTTCAGCGCGGCGGCCCGGGCCCGGCGCAGGTCCTTGTGCGGGGCGTCCTGCAGGTTCTGGTCCTGGGTGTACGCGTGGATGGTGGTCATCAGGCCGTGCTGGATGCCGAACGTGTCCTGCAGGACCTTCGCCATCGGGGCGAGGCAGTTGGTGGTGCAGGAGGCGTTGGAGATGATGGTGTGCTTGGCCGGGTCGTACTGGTCCTGGTTGACGCCCATCACCACGGTGACGTCCTCGTTCTTCGCCGGCGCGGAGATGATGACCTTCTTGGCCCCGCCGTCGATGTGCGCCTTCGCCTTGGTGGCGTCGGTGAAGAAGCCGGTGGACTCGATGACGACGTCCGCGCCGACCTCGCCCCACGGCAGCTTCGCCGGGTCCTTCTCGGCGTACGCCTTGATGGTCTTGCCGCCCACGGTGATCTCGTCCGCGGTGGCCTTGACCTCCTGCGGGAGGCGACCCAGGATGCTGTCGTACTTGACAAGGTGGGCGAGCGTCCCGTTGTCGGTCAGGTCGTTGACCGCCACGATCTCGACGTCAGCGCCGGACGCCAGCACTGCCCGGAAGAAGTTGCGGCCGATCCGGCCGAAGCCGTTGATGCCAACCCGGATGGTCACAGGTCCCATCTCCTCGCGTTCTGTCCGCCGGCGTGGGATCACCGCCGGCGAAGTGGTGTGCGCCGACCGTTGGAGCCGGCCGTTGACGGTTCATCTCGGCCACCCCGCCGCGGTCGTGGAGACCTGACCGCCCGAGGCGGTGAGCACGGCGAGGAGTACCGGTGCCGGCCCCCTTGCCGTACGCAGCGACCTTATCCGAGCACACGGCGGCGCGCTGCGTCGGGTGGTGATCCCGCACGCGACCGCGACGCCTCACCGTCCTATCAGACCACGAGCATGTCGGGCGTGACGGCCGCTTCGGTATCCGGGATGCCCAGGTCCCGGGCCCGCTTGTCGGCCAGCGCCAGCAACCGGCGGATCCGGCCGGCGATGGCGTCCTTGGTCAGCGGCGGGTCGGCCAGCGCGCCCAGTTCCTCCAGCGAGGCCTGCCGGTGCTCCAGCCGCAGCCGGCCGGCCGAGGTGAGGTGGTGCGGCGCGTCGTCGGCGAGGATCTCCAGGGCCCGGGTCACCCGGGCGGCGGCGGCGACCGCGGCCCGCGCCGAGCGGCGCAGGTTGGCGTCGTCGAAGTTGGCCAGCCGGTTCGCGGTGGCCCGCACCTCGCGGCGCACCCGCCGCTCCTCCCAGGCCAGCACGCTGGCGTGCGCGCCGATGCGGGTGAGCAGCGCGGCGATCGCGTCGCCGTCCTTGACCACCACCCGGTCGACCCCGCGCACCTCGCGGTTCTTGGCGGTGATGCCGATCCGCCGGGCCGCGCCGACCAGGGCCAGCGCCGACTCCGGGCCGGGGCAGGTGATCTCCAGCGCGCTGGAGCGGCCCGGCTCGGTCAGCGAGCCGTGCGCCATGAACGCCCCGCGCCAGGCCGACACCGCGCAGCACACGTTCGCCGCGACCACGTGCGGCGGCAGCCCGCGCACCGGCCGGCCGCGCACGTCGAGCAGGCCGGTCTGCCGGGCCAGCGCCTCGCCGTCCTTGACCACCCGGACGATGAAGTGGCTGCCCTTGCGCAGCCCGCCCGAGGCGAGCACGTGGATCTCGCTGGGATAGCCGTAGACCTCGGCGATCTCCCGCCGCAGCCGCCGGGCCACCGCACCGGTGTCGAGTTCCGCCTCCACGACCACCCGGCCGGAGACGATGTGCAGCCCACCGGCGAAGCGGAGCAGCGCCGCCATCTCCGCCCGCCGGCAGCAGGGCTTGGGCACGTCGACCCGACTCAGCTCGTCCTTGACCGCAGCCGTCATCGCCATTGTGCGTCCCCTCACGGACCGGTTCCGGCGTGTCGCCGGAGATTACGTACGTGTCTAACGATCGGCGCCCAGGACGGGCACCAGTGCGGCGCCCAGGGCGGCCGGATCATGACGGGGAGTGCCGTCGGTGACCGCGACGGGGGCGAGGACCAGTCGGGCACCCAGCGATTCTGCCGCACGCTCGACCGGTTCGGGGTCACCCACCGCCTTGGAATCCGCCAGTACGTAGTCGACCTTGAGCTCCGGCAGGTACCAGCGCAGCGCGGCGAGATGGTCGGCCACCGACAGCCCGAGCGTCTCCTTCTCGGCCGCCAGGTTCAAGGTGACCAGCCGGCGGGCCGGGCTGCTGATGATCGCCCCGGCCAGCTCCGGCACCAGCAGGTGCGGCAGCACGCTGGTGTACCAGCTGCCCGGCCCGAAGATCAGCCAGTCCGCCGCGCCGATCGCGGTGACCGCCTCCGGGCAGGCCCGCGGCGCGGCCGGGGTCAGCCGCAGCGACTCCACCCGGCCGGTGGTCACCGCCACCTGGTGCTGCCCGGTGACGGTCCGCACCTCGTCCGGGCGGTCCGGGTCCACGCCACGCACCCGCGCCTCGATCCCGACCGGCTCGCAGGACATCGGCAACACCCGGCCCACCGCGCCGAGCATCGCGCCGGCGTGCTCCAGAGCGGCCACCGGGTCGCCGAGCAGCTCCATCAGGCCGTGCAGGACCAGGTTGCCCACCGCGTGCCCGGCCAGCCCGTCGCCGACCGGGCTCGCCGGCACCTCGGCGAAACGGTGCTGGAACAGCCCGGCGCTGCGCCGCGTCGACGGGTGGTCGCCGGCCAGCGCGACCAGCGCCTGGCGCAGGTCGCCCGGGGGCAGGCCACCCCGCTCGGCGCGCAGCCGGCCACTGGAGCCGCCGTCGTCGCCGACCGTGACCACCGCGGTGATGTCCAGGTCGAGTTCGGGGGCGCAGCGGCGCAGCGCGCGCAGGGACGCGGACAGGCCGTGCCCGCCGCCGAAGGCCACCACCTTCGCCGTCGTCATTCCCGCCCCAGGTCCCGGTGCTGGGCGTAGGCGGCCAGGCCGGACTGGCGCAGCCGGGCGGCCAGCTCCTCGGCGATCGCCACGCTGCGGTGCTTGCCGCCGGTGCAGCCCACCGCCACGGTCAGGTAGCGCTTGCCCTCCCGCTCGAAGCCGGTGGTGGTGGCGTTGACCAGGTCGGCGTACGAGGCCACGAAGGCGTCCGCGCCCTCCTGGCCGAGCACGTACGAGCTGACCGCCTCCTCCCGCCCGGTGTGCTCGCGCAACTCCGGCACCCAGTACGGGTTGGGCAGGAAGCGGGCGTCCAGCACGAAGTCGGCGTCCGGCGGCAGGCCGTACTTGAAGCCGAAGGAGAGCACGGTGACCCGCAGCCGGCGGGCGTCCTCGCCGCCGAACAGCTCCTCGATCCGCCGGCGCAGCTGGTTGACGTTCAGGTGGCTGGTGTCGATGATCACGTCGGCCTGGTCCCGGGCCTCCTCCAGCAGGCCGCGCTCGACGGCGATGCCGTCGGCCAGCCGCCCGTCGCCCTGCAACGGATGCGACCGGCGGACGCTCTCGAACCGGCGGATCAGCACCTCGTCGTCGGCGTCGACGAAGACCACCCGGGGCGAGAAGCCGCGCTCCTTCAGCTCGCGGATCGCCCCGGCGAGGTCGGTGGAGAAGGCGCGCGAGCGGACGTCCAGCACCATGGCGGTCCGCCGGGCCGCCCCGCCGGCCTTGAACGCCAGCTCGGCCATGTCCAGCATCAGCGCCTGGGGCAGGTTGTCCACCACGTAGTAGCCGACGTTCTCCAACGCCCGGGCCACCGTGCTGCGGCCGCCCCCGGAGAGCCCGGTGACCACCACCAGTGTGGTGTCCGACTCCGCCGGAGCGGGCTGCCCGGCGATCTCCGCCGGGATGTCGTTCCGCTCCTCGGCCGTGCGCGCCTCGCTCACCCCTACCCCCAAGCCGTGGCGCCGCGGCCGGGTGATCCCGACCGCGATGTGGTCAAACAGCGACTCTATCCCGCCCGGTCGACCGGCCCGGCGGACGCCCGTCCCGGGGTGTCCCCCGCTGTCCGGGTCCGTTCGGCGCGCCCCGCGGCGCGGGCCGGCCGGGTGTCGGCGGCCGCTCGTAGAATCCGCGGATGGCTTCCCCCACCGACCTGCGCACCGCCGACCCGGTCGAGGTGCTGCGCCGGGTGTTCGGCTACGACGCCTTCCGCGGCTTCCAGCAGGAGGTGATCGAGCACGTGGTGGCCGGGGGCGACGCGCTGGTGCTGATGCCCACCGGCGGCGGCAAGTCGCTCTGCTACCAAGTCCCGGCCCTGGTCCGTCCGGGCGTGGCGGTGGTGATCTCGCCGCTGATCGCGCTGATGCAGGACCAGGTCGACGCGCTGACCGCGGTCGGCGTACGCGCCGGGTTCCTCAATTCGACGCAGGATCCCGAGGCCCGCCGCCGGGTCGAGGCGGCCTTCGTGGCGGGTGAGATCGACCTGCTCTACCTCGCCCCCGAGGCGCTGGGCACCCGGTCCGCCCAGGCCCTGCTCGACCGGGGCGAGATCGCCCTGTTCGCCATCGACGAGGCGCACTGCGTGTCGCAGTGGGGGCACGACTTCCGCCCCGACTACCTGGGCCTGTCGATGCTGCACGAACGCTGGCCGCGGGTGCCGCGGATCGCGCTGACCGCCACCGCCACCAGCGCCACCCGCGACGAGATCGCCACCCGGTTGCGGCTCACCGACGCCCGGCACTTCGTGGCCAGCTTCGACCGACCCAACATCCAGTACCGGATCGTGCCCAAGCGGGAGCCGCGCAAGCAGCTGCTCAGCCTGCTGCGCGACGAGCACCCCGGCGACGCCGGCATCGTCTACTGCCTGTCCCGGGCCTCGGTGGACAAGACCGCCGAGTTCCTCACCGCCAACGGCATCCCGGCGCTGCCCTACCACGCCGGGCTGGACGCGGCCACCCGTGCCCACAACCAGCAGCGGTTCCTGCGCGAGGACGGGCTGGTCATGGTGGCGACCATCGCCTTCGGCATGGGCATCGACAAGCCGGACGTCCGGTTCGTCGCGCATCTGGACCTGCCGAAGTCGGTCGAGGGCTACTACCAGGAGACCGGCCGGGCCGGCCGGGACGGCCTGCCGTCGACCGCCTGGCTCGCGTACGGCCTGCAGGACGTGGTGCAGCAGCGCAAGATGATCGAGACCTCGGAGGGCGACCTGGCCCACCGCCGGAACCTGGCCGCCCACCTCGACGCGATGCTGGCGCTCTGCGAGACGGTCCGCTGCCGCCGCTCCCAGCTGCTCGACTACTTCGGTGAGCGGCGGACGACCGCTTGCGGCAACTGCGACACCTGTCTGAACCCGCCGGAGTCCTGGGACGGCACGGTGGCCGCGCAGAAGCTGCTCTCCACGGTGTTCCGGCTCGACCGGGAGCGCAACCAGCGCTTCGGCGCCGGGCACTGCATCGACATCCTGCTCGGCCGGGCCACCGACAAGGTCACCCAGTACGGCCACGACTCGCTGACCGTGTTCGGCATCGGCGGTGAGCTGCGCGAGGCGGAGTGGCGCGGGGTGGTCCGGCAGCTGCTGGCCGAGGGCCTGCTCGCGGTCGAGGGCGACTACGGCACGCTGGTGCTCACCGACGCCAGCGCCGAGGTGCTCGGCCGCCGCCGGACGGTGATGATGCGCCGCGAGCCGGAACGCGTCGCGACGGGCCGGGCGAGCAAGCCGCGGGGGGCCGCCACCGTCGCCGCCGAGCTGCCGCCGGCCGCCGCGTCGGTGTTCGAGCGGCTGCGCGCCTGGCGGGCCGCCACCGCCAAGGAACAGGGCGTGCCGGCGTACGTGATCTTCCACGACGCCACCCTGCGGCAGATCGCCACCGACGCGCCGGCGTCGCTGGCCGAGCTGTCCCGGGTCAGCGGCGTCGGGGAGAACAAGCTGGCCAAGTACGGCGAGCAGATCCTCGGCGTACTCGCCGACACCCCGACCTGACCCCGCCTGCCAATCAGGGTGATCGACTCCAGATCGGGGATGTGGGGAAGACCGCCACATCGGCGATCTGGTCTGGCCCAGCCCGCCGACGCGCGGACGCGCGGCGGTCAGTCGGTCGAGGGGGTCTTCGCCGGGTCGCCGTTGAGCGCGGCGAGCACCGCCTCGGCCGTCCGGCGGCCCACCCCGGGCACCTCGGTGATCTCCTCGACGGTGGCCGCGGAGAGCCGCTTGAGCGAGCCGAAGTGGCGCAGCAGCGCCTTGCGTCGCACCTCGCCCAGGCCAGGGACCTTGTCCAGCGCGGATTCCGTCATCCGCTTGGAGCGCCGCTGCCGGTGGAAGGTGATGGCGAACCGGTGCGCCTCGTCGCGGACCCGTTGCAGCAGGTAGAGCCCCTCGGAGGTGCGCGGCAGGATGACCGGGAACTCGTCGTCGGGCAGCCAGACCTCCTCCAGCCGCTTGGCCAGCCCGCAGAGCGCGACGTCGTCGATGCCCAGCTCGGCGAGCGCCTGCGCGGCCGCCGCGACCTGCGGCGCCCCGCCGTCGACCACCACCAGCTGCGGCGGGTACGCGAACTTGCGGGGCCGGCCGGTGGTCGGATCGACCAGCGCGCCGACCCGGGGTTCGTCGCCGTCGGCCTGGCCGGCGGGGGCACCCGGGTCGTCGGCCGACTCCACGCCCGCCTCACCGGTCTCGGCCCGCGAGTCCAGAAAGCGGGCGAAGCGGCGGCGCAGCACCTCGGACATCGCGGAGAGGTCGTCGGTGGCGCCCCGGATGATGAACCGGCGGTACTCGCTCTTGCGCGGTAGCCCGTCCTCGAAGACGACCATGCTGGCCACCACGTCGGTGCCCTGGATCTGGGAGATGTCGAAGCACTCGATCCGCAGCGGCGAGGTGCGCATGTCGAGCGCCTCGCTGATCTCGTCGAGCGCCTTGCCGCGGGTGGTCAGGTCGCCGGCGCGGCGCAGCTTGTGCCGGGCCAGCGCGTCCTTGGCGTTGCGGGCCACCGTCTCCAGCAGGGCGCGCTTGTCGCCGCGCTGCGGCACCCGCAGGCTCACCCGGCTGCCCCGGTGGCTGCCGAGCCAGTCGGCCAGCGCGTCGGCGTCGGCGGGCAGCTCGGGCACCAGCAGCTCGCGCGGCACGTCGGCCTCGCCCTGCTCGCCGCCGTAGACCTGGGTGCAGAAGTGGTGCACCAGGTCGCCGGTGGTCAGGTCCTCGGTCTTCTCCACCACCCAGCCGCGCTGGCCGCGCACCCGGCCGTCGCGGACGTGGAAGACCTGGACGGCCGCCTCCAGCGGGTCGTCGGCGAACGCCACCACGTCGGCGTCGGTGCCGTCGCCGAGCACCACCGTCTGCTTCTCCATCGCCCGGCGCAGCGCGGCGATGTCGTCGCGCAGCCGGGCCGCCCGCTCGAACTCCAACTGCTCGCTGGCCTCGGCCATCTCGCGTTCCAGCCGGCGCACCATGGTGTCCGTGCGGCCGGCCATGAAGTCGCAGAAGCCGTCGACGATCTCGCGGTGCTGCTCGGCCGAGACGCTACCCACGCAGGGCGCCGAGCACTTGCCGATGTAGCCGAGCAGGCAGGGGCGGCCGACCTGGCCGGCCCGCTTGAACACCCCGGCCGAACAGGTACGCGCCGGGAAGACGCGCAGCAGCAGGTCGAGCGTCTCGCGGATGGCCCAGGCGTGCGAGTAGGGCCCGAAGTAGCGCACCCCCTTGCGCTTGGCGCCCCGCATCACCTGCAGGCGCGGGAACTCCTCGTCGAGGGTGACCGCGAGGTAGGGATACGACTTGTCGTCGCGGTAGCGGACGTTGAACCGCGGATCGTACTGCTTGATCCAGGTGTATTCGAGCTGGAGCGCCTCGACCTCGGTGCCGACGGTGACCCAGTCGACCGACTCGGCCGTGGTGACCATCTGCTGGGTGCGCTGGTGCAGGCCCCACAGGTCGGCGAAGTAGGAGTTGAGCCGGCTGCGCAGGTTCTTCGCCTTGCCGACGTAGATCACCCGGCCGGTGCCGTCGCGGAAGCGGTAGACCCCGGGCGACTCCGGAATGGTGCCGGGCGCGGGACGGTAGGTCGAGGGGTCAGCCACGGCAGCAAGCCTAGTCCGCACCCCCGACAGCCCTCGGCCGGCGCGACCGACGCTCCGGCGGGTTGACCCGCCCCCGGGATGCGGCACCTCGCGGTGCCGCCCCACCCGGGACACCACGGGACACCGCAACCCGAGACGATCGCGCCCGGCGCTCAGGCGAAGGAGATCTGGTCCCCGGTGACCTTGACGTCCTTCGGCGGCAGCGGCTTGGTGGCCGGACCGGCCTTGACCGAACCGTCGGCGATGGAGAACCTGCTGCCGTGGCAGGTGCAGTTGATCGTGCCGCCGTCGACGTTCGTCACCGGGCAGCCCTGGTGCGTGCAGATCGGGTCGAAGCCCTTGAACTCGCCGGCGGACGGCTGGGTGACCACGACGCCCTCCGCGGCCAGGACCACGCCGCCGCCGACCGGGACGTCCGCGGTCCGGACCAGCGACTGCGCCCCCTGGCGGTCGCCCCCGCCGGCGTCGCCGGAGCTCGGTACGGCCGGCCCGCCGCTGGTCGGGGCGGACCCGTCGCCGGAGTCCTCGCCGCCGCAGGCCGCCAGGACCACCGCCGCCCCGACCGCTCCCGCGCCGGTGAGCAGGGCCCGCCGGGTCTGGGTGACCGGCCCGGTCAGCACCTGATCGTCACTCATGCCTCGCCTTTCTCTCGGCTGCCGCCCCTGGAGATCCCGCGGCCACACCCTCGGACACGCACCACCGCCCCCACCGGTTCACCCGATCAGCGACGGCGGCTGCCCCGCCTCGACCGGGGCAGCTCCCGTTGATCACGAGGTTAGCCGCGCGATCGGCGCCACGTTCGCGATCGGCGGGCGGGTTCCGGCCGCCAGTGGTCAGCGGGCCGCGGCGGCGGCCTTGCGGGTGGTGCGCTTGCTGGCGCCGTTGGCCTTGGCCGCCCGGGTGGTGGCCGCGGTCGCGCCCTTCGCCGCGCCGTCGAGCTTGAGCACCTGGCGCAGGAACTGCCCGGTGTGGCTCTCGGCCACCTCGGCGACCTCCTCGGGGGTGCCGGTGGCCAGCACCGTGCCGCCCCGGTGCCCACCCTCCGGGCCCATGTCGATCAGCCAGTCCGCCGTCTTGATCACGTCGAGGTTGTGCTCGATGGTGATCACCGTGTTGCCCTTGTCGACCAGGCCCTCGAGCACCATCAGCAGCTTGCGGATGTCCTCGAAGTGCAGGCCGGTGGTCGGCTCGTCGAGCACGTAGACCGTCCGGCCGGTGGAACGCTTCTGCAACTCGGAGGCGAGCTTCACCCGCTGCGCCTCGCCGCCGGAGAGGGTGGGCGCCGGCTGGCCGAGCCGGACGTAGCCGAGGCCGACGTCGACCAGCGTCTTGAGGTGCCGGTGGATGGCCGGGATGGCGGAGAAGAACTCGGCCGCCTCCTCGATCGGCATCTCCAGCACGTCGGAGACGGTCTTGCCCTTGTAGTGCACCTCCAGGGTCTCCCGGTTGTAGCGGGCGCCCTTGCAGACCTCGCACGGGACGTACACGTCGGGCAGGAAGTTCATCTCGATCTTGATGGTGCCGTCACCGGAGCACGCCTCGCACCGGCCGCCCTTGACATTGAACGAGAACCGGCCGGGGCCGTACCCCCGGACCTTGGCCTCGGTGGTCTCGGCGAAGAGCTTGCGGACGTGGTCCCACACCCCGGTGTAGGTGGCCGGGTTGGACCGCGGCGTCCGCCCGATCGGCGACTGGTCGACGCCGACGACCTTGTCGACGTGCTCCAGCCCGGAGACCCGGGTGTGCCGGCCGGGCACCAGCCGGGCGCCGTTGATCTGGTTGGCCAGTACGGCGTAGAGGATGTCGTTGACCAGGGTCGACTTGCCGGAGCCGCTGACCCCGGTGACCGCGATCAGCTGACCGAGCGGGAACGACACGGTCAGGTTGCGCAGGTTGTGCTCCCGCGCGCCGTGCACCACCAGCTCGCGGCCCGGGGTCTGCGGCCGGCGCGACCGGGGCGTCGGGATCGACCTGCGGCCGGACAGGTACGCCCCGGTCACCGAATCCTGGTTCTCCAGCAACGCCGGCACCGAGCCGCTGTGCACGATCTTGCCGCCGTGCTCGCCCGCGCCCGGGCCGATGTCGACGATCCAGTCGGCGGTGCGGATGGTGTCCTCGTCGTGCTCGACGACGATCAGCGTGTTGCCCAGGCCGCGCAGCCGGACCAGGGTCTCGATCAGCCGGTGGTTGTCGCGCTGGTGCAGCCCGATGGACGGCTCGTCCAGCACGTAGAGCACGCCGACCAGGCCGGAGCCGATCTGGGTGGCCAGCCGGATGCGCTGCGCCTCGCCGCCGGAGAGGGTGCCGGCCGGCCGGTCCAGGGAGAGGTAGTCCAGGCCGACGTCGAGCAGGAACCGCAGCCGGGCGTTGATCTCCTTGAGCACCCGCTCGGCGATCATCTTCTGCCGGTCGGTCAGCTCGATGCCGGCCAGCAGCTCGGCGCACTCGCCCACCGACAGGTTGCAGACCTCGGCGATGCTCTTGCCGGCGATGGTGACCGCGAGCACCTCGGGCTTGAGCCGGGCGCCGCCGCAGGCCGCGCAGGGCACGTCCCGCATGTAGCCCTCGTACTTGTCCCGCGACCAGTCCGACTCGGTGTCGGCGTGGCGGCGCTCGATCCACTGCACCACGCCCTCGAAGCCGGTGTAGTAGGAGCGTTCGCGGCCGTACTTGTTGCGGTAGCGCACGTGCACCTGGTCGTCGGAGCCGTGCAGGATGGCCTTCTGCGCCCGGGACGGCAGGGCCCGCCACGGGGTGTCGACGTCGAAGTGCTCGGCCTCGCCGAGCGCCTCCAGCAGGCGCAGGAAGTATTCCAGGTTGTGCCCGGTGGACCAGGGCTGGATGGCGCCCTCGCGCAGGGTGCGCTCCGGGTCGGGCACGACCAGCTCCGGGTCGACCTCCTTCTTGGTGCCCAGGCCGGTGCACTCGGGGCAGGCGCCGTACGGGGCGTTGAAGGAGAAGACCCGGGGTTCCAGGTCCTCGATGGCGAGCGGGTGGTCGTTCGGGCAGGCGAGGTTCTCCGAGAAGCGCCGCTCCCGCTCCGGGTCGTCCTCGGGCAGATCGACGAAGTCGAGCAACACCAGCCCGCCGGACAGGCCCAGGGCCGCCTCGACCGAGTCGGTGAGCCGCTGCTTGGCGCTCGGCTTGACGGTGAGCCGGTCGATCACCACCTCGATGGTGTGCTTCTCCTGCTTCTTGAGCTTCGGCGGCTCGGTCAGCGGGTGCACCACGCCGTCGACCCGGGCCCGGGCGTAGCCCTTGGCCTGGAGCTCGGCGAAGAGGTCGACGTACTCGCCCTTGCGGCCGCGGACCACCGGGGCGAGCACCATGAACCGGGTGCCCTCGGCCATCGCGAGCACCCGGTCGACGATCTGCTGCGGGCTCTGCCGGGAGATCCGCTCGCCGCAGACCGGGCAGTGCGGCTCGCCGATGCGGGCGAAGAGCAGCCGGAGGTAGTCGTAGACCTCGGTGATGGTGCCGACGGTGGACCGCGGGTTGCGCGAGGTGGACTTCTGGTCGATCGAGACGGCCGGGCTGAGGCCCTCGATGAAGTCGACGTCCGGCTTGTCCATCTGGCCGAGGAACTGCCGGGCGTACGAGGAGAGCGACTCGACGTAGCGGCGCTGCCCCTCGGCGAAGATCGTGTCGAAGGCCAGGCTCGACTTGCCCGACCCGGAGAGCCCGGTGAAGACGATCAGGGCGTCCCGGGGCAGGTCGAGACTGACGTCACGCAGGTTGTGTTCGCGCGCGCCACGGATGATCAGTCGGTCGGCCACTGTCCGTGTACTCCCGGGTGAAGAAGAGAGGAGGATCTGTCCCGCTCCGTGGTGATTCTGAGCGGTTGTGCGAGCGCAGAAAAGCGCCTCGGCAACTCTAGCCCCGAGGTACGACACTTTTTCCGCCCGGCACATTCCCGCAGCTCAGCCCAGCTGGCCGCGACCCGGAGGGCGGCGACGAGCGCATCGTCCGCCCCGACGCGGCGGCGTCGACCGCCCTCGCCGGGCCCCGATGCGGCGGCGAGGGCCGGTCGGTGACCGCACCGCCGGTGATCCACTATCGGTCACCGGCGTCGCGGTTCAGAACCCGCCGGGCGAGGGCGGTCGGGCCGGCCGGTTGGCCCGCCGGCGGGCGCCACGCCAGCCGCCCCGGCGCTCGGCGGCCAGCCGGGTCTCCCGGCGGCGGGTCTCGTACGCCACCTCCCGCTGCAGCCGCCGCCAGCTCTCCCAACGCCGCGCCGGCAGTTCGCCGCTCTCCAGCGCCTCGCGCACCGCGCAGCCGGGCTCCCCGTCGTGCCCGCAGTCGCCGTACCGGCAGCCGGTGGCGAGTTCGGCGATGTCGGCGAAGGCCCGGTCGAGCCCGGCCGAGCCGTCGAGCAGGCCGACCGCCCGCACCCCGGGGGTGTCCAGCACGGCTCCGCCGCCGGGCACCGGCACCAGGGCCCGCCAGGTGGTGGTGTGTCGGCCCTTGCCGTCGACCCGGCGGATCGCCTGGGTGGGCATCACCGCCGCCCCGGCCAACGCGTTGACCAGGCTCGACTTGCCGGCCCCGGACGGGCCCAGCAGGCCCAGCGTGCGGCCGGGCGCCACCTCGGCGCGCAGCGGGTCCAGCCCGGTGCCGCGCTCGGCGCTGACCGGCAGCACGGGCACCCCGGGGGCGACGGCGGCGATTTGCCGGGCGATCGCCGCCGGATCGGCCGCCAGGTCGGCCTTGGTGAGCACCAGCAGCGGTCGGGCGCCCGACTCGTGGGCGAGGGAGAGCAGCCGCTCGATCCGGCCGACGTCCGGCTCGGGGTGCACCGGCTCCACCACGGCGGCGGCGTCCAGGTTCGCGGCGAGCACCTGGCCGCTGGCGTCCTTGCCGGCGGTCCGGCGGATCAGCGCGGTGCGCCGGGGCAGCACCGTCTCGACGGTGATCCGCTGGTCCGGCCAGGTGCCGAGCAGCACCCAGTCCCCGGCGCAGGGCAGCCGGGTCAGGTCGTGGGCGGCGGCGGCCAGCACCGCCCCGCCCAGGGTGGCGCGGACCGGGCCGTCCACGCAGAGCACGGTGCAGACGCCGCGGTCGACCCGGGCGACCCGGCCCGGACGGTGGTCGGTACGACGGCGCAGGTGTGCCGCCCGGTCGGCGTCCCAGCCGAGGGCGGTCAGGTCGATGGTCATGAAATCCTCATCGGTGTCGGAGTCGGTGACGCACGCGTGCTGAGACCGGCATGATCACCACCTCCTCCGAGTTCCCGGTGCCGCGTTTCCGAGCCGACGGTAGGGGTCCCGGCGACGCGCCGAAAGCGATTTCCCCGGCGACGTGCGGGCGGGCGACCGTTAGGGTCGGAACGTGACCACGGATCCGCTCCTGCTGACCGGTGAGGTGGACGACGCCACGGCGCGCCTGCTGCGCACCGCGGCCACCTTCGACCATGCGGACATCGCCGCCGCGTCGCTGCTGCCGGGCTGGACCCGCGGGCACGTGCTGACGCACCTGGCCCGCAACGCCGACGGCTTCGTCAACCTGCTCACCGCGGCCCGTACCGGCGAGCCGGTGCCGATGTACGCCTCGGCGGCGGCCCGGGCGGCGGACATCGAGGCCGGCGCCGGCCGCCCGCCGGAGGCGCACCTGGACGACCTGCGCCGCTCGGCGGACCGGTTCGCCGAGGCGGTCGCCGCGATGCCCGCCGAGGCGTGGACGGCGACCGTCGACACGCCACGCGGTCCCAAGGTCGCCGCCCTGCTGGTCTGGGGCCGGCTGCGCGAGCTGGCGGTGCACCACGTCGACCTGGCCGCCGGGCACCGCCCGGCCGACTGGCCCGAGGCGTTCGGCCACCGGCTGCTGCACGAGGTGGCCACCGACCTGGCCGAGCGCGGCGACGCGCCGCCGATGGTGCTGCGCTTCGACGGCAGCCGGCACGAACTGGTGATCGGCGACCGGGCGCACGCGCCCGTGGTCACCGGCGCCGCCCCCGAACTCGCCGCCTGGCTGATCGGACGCAGCCGCGGCGACGTGCTGACCGTCACCCCGGACGGTCCGCTCCCCGAGCCACCGGAATGGATATAGACACCGTCATGACCTACCGCGGAGACGTCTCACCCGGCGGCGCGCCGGCCGTACGCGAGCTCGACCAGCTCACCATCACCAAGGTGTCGGTGGGCCCGATGGACAACAACGCCTACCTGCTGCGCTGCCGGTCGACCGGCGAGCAGTTGCTGATCGACGCCGCGAACGAGGCGCCGCGCCTGCTGGAGCTGGTCGGTGACGCCGGCCTGGCCACCGTGGTCACCACCCACCAGCACATGGACCACTGGGTGGCGCTGGAGGAGGTGGTCGCCAAGACCGGCGCCCGCGCCCTGGCGCACGCCGACGACGCGGCCGGGCTGCCGATCGAGTCGGAGCCGCTCGCCGACGGCGACACGGTGCGGGTCGGCGACTGCCCGCTGGAGGTCATCCACCTGCGCGGGCACACCCCCGGCTCGATCGCGCTGCTCTACCGCGACCCGGGCGGCACGCCGCACCTCTGGACCGGCGACAGCCTCTTCCCCGGCGGGGTGGGCAACACCAACAAGGACCCGCAGCGGTTCACCGCGCTGATCGACGACGTCGAGCACAAGCTCTTCGACCGGCTGCCCGACGAGACCTGGTTCTACCCGGGCCACGGCAAGGACAGCACCCTCGGCGCCGAACGCCCCGCACTCCCCCAGTGGCGCACCCGCGGCTGGTAACCCCCACCCCGTCCGACACAGGGCACCACCGCAGAGTTCACCCAACCGACGGCCGCGCCCAGAGATCACCCAACCGACGGCCGCGGCGCCCCACGCCCGGACGAACCCGGCCCACGACGGGGAGGGGGCCTGCCGTGCCCGGCGCAGGGATCAAGCCTGACCGCCCGGAGCCGGGCACGGCAGGCCCCCTCCCCCACCGCAACCACCCGAAGCCCGGCACGGCAAGCCCCCCACCGCAACCCCGGTCACCCCGTCAGCCGGCCAGCGCCCGCAGCCGCCGCCGCGTACCCAGCAGCACCAGCGTGGCCAGCACCAGCCCGACCGCCATGGTCACCAGCATCGGGCTGGCCGGCCCGGGCAGCAGCCCGGCCAGCGACCGGGAGGCGATGCCGAGCACCAGGTAGAGGCCGGCCCAGGCGGCGGCGCCGAGGGTCGCGCAGCCGAGGAAGCGCCGGTACGACATCCGCAGCCCGCCGGCGGCCAGCGGCAGCAGCGCGTTGAACACCGGCAGGAACGGGGCGACCAGCACCATCCGGCCGCCCCCGCGGCGCAGGATCCGCTCCGCCGCCGCCCAGCGCGACTCGCCGATCCAGCCGCCGACCCGGCTGTGCCGTAGCCGGTCACCCCACCGGCGGCCGGCCAGGAAACTCAGCGACCAGCCGGCGAGGCAACCGACCACCACGGCGGCGAACGTGGCCAGGCCGGTCGCCGGCCGCCCCACCCCGACCGCGGCGAGGATCGCCACGTCGCCCGGGACCAGCACCCCGAGCAGCGGTACGGCGTCGAAGAGCATGACCACCCCGAGCACCCCCATGAGCAGGGTGGTGGGAAGCTCCCCGACCTGGGCCAGCCAATTCGCCATGCCCCGTACGCTATGACCCGGCGACCACGATGGACATCGGGTTTGCTCCCCACCCGCCCCTGATTCCCCCTCCGGGTGGTCCCTGAGTAGGGCCCGGCGTCAGCGGGGGCGCAGCACCTGCACCCGGCGCACCGGCGAGTCGACGCTGGGCTCGGTGGTCGGCACCGGATAATCGGCGACCACGGTCAGGCCCGGCGGCAGGTGACCCCGGCCGGGGTCGCCGACCAGCACGTCGGCACCGGTGGCAGCGACCCGGCTCAGGAAGGCCCGCATCCGCGCCGCGAGCGGCGCGTCGTAGAACACGTCCCCGGCCACCAGCAGGTCCACTCCGGCGCCGTCGGTGTCGAGCAGGTCGCCTCCGGTGGCCGCGACGGCGACCCGGTTGGCCCGGGCGTTGACCGTGACCGCCGCGACCGCGTACGGGTCGATGTCGTTGGCGACCACCCGCCGGGCGCCGGCGAGCGCGGCGGCGATGGCCACCAGCCCGGAGCCGGCGGCCAGGTCGAGCACCCGGCGGCCGGCGGCCAGTTCGGGGTGGTCGAGCAGGTGGCGGGCGAGGGCCTGGCCACCGGCCCAGACCGACGCCCAGTACGGCGGCGGCAGGTTGCGTCCGGCGTGCGCCTCCATCCGGGCCCACCAGACGATCGCGTCCTCGGCCAGGTGCAGCCGCACCTCGGGCACGAACGGCGTGCGCACCAGCCGGAGCCGGTCCAACCCACCGCCGGGGGCGAGGATCTCCCGCTCCAGGTCGGTGAGGGCGGCGTTCGCGACTTCGGTCACCGGCGCAAGCATGCCGTAGCGGGCCGGCCGCCGCGCGGCTTTCACGATGCCGGTCCGCGGAACTGCTCGCACCGCCTGCGGCACTTCGCCCGGCAGATCGGGGTTTGGCCGGTTACTGTCGGAAAGGTACAGGGCGATCATCGGCTGACGGCCGGCGGTCAGCCGCTTCGAACAGGAGAGATGCATGGCAACCGGCACGGTTAAGTGGTTCAACTCGGAAAAGGGCTTCGGCTTCATCGAGCAGGACGGCGGGGGTCCGGACGTGTTCGTCCACTACTCGGCCATCGCGACGAGCGGTTACCGGGAGCTGAGCGAGGGCCAGAAGGTCGAGTTCGAGGTGACCCAGGGGCAGAAGGGTCCACAGGCGGACAACGTCCGCCCGATGTGACCCGTGCCGGTGGCGGCGGCCGTACCGGCCGCCGCCGCAGCGCGTCAGGATGGTCCGGGCGCGGCGGGCAGGTCCCGCCGTCGCCGTAGCGGCCCGACCAGCAGGATCAGCGGGGTGAGCGCCAGCCAGCCGGTCATCACCCCGACCGCGGTGCCGGTGCCGAAAGCGGCGCCGAGCGCGCCGGCCGCCACCGCGGCGAGCGGGATCGTCCCGTAGTTGAGCAGTTGCATGCTGACCGTCACCCGGCCGAGCAGGTGGTGCGGCGGGTAGGTCTGCCGGAAGCTGCTCTTGAGCACGTTCCCGACCGCCACCCCGAGGCTGACCAGCACCCCGCCGAGCGCCGGCCAGACCAACCCGGCGCCCGCACCGGCGAGGGGGATCAGCAGCGCGGGCGGCCCGGTGAACGCCGCCGCCAGCAGCATCGCCCGGGCCGTGCCCAGGCGACGCCCGAGCCGGGTGGCCAGCACCGCGCCGACGATGCCGCCGAGGCTCATCACCGCGACCAGCACGCCGACCGGGCCCGGCGCGACCCCGACCTCGCGGACCAGGAACACCACCAGGACGGCCTGGTAGCCGACCAGCCCGATGTTGCTGGCCGCGCCGAACAGCGTCAGCACCCGCAGGTACGGATCCCCGGCGACGAACCGGATCCCCTCGGCGATCTGCCGCCGCAGCGACGACGTGCGCCCGGCCGGCTCGGGCCGCGGCTCGACCCGCCGGATGCGCAGCAGGCAGACCGCGGAGACCAGGAAGCTCAGCGCGTCCAGCAGCAGGGCGGTGACCGCGCCGGCGAGCTGCGCCACCAGGCCGGCGATCCCCGGACCCAGCACGTAGCTGGCGGTGTGCGTGGCCTGGATCCGGGCGTTGCCGGCCGGCAGCTGCTCCGGGCGCAGCAGGGCCGGCAGGTAGACCTGGTCGGCGGTTTCGAAGAAGACCCGGGACACCCCACCGCCGAGGGCCACCACCAGCAGCTGCCCGACGGTGAGCACCTCCAGCACGGCGGCGAGCGGCACACTGAGGAACAGCAGCGCCGAGAGCACGTCACAGACGATCATCACCGGCCGGCGGCGCAGCCGGTCCACCCAGGCGCCCACCGGCAGGCCGATCAGCAGCCAGGGCAGCCAGGCCGCGGCGGTGAGCACCGCCACCGCGAAGGTGCTCGCGTCGAGCACGGTCACCGCGACCAGAGGCAGCGCCACCGCGGTGACGTTGCTGCCGAGGCTGCTGACCGTCTGCGCGGCCCAGAGCAGCCGGAAGTCGCGGTGCCCGCGCAGTCCGTTGGCCGGGCGGCCGCCGGCGTCCCGCTCGGCGGGCCGGGTGGCCGTCGCCGGGCTCACGGCCGGGCCGGGAAGCCGTGGGCGAACAGGAAGACCGGTTCCCGGCGGCGCCCGTCGTCGGGCGCCTTCCGCTCGGCCCAGCGGGCCAGCAGGTCGGTCAGCTCGCGGCTCAGCTCGGCGAGCTCCTCCGGGGTGAGGTGCAGCCACCGGTCGGTGGAGAACGGTCCCTCGCCCCAGGCCTCGTGCGCGTCGTCGCCGGCGGCGTGCCAGGCCCGGGCCAGCGCGACGTGCCGGTCGAGGTTGAGCGAGGTGGCGGCGTCGGCCACCGCCCGGGCCGCCGGGTCGCTGTCGAAGTCGGCGCTGGACCAGGCCACCCCCCGGCTGACCAGGCGCCACCACCGCTCACGGCGGTCGCGGGCCAGCTCCGGCGCCTCGACGACCAGGTCGGCGGCGGCGAGCACCTTGAGGTGGTGGCTGACGTTGGCCGGGGCCTGTGCGGTGCGGTCGGCGAGCACACCGACCGTCGACGGGCCGTGCACCTTCAGCACGTCCATCAGGCGTCGGCGCAGCGGGTGGGCGAGCGCGGCCAGGACCCGTGAGTCGGTCACCTGGCGTACGTCGGGGTTCGGCATGCCGCCAGCCTGCCATCGGCAAGAGAAGTTTCGCAAGAACTATTGCGTAATCTATCTTGCGAAACTCCGGCGATCGCGTCGTTCCGGACGGCGCGTGATACCGCGGAGTCGTCACGATGACTCCGCGGTATCACGCTGCGCGGGGCCCGGTCGCCCGCGGGCCGGCCTCAGGCGGCCAGCCGACGGGCCAGTTCGTCGGCCACCTGGCGGGCCAGCGTGGGTGGGATCGCCGCGGCGATCTTCTCCGGGGTCAGCCCGGCCAGCACACCCGCGATGATCGCCGGTTCGTCGGTGACGTCCTTGCCGGCGAGCTGGCTCAGTGCCGTCTGCACCGCGCTGAGCTGCGCGCCGAGGCTCTGCAGGCTCGGGTGGGGCACCACGTAGCTGGTGTTCAGGTGGTCCTCCCCCATCGCCATCCGGGTGTAGATCTGCCCGACCGGGTTGCGGCCGTCCAGGACGGTCAGGTTGCGGTGGATGGTCTCCAGCCAGGCATGCTCCTGCGGGGTCATGTCGTCTCCCTCGATGAGGCCGATGGTGGTCAGGTAGCGGCGGAACAGCGGGGTCTGGTCCCGGCCCGCCTTGATCGCGTCGCGGAAGAAGCTGAAGTGGGTGTGCCACAGGTGGGAGTCGTCGCCGGTGCTGCGCCGGTTGAGCCGGTCCCACCGCCGGACGACCCTGCCGTCCGGGGAGTAGATGATCTCGCGGATGTCCCGGGTGTCCGGCGCGTCGGCGGTGCACTGGCCGACGCACCAGACGGAGAAGCTGCGCAGGTCGTGGGTGCGCCCGCCGGAGCGGACCTCGAACTGCCCGACGTCGAGCGCCGCGGCGTCCAGGGTCAACCCGTTGCGGTCCCGGGGTGACTCCACCACCGAGTAGTCGCCGGCGACCACCCGGTCGGAGCCGCAGTGGTAGCCGCCGCGGTGCGAGGCGTCACCGACGATGCCGACCTCGGCCGGTTCGAGGTCCTGGCTCCGCACCCGGTCGGGATCGACGTTGAGATGGGTGAGCAGCAGGTTGCGCACGGTCAACAGGTTGGTGGGTGCGCGCGTCATGAGTCCCCCTCGTCGGGTCAAGGGCCGGACACGACAGTGACGCCGGGTATGCGGCGAGGGGGCGGCACACGCGCGCCCGGCCAACTGGTGCACAACGCCGGGCGTTGCCCAACCATAACTCGGTCGACAGACAAACGCCCAGTTCAGACGGGGTCTGTTCAGCGTGGACCCGGTGGCGGAACAGAATTCAGCACCGGCAGGACGATCGCCGACGGGTGGTCGGGATCGTGCAGGATCTCCCGATGGCCGGCACGCAACGTGACGGCGGTGCCGAGCGGCTCGCCGGTGCCGGGGTTACGCGCGTACCGGGGGTGGGCGCCGCCGGAGACCTGCACACGCAACCGGTGCCCGGGCGCGAACCGGTGGGCGGTGGGCCACAACTCCACCGGCACCCGTACGACGCCGGCGGGGTCGGCCGGATAGCGCCCCGGCTCGATTCGGACCAGCCCGTCGCAGACGTTCCAGGACCGGCCGCGCCGGTCCACGTCGCACAGTCGCACGAAGACGTCGAGATAGGACAGTTCGCTGCGGACGTGCACCTCGGCGTGCACCGGGCCGGCCACCTCGACCGGCTCGGTGAGCGGCGCGCTGGTCCAGGTGAGCACGTCGGGTCGGGCCTCCACCGGGCGGTTGTCGACCGGCCCGGCGCGCTGGGCGACCAGCAGCGGGCCGCCGAGCGAGGGGGTGGGGTCGGCCGGGTCGTACCAGAACCCGTCCGGGGCGGACGGCACCGCCGGCTCGGTGGCCAGCACGCCGGCCGGGTGCAGGTGCCACCGGACGGGCGTGGCCGGCGGTGGCCAGTCCGGCAGGTCCCGCCAGCCGCCGCCGGCCCCGCCGAGGTGTACCCGCACCGGCGAGGTCCGGGCCACCGGGCGGCCGGCGAGGTGCTCGTCGAGCCAGTCCAGCCCGTCGCGCAGGGCCGCCACGAACAGCCCCGGGCTGCCGTGGGTCCACGGCCCGACGGTCAGCCGGGGCGCGGCGCCGGCCGCGCGCAGGGCCGCGAAGTCGCGCAGCTGCGCCGGCAGGAAGATGTCGTGCCAGCCGCTGACCATCGCCACCGGCGCGCGCACCTGGGCGATCCGGTCGTCGAAGACCCGGGTACGCCAGTAGTCGGCGGCGGGGGTGTGGTGGCGCAGCCACTCCTGGAAGAACGGCACGGTCACCCCGGTGGCGATCCGGTCCGCCTCGGCCAGCGGCAGGTGGGCCAGCGCGGCGACCAGCCGGGGCTGCCCGCGCTTGAGTTCCCACTGCCGGGCCAGCCAGGGCACGGTCTGCGCCTGCAGCAGCTCGGCCCAGGTGAGCACGGTGTCCAGCGCGAACGAGTCCCCGGCGTAGGTGGAGTCGCGGGTCGCCGAGGCGGTCACCACGGCGACCATCGCGCGCAGGTCGTCGCCCGCGTCGGCGGCCAGCGCCCACTGCACGAACCCCTGGTAGCTGGCGCCGAACATGCCGAACGCCCCGGTCCACCAGCGCTGACGGCGCAGCCAGTCCAGGGTGTCCAGTCCGTCGTCGCGTTCGTGCACCAGCGGCTCGAACACCCCGCCCGAGCCGTACGTGCCGCGGCAGGACTGGATCACGACGTGGAAGCCCCGTTCGGCGGCGAGCCGCCCGAGCAGCCGCATCGGCCCGCCCCGCCCGTACGGGGTGCGGATCAGCACGGCCGGCGCGCCGGGCAGGTCGGGGGCGTAGTGGTCGGTGCGCAGCACCACCCCGTCGCGGACCCGCACCGGAATGTCACGGGTGAGGGTGACCCGCCGGGTACGCGCGGCGGGCAGCCGCAGCAGCGCGGTGGCGACCCGGGTGGCCAGCCGGTCCAGCACCGCGGTCAGCCCGGGCGGCGGGCCGGGGCAGGGCGGGCCGAGCGGACGGTGTCGCGGTGCTCGCGCATGGAGGCGCTGATCGCCGACATGAACCGGTGCACCACCGCCAGTTCGTCGTCGCTGAACCCGGACATCACCTCGTCGGTACGCCGCCCCAGCGGCCGGAAGAAGTCCATCGCCAGCTCGGCGCCCCGGTCGGCGTAGTGCAGGAAGACCTTCCGCCGGTCGGCGGTGTCGCGGTCGCGGCGGATGTGCCCGGCCCGTTCCAGCCGGTCGATCAGGGCGGTGACCGAGCCGGAGGAGAGGTTGAGCTGCTCGCCGAGGCGCCCGGGGGTGATCGGCTGGCCGACCAGCTCGGCGTCCATCACGGCGATCAGCGCCTGCAGGTCGGTGGCGTTGAGCCCGTGCAGCGCGGCGAAGGCGTGCCCGATGTGCTGCGCGTCGCTGGAGTACCGGCGCAGCTCGGCGGTGATCTCCGCGACCAGCCGCTCGCGCCGGGTGTCCCGCCGCCGGTACATGCCGTGCGTCGCCACGTCCGCCTTCCCTGCCGCCCGTCGTCGTCGAGTTGCAGCATAGCTCAGCGGTCGATAATCTCGATCCTCAAGATACTTGGCAGCCGGGAGATGGGTGTGTGCGTCCACGGACGCGCCCCGCCGGCCGCAGACCGGGAGGCGCCCGCCATGTCCCTGTTCACCCACGTCGCCCGTGGCCGGCTGGCCGCGTGGCTCACCGTGGTCGCCGCGCTCGTCTTCGGCGCGGCCGTCTTCGGGCTGCCCCAGCCGGACAACCCGGAACCCGTCTCGGCCACCGGCCTGTCCGTGCGATGGCAGTCGACCCAGGTCGAACGGCTCCAGGACCAGCTGCCCTCCCGCGACGTGCAGCCGGCGATCGTGGTCACCAGCCGCACCGACGGCGCCCCGCTCACCGAAGCCGACCGCACGGCGCTCGCCGGCCAGGCCGGCGAGCTGGGTCGGTTCGCCGCCAGCGGTCGGGTCAGCCCGCCGCAGGTCTCCCCCGACGGCACGGTCGCCCTGGTCGTCGTACCGCTGTCGACCGCCGGCGGGCAGCAGGAGGTCGCCGGCCGGGTCGACCAGCTCCGCGCCGCCCTCGGCGACACGCCCGAGGCGCTCACCGTCTCGGTGACCGGCGGACCCGCCTTCACCACCGACCTGACCAAGGTCTTCGACGGCGCGGACACCACCCTGCTCGCCGTCACCGCCACCGTGGTCGCGCTGCTGCTGCTCGTCACCTACCGCAGCCCGTTCCTCTGGATCGTGCCGCTCGTCGTGGTCGCCGCCACCGAGCAGCTCACCCTGCGCGTCCTGGACACGATCGTCCCGGCGGTCGGCATCAACCTGCCCGGCGGCGCCGTCACCGGCATCGCCAGCGTCCTCGTCTTCGGCGCCGCCACCGACTACGCGCTGCTGCTCATCGCCCGCTACCGGGAGGAACTGCGGCGCGAGGAGAACCGGTTCGTGGCGATGCGCGCCGCCCTGCGCCGCACCGCCGAGCCCATCCTCGCCAGCGGCTTCACCGTCGTGCTCGGCGTGCTCACCCTGCTGCTGTCCGAGCAGGAGCTCAACCGCGCCCTCGCGGTGGCCTGCGCCACCGGCGTCGTCCTGGCCATGGCCTCGGCGCTGTTCGTCCTCCCCGCCGCGCTGGTGATCTTCGGCCGCGGCCTGTTCTGGCCGTTCGTGCCCCGGGTCGGCGGCGCGGTCCGGGAGGGCCGGCTGTGGGGCCGGCTCGGTGCCGCCGTCGAACGCCGCCCCGCGCCGGTCGCGGCGCTCGCCGTGCTGCTGCTCGCCGCGCTCTCCCTCGGCGGGCTCGGCATCCGCACCGGCCTGTCGGAGACCGAGCAGTTCCGGGTCAAGCCCGAGGCGGTCGCCGGCGCCGAAACCCTCGCCCGAGCCTTCCCCGCCGGCACCACCCAGCCGGTCGCCGTGCTCACCACGCCCGCGGCGGTGCCCGCCGTCACCCAGGCCGCCGCGGCCGTGCCGGGCGTCGCGTCCGCACGCCCCGGCGAGGCGGGCGCCGAGGTGGCCCAGGTCGACGTGGTGCTCGACGCCGAGCCGGGCACCGCCGACTCCGACCGGACGATCGAGGCGCTGCGCGACGCGGTCGCCGCGGTGCCCGGCTCCGCCCCGCCCGCGGTCGACGGCGCCGACCCCTTCACCGGCGCGGTGGTCGGCGGCTCGGTCGCCGCCACCTACGACTCCGACAGGGCCAACGGCAAGGACCTGCGGCTGATCCTGCCGATCATCCTGCTGCTCGTCGGCGCCGTGCTCGTGCCGCTGCTGCGCGGCCTGCTCGCCCCGGTGCTGCTGGTGCTCACCGTCATCGCGTCGTTCTTCGCCAGCCTGGGCGCGGCGTGGCTGCTCTTCGACCACGTGCTCGGGTTCCCGGCACTGGACAGTCAGGTGCTGCTGCTCGCCTTCGTGTTCCTGGTGGCGCTCGGGGTGGACTACAACATCTTCCTGGTCACCCGGGCCCGCGAGGACGCCCGCCCCGCCGGCACCCGCGCCGGCATGCGCTCCGCGCTGCGGGTCACCGGCGGGGTGATCACCAGCGCCGGGGTGCTGCTCGCCGCGGTCTTCGCCGTGCTGGGCGTACTGCCGCTGATCCTGCTCACCCAGATCGGGGTCATCGTCTGCATCGGCGTCCTGCTCGACACCCTGCTGGTCCGTACGGTGCTGGTGCCGGCGCTCGCGTTCCTGCTCGGCGACCGGTTCTGGTGGCCGGGCCGGATCGAGCGGACCGCGGCGGAGCAGCCGGACGCCGAGCCGGTCGCCGCCGCCCGGCGGTGAGCGGCGCGCCGGCGACGTCGCCCTCGACCGCGGCGGGGTCGGGTCCTCCCGGCCCCGCCGCCCCGGCGGCCGACGTGGTGCCGGCCCCGCGCCGGGCTCAGTAGCCGAGGCAGACGCACTCGGTCATCAGCGCCCGCACGTTGCGCACGTAGCCCGGGTTGGGCACGGCCAGCGGCCGGCCCTCCACCGCGACCGCGCCGTGGCCGTAGTTGTAGGCCGCGATGACCGCGTTGAGCAGGCAGGAGTCCAGCTCGGCGGTGCACAGGCCGGCGTCGAGGCGGTAGTCCGCCTCGAAGTACATGTCGCCGATGTACTTGGTCAACCAGGCCAGGTAGTTGGCCCCGAGGTAGGCGTTGTCGCGGTAGTCGCGCACGTCGTAGCTCTGCCCGAACCGCTGGTTCATCCAGTCCGCGGTGGCCGGCATCACCTGCATCAGCCCGATGCCGCCGTCACACGCGACGATGTTGGACTGCCAGCCGCTCTCCTGCCACGCCGTGGCCTTGACCAGGTTCAGCGGGATCGTGATGCTCGGCGCGGAGGTCGGCCAGTAGGTCTTCGCCGCCGCGTCGGTCAGCGCCGCCTTCGCCTGGGCCCGGCTCGCCTGGCTGCCCTGATAGCTGGGCTCGCAGCCGCTCGACGGCGACTTCGGCGGCGCCGGTGGCACCTTCGTCTCGGTGGGCGGCTTGGCGACCGGGCGGGGCCGGGGCGCCCGGCTCGGCGTACGGCTCGGGGCGGCGCTCGGCGACGCGGCGCGGGTCGGCGCCGCGCCCAGCGCCTCGACCGCGCTCGGCTGCGCCGACGGTTCCCCGTCGGGCCCGCCGTCGAGCGGGTCACCCGGCAGCGCGGTGGGCGCGGCCACCGGCGCGGTCAGGTCGCCCGACCCGGCCCGCTGCCCGGCGCAGCCCGCCGACGTGCCGGCCAGCAGCATCCCGACCAGCAGCACCGCGGCGAGCCGGTCCATGCGTCGACGCATCTCGACACCTCCCCCGTGTCGTGGCGCACCCTAGCAGGGCCGGACCGGCCGCCGGGGCCCCGACGACACCTCCGCCGGCTGCCCGGCGCTGCCCACCGCCCGGTCCCGGGTGGCCCAGGCCACCATGAACACGGTCGTCCAGGCGATCCCGAGCAGCACCGAGCCGGCGGTGCCGCTGGCGGTGCTGAACCCCAGGTAGAGGCGGGCGCCGCCGAGCCCCACCACCCCGGCCGCGGCGGCCGTCCAGGCGGCCACCGCCACCGGCCAGCGGGCGTGCCGGGACACCAGCCAGGCGAGGGTGCACAGGCTCGCCGTCACCACCGCGGTCTGCGTCGGGAAGACGACAGCTCCGCCGCCGGGACCGGTCAGGTCGGTCACCACGGCCAGCACCACCAGCGGCATGAACGCCCCGGCCGTGCCGACCACGCTGAGCAGGTCGGCCTGCCAGGGCCGGTGCCGCCAGGCCAGCACCGCGGCCAGTACCGCCACCACCACGATCAGGGCCGAGCCGCGCAGCACCGAGACCACCGCGAGGGTGGCGTCGACCGTGCCGGGGGTACGCCGGTCGGCGAACCAGCCGGCTATCGCCCCGTCGACGACGGCCAGCCCGCTGTGCCGCACCACCGCCCCGAGCAGCCAGGCGATGGCCAGCCCGGCGACGAAGAGCAGCAGCAGCCCGGCGGCCAGATTGATCAGCAGCGTCCAGGCCGGCCCGATCCGCATGGCGAGCAGGAAGAACAGGATGCCGTACCGGGCGCCGAGCCAGCGCACCGGCGGCAGCCCGGCCGCCCGGGACAGCAGCGCCCGGGCCGGGTCCGGGTTGCGGCCCAGCCACCGCCCGGCCAGCACCACCGCGACCAGCGCGGCCAGCAGCACCAGCACCGCGCCGGTGGCCCGGCCGAGCAGCCGGGACACCGTCTCGTACGACTCCCCGGCCAGGTAGCCGACCAGCACCGACCCGCCCACCCAGCTGGCCACCCCGGCCGCGTTCCACGGCGCGAACCGCCGGTACGGCATGCCCGCCGCGCCGGCCAGCCGGGGCACCAGGGTGCGGACGAAGGCCACCCAGCGGGCGGTGAACACCCCCCGCCCGCCGAGACGGCCGAGCATCGTCTCCGCCCGCCGCCACCGGTGCGGGCCGACCCGGGCGCCGAGCCGGCTGGCGCGCAGCCGCGACCCGTACCGCCGGCCGGCGCGGAACGCGAGTGTGTCGCCGATCACGGCGGCGCCCACCATCACCAGCAGCGCCGGGGCGAGCCGTAACGTCCCCGCGTACGCTAGGAAGCCGACCAGCAGCAGGGTCGCCTCGCCCGGCACCAGCAGCCCGAAGATCACGGCGGTCTCCGCCGCGACGATCAGCGCGGCGACCAGGTAGATCAGCAGGGCCGGCAGGCCCTGCAGAGACGTCAGCAGGTCGTGCACTCGGCCCCCATGAACACGAGGGTCAGCATGCCAGCCGTCGCAACGGCTGGGACAGGAGTTTCGCCCCAGACCGGGGGCCATCTGGGGGATGACCCCGACCCGACCCCGGCAACCGCAGACAGGAGAGTATGGAGGGTATGCAGCTTCGCACCGACCTCCGCAACGTCGCCATCATCGCCCACGTCGACCACGGCAAGACGACCCTGGTCGACGCCATGTTGCGGCAGGCCGGCGCGTTCAGCGCCCGGGCCGAGATGGCCGACCGGGTGATGGACTCCATGGACCTGGAACGGGAAAAGGGCATCACCATCCTGGCCAAGAACACCGGCGTGCGCTACCTGCCGGCCGACGGCTCGGACCCGGTCACCATCAACATCATCGACACCCCCGGCCACGCCGACTTCGGCGGCGAGGTGGAGCGCGGCCTGACCATGGTCGACGGCGTGGTGCTGCTGGTCGACGCCAGCGAGGGCCCGCTGCCGCAGACCCGGTTCGTGCTGCGCAAGGCGCTCAAGGCCCGCCTGCCGATCATCCTGGTGATCAACAAGGTGGACCGCCCGGACGCCCGGATCAAGGAGGTCGTGGACGACACCTACGAGCTCTTCCTCGACCTGGACGCCGACGAGGAGCAGATCGACTTCCCGATCGTCTACGCCTGCGCCCGCGACGGCATCGCCTCGCTGACCCAGCCCGCCGACGGCGCGGTGCCCGACGACAGCCACAACCTCGAACCGCTGTTCCGCACCCTGCTGGACACCATCCCGCCGCCCGCGTACGAGCAGGACGCGCCGCTGCAGGCGCACGTCACCAACCTCGACGCCTCCCCGTTCCTCGGCCGGCTCGCGCTGTGCCGGGTGCGCCAGGGCACCATCAGCAAGGGCCAGACCGTGGCCTGGTGCCGCACCGACGGCAGCACCCAGCGGGTGCGCATCTCCGAACTGCTGATGACCGAGGGCCTGGAGCGCAAGCCCGCCGACTCGGCCGGCCCGGGCGACATCATCGCCGTCGCCGGCATCCCCGAGATCATGATCGGCGAGACCCTCGCGGACGCGGAGAACCCGCAGCCGCTGCCGCTGATCACCGTCGACGAGCCGGCCATCTCGATGACCATCGGCACCAACACCTCGCCGCTGGTGGGCCGGGTCAAGGGCGCCAAGGTCACCGCCCGGATGGTCAAGGACCGCCTCGACAAGGAGCTCGTCGGCAACGTGTCGCTGCGGGTGCTGCCCACCGAGCGTCCGGACGCCTGGGAGGTGCAGGGCCGCGGCGAGCTGGCGCTGGCCATCCTGGTCGAGCAGATGCGCCGGGAGTCCTACGAGCTGACCGTCGGCAAGCCGCAGGTGGTTACCAAGGAGATCGACGGCAAGACCTGCGAGCCGGTCGAGCGGCTGACCATCGACGCCCCCGAGGAGTACCTGGGCGCGATCACGCAGCTGCTGGCCAGCCGCAAGGGCCGGATGGAGCAGCTGGTCAACCACGGCACCGGCTGGATCCGGATGGAGTGGCTGGTGCCCGCCCGCGGGCTGATCGGCTTCCGCACCGAGTTCCTCACCGAGACCCGCGGCACCGGCATCCTGCACCACGTCTTCGAGTCCTACGAGCCGTGGTTCGGCGAGCTGCGGACCCGCAACAACGGCTCGCTGGTAGCCGACCGATCCGGCGCGGTCACCGCCTTCGCGATGACCAACCTGCAGGAACGCGGCCAGCTCTTCGTCGAGCCGGGCACCGAGGTGTACGAGGGCATGATCGTCGGAGAGAACTCCCGCTCCGACGACATGGACGTCAACATCACCAAGGAGAAGAAGCTCACGAACATGCGCTCGTCGACCGCCGACGAGACCGAGAAGCTGATCCCGCCGCGCAAGCTGTCGCTGGAGCAGGCCCTCGAGTTCTGCCGCGAGGACGAGTGCGTCGAGGTGACCCCGGCCGCGGTCCGCATCCGCAAGGTGGTGCTCGACCAGACCGCCCGCGCCCGGGCCGCCGCCCGCCGCAAGCACGCCGGCTGACCAGCCGCCGCACCGCCCGGCCGGGGCCGGTCCGCCACTCGCGGACCGGCCCCGGCCTCGTCGGCGCCCCTCGACCGGCCCCGGCGGGACGGCAGTACCACGGCCGGGCCGGCCGGCCCGGGGCGCGGGACCGAGCCGGTGGCCGGTCAGCTGGGCTCGACCAGGAGCCGGGCGTAGTTGGCCATCGACCGCTGGTAGCGCGGCAGGTGCCGGGCGAGCGCCCCGACCGCGATCGACACCGCCTCCCGCTCCCGGCCGACGCTGGTCAACGCCAGCGCGAGCGTCGCGCTGACCGCGTCGTCGAGCTCGTCGGAGCCGCGCTCGCGCTCCTCGGTCAGCAGCCGGACGCTCTCCTCGGCCTGCCCGACGTTCCGCAGCGAGCTGGCCATCTGGATCACCGAGCGGCGCCGGCGGATGCCGTCGATGCCCCGCTCCAGCGCCGCACGGTAGAGCGGGACCGCCTTGTCCGAGTGACCGGTCGAGTCCCAGGCGCAGGCCCGCTCGAACGCGGCCACCGGATGATCCGGGCCCAACTCGTCGGCGAGGGCCCCGACCCGCCCGCGGAACTCCTTCGCGTCCCAGTCGTCCGGTGCCGCGTTGAAGGCCGCCCACAGCTCCGCGCTGCGCTGCTCCCAGTCGGCGCTCGGGTTCATCGTCGTTCTCCTCGTGCTCGTCGGTCCAGGCGGAAGGCACTCTGCGAGCGCTGGTACCGTCGCCGCCAGTGATTCGGCGACCGCCGAATCTTCCGGTGGAGGGTGGGGCGGATGGCGGTGACCCTGCGGTTCAGCCCAGCCGATCTGCTGCGCTGCCGCTTCGCCATCTCACCCATCCTCGAAACGCTGTCCGCGGTGCGCCTGCTCTCCCCCCGCGAGGGCGCCGGCCCGCACCGCCGGTGGCTCGGCACCGTCGACACGGACGAACTCGACCTGCGACCGATCACCCTGCTCCAGCCGCGGCGCGGCTACACCCCCGACTTCCTCTCGCCGCCACCGATCAGCCCGCACGCCCGGTTCGCCGACGAACTCGCCGCCGTGGCCGCCACCGACCACGCCCGGGTACGCGCCGAGGTACGACGATCACTGGCGGACACCCCCGGGGCGGCCGAGTCGGCGACCGGCCGGCTGCTGCTGGGCGACCCGGCCGTGGTGCTCCGGAGACTGGTCTCCCTCGTCCGGCGGGCCTGGGAGGTGCTGGTCGAACCGAGCTGGCCGACCGTACGCGGGCTGCTCGACGCCGACGTCGGCTTCCAGACCCGACGCCTCGCCGAGGGCGGCCTGGACCGGCTCTTCGCCGAGCTGCATCCCCGACTGCGCTGGCACAACGGCTTGCTGACCCGCGAGTACGGCGACGACGAGCACCGCGAGCTGCGCGGCGAGGGGCTCGTGCTGGTGCCCAGCGCCTTCAAGTGGGATCAGGTCGTCGTCATCGTGGACCCGCCGTGGCAGCCCACGGTGATCTATCCGGCGCGTGGGCTCGGCACGCTCTGGCAGCCCCAGCCCACCGGCCGGCACGCGGCGCTGGGTCGGCTGATCGGGCGGACCCGGGCGGCGCTGCTGGTCAGCCTCGACGAGCCGGCCAGCACGACGACGCTGGCCCACCGCCACGCGCTGGCCGCCGGCACGGTCTCGGAGCACCTGTCGGTGCTACGCGACGCCGGGTTCGTCACCGGGGAACGACACCGGCACGAGATCCGCTACCGACGTACGCCGCTCGGCGACGCCGCGCTGCGCTGAGGCGCAACCGCGGGTCGCGCGACCACCCGGCGACCGCCCGGCCGCCTCCACCGCGGTGACGGGCCGTCCGCCGCCGGCACCGCCCGGATGATCGGCTACGGTCACCGGCATGACCTGGGATGACCTCGACGCCCGGCTGGACCGCGTGCCCGGCACCGTCTCGGCGTACGCCGGCCGGCTCGCCGCGACGCCGACCTGGACCCGGCTGCCCGACGCCACCCACTACGCGGCCAGCACCATGAAGGTCGGCGTGCTCGCCGCCCTGCACCGGGCCGCCGAGGCCGGCACCCTCGACCTGGACGCCCCGGTCCCGGTGCGCAACTCGTTCGACTCGGCGCTGCCGGGCGCCCCCCGCTTCGCCTGCGCCCGCCACTACGACAACGACGACGCCGTCTGGGAGCGGGTCGGCGGCACCGCCACCCTGCGCTGGCTCGCCCACCGGATGATCGTGCGCTCCAGCAACCTCGCCACCAACCTGGTCATCGGCCACGTCGGCCTGCCCGCCGTCGCCGAGGTCTGGACGCTGGCCGGGGCCCGGCACGCCGTCACCGGCCGCGGCATCGAGGACTTCGCCGCCCGCGACGCCGGCATCACCAACCTGGTCACCGCCGCCGACCTGGCCGCGCTGCTCGCCGCGCTGGCCACCGGCGCCACCCGGCCCGGCCCGCTGGCCTCCCCCGCCGGCTGCGCCGCCATGCTCGACGTGCTCTTCGCCCAGGAACACCGCGAGGACCTCGCCGCCGGGCTGCCCCCGGGCACCCGCATCGCGCACAAGAACGGCTGGGTCCGCGGGGTGCGCCACGGCGCGGGCGTGGTCTTCCCCGCCGACGCGCCCCCGTACGCGGTGGTCGTCTGCACCACCACCGACCTCGCCGACGGTGGCCCCACCGGCGACGAGGCCGAGGACGACGCCTGCCAGCTGATCGCCGACATCTCCGCCGCCGTCTGGGCCGCCCGCCACGACCTGTGCAGCGACGGATAGCCGCCGGTCCGCCGCCCGGGCGGATCCGCCGACGGCGGACGACCCGGTGCGGCAGACCGCAGCCGCCGTCCGGCACGGACAGCCACCGGGCGACCGCGCACCGGCCGATGGCCTCCGGCCGCCGCACCGCCTACGCTGCTGGCCACCACCCCGGAGGAGCGCCGATGCCCAGCAGCCGCACCATCCTCACCGCCTTCGTCGTGGCGACGGCGGCGAACCTGCTCGCCAACGCCACCGGCAGCGACCTCGGCGTACTGCTCAGCAAGCCGCTGCTGATGCCGCTGCTGGCCGCGTACCTCTGGCGGGCCGCCGCCGACCGCGGCGTGCCGGCGACCCGGCTGGTCCTCGCCGCGCTGGCCTTCTCCACCGGCGGCGACGTCGCGCTGCTCGGCGACGGCACCGCCGCCTTCCTCACCGGCATGGCGCTCTTCCTCGCCGCGCACCTCTGCTACATCGCGGCCTTCACCCGCGCCGGCGCGGCGGTCGCGCTGCGCCGCCCGCCGCTGGTCGCCGTCGGCGTGGCCTACGCGGTGCTGACCGTCGCCGCGCTGGCCTGGATGTGGGGCGGACTCACCGACGCCGGGCTGGCCGTGCCGGTGGCCGGCTACGCGGTCGCCCTGGCCACCATGGCCGCCACCGCCGCGGCACACGGCTGGCGGGTCGGCCTCGGCGGCGCCCTCTTCCTCGGCTCCGACCTGCTCATCGCCACCGGCGTGGCCGAGGTGGCCACCCTGCCCGGTCCGCCGATCTGGGTGATGGCGACCTACGCCGCCGGGCAGGCCCTGATCGTCACCGGCTGGGCCACCCGCGGCATCCCGGACCCGGCGCCGGTCACTCCAGCAGGTGCGCCCGCAGCGACCCGATGAGCTCGTCGGTCAGCCCGAGCCCGTCACGCAGGTACGCCCCGAACGAGCCGTGCACCCGGCGCACCTCCCCGTACGCCGCGTCCAGGTACTCGGGGCGCACCTCCAGCACCGGCCGCACCGCCGCCTCGTCCAGCGCCGGCTGCCGCTGCCGCATCGCCTCCAGGATCACCTCCCGCAGACTCGCGGTCAGCGGGTTGTTCGCCAGGTACTCGGCCCGGATCACCGCCTCGTCCACGCCGAGCGCGTGCAGCAGCACCACCGTCAGCCAACCGGTGCGGTCCTTCCCGGCCGAGCAGTGGTAGAGCAACGGCAGGTTCTCCGGCCGAGCCGCCGCCCGCACCGCCTCGGCGAACCTGGCCCGGGCCACCGCCCCGCTGACGAACCAGCGGTAGATGGCCGCCATCGCCGCCGGCGTGCCCTGCCGGGCCAGTTCCGCGTACGCGGCCAGGTCGTGGCCGAGCAGCACCGCCGAGACGTACGTGAAGACCGGGTGCTCCGCGTCGTGCACCGGCAGGTGCAGCACCCGCGGCTCACCGGGCAGCCGGTCCGGCGGGGCGACCGCCTGCTCAGAGTGGTCCCGCAGGTCGATAACGCAGGCCGGGCCGAGCTTGGCCAGCACCGGCAGGTCATCGTCGGTGAGCCGGCCCAGCGCCGGGGTACGGATCAGCACCCCGGGCCGCACCCGCCGACCGCCCGCGCCGACCATGCCACCGAGGTCACGCGCGTTCGGCGCGCCCACCAGTGCCCAGTCCCGTTCCCTCATGCCGCCGCTCCGTTCCGCTCGGCGCCGGCGCGCGCCGTCGCCGCACCCGCACGATCCGCTCGGTGACCCTCGCCCATCCGGCCTCCCCTGTCGCCACCCGTCCGGATATAGGGTGCCGCACATGACCATCGCCGCGGTACGCACCCACCGGCTCAGCGCCCCCTTACACACCCCGTTCGTCACCGCGCTGCGCCGCACCACCACCGTGGAGACCCTGGTCGTCGAGCTGGTCGACGGCGACGGCCGGTCCGGGTTCGGCGAGGCGCCGCAGGTCTGGCAGGTCACCGGCGCCTCGGTAGCCGGCGCCGAGGCCTGCGTACGGGACCTGCTCGGGCCGATGCTCACCGGCCGCGACCCGGACGACCTGGTGGCCCGCTGTGCCGAGGTGCAACGGGCGGTGGCCGGCAACGAGGCCGCCAAGGCCGCCGTCGACGTGGCCCTGCACGACCTGGCCGCCCGGCGGCTCGGCGTACCGCTGGTGCGGCTGCTCGGCGGCACCACCCTGCGGGTGCCCACGGACGTCACGCTCGCCGCCGGCGACGCCGTGGACCTGGCGGCCGCGGCCCGGCAGCGCAGGGCCGAGGGGTTCGGGGTGCTCAAGCTGAAGGTCGGCACCGACGCCGCCGGCGACCTGGAGCGGGTCCGGGCGGTACGGGCCGCCGTCGGCAACGGCGTGCGCATCCGGCTGGACGCCAACCAGGGCTGGACGCCCCGCGAGGCGGTCCGGGTGATCCGCGGCATCGAGGACGCCGGCCTCGACGTGGAACTGGTCGAGCAGCCGGTGCCCCGGTGGGACCTGGACGGGCTGGCCTGGGTCAGCGACCGGGTGCAGGTGCCGATCCTCGCCGACGAGGCGGTCTTCGGCGTCCGCGACCTGGTCGAGGTGATCCGCCGCCGGGCGGCCGACATGGTCAACGTCAAGCTCGCCAAGTGCGGCGGCCTGCACCCGGCCCGGACCCTGCTCGACCTGGCCGCCGCGCACGACCTCGGCACGATCGTCGGGTCCATGATGGAGAGCCAGGTCGGCATCGGGGCCGCGGCGAGCCTGGTCGCCGCCTACCGCACCACCGCCGTCTCCGACCTGGACGCCGCCTGGTGGCTGGCCTGGTCACCGGTGCGCGACGGGATCCGGTACGACGGCGCCACCGTGGTGCTGCCGGACGCGCCGGGTCTCGGAATCAGCACCGTCACTGAAGCAAAAGTGCAACCCCGTAGTTGATGACCGTTGGAATCTTTCATAGGGTCGCGGTGACAGGCGGCGCGAGGTGGGGGTGGACCGTGGAGCTGCAACCGGGCCGCGAGGCCGTGGTCCGGGTCGCGGTCGCGACCCTGTGGACCTCCCCCGAGGCGGTACGCCCCGTCGACCGGCCCGCCCTCGCCGCGCGCACCGACATCCCGGCCTGGATCTCCGGCATGAACACCGACCAGCAGGTCGGCGACTGCGTGCTGAGCCAGCTGCTGCTCGGCGAGCGGGTGCTGGTCACCGAACTGCGCCCGGACGGCTGGGCGCACGTGGTCGCGGTGCAGCAACCGGCGGCCAAGCTCGACCCGCGCGGCTACCCCGGCTGGCTGCCGGCCGACCAGCTCGCCCCGGCCGACACGCCGGCCGACGCCGACCCGCTGGTGGTCGACGCCACGGTCACCGCGCTGCGCGCCACGCCGGGCGGCGAGGTGGTCCTCCCCGACGTCATCCTCGGCACCCGGCTGACGCCGGCCGGGCCGCCCGTCGACGGGTGGCGCCCGGTGCACGCCCCCGGGCACGCCCGCCCGCTCTGGCTGCCGGCCGCGCACGCGGTCCCGGTGCCCACCACGCCGCCGACCGCCGGCGACGTGCTCGCCGTCGCCGCCCGGCTGCTCGACGTCGTCTACATCTGGGGCGGGGTGTCGGCGTACGGCATCGACTGCTCCGGCCTGGTGCACCTGGCCTGGCGGCGGTTCGGCGTGGTGCTGCCCCGCGACGCCGACGACCAGGCCGAGGCGACCACCCCGGTCCCGCTCGGCGCGGAACGCCCCGGCGACCTCTACTTCTTCGCCCGCCCCGGCCGCAAGATCCACCACATCGGCATCGTCACCGCCACGCCGCGTCCCGGTGACGACCGCCGCATGCTGCACGCCTGCTACCTGCGCCGGCGGGTGCTGGAGGAGCAGTTGCCGGCGGACCGCACCGCCACCCTGGTCGGCGCGCACCGGGTCTGACCCACCCCGTACGCCCCGAGGGGCGCTCCCGGGTGGGAGCGCCCCTCGGCCACGTCTCGACCGCGCCTCAGCGACGCGCGGTCAGCGGCGCGCCTCGGCCAACACCCGCCGCCGGTCCCGGGACGACTTCACCAGGCTGGCGATCGTCGCCACCAGCAGGGTGCCGAGGATGACCGTGAGGGAGAGCCAGATCGGGATGTGCGGGGCCCAGGCCACGTGCTCGCCGTTGTTGATGAACGGCAGGTTGTTGTCGGCCAGCGCCTCCAGCACGAGCTTGACGCCGATGAAGCCGAGCACCACGGCCAGCCCGTAGCTGAGGTAGATCAGCCGGTCCAGCAGGCCACCCAGCAGGAAGTAGAGCTGCCGCAGCCCCATCAGCGCGAACACGTTGGCGGTGAAGACCAGGTACGGCTCCTGGGTGATGCCGAAGATGGCCGGGATCGAGTCGAGCGCGAAGATCAGGTCGGTGGTGCCGATTGCGATCATGACGATCAGCATCGGGGTGAACAACCGGCGGCCGTTCTCGCGGGTGGTGAGCTTCGCTTCGTCGTACTCCCTGGAGATCGGCAACGCCTTGCGGCTCCAGCGGATCAGCACGTTCTCGGTGAACTCGTCCTCGTCCGGCTCACCCTGGCGGGCCAGGTTTGACAGCGGTGTAGATGAGGAACGCGCCGAAGATGTAGAAGACCCAGGAGAACTGGGAGATCAGCGCCGCGCCGGCGGCGATGAACCCACCGCGCATGACCAGCGCCAGGACGATGCCGATGAGCAGCACCTTCTGCTGGTACTGCCGGGGCACCGCGAAGCGGGCCATGATGATCACGAAGACGAAGAGGTTGTCCACCGAGAGGCTGTACTCGGTGAGCCAGCCGGTGTAGAACTGGCCGGCCGCGCTCGGGCCGGAGGCGAGCCACACCCCGGCGCCGAAGACCAGGGCCAGGGCGACGTAGAAGCCCACCCACAGGCTGGACTCGCGCACGCTCGGCTCGTGCGGCCGCCGGCCGATGATCAGCAGGTCGACGAGCAGGATCGCGGTCAGTGCGACGAGGGTTCCCGCCCACACCAGTCCGGACACGTCCAACGTTCATTCCTCCGGCAGACACGCAACGTCCGGCACACCGTACGCCCCACAGGGGCGCGGCGTGCCGGTGACGCTGACTCTGGTGACTGTCGGAGGTCTCTTCCGTCACCGTCCCGGGAGCGGGGCGGTGACCGACGGGGCCGGGTCGCGCCACCGGGGGGCCGGCGCTCGACCGTGCTGACGACTCCGTCGCGGGGGAATACTCCCCTCCTCACGCACCATTCTTCACCACTGCGACCAGTGACCGCACCCTGGGCGCTCGGTGTCCTCCCCCACCCCCGGCCCGCCAACCCTACGAATCGCCGCGGATCCGGTCGTAGCGCCGCGACGACCACGGCGATCGGCCCGGGGTCTGAGGCGCGCCTGCCGCTGCGGCCGTGGCTGATGTCGTTTGTCGCCGGCGCCCGGTGAGATCCGTCAGCCACCGGACGGGGCGTCGGCCTGCGGCCGGGCGTCGGAGCGCACAACCCGAAAGGCATCCTAGGAGGCTAGGTGCTCTGGGAGAGGCGGTGCGACCAGCGGGTCGGCCAGCGACCCAGTCGGACGGTGAGCGCGCCAGTGGCGAAACCCAGCAGACCGGCCCGGGTGGTGCCGGTGCCCGCCACGCTGAACGCCGTGCCGGCGAGCCGGTCGATCATGCCGCTCCACCTTCCGCGCGCCCGCCCTGGGCGCGCCCGACACCCCGGAAAACGGACCCCCGCGACGCTGTCCCGCCCCGGCACCGTGAAGGCTTCCCGGCATGGTGCTTGAGGTCGCGCTCATCGACGTACTACCGGGACACGAGGACGAGTTCGCCGCCGCGTACGCCAAGGGGCACCCGGTGCTCGCCGGCACCCCCGGCTGCCGGTCGGTGCGGATGACCCGGGGCGTCGAGTCGCCCCGTCCCGGTTCGTGCTGCTGGTCGAGGGGACTCCGTCGAGGCGCACAACGAGAACTTCCGGGGCAGTGACCGGTTCGCCCGGTGGCGGGAGCTGATCGGCCCGTACTTCGCCAACCCGCCGCTGGTCGAGCACTTCGTGGACGTGCCGGCCTGAGGCTGTCGTACCCCTGTCCTATCGTCCGCCTGCACGCGCGGGTCGCCGGTCCCGACGGGCTCGGGGGCGCCGGGCCCGGTGACTCGCGCGGCGATATCGGTTGATCTTCGACCACCGGTGCCGGTTGACTGGCGGCCATGACGCAGCGGGTGGCTCTGGTGACCGGCGTGAGCCGGCGGATCGGCATCGGCGCGGCGGTCGCCCGCACACTCGCCACGGACGGTTGGCGGCTGCTGCTCACCGGCCTGCCGGAGTTCGACGAGGCGCAGCCCTACGGTGGCGACCCCGACGGCGTGCCGGCCCTGCTGGGCGAGTTGGGTGACGTGGCGGCCTACCAGCGGGCGGACCTGCTCGACCCGGCGGTGCCGGCCGCGCTGGTCGGCGAGGCGGTACGCCGGCACGGCCGGCTCGACGCGGTGGTGGCGGTGCACGCGTACTCCACGCACACCCCGCTCGGAGCGCTGGACGCCACCGAGATCGACCGGCACCTGCTGGTCAACGTTCGGGCCACGCTGCTGCTGGCCGAGGCGTTCGCGGCGGCGTTCAGCGCCGGGTCGGGCGGCCGGCTGGTGCTCTTCTCCAGCGGGCAGCGCCTCGGCCCGATGCCCGGCGAGCTGGCGTACGCGGCCAGCAAGGCGGCGGTGGAGAACCTGACCGTTCAGCTCGCCCCGCTGCTGATGCCCGCCGGCATCACTGTCAACTGCGTCAATCCCGGGCCCACCGACAACGGCTACGCCCCGCCGGAGGTCCACGAGGCGGTGGCGCGGCTCTTCCCCGGCGGGCGCTGGGGCACCCCGCGGGACGCCGCCGGCTGGTTGCGGTTCCTCTGCTCACCGGATGCCGAATGGATCACCGGCCAGGTGATCGACTCCGAGGGCGGCTTCCGCCGCCACGCGTGACCAGCGGCCCGACCTCTGCCCGCTGACCGCCCGCTCAGCCGGCGGCGCGGCGGGCCAGCTCCCGCGGCGCTCTCCTCCGCCGGCAGGGCCACGCCGAGCAGCCACCCGGTGATCCGCTCGTACCGGTCGACGTCCGGCGGCGTCACCAGGCGCACGTCGGTGGTCAGCGCCTCCAGCATCACGGTGCGCGGATCGGCCGGGTCCGGGAACGAGTAGCACGAGTACGGGGTGAGCGGCTGCACGCCCCGCGCGGCGACCCCCCGGGGCAGCAACCGGACCGTCACGTTCGGCAGCTCGGCCAGGTCCACAGGTGCCGCAGCTGCTCCCGCCACACCTCCGGCGGGCGTCGGCGGGGTCACAGGCGGCCTCGGCGAGCAGCGCTGTGTACCGGGTGGTTCGGGCCGGCGGAGCACGTCGTGCCGGGCGACCCGGGCCCGTACATCGGCCTCGACGTCCAGGCCGCTGTCCAGCAACCGGCCGGCGGCGATGCGCAACCGCGCGTACGCCGGGGTCTGCAACAGCCCGGGCACCACCGCGGGTTGGTAGTCCACGATGCTCGCTGCGCCCGCCTCCAGCTCCGCGTACGTGCGCTGCCGCTCGCTCATCTCGCCGAGCGCCTTCCACCAGCCCCGGCTGGTGGCCGCGTCCCGGGCGATGACGATCAGCGCGTCCCGCTGCGGCGCCGGCACCTGGTAGACGTCCAGCAGGTCGAGCACGTCGGCGAGGTCCGGCCGGCTCTGCCCCAGCTCGATGCGGGACAGCTTGGAGGTCGAGGCCCAGCCCCAGCCGGTCGCAGACCTGTTCCAGAGTGAGCGCCTCCCGCGGCGCAGTTGGCGCAACTCGGCTCGAGCCGCGCACGTCGAATGACCGGACTCGTTGGCAACGGCATCCCCGCCTCCCCACCGAGGGAGAGTACGCAGGACGATCACCCAGCGCCAATACACCGCTCGCTCACCGCAATCGTCGCTCGCGCGTAACCGATCTCGCGGCCCGCCACGCCGCACATCGCTGTGGCGGCCGGCCGCCACCGGGTCAGGGCCGGTACGTGCCGAAGGACCAGACGGTTGCCGGCCAGGTCACGGGCGGCGTAGTCGCGGGAGCCGTAGTCGGTGTCGAACGGCTCCCGGACGATCTCGGCGCCGGCCGACGGGCATGGGCGCAGTGTGCGTCGACGTCGTCGACCGCAACGTAGGACCGTCCAGTCCTCGTCGCCCGGCCGGGGTCGCGGGTGGGGCAGCTCGCCCACCATGATCATGCCGGTCTGTCCAGGCTGAGTTCGGCGTGCGCCACCGAACCGTCGGGCGCGTCGTGCCGGGCGTGCACGGTGAAGCCGAAGGCGGTGCAGAGCCAGTCGATGGCCGCTCGGGCGTCCGGGTTAGCGGAAGATCGGATAGATGGTTCGCATGCCCGAGTCTGCCGCCGGCCCGGTCACCCCGGATGGACGAATGTGACCCGAGCGCGGTCGGGGTTTCGCCGGCGAACTCCCGGAAGTCGCGGATCAGGTGGGACTGGTCGTAGTAGCCGCACCGGGCGGCGATCTGAGGCCCAACGCCGCCAGCGGGCCGCCGGACCGCCCGGACCCGCCGGGCCGCGCTGTCCGGCCGGACCCCCTGGGCCGCTCTGGCGGTCGCGCCGCCCGGGTCGCCTGAGCCGCGCCGGCCGGTCGCGCCGCTTCCGCCGCCCGCGGTGGGCGGCGCCGGGTCGACGGCGAGGGCCGGCCCGGCGTCAGGGTCGCGTACGCCCGCTGGAAGCGGAGCAACGGGCGGTGGTATTCGGCGTCAAGCCCGACCTCGTCGCGGAACGGGCGGCCAGATGCAGGCGGCTCCAACCCAGCTCGCCGGCGAGGGCGCCGACGGCGACCTGGCCACCGGTTTCGGCGAGCCGCCGCCACGCCCACGCCAGCCGCGCTCGACCGGCTCGGTGTCCGCCAGCCGGGCCGTCAACGCGGCGTCGAGCAGCGCGAACCGGGCCGACCAGTCGGCGGCGGTGGCCAGCCGGACCGGAGCCGGTCGAGCCAGCCGCCCGGCAGCGCCGCCACCCCCACCGCCCGGTGGTCAGCTCGACCAGCGGCAGGCCGAGGATCGGCGGGCGGCCAGCGGGGCCAGCAGCAGCTGCACCCCCTCGCCGACGCGACCAGGCGGGTGGTGCAGGGGCCGTCGAACATGCCGGCGACGAAGGAGTCCACCCGGTGTGCGCCCCGGGCGGCAGTCCCGCGGGTCGACCACGTCGAGGGGGGGCGCCCCAGCCGAGGATCACCACCACGAAGGCCCCGGCCACCTCGCGGCGGACCAGCGGCAGCGCCGCCCGCTCCCGATAGCCGATGTAGCGGTCGACGAAGGGCCGCAGCCGGGTGGCGGGCGCCCCGAGGACGACCTCGTCGACCGCTGCCTCGACCGCGCTCATCCCCGACCGACCGTCCGTCCCGTCGACCGCCGGTGTCACTTCACGCCGGCGGCGTCCATCCCCCGCAGTTCCTTCTTCAGGTCGGCCACCTCGTCACGGATCCGGGCGGCCAGTTCGAACTGCAGCTCCCGGGCGGCGGCCAGCATCTGGTCGTTCAACTCCTGGATGAGCTGGGCCAGCTCGGCCCGGGCCATGCCCTCGCGAGCGGGCGCGGTGGCGCCGGCCCGGCCCCGGCTGCGGGTTTCCTTGACCGGGGCCTTGCCCCGGGAGAGCTGCCGCACCGCGCCGCCGACGCGGGTGTTCTGCTCGGTGTCCTCCGCCTCGCGGTAGATGTCGTCGAGGATGTCGTGGATCTTCTTGCGCAGCGGCTCCGGGCTGATCCCGTGCGCCTCGTTGTGCGCGATCTGCTTGGCCCGCCGGCGGTTGGTCTCCTCGATCGCGTCCGCCATCGACGGGGTGATCTTGTCGGCGTACATGTGCACCTGGCCGGAGACGTTCCGGGCCGCCCGGCCGATGGTCTGGATCAGCGACCGGCCGCTGCGCAGGAAGCCCTCCTTGTCGGCGTCCAGGATCGCACCAGCGACACCTCGGGAGGTCGAGGCCCTCCGGAGCAGGTTGATGCCGCCAGCACGTCGTAGTCGCCCTTGCGCAACTCGCGCAGCAGCTCGACCCGGCGCAGGGTGTCCACCTCGGAGTGCAGGTAGCGCACCCGGATGCCGTTCTCGAGCAGGTAGTCGGAGAGATCCTCGGCCATCTTCTTGGTGAGCGTGGTGACCAGCACCCGCTCGTCCCGCTCGGTACGCAGCTTGATCTCGTGCATGAGGTCGTCGATCTGCCCCTTGGTCGGCTTGACGATGACCTCCGGGTCGATCAGGCCGGTCGGGCGGATCACCTGCTCCACGAACTCGCCCTGGGACTGCTCCAGCTCCCACGGGCCCGGGGTGGCGGAGAGGAAGACCATCTGGCCGACCCGCTCCAGGAACTCGTCGAAGCGCAGCGGGCGGTTGTCGGCCGCGCTGGGCAGCCGGAAGCCGTGGTCGATGAGCATCCGCTTGCGGGACGCGTCGCCCTCGTACATGCCGCCGATCTGCGGGATGGTCACGTGCGACTCGTCGACCACTGTGAGGAAGTCGTCGGGGAAGTAGTCGAGCAGGCAGTGCGGCGGGCTGCCGGGCAGCCGGCCGTCGATGTGCATCGAGTAGTTCTCGATGCCGGAGCAGAAGCCGACCTGCCGCATCATCTCGATGTCGTACGTGGTGCGCATCCGCAGCCGCTGCGCCTCCAGCAGCTTGCCCTGCCGCTCCAGCTCGGCCAGCCGTTCACCCAGCTCGGTCTCGATGTCGCGGATCGCCCGCTCCATCCGCTCCGGCCCGGCCGCGTAGTGCGTGGCGGGGAAGATCAGCAGGTGATCGACCTCGCGGACCACGTCGCCGGTGAGCGGGTTGAGGTAGTAGAGCTTCTCCACCTCGTCGCCGAACAGCTCGATCCGGACGGCGAGCTCCTCGTACGCCGGGATGATCTCCAGGGTGTCGCCGCGGACCCGGAAGGTGCCGCGGTTGAAGGCCATGTCGTTGCGGGTGTACTGGATGTCGACCAGGCGGCGCAGCAGCTGGTCGCGGTCGAGCTCCTGGCCGACGGCGACCCGCACGGCCCGGTCGAGGTACTCCTCCGGGGTGCCCAGGCCGTAGATCGCCGAGACGGTGGCCACCACGATCACGTCGCGCCGGGTGAGCAGCGACATGGTCGCCGAGTGCCGCAGCCGCTCGACCTCCTCGTTGATCGAGGAGTCCTTCTCGATGTAGGTGTCGGTCTGCGGGATGTACGCCTCGGGCTGGTAGTAGTCGTAGTACGAGACGAAGTATTCGACCGCGTTGTGCGGCAGCAGCTCGCTGAACTCCTTGGCCAGCTGCGCGCAGAGCGTCTTGTTCGGCGCGAGCACCAGCGTCGGCCGCTGCAACCGCTCGATCAGCCACGCGGTGGTGGCGCTCTTGCCGGTGCCGGTCGCGCCGAGCAGCACCGTGGCGCGGTCGCCGCCGCGGACCCGACGCTCCAGATCGTCGATCGCGGCCGGCTGGTCGCCGGCGGGCTGGAACTCGCTGACGACCTGGAACCGGCCGTCGAGACGGGGAATGTCGAGCGCCATGACCCCAACGGTACGCCGGGGGTCCGACACTCCGCGGCGACTACGGTCGGTCCCTGATCGGCTTCGATATTCCCATTGTGTGGCCCATCTCACCCGGCTACGCTCTCCGTGTAGGCCGCTCGCGGCGGCCGACCGGGCCGGTGGCCAGGCCGTCAACGGCCGGGCCCGCCCCCGGCACCGGGGTCGCAGCACCCGGTCCGTCCGGCGTGCGCACCCGTGTGGTCGCGCGTGACGCGCAGACCGGCCGCCGCGAGCGCCCCTGCCCCACCTCCCGGCCCCTGATCGGCGGCACAGCCCGAACCCGGATGTCGGCCCCGCCATGCTCGTCACCCCGGCCCGCTCCGACCCGTTCAACTACCTGTGGAGACCTCACGACCGGCGCGCAGCCGCGACGCCGACGGCAGGCCCGACGACAGCCACCAGCATCCGCCTCCCGGTCAACGCCCCGCGAACGCCGCACCGGCCAGCCGGTGGACCGGGCTCCTGCGCCGTGCCGTGGCCCGCCGCCGCCATTCGGCAACCACCGCCACCGGGGCCGTGACCTCGGACGCGACCCAACCGCACGACCCCGCCCCCACCGAGCCCGCCACGGCCGTGACCGGACGCAGGGCCCGCCGCCGCCATTCGGTCGAACCCACCGCGGCCGTGACGCCGGGCGCCGCCCGCCGGATCCTGACCCGGGACCAGGAGGCGATCCGCCGGGTGCTGGACGGCGGGCCGGACCTGGTCCGGCGCGGCCCGGGCGGCCTGCGCCGAGGGCTCGCCCGGCGCCGCCGGACCACCCTCCTGGCGCTCGCCGTGGTCGCCACGGTCTCCGCCGCCGCACTGGTCGCCGGGCTGCTGAGCTGGGCGCCCGACCCGCCGGAACAGCCCCGGACGCTGACCGCGACGGAACACGAGCGGCTCGCCGCCATGCGGGTCACCAACTACCGGGACCTGCGGTCCGGCCTGCACGTGACCACCGGCGACGGCGCGGCCCGCACCGAACTGATCGGCTGGGTGGACTGGTCCCGGCCGCTGGTCTACCTGGACGTGGGCGGGCCGGGCGCCGGCGCGGAGCGGGGCCTGCTCCAGGCCACGCCGACGGTGGTGCTGCTGCGGCCCGACCCCACCGCCGTGCCGACGCCCGCCCCGCCGCCGCTGGTGCCCCCGGCGGACCGCTGGCGGCTGCACGACCTGCCCGCCGGACACGGCCTCGCCCGGCTGCTCGACCTGCTCTTCCGCCTCGCCGCCGACCGGCCCGAACCGGCCGGCGCGGCCCCGACGCCGCCCGCTGGCTGGGACGGGACACCGTCGGAGCCGAGCCGGTGGACATCCTCCAGGCCCCGCCGCCGAGCGGCCTGACCACCGCCGAGCACCCGCGCTACTGGCTCGACCGGTCCGCCCGGTTGCACCGGCTGGAGACCCGGCTGACCGAGGTGGGCCCGGTGACGGTGCAACTGAACCGCACCAACCGGCCCACCCTGCGCCCGGTCGACGCGTTGGGCGGGCGGCCCGGTCTGCCCCGGGCCCTCACCGCCGCCGAGCAGGACCGGCTGGACCGCCTGCCGGGCCGGCTGCGCGCCCGCGGTGGCGCCACCGTCACCCTGACCGCGCCGGTGGGCACCGAGACGAACCTGCGCGGCGCCGGCTGGTTGAGCTGGACCCGGCGCACCGCGTACCTGACGGTCGCCGACCTCGGCCGGCCGAACCGCCGTACGTTGCTGCACCACGGTCCCGACGGCACCACCCGGGCGGACCTGCCGGCCACCGCGGTGCCCGGCCCCGCCGAGGCACCCGGCCGGCCGCCGCTGCCCCGGCCGGGTGACGGTTGGCGGGCCGGCCCGGCCCGGGCCGACGACCTCGACCTGTTGGTCGGCGCGGCGCTGCGGGCCGGCGGCTCGGCCGGTCAGCGCGGCGACGCGGTACGGGTCCGGGGCGACAGCCTGGACGGCCGGACCGTGGACGTCGTCGAGCTGCGCACCTCGCGGGCACTGCTGCGCTACTGGGTCGACCGGTCCGGGCTGCTGCGCCGGCTGGAGCTGCGGACCCGGCCGGGCGCCTGGGCCCAGCTCGACCTGACGCCCGGCTCGGTGCCCCGGTGGACCGCTCCCGCACCGGGCCGTGCCCGCCCGGCCGACGGCTGAGCACGGCCGACGGCTGAAGCACGCGCGGTGGTCTCCGGCCGGGACGGCGCCCCTCGTCAGGGGCGCCACCCGGTCTGCGCGGCCCATGCCTCGGCCCGCAGGTGCTCCTCGTCGAACCAGGGGTCCTTGGCGGTGCTGTAGGTGGCGCTGTCCGGGGCGGCGGTGGCCAGGTCCCGCTTGAGCTGCAGGTACGCCGCCCGCTGGTCGGGGTCGGCACGCAGGTGATCACGCATCAGCAGGGCGTACCGCCAGCCCGGCGAGTCCACCTCGCGGATGTGCAGGTAGACCGGGCGGGCCGGATCGGCGCTGCCGTGCAGCCGCTTGGGCCACCGGCCGCTGCCGGTCGGGCGCGGATTGTCCCACCACTCGCCGGGCAGCCGCGGAAAGCCGGCCTCGGCCAGCCGCTCGGCGAACGCGCCGTCCGCGTCGGCGAGGGTCGGCACGGTGAGCTGGATGTCGATCACGTCCTTGGCGGCGAGTCCGGGCACCGCCGTGGACCCGATGTGGTCGATCCGCGGCTCGGCGGGCGAGAGCGCGTGCCGGATCCGGGCGGCCAGCCGGGCGTACTGCCGCGGCCAGGTGGGATCGGCCTCGGTCAGCTCGACCCGCGCCGGCCGGACCACCCGCCGGTCCCGCAGGTTGGCCGCGAACGGCAGCAGCCGGTCGTACCAGAGCGCGTCGACCGCCGCGTGCAGGTCGGCCAGGCTGCCGTCGTTGCTCAGCAGCACGTCCGCCGCCGCCCGGCGGCGGTCGTCGTCGGCCTGCGCGGCGATCCGCCGCTCCGCCTCCGCCCGCTCCATCCCCCGGTCGCGGGCCAGTCGCTCCAACCGCAGCGCCACCGCCGTCTCCACCACGACCACCAGGTGGTACGTGGGTGCGAGCCCCACCTCGACCAGCAGCGGTACGTCGTTGACCACGATCGCGTCGGGTCCCGCCGCGGCGGCCAGTTCGACGGTCCGGGCCCGGACCCGGGGGTGGGTGATCGCCTCCAGCCGGCGGCGGGCCGCCTCGTCGGCGAAGACCACCGCCCCGAGGGCCGCCCGGTCCAGCGCTCCGTCGGCGCCGAGCACCCGCTCGGAGAACGCGGCGACGATCTCGGCCAGCCCTTCGGTGCCCGGTGCGACCACCTCCCGGGCGATCCGGTCGGAGTCGATGACCACCGCGCCACGCTCGGCCAGCCGGGCCGACACCGCGCTCTTGCCGGAGCCGATTCCTCCGGTCAGTCCCACCCTCAGCACGGCACCAGTCAACCTGGTCACGATCAGGCCGCCAAGTCCGGGTAGCTGCCCGCCCGGGGCCGGGCCGGGCCACGCCGACGCTCAGGGCCGGGCGGCGTGCCTCCTGGGGGCTCCCGCAGGGTCGCGCACCATCCTGGATGCAGTGGCTTCGGAGTGTCCCGGATGCCACTGCGTCCGGGATCGAGCACGATCACCCAGGGCGTCGAGCGACAGGCCGACCCGACGTGCCCGCGACCGGCGAGCCGGGCGGGAACGGCGAGGGCCCCGCCCCCGGCGATCTCACGGATCGCGGGGACGGGGCCCGTCGTCGTTCAGCGGGTCACTTACCGCCGGCGAGCTTCTCCCGCAGCGCGGCGAGCGCCTCGTCGGTGGCCAGGGTGCCGGCCGGCTCCTCGGCCTGCCGGCTCGGGGCCGGGGTGGTCGAGGTGGCGCCGCCACCGCTGACCGCCGGGGCCGGGTTGGCAGCGGCCTCGGCGTCGGCGGCCCGGGAGGTCTGCACCTGCTTGGTGTGGGCCTCCCAGCGCTGACGCGCCTCGGCGTACTGCTGCTCCCAGGTCTCGCGCTGCTTCTCGTACCCCTCGAGCCACTCGCCGGTCTCCGGGTCGAAGCCCTCCGGGTAGATGTAGTTGCCCTCGGCGTCGTAGGTAGCGGCCATGCCGTAGAGGGTCGGGTCGAAGTGCTCCTCGCCCTCGACGAAGCCCTCGTTGGCCTGCTTGAGCGACAGCGAGATCCGGCGGCGCTCCAGGTCGATGTCGATGACCTTGACCATGACCTCGGAGCCGACCTGGACGACCTGCTCCGGGATCTCCACGTGACGCTCGGCCAGCTCGGAGATGTGGACCAGGCCCTCGATGCCGTCGTCCACCCGGACGAAGGCGCCGAACGGCACCAGCTTGGTGACCTTACCCGGCACGATCTGCTGGATCGCGTGGGTGCGGGCGAACTGCCGCCACGGGTCCTCCTGGGTCGCCTTCAGCGACAGCGAGACCCGCTCGCGGTCCAGGTCGACGTCCAGGACCTCGACCTCGACCTCCTGGCCCACCTCGACGACCTCGGACGGGTGGTCGATGTGCTTCCAGGAGAGCTCGGAGACGTGCACCAGACCGTCCACGCCGCCGAGGTCGACGAACGCGCCGAAGTTGACGATCGAGGACACGACGCCCTTGCGGACCTGGCCCTTCTGCAGCTTGTTGAGGAACTCGGTGCGCACCTCGGACTGCGTCTGCTCCAGCCACGCCCGGCGGGACAGGACCACGTTGTTGCGGTTCTTGTCCAGCTCGATGATCTTGGCCTCGAGCTCGCGGCCGACGTACGGCTGCAGGTCGCGCACGCGCCGCATCTCGACCAGGGAGGCGGGCAGGAAGCCGCGCAGGCCGATGTCGAGGATGAGGCCACCCTTGACCACCTCGATGACCGAGCCGCGGACGACACCGTCCCTCGTCCTTGATCTTCTCGATGGTGCCCCCACGCCCGCTCGTACTGCGCGCGCTTCTTCGAGAGGATCAGACGCCCCCTCCTTGTCCTCCTTCTGGAGGACAAGGGCCCTCGATTGGGTCGCCGACCGAAACCACCTCGGCCGGGTCCACGTCGTGCTTGATCGACAGCTCCCGAGAGGGGATGACGCCCTCGGTCTTGTAGCCGATGTCGAGCAGGACCTCGTCCCGATCGACCTTGACGACGGTGCCTTCGACAATGTCGCCGTCGTTGAAGTACTTGATGGTCTCGTCGATCGCGGCGAGGAAAGCTTCCTCGGAGCCGAGGTCGTCGACGGTGACCTTGGTGGCGCTCGAGGGGGCCTCGATGCTGCTCGTCATGTGGGCGGTTGCTCGGTCGGATGGTGTGTCATCGCAGGCTTGCGGTCGCGGTGACCTGTTCGCGCCAGCGGATCCGTCGCCGGGCACACCGAACGATCGCCAAGTGAGATCCTGATGTGGTTTCGGAGACCGCGCACCTGCTCCCTGCCGAGGCACACGATCCGCGAGCGCATCGTCTAGCCTACCGTGCGCATTACCACAGCGTGCAAGCCCTCCCGTCTCCTCGCCGCCTGGTGACCTGCGAAAGCCGAGAAATCGCCCGGAAAGCACCACGACTGTCTCGTCCGTCACAGCAGCCCCATCGGCCTCCGGGTCGATCGGGGCTCGTCCGCCCGGAGCCTGCCCCTCATCCTCCCCGACCGGCCGACCCGACCCTCCGGCCCCCCCGGCCGCCGGGTCGCGCGACCCGTCCGGCGGCCCGGTCGCGGTCAGTGCTCGGCGGGCGTCGGTGGTACGAGCCCGGGCGCCGGGGCGCTGCCGCCGGGGCCTAGCGTGAGCGGGTGGATGACGACAGCCGGGTGACCCGCCGCCGGGTCGGCGACGCCGAGGCCCGCCGGGCCAACCGCCGCTGGTGGGACACGGACGCCGACGACTACCAGGCCGAGCACGGTGCCTTCCTCGGCGACGTCGACTTCGTCTGGTGCCCGGAGGGGGTGCGCGAGGCCGACGTCGAGCTGCTCGGCGAGCTGCCCGGCCGGCGGGTGCTGGAGCTGGGCTGCGGGGCGGCCGCCGCGGCCCGCTGGCTGGCCACCCGGGGCGCCCGGCCGGTCGCCCTGGACCTCTCCGCCGGCATGTTGCGGCACGCCGCGCGCCGCCGCCCGCACCGGCGTACGGGTGCCGCTGGTGCAGGCCGACGCGCTGGCCCTGCCCTTCGCCGACCAGGCGTTCGACACCGCCTGCACGGCCTTCGGCGCGATCCCGTTCGTGGCCGACTCGGCGGCGGTGATGCGCGAGGTGTTCCGGGTGCTGCGCCCGGGCGGCCGCTGGGTGTTCTCGGTCACCCACCCGATGCGGTGGATCTTCCTCGACGATCCGGGCGAGGGCGGGCTGACCGCCGTGCACTCGTACTTCGACCGCTCGCCGTACGTGGAGCAGGACGAGACCGGCACGGCCACCTACGTCGAGCAGCACCGCACCCTCGGCGACCGGATCCGCGAGCTGGTCGGCGCCGGGTTCCGCCTGGTCGACCTGGTGGAACCGGAGTGGCCGGAGGGACACGAGGGGATCTGGGGGCAGTGGAGCCCGCTGCGCGGCCGCCTCTTCCCCGGCACCGCGATCTTCGTCGCCGAGAAGCCCGCGCGCCGGTAGCCGCCCGTTTCCGGCCACCGGCGCCGGGTAGCCAGGGCGTATGGCCGAGAAGAGGGAATTCCGCGAGGGCGACCACGTCTCCTGGGCCAGTCACAGCGGCCGGGCGTACGGAGTGGTGAGGGAGAAACTCATCGACCGGACGCACGTGCGCGGGCACGCCGTGAACGCGTCCCCGGAGCACCCGCAGTACCGGATCCGCAACGACGACTCGGGCCGGGACGTCGCCCACCGACCGGAGGTGCTTCGCCATGAGCCGTAGAGAGGACCCGCAGCAGACGTACCAGGAGTTCACCGAGGCGGTGAACATGAAGCCCGGTGAGCTGAAGTCCTGGCTGGAGACCGACGAGTCGAAGCACGTCGGTTGGCGCAAGGGCACCAAGGGCGGCGAGTCGGTGGGCCACGAGTCGGGCCGCCGGATCATCGACCTGCTGCGCCGCAAGCGCGGCGAACTCTCCGAGACCGACTTCCGGCACATGCGCAAGGTCGTCGGGTACGTGCGGCGGCACATGGCGCAGCGGCCGAGCGGCGACGTGCGCGACACCCGGTGGCGCTACTCGCTGATGAACTGGGGGCACGACCCGCTCAAGGCGTCGCTTCCGGCACCGGGTGGCCGGTCCCGGCAGGCCCTGGAGCGGCACGGCAAGCCACCGAAGGCGCGCCGCGGACCGGGCCGCTGACCCACCCGTCGCGCCGGCGCCCGGGAGGCGTCGACGCTTCCAGCGCCCGTCGCGGCCGGCTCGGTCACCGGCAGGGCGTCCGCGGGTGGGGTGCCCGGCGGACGCGCGGCGGGTCAGTGGTCGG